>NZ_BAEP01000001.1 GCF_000315015.1 Paraglaciecola mesophila KMM 241 | reverse complement strand
CACATGTTCTTTAACAATATGGAAAGCTGATAAAAGTAATCAAAACTAAGAGAACTCTTTAAGAGCTTACTCTATCTGATTTGAAAATGAATACTTGTCACGCATACAGAGCAAACCTTGAGTTTGTACGTCAAATATTGAAGGTTATTTGGGGTTGTATGGTTAAGTGACTAAGCGTATACGGTGGATGCCTAGGCAGTTAGAGGCGATGAAGGACGTGTAAGTCTGCGAAAAGTTGTGGGGAGCCGACAAAATGCTTTGATCCACAAATGTCCGAATGGGGAAACCCACCGCTTCGGCGGTATCATGCAGTGAATACATAGCTGCATGAGGCAAACGAGGGGAACTGAAACATCTAAGTACCCTTAGGAAAAGAAATCAACCGAGATTCCCCTAGTAGCGGCGAGCGAACGGGGATTAGCCCTTAAGCTAATTATAAGCGAGTGGAAGGTGTTGGAAAGCACAGCGATACAAGGTGATAGCCCTGTACACGAACGCGAATTTTAAGTGAAATCGAGTAGGTCGGGACACGTGTTATCTTGACTGAACATGGGGGGACCATCCTCCAAGGCTAAATACTCCTAACTGACCGATAGTGAACTAGTACCGTGAGGGAAAGGCGAAAAGAACCCCTGTGAGGGGAGTGAAATAGAACCTGAAACCGTATACGTACAAGCAGTGGGAGCAGACTTGTTCTGTGACTGCGTACCTTTTGTATAATGGGTCAGCGACTTATATTTTGTAGCAAGGTTAACCGAATAGGGGAGCCGTAGCGAAAGCGAGTGTTAACTGCGCGTTTTAGTTGCAAGGTATAGACCCGAAACCCGGTGATCTAGCCATGGGCAGGTTGAAGGTTGAGTAACATCAACTGGAGGACCGAACCGACTAACGTTGAAAAGTTAGCGGATGACTTGTGGCTGGGGGTGAAAGGCCAATCAAACCGGGAGATAGCTGGTTCTCCCCGAAAGCTATTTAGGTAGCGCCTCGGACGAATACCACTGGGGGTAGAGCACTGTTAAGGCTAGGGGGTCATCCCGACTTACCAACCCTTTGCAAACTCCGAATACCAGTGAGTACTATCCGGGAGACACACGGCGGGTGCTAACGTCCGTCGTGAAGAGGGAAACAACCCAGACCGCCAGCTAAGGTCCCAAAATTATTGCTAAGTGGGAAACGATGTGGGAAGGCTAAGACAGCTAGGAGGTTGGCTTAGAAGCAGCCACCCTTTAAAGAAAGCGTAATAGCTCACTAGTCGAGTCGGCCTGCGCGGAAGATGTAACGGGGCTAAGCAATATACCGAAGCTGCGGACGCAAAGTTTACTTTGCGTGGTAGGGGAGCGTTGTGTAAGTGGCTGAAGGTGAACTGAGAGGTTTGCTGGACATATCACAAGTGCGAATGCTGACATGAGTAACGATAATGCGGGTGAAAAACCCGCACGCCGGAAGACCAAGGTTTCCTGTCCCATGCTAATCAGGGCAGGGTAAGTCGGCCCCTAAGGCGAGGCAGAAATGCGTAGTCGATGGGAAACGGATTAATATTTCCGTACTTGGTATATCAGTGATGGGGGGACGGAGAAGGTTATGCAAGCATAGCGTTGGTTGTCTATGTGAAAGTGTGTAGGGTTGAATCTTAGGTAAATCCGGGATTCTACATGCCTGAGACACGAGACGAGATTCTACGGAATTGAAGTTGCAAATACCCTGCTTCCAGGAAAAGCCTCTAAACTTATGATATATCGAACCGTACCCCAAACCGACACAGGTGGTCAGGTAGAGAATACTAAGGCGCTTGAGAGAACTCGGGTGAAGGAACTCGGCAAAATCGTACCGTAACTTCGGGAGAAGGTACGCCGCTGTTTGTGATGAGACTTGCTCTCTAAGCGAATGGCGGCCGCAGTGAAAAGGTGGCTGGGACTGTTTATTAAAAACACAGCACTGTGCTAAATCGAAAGATGACGTATACGGTGTGACACCTGCCCGGTGCCGGAAGGTTAATTGATGGGGTTAGCGCAAGCGAAGCTCTTGATCGAAGCCCCGGTAAACGGCGGCCGTAACTATAACGGTCCTAAGGTAGCGAAATTCCTTGTCGGGTAAGTTCCGACCTGCACGAATGGTGTAACCATGGCCACGCTGTCTCCACCCGAGACTCAGTGAAATTGAAATCGCAGTGAAGATGCTGTGTACCCGCACCTAGACGGAAAGACCCCGTGAACCTTTACTATAGCTTGGCACTGAACATTGACCCTACATGTGTAGGATAGGTGGGAGACTTTGAAGCCGCGTCGCCAGATGCGGTGGAGTCTACCTTGAAATACCACCCTTGTACGTTTGATGTTCTAACGTTGACCCCTAATCGGGGTTGCGGACAGTGCCTGGTGGGTAGTTTGACTGGGGCGGTCTCCTCCCAAAGAGTAACGGAGGAGCACGAAGGTTGGCTAATCCTGGTCGGACATCAGGAGGTTAGTGCAATGGCATAAGCCAGCTTAACTGCGAGACAGACACGTCGAGCAGGTACGAAAGTAGGTCATAGTGATCCGGTGGTTCTGTATGGAAGGGCCATCGCTCAACGGATAAAAGGTACTCCGGGGATAACAGGCTGATACCGCCCAAGAGTTCATATCGACGGCGGTGTTTGGCACCTCGATGTCGGCTCATCACATCCTGGGGCTGAAGTCGGTCCCAAGGGTATGGCTGTTCGCCATTTAAAGTGGTACGCGAGCTGGGTTTAGAACGTCGTGAGACAGTTCGGTCCCTATCTGGTGTGGGCGTTGGATGATTGAGGGGAGCTGCTCCTAGTACGAGAGGACCGGAGTGGACGAACCGCTGGTGTTCGGGTTGTT
>NZ_BAEP01000002.1 GCF_000315015.1 Paraglaciecola mesophila KMM 241 | reverse complement strand
GCAAAAAAGAAGTGCTTGGGATATTCAAGCAACTTGTCGCAATGTTCGAAAGAATATTGCGAAGTGGATTTGTTATTGAGACAACGCCGCGAAGAATTTGTCGCCGGGAGTTAACGTCTGTTAATGACCAAGCAAATTCTGTAGCAAGGCAGTATCAATGACAAAGACCGAGCAAGAGGCTTGTAGCTCAGCTGGTTAGAGCGCACCCCTGATAAGGGTGAGGTCGGCAGTTCAAGTCTGCCCAAGCCTACCATTTCGCATTTATGCGGTGTTGGACACCTCGTCGTTTAGCAGGCTAAACGTCCTCGGTATCCGCCTAGCCTAAATACGAACTGGCCGAAGATGAAAATCCTCAATGATTTGAGGGGCCATAGCTCAGCTGGGAGAGCGCCTGCCTTGCACGCAGGAGGTCAGCAGTTCGATCCTGCTTGGCTCCACCACTTTCTAAGAAAGTGAACTTTTTGCTCAAAAAGATTAAGTAGCCTTAATCAATACGCATTGGATTAAATGTTTATTGATTAAGGTTTTTTAAACCTTAATTGTGTACTTCGGTAT
>NZ_BAEP01000003.1 GCF_000315015.1 Paraglaciecola mesophila KMM 241 | reverse complement strand
TTTTTGCCTCCCTTTTACTTTCTATATATCGCAGGTACACTCAACATTGTTATTTTCAACATGTAGAATATTTATGCATTTATCACGTTCACTCTCTTTCATTACCCTGCTACTCAGCTTTTTTGCACTTAGCGCCTGTGACGACACCACCAAAACGGGTGCGGGTAAATACGGCATGATGGATACTAATATTCCTGAATATGCTGCAGTGCAGTTTTTCACCCATATCTATGAGGATGAGAATATCGACAGCGCACTTGATTTTGCCAGTCCTAAACTAGCTCGTTTAATGAAATCTTATCGTATCAATCGCAACGTTCAGCGCCACGTACTTAATATGGCATATGACAAAGTTGAGATTAAGCCTAGCGCAGCCAATGCGGGGCGCAACGAATTTGCGAAAGAAGCCAGCGTAGCCTTATTCTTTGAAGGCACACTTAATGGTGAGATCGTTAAAGATTTACGCACGGTAAAACTTGTTCGCATCAATAAAGCATGGAAGGTAGACGAAGTTAGCGTCGAGTGACGTAGATATGCTTATACCGATTCTTTTGCTTTGTTTACTGCTTAGCCCTTTAATGGGTAAAACACTTCTATCATCGGTCATATGCTCAGATACATAAATTATGCTTGAGTCTATTTCGTTGCAGCAAGGGCGTAAGCTAGTGCTGCATGCCCAAGGTCTTCCGGCTAAAAGCCGCTCTGGAGATCCACTAACCCATTCTTTACACGCCTTGAAAGCCTTGGGGTATGTACAAATTGATACCATTAGCGCTGTGGTGCGCGCCCACCACCATACGTTATGGAATAGAAATCCCCATTATCATTGTGACCATCTAACACAACTTATCGCCAACAAGCAGGCATTCGAGTATTGGTCCCACGCGGCTGCATACCTCCCAATGAAAGATTATCGCTATAGCTTGTTGCGCAAAAACGCACTGGCAGACGGTACGCTTGATCATTGGTACCCCAGAAACCCTAAATTAATGGCTCAAGTACTTAGGCGTATTCACGATGAAGGGCCTTTGATGGCTAAAGATTTCGAGAGCCCAAGTACTGCGTTCAAATCAAAACCGAAAGACTGGACGAGCAAACCTGCCAAACAAGCGTTAGAGTACTTGTTTATGCAAGGGGATTTGATGATAAAAGAGCGGGTTAATTTTCATAAAGTATATGAGTTAACCGAACGGGTTTTACCCAGCGATGTAGATACACAAACACCCAGCGAACAAGATTATTGGCGTTTTTTGATAACCCGATTTTTACGCGCAAACGGGCTAGGACAAGCGAACGAAATAGCCTATTTGCGCAAGAATACCAAGACCGGGATAAAACAGACCATAAATACCATGTTAGAGGCGGGGGAACTCACTGAGCTTGATGTAGCAGGCGAGCATTACTATGCGTTACCCAGCCAATTGGACGCGCTTAATACCCCCATAAAGCGCAGCCATCTGCATATTTTGTCACCATTTGATAATTTGCTTATTCAACGTAAGCGAATGCAAACCCTATTTGCATTCGACTATTTATTAGAATGCTATGTGCCTGCCCACAAGAGGCAGTTCGGTTATTTTTCTCTGCCTATTTTATGGGATACCAAGCTTGTTGCCAGAATGGATTGTAAAGTGGACCGAAAAGGAAAGGTCTTGCACATTCATCATTTAGTGCTTGAAGCAAGTTTACGTAAGGTCGATGCGTTTCAACAAGCGCTGACTAAAAGCTTAGAAGCGTTCATGCCATTCAATCAGTGCCAAACCTATATCTTGCACAAGACGACCCATTTAGCCTAATGTGCATTGACAGCCCAGCATATAACAGGAATAAAATGAAAACTAACTTTAGAAAAAACATCCGATTTGTGGTGCTAAAGGAATTGGCAAAAGCATTAAAAGCTCGTCATAAAGGCGATTATTCACAGGAATTTATCCACCTGGAGCATGCCCATGTACTGGGTCAAAACTCAACGTATTGGCATACTAAAATACATTGTTTGATGTTTGCTTGGGCAAGACGCCAAGCCGATAAAAAAGAATATATTGGGCAGGTATTGCGCATCGCAGGCGCCGTAAGTAAAACAGCTATGGGCGCCGTTCCCCAAGGCACACAGGGGGTAGCGATATCAGCCCTTTTAAGTCACTTCCATTACGGGAAAGTCACGCAAGAGCAATCGCGCGTGCTCAGGCACCTCGTTAATTACGCTGCTCCATTGATAATGACACTATTGCTTGCGATGAGATTTCTCTAACTGGTTATGCTCAATAAATTTAAAAATATCACGCCAACTTAAGATCCCTATGGGCTTGTTATTTACATTGACGATAGGCAAGCAAGAAATTGAGTATCGATTGAAGGCTTTAATCGCATCGAGCAAGCCACTTTTGGGAGATAAACAAACAGGGTTGCGAGTCATGATCTGATGAGCAGGCTTTTTCAAATACGCTAAGTCCTTACTTGTCTCTGATGCCGTACCGACAGCAGGGCTGATAGCTTTAAGTAAATCGCGATCCGAAATAATGCCAACTAACTCGCCCTGGTTTACCACCAACAAATGGTGAAATCGATGATGTTCAAAAAGTACCCTGACGTGAGCTAACGTATCGTCCATATTGATGCTCACCACTTCTGCTGACATTAATTTATCTACTTGCATGCTCCGAGTTCCTTATTTGTGAGCGTTGGCGATATTTATAATGCCTGATCGGCATCGAAAGCCATAGGCAGTCGATGTAAGTCATTGCATGTGCAAGAAATATTCGTTATTTGCCTAGATGATTAACACTATTTAGGATACGCCAATTAAAACGGGCTTGGCAATATTTGCGCTGTAGCACGCCTAATTTGCTAATCATGTGCAACAAGTTAGACCTAGAGCCGTTCTGCTTGTATTGAAGTGCTGCGAAAGGTCTGTTTTCTATACAGCAGACTAATTAGTCAAAGACGTCGACCTACCATGACTTGCTTAGCGCTTGTGGGTAAGATGTTGCGCTGTACCTAAAATACCTATTTACTTAAACCCTAGTTGAGAGCCCTTGATGTTACGACTACCCTACGCTTTGCCCCACTCCCTTGGGCCGATCATAATTTGTGTCATCGCGAGTATGCTTTTTATCGCTGAGCCCTCTAGCAGCATGTGGTTAGCGTTTGACCGTGAGTCCATAAGCCAAGGTCAATGGTGGCGGGTACTGACAGGTAATTTTTTACACACCAACTTCAATCACCTCCTGCTTAACCTCGCTGCGGTGGTTTTGCTCTGGTCACTGCACGGTCAGTATTATCGCACCGCTCATTACTTGCTAATGTTGGGGTTATTCTCGTTCGGAGTCAGTGCAGGGATTTATTATTTTGAACCAGAAATGCAATGGTATGTGGGGCTATCAGGCATTTTACACGGTGTTTTTGTGTGGGGCGCCTACCAGGATATCAAGTACGACGTAACTAGCGGCTGGATCTTAATGGTAGGTGTATGGGCCAAAATAGCGAACGAACAAATCGCGGGGCCAAGTGGGAGTATCGCCGAGCTAATTGATGCAAGCGTGGCCATTGATGCACACTTATTTGGGGCTTTTTGCGGACTCCTAGTCATTATCTGTTCACTTATCAAACAGCAAAAAAACGGCTAAGCTTGTGGTTTCATTCCCACTGCACACTAGAGTACTGCACCATGAAACTGCCTAAGGAAATAACATGAGCCAAGCGATAAACCTAACGGGACATTGCCTTTGCAAGGCGATAAAAATCGAGGTGAGCGATGTCAAACCCCATATGGAAGCCTGTCACTGTTCATCGTGCCGTAATTGGGGTGGTGGCCCTCTGCTGGGCATTGATTGCGGTACACACGTCACTTTGACCTCTGTGGATGACGTTAGCGTATTTGACTCATCCGATTGGCCACAGCGCGGGTTTTGCCGCCACTGCGGTAGCCACCTTTTTTACCGCTTAAAAGAAAACCAGCAATACATCATGCCTGTGGGGTTATTCGACATACCAGAGGAAGTCAAAGTTGAGTTTAATTGCCAAATTTTCAGCGATCAAAAGCCCAACTATTATGAGTTTGCGAATCAAACTAAAATGATGACGGGTGATGAAGTGTTTGCCGCATTTGCACCACAAGAATAGCCACTGTTAACTTAAAAAATGTGGCATTCTGTAGATGGAGCAATATCTATTTTCACTTTTTTACATATAAAAAAGCCCGCGGAGCATACGCTCAGCGGGCTTTTTCGTGACTGTATTTAACAGTTTATTTGTCAGCGCGGCTTACAAATTTGTGCTCACTGGTGCTGACCTTAATGCGCTCACCACTTGAGATATACTCAGGCACTTGCACCGTTAAGCCCGTGCTTAATGTAGCAGGCTTAGTCCGAGCGCTGGCTGAGGCACCTTTGATAGAAGGGTCAGTCTCGGTGATCACCAACTCTACATTGGGTGGTAGCTCAATGCCCACAGCGGAGCCGTTGACTATCATCACTTGCAAACCCGTGGTGTCTTCGGCGATAAACAGCAACTCTTCTTCGATGGTTTCTTTATTGATGTTGTAAGGCGTGTAATCTTCTGAATTCATGAACACGTATTCGTCACCATCAATATAAGAAAAGGTCACAGGTTGGCGCACAAAATCAGCGGTTTTGATCATTTCGTCGGCTTTAAAACTTTCGTCTGCTTTTGCGCCAGTGGTCACTTCGTACAAACGCATACGGTAAAGACTGGCGCCGGCGCGACCGCTTGGGGTTAATTTATTGATATCTTTAACCACATAGACTTTGTCGTTATGTTCAATGGCGGCGTTCTTTTTTACTTCACTGGCTTTTGGCATTTTTTATCTCTGACGTTTAGTTCTGCTTATGGGCTCTGGTAATCGGTTTTGATAATTGACTCTTACGAGTCTTTACTGAGCCATCAAATAAATTTGGCATCGAAATTACCAGAAAGCCCGTGTAAGGCAAGCAGATTATCAATCTGCTTAAAAAGTAAAAAGCCCAGCGAGTATAGCTGGGCTTACTGTTAAACGCTGCAGGTAAAGGCTTCAGCCACAGTGTTACAAAGTCGTTTCAAACAACTTGTAGATACGGCGGTATTCATCAAGCCATGAACTAGGTTGTACGAAACCATGTGATTCCACTGGGTAAATCGCTGTTTCGAAATTTTGTTTTTCAAGTTCGATTAAACGTTGTACCAAACGCACTGTGTCTTGAAAAAACACATTTGAGTCCACCATGGGCGCATTGATCAGCAATGGCTTTTCCAAGCCTTCTGCGAAGTAAAGCGGTGAGCTGCGTTCATAGGCGATGGGGTCTACACCGGGCATGTTTAATATGTTAGAGGTGTAACCATGATTATAATGAGCCCAGTCAGTCACTGGGCGAAGGGCTGCGCCAGATTGGAACAAGTCAGGCTGTGTAAAGAGCGCCATAAAGGTCATAAAACCACCGTAAGAGCCGCCATAGGTGCCGATGCGTTCACGATCCACATTAGCGTTTTCCACCAACCAATTTATGCCATCACGTAGGTCATCAATCTCAGGTTTGCCCATATGACGATAAATCGCAGTACGCCAGTCTCGCCCGTAGCCTGCTGAGGCACGATAATCCATGTCCATCACTACATAACCTTGTTGGGCCAACATGTTATGGAACATGAATTCACGGAAATAACCTGACCAACCTAAATGCGAATTTTGTAAATACCCTGCCCCATGGTTGAAGATCACAGCGCGGCGCTTTTCATTGCCTGCGCTCTCGTTGCTGGCATTACCTGCCGGTTGATAAACCCGCGAGAAGATGGGTTGTGTGGTGTGGCTCGATTTGACTGGCACAATATCCGGTGCCGCAAAACCCATGGCTAAAAATGCTTCGCTTATGGTATGGGTCAAACGTGTTACAGGTGCCCCGGGTGTGGCATTTTGAACGTACAGTTCAGGTGGCATTGTCAGCGTTGAATGGGTTAGTAACAGTTTGCTTTCATCTGGACTTAATGCGTAATCGGTCATGCCATTTAAATCAGTCAAGGCTTCAATTTTCCCGCTATTTATATTAACACGGTAGATTTCGTAAATGCCTGGATGCTTCTGATTAGCTTTGTAATAAAGATACTCGTCGCTTTTTGTAAGGGTCAGGTCATTGACTTCGAAGCGTCCTGAGGTCAATGCTGTTGCGTTTGCGTTTAGTGGCTTGACATACAAATGCGCATATCCAGACTTTTCAGACAGATAATACAATTGTTCAGAATTGTGCAGCCACCCGAAGCTATTAAAGCGATAGTTAATCCATGCATCATCATGTAAACGCTCTTGGTTAACCAAGCTATGCTTCTTCAAATCAACAGTCGCAAGCCAGCGGTCTTTGTTGTCCCACGCTTCAACCATAATGGCGACCTGTTCGCCACTTTCATGCCATTGAATAGCGCCTTGGGTCCACGACCAATCACTCATTAGCACAATATCACGTGGTAAGCGGTTGGTCTGATAGCTTTTGCCTGCAGCTTCAGCATTCTCTCTTTTGACCTCAGCTAGCACGTCTTCGTTGTAGCCCGGCAAGCTTTGGTAGCTCAGGGCATGTTTTTTGTGAGTGGTTAAGTCTAACAACCACAGTTGATGATTAACGGGCTTGGCATCTGCGACACGTTGGCGCACCTCTTTACGTTCAATGCGCCCGTCTTCACCAATGTAAGCAGGCATCAAGTCATCGTCGCTGCGTGTTTTTTGCGTGACAGTCGTCGCTAACAATGCCCATTTCCCATTAGGGGAAACGCTAGCCGACACGAGTTCATCCCCGTTGCTGAAATAAAAAGCTTCTGGTGCCAAGGTGCTGTTTTGCTTTGCAAGTGCGGCTTGCTGAGCAAACTTAGCTTGTCGCTCGCTGCGCTTTTTAGCCACATAATCGATTAATGCAATTTGCTGCTCGGCGATGTAATCAGCTGGTTTTTCATTGGCGACCGGTGCTTCACTGAACTCCCAAGTGGCTAACTTTTGCGAGAACCCATTGCTGGGATCTAAGCTGATCAAGTTGTTTCCTCGCTGGTAAGCAAGGCGCCCATCGGTTAAAAATTGGATTTGGCGCGGGCCATCTCCGTCTTGGGTCAATTGGCGCACGTGGTGTTGCCCGCTGCCGCTGAGGGATTTAATAAAAATATTGCCCTCAAATACCCAAGCAGAATAGGTGCCTTGTAGATTAGTGACACGGTTACCATCACTAACGTTGTGCAATTGGGCTAATTCAACTTTTTTCGCCTCATCGGCACTCTTGCCTTGCGAAAGAGTGCCGCTGTGAAGCTGCCACAACTGTGTTACCGGTGAGCCCTGCGCTTTACGGGTATAAAAAACCGATTGACTGTCATCTCCCCAATAACTGATTAACGGTTGCCTACCTATCCAATCTGGATCGGCCATAATCTGTTCAAGGGTAAGAGTATTGTCACCCGGTGTAGCGTGTTTACTTGCAATCGTACTTGGCGACGGCTCGATTAACGCTTTATTAGCGACGGGGGGTTCAGCATCACTTTTATTGATGATTGGCTGTGGTTGTGTATCTGTCGTGTAGGTGGTACTGCAAGCGAACACACTGGTAGCAATGAGTACTGCCAGCAGTGTTTTAGAAAAATTATACATTATTGTTTTTCCTGCGGATTTTTTTAATTTTTTTGAATAACAATTTACTTTAAACGCAAAATCAATCAAATTAAACTGCTATACAGACACACTTACAAAATAGTCAGCGTTATAATCGACGCTATAATAATTAAAGCAAACGTAGTAGATATGCTGACTATGTAGAAAACACACGAGGTTTCCATGAAGAAGTTACTTGCTATTACCTGCCTTATGTTCTTTTGTAACATGGCTTACAGCGCAGAATGTCCTGATTTATTAAAGTTTGTTAAGCGCAAACTCAACTCCCAAGACACAGTCAATCTGTGTGAAGCCTATGCAGGCAAAACGGTACTGTTCGTCAACACCGCGAGTTACTGTGGTTTTACCCCGCAATTTAAAGGCTTAGAGGCGTTATACAGTAAATACAAAGAGCAAGGTTTGGTGGTTTTGGGCTTTCCCTCACATGATTTCAATCAAGAAGACAAAGATGAAGGTAAAACGGCTGAGCTATGTGAGCTCACATATGGCGTTGAATTCCCGATGTTCGAAGCCATGCCTGTGCGCGGTCGTGATGCTGACCAACTCTATCGTATGCTGGCGAAGAAGTCCGGCACGACCGTTAAGTGGAACTTCTATAAATATTTGATGGATAAAAACGGAAATTTGGTCAACGCCTATGCCTCATCAACCAAACCGACAGATCCGCAATTTATTGAAACCGTGGAAAATACCCTAAAGCTATAGCGCCAATAAGCTTGAATCATAATCGGCTCTGCTTCCTGTCACAGAAGTTCCGGCAGAAGCAGTAGACGCCGACTTGTGCAGATTCTTTAAGAAGTCATCTTGATATTCAGACATACTCCTATAAATAATCGCCCTCTCATAATTCACCCAGCGGATTTTGAACAAACTATCGGTGCACAGTAATAGCTGTTCATTTTCAAAAACCGATAACTCAGGACAAAACCCGCTCGGATATTCCCTTTGGGCGAATTTTAAAAGGACTAGTTCTACGTTGTTCGAACGTAAAGGTGAGACTTGTGATTATTTAAACATTACGTCTTTATCAGGCGATGACAGGCACTAATGCGGCCATACTTTCACGGGCATTTTGCCATGAGGTTAACGCATGCTCTTGTCCCATGTTCAGTCCTTCAAGATAAACAAAGTTCACATTTGTTATCCCCATAAGGCCAAAAACGAGGCGTAAGTAAGGTGTCTGGGTATCGTTATCTGTGCCTTGGTAAATACCGCCCCGCGCAGCGAATATATGCACGGCTTTGCCCTGTAAATGTCCTTTAGGGCCCTCTGAGGTATAGCTAAATGTGCGCCCTGCTCTTGCGACTCGGTCAATCCACGCTTTAAACGTAGATGGAATGGTAAAGTTATACATAGGCATGCCCACCACTATCACATCACTGCGCTCTAATTGTGCCAATAAATCATTAGAATAGGCTGTGAGAGTGGCTTGTTCTGGAGTCATATTATCGCTGAGCATGCTCCACGTTTGCATCTCTTGAGCGCTTAAATGCGGCAGATTTAAGGCATTTAAATCCACCTTTTCCACCTTGATACTCTCAGTTTGCCGCAGTTGTGTCACAAACTCACTGGTCAATTGACTTGAGTTACCGTTGTCGCCTTGTAAACTGGCATTTAGCACTAATACGTTTTTCACCTGAAACTCCCATTGCTGACTGATTTGAATGCAGTATATGGTTATTTAAGCGAATGAAAATTGCATTATTTAGCAATTTTAGTTCTGTTTATTAGAACGTACTAACCGGAGCGGCGATAGAACTGCACGCCTTGATCTTCAATCAGCAGGCGCATTTTTTGGTAAATATCAGGCCTGAAGACTTTAGCGACCAAATCAAGTGGAATCGTCACATGTGGCGGTATTTGCCCAGCGCTGACCATATGCTTGATTAACCATTCTCCACGCACCAACTCAGGCTGATTAATGCAACCATTATTGCTCACAGAAAATTGATTGTAAGAAGGAATACTGCGCGGAGGCAGCGACTTGTGCGTTAAACAACTGCCGAGTAATGACGGCGCAATTACATCAAGTTCAGCATTTAAGTATTCTTGTCGGCAAAGTAATCTAGCGGCTTCAAAACGATTGGGCACAGATTCGAGCCAAGCACACGCTTGCTTCAGAGCTGCACATAACGCCAATACCGTATTAGGATGTTTTTTGTTGAAACTATCTAGTAAGCCTAACACCTTTTCTGGCGAATCTTGCCAGATATCGAACGACGTTAGCGCCGTAATGCCAATGCCTGCGCGTACCGCTTTGGCATTCCATGGGCCGCCGACGCAAAAGCCGTCAATATCACCGTTTTTCAAACATTCAACCATGCTGACAGGCGGCACGACTAACATTTCAACGTCGTCTAAACTCACTTTTGCCGCTTTGAGCCAATCCCTTAGCTGGTAGTAATGACAGCTATAAGGAAAAACCGTAGCGAATTTCAGTTTAGATAACCCCTGATGCTTACGTTTCTCTACCACGTTCTGCAACAAGTAGCCTGCCATAGGTAGCGTGACATTAGTTAGATCATTTTCTTTGAGTATTTCTTGCAACAAACTTTCTGAAAGAGTGATGGCATTGCCATTTAAACTGAGTACCAAAGGCGTGATCACATTTGCTGGTGGCGCGCCAAGCCCTAAAGCACTGGCAATTGGCATAGGCGCAAGCATTTGCGCCGCGTCTAACACACCTGCATGGAGCTTGTCTCTGAGGGTTGCCCAAGAATTTTGTTTTTGCAGCGATACGTCAAGGCCCCATTGCTCGAAAAAGCCTAGCTCTTTGGCCACAATAAGGGGGGCTGAATCGGTGAGAGGGATAAACCCAAGCGTAATATTTGGTTGTTCTGGTTTAATCATTTTCATTACCTTTTTCGAACGAGCGCAGCATGGAAACGATTGTCTTGGCTACATCTTCGAGCTTCTGGCCTGTATCCATAGCGGTCTTACGCATGCTATGAAATGCCTGCTCTTCACTCACTTTATTTGTCTTCATCAATAAACGTTTGGCTAAATCGATGCTTTTGCGCGATTCAAGCTGATGCTTGGTATCGTCCAATTCATCTTTGAGTTTGTGAAATGCTTTAAACCGAGCCACCGCGGCATCCAAAATCGGTTTAACGCGCTCGGGATCTATATCCCCAACCACGTAAGCACTCACGCCAGATTGCACTGATAGATTAATCGTTTCTGTATCTTGCTGCGACGAGAACATCACCACAGGTTTAGGGTTATAGTGAGAAATGGTGTGCAAACTTTCTAACATATCTCGATTAGGTGATTCGATATCAATCACTATGATGTCAGGTTGAATTTTGTCTACCTGCTTCAAAAGCCCAGCCTGAGAACAGGCTAAATGACTCACTTTGTAACGGGAGTTTCCAAGCGCCGTAACGATGGACTCGGCGCGCTGAACATTCTCATCTATCAGCAAGATGTTTAGCTGCTCATTGGGCGATATTCGCGTTTGGCTTTTTGCTGTGGATATCAACGGAAATTCCTGAGTGAGTAACATGCTGATCTAAGTAACAACCGTGTGCAAAGCCTACGCCAAAAAATAAATTAAATTATATCAATAACTTAATTCAAATATTTTGATTTGAATTAAGATTGCACGTTCGAAAATGGGCAGGCGCACCATGAAAGTGCAATGGGTTGCACAAAAAATAAACGCATAATAAATTACTCGATATCTGTAGCCATGCAAGGCGAGTTAGAATATGAGATTTAATATGATATACACACTTTGTAGAACCTTAGGGACAAAGCGCTTACGAAAGCTTTACGAACATTGTTGCCCGGAGCATTCCTGAGCCCGTTGCTAAAGGCATCCTGCTGGGTGAATAGAGTATGTAAATCAATAGGATGATGAAGGATGCGAGGCCATCGAACAAGCTCTTACCCCGCACACCTTGATTGACAACAACTCCAAGTCTTAATGCGCTTTGTGGGTGCCCGTGGTTTGATAGCTTGCAGCGTCTTTTTTAACGGGCAAGGTAAATGGCCAGTTTTTATTGCGCCCTTGCCAGCATTGCTCGGCGCGATATTTAGCGTCTTCAAGGCTGAGGTTGTCTGTTAGTATCAACATCAAGCTCAAGCTGCCCAAAATAGCATGAGTGCCATACGCGTTGTCATCACTGCCCTGCCACACATCGACTAACTGTTTCACCTCTAGTGTTTTCGGCTTCGTCACCCAATGAGACAAAAGTGCCGGCACGTCTATTGTGGTTTCGCGGCCTGCTTGACAAAGATGTAAGGTGACATCGCGCTCAGGGTTGTACTCCACTTCCCCTCCTTCACCGCGAAAACACATTATGCTAACTAGACTGGTCGGTGTTTGCTCATAAACTAGCTTGGCACAGCGGCTATGCTTGATATCTACGTCTCGGTGAAAAACACCCTGTAAGCTATTGGGAGCTCGGCTGGCATTTAACATACGAGCAAGTGTGTTAGCACATGAGCGCAGCCCAAATTGGCCGCGTAGTTGGATCATGTCATCAAGCTTGGGGTTAATGTCGGCTAAGTCCATATAACTAAAACCCAATGCGTCTAATTGCTCACCCGCATGAGCGGCGTTTCTGGCTGGCTCAATCCCTAGCTGGGGTAATACGTCTTTTAAATATAATCGGTTTGAATCTGGCTCGTGGGTACCGTGCAGAAACACTTTTTTCCCCTGCTGACCTAGAGCAATAACGGCTAACAAAAACCAAGGTAAGTGGCGGCGTTTCCCTGCATAACAACCTAAATCAATATCAATCGGCAGCGCCGTTATCTGTGGGTTATTCACCTCGCGAAAGGCTTGAATGAAGCCGGCCAATTCTTCTGCCGTTTCTTCGCGTACGCGAAGTAGCATCAGAAAAGCGCCTTTTTGCTCAGGCGTGATCTCATCATTGATAAGCATTTTCATGGCTTGGTACGCTTGCCCCTGACTCAGGGTGCCACCAGCGCGTTGGCCGCGGCCAATAATACGAATAAACTCTTTAAATTGTGTGGGATGTAGCGTGTTGCTGTTTGTTCTCATGGATGTAAAAGTGCCTACAGGCTTGTGGTGCCTTTATAAATGCGACGCGTCGATGTCTTCTAACGGTGTTTCAAGTGTCTTGTGCCAACAGCACTACGCCTTGAGCTTTCATTGCTCTGCTGTAATAGATAAGCGTATAGCGCATATCAAAACCTCACTGCCGTACATTTTGCACTCAAAACACCAATAACGTTAAAAAGACTGCGCAAGCGCATTGTCAATTTCATTGTGTGTTTGGCATTGTAAACCGTCTTGTTGGTGATAAGAAACGACTCTTTGACGCTTACTGACCACTTCACCCACTATAATAATCGCAGGCCCAGTAAAATGGCGACATGCTAAGCGCTGTGCGATGTTTTTCACCTGCCCTATGCAGACCTGCTGTTGAGTACTGGTGGCTTTATCGATGATCGCCACTGGCATGTCAACAGGTAAACCATGAGACTGCAGCTGTTGCATAATCGATTCAACCCGTCGTAGTCCCATATAAAATACCAGCGTTTCAGCGTTTTTGCCTTTGGCATCTGGCATAGCGCCATTAACCAAGCTTTGCCAATCTGGTTGTAATGCAGCATCTTTTAAATGCGCAGTGATAAAGCGCACTGATTGGGCGCAATCCCTGTGGGTTAAAGGTATTCCGGCGTAAGCAGATGCGCCAGATGCCGCAGTAATGCCAGGTACTATGCTAAATGGGATCTGATGCTTGGTCAGTAAATCGCATTCTTCAGCTGCTCTGGCAAATATGGCTGGATCACCGCCTTTTAAGCGCGCAATGGTTTTGCCTTCTTTGGCCACACTGACTAACAGTTCGCTTATCTGTACTTGGCTCATGCTGTGCTCGCCGCACTTTTTACCAACAAAACGACGTTCTACATGCGCTGGGATCATGTCTAGAATATCCGGATTGACCAGCCAGTCGTACATAACCACATCGACACTTTGCAGTAACCGATAAGCCTTAACCGTGAGTAATTCTGCATCACCAGGGCCAGAGCCAATAAGGTGAACATGCCCTACACCACCTTTGGCGCTCGCCCTATTTGCGCTGTAATCTAGGTTTTTCAGCCCAGTGCGTAACCCAGAATTTAGTCCTTTTGTTGCATCAAATGAGCGCGCTTGTGGCGAATTCAGATTGAATTTAAAAAATTGCGCCAAAAATTGACTCAATGTCTGTGGCAGAAAACTATTCACATGTGAGAAAACGCTAGTTGGGGTGTTCATAATTGGGTCTCCACAGCGATACGCTCACCGCTAAATGTTATCTGATTTTGTTGGGGTTTCTTAGAAAGCGAAGCGTCGTTAACTGTGTCTAAAACAGGCGTATGACCGGCGCTATTTGCATTGTCGTGCTCGCGAGCATTGATCAACTGTTGTAACTCGCTTTTACATGACCCGCAGTTTGTTCCGCATTTTAGTTTTTCGCCTAATCCATCAACGCTGTTACAGCCTTTGGCTATTTCTTCATTGATCGGGTTGATGCCCACTTTAAAGCAGCTACAAATCAAGCGACCTTGGTTAAATTGCTCGTCTGGCTCGCCGCGCAACAAGGCGGTTGTTTGCTCAACGTTCAAGCTGTCTGCTGCGAGTAAAGCACTTAACCAAAGCGCGTTATCCTGTAGGATATTTATGTCACTAAATGCAGCAAACTGTAATCTATCACCCGTTAACGCATAAGCGCTTTGCTGGGTATAGCCTTTGCGCGCAGCCCAAATATACTTGGCGCTGATACTTGATTGAATAAACTCTTTTAAATCAAACGCTAGGCTGTCGCTTTCAATCCGCGGTGAAGGAACACGACCATGAGCAAATGTTAGCATCTCGCCGCCCGCTATCTTGGTCAGGCGCCAGTAATCAAATATCGAACACAGCTTGTTTATCACAGCTTGGCGTTGCTCGTGGCCGCCCTCAAGATGCTGTGTAATAAAGATGTGACCATGATGGAAAAACTCGACTTTTAGCGCGTTAATGGCAGCGTGTTTTAATTCAGGTTGGCCAGAAATGGGATCGTTAGCATCTGTGTATAAATGGCTGATATTGGCAGCCGCATGATTTTGCTCGCTCCAGTGAATGGGTGCGAAAAACTCGCCGTTACGCTGCCCATCATCTATTTTCACCGGCAATATGACTTGACTTAAGCTGGTGCTGACTTGTGACGATAGCGCCAATAAGTCGCCTTCTTTCACCTGTAATTTGGACGCATCAACATTGTTTAGTGCCACGCTAGCATGGGCCACATGGCTGGTTAAATCGGCACTGGTGCCTGTGCGCGTCATGGTGTGCCACTGATCGCGAACGCGCCCGCTATTAAGCACAAACGGAAATTCAGTCGTGGTTGCTTGTTCAGGGCCTTTAGCCTCAATAGCAATGAACTGGGCTTTTTGGCTTGCGGTGAAAAAGCGACCGTCGGTAAACATGCGCTTTACCCCGTCAGGGTTGGCTTTGTTTACCGGCCATTGAATTGGTGCAAGGTTGTCGTACTGTTTTTGCGTTAGCCCGCATAGGCCAGATAAATCAAGATCTCGGCTACCGTTATTCTGCTCTGCGGTTAAGCCACAATATTCGTCGAAAATTTCACTTGGGTTGGCATAGTTAAAACCGTTACTGAAACCCATTTTTTTCGCCACGTCGCAGATTATCTGCCAATCATGACGTGCTTCCCCTGTGGGTGGCAAAAAGCCCCGCTGGCGTGAAATCCTGCGTTCTGAGTTAGTAACCGTACCGTTTTTCTCTGACCAACCAGTGGCAGGCAGTACCACGTCAGCCATTGCGATGGTGTCATTGTTTGCCACGCAATCTGAAACCACCACCATTTCACATTTGTTTAAAGCGGCTTTGATTTTATGTCTATTGGGCATGCTCACCATAGGGTTCGTTGCCATTACCCAAATGGCTTTAATCTTGCCTTGCTCGATGGCGTCAAACATATCCACCGCTTTCAAACCAATATCAGGCACGATGGTAGGTGACTGCCAGTAGCTTTTTACTAATGCTCGGTGCTGTGCATTACCAATATCCATGTGACACGCCAACATATTGGCAAGCCCACCGACTTCACGACCACCCATTGCGTTTGGCTGCCCCGTGATAGAAAACGGTCCACAGCCTTCACGACCTATTTTGCCCGTGGCTAGATGGCAATTGATAATAGCATTGGCTTTATCAACACCGCTGCTAGATTGGTTCACCCCCATTGAATAAAAACTGATTGCTGACTCGCTGCCTGCAAACAGCTGATAGAACTGCTCAATTAAGCTCTGGTTAACATCACAATATTCGGCAACCGCACTTAGAGTCCAGCTTTCACAGGCGGTAATGGTGTCATCAAAACCTTCGGTGAAAGCAGCAATGTAATCTGTATTAAGGTGCTTATTTTGCTCAAGATAGTGAACTAGGCCATTGAATAACGCCACATCGGTGCCTGGTTTAATGGGTAGGTGTAAGTCCCCAGCCTCACAACTTGCCGTGCGCCGAGGGTCAATGAACACCAGACGCATATTAGGGTTGAGCTTTTTGGCGCGCTCAATGCGTTGAAACAATACTGGATGTGTCCATGCGGCATTTGAGCCCACCAACACCAATAATTCAGTTAACTCTAAATCTTCGTAGCTACAAGGTACGGTATCAGCACCAAACGCACGTTTGTAGGCAGCCACCGCAGAAGACATACATAAACGTGAGTTGGTATCTATGTTGCCGCTACCGATATAGCCTTTCATTAATTTGTTGGCGACGTAATAATCTTCGGTCAATAACTGCCCTGACACATAAAATGCGACTGAGTCTGGCCCGTGCTCCTCTATAAGGCTGGCAAATTTGTTGGCCACGGTGCTAATAGCAGCGTCCCATTGAGCCCGCTGGCCATCAACCATAGGAGTCATGAGTCGACCTTGCTTAACATTGGTTTCAGCTAGCTTACTGCCTTTAACGCATAAGCGCCCAAAGTTAGCCGGATGGCTAGCCGTGCCCTGAACGCTCACAAGTTGTTCGCTGTCACCCTCGACGTTACTAGTAACGTCTACACCACACCCTACTCCGCAATAAGGGCAAGTTGTGGTGCTTAGCTTTGAACACGCTCCTTGAACTGAGGGCTGGGAAGCGCTGGTTGGGTTTATCATGTAGTAGGGCCTTTTGAAAAATTAACTAGTAGGCGGCACTAAGGTGGCATTACGCCACCGCTAGTTGAACCTTATCGCCCTCAACACGCACGTCATAAACACTGACTTTGCGCGCTTCATCGTCTAGGCATTCACCGCTTGTTAAACAGTAACGCTGTTTGTACAAGGGCGAAATAATCACGGTTTTGTCCGCCACTGAACCAATCAAACCGCGATACAAAACATTCGCTTTACCGATGGGGTCCCAGTTACTGATGGCGTAAAAATGCGCCTGCCCTTTCTCGAGAACTTTAAAAATGGCCACTTGTTGCTCTTTCACTAGCGCACATACGCCTGAGTTATCGACCAAGTCATTAAAGTGACAAATATCTGTCCAATTTTGTTCTGTGCTCATAACTGACTCCTTACGCCAACTCGACGACATCGATAATTTGCTCTGTACCTTTGCCTGATTTAGCAAGGGTTTCTAATTCCGCTTCTGTCGCGGGTCGAATTTGCGCGCGCTCTTGTACAAACACGACATTCTTATCGCTTTCTTCACTGTTGACGAATTGACGGAAACGTTTACGTGAGGACTCATCTTCGATGGCTGTTTTCCACTCACATTGGTAGGTATCTTTGATGTGTTGCATCTGTTGCTCGAGCTCTTCACCTAAGCCCAGGGAGTCGTTGATAACCACATCTTGCAAATACCCTAACCCGCCTTCGAGGTTCTCTAACCATACTGAGGTGCGCTGTAAACGATCCGCGGTGGCCACATAAAACATCAACACACGATCAATATATTTAACCAAAGTGGCATCATCCAAATCAGTGGCAAATAAATCCGCATGACGAGGTTTCATACCGCCATTACCACAGACGTATAAGTTCCAACCGTTTTCAGTGGCGATAACCCCAATGTCTTTACTTTGGGCTTCTGCGCACTCACGGGTACAACCTGACACCCCAAATTTTATTTTGTGCGGCGCACGTAGACCTTTATAGCGGTTCTCTAAATCGATAGCTTGCCCTACGGAATCTTGTACACCGTAACGACACCATGTATTGCCCACACAAGACTTAACGGTACGTAACGATTTAGCATAGGCATGACCGGTTTCAAAGCCGGCAGCGATTAAGGCTTCCCAGATGGGGGGCAGCTGCTCTACTCGCGCGCCAAACAAATCGATACGTTGACCACCTGTGACTTTGGTATACAAGTTGTACTTTTTCGCGACTTGACCCAATACAATCAGTTTGTCTGGGGTGATTTCACCACCAGCAATACGTGGCACTACCGAGTAGGTACCGTTTTTCTGCATATTGCCTAAGTATGTATCGTTGGTATCTTGCAAGGCTACGTGGGGCTTTTCTAACACAAAGTCATTCCACACTGACGCCATGATAGAGCCCACAGCGGGCTTACAAATTTCGCATCCTAAACCGTGACCGTGTTTTTCAATCAACTCGTCAAAGCTTTGAATTTTGCCCACTTTAACCATGTGGTAAAGCTCTTGGCGGGAATAAGCAAAATGCTCACAAATGTCTTTTTTCACTTCTACGCCGCGTTTGCCCAATTCACTGTCGACCACAGTTTTGAGTAACGCCGAACACCCACCACAACCAGTGCTGGCTTTGGTGCATGATTTAACACTGGCTAAATCGCATGCTCCGCCATCAAAAGCAGCGATAATGTCGCCTTTTGATACGTTGTGACATGAGCAGATAGTCGCGGTTTCAGGCAGCGCATCAGCGCCTAAGCCAACTGCTGGCGCATCGCCAGAGGCGGGCAATATCAAGCTTTCAGGATGCTCAGGTAGGTCAATACCATTTAACGCATATTGCAGAAGCGTGTCGTAATCACCGGTGTCGCCGACCAACACTGCGCCAAGTAGAACGCTTTGCTCATGGTTAACTACCATTTTTTTATACACGCCATCAGGCTGGTTTTCATAAATATAGGTTTGCGCTCCAGGTATACGAGCATGAGCATCGCCAATAGAGCCCACTTCAACGCCCATAAGTTTCAGCTTGGTGCTCATATCTGCGCCTAAAAACTCTACATCGCCACCCGTAATGTGGCTCGCTGCAGCGCGTGCCATGGTGTAGCCTGGGGCAACTAAACCAAAAATGAAGTTATTCCACAGGGCACATTCACCGATGGCATAGATATCTGGCTCAGATGTTAAACAGTGATTATCAACCACGATACCACCGCGTTCGCCGATTTTTATCTCATATTGGCGTGCTAGCGTATCCTGGGGGCGAATACCCGCTGAGAACAAGATCATGTCGGTCTCTAAAAAATCTCCATCGGCAAAGCACATGCGATAACGACTGGTTTGACCCGCTTCAATACGCTGTGTGGCTTTTTGGGTGTGAACTTGTACGCCTAGGGCTTCTATCTTGTCTTTTAATAAACGACCGCCGCCCGTGTCGACTTGCACCGCCATTAACTGCGGTGCAAATTCTACAACGTGAGTTTCAAGACCTGCTTCACGCAGTGCATTTGCCGCTTCTAAACCCAGTAAGCCGCCCCCCACAACCACACCGGTTTTACTCACTTTGGCAGAAGCGCTAATGTCTTCTAGGTCTTCAATGGTGCGGTACACCAAACAATGAGGTTGATCGTTACCTTCTATTGGAGGCACAAACGGATATGAGCCAGTGGCCATAATGAGTTTGTCGTAAGCGAAAACCTGACCGGATTTGGTTTTAACAAACTTACCTAGCTTATCGATGTCGACCACTGCGGCATCAAGGTGAAAATCAACACCTAGTGCTTCATATTGCGCTGGCGTGGTTAAGGCAAGATCGTCCGCTGTCTTACCAGAGAAGTATTCCGACAAATGCACCCGGTCGTAAGCGAGTCTTGGCTCAGCTGATAAAACAGTGACTTTATAGATAATAGAAGGGTCGGTTTTGCCGTGATTAGTGATTTGCTCAACAAAATGGTGGCCCACCATTCCGTTTCCTACCACGACTATATTGACTGTATTTGCTGACATGTTGGTCCCCTGAACGAAGTGTTTACTCAACTAATTTTGCCCATAAAAAAAGCCCACACGACTGAATGCTGACAGTCTTAGTGGGCTTCTTTGCCTGTTCGATGCTTGGCGTTAATTGCCGGCACGGTACATAAATGTGTTTATCGCGAATGGTATTCGCTTTCTAGAACGAGTTCAGTTGAATTAATGCAGGATCATTGCCAAATATTAATTCCTTATAATTCATATGGTTATAAATCACGATATGCAAACTGCATTTTATGACGCTCTAACTTGGTGCAAAACATCTAAAATGGAGCAAAGTCCATGGGAGGGCTCTCCTATTAATTGTGTACAGAAAATGTGTGCAGAAATTGTGTGCAGAACACGCAACGCTTTAAGTTAGCTATGCAACCCCAATCGCTGTCAACTATCGATTGATTGCACATTGTTTGCCCAAACAACTCTATACAGGGGATTTTTTGTTCCTTTGTCGGCTTAAAAGCGGCACACTGAGTGATTAACGATTAGGTTATCTGTGCTCACTAAACGCTTTTTTAACTCATTAAGCCTAACGAGTCCTAAGAAGCCGATTATTTATCTCGTAAAGGAAGACTATTGATCATGTCACTATTTCGCTCGGCTTTTTACTCAGTTTCTGTGCCTCTAATTGCTGCCATCTCGTTGTTCACCACCACGGTGGACGCCGCTTCAGTATGGAAGGTCACCTCTGGTGACAACAGCTTATACATTGGCGGTACTATTCATATTTTGGCCCCAGAGGATTACCCCTTACCCAGTGAATATGAAACTGCCTATAAACACGCTTCAACCCTAGTGTTTGAAACAGATATGGCTGCAGTGAAAAGCGTTGAGTTCCAGCAAAAAATGTTAGGAATGATGACTTACACGGATGGTCGCTCACTCAAAGACGACTTATCACAACAAAGTTACCAGAAGCTCGAAACGCATTTAGCCCAGCGAGGTATGCCGATCGCGCAAATGGCGGCAATGAAGCCGAGCCTTATCAGTATTACCCTGAGTATTATCGAACTACAAAGCCTTGGCTTTACAAGTGAAGGCGTTGACCAATTTTACTCTGACAAAGGCACTCAGGCTGGCAAAACCATTCAATGGCTTGAAACCCCAGATGAGCAATTGAGTTTTCTCGCCAATTTGGGAGGTGACGACAACGACGCCTTGATTGAATACACCTTGCGAGACATTAAGAAAATGCCCGCCTTAATAGGTGACATGCGCACCAGCTGGCGCGAAGGCGATATGCAGAAAATGGCAGACATCAGTATTGTGCCTTTTAAACAAGACTACGCACAAATATACCAGGATTTGATTGTCACCAGAAACGCCAACTGGATGCCACATATAGAAGATATGCTAAAAACGTCGAACGTAGAATTTATTATGGTCGGTGCAATGCACCTTGCGGGCGATGACAGCGTATTAAAGCAGTTAAAAGCGCAGGGCTACAGCGTTGAAAAATTATAGCTAAGCACAAAACAGCCAATATTTACCATGGCGCTATCTATTAGGACCCTATTTATCAGGAAAGTATGCCCTCTATTACGCCCCCGACATTAACCAAAGGACTCGCCTTGCGTTACGCGAGGCAAATTTTATTACCAGGCATTGACCTTGATGGCCAAGAAGCACTCATGGGTTCAAAGGTTTTGATGATTGGTGCAGGCGGTTTGGGCTGCGCTGCCGCACAATATGTTGTCAGTTCAGGCATAGGCGAAATCACCTTGGTGGATGATGACAAGGTTGAGCTATCAAATTTACATCGCCAGATATTGCATCATGAACGAGACGTAGGCATTAAAAAAGTCGATTCAGCGAAGGCAAGCTTATTGGCTAATAACAGCCAGTGCGTTATCAACACCATTGACGAACGGCTTGATGATAAGACGCTGAGTCAGCAAATAAGCCAGCATAATGTGGTACTGGATTGTACTGACAATTTAGCCACTCGCCAGCAAATTAATAGACTTTGTTTCGCTCATAAGGTGCCTTTAATAAGCGGCGCAGCGATCCGCTTTGAAGGCCAAGTCAGCACGTACCTTATGGATAACCACAGCCCTTGCTACCAATGCTTGAGCCAGATTTTTCCAGAGCAGCAACTAAGCTGCATGGAAGCTGGCGTAATACCTCCGTTAGTTGGCGTTGTAGGCAGCATGCAAGCGTTGGAAGCAATTAAATATCTCACGGGTGCTGGCGAACTGCTAAGTGGTATATTGCAGCTGTTCGATGCTAAATCCTCGCAATTCCAGCGGTTTTCTATCCTTAAGAACCCCCACTGTAGCGTTTGCTCCAAAACGGGCTAGTTCAGCTAGATACAAACAACAAAACGGTAAATTCATAAACATAACTACTTGCAGTTTTATTTCATGTTTAGCCTTTCGTTACGTTGCCCTTGTCAGTAATATTAGTCGGCTAAGAAATTCCTCGAATAAGTAGTCTTTTATGATAATAACCAGTTGCGACACCCCAGGTTTATTACCTTTATCACAGGCGCTAGATGCAATGCGCGGCGTTATTTCACCCGTGACTGAGCATGAACAATGCGACTTAATGCAGGCTCGAGGGCGTATTTTAGCCGAAGACGTTATTTCTCAAGTAAATGTTCCCCCTAGCGACAACTCCGCCATGGACGGTTATGCCATGATAGCTGCGGACTTGCAGCTAAAAGATACCTTGGAATTAGTCGGCACAGCCTTCGCAGGTATCCCTTATGAAGGCACTGTGAATACAGGCCAATGCGTGCGCATTATGACCGGCGCTATTATTCCAAACGGGACTGATGCCGTGGTGATGCAAGAAAATACCGCTGTGTCAGATGTCGACCCCCAACACATTCAATTTATGCAATCGCCTAAAGCAGGTAACAGTGTGCGAAGAGCAGGAGAAGATATTAGCCACGGAGCGGCAGTACTGAAGGCTGGGACGCGCTTAACACCCGCGCATTTATCTTTGTTGGCCTCTGTGGGGATCTCTGCTGCGCCGGTGGTCCGTAAACTTAAGGTGGGCTTAATTGCTACAGGTGATGAGTTGGTATCCCCTGGCAACACGCTTAAAAGTGGGCAAATTTACGAGAGCAATCGCTATGCCCTGCGCGGGATGCTAGAGGAGTTTGGCGCCCATGTGATTGATTTTGGCATAGTAGAAGACAAACGTGAGAGCTTACAGCGCACGTTTAAAGAGGCTGACACGCATTGTGACATCGTTCTTTCTTGTGGCGGCGTGTCCGTCGGTGATGCTGATTATGCTAAAGACGTTTTGCAAAGTATAGGCAGTGTTAATTTTTGGAAAGTGGCTATTAAACCCGGCAAACCCTTTGCGTTTGGCAAGTTAAGCAAAGCGTGGTTCTGCGGCCTTCCTGGCAATCCTGTTTCATCTTACGTCACCTTCGAGCAATTAGTGAAGCCAGTACTTGAAACCCTAAGTGGACAAACTCCCAGTGCGGCTATGCTACTAAATGCCACCGCAGACTGCGACATACGCAAAGTCCCTGGACGTGCTGATTATCAGCGAGGCATATACCGTACAGATCAAGACGGCCAACTGTTCGTCAGCCCCAACGGCAAACAAGGCTCAGGCGTAATGAGCAGCATCGCCCACGCTAATTGTTACATCGTGCTGGCACAAGATGCCGGCAGCGTAGAACAAGGCAGCACAGTGCATATTCAACCTTTTACTTCATTGGCTTACTAGTGACCCTAAAAATCGAATTCAAAGCCCTTGCCCATTTGGCTTGGCCCTTATTAATCGCCCAAGTAACCCAAACGTTAATGGGCGTATCTGACACTATAATGGCGGGGCGTTTTTCCGCTACCGACATGGCCGCTGTGGCCATAGGTTTTAGCTTTACTATGCCTATGCTCGTGTTTATTCAGGGCCTAACGTTGGCACTGCCGCCGATTATTTCCCGCTTCAATGGGGCAAGGCAAATAGATAAAGTTGCTAATGCCAGTTATCAAGTGATGTGGTTAGCATTATTTTTTGCGTTATTGGCACTGCTACTCAGCACCTGTCTGGATTTTTTCTTTTCGTTAATTGAGATGGAAGCAGACCTACGAGTGATTACTATCGATTATGTGCGATATGTACTCTACTCCATGCCGGCATTTGCGTTATACCAAGTGTTACGCAATGTGTGTGAGGGCTTGTCTATCACCAAACCGAGTATGATCATTATGATTATCGGATTGTTGGTGAACATCCCCGCCAACTACGTATTTATATACGGCAAACTCGGCCTACCCGCTTTTGGCGGTGCAGGCTGTGGCATTGCTACTGGCTTGGTGTTTTTGGCCATGATGTTTGCGACTTGGGTGTACACCCTCAATTCTAAAAAGTTACAACAATATGCGCTTTACACCCGAATTTTTGCCCCTAATTTTAAAGACATGTGGGCTAGCCTAAAATTAGGTTTACCCATTGCCTTGACCATTTTATTTGAGGTCACGCTTTTTACTGTCGTCGCAATATTACTGGCACCTTTTGGCTCAACGATTGTCGCAGCGCATCAGGTGGCGCTTAACTTCTCATCACTGATGTTTATGATCCCATTGAGTTTAGGCATGGCGACCAGTATACGAGTGAGTCATCTATTGGGTGAAAACAATCCGTCACAAGCCAAAATGGCTACCCGCGCGGCGCTTTTAATGGGGTTAACTTCTGCCACATTGACAGCAACTATGACCTATTTAGCCCGGGTTCACATTGGGGAACTTTATAGTAACAATGCTGAAGTCATAAACATGGCGGCAGGCCTTATGTTACTAGCAGCTCTATTTCAGTTTTCAGATGCCATACAAGTGGTATCAGCTACTGCTTTACGCGGTTACAAAGACACCGCAGCCATGTTCTATCTTAGTTTCATATCCTATTGGGTAATCGGCATGACGATAGGCTGCATATTAGCCCTCACTGATTGGATAGTCCCGCACATGGCCGCAGCAGGTTTCTGGACTGGCTTCATATGCGGGTTAACCTCAGCGGCAATATTGCTGGGCCTTAGGTTGCGCCACGTGCAGCGCCGTCAGGAAAACATGCCTGTTGAATTGAGCATTTAACCCACTTTACAGCCACCCATTGTTGCTAACATAGGTGGCTGTGATGATAAGTGAAGAAGCTGTGATGATAATATTCATAACTTCACCGATACCGCTGAGTATGAGCAGTACATGGCCCAACCTAAAAGCAAAACTGAAATGCTGAGTTTAATTGAAGCTTTAGACAGCGACTTTGCACCGCACAGCGCTGTCAGTTATTAAAACAGCAGCATATATTACTGGGATTTATCATTGAAAAGACCGCGCATGATACCTAAAAAAGTCGATTGCATAAGCGTATCACCGCTAAATTGGGCCTGAACAGAAGGTGCTTCGGTGGACCAATTAAGATGTCAGCGAATCAAGCTAACTCGTATAAATATGCGGCAAACAAATGAGTCTAATAATAGGCAAGCTTACCTCAGCAAATTCGCTGGCGAAAATGAAAGAGTTGAATCAGGGTTATGGTCGCGGACTGTTCCAATATCCCTGTCGTGAAAAAGACGCTTACGGACACACAAGCTACATAAGTGAAGATGAGATTGCTTTTACCTTGACGTCTAACGGTATGAACATGTCAATAAAGGTTCAGCATTGCTATTTTAAGCACCTACTAGGATGTGCCATTTGATTTTCCTGACTTTGTTTAAACAGCGATTACCTTAACCGAAAGAGAATGAAACCAATACCAAGGTCTGTTTTCGTCAAACCAAATACCGCTTAACATTACCCTCAAAAACGATGGGGCAGTTCTGATAGCAAAGGCCACCGGTCAGGGGTGCTAAATCTAACGCCTTATTCCACCACTGATTTTCGTTTTGAGCCAGCAGGAATAAAAATGCTATTTGCCATTAAAGGGGAAAACGTTGATTGCACTACCTTTGAGCTCAAACAAGGTGGCGGTAGGTACACGTTTATTGGTGAGTGATGCTCCAAGCACGCGAAGGAAACTCAGGGAGGAACAGTACCAATAATTAATTTTGGCGAGCTCGAGATAAGTAGTGTTCTCGGCGAATAGTGGCAAATTCATTATTCGCAAGAGCATCTCTAACAGCTGTTTCAAACAGGTGTTTTTTATTAAAAAATGGTGAATTTTGACTGATTGTTACGTGATAACTATTGACCTCTATGGGTTGATACTGGGCTAGAACGATGACATCTTGCAGCCCCATATCGCTTAAAAATGGTAACGCACTTTCTTGAAAATGAATGAAAGTGTCAATTCTACCTTTCTTTAACAGCTCTATCTTTTGCGAAAGCGTCGATACGGGAACCATTATCAAGTCTGTTTCTTGGTTAAATCTGTCAAAATATTTTGCATTACGAGTCACGCCAATGTTTAATTTTTTTAAATCGGTAAAACTCAGTAACTGACCTATATCGTCTTTACGAACAAAAAATGTATGTCTCAACGTTTCATAACTTGGATTGATATAAACAACTTCATCTTGCGTACCATCCACCCGCTGAAGCCCGACTAACACGTCTAAGTTACCTTCTCGCAGTTCCCTTATTCTTCTAGCAAACGGCATTGGAACAATCTCAACTTCCATATTCATATGCTTAGCAATATTTTTAAGATATTTGACTTGCAAACCATTCATAAACTCTTTGGATACAGAGCTTCTTAGAACGTCCTTACCATGACACAAAGTAGATACGAAGCCCAACAGGGCAATAAGAACCAGGACAACAAATCTCATAATTCAACCAGACAGCGTAAAAATCAGAGTTGATT
The DNA here is from genome assembly GCF_000315015.1 of Paraglaciecola mesophila KMM 241. Taxonomy (GTDB): domain Bacteria; phylum Pseudomonadota; class Gammaproteobacteria; order Enterobacterales; family Alteromonadaceae; genus Paraglaciecola; species Paraglaciecola mesophila. The sequence goes on along the minus strand of NZ_BAEP01000003.1, from coordinate 72,013 downwards.
ATCCCCTACCCCAAGCGTTAAACCAACAGCCCAATATTACATAATTACAATTCAACATCGTTTTACGCACACTTTTACTCAAGACCTGCATGAATAAAACGTATTCATGCGTGATTAACACCTTTTTCCCTTTCGTTATGCTTAGCTTAAAGACCAAAGATTTAATGCCTAAAGCTGGATAACAATGCAGGTATTCCTGGGAGCATGCCCACCATAGCCATGACGCTGGTCAATATAACGAACATCACCAATGGAATGATCCAGCGGCTCATGTGCGTCAGCTCTGCGCTTCGCTCTTTGCAACCAATTAGGCCTAAATTATCCAGTAACATAGTGAGTGACCAACCGAATGCGGGATTCACCAATGATGACGCAAACACCACTATAGCAGCGGATTGCGTGGTTTTGCCTTCTCTGGTCATTTCCATTCCGGCTTCAAGCAGTGGTATAAAAACGCCCACGATCAGTGCCACGCAAAGCACAGGCTGCCATATAGCTAGATCCATTGGATATCCCCACACGCCAGCGATAACACAAAACAGCGCGGTTAAAATGGCGCCCGCAGGTATAGGGCGTTTAGCAATAGCAGCTGGCACTATGTAGGTGCCCCAAGACGAGGTGAAATTAGCGCCACCAAAAATAGAGCCAAATGTCTGTCTAACTGATGCACTTAACATGGTGTCATCAATATTCATTTGGACCTTTTCGGTTCGTTGCGGGTAACTAATCTTTTGAAAGACCTGATGCCCCAAAAAGTCTGGCGACCACATGGCTACCGCCAGAATAGCGAACGGCAGTACTACCATAAAGCTCTCTAATGTTGGCATGCCAAGCATCCAGCCTGTATTTTCACCCCACCAGTACATGGGGTTCATATTGGGTAAACCAGGTGCAGTGTGGAATTCAAACGGTGCGCCAAGCGAGAAAGCAACGACTCCACCGATAAGGCAACTTAGTGGCACCGCCAGCCAGCGCTTTTTAAAGTGTTCTAATAAGGCATACAACAAAATGGTTGCAAGAATAACGATAAAGGCAATGTGCGTCATTTGAATGCTTTCTGCCCAAGCAAACAGTTTCTTCACTTGGGAAATAGTACCTATGAAGCCTAAATACAGTAATAGCCCGCCGCAAACACCTTTGCTGGTAAGCCTTGCGAGTAAACTACCGCCCTTGCTAAATGCCAATATCAAACCAAACGCCCCGATTAACAAACCAAACGCCATAGGATGACCCCCTGCGGCCACCACAATGGGGATCAAAGGAATAAGCGGCCCGTGGGTACCTGCAAGATTGGCGGTCGGTAAAATAAACCCAGAGAACAACACAATAAAAACCGAGACGATGAGCAGCTCGTAGCGCACATTCTCAAGCACAAAAGCATCACTTAAGCCTAACGTACCTGCAAAGGTAGCAGCAATAGCGCTGACCATAACCACCTTGCCGATTGTTCCGGCCAGCGCCGGAATAGTGTCTTCAATCTCGAAACGATAATCCCTAAAAGGTAAGTTAGGTCGCCAGCGCTTAGGCTGCATAATTTGCAACTCATGTTCGAGGTATTCATCTCTAGTGTTGAACTCGGAGCTGGGTTTATGCAGATTTTCGTAACTACCGATGGGAGGAATTTGCTCTGTTGTTTCATGAGGTTCAGATCCCGCATCGTCGTGTGTTCTGGTATTCATGTATCTCCTAAAAGCGAGTGAATTGCTGAAAATAAAAATCGCTTTCGTTTAAAGCAAAATTGTACAGAAGTGAAGAATAAATCAAATACCGATGGCTAGCGCATAAGCAAAAGGTCTTATAGAGTAGGTCGAATATTATTAGGGAGATAAAAGGGAAGCGATTTATGAGTGAATACAGTTTTTTGATCGGCATAGGAATGGTATTTATGCTCGGTACTATGAGTCCTGGTCCTAGTTTTATATTGGTGGCTACAACTGCGGTCAGCAAATCGAAAATGCAAGGATTTGGTGTCACGTTAGGCCTCGCCATAGGTGCCGCTATTTTCGCGCTTTTAGCGATATACGGCTTGTACGCTATTTTACAGGCAGTGCCATCGATGTATGTAGCTTTAAGAGCGCTTGGAGGAGCGTACTTGCTTTATCTGGCTTATAAAATGTGGAAACGCGCTGCTGAACCGATGAAGCTGATAGCACCTGAGGAGGCAAACACAACAAACTTTTTAAAAGCGGTGCTATTGGGGTTAACGACCCAGTTAAGTAACCCGAAAACAGCCATCATTATTGGTAGCATTTTTGCCGCTCTTTTGCCAAAAGAAACCCCAGCATATTCCGAGGTACTCCTGTGCTTACTCGCGTTCACTGGCGATATTGTTTGGTACTCTTTGGTCGTACTTTTACTCTCGACGAAGAGAGCCCAACATGCTTACTTACGATTCAAACGACACATAGACAGATTGGCAGGCGGATTATTAGGTCTCTTAGGCGTAAAGCTGATCATCGATTAACCTGCTCGTAAAATAAGTAAACTTAGAGCAACGAGAAAGCCGGAAAAGATAAATCACCTCTAAAGCAAAGCTTACTTACTATCGTTCTGCGCTTTTTTCGCTTTTATCGATTCTGCTATCTCCTTGAATTCATAGGTTGGGTAGATATCCGTATCGAAAATTCCCCACGCTGACTTCTCAATAGCAAGATTGAGGGTGCGCAAATCTTTAGGGTGAATGTTAACTGTAATTACCTGTCCTAACCCCATCATCACGTACCAAGACTCAATCTCAATACCCTTAGGCGGGAAAGACTGCCAGAACCGATTTTCATCCATTTTCTGTTGTAGCTCGGTCAAGCTTTTGTCTTGCTGATGTTTTAGCACCACAGTGACAAGAATTTTATCGCTGTCGATGGTGTAATCGTCATTCGCAGCAGCCGTTAAAGACACGCCGTAAAAACAAAAAACGGCCATGAGTACAGACCTCAGATATTTTTTCATAGAGCAACCTTGTGAGTAACGTGAGATGGAATCTTGTTATGTTACCAGCAAAATGAGGAATCCGGATTTGCTTATCCAAATGCCTTTATTCTACTTAAGTATATGACAACATTAAGTAAAGATTCCTCTAATATTAGCGTTATTATTCGCATGAAGTGACCGACCGATTTGAACCAAGAAAGGCTTGAAGCCAAACAATTTGACTCCAACGCTAGTCTACTAAGGCCAGTTGCCTATTTCCTTGCATTTCTTTATGTTGTTTTGACTGTGGCGCATGTCTTCTTATTGCAAGAATCTTTCAAGTGGATTTTGATTCCAGTAGCGCTAGTAACTGCCGCGATTAATACAGCCGTTGGTTTTCGCGCAAACTATATCGATCCGACTCGCAAAGAAGTTACCCTTTTATTACTTATATTTTTAGCCAGTGCAAATAGCTTTTTGCATCTATGGTTATCTCAAGCGCCTGAGCAAACTACCAACACATTCGTCACCATCATTGCGTCTGGTATCGTTTTGTCACATCGTGCTCTGTGGTGTAGTGCTGTAATGTTTAATTGGGTTGGATGGATAGTTATCAGTAATGTTCTACAAATGGCTCTCATTCAACATTTTTTCTTTGCGATGGCCATGAGTACCTTACTCAGTTGGTTTGCTCATTTAGCTCGGAAGAACTTGGTGGGAAAACAAACAGAGCTTGAACGCGAACGAGATATCGCCCTTGAACACGAGAAAGAAGCGAAAGCCGCCACGGAGGCTAAAAGTGCTTTTTTGGCTAATATGAGTCATGAAATTCGTACGCCGATGAACGGTGTCATTGGCATGATTGAATTGGTCTCGCAAACAAAGCTTGAAAAAGTGCAGCAAGATTACATCGCAACAGCAAAGCGCAGTGCTGACTCACTAATGGTGATCATTAACGACATTCTCGATTTTTCTAAAATTGAGGTGGGTGAGCTAACCATTGAGTTGGTGGAATTTGATATTGAGCAATTTTTTTCAGAATTGGTCCACGACCAACAATTTCAAGCGAGCAAAAAAGGACTGAAACTGTCGCTTATAAAAGAAGAATTACAACACACCAAAGTGGTTGGTGATCCCTATCGCATACGGCAAATTATGAATAATCTATTGTCAAATGCTATAAAATTTACCCAGGCTGGCCATATACATGTGCGTTTTAGCTTGACTTGCTCAGGTGACGACTTGCAGTTGCACTGCGCTGTGACTGACACAGGCATAGGCGTGAGTGATGAGGCGTTGCCTTATCTCTTTGATTCATTCACTCAAGCTGACACATCAACGACCAGAAAGTTTGGTGGAACAGGGCTGGGTTTATCGATTTCAAAACAGCTCTGTGCCTTGATGGGTGGAGACATAAGAGTACATAGTCAATTAGATAAAGGTTCAACCTTCGAATTCTGTGTCAAACTCGCCTCCCCACAATTTTCAAATACTGAACAAGAGGAACCTAACGCGGCTTTAACATTTCCAAACGCTCAAGTCTTATTGGTTGAAGATAACTTTATCAATCAAGAGGTTATGCTGGCTATATTACATGGGCTAGCCGTACAAGTGTACATTGCTAATGATGGCCTTGAGGCAATTTCTACCTTGAAGCGTTGCCAGAAAACACGTTTCGACCTCATTCTTATGGATTGCCAAATGCCAAACCTTGATGGCTATGAAACCACTAAACGCATTCGCGCTGGCGAAGCGGGTGAGTTATTTAAAAGCATTCCCATCGCCGCGCTCACGGCGAACGTGCTAGATAGCGAACGCTTAAAATGTTTCGAATCAGGAATGAACGAGTATTTGACTAAACCTGTCGATTTTGACGCACTGAAATCGATTTTGTACAAATACCAACACGCTAATCTTGAGCAGTAATACAAAATTATCTGTCGAGGTTAGTAGCGGAATAAAGCGAAAAACCTACTTAGCTACCGATAGCTGAAAAGCGCTACACGCGCCACTCAGCGCATCATTTTGTATTGGTTACTAGGCTTGTTTTTTCCAGTTCAACAAGGTTTGAATATGCCCAGTAGATGCAGCAATTAAATAACTCGCTTGCAAATAGCCCTTCATTTTAAAATCTTCTAGTGCTTGCCCCTTTAATTCAGCGAGTTTCGCTTCATTAATATTGTATAGACCGTCGAAGCGCTTTTGCTGACCGTCTTTAAGGGTAATACTCAGTTGCAACTCTTCGATTAAGTCCTGCTCGAGCAACGCATTGATGAAGACCTCCGTACGGTTGTTTCCTGACATGAGTTGGCCTAGCAAATCAACCATTTGGGTCAGATAAGCACTGGCGTTACCTTGCTCGTCAAATAAACGCTCACCTTGCTCAGTATTGACCCTAGCGCTGTCCATATCCAGTGTCAGTACGGTATTATCGCTTGTGGGCTTGGCGCCGTTTTCTGTCACCCCCACCAAGAACGGCTGGCGTCTTAAATGAATAGGCACATAATGAGTGCGCCATTCATTATTTTGCAAAAATAAGTTTTCCCCCGCTTCGAATCCCGTCAACACATTTAGACCAAATTGCCCTGTATTATTGTCTTTCAAAAAACAAATAGGATACGCAAGGGCAAGCGCCCTCACCTCATCGGCTATCACTGGAATAAAGTGCACATTCTCGCCGTACTCTGCGCCCCTCTGCGTTTTGATTAGGGTTTTACTATGCTGTTTATAATCGATTAGTACTGGCTGGGCCACTGCCGCCTCCTAGTTATGCTTGTTTGCTGACTATCTGGGAGTCATGTCGGATTGAAAAAGTTTACACTTTTTGTAACCCGTACTGATGAATTTTATTTATTAACGCCCGGTTACTGGGTAATGTTTTCAGCATTTGCTGAATCTGTTGCGTGTTTTTTTGGCGCAAACTACTGGCTTTTTGTTTGTACACTTCTGACATGCCTAGCGCACTGGCTTGCGTATCAAACCCCATGCCGTAAAGGACGTACTGATAGCTGGCAGCAGGGAACACCTCTATCGCATGTTCAAAATCATTATGCCAAGGCGGTTGATATTGCCATAGCGTTAATTGGTCTTGCAGGCTTTGAGGGATGCTTGCTGAGTCACGATTGTCTATCCAAAAAGCTGAGTCATTGCGCTTACTCAGCATATAATGCAGCTTCAAGAAATCGATAATACGGTCCCATCGATACAAGAACGTGCTGTTGAAGCGCTGGGCAACAATTTCCATCGCATCCCGCGTCGCCGGGAATTGATCAGCGATCATTGACGCTGATATCTCCACTAGTAACAAAGACGATGCTTCTAAGGGCTCAAGGAACCCAGCGGATAAGCCAATGGCAACGCAGTTCTGGTGCCAAAATTTTACTCTGTGGCCTGGATTTAAGGGAATTCTGCGAATATCAGCTTCATTGACGTGGCCACCCGTTTGGGCGATATAGTTGAGCAGCTCTTCACTCGCTTGTTCCTCAGTAGTATGGGCGCTGGAATAAACATGCCCCACCCCGCGCCTATTTTGTAAGCCAATATCCCACACCCACCCAGCACTCTGCCCGGTTGATATGGTATGCGAAGCAATAGGCGCATCTTCGCTCTCGTAAGGCACGTGGATGGCCAAAGCTTGATCAACAAACAATACATCTTTGCAGGACTTAAAACCGACCTTGAAATGCTCTCCAAGCAGCAATGACTTAAAGCCTGTGCAATCAATAAACAGATCGCCGCTGATATCGCCGTTGGTGGTAGTAGACACACTGGCAATATCACCATTTTCAGCGGCGTTGATCGCTGTTACGTTATCCAGAACATGGCGCACGTTCAGTTTTTCAGTGCAGTGTTGTTGCAAGAAGACTGAAAAACGCCCCGCATCTAAATGATAAGCATAATTGATAATGGACGTGTATTCGGCGGTCGCGATAGATTTTGGTGCTAGCCCGACTTCACATACCGCCTCTTGCGGGCTGACCGCTTGCGAAAAAGACTGTTCGAACGGGCGCTCCATCCAGTGACGGGCAAGATTAGTGCTGTCAAAGTCTTGCGGTAACACCAGTGGGTGATAATAAAAATCATCTTCAGCACCTGTGACCCACTTAGCAAATTTAGCCCCTTGCTTGAACGATACATTACACTGGCGAATAAAATCGGTCTCTCTAACTCCCATCGCCTTTAGCGTGCGACGCATAGTAGGCCAAGTTCCCTCGCCCACACCTATGGGTTTCACATCAGGTGATTCCACTAAGGTAATATTAAAACCATCAGCATGTTCGCTTTGAAGTTTGGCGGCTATTGTGCCAGCGGTTATCCACCCTGCGGTGCCCCCGCCTACGATAACAATCGATTTTATTGCTTGTGCCATATGATTCTCCAGAGGGCTTATTCTCTTACTAGGGCGTGTTGATCTTTGCTGTATGAATTTCGGTCTAAATGGAGCGTTTTAATCGCGAAACAGTCCTGCGGGCTTAGAGGGCTAAGTCAAAGGTCTGTGACAAAGAGTAAAATACTTCCATGACGACCCTTTCGGGCAGCGCCTGTGTGCTGTTTATATCGCGTTGAATGGTGTTGATTTAGCCCACTAGACCTTCAACCACTCGCCTTGCCTAAACAGCACACAGGCCGCTGCAAAAATAAGCAGAAAAGATCAACACGCCCTAACCTAAAAGGTAGTAAAACACTTTGCAGATGATAAAAGCCATGCTTTTCATCGATAAAAAAGCCGCCCATAAAGGCGGCCCTATTCAATGCTTATAGCGTCGGCTCAATATTCACGTGCATGTTCACCGGAACGCTCTGTGGTGCCACTCCTACCATTTACCACTGATACCAAAGCTGAAACGTGGGCCATATTGCTCAGCAGAAATCAGTTGCTCTTGGAAGCGGCCGTGACGACGAACCGTTTCATCTGTCAGATTTAAGCCATCAACATAAACGGTAAACGTTTCGTTTATCTCGTAGTTTATACTTAAATCCCATTGCCCATAGGCCTCGGTAAACGTTGGCTCAGTACCAAGAGACAATAAGAAGTCATCGCGCCAGTTATAAGCCACCCGCACTTGAAGCTTCTCATTTTCGTAGAAGCCCACTAAGTTACCTGAATCACTTAAGCCCGTTAATGCAATCGTTTGATCAAAGTCATATGGGTCAAATGACTCATCGCTGTCCACCAAGGTATAGTTGGCAACGGCACCAAACCCGGTGTCGGAGAACATATATTGCGCATTTAATTCCCAGCCATCGACTTCACGGTTTTGTAAGTTATCTGGTGTCGCCACATCGAATATCACGATAGGGTCAGACGCTTGACTTAAGCAAGCAGGGTTTGGCGTATCAGATGAGTCAGGGCAACCAGGACGTGGATTGATACTTGGGTCACGCAATGGATTGCCATTCACATCATTAATTGCGCGCTGTTCAACACCGGCGCCGATGAAGTTTTCCACGAATTTTTTGAAGTAGCCTACAGAGGCATAACTGCCATCATCGTCATACCATTCAATAGAGAAGTCGAAGTTATCTGAGGTGATTGGCAGCAAATTAGGGTTACCTTGTGATGCGTTAAAAGGTCCTTCTGGTCTAGCGTTAATATTGGTAGCTGGGAACATTGCACTTATTCCAGCACGGGCCAAGGTGCGACTGTAAGAGAAGCGGGTTTTTAATTCCCCCGTCAGCTCCATACTGAAATCAAGATTAGGTAGTATACGTGTATAGTTACCATCCAGCTCTTGAGCCGTTGCTGTGGTATCAAACACTGGGCGCAATTCCTCAGCGTGGCGATAATTCAGGGCAATAATGCCTGGCTGAACTGAATAAGCACTTACGTCAGTGTCTTCGTAGCGTACCCCTACATTTAAATCGATGGGGAAATCGTTGAACTCGGTTCTGAAATCGAACGATACGTACAATGCGGTGGTTTCTTCATTAACCCCGTTCGTCGTCACGTCAGGCGCAAGAAATAAACCTTGGTCCCTAACAATATCGACAAATGTATTTGCACTGAACTTCGGAATGTATGGAAACAATTCATTTGCACCAGAGAATTGGTCGGCAAAACCACCTAAAGGTTCAAACGTAAGGCCAAGATCATCAAGAGGAATATCAACAAATGAGAAACGTTCAGAAAGATAAGTATCTACTTGATAATCAGTGTACATAACGCCGAAATTAATCGCTGCTAGTGCGCCATCTTCGATGTTTTCCCACTTACCGTTTACCTGATACTGCTTTATATTATTTTCCATCTCGTAACCACGTAACTGGTACAAATCTGACACTATGTTGTCAGGGTTATACGCGCCACCTGGTAAACCTGAATCATCCACTGTAATGGAAGGAATATCCCCACTGAAATTAGCCCCAATGGAGGCGACAGAGCCAGATGGGTTTTTTAAGTTAGCCAATGTTTCCGCTGTTTGGCCATCAGGGTTAGAATGTGATGTAGAGTCATGGGCATCAAATGTTAAATTAAGCGATTCCGTTGCTTGCCACTTCAGATTAAAACCAACCGAGTCATTTTCTTTTTTCTCGTAACGCTCCCACGCCCAAAAATTAAGTTCGTCGTTCACATTGGTGATATTCACTAACGTTCCATTTTCATCCGCAACACCTGCAGGGTTATCAAACCAAAATGCCTGCTTGTTTGTGAAACTGGTTTCTTCGAAGCGTGACATGGTGTAATCCAAGGTCGCCTCAATATCTTCATTTGGCGCGAACTGCAATACTAATTGAGCGTTTTGCCGCTCACGCTCAGTATCAAAGCGTTCTATTTCGGGCGTCCACGGTACCCAATATGCCCCTGTTGGGTTATTGGTTGTGTTGATAGCACTGGTGTCTACACCATCTGGGTTTGCGCGGTTACGAACCCACCCTGATGAAGTACCTACACGGTCGCGGCCGCTGTCACGCTCTGAATGAGATGCCGACAACAAAACACCAAACTTACCATCAGCAAAGGTTTGACTAATCATGCCAGAGATTTCTGGGGTGATGCTGCTACCTGTGTCTACACTGGAGTCATGTACTCCTTTAGCACTGACGAACGCCTTAAAACCGTCATAATCAAACGGTTTGGCAGTACTAATATCGATTGTTGCACCTATACCACCCGAGGCCACATTTGCTTTACCGGTTTTAAATACTGAGACCCCTGACACGCTTTCTGAGGCGATTTCTCGAAAGTTAAAGCTTCGTGAAACTCCAGCCTCTTGTAACGCGGAAGAATTAGGCATTTGGCGACCATTTAAAGTCACTAAGTTAAAATCTGGCCCGAAACCACGAACGGTCACCTTGTTACCTTCGTTATTAGCGCGATCTATGGAAACACCACTAATACGCTGCAGTGACTCGGCTAAGTTGGTGTCCGGTAATTTACCAATGTCTTCTGCTGAAATGGCATCAACTACACCTGACGATTCTTGCTTGATCGACGCTGATTTGCTTAGCGCACTTCTAATACCAGTCACATTGATGACTTCGAGATCAGCGTCATCAGTTGCTGCGGACTCCTGCTGTGCATAAACGTTAGCGGATGACACTAACATCGCCATGCATATGGCATTCAGTTTAAATTTTGTGTTACTCATTTCGTGCACCTCAAAAAACATTGTAAATTCAGAATGAATCAGTTTTAGTCGTTTTTGCCACATAACCAAACCAATATTGTCATCAACAGCATTGTTAACAATTCACAAACAATAATAAAGTTTGTGCTGATAAGTCAATCTAAATCAACATTATTTTTACAAATAAATCGAGGGATTTTAAGCATTGCGTAAAAGAGCACATGCCAACGAGAGTCATTTATTACACACTTAAAAATACGTTTAGAATTGCTTATTATTACTAACCTTCTGAAATTAGTAGATATAAAATTGCAATAACCGAATCAGCCTTACAACAACTTAGTCGTTTTTAATGTGATACGAGTGATTAACAGCGCAATTGTTAACAGAAGAAAGTTAATACTAAGCGAACGTTCTATGTTTAGTTGTCACGTGTTATAGCAGAAGGCGGAGGAAGAGAGAGATTAAAAGCGTCGAATCAAAAAGTAAGGAATCTAAAAAGCCGCTTCAAAAAGCGGCTTAGAATTTAGCACGTATCTTACTTACGTAACGCGGCTAGCCTCACTATTTTATATTCTTGCGAATACTGGAAATAGCGAGTTTCAAATCATTTTTACGTAGTGCATCAACAATATGGCGATGCTCGTCAACCAAGGTTTGCGAGTTACGAATACGTTGATAATTCATGCGCATTCTGAGCACCACCGGGTACCATAAATTGGTTAAGTCTTCACCGCCCGCTAAACCAACGAAATACTTGTGAAACTCAATATCTGTTTTGGTTAACTCAGTGAATTCCTCTTTATCGAAATGCTCTTGCATCTTATCAATAATGGCGTCCATTTGCGCCAAGTCCGCTTCAGATATGTTGTTTTCCAATTGCTTCACTGCATGCTCTTCAATCTTACGACGAATTTCAATACTCAGTTTTTGCAACTCAGGAGTCAGTGGACTGCTCACTGATGAGCCTACATTATCCTTGCTAACAAGTAAGCCTTCCTTAGTTAATTTGATCAATACATCTCTGATCGGACCACGTGAAGTGCCAAATCGTTCAGCCAGCTTCTGCTCATTTAATTTGGCATTTGGCTCCAACTCGCCAGAGATGATATCCGAACGAAGTACATCAGCAATCTGCTCTCTGACGGAAAGAATTTTATTAGATTTCATAAGTTAAGCTTTCCAAAAAGCGCTGTTTAACATGAGTTATATAGTAAACGAAAATGTCGTCTTATGATAAATATTTTTAGTTAACAATGGACGAATGTATAACAGAGACATTTAGGTTTGCAATTAATTGTTAACAATGTACAATTAATTCACGGTCAATTTACATAGTCAGGATTTCCATGAGTGTCATTACCAAACTAGACACACCTGCCATGAACAGTTCACAGATTCAGTCAGTCAATGTTGAGTTATTTAACGTGCCCCTTGACGAAGTGTTGAACGATGCTAAGCACGGTGATCATACCCACTTTGAGCTGATCCTATGCACCATTACTTGTACCGATGGTACTCAAGGCGTTGGTTATACCTACACAGGTGGTAAAGGTGGACGCGCTATATACTCATTGCTTAATGACGAACTAAAGCCTTTCTTAATGGGTAAAGATGCTAGCTGCATCAACCATTTATGGGAAGAAATGCAATATCACTTGCACTATGTTGGTCGCGGCGGTTTAGTCAGTTTCGCCATATCCGCAGTCGATATCGCCCTATGGGACATTCATTGCAAGGTTCTTAATCAACCCTTGTGGAAAGTAGCTGGGGGCTGCAGTGACCGCGTAAACTGTTATGCAGGAGGCATTGACCTTAATTTTTCGGCTGAAAAACTACTTGTCAATATCCAAGGCTATCTTGACAGCGGCTTTGAAGCAGTGAAAATAAAAGTGGGTAAAGAAGATTATCGCGAAGACGTCGCCCGCGTAGCGGCAGTGCGCAACCTGATTGGTCCTGACGCCATTTTTATGGTGGATGCAAATTATTCACTTACCGTTAATAAGGCGATTAAATTTGCCCAAGCGATAGAGCAATATGATATCACCTGGTTTGAAGAGCCGACCATTCCTGATGATTTTGCCGGCTTTGCTCACATCGCCAGCAAAATCAATATTCCGCTGGCCATGGGCGAAAACCTGCACACTGTTTACGAATTCAACCAAGCGATAAGCCAAGCCAAACTTGGGTTCTTACAACCTGATGCGTCGAATATTGGCGGTATCACTGGTTGGCTAACTGTTGCCCAGATGGGCTACGCAAACAATTTACCTATTTGCAGTCATGGTATGCACGAATTACATGTATCTCTTATGGCGTCTCAGCCAAATGCAGGTTACTTGGAAGTACATTCGTTTCCCATTGACCGATATACCACTCACCCTCTGAAACTTGAAAATGGCAAAGCCGTTGCACCCAATACACCCGGTGTAGGCGTCGAGTTCAAGACAGAGTTACTTCTTCCCTATTTAGTTAAACATTCCTAGGAGGCGCGTATGTTCGCTGCTCAATATATTGGTAATAAATCATTTAACGTAGTTAAAGGTCACGCTATTGCACCGCAAGCGGGTGAAGTTCGTCTAGATGTTGGCTATGTGGGCATTTGCGGCACCGACATGCATATTTACCATGGCGTGATGGACCAGCGTGTGTCCATTCCACAAACCATAGGCCACGAAATTTCAGGTGTCGTGGCGCAGATAGGTGAAGGCGTTGAAGGCTTTACCGTAGGTGAAAAAGTCGTGGTTCGCCCATTAGACTGGTGCGGTGAATGTCCTACCTGTGAAGCAGGTTTAACGCACATTTGTCAAAATCTTAAATTTATGGGTATAGATACCCCTGGCGCTTTTCAATCAAGTTGGACAGTAAAAGCCCGTACCTTGCATAAATTACCAGCAGGTGTGGATTTAAAACAAGGTGCATTAGTTGAGCCTCTTTCTGTGGCATGTCATGACGTGCGCCGCTCTCGCTTAAAAGCCGGTGAAAAAGCGGTTATTCTCGGTGGCGGCCCTATCGGTCAATTGGTTGCAGCGGTAGCTAAAAGTGTTGGGGCTGAGGTTTTAGTGTCCGAGCCGAACGACAGTCGCCGCGCATTTGCCGATGAGCTTGGGGTGAAATCTGTTAATCCTATGGATACCGACTTAGCAGCCTACGTAGACGAATGGACAGGCACCAAAGGTGCTGATGTGGTATTTGAAGTATCCGGCGTGTTACCCGCCATTCAATCGATGACCCAAATTGCTGGACGTCGTGGCCGCATAGTGATGGTGGCTATTCATTCCACTGCGCCACCAATCGATTTATTTCAGTTCTTCTGGAAAGAGCTTGAACTATTAGGTGCCCGCGTTTATGAAGCCGCCGATTTTGATTGGGCAATTGAATTAATCGCCAGTGGTCAAATAGACTTAAAACCTTTCATCAGTTCTGTGAGCCCGTTGGCAGATATTGGCAGTGCATTCGCCAATATGGACGGCAACCCGCAGGGCATGAAAGCCCTTGTTGAATGTAACGCTGAGCAATAAAAATAGGGTAGAAAGGAAAATCAATATGTTAGAAAAATTCAGTTTAGAAGGTAAAGTTGCTTTAGTAACGGGTTGTAAGCGCGGCATAGGTAAAGGGATCGCGCTAGGGCTTGCCGAAGCAGGCGCGGATATCATTGGGGTTTCAGCTAGCTTGGCGCTTCAAGGTTCAGACGTTGAAAACGAAGTGAAGGCACTGGGTCGTAACTTCAAAGGTTATCAATGTGACTTTTCAGATCGTGATGCGTTGTACGCTTTTATTAAAGAAGTCAAAGCTGATTTCCCTAAAATAGATATTTTAGTGAATAACGCAGGAACTATCTTGCGCGCGCCTGCAGCTGAACATGGTGATGATTTATGGGATAAAGTCATTGATGTTAATTTGAATTCTCAATTCATTCTTAGCCGCGAAATTGGCAAAGAAATGGTGGCGCGCCAATCGGGTAAAATAATTTTCACCGCATCGTTGCTCACCTTTCAAGGTGGCATTACGGTACCGGGCTACGCAGCCAGTAAGGGCGCTATTGGTCAGTTGGTGATGGCACTGTCAAACGAATGGGCAGGCAAAGGCGTAAATGTGAACGCTATTGCACCAGGTTATATTGATACTGACAACACACAAGCATTGCGCGAAGATAGTGAGCGCTCGGCAGCGATTTTAGGGCGAATTCCGCAAGGCCGCTGGGGTACCCCTGACGACTTCAAAGGGCCTGCGATATTCTTAGCTTCTGACGCTGCCAGTTACGTCAATGGCGCTATTTTATTGGTCGATGGCGGCTGGATGGGGAGATAAACTCAATGACTGTTCAAGATTTACACTTTAAAAACAAGGTTAATTTCATTGGAGGGCAATATGTTCCCTCTAACGAATCCGATACGATTGAAATACTTAGCCCGTCAACGGGCAACGTCATAGGAGAAATACCAAAGGGTTGTAAAGCAGATGCTGAAAATGCCTTGGAAGTGGCTCAAGCGGCGCAAAAAGCGTGGGCAAAATTAACGGCCCGCTCGCGTCAGAGTATTTTGCGTACCTTCGCTAACAAAATTCGCGACAATAAACACATACTTGCCCCTATGCTCGTCGCTGAGCAAGGAAAACTACTTTCAGTTGCCGAGATGGAAGTGGACGTCACCGCCAAGTTTATTGATTACGCTTGTGACAATGCGCTGACCATAGAAGGTGACATTTTGCCTTCTGATAATCAGGACGAAAAAATATACATTCATAAGGTCCCAAGAGGCGTGGTTGTGGGCATTACGGCTTGGAATTTCCCATTGGCATTAGCGGGTCGAAAAATTGGCCCTGCGCTCATTACCGGTAATACCATGGTGTTGAAGCCTACCCAAGAAACGCCGCTTGCGACCACAGAGCTTGGGCGTATTGCCAAAGAAGCGGGCCTTCCCGATGGCGTATTAAATGTCATCAACGGTACCGGCTCAGTCGTGGGGCAAACCTTATGTGAAAGCCCCATTACGAAAATGATCACCATGACAGGCTCTACTGTCGCGGGTAAGCAGATATACAAAACCAGTGCCGAATATATGACCCCCGTCATGCTTGAACTAGGTGGTAAAGCGCCTATGGTCGTCATGGATGATGCCGATCTTGATAAAGCGGCAGAAGATGCACTTTGGGGACGTTTTGCCAACTGCGGTCAGGTCTGCACCTGCGTAGAACGCTTATATGTTCATGCAGGAGTTTACGATGAGTTTGTGGCTAAATTCTTACCTATGGTGAAAGGGCTGAAAGTCGGCGATCCGATGGATGCTGATTCACAAATGGGCCCTAAGTGTAACCAGCGTGAAATAGACAATATCCACCACATAGTGCAAGAAGCCATCAAGCAAGGTGCAACCGTGGCCACTGGCGGTAAAACAGCAACGGTTGAAGGCTTTGAAGGCGGTTGCTGGTATGAGCCCACCGTGTTGGTTGACGTAAAACAAGGCAACATCGTCGTGCACGAAGAAACTTTCGGCCCTATTCTGCCTATCGTTAAAGTCAGTAGTATGGAGCAAGCGATCGAGTTTTGTAACGACAGCATTTATGGTTTAAGCGCTTACGTACACACCCGAAGCTTTGCCAATATTAATCAAGCTATCAGTGATTTAGAGGTTGGTGAAGTGTATATCAACCGCGGGATGGGTGAGCAGCACCAGGGCTTCCATAACGGCTGGAAACAAAGCGGTTTTGGTGGTGAAGACGGCAAGTTTGGCCTTGAACAATACCTTGAAAAGAAAACCGTTTACCTTAACGAGGCGTAGTTTTCCAGTGGAATTGATATAGCACCAACGCTTACTGACGGTCTAAATAAGCTCGAGCAAAGTTTAAACAAACATAACAATAATGCGCTAGCCCAGAGTCAGTAAGTAACGTGCCCTACAGCCCAAAAGGGTAAACCTAGCATTAGGTTTACCCTTTTTTATTGCTCTTCTACCGTGAAATACATTGATATAAAGTAGCTTTAGTGAGGTAAAACCGGTATTTAGCTATTTTCAGTCACGCTTTTTCTACCCCGAGCAATGCTAAATTTACACACTCTTTCACGGCTGATGGGCTTGGTGCACGAGGTACGCGGGCGATCAAGGGGGCGTCCAGTAAGTGTTCCAAGCTTTGAATGTTTTCGTCTAAAAACGGCATCTCAGGCTCAAGAATATTGGCGACCCAACCGGCGATATTAAGACCGTCCTGCTCAATGGCTTGCGCTGTTAATAACGCGTGGTTAATGCAACCTAACCGCATACCAACGACTAAGATCACTGGTAACTTTTGGCCAACGGCAAAGTCAGATAAAAACTGTTCGTGGCCTTGGCTATTTTGACCAAGGGGTAAACGCCAACCTCCCGCTCCTTCTACTAAAAGTACATCGCTTTTTTTCTCACTTAAGGCGGCATAGCCTTTTGTTATGGCATCTAATTCAATGGGAGCCCCTTGACCTTTAGCCATTAATTTTGCACAGGCTAAATGCGGCGCGATAGGCTCTGCAAACGCAATAGGATTTACTTCATCGTAACTAAGTGCAGTATTACTTGCTTGTTGTAACGCTAGCGCATCTTCATTTCTAAGGCCCGCCTGCGTCACATCGCAACCAGCGGATACGGGTTTATATGCCGCTGTTGATAAGCCAGCGTCATGACATGCTGCTAGTAACGCGCAGCTGACAAAGGTCTTACCCACTTCTGTATCAGTGCCTGTCACGAAATAAGCGTGTTGCTTACTTTCTTTTAAAAGCCTTTGATCTGAGAACACTTGCTCTAAAGAGCTTTGATTAGTGCTGGGGGAGTTTAGCGACATGGCGCTTTCCTTAACATATTGGTAATAACGGTGATGAAAACGGTGATGATGAGCACCTATGAGCAGCTCAGCTCAATATTAGCTAATTGGCTTTACCAGCGTTAAGAAACACACATTGTACGTCAAAGGTAACCCTTGATTACGGCCAAATGCGCTTTGATAGAACAGCTCAAGTGCGTGTAGCGTGTCACGGCTAATGGCTTTTTGTTGCGTGTTGCTGGTAACGACATTAGCGCCGATGCTCTTTATTGACCCAAGTAACTCGCGCACATCTTTATGCCATGTCACGTAACGTTTCTGCTGCATGGTCACCTGTAATCCAGCCGCTTTTGCCGCACTTGACCATGTATCGGCTGACGCAAATTGATTGATTTTGCGATGACTATCAACATGCTGCCAACATTTATCTAGTTCATGCATGGAGCCTTCGCACATGATCGCAAGTACGCCACTTGCCCCTGGGGCTAATACACGGTTAATCTCGGTACATACTTGAGTACTGTTTTTACACCACTGCAGCGCCATGGATGAGAATACGCCACCTGCCGCGCTATCCCCTAGGGGCAGATGTTCTGCATCCCCTTGAAGCCAGCTAATATTATGGTTAAGGGTTGCGTCAACGCTTTGCTCTTTTGCGTGCTTTAGCATACCTAAGGCCAAGTCCATGGCCAAAATATGTGACGTGTGCTGCGTGTTAACACTGGCTAATTCACGCGTTACCCGCCCAGTGCCGCAGCCAATATCAATAATGCGTTTGGGCAATGTTAGATTGTTGTTGTGACATATTTCAACGAACAACCCCAAGGCATCATTCGCGATATCGATTTGAACTTGCGCTGCAGCATCGTAGCGCGTTGCTGCTCGGCTAAACTGTTTGGCAATACGAGACTTGAGTTGCTGTTCATGGTTAATATTCATGTTAGCAATATTATTTTTAACGCTTTCTATTCGCCCACCATTTGCTGCGGGGATAATCTTCGCGGCTGAATGGTTAGCACAAACATGTACCTTACAAGCCCCAGATAAAGCGGCATTACTGGTCATCGGGTAACTCCCCCATCACAAACGCCAAGCCATCCACTAAGGCTTGAATATCTTTTTTATGGTGAGAGGCACTCAAGGTAATGCGCAAGCGATCTGTTCCTTTAGGCACAGTCGGCGTGCGAATGGCGATGATCCACAATCCCATTTCGCGCAGCCGCTGACTGATGGCTAATGTACGTTTTGGGCAACCAATGATAATAGGCTGAATAGCGGTGATGGATGGCGTCAATGGGATACCAGCTGCAGTTGCCAGCCTTCGAAATTCATCGATATTCTCTTGCAGCAAGCTTCGCTGCTCACTTTGTTGAATTGCTTGCAAACTCGCCAAGGTGGCTACGGCTTGCGCAGGCGGCATAGCCGTACTGTAAATGTAGTGCTTAGCAAAATTACTTAAATAATCTATTAAACCTTGGCTACCGGCGATAAATGCCCCTGAGGTACCCACCGCTTTTCCGAATGTAGCCATTAACACAGGTACCTGATGTTGGTTCAAACCCGCTTGTTCAACTGAGCCCATACCGGTTTGTCCTAATACGCCGAAACCGTGAGCATCATCGACCATAAGCCAAGCGTTATGTTGCTCACTGATACTCGCTAACGCTTGTATCGGTGCTTGATCGCCATCCATGCTGAATACACCTTCGGTTACCAGCAATACGTCTTGTTCTTTGCCTGACTCTTCAGTGGTGTTAGCGCGTATCTTACTCAGCTGAGTCTCTAAGTGGGTGCAATCATTGTGCACAAATCGGCGTAAAGTCGCATCGCTGCCCATGGCACCATCAAGCAAAGATGCATGCATTAACCTATCGGCCAGTATGTAGCCCTGCCCGCTATCTCGAAGAGCACAACAGTGAGCATTGGCCTGAAAAAGAGCCTGACATACAGCTTGATTGGCCGCAAAACCAGAGTTAAAGAGCATCACCGCTTCACGCTCTAGCCCTTGAGCTAAGCTGTCTTGCAGGTCTTGATGTGCTCGGGTGTGGCCCGTTACCAAAGGTGATGCACCACTGCCACCGCCAAATTGACCAATACCATCTACCCAGCCCTGCATTACAGCCGTTGATTGGCGCATACCCAGGTAATCATTGCTGGAGAAGTTTAAATAATGCTGACCGTCCACCTCGATCAGCGCACCAATGGCGGAATCAAGGGTGGTGACTTGGCGAAATAAGTTGTTTTTGCGCCGCGCAGCAAGCGCGGTTTGAATAAAATCGAACGCCATTAAATGTTTACTGTTTCTGGTTTTTTCTGGGTAGCATCATAGAACATTTCAGGTGTTCGAGGTGCTTCATTGGTTTCAATTTCATCTAACAAAGCGGCTTGATGAGCTTCATCAGAATATTCTCGCGTTTGCTTGGCATTGATGCCCAATTTTTTGAACAGCATCACGTCTTCGTGCGTCTCGGGGTTTGATGTGGTCAGTAGCTTGCAACCATAGAAAATCGAATTAGCACCGGCCATAAAGCACATGGCTTGCATTTGCTCATTCATGGCTTCACGCCCAGCAGATAAGCGCACGAACGATTTAGGCATCATGATACGGGCAACGGCGATAGTACGAATAAACTCGAAATAATCTAAGTCTTCTACGTTTTCCATTGGGGTACCTTTGACCTTCACCAACATGTTAATGGGCACACTTTCTGGTTGATGCTCCAAATTGGCCAGTTGCATCAATAAACCACTGCGGTCTGAGCCTGTTTCCCCCATACCAACAATACCCCCTGAACACACATTCATGCCAGCTTCGCGTACTGCATCTAAGGTATTTAAACGGTCTTGGTAGGTACGTGTGGTGATGATATCACCATAGAATTCTGGTGATGTATCCAGATTATGGTTGTAATAGTCAAGACCCGCTTGTTGCAATGCAATGGCCTGCTCGCGAGTTAGCATGCCCAGAGTCATACAGGTTTCCAGGCCAAGTTTTTTAACTTCACGCACCATATCAGTCACATAAGGCATATCGCGCTCTTTAGGGTTACGCCAAGCGGCGCCCATGCAAAAACGGGTTGAACCAGCTGCTTTTGCCTCGCGAGCGCGTTGAATGACTTTCTCGATTTCCATCAAGCGTTCTTTTTCAAGTCCGGTATCATAGCGAGCACTTTGCGGGCAATATTTACAATCTTCTGGGCAAGCACCCGTTTTAATCGACAGTAAAGTACTGACTTGTACGTAGTTCGGGTCGAAATGCGCTCTGTGTACGCACTGGGCTTTAAACAATAAATCGTTAAATGGCATGGCGAATAAGGCGTTTACTTCTGCTAACGTCCAATCGTGGCGTACTTCACTTGCGCCACTGCTACTAGGTGCGTCGACATTGACTGACATACTTGGTCCTTTACTTCATAATAATTCGCGCTTAGTCTAAGTCCGCCCAGCACATTGTCAACTTAAATTCTTTTTAAAAATTTACAAGTGAGTGTTTTTTGAACAATTCAATTCAGGCTAATCTCGCCTTTGACCAACAACATATTTGGCACCCCTATACGTCAGCTATCGATCCACTACCTTGCTATCAAGTGTCCGGGGCACAAGGTGTGCATATTCATCTAGCCAGTGGCGAAACGCTCGTTGATGGATGCTCATCTTGGTGGACAGCCATTCATGGCTACAATCACCCAATATTAAACGCCGCGGCTAAAGCGCAAATTGATAACTTCTCCCATGTGATGTTTGGTGGTTTAACCCACCAACCAGCAATTGATGTGTGCAGAAAGTTAATCGATATAACGCCTACCGGCTTAGAGCGCGTTTTTCTGGCGGACTCTGGTTCGGTATCAGTGGAAGTCGCCATGAAAATGGCATTGCAGTACTGGGCATGTCAAGGCTCGCCAAATAAGCATAAATTTATTACCCCGCGCAATGGGTATCATGGTGACACGTTCGCCGCTATGTCAGTATGCGATCCCGTAAACGGCATGCATTCTTTGTTCACCGATGCTCTCGCCCAACAGATTTTCGCGCCGGCGCCACAGACGCGTTTTGCGCAAACATGGAACGAAGATGACATCGCGCCACTGGAAGAGTTGATCCAGCAATACCACAATGAGCTCGCTGCGCTAGTGATCGAGCCTGTGGTGCAAAATGCCGGCGGTATGCGTATTTATCACCCAGAATATTTAAAGCGTGCACGTCAATTATGTGATGACTATGGTCTATTGCTGATTTGCGATGAAATTGCCACTGGCTTTGGCCGTACAGGCAAACTGTTTGCCTGTGAACATGCTGATATCAGCCCAGATATAATGTGCGTCGGTAAAGCCCTAACCGGTGGCTATGTGACGCTTGCTGCCACAATATGCACAGAAGATGTTGCACAAGGCATTTGCCAAGGCAGCCCTGGGGTATTTATGCATGGGCCAACCTACATGGGTAACCCATTAGCGTGCGCTATTGCCAATGCCAGTTTAGATATTATTGCCACTGGCGCCTGGCAGCAGCAGGTAAAAAACATTGAGCAACAATTAAAACAAGAGTTAGCAAAATGTGCTGAGCTTGAAGGTGTGGCGGATGTGAGGGTGCTAGGCGCAATTGGTGTCGTAGAGTGCAAATCTGCTGTAGATGTGGCCTTGTTACAGCGAAAATTTGTTAAAGCAGGCGTATGGATCCGTCCTTTCGGTAAGCTTATTTACATCATGCCGCCTTATGTTATTCAACCAAAGGAGTTGCGCCAGTTAACACAGGCAATTTATGCCGTGCTGGCTTAATTAGAATCGGCCTGATAAGGGCGCTACGCGCACGCGTATCAGTGCATCACAGGTGGCGTAATGTTCATGTGTTTAACTTGCTGAGCTAGTAACGTCGCCGCTGGATCGTCGGGGCATTGGCGAATGAAATATTGATAATCAATGATCGCCAGCTGCGGACAAGCCAATTCGTGCAACAGCACTCCCCTATCTCTGCGCTCGTAAGGGTTATTGGGGCACAAAGCAATCAACAGCTCAATACTTCGCAGTGCTTCTTCGTAGCGTTTGGCGTTGATTAAAGACGCTTTAAGTTGATTTAACATGTGAACGACCACTTCATCACAACTTGCTGTTTCGAGCGCTTCTTTGGGCATAGTTTCATCGTCAATTTCCTCAATGACCTCAAAATACATTTGCTCTAGTATTTCTTGGCTGAGAATACGCCCATCGTTTGGGTCAATAAATAAGCTGGTGCTAACCACAGGGGAATCAGAATACGCCTCTATATTGCATTGCTGGGATGAAACAGCGCCATTTTGCAATGTTGCTTCGACCTCTGGCGGAGTAATATCACAGCGCAGCAAAAAATGCCCAGGAAAATTAACACATGCCACCTTAAAGCCCAGGTGTTGTGCCACGCTACTGAAGACGATCCCTAATGTCACAGGCGTACCACTGCGATAATCAAGAACCTGGTGCAAAACACTTTGACGCTCTACTTCATAGGGGCTTACTTCACCTCTTAAATGTGAGCCGCTAAAGGCTAAATCTCGATAAAAAAACTGAATTAAACGCTCAAACGCAGCCTGATCGGGTTGTGATATATGGGCCATTACCCTGGCTTGTTTGGCCCAGCGCTCCACTTTTCGCAAGCATGTGCAGATGTCTTTTTGCGCACCCACAATGTGCTGGCTAGCAATAAGTCCTGCGCGCGCCAGCTGGTTGTTTTGAATGGCTTGCTTTATCAACTGCACTGAAAAATATACCTCATCCGTAATCTATATATTTTATCGGAAGATGAGGCGTATTCTTGATAAGAAATTTAGTGGAAAGTTGTGAACTCAGTTCAACAAATAAGCGCAGTCCTGCCTGAAAAAAATCAAGCAGTGGGTCTGTGTTGGTGTTAAGCGAATAAAATCGGTTGCTTACTGATCGCGACCAAAGCGGTGAAGGCTATCCAGCTTAACGCCCCCACTAAACCGACGACACGCATAAAGTTAGTTCGTGCCATTTTCAGCGCTAATGCCACCATAAACACATACATAAACAAACCAATTAACTTCTCCGTTACCCAAGGGGTGACAAATGGGTATTGGCTAAGCATGACACACAAAGTCGCAGCGCTTAGGATCAGCAAGGTATCAACGACGTGTGGGGTAATTTTCACCCATTTTTTTTGCAACATACTTGAATTGGTCATCGTCCAAAAAAAGCGTATAACAAATAACAAAACACTTAGTGCTATGCAGGTTAAGTGTATGTGTTTGACTGCTGTGTACATGGGTTGGTCCTTATGATGTTAATCGTATTTTACGTCGATTACCTAAATTAGAATCAGGTTAGGTAACAAAGAATTGGGGCGCATATTAACGCACAGAACCCTGACTGGCACTCTCAATCTGATGAATATTTTCACTCAACAAAGCCACCAAATTTGGGTCAAACTGCTCTCCTGCCAATGCTTGTATGCGTTCCAACGTTTTTTCAACTGACCATGCTGCTGTTTCTTGTGCTGGGCACCGCATGACACTGTAAGCAATGGCAATAGATGCTACGCGTGAATACAAGTGAATATTATCCCCTTTCAAACCATTGGGATAACCCTGGCCATTCCAATATTCATGATGCTCTTTGGCAATCGTTGCGGCAATTTTGATCAACGGCTTGTTTGACCCTTTTAATAGTTTATAGCCAAAGTTGGTGTGCTTATCGATTGAGTCAACATCGTCTTGTGTGAGCTGCTCTAATTTGAATAACGCATGGGTAGACCCGCATAAATTACCCACATCGTGTAAGGGCACCGCCGAGGTTAATAGTTTTAGCTGTGATTTGTCTAAATTCAGCGCTTTCCCTAATACCTTGCACACATCGACTATGCGTTGCGTGTAGTCAAGACTGATTGCCCCGTCTTCAGTGACTTGACCTAAACGCTCAATAATTTCTCGTTGTGTGTCTTCGATATCCTTGGTCAACATAATGTTGTCAAAAGCGATTTGCACATTTTGCGAGAAAATTTCTACTAGTTTCTTCTGGGAATCAGTTAACCTTTTTGGCAAGCCGGATAAGTAGAGTAAAGAGCCGGAACCTCGTTTACTCTCACAATACGCTACCAGATACTCATCTTCGTAGATCAAAGATTTGTCGTTCAGTGCTGCACGACACGCTTCTAAGTGTTCACCTGATAACACCGTTGGTAACGACTTACCCGCCGCCCTCTTGTACTCACCTTGACCGGTAAATACATAAAGCTGCTCTAAAGAATTTAAACGTGATGTCTCCAAGGACTTAGGTCCTGCGACGGCGCAGGTTAAGTATGCTGCATCTTTGCTGCCCCCGAGCAAAGATGAGAGTTGCTGTACTATGCCCTCAATAAAGTGCTCAACGGAATGGGTTTGAAATAGGTTAGCTGATGCTGAGATAATTTTTTCCAGTCCAATGCGATTCTCATCGATTGCCACTATGTCACGATAAGACCGCAGCGCGGCTATAACCACTGTGAACAGCTTTTGCGCGGTTAATTCGGTTTTAGATTTATAGTCATTGATATCATAATTGATAATCACATCACGCTCTGGGGCTTGACCTGGTTGGCCTGTACGTAAAATGATCCTGATGAAATGGTTATTCGCTTCATTGCGAATAAAGTCAGCAATTCTTAAACCTGCATCATCGGTTTCCATCACTACATCTAATAAAACGACGGCAATGTCTGGTTCACTCAGCAATATTTCACGGGCTTGGGCACCATTGTACGCACTCAGGAACTCTAAATTTTTATTTTGAAACTCAAAATCACTCAACGCCAGTTTTGTTACAGCGTGAATTTCTGGCTCGTCATCGACAATGAGAATTTTCCATGTGCCTTGGTACTGAACTGCGTCTTCATCGGTATCGTCTGCAAATAACAACTCGTCGTTCATTCTACCCTTCCCTTCGCTTGCGCAATTATCATTCTGATTTCGTTGTACAACTATATGCATGTCTAAAATAGTACGCTTTTCAAACAGTTGCAATCCTGCAGCATGCTAAGCGCTGGCAAAACACCCAAGCGTAATACGTGGTAGGTCGTTTAAATCGTTAATCGAGTGAACGTGCCCAAAGCCATTGTTTACTAGCAGTGCTTGTACCCCTTGCGCTTGCTGATATCCATGCTCAAAAACAAGCCAACCGCCGCTAGGCAAAAACGTTATCGCTTTACCAATGATAATGCGAATATCGTCTAAGCCATCTTTGCCTGATGTGAGTGCGCTGGCGGGCTCGAAACGTACGTCACCTTGTTGTAGGTAAATGTTATCGTCTTCCACATAGGGCGGATTGCTGACGATCAAAGAGAACAATTTATGCTGATGTTTTTGCTGATTGTCTTGCCGATCGTTTTGCTGGGATTGTCGCTGATCTATTTGTGGCTGTTCTAGCGCACTAAACCAATCGCTTTGAATAAACTCTATCTGTGGCAACGAGTTTAACTGGGCATTTTGCTTAGCAAGCGCCACCGCATCTGCACTTTTATCGATACCCATTACCTGCCACCTGGGTCTCTCACTACCCAATGCGAGGGCAATTGCTCCTGTACCCGTGCCAAGATCAAGCACGCTAGCATCGTCAGCTAACGGAAGATTAAGCACAGTTTCAACTAATAATTCGGTTTCAGGGCGGGGAATTAACGTCGCGGGGGACACACGTAAACGCAGGCTCCAAAAGTCACGATATCCCAACAGATAAGCGATGGGATAACCCGTTTTGCGTTTTGCCACTAGTTGCTGAAAGGCGCTCAATTGCGCCTCATCTAAAGGCTTTTCTGGCCACGTCATCAAGTACGCTGTTTCACATTGTAAAACGTGGCACATGAGCAAACGGCTATCCAACGCGGCGCTATCACTGTCAATGAATTGCGCCTTTGCCAGTGCTAATTGCTCGGCGATACTGTGGCCGCTAAGAGCACGTTGCAGGGTGCTCATTGAATTTAGCCTTCGTCAGATAATGACGCTAACAAATCAGCTTGGTGCTCTTGACGAATAGGTTCAAGCACCGCGTCTAAATCACCTGCCACCACGTCATCTAGACGATATAGGGTCAAATTAATACGGTGATCGGTCACTCGCCCTTGAGGAAAATTGTAAGTACGAATACGCTCGGAGCGATCGCCACTTGCCACCAAATTGCGCCTAGTAGAGGTTTCTTCTGCTTGACGCTTTTCTTCTTCAAGTTTGTTTAAACGTGATTGCAATACCGCCATGGCTTTGGCGCGGTTTTTATGTTGTGAACGCTCATCCTGACATTCCACCACAATACCAGACGGTACGTGAGTAATACGAATAGCGGAGTCGGTTTTGTTAACGTGCTGACCACCGGCGCCCGAGGCGCGAAACGTATCAATTTTAAGGTCGGCTTTATTCACTTCAATCGCTTCGGATTCTGGTACTTCCGGCATAACCACCACGGTACATGCTGAAGTATGAATTCGCCCTTGCGATTCAGTTTCAGGCACGCGCTGAACGCGGTGACCACCTGATTCAAACTTAAGCACTCCATAGGCGCCATCACCAATAATATTCGCAATCACTTCTTTGTAACCGCCATGGTCGCCTTCATTCATGGTAACCACTTCGACTTTCCAGCGACGTGCTTCAGCGTAGCGGCTATACATGCGGAACAAATCCCCAGCAAAAATTGCCGCTTCATCACCGCCTGCACCTGCGCGTATTTCAATGAAGCAATTGCTTTCATCGTTAGGATCTTTAGGGAGCAACAGTATCTGCAATTCATCTTCATACTGTTCAATGGCTTGTTTAGACGATTTATATTCTTCTTGGGCCATTTCACGCATTTCAGGATCGCTTTCTTGCATCATTTCTTGCGCAGATTCAAAATCTCCCTGAGCACCTTGATAATCTGCAAAACATTTGACCACACCCTCGAGTTGCGAGTATTCCTTGGTCAATGCACGGTATTTATCTTGATCGGCAATAATCTCAGGCTGACTAACTAATGCCTGTACCTCTTCAAAGCGCTCCGTTAATGACTCTAATTTACGCTGAACTGATTCTTTCATGTTATTCCTGCTAAGCACCTTTAATTTGCTGTGTACCTGTTGGCCTCAAACCTAGCAGTAGTACCGAGCAACAAAGGTGTAAATGAAGTTACTTAGATGAGTCGTTTGCGCGAGCTAACCCTAGCGCATCCTGCAATAAACTCATATTTTTATTATCTTGCTGCATGGCAGCTTTTTTTAATGCTTTGGTCGGCGCATGTATTAACGAGTTCGTTAACTTATTCGCTAACTCTTTGATAACTTGCTCCGCTTCTTTACCGTCTGCTAACTGATTTAACGCTTTGGCAACTAGCGTGTCTCGCTGACTTTCACTTTGTTGGCGAAAATCGCGCAATACATCGATAGATGATTGCCCTTGGCGCCATTGCAAGTATTGCTGTGCTTGTTCTTCAATCATCTGCTCGGCTTGCAAAGCAGCATGCTGGCGCGACTCAATGTTCTTTTCAACGATTTGCTGTAAATCATCCACGGTATATAGGTAGGCATCATCGAGCTCACCCACTTCGACTTCTATATCCCTAGGTACGGCTAAATCCACTAGGAACATGGGCTTGTGGCGTCTGTCTTTTAACGCGCGCTCAACTAAGCCTTTGCCGAGTATAGGTAACTGACTCGCCGTAGAGCTGATCACAATATCTGCGTCTTTTAAATGCGCTGGAATTTGAGTCAAGGTTAGGGTCGTTGCCCCTAACGGCTGAGCAATGGCTTCGGCGCGAGCCAGTGTTCTGTTGGCTACACTGAGTTTTTTAACCCCTTGCTCATGCATATGCTTAGCAACCAGCTCTATGGTTTCACCCGCACCGATAAGCAACACATTGCTTTTCTTTAATGAAGAGAATATATGTTTGGCTAATTGTACCGAGGCATAAGCCACTGATACAGCATTAGATCCAATTTCAGTTTCGCTGCGCACCCGCTTGGCCACTGAAAAAGTCTGTTGGAACAAGCGTTCAAAATCACTTTTAATCACACCAGAGTCTTTAGCACTGACGAAGGCCTGCTTGACCTGCCCTAAAATTTGCGGCTCACCTAATATTAATGAGTCTAAACCGCAGGCTACACGCATAATGTGTTTTATGGCGTCTTCTTGATGATATATGTAACTATTAAGGCCTAGTTCGTCCGCTTTAGCTTGATGGAATTCAGCTAGCCATGTTGTGAGGGCGTCTGCGGTTAGATTTTCCGCCTGCGCGTATATCTCTGTCCGATTGCAGGTAGAGACAATCACAGATTCATCAGCACCTGTTAAGTGTGCTAAAGATTTCAAGGCTTCGACCATAGCGTCCGGCGAGAAAGCAACTTTTTCTCGCAATTCTACTGGCGCAGTTTTATGGTTTATCCCAAAGGCAATTAAGGTCATGCGGAATACAGCTTTTTCATTAAACGGTGTTAAGGCCAGATCAGGGCGGCATTGTACGCAAAAGGTAAAACTATTGAAAGCACCCTGCTATGTATGTTCCTATAGCCTCCTTTCATTTTCTAAGTATGGTGCCTGTGAGCGTGCGTTTAACAATACATTTCGCATTACTTATTCTTATTACGATTTTACTCAGCGCGTGTGCTGCGCCTCCCCCAACAAATATTCAGGTTAATAGTCAAGAACACCAAGCTAAGTTAAGCCAAATACAGCACTGGAAATTAAAGGGTCGTATGGCCTTTAAAGGTAGCGATGAAAAGTTCAGTGCGAATGTAAATTGGCAACAAATTGACGATAGCTACCATCTTTCTCTTAATACCATGTTGGGCATTAATATACTGACGATGCAGGGAGACAAAGAGTCGGCTGAGTTAAATACAGACGATGAGCAGTATCAAGATACGGATGCCAGCCATTTAATATGGCGAATTACTGGGTGGCAAATCCCAGTGTCGCAATTTCCTTTTTGGATCAAAGGCCAAGCTCAGCCCTCTGATAAAGTCATTTATGCGCAAAGTGGCGTAATCGAGCAGTTAATCCCTGTTTGTGACAGCTGTGCGGGTTGGCTGATCAGTTATCAAGACTATCACCAAGTGGATAATGTCTGGCTGCCCCACAATATAAAGCTCAATAATTCCGCTCTTGGGAACCAAATTTTAATCAGAGTAAATCAATGGACCAAACAATAGATTGGTGGCCAAGCCCCGCCAAATTGAACCTGTTTTTGCACATTAATGGCCGTTACCCCAACGGCTATCATCAATTGCAAAGTCTATTTCAGCTATTGGATAAAGGTGATGAATTGGCATTT
Organism: Paraglaciecola mesophila KMM 241; assembly: GCF_000315015.1. Taxonomy (GTDB): domain Bacteria; phylum Pseudomonadota; class Gammaproteobacteria; order Enterobacterales; family Alteromonadaceae; genus Paraglaciecola; species Paraglaciecola mesophila. Next base: position 42,495 of record NZ_BAEP01000003.1, on the reverse strand, counting down.
AATGTCACGCCCCATGCTGATATTACATTGCTCACGCCGATAGACGGGGTAGCGAATGAAGATAATCTTATCGTTAAAGCGGCACGTTTATTACAAGCACATACGGGCTGCCCCCAAGGCTGCGACATCCAATTACGTAAAGTGTTGCCCATGGGTGGTGGGATTGGTGGAGGATCGTCTAATGCAGCTACCACATTAATTGCCCTTAACTATTTATGGAAATGTAACCTAAGCCTGACAAAATTGGCAGAATTAGGCTTAGCGTTAGGTGCAGATGTGCCGGTTTTTGTCATGGGAAATACCGCATTTGCTCAGGGTGTTGGTGAGCAACTGTCGCCTGTAAGTATTGTGCAAAAGCACTACCTCGTTGTGTTTCCTGAATGTCACGTGTCTACCGCCGAGATATTTAACGCGCCTGATTTGCCCAGAAACACTCCACTTATTTCTTGGCAAGAGTATGATTTTGACCAAACGCATAATGACTGCCAGCAATTAGTCTGTAATCGCTTTGAGAATGTTGCAAATACATTACGCTGGTTGTTAGAATACGCGCCGTCTCGAATGACAGGCACAGGTGCTTGTTTATTTGCGGTCTTTACCGGTAACCAAGAAGCAGAAAACGTACTTGCTAATTTACCATCAGGTTGCTCAGGTTTTGTCGCCAAAGGAGTCGATGTGTCTCCCGTGCACGACAAATTAGCGCACCTAGGTAGCATTAGCTAGCGCAAGTAAAACGCGTCATTACGCGGCGAAAGGTTATATTAATACAGAGTATTTTTGGGATATCGCCAAGTGGTAAGGCAACGGGTTTTGATCCCGTCATTCGTTGGTTCGAATCCAGCTATCCCAGCCATTTTCACTTTTACGCACTGAGGAATTTAACGTGCCAGACATGAAGCTTTTCGCTGGAAACGCAGTACCTGAACTTGCACAGAAAGTAGCCGACAGGCTGTATACCAAACTTGGCCACGCCAGTGTTGGGCGCTTTAGCGATGGGGAGATCAGCGTAGAAGTACATGAAAATGTGCGCGGCTCAGACGTCTTTATTATCCAATCTACTTGCGCACCTACCAATGACAACTTAATGGAATTGATTGTCATGATCGATGCATTTCGTCGTGCTTCGGCAGGCCGTATTACCGCAGTTATTCCTTACTTTGGTTATGCTCGTCAAGACCGTCGTGTACGTTCTGCCCGTGTACCTATTACTGCCAAAGTCGTTGCCGATTTCTTGTCAAACGTCGGGGTTGACCGCGTATTGACCATCGACTTACACGCTGAGCAAATTCAAGGCTTCTTTGATGTACCTGTTGATAACGCCTTCGGTACACCGATTTTGTTAGATGATATGCGTCGTCGTAACATTGAAAATCCGGTGGTTGTGTCTCCAGATATTGGCGGTGTTGTGCGTGCTCGTGCGGTAGCAAAACTGCTAAACGATACCGACCTTGCCATTATCGATAAACGACGCCCTAAAGCGAACGTTGCTCAGGTTATGCACATCATAGGTGATGTACAAGATCGTGACTGCATCATAGTCGATGACATGATTGATACTGGTGGCACCTTAGCCAAAGCGGCAGAAGCATTGAAAGCCCATGGTGCTAAGAATGTTTTCGCTTATGCAACCCACGCTATTTTCTCGGGTAACGCGGCGCAAAATCTGCGTGACTCTGTTATTGATGAAATCATCATCACTGACAGCATTCCCCTTAGCCCGGAAATTAAAGCCCTTGATAAAGTGAAACAATTGACCTTATCAAATATGCTTGCTGAGGCCATTCGCCGTGTGAGCAACGAAGAATCAATCTCGGCGATGTTTGAATACTAATTTCTGCTGAGTACGAATCTATTGAGCCGCTTTCATAGCGGCTTTTTTGTGTCTATTTTTTGGTTTTATGTGGCTATTATCCGCTTAGCTTTAGCATATTGTCCTTATGTGGTACATAACTTGCGCTACAAGATTATCTTCACCTGATTGTGGAATATCAATGCAAGAAGTTTGGCAGCTTATCCCTTACCCTTGGCTGGTTGTTGGCGGGTTAGTGGCTATCAGTGTTATCGCCATGTATCTGATAAAACGCTTTGTATTGGTGCAATTGCAAAGAATAAAGCGCACTGAAGGCCGACATGTTACTAGCGTGCTGCTTAACTCTTTGAGTAAACCGCTGAATATATTTATTCTTGTGCTCAATCTTTACCTCTTGCAATACCTGCTACTTAAATACGAATTGATATCCGATCAGTTTTACAAACAAGTAGATGTAACGGCGCAAATAGGCATTATCATCGCGCTGTTGGTTTTTGCTGAACGTTTTTGCAATCAATTATTGGTCAGTTACGCCGACACCTCAGAAGCGCTTCGCAATAGTCAGAGTATTATTCGAGGCACCGGTAAAATACTCATTATCGGGATTGGCAGTTTAGTCATTTTAGGCACCCTAGGAATTTCAATTACGCCCATTGTGGCATCTTTGGGTATTACTTCTCTTGCCGTGGCGCTCGCCCTACAACCCACATTAGAAAACTTTTTTTCTGGCGTACAACTGGTTATTGATAAGCCCATACGGGTCGGCGATTTTGTAGAGCTGGATTCAGGCGAGCAAGGCTTTGTCGAAAAAATTGGCTGGCGCTCTACGTGGATTAAGATGCTTCCCAACAATATTGTGGTGATGCCCAACAGCATGCTGTCCCAGTCAAAGGTGATCAATTATTACTACCCTGAAAAAGAGTTGTCTGTACCGGTCGATGTGGGGGTGCATTACGATTCAGACTTAGAGCACGTAGAGCGAGTGACCTTAGAGGTCGCGAGGGAAATATTGCATTCTCACAAATGGGGGATAGATGATTACGATACGTTTGTGGTTTTTCATACCTTCGATAGCTCAAGTATCAATTTTACCGTCATGCTGCGGGCTGAAGAATATTTTAACCGCTTCTTTATTAAATCAGCTTTTATAAAAGCGTTACATAAACGTTTTCGTCAAGAAGGTATCGTAATCCCCTACCCTATTCGCGCGATCAATACACAGCAAGAGCAGTCCCAGGAGTTAAATACCCCTCCCTAATACATATTGTAACCTTCTCCCCTCTCTTGCTGTTTTGGCTACAGAACGAATGGGTGGCTAGCTGGCCTACTTTAGATAGGCAAACAACGGAGATCTTTCTTGTTAACTCACTATGTCAGTGGTAACATTCGCCGCCCTTTTTATAGGGCTGCAAATTATCTTGTTTTGATAACGGGTTAATTTAGCGAACATAGTAGATTTTGGTCGCAGAAATCTACACTTAATTACTTACTTATTGGAGTTATCTCATGTCTGAAGGAATTTTCACTCTAGACGCAGAAGTCCGTACTGATTTAGGGAAAGGTGCGAGCCGCCGCCTACGTCACGAAGACAAAGTACCAGCTGTATTATACGGCCTAGGTAAAGAAGCCGTTTCTTTAACTTTGTCACATAACAAAGTTTTCCAAGCGCAAGAATTCGAAGCTTTTTACTCTCACGTTCTTACCTTGAATGTTGACGGTAAAAAAGTTGAAGCCGTTATTAAAGACATGCAACGTCACCCGTTCAAGCCTCGTGTAACTCACTTGGACTTTTTACGTGTTGATGCGAAGCAAGCTCTTCAAACAAACGTGCCTTTACACTTCGTAAACGAAGAAAAAGCAGAATCTATTAAAACTCATGGTGGCCACGCTGAGCACCACATGGTTGACGTAGAAATTAGCTGTTTGCCAGCTGACTTGCCTGAGTTCATCGAAGTTGACGTGACTAACGTTGAACTTGGTCAGACTCTTCACTTGTCAGACATCGTTCTTCCTGAAGGCGTAACGTCTGTTGAACTTGCTAAGGGCGAAGATCACGATCTAGCTGTTGTAACCGTTAAAACTGCTAAAGGCCCAAGTGTAGAATCTGAAGAAGATGATGCCGAAGGTGAAGAAGCTGCTGCGGAATAAGTTGTTTGTCTAACATACAACTCATTGTAGGCCTGGGTAATCCAGGCCTCGAATACAAATACACCCGCCACAATGCCGGTACTTGGTTAGTTGAAAACCTCGCCCGGATGCACAATTGTACGCTGAGTTTACAAAGTAAGTTTTTTGGTTATACCGGTCGTGTGACGATAGGTGGCCAAGATATACGTTTGCTCATTCCCACCACTTATATGAATAAAAGTGGCCAAGCGGTTGCGGCATTAGCCGGATTTTATCGCATTCCCCCTGAATCTATTTTAGTGGCCTATGATGAACTCGATTTGCCCCCTGGCATCGCCAAATTTAAATTAGGCGGCAGTTCAAGCCAAAATGGTATTCGCGATATTGTATCAAGCTTGGGAAATAACAAAGATTTTTATCGTTTGCGTGTGGGCATTGGCCACCCTGGCCATAAAGGCAAGGTATCAGGCTATGTGTTAGGCAAAGCCCCTGCGAAAGAACAAGAACAAATGGATGCCGCAATAGATGAAGGCGTCCGTTGTATCGAAATACTAATCAAAGATGATATGAAGAAAGCCATGAACCGGCTGCATTCATTCAAAGCAGAATAAGCACATCAGTTGATACTGATAATAAAGATAAAGAGGATCTAAAAATGGGTTTTAAATGCGGCATAGTGGGATTACCGAACGTTGGTAAGTCAACGCTTTTCAATGCTTTGACCAAAGCCGGTATCGAAGCCGCTAACTTTCCGTTTTGCACGATTGAGCCGAACACGGGCGTAGTGCCTGTTCCCGATCCTCGTTTAGACAAGCTAGCTGCTATCGTTAACCCAAAACGTATATTGCCTACCACGATGGAGTTTGTAGATATCGCGGGATTGGTTGAAGGTGCATCCAAAGGCGAAGGCCTAGGCAACAAATTCTTAGCTAACATCCGTGAAACCGATGCGATCGGTCATGTCGTTCGTTGTTTTGATAACGACAACATTGTTCATGTTGCGGGTAAAATTAACCCTCAAGACGATATCGATATTATCAACACTGAGTTGGCGCTAGCGGATTTAGAAACCACAGAAAAAGCCCTTTTACGCGTGGCTAAACGCGCCAAAGGTGGTGATGCCGATGCCAAGTTTGAACTTAAAGTACTTGAGAAAATTAAGCCGCATTTAGATGAAGGCGAGTTGTTACGTTCAGTTGAACTTGAAAAAGAAGAATTAAAAGCGATTGGCTACATGAACTTCTTAACGCTAAAGCCAACCATGTACATTGCCAACGTGAACGAAGATGGTTTTGAAAACAACCCATATCTAGATAAAGTACGCAGTATTGCTGAAGGCGAAAACGCCGTGGTTGTTGCTGTTTGCGCGGAAATGGAAGCAGAGATTGGTGAGTTAGAAGACGACGAGCGTGCTGAGTTCATGGCGGAAATGGGCCTGGAAGAACCAGGGCTAAATCGTGTTATTCGCAGTGGTTACAGCCTTCTTAACTTGAACACCTACTTCACTGCTGGTGTACAAGAAGTGCGCGCTTGGACTTTCCCAATCGGTTCTACCGCGCCGCAAACGGCTGGTATCATTCATACTGATTTTGAGAAGGGTTTTATTCGCGCCGAAGTCATTGGTTACGACAACTTTGTTGAATTCAATGGTGAGCAAGGTGCCAAAGACGCAGGTAAATGGCGTTTAGAAGGTAAAGAGTACATTGTTAAAGACGGCGATGTTATTCACTTCCGCTTCAACGTATAGTTGTTTTTAAGATACGCTACCCGCTACCGTATCCCCCCGCTTTTTGAAAAAACAGAGCTTTTTAGCTCTGTTTTTTTATGCGTAGAATTTGGTCATTTAAGTTTTCGCTAAGCGTTTAATTATTTATTGGGGTTGGTATTAAATATTGGCTATACCCGTGTTCAGCGACTAAAGCATTAAGGAAAAAGACGCACTGTGCACTAGTATCACTTTAATTCACTATCACTTTACCTCGCGCATTGCACTTTAGTCGTGTGTTGCTCTGCTAAATTGGGGTCTATTTAGTTAAGTCACTTAAACTCAAGGTAATTTCATCATGCGCTTTTGGCCTTTCATGCTGCTTTGTTGCTTGTTCAATATTACAGTCCCTAATGCCAAAACGAGTGAGACCCTAAACATTGGCTTGTTAGTGGCCAGCAAGGGCCAGCGAGCGGCATACCATCAATTAGCAGAAGCATTTGAACAGCAGCATCAAGATCTACGGATTGTGTTTACGGTGCAAAACGACAAGCAGTACAAAGCATCAATAGAGAAGTGGTTAACCCAAAAAAATGGCTTTGATGTCGTATACTGGCAAGCGGGAGAGCGTATGGAGCAGTTTGCCTCCCAAGGCTTATTAGAGCCGTTAAACGATTTGTGGCAGAAGAATAACTGGCTCACGCATTTTCCTCAAAGGATAACGAGAACAGTGCAACAAGGAGACAGTTTATATGCAGTACCTTTCGCTTTTTATCAATGGAGTATCTATTACAAAAAATCACTCTTCTCTCGCATGGCGCTAACGCCGCCTAAAACCTGGAACGAATTTCTGGTTGTTTGTGCAACGTTAAAATCAAATGGCATTACGCCCATTGTGGTCGGCGGAAAACAAAACTGGCCTGTAGCGGCATGGTTCGACTATCTGAACTTACGTATCAACGGCCTCGCCTTTCATCAACAATTAATGGCTGGGAAAATAAACTACACCGAGCCAAGGGTAAAATCGGTTTTTAGCGCTTTAAAGCAACTTATCGATTTAGGCTATCTTTTATCGGGTAGCCAAGCAAAAAATTGGCAAGATGCTATGCCTTATGTATATAGAGATCTGGCAGGTATGACGTTATTGGGTAGTTTTGTGGAGCAACAATTTGTTGAGCAATTTCGTGACGATATTGGTTTTTTCCGTTTTCCACAAATAGACAGCAAAATTCCGTTATTCGAAGAAACGCCAATTGAGGTGTTTATGATCCCAAAAAATGCGCAAAACAAACCGGCTGCGCAATTGTTTCTGTCCTTTATTGGGCGCTCGGATATCCAGGAAAGTCTCAGTAAAAATTTGGGCTATCTGTCCCCGCATCTGCAAGCAACGCGAACCAACAATTACCATTCAAACCAAGAGCCGTATATCTTCGCTGATAACCACGAGATTACCCAATTCTATGATCGTGACACCACAAAAAGTATGTCAGTCGATGGCATGCAACTCATGTCAGAGTTTCTTAATAATCCAGATGTTTCCCTGATCACGCACAAACTAGAACAAGTCCGCTTAAGGGCCTTCCCACAATCCAATATAAAATAGCGTTGTTAGCTTTTGTAGTGTATTTTTGTCGCGGTCTGTGAACCATTTTGGTAGTGACGAATGTTGGTGGCGCTAAGGTGGCAACATCAAGCATTCTATTCCGCATTTAGGCTCCTAATGCTTACCAACAGTGAATTTCCTAAACGCATATCACACACTATTAGCTAAGAATTAACTAAAAATAGAAACCGAATGAAACCTATCTTTGATATACAGCCATCTATTGGCACCACACAAATCCCTTTGAATGCCCCCAGAGAGCAAGTACTAAAAACGTTAAATCAGCCTTTCAAATCCATCGACAAGTATCCTGAGCGCGAACTAGCAACAGATGCTTTTTACCGTAATGATCTGCATGTATCTTACGAAGGTGATCCAGCGGCAGTTGAATCAATTGAACTTGCGTATAGTGAACTATACGAAATCACCTTATTAGGCGAACCTATTCTGAGCCTACCGGTGAAAAGTGCACTAGCTAAGGTCGAAGCACTTACGGGGTGCACGCCAGTGACACATGATGACGGTTACACCTATGAAATTCCTGAGTTTGGATTATGGCTGTGGCGTGAATCAAACGATAACTTTGATGAAAACGGTTTTTACTTTTTTACTATTGGCATTAAAGCCGTCCGCTAATATCGCTCAACAGGCTAAGGAAGTTGAGCTAACATAGGTGTTGATGAGCCTGTGGAGCTTACTTGCAGCCTAGCGGATAAAGGTCAAACCGTTAGCAATTCCTTGTGGAGCCCCAATGTTTCGGTGTTTAACCGTAAATGCGTTTGAATTCTCGACTGAACTGAGATGAACTTACGTAACACACTTCCATAGCAGCTTCGCTGACATTCGTTCCAGCTGCAATCCTCATTGCTGCGTTGTTTGATACCAATTCAGATAAATAATTGCGATCTGAGCATTCGTTCAGCGAATTTTGAATTAGCCGTCTGTGTACTGCCCTGTTGCTGCCATTCAAATACCGTGAACACAACAAGCCCCGCAGTTAAATTCCCTCTGGGCAAGTTTCAAAATGAATTACTCTGTATTTCGTTAACTTGAAAGAGCACCACAAGTTCTTTGTATGTTAACCATTAATTCTGACATCACCTTTGTATTTAATGCGATGTATGTGCCTTCAATCAGCCGAGACAATTGAGACCGATGAAAATTTTGTTCAGTTTCCTCAAAAAGATCGGATTAATACAAAAAATGGTTTGGTTTTAGCGGCTCAACTTCTAGTAAAACAAATCTATTTAACCTGAGGAATTACAAAAACGGGCTTATTTTGTTAATTTTTTACTCACAATTAGATTAAATTCACACCAGCTGTTTATTATGCGAGCAAACAAACATTTTGCCTTAAAAAAACGGTTGACGACTAAAAGCCTAATCAGCATAATACGCGCCTCTTCTGAGAGGGAGAGAAGGAATGGCTACATAGCTCAGTTGGTTAGAGCACATCACTCATAATGATGGGGTCGCAGGTTCGAATCCCGCTGTAGCCACCATTTCCTGTTTTACTCTATTTCGCATAGAGAAGCAGGAAAGAAAATGTGCGGGAGTGGTGGAATTGGTAGACACGCTGGATTTAGGTTCCAGTGCTTCACGGCGTGAGAGTTCGAGTCTCTCCTTCCGCACCATGTTTGGGATATCGCCAAGTGGTAAGGCAACGGGTTTTGATCCCGTCATTCGTTGGTTCGAATCCAGCTATCCCAGCCATTTTCAATAAATAGATTGTTGATATCTGTTTTATTGGGATATCGCCAAGTGGTAAGGCAACGGGTTTTGATCCCGTCATTCGTTGGTTCGAATCCAGCTATCCCAGCCATATTTAGTGATGAATATCACCAGTATATGCTTAAAAAGCCAGACATTAGTCTGGCTTTTTTCGTTATGGCGCTAAATTTTCTATAATTACGCTTTTCCACCCTTTTTCCTTCCCTTTTTACTCCCCTTTTCCCGTTTGAACCTAGACACACCCAGCTTTACGCGGCACACTTTATTCCAATCATCATATAATTAAAAATTACGGAACGTCTTTTGATTTCTGAACTTGTCAGTTTTATCAACAATATATTATGGGGTGATGGTCAGGTATTGATTTATCTGCTTATCATTGCCGGTGTTTGGTTTACCTTCAAACTAAACTTTATTCAGTTACGTCATTTCACTCACATGTTCGGTGTCATGAAAGGCAGTAACAAAAGTGATAAAGCGGGGATCAGTTCTTTTCAAGCGCTGTGTACCAGTTTATCAGCGCGAGTAGGCACAGGTAACTTAGCCGGTGTCGCGGTAGCGATTTCGCTAGGCGGAGCTGGCGCTGTCTTTTGGATGTGGGTGATTGCTTTACTTGGTATGGCAACTGGCTTTGCTGAAAGTGTTTTAGGCCAACTCTATAAAGTACGTGATGATAACGGCGAGTATCGTGGTGGGCCCGCTTATTATATTCAGCAAGGATTAAACAAACGCTGGTTGGCAATCACCTTTGCACTCTTTTTGTTTCTTGGTTACGGCTTTATCTTCAGCGCCGTGCAAGCCAACACCATTACTGATGCGCTGAATTTCGCTTATGATATCCCTACCCTGCACTCAGGCTTAGTGATCATCGCTCTAGCGGCACTTATCGTAGTGGGCGGGCTTCGTGCAATTGCCCGATTTGCGGAGTGGGTTGTTCCTTTTATGGCAGTGGGCTACGTAGCGGTAACCTTATTCGTGACCATTATGAATATCGATATGCTTCCTGGGATGCTCATGGACATCATCAAATCAGCCTTTGGCTTGCAAGAAGCTGGTGCGGGTGCATTAGGCGCTGCCTTTAAAAATGGTGTACAGCGGGGGCTTTATTCGAACGAAGCGGGCTCAGGTAGTGTGCCTCATGCCGCCGCGAGTGCCACACCTAACCCGAATCATCCTGTTTCCCAAGGTTATGTGCAAATGCTTGGGGTGTTTATCGACACCATGATTTTGTGTACCTGTACCGCGTTTGTAATATTGCTTGCGGGTGGTTCATCAAGCGATCAGATGGAAGGTATCCGCTTAACCCAAAATGCCATGAGCAGCCATTTAGGCGGTGGCGGAACAGAGTTTGTTGCAGCCGCCATCAGCTTGTTTGCTTTTACCTCTGTGGTAGCCAACTACGCCTACGGCGAAAGTAACCTGCATATGTTTAAGCTTGATAACAAACTTGGCAGAGCGTGTTACACCACAGGTTATTTGGCGATGATTTTGTGGGGCTCTATGGCCGCGTTACCAGAGGTTTGGGCTGCTGCGGATATGGCACTGGGCTTGATGACGGTGATTAACATTATTGCTATCGTGATGCTAACCCCAACCATAGTCGCCATTAGTAAAGACTATTTTGAAAAACACAAAAATGGTAAAAACATGGAATATCGTACCGGGGATTGCGAAATTCAAGGTGAGAGCGAAAAGGGTATTTGGGACAAGAGCGAGTAAACTTACTCACTTCCAAGGCGACTTATTTGCCTAAAGTAAACTACCATTTAAAAGCCGCTGAGACGCAATATCCAGCGGCTTTTCACTATCCCATTTACTGTTCTGGCGTGTTTAGAAAACTAATTCGATGTCTCGGAAATTAGTCTAGCAACGATTAACCCTAAGGCACGTTGCTGCTTTTCATCTGTGAGCTTTCCTTGATCATCGAACGCTGTCATTCCGCCACCAATGGCCAATTGCTCAGGGATCACCATCACCTGAATATTGCCAAGTAGCATGCGGAGCGGTACTAAACCACGCAGCCCTCCAAGCGCGCCTGGGGATGTAGACGCAAGTGCGGCAACCTTGTCGCTGAAGGCTGATAACGGCCGTTCTTTCTCAACATGGGGGCGTGAGATCCAATCAATGCTGTTTTTAAGCAATGCAGAAAACGAGCTGTTGTATTCAGGTGACGCAATAAACACCCCTGAATGCTCAATAAACAGTTGTTTCAGTTTAATTGCATTTTCAGGTAACCCATCGGTGGCTTCATCGTCTCCGTCATAAATCGGCATGCGAAAGTCTCTTAAGTCGATAAATGTTGCATCCGCGCCCTGCTCTAACGCCAATTCATAAGCGACCTTAGCCAATTTTTTATTAAGTGAATCTTTACGGGCACTGCCCGCTAAAAAGAGTATTTTCGGTGCCATAATTTTCCCGTTTAGTGATCCGGTAATTGGTATAAAGTAAATCAGTTAGAGGTAAAGTGCATTATGAGTTGGATAACGACCATCACAACTAATAATGGCAATATCCAACGGCTCATTTTTGACATTTGCTCGTTGGATATTCTAAAGCTTGAACGCTCAAGCAAGGGTACAACAACTAACAGGGCGATAAACAACACGCCCAAAATAATTAAAACTGTCAATTCATGCTTCTCCTCATGCAGTCAAAAGCGATCGATGGGCTTATCAAGCTTCCTCGTTATTAACTTTCATTCGTACTGGCCTTTATATCAAGCCGGTTAACCCGCACCGTTACTGGCAATCCAGCGTTTAACATCACTTCTTACCACTGACATGGGGCGGGCACCGGGTAAAAGCAATAGGTCATGAAAACGTTTCAAATCGAATTCACTGCCCAGCTCTCGCTCAGCCATGTGGCGTAACTCAACAAACTGCAGCATGCCAAGTTTGTAACCAAGGGCTTGGCCCGGTAGCGCCATATAGCGCTCGACTTCTGCGATCACATCCGTCATCCCCGTGCCTGTGGTTTCATGGAAGTATTCAATTGCTTGTTCACGTGTCCACTTTTTACGGTGCAACCCGGTATCCACGACTAAGCGCACCGCACGATATAACTCAGCTTGTAAGCGCCCTAAATCACCAAAGGGATCTTCTTCATACATGCCCATTTCTTTGGCGACTAGCTCAGAATAAAGCGCCCAACCTTCCACATAGGCATTAAAAGGCGCGTTTTGCCTAAGTAGACCTATATCTTGCTGTGCCATGTTAAGGGCAATCTGAAAATGATGTCCAGGTACGGCTTCATGGTAGGTAAGGGTTTTTAGAGAGAAGCTGGGTACAGCTGACATGTCCCGCAGGTTAATCCAAAAAATCCCTGGACGCTCACCATCTAATGATGGCTGGGAATAATAGCCGCCGGCTTCACCTGCTTCGGTGACTTTAGGAATACGTTTAACCTCAACCTTCTGTGTCGGCAAGGCGCCATAATACATATCGGTTTTAGCCATTATTTCGGCTATTTGTCCGTTAAGATCGGTTAATAGCTGCGCACGCCCCTCGTCACTGTCTTGATACAAAAATTCAGGTTGCTCAGCCAGCAAAACCATACGCTCGCCCACTGAGCCCTCATCGTAGCCTTGGGCACGCAGGATCGTATCCATTTCAGTGCTGATCCGCGCGACTTCATCTAACCCTAATTGGTGAATATCGTCCGGTGTGATGCTTGAATCGCCTAAATACCGCACCTCGTGCAAATACATCGCATCGCCGTTAGGCTGCGCCCAAATACCGTCGCCTTGTGGTGCATGCGCTTGGGTCGCCAATAAGGTGTCTTTCACGGTTTGATAAGCAGGATAAACCACATTGGTTAATGCCTCTTGTGCTTGTTTAATCAGCGCGGTTTGTTCATCTTGGCTTAGGGAAGTTTGTTCAAGTTTCTTGGTAAACGATGTTAATAAGGCATGCTCAGGAACCGGGCTGGCTAAAAAGTTCTCAAAATACGCTAGGGTTTTTGGATAGAGCTTTGTCGGTAATTGCACACCGTTTAATTTGTCCGTTTTGTATTTTTCTAGCACACCGGCAACAAGGAAATCAAAGTGCTGTAATCGTGCGATATAATCTTGTGCTTCTTCAACATTCGACACAGGCTGTTGCACTTGCATCACTTTAGGAACATCGATTAACGGCCCTGAAAGCTGGTTAATGATATAGGGTAAATGCCCGGCCCATGTGTCTATGTAACCGCCGTGAAATTCAGAGAAACCTGCGTAATAGCGTAAAATGTCAGTCACTATTTGTTGATGTCGTTTTTCATCTTGTGAGAAACCGTTGTTATCAACTTTCGCCACTGCCATAGCTGCCGTATTCATGTCATCTTGCAGTTTGCGCATGCCCATAGCAGAGAAATCAGTAAAACGTTTATTGTACCCGGCTCCCGCTAAGGATTCTGGAACACCTATTGCGGTGGATAGTAGCGGCTCATAACGCAAAAATTGCTTAGTGTACTGCTCCACCAAGGTTTGCAGCTGCCCTTGATTACGATGAGTATTAACCATGTCCTGTGCTTGCTGTGCATTCGGCGCTTGCAAAGCGTTGGCATCTTGGTCATGGGAAGTAGAACAAGCACTCACTAACGCGCTCAGCGCGAAGGGTATCAGTAGACGTTTTATCATTATTATTCTCCTAAAATGGTGTTCAGTTTTTTTCTGATGAAAAGCAATGTGCCAGCTTAATGTAACCCCATGGCGTATTTCATGACTTGCTGTTTAATTACGCCGCCATTGTTAGCCAGTTTCAAAGCGATATTACGCGCTGCCTTGACTAACGGGTTGCGCTGTTTAAATGTGCTGTATATTGCATCCATTGCACTCATCATGAGTAAATTATCATTGCGCCTATTGGCTTCATACGCCGCGATATTTTCCGCTGTGGGTACATCCCCGTCGATGCAATTAAGTAACGCAGCCACATCTTTGAAACCAAGGTTAACGCCTTGACCAGCCAAGGGATTAATCGCATGAGCTGCATCCCCCACCAGCACAACTTGGTGCTTAACGTACTGATTCGCGTGCATTCGCATCAGAGGAAAATGGGCTGTTTTCAACACATCAAAATCCACTAACTCATCCGGAAACGCTTTTTTAATTTCCTGCTTAAGTGCAGTTTTCGATAATGCTTTTAAACGATTGATGTTGTCACTGGTGTTGTACCACACCAATGACGCAAACTGCCCATACATGGGCAAAAAAGCTACAGGTCCAGTTGGTATGAACTGTTGCCAGGTTATGTCTTGCTGGGCAGCATGGGTGATAATTTGAATAGCAAAGGCTTGCTGGCGATACTGCCACCCTTGAGTTCCAATATTCGCTGACGCTCGCACGCGAGAATGCAAACCATCAGCCCCAATTAACCATTGGCAAGTCAACTGACTCTCGTCAGCAAAATGCACTTCGGGGATCCCATGGGTGACTAGCTTGGTGATCTCACTTTGAGTAAACCAAGTCACATTTTCGCACTGGGACAACGCTGCATGCAGGCCGAGCTGTAAAATACGATTTTCAATTATGTAGCCAAGACGCTCTGCTTGAATATCAGAGCTATCAAAATCAGTGCGTGCTGATGAGTCCTCCCAAACAGACAAACGCCGATAAGTGCACGTACGCATGTTTTCAATGTGTTGCCACGCTCCTAAAGACGAGAGTAATGATTGTGAGGTGACACTGATGGCTGACACGCGCATATCAGGCTCGTCAGTCGCCTCAAACGGTTTTGGCATATTGGTTTCAATCAACGCCACAGAAAATCCCTTTTGCGCTAACCCCAATGCCGTTGCTGCGCCGACCATTCCGCCGCCCACTATACAAAAATCAAACACCTAAGCTTCTCTTATCATTGGATTTTTCCAACGAGATTATCGTGATTATTAAATAACATAATGCGTTTTTAATGACTTAGTTAGCCTACCACATTTCTGGTTTTAGCCGCTATTGAACGCGGCGCTAAATTCAGTTGTTTGCTTACAAACTTATACTTACGGATAAGATCACATAACCAAATAGTGGCTAGTTACCTGTATTTTATATACTCAGGCAAAGGTTAAATATTTACCCTCTCGGTTTAATTTGGTAAAAATCAATGAGCGGCAACTTCCAAGCACCTTATGTAACGGACACTAAAGGTAGATAGATCATGAATTATTCTGACAAACGTGTATTGATTGTGGACGACCAACGCCCCTTTCTCACACTGCTACGCGGTGTGGTTAATAACATGGGGGCGCAGTCTGTCGTGGCAGTTCAAAACGCCGATTCGGCGCTAGCTGCATGTAAAAAAGAGAAATTCGATTTTATTATTTGTGATCTGCATTTAGGTGCGGGTAAAAAGAATGGATATCAGTTTTTAGAAGAGGCTAGACAAAAAAATCTGGTCAAACCAGAAACAGTCTTTGCAGTGGTCAGCGCAGACTCTGACCGTCCGGTAGTGTTTAGCAGCGTAGAGCACCAACCTGACGACTATTTAATTAAACCCTTTTCTCAGGCCCAGTTAAATCTGCGCCTGTCAAAGGCCTACCATAAGCGTGTTGTGCTGCGCTCGGTTTATGAGGCCATGCAGAAAAATAACACGCCCGATGCCATAGCGGCCTGCCGCAAGCTGATAATGTCTGGCACTCGCTACGCTAAAACATGTTGCCGCCTATTGGCTGAGCTTTACTGGAAAGCGGGGGAATATTCTCAGGCGAAACATATGTTGACGCCGCTGTTAGCGCAAAAACCTCAGCCTTGGGTGAGCATTGCGCTGGCAAAAACAGATATGTACCTCACCAATTACGATGCCGCTATTGCTCTGGCGCACGATGTCTCCTTGCGTAATCCCATGCTTTTTGAAGCTCAAGATATTTTGGCCCAGTGCTACTTGTTGCAACATGACTACGCTAGCGCTTTAATCGCCATCGAACGGGCAATTGAGATTGCCCCTTACTCAGTGGAGCGACAACTGGCTGCCTGCAAAATCGCCCGGCAGAATCAGCATTATGAAATGGTTAAGCTGCGGAGTTTGGATGTGTGGGAGCTGTCCAAAAAATCGATTCACAGAGATATCTCTCATCTTTGCACGTATTTCCGAAGTATTTTAGATGCCGCAGAACACTGCGATGATAAACATCTGCGTAGCAGATACCAGCACGAAATGATGACGGCGATTGCCCGCTACCGTCACGACGATGCGTTAGCCAGAATTGAAGAAGATTTTGATTACAGTATTTACGAAAATATTCTCACTGCGCGGATCAACTACTTAGATGGGCGATTACTCGAAGCAAAACGTACCTTGAGCGAATGTCAGCAGCAAATTGCAGTGCGTTTTGAAAAATACCCCAGCGCGTTTGCTCCTGATTCTATAAAAGTCATGCTGGATTTAGGCGAATATGACGATGCTGAACGGTTGAGTAAAACACTGGCAAAAAGTGGTAAACAGCTAGATGAAGGTACCTTGTATGCGTTGAAGAGCAGTGTTGAGCAATCTGCCCAGCGTAGACGAAATTATCTAAATTTTAATAAACAAGGCGTAGAGCATTACAACTGCGGGCGATATCAAGAGGCCCACAATGCTTTTACTCAAGCTCAAAAAGTTGCCCCGGTTAATACAGGTGTGGCCCTGAATATTTTGCAATGCAACCTGAAGCTAATCGCGCAAATGAAGAAGCCTGAAACTCGAGCAATCAACGCCTTAAAACAGATGTATCGGCATTTGAAAAATATGGTTATGCTTGAGTCACACCAACAAAAATTTGAATCACTTAAAAGTGATCTCGGGAAATACGTAGAGGTAGCATGAAAAGAATAATACTAGTTGCCAGCACAATACTCGTTCTCGGCCTTTCAGGCTGCGCCAATAAACAGAAACCCTGTGAAGATATTCTCGAAGTAAAACGCCAAAAGCAACAATGCAATGAATGGCGAAAAACTATGAATAACAAACAATACCCGCAACAAGCCATCACGGCTAAAAAGCGCTACGAAGAAGCCTGCGTAGATTTACGCTACTACCGAGACGGTTACGACACCATCTGCAAAGGGAACGATAAAGCGATAGGCGAAAGGAAAGAACAACCCTAGGCTAAATGCTACTTATCTCCCCCACTGAGGTAAAGTGGGGGCTTGATAGCACGAACTTCAAAACTGGCTTTTCTCTACTTCTTTTAACCAGATCGGGTTCGAATAGGCTTTATGGCCTTGCATATCTTCGACCACTAAAGCGGCCCAGCCCGATACCTTAGGCAGGTTAAAGGTAATCGACGCACTATCACCACTGAGTGCCTGTTGCCTTAACACCTTACTGTTAACTCCGCCGCTAATGTCTATGCTTGCATTCTGGTTTTTAACCTCGCCTTTGGTCTTTGTTGCTGCACCAATTAGCTGTACTGATTTGAGACCGTTAACGGCAACCAAATCCACAGTGAACGATTGCGGTTGTGCTTGAGCCAGTTTAACCGTGTCACCAAACATTATATTTTGCGGGTAAATGATCGGGCCGAATGACACATAAGAGCGGCCATTCTTCATGGCTTGTGCGAAAGCCTTGGCGCTGGGTTTGCTCCCCGTGTAAACAAACATGCGATTTAAGCCGCTGGTTTGATTCCATACATCGTGGGTGTCTGACCCTGCGGTATAGTAGTAAGGTAGCCCCTTTGACCAGAGCTGATGCGCTTTTTCAATAGTGGGCTGGTTATCTACTACGGCGTTCAACTCAAATACGTCAATGCTCGGGTTAAAGCCACCTGGGGCGGTATTTTTATCTAAACTGCTCAAATATCCATAGGGAATATATGGGTGGTTTGATGCAATTATCGTCGCCCCCATGCGGCGCATATCTTTGATCAGGGTATGAATATCATCCACACCTGGATCGACCGATAACTGTGCCCCGCTATCAATCGGGAATGCATTAAAATGCCCCCACGACGGTGAAACCTCAATTGACGGAACAAAAGGCACACCTTGCTTATCTGCCAACATTTGGATTTCAGCATTGTTCTTGGTCGAATCGTGATCACTCACAAACAACACGTTTAATCCCGCAGCTAATTGCGAGCGCACCAAATACTCAGGGGAAGTCGAGCCTTCGAGTACGTTAGCATGATGGTGTAAGTCCCCTGCATACCAACCATGCTGTGTAGGATACGTGCTAATGGTGATAGCACTAGCAATATCCGTGGTTTTATTAGCTTTGACTGTGGTGTCAATTAGTACAGGCTTTGCATTAAAACCACTACCGGCAGAGATATTCAGTTGATAGTCACCCGGCGCCAGTGGAAATGTCGCTTGGCCTTTATTATCAAGTTCAGTGAAAAACGTGCGCGCACCTAAAAATTCAATCAGTGGTTGATTGCCTTTTTCAATCTTAATTTTTCCATCAAGAGGCGCTTTTGTGTTTGCATCTATTACCTGAATATCAACCTCGCCCGGCGCTAGAAGGTCGCTAAAAGACAATGTTTGAGTTTTCTTCTCAGTTATTTCAATATCATGAATTTTGCTCGCAGAATAGCCTTTACCTGTGGCATAGACTTGGTATTGCCCTACCGGTAAATCAAATTGATACTGGCCATTTTGACCTAGCCCCCACATATAAGGCACATCGTCTTTGGTCACTATAATGGCAGGTTGTGTGAGCGTGCTTCCGCTTTGGGTTTGCACTTCGCCCTTTAGCGTACCTGCTTTAACATTTTTACGCTCGATTTCAGCACGCACCACAGGGGCTAAATTGCCACTGGCCAGTACTTGGTAATCACCTGTGAACGTCACAGTTTGACCTTTTTGCAAATTATGTTGGGTGTATAAATCTCGTGATTGGTTTGCTGTTTCAGTCATGTATGGCGCGTGCAGCGCCACAGCCCAATCAGCGCCGTAACCTACAAAACGATCGGTTATAAAGTTCTCAGCCTGTCCTTTTGTATCAATTGATTTATGTTCAGGCACTGCAAACTTGTATCCCCCATCCGGCCACAAGGTAAACCCTGAACGCATATCTGGGATCGCGTCACCTTGATTGGTCATAGTGGTTTGTACATAGATGATGTCAGAGCCTGAGACCAAGCTATATGTAGTGCTTATTTCAACCTGCCCAAAATCTCGGGTAATGTTAACGATGGCTTCATCAGAGCTGTCTTTTATTACATCGAGGGTTTGATAAGTGTTGGGCCAGCTGGACCAATCATTCGGTATGAAATCTGCAAAAGCTACACGGTCAAGGCTCAGCACACCATCGGCTTCAACGTTTGCAATATCAACAATACAACCACGCGCTACACCCCAAGGCGGCGCAGAGCCCATGGCTAATGAGAACGCTAATTTGTCATTTTTAATAGTGATGTCGCTGTCGGACGTCGCGTTGCCATGGGGAATAATGGTTTTGCCTTTTATGATACTGACAGTGGCATAGCTTGAAAATGACACTGTAAGGCCTGTCAATAGGATCCCGAGACTGGCAAATAAAGAAGAGCGAGAAAAGAATTTCATGGTTATCTACCTGTAGCAGGCTTAGCGCTCTGCCTGTTCTGATTAAATAGGTTTATCACATCTGCGCGAAATAAAAATATAAACGCGTTTTATGTCAGTTTTTCCAGCGCGCGTAAAAACAAAATGACCGTTTCCGCAAGCAGTCGCACCGACAAACGCAAGTACAAGTACAAAAAAGGCCACAAACAGAGAGTCTGAATGTGGCCTCGTAAGGTCAGTAATTTTACATTACGAATCTAACGTTAAATGATGCGATACGTGGTGCACCAATCCAACCCGCATTTGGCGCAATTGAGCCAAGATACTCTTCGTCAAATACGTTGTTTACAGTAAAGCTAAGCTCTACGCTATCGATGCTGCCACCAATATCATAAGCGGTTTTACCCACATACAAATCGCTTACTACATAAGAATCTACTTCTTGAGTGTTGGCTTGGTCTAAGAAACGCTCACCTACGTATTTGGTGCTGAAACCTGCGTAAAAGTCGTTTTTAGTATAATCGAAGCTGATAACGGCCATATCTTCAGGGCTGCCGATAACGGTTTTACCACGGATATCTTGGTCATCATCAGTGTAAGTCGATTCATTCTTGGTATATGAAATATACACACCGAAGTTCTCATTAATCTTATAATCGATTGATGCTTCGATACCGTCAGATTCAATACCGCCGTCATTCAGAAAGCCACCAGCAGCAGATTCTAAGAAGTCGATACCATTAACGTCTTCGTTACTGATGAAGGTGATACGGTTTTCAAACTTGATGTTGTAATAGGTCAAACTGGCGTTAAAGCCAGGTGTTGAATAACGTAAACCAAAATCAATGTTATCAGCCGTTTCAGGCTCAACTGTGCTCACATCAGCGTCATCACGCTCTAGTACTGCATCTTTTACCGCTGCAAAGTTCTCAGCATAACCACCGAATACTTCTAGGCCATTTAACGGTAATGGCGCAACAAAACCGGCTGAAATAAGTACGTCTGAGTCAGATGACACATCTAAATCGTTCTCTGGTACAAACTGATCATCTTTGGAAACGTCAACATTGAACTGCTTTGCACCTAAGCGGAATTTTGCAAAACCAGCATCAAGTTCGTCTTCAATGTAATACATCAAGGTTTCAACTGGGAATTCACGGTCATATTGCACCCAATAAGGGGTGTTGTCGTAACGCGCGCTTGTCGCTGCATCGATCGTTTTATGCCAATCGCGATACTCGTCACGTTGGTAATCTTCGTACCAGAAACCACCGCGTAATACGTTGTCCATATCAGAAATACTGGTATGCCACGTAAAGTCACCGTTTACCCCAATACGCTTTTTATCATAATGGGTGTGACGGTTTGAGCTTACTGGAATCGCGCCTTGCTCGTAACAACCCGGGTCAATTTCTGCACCGCCACCGCCATATGGGAAGCCGATTGAGCTTTCACAGCCAGCGATTGGCGATAACGTTTCGCCAGCGCGATTAGTAAAATAAATCAAACCCTGTGATGCGCCGCCATAGGCAGTAGTGGACGAATCAAGCTCAGAATTTGGATTACCTACGCCGTCATCCGTTACATCAGCAATGTAATATGGGATCCACTTCCCTGCACCTTCGTTTTCGTGGTAGTAAACGTTGGTACTAAAATCAACTTCACCCACGGCGAAGTCTGCTTTTAGATAGGTAAAGAAGTTCTCACGCTCTGTCACCCAACCTTCACGGAACACTTGGTCTTGGTATGGCACGCCAGACCAATCTTCAGTCAGGCCATCCCATTCTGAGTTTTGTGCATACTGAGCTAAACCGTAAACGCGTTGATAGGTATACTCTTCTGCATCGTCGTAACTAACATAAGCGGTTAAATCCACTTCACCAATGGTGCTGATAATTTTACCTTCAGCGTGATCGCGTTTGTTGGTGATTGAACCGTCCATGTAGTCATCGTTTTGCTGACTTGATAGGGACATCCACGCAAATGTGTCTTGAGCTATTTCGCCGGTATCGTAACGTACATAGAATTTTCTAGCGTTGTGTTCAGCAAGGGTTGTGCTAACCGTTAGCGTTTCATCTAGAGCCGGTAGAATGGTGGTAAAATCCATTGTACCGCCCAGCGCCTCGTTTGAACGCGAGCTGATGTCAGCAGTACCTTGGGATACTTCTACACCACGCAAATTTTCGGTATCAATATAACGGCTGGCTTTAGTACCACCGCCATAATTAGAGTTACCATTTGATATGCCATCAACCGTCATACCGATTTGCTGAGATTCTAGGTTCAACTGAAAACCACGAATTGAGATACTGGTAGACCATTCATCAGAGCCAAACGGGTCCCCCTCAGTCACCAATACGCCTGGCAAGTTATCAACTAAGGCCAATACGCTTGTCATAGGAGTTTGCTGCTTTTTCATTTCTTCAGAAGCGGCACTGTTGGCGTAAGACACATTGCGGCCCGTTACAACGATAGACTCAACGTCTTCTCGTTGTTTTTTAGCGTTAGCTGCTGTGTCTGCTTCTTGAGCAAAGGCTGTCAACGACGTCATCGACATGGCTGAAAGCACAGACAAAGCGATAAGGCTTTGCTTCTTTGGCACATAAGTATTCATAAAAAGTCCTGTTTTGTGTGTGATGTTTTTATTGTGTGTATTAATGGTAAATTCCTTAGTTAGTAATTCGTGACTTCTAATGTTTCAAACTTCTAATCTGCTGAATCTATTTTGCTAAAATCAATCTCGTTATCTTTTGGTGAGCTATCGATATTCTTAACTGTTTTGGGCTTGCTATAAGCGATGAAAATCGCACAGCTAAAGAACAAACCAATCACGAGCGCCCCAACCCATTGAATTTGTAAAAACTCTAATTTAAACAGCAAGGTCAACAACGATAGCGTGACTACATTTAGTGCGATGTAGCCAAATTTTCCCAAGCGCTTAACGGTGAGGTTTAAGTTATCGGTGTACAAACGGATCAGCGAATCAAGTGAATTGATCACGAATACAACGCCCACAAAAGCCATGGCAAAATTCTTCAGACCTGCAGTGGGAATGCCTGCTTCGTGATATTGGTAGATAACGCTAAACCACACCGCGATGGGAATGGACGGGAATATCAACATAGCCCCCAGCACTTGATAGGTTTTTAATCCACCTACAAAACGCGAGGTAAACTGTCCGATCATGATGCTCCATGCGAACCACCAAAATAAGTAAAATTCGTGGTATTTGTTCAGGGGCAATACAAAATCTTCTAGGTTACCGAAGTAACTACCGATCATTTCCAGGTTATGAGTAAACGCAGCTATTTGGCTGTCGCTGCCTAAAAATGCGCCGGCCCACATAAGAGCAATTAAGGCAATAAATAACCAAGTGGTGGAAATACTCAGTAAACGCACATATTTGATGTCAGTACTGGAGTACACAGCAAAACAAATAGCGGCAAAAACAATGAAATAGAAGGTAGGGATAATCGATTCGCCATCACCAATCGCCGGTAAGTACCAAGGCAAATTAGATAACAACAAAAACGCGGTGAATGCACAGGTGCCAATGATCACCACATTGTTAATCAGTTTGACCACGGGGATTTCAAAAAACTTAACTTTGGGCTCAACAACGCAGAAGTAAAAACAGGTAACGAAGTAAAATCCCCAAATCAGAAAGCCCCAATAACCAAACTCAATCGCCATTGGGTTGGTAAAGGCGTATTCGGGGTTGGCCTTGAGGTTTGCATAACCGCCAAACTCAGTCAGCGGGAACATGATCAAGCCAACGTCTAGGCCTGAGGTAAATAGAATAGCAATAAAGGTGAAAAGTCTGACCGGTGTAACACCGACACAAACGACATTTCCCCACTTGAGCAAAATAACCACAATGGCCAATAGGGTGAAAATGATCCCAGCATTAAGCCATAAGGTCATTTGTGCCTCCCCAAAATAAGCGATAAAACTTCATCTTTCTTCCTGTTACTTTTGACTCGCATTACCCAGCAAAAATTCTACTTTTGCTGGGCTTCAGGTGGCCAGATTAAATAGTTACGTTTCGCTGCACAGTTTGCCAATTGCTTGAAATCGCAACATCTACCGGTGCTTGGCTCAGTGCAGGCCTACCCAAAATCATGTCTGCGGCTTTTTCGGCTACCATAATGGTGGGTGCGTTCAAGTTGCCATTAGGCACAGTGGGAAAAATGGACGAATCAACCACCCTAAGCCCCTGAATACCATGCACTTGAGTGCTGGAGTTCACCACGGCCATGGCGTCTTCACCCATACGACATGAACACGACGGATGGTATGCGCTCTCAGTTGCTTGGCGTACAAAGGCATCAATTTCTTCGTCTGTTTGAATGTGTTTGCCCGGCTGAATTTCATCGTCACGGTAATCATCAAACGCGCTTTGCTCGATGATTTCACGGGTTAAGCGCACGCAGGCACGAAAGCCTTCGATATCATCTTGATGCTGCAAATAATTGAATTGAATTTTTGGCGCTTGTGTCGGGTCAGCTGATTTGATCGTGACCGCTCCACGACTTTTCGGTTTGTTATGGCCCACGTGTACCTGAAAACCGTGCCCAGCAAACGCGCTTCGCCCGTCGTAACGCATGGCTGCTGGTAAAAAGTGGTATTGAATATCTGGCCACTCAACGCCGGGTTTTGAACGAATAAACGCACAAGACTCAAAATGATTGGTCGCGCCTAAACCTTTACGGGTAAATAGCCAGCGAGCGCCAATCAAACCTTTTGAAATAAGGCCAAGTTTGCCGTTTAACGTGATGGGCTGCTTACACTTATATTGAAAGTAAAACTCCAAGTGATCTTGCAGGTTTTGCCCTACCCCCGGTAAATGATGTTTCACCTCAACACCCGCGGCGGTGAGTGTGTCGCTATCACCGATACCGGAAAGTTGTAATAGGTGTGGTGAGCCAATGGAGCCTGCACTTAACACCACTTCGTTTGATGCTTTAGCCGACGTTTTGTTGCCGTTTATGCTGTACTCAACTCCGACCGCTTTGTTGCCGTCAAGTAGCACTTTTTCAGCAAGTGCGCCTGTGACTATGGTTAAGTTTTTACGTGACTTGACCGGGTCAAGGTATTCGCGGCTTGCAGAGCTACGCACACCATCTTTTACGGTCATGTGCATGGGTCCGAAACCCTCTTGCTGGGCTGCATTGTAATCATCGGTAGCCGCGTAACCCGCTTGCTTACCTGCCTCGATAAAGGCGGTATAAAGAGGATTCGCCATTTCATTGCCGTTATTTACGCCAAGAGGGCCTTTATCACCACGGTATGCATCTTTACCTAAATAAAACGTTTCCGCTTTTTGAAAGTAAGGTAAACAAGACTGGTAATCCCACCCCTGTGCGCCGTGCTCTTGCCACTCGTCAAAGTCTTTGGCGTGGCCGCGCACGTACACCATGCCATTAATAGACGATGAACCACCTAACACCTTGCCCCGAGGGCAATGCATTTTTCGGTTATCTAAATAAGGTTCGGCTTCGGTGTGAAACTGCCAAGCAAGTTTTTCAGTGTTCATGGGAATAGACAGCGCGGTGGGCATCTTGATAAAGATATTTTTATCGCTGCCGCCGGTTTCCAATAACAACACTTGATTGTTGGCATCTTCAGATAATCGATTTGCCAGCACACACCCTGCAGAGCCTGCGCCCACTATGATGTAGTCGTAAGTTTGCTCAGCCATTAAAACGGGCTCTCTATGTCGGTCATGCCCACGTAAATGGATTTAGTTTGGGTGTAATGATCAAGCGTTTCGATGCCGTTTTCGCGACCGATACCAGACTGCTTATAGCCACCTACTGGCATTTCTGCAGGTGAATTGCCGTAACTGTTGATCCAGCAAATACCGGCTTGTAGTTTATGAATAACGCGGTGCGCGCGTTTAATATTTTGAGTGAACACAGCAGCGGCCAAGCCTAGGTGCGTATCATTCGCCCGGCGAATCACATCGGCTTCGTCATCAAACACCAACACACTCATCACAGGGCCAAAGATTTCTTCTTTGACTATGGTCATATCATCATTGCAATCAGTAAATACCGTCGGTGCCACAAAATAACCATTTGGTGCTGACGCAGGGCTAAGCGTTGACCCACCTGTTAATAAGGTCGCGCCCTCTTCAATGCCTTTATTGATATACCCCATGACTAAGTCTTGGTGATTTTTAGAAATCAACGCACCCAAATTAACGTTTGGATCAAGCGGATCACCAGCAATAATATTCTGTTCAGTGCGGGTTTTAAGCTCGTCGACAAACGCCTGATAAACTGATTTGTGCACATAAACACGGGTGCAGTTGGTACATACCTCACCTTGGGTGTAAAAGTTGCCTATCATTGCTGCGCTTACCGCTTGTGACACATCGGCGTCTTCAAACACGAGTAACGGGGATTTACCGCCTAATTCCATGGTCACGTCTTTTAGTGAGCCAGCTGCACTGGCAACCACTTTTTTGCCTGTACCTACTTCACCGGTAAACGACACCTTCTCGATGTCTGGGCTTTGGGTTAACCATTGGCCAACTTCTGCAGCGCCTTGCACCACATTGAACACACCTGCGGGTACGCCCGCTTCGAAGAAAATCTCGGCTAGCTTAATTGCGCCTAAGGGTGTTTCTTCAGACGGTTTGAAAATAAGCGCGTTACCCGCAGCAAGCGCAGGGCCTGACTTCCAACAGGCTATTTGCAGTGGGTAGTTCCATGCGCCAATACCCGCACAAATGCCAAGAGGCTCTTTGCGGGTGTAGTAAAAATCATCACCTATCGATTGTTGCTGGCCTACTTGCGCGGGTGCCAACCCAGCAAAGTATTCGATAACATCTGCGCCAGTTTGTACGTCTACGCACTCGGCCTCTTGCCACGGTTTGCCAGTATCCAGCACTTCAATTTTAGCCAGAGCGTCATTACGCTCACGTAATAACGATACGGCTTTCAATAATATTCGACTACGCTCAATGGCGGTCATGGCTGACCAAAGTGCAAAGCCTTCTTTAGCACTGCTGATCGCCGCCTGTTGAATGGAATCATCCGCAACTTCAACGTGATAAATTACTTCGTCGGTAGCTGGGTTTTTAACAGCAAACGTCTCGCCAGATTGATTCGCGAGGAATTGGCCGTGTATAAAATTTTGGTAAACAGGTGTTGTCACGTTAGGATCCATATTGTTTGATAAGCGAGCGCACGTAGCCTTTTGCCAGTCGCTCACAGTGTTCAAATTCATCTTTGTCAGACTTGCTTAGTACCGCTCTTAACCACAAGCCGTCTATCATTGCCGCACTTAATTCAGCGGCAGATCTTGCGTTTTCAGTGTTCATTAACTGTTTAAATGAACACGCTAAATTACTGCACAGTCTTTTGCTGTTTACGTTCTGCAAGCGATGCAATTCAATGTCGTGCATGGACTGCGCCCAAAAACTCAACCAGGTCTTGGTTGCATTGCTTTGCTGCTGAAGCCGAGAGAAGTTAGCTTCAACAATTAACATCAACCTTTGCTCTGGGGTGGTATCAGCTTTTAACCCACCTATTAGCGTTTGTTTCAGGTTAGATAACAAATAACGCACGGTCGCTTCGATAAGACCCTGCTTGCCACCAAAATAGTGGCTAATAATGCCAGAGGACAAACCCGCCTTTTTACTGATGCTATTAATGGTGGTAGCCCGTAAACCAAGCTCAGCCACAGACTCAATAGTGGCGTCGATTAGTTGCTGACGACGTACAGGTTGCATTCCAATTTTAGGCATATTGTGTAAAGGCTTTTTGTTAATTGAACGTTCAATAAAAATAAATTTTAGGGTAATAGGTTTGATAATTCAACGTTGACAAACTGTAAACAGGCCAGATAAATGCGTAGAGCTAAACTTAATTCGCTGCAACACCGCGTCAATAAAGAGCAAACGAAAAGATTAAAATTAATCATATTTTTTTGATTAAAATCCTCAAAAGAGCTTAAAAACGGGCGTTTCAGGCAAATTAATTCTATTAAGCGGGTATTTTGGGATAGTCATAAAACTGCCATATTTAGTAGTGCACTAACTATTTTACGAGTACAAAGCCCTATCGAAGAAAGCCTGACGATGTCGAAAAACGAACCACAATCTAAGTCTTTTTGCACCTTGAATGCGCGTGGATATAGCACGGGAAAACTGTGCATTATTGCGAGTATGTTGGTTTTTTTACGTTTGAATAGCGCGCCCATTGCTTATTAATCGCGCAATCAGCTTGTTCTCTCTTGTTCCCTATCAAAGACCGAACCATTAAGCCTAACTAGTCATACCCAAAACACATTAGGCAAGCTACTATTGTTCCCTTAGCATTCATCCACGAAGGATAAAAACGTTTATGAATCAACACGTACTTGTGCTTAATTGCGGCAGCTCTTCGATTAAATTTGCCATTATTGATGCCGAAACAGGCGCTGCTCCTTTACAAGGAATTGCTGAAAACCTCGGGGCACACAACGCCCAATTGCGCTACAGCTTCGATGGGAAAGAAACCGCTATCGAACTTAGTGACAATGCCAACCACAAAGAGGCCCTGGCCAGTATCGGCCGGGTGTTGAAGCAGCATGATGCCTTGCAATCAAGCATTATTGCGGTTGGGCATCGGGTGGTACATGGCGGGGAGCGTTTTGAGCAATCGTGTTTAATTGATCCGTTAGTCAAAGAAGGGATTCGCGATTTAGCGAAAATGGCGCCGTTGCATAATCTGGCCCATGTGGCGGGTATTGAAAGTGCACAAGATGCGTTTCCAGATTTACCTCAAGTAGCGGTTTTTGATACTGCTTATTTTCAAACACTTCCCAAGCACGCGTATCTTTATGCCCTGCCCTACGCCCTGTACGAGCAGCACGGTATTCGCAAATACGGCTTTCATGGTTCTAGCCACCACTTTGTGTCTCATGAGGCCGCTAGATTACTGAATAAAGGTATTGGCCAATGTAACCTGATCACCGCGCACCTTGGTAACGGCTGCAGCATCACAGCGATAAAACAAGGTAAGGCGATAGATACCAGCATGGGCTTCACCCCACTTGAGGGCCTAGTGATGGGTACTCGATGCGGTGACATTGATCCCAGTGTGGCGACCTTTCTAATTGAGTCATTAGATTACAGCGCCGCTCAGGTCAGTGCGCTTATGAATAAGCAGTCAGGCCTTCAAGGCATTTCACAGTTAAGCAATGACTGTCGCACGTTAGAGGAGCAACAAGCATTAGGTAACGAAAACGCCAAACTTGCCCTCGATATGTTTGTGCATCGCTTAGTAAAATATATCGGCTCATACATAGCGCTTGTTGGCCCCTTAGATGCCCTAGTGTTTACTGGCGGCATCGGTGAAAACTCCAGTTATATTCGCCAGCAAACCATAGCGCAGCTTGCCCACATGGGCTTTAGCTTAGATGAAACGTTAAACGCTGAAACTCGCTTTGGTCGCTCAGGACGCATTAGCGATGCAACGTCTAAGTCTGTTTTTGCTATCGCCACTAACGAAGAGTGGGTTATCGCCAAAGACACCATTCACTGCGCCTTTAAAGCCTAAGGAGATACCATGGCACGTAGAATAATGTTAATACCTGTTGGTAGTAGCGCCGGACTCACCAGTGTTTCATTGGGTATGGTCAGAGCCATGCAGCAGCAAGGTTTAAAAGTGAATTTTTTCAAGCCTATGGGACAACCTCGTCACGGTGACGATGAACCAGAGAAATCGACAACGATTATCACCCAGCTAGGCCCATCAAAACCCGCCACTCCTTTCACATCAGCGTATGTTGAGGACATGATAAGTAAAGACAAGATGGACGTCCTGCTAGAAGAAATCATCGCCCTATATGAAACACACTATACTGACGAAGACATTGGTATCATCGAAGGGTTAGTGTCGACCCCAAGTCACCCTTACGCGGTGCGCCTGAACCGGGAAATCTGTAACGCTCTGGATGCTAAAATTGTGTTAGTGAGCTCGCCTGGCAACCTCAGCATGACCCAGCTTAACGATAAGTTAGAAATAGTGGCAGATAATTACGGCGGCCACAGAAGCAAAAAAGTGCTCGGCTGTATCTTTAATAAAATCAATGCGCCTTTGGATGACCGTGGGCATTTAAGCAACGAATTACTCGAAAATCATGACCAGAGTGAAACCGCTGAAATTATACAGCGACTTGAAAGTTTGCCAATTTTTAATAAATCATTTGCCCTTCTTGGGTGCATCAGTTGGAGTTTCGAATTAATCGCGCCCCGAGTGGATGACTTAAGAAAACACCTGAATGCCAAGTTACTCAATGAAGGCGATTATAAACACCGCAGATTACGCAGCGTAAACCTGTGTGCCCGGGAAATCCACAATATGGTGTGGGTATTAAAACCCGGCGCATTGCTTGTTATTTCAGGGGATAGAAACGACATGTTTGTAATGGCATGCTTAGCGGCACAAAACGGCACAAAAATCGGGGCTATTTTGCTTACCGGTGGGTATGAACCCGACCCAAGAGTGATGGCATTGTGCTCCCAAGCCATGGAAACAGGCTTACCTGTGATGTTGGTCGATGACAACACATGGCAAACATCACTGAATTTACACTTCTATAACTTAGAAGTGCCGGTTGACGATGAACAACGCATTAACCGCGTGATGGATCACGCCGCCAGCTGTATTGATCCCAAATGGATAAACTCGTTAAGCGCTGGCGCATCAAAAGCCTTACGCTTATCGCCTCCTGCATTTCGCTTTAAACTAACCCAGTTAGCCAAAGCCGCTAACAAGACCATTGTGCTCCCTGAAGGTGACGAGCCTCGCACCATAAAAGCGGCGGCAATTTGCGCCGAGCGCGGTATTGCTAATTGCGTACTGTTGGGGGACAAAGTAGAAATATTAAGAGTGGCAGAGCAGCAAGGCGTGGTACTGCCTGATTCAGTCACCATACAACAACCGCAAGATATACAGGCACATTACATTGCACCCTTGGTTGAGCTGCGCAAGCATAAAGGGCTAACCGACGTGGTAGCACAAGAGCAACTGCTCGATAACGTCGTACTTGGCACCATGATGTTAAAGCAAGGTGATGTTGATGGCTTAGTGTCTGGCGCGGTGCATACCACAGCCAATACCATACGCCCTGCTCTGCAGTTAATTAAGACGGCACCCGGGGCGTCTTTGGTGTCCTCCATCTTCTTTATGCTGCTGCCGGAACAAGTACTGGTGTATGGTGACTGCGCGATTAACCCAGACCCTAGTGCCGAACAATTAGCAGACATCGCGATACAATCTGCCGATTCAGCTGCGGCATTTGGTATTGAGCCCAAAGTCGCCATGATCAGTTACAGCACCGGCACCTCAGGAACTGGGGTTGATGTAGACAAGGTTAAAAAAGCCACTGAACTGGCGCAACAAAAAAGACCTGACTTATTGATTGACGGCCCACTGCAATACGATGCCGCTGTGATGGAAAGTGTTGCCAGTAAAAAAGCACCGAATTCAAAAGTAGCCGGCCAAGCCACCGTATTCGTATTCCCAGATCTCAATACGGGCAATACAACCTACAAGGCCGTTCAACGCAGCGCTAATTTAGTCAGTATTGGCCCTATGCTGCAAGGTATGGGTAAGCCAGTGAACGACTTGAGTCGCGGGGCGCTGGTTGACGATATCGTATATACGATAGCGCTAACAGCGATTCAAGCGACGCAACTAAATAGCTAAGGAGCACCTCTCTAAAGGTTTAAATGGGGCCTTCTTGAGCAATAAATACGGTCACTTTTTAACACCACAAGGTATGAACAATGTCCGGGTCTCGATTGTCCGGGTCTCGATTGACCGAGACTCGGTTGTCCGGGTCGCTAATGGCACGTCGCTATTTAATACCGATGATAGACCGCAGATTTTAGCGGCAAAACAAATCCACTAGGCTTTGTTGCTCAGCATCGATAGCGTGTTGCTTGGCTATTTCAGAAAACGGCGTTAGTACAGGCTGATTATTGCAAATGCCCGCCATCTTGTTGCTTTCCCCTTGAATAAGGGCATTCACTGCCGCCACCCCTAGCCTAATGCCCAACATTCTGTCTGCCGCAGTAGGATTACCTCCTCTTTGAATGTGGCCCAGTTTGCACACACGTAAGTCTATTGCGTCATTCACTTGGCGTATCTGTTGTGACACACGGTCGATGCTCAATTCATTGCCTTCTGACAACACCACAATAAACGCATCTTCACTTTCGTAACCGTGAATTTTATCTAGCAGGTACGTCATATCCTGCGGGCTTTCAGGAATTAAGATTGAGTCAGCCCCCGATGTTAAGCCTGAATACACCCCTATATAGCCGGAATCTCTGCCCATGACTTCTATCACAAACATTCTGTTATGAGACTCTGCGGTATCCCGTATATTATCAATACAGTTCATCGCCGTATTAACCGCAGAATCAAACCCCAAGGTAAAATCAGTTCCCACTGTGTCATTATCTATGGTGCCTGGGATACCAATACATGGAATATCACTTATCTCTGACAACAGCGAAATACCACGGAAAGTACCATCTCCGCCAATAGCGATGAGCCCGTCTATATGATTATCGTGGATATTCTGTAGCGCCACTTCTCGCCCTTCAACCGTTCTAAAGCGCTCGCTTCGCGCCGTTTTAAGCACGGTCCCCCCCAGATGCATCGTTTTTTGTAACTGCTTGGTCTTCAGCTCCACGAAATCGTTGTCAATCAGTCCTTCAAAACCTTTGCGTATCCCGCTGACTTTAATGCCCTTGGCACTAGCCGCTTTTACCACCGCATACAAAGCGGCATTCATACCAGGGGCATCGCCGCCTGGAGTAAATAAGCCAATATGCTTGATATTTTTCGTCATAAATCGTCGTCCAAATCGTTGAATAAATCTCTACTGGTATTACTCAAGCACTTGCTTACTGAGTATTTCCATTGCTGTACTGCACTGATAAATATGAGGGCTGCCGGTTTTTAACTCATATGCAGCAATCTGCGAGGCGGTCATTTTTTCAATGTGCATAATGATCGCGCGCAGCGAATTACCATGAGCGCAAACCAACACATTTTTGCCTTGTTGTAGGGCCGGAACAATATGCGATTGAAAGTAAGCGATCGCGCGAGTGGCGGTCATCGCGAGGCTTTCGCCGTTGGGCGGTGCTACATCATAACTTCGGCGCCAAGTATGAACCTGATCATCACCGAACAACTGCCGCGCCTTGTCTTTATTCAGCCCTTGTAAGTCGCCGTAATAACGCTGATTCAATTGCTGTGAAACATAAATTTTCAATTCAAGTTCTTCAGCGGGCGACATTTCAAAATGCTCATACCACTGACTGCCAGTATCATGAATACGCACGTACTGGTGACATTGATGGTTATGCCGAAGTATCTCGTATAAGGTGTCTTGTGCCCGCAATAGCTCAGAAGTAAATGCTAAATCAAAGCGCTGCTGGGCTAACATTTGTGCTGCGCGCTGCGCTTCTTTAACCCCTGACTGACTAAGCGAAACATCAACCCATCCGGTGAACCGATTTTGCTGATTCCAAATGGATTGTCCGTGGCGGATCAACGTTAATAACGACATTTTCGCTGCCTTTCATCAATGTACTTATCATTGATTATGCCGCGCAATTCCCTTAAAAATAATCAGGGTTTATACCTATATTCGACAATTTTCCTTGCAGCCTGTTGTTCAGCGCTCTCTTCTGCAGCAGGCGCCATCTGCAACAGGTGCTTTATTGCAACACGCACTGTTGCAACGCCATTTCGAAAAAGGCGTTTGTGCTCAATTATCCCCAAAAAAGCTATTTTCATGGGCTATTCATTCCCAGCTAATACAGTGGCGTGTGGGCTGTAAATGTGGACTTCAAACTGAGGACATTCAGCCACGGGTTACATGTTGCTCTAGGTATAAGCCACTAGTTTGTAGGTGGAATTACGCATAAAAATACCCTTAAGTAAGGCGTAAAATAACGGTGATTTAAGGTGCCTTCACTGACATTTTGTTGACTTAATTCGTGCCTCTGAAAAACATGAAATATTGCATTTACAAAATGGACGTCGCTCGCCCGAGTCAATTAACACTTTGATCCCCACACACATCAACCCAGACACGGCTATCGGTATTGATCGGGTGTGGAACAGATCTAATCACGCAGTAAATTGAGTTGCGAAACGTAAAATGAGTCGGCAGTACATTATTTCGTAAAGTTTCATGAAATGCATTGGCTCAGCTAACGCAGTTCGACTCGACTTGCTGCGACATTCTACTCTTCAGCAAAAGGTAAATTTTATGACAGATTCAACAAGTTATGTTCGCTGGTTTAAAGAGCTCGGTATTGCTGATGTGGCTCTTGTTGGGGGCAAAAACGCCTCTCTTGGGGAAATGTACCAAAACCTGACAGCAGAAGGTGTGCGCGTGCCGAACGGGTTCGCCGTTACCGCTGAGGCTTATAATTATGTGCTTGAATCTAATAACGCATGGCCCAAACTACACGCCGCGCTCGATGGGCTTAATCCAGATAATATCAAAGACTTACAAGCTGGCGGAAAGAAAGCCCGTGAGATAGTGATGAACTGCGTGCTGCCAGATGATCTCAAAGCAGCCATTTTAAGCGGATACAATGAACTCAAACAAGAATACGGTAACGACATTTCACTGGCCGTGCGCTCATCGGCGACCGCTGAAGACTCTCCTGAAGCCTCCTTCGCTGGTCAAAACGACAGTTACCTGAACATAAGCAGTGACGAAGCATTACTGGATGCGTATCAACGTTGCTTAGCATCAAACTTCACTGACCGCTCTATCCACTACTAACACGATAATAATTTTGATGTGTACACCGTGTTTTTATCTGTGGTCGTGATGAAAATGGTACGCAGTGATATTGGTGCCAGCGGCGTGATGTTTTCATTAGACACTGAAACATCTTTCAAAGATGTGGTTTTTATTAACGGTGCCCTTGGCTTAGGCGAGAACATTGTGCAAGGCACAATTGAACCCGATAGTTTCTATGTACACAAGCCCACTTTTAAT
Source organism: Paraglaciecola mesophila KMM 241 (assembly GCF_000315015.1). Taxonomy (GTDB): domain Bacteria; phylum Pseudomonadota; class Gammaproteobacteria; order Enterobacterales; family Alteromonadaceae; genus Paraglaciecola; species Paraglaciecola mesophila. The sequence continues at coordinate 8,048 of NZ_BAEP01000003.1, read as the reverse complement.
CTCGGGCATCGCACTGTACTGAAGCGCCGCTTGGGTAAAAAAGAATTAAAGATGATCTTCACCGACAGTCTCAATACTGACAATATCGCGGTAGAGTATACCAACAATATTGAAACCAGCGACGACGAAAGAAAACACTACTGTATTTCAGACGCAGACGTCATGGTATTAGCTGACTACGCGATTAAGATTGAAAACCATTACTCAGGTGATGCGGGTCATTACAAACCGATGGATATGGAGTGGGCCAAGGACGGCATCGACGGTGAGCTCTATATCGTTCAGGCGCGTCCCGAGACCGTTTCATCCCAGAAAAACGGTGCAGTGCTAGAGATTTATCATCTTAAAGAAACCGCGAATGTGATTGCACGCGGACAAGCCGTAGGCACACGAATCGGCGCCGGTAAGGTTCGTGTTATCAATAACGTAGCCTTACTAAGTGACTTTCAGCCCGGTGAAGTATTAGTCGCTGATACCACCACCCCTGATTGGGAGCCGGTGATGAAAATAGCATCCGCGATCGTAACAAACCGAGGCGGTCGCACCTGTCACGCCGCCATTGTAGCGCGCGAGTTGGGCATTCCCGCCATTGTCGGCACCAATAACGCCACTGAACTTCTCACCAATGAGCGCCCTGTAACGGTTAGCTGCGCCGAAGGAGAATTTGGCAATATCTACGAAGGTATTTTGAATTTCGACATCGAAAAAACAGATCTTAGCCAATTGGCGCACCCTAACACTGAAATTATGATGAATTTGGGTAACCCTGACCGAGCATTTAGTTTGGCCTCTCTACCAGTAGACGGCATAGGGTTAGCGCGCATGGAGTTTATCATTAACGAGTACATCAAAGTGCATCCTATGGCGCTGCAACATCCCGACAAAACCGATGACGACACCCGCCAGAAAATAAATGAATTGTGCACAGCTTATGAAAGCCCCCAAGATTTCTTTGTAAAAGCCTTGTCTGAGGGTGTTGCCTCAATCGCAGCAGCGGTGTATCCGAAATCCTGCGTTGTTCGCATGAGTGATTTCAAAAGCAACGAATACGCAACGTTATTAGGGGGTACGTATTTCGAGCCTGAAGAAGACAACCCAATGATTGGTTTTCGCGGCGCGTCTCGTTATACACACTCTGCTTACGCCGATGGTTTTGCGTTAGAGTGCCAGGCCATGAAGCGAGTACGAGATGAAATGGGCATGACCAACGTCAAGCTGATGATCCCCTTTTGTCGTCGTGTGCAAGAAGGCGAAAAGGTACTAAAAGCGATGGCTGAAAATGGCCTGACGCGCGGTGAGAATGGCTTACAAGTGTATGTAATGTGCGAAATACCCAATAATGTCATTCAAATCGATGCTTTTGCTCAACTGTTCGATGGATTCTCAATTGGATCGAACGATTTAACCCAATTAACGCTAGGTGTGGATCGAGATTCGCAGATTGTCGCCTTCGATTTCGACGAGCGCGATCCCGGAGTAAAAGAAATGCTGCGCCTATCAATAGAGGGCGCAAGACGCAACGGCCGCCATTCAGGTATTTGTGGGCAAGCACCATCGGACTATCCCGAAATAGCGGAATACTTAGTAGAACTGGGTATTGATGCCATGAGCCTAAACCCAGATACGGTATTAGCCACCACAAGGCGCGTGTTAGAGGTTGAAAAACGTTTAACACAAACCGCTAAATCAGCATGAAAGTGGACTAAATGACAAAGTAGAAAGCACGAAAGAAAGAGTGCGCAGTGGTCAAACATGGCTACTGCCACATCAGCTTATGAATGCTCGAGAATTCGGCCATGTTTGAAAAATACAGTTGGCGCACCAGACGTGAAATTTATATGGGAATATGGAGCTTTTGTCTTGGTGTTGTTGGCGCCATTGGCGCACTAATGTTTATTTGGTTACTGCAGTTGTGCAGCGAACTTTTTATCGTCGGTATTGGACACTTTGACGAAACTCAACCCCTGACCTTTCCGTTTTCAATGCCCTTGTATTGGGTACCTGTAGTGACCACTTTGGGTGGGCTAATATCCGGCGTTATCGTTTATCGACTCGCACCTGAAGCAGAAGGACATGGCACCGATGCCTATATTGACGCCTTCCATCAACACGATGGTGCCATACGCAGCAGAGTGCCCTGGGTAAAAGCATTAGCAAGTGCAATTACTATTGGCTCAGGAGGCTCGGCAGGACGTGAAGGCCCCACCGCGCAGATTTGTGCGGGGATCGCCGCCATTCTTGCGGATCGGTTTAGATTAGCAAATGCTGAGCGTCGTTTATTGACAGTGGTTGCCACGGCTGCCGGGCTTTCAGCAATATTCAAAAGCCCACTGGGGTCTGCTTTATTCGCAGTTAAGGTACTTTATTCTGGGTTTTCAATGGAAACCCGTGCTTTGTACTTTGCCATACTCGCGTCAGCTACTGCATACACCATTATGGGGTTTGTTGTCGGTTGGTCACCTATTTTTAATATCCAGGCGGCGTTATATGGGTTGAATAATACGCACCGCACCCAAACATTTGTTATGTGAAAGTTTTTTACACGAGCTATTTATACGAGTTTTCTGTACAAACTGTATACATAGCTAGTAAATCCCCCGTACTGAGGATCCTTTATGACTGATTACAATGATCAAAGTAACTTACAACAACGACCTGCATTAGCGACTCAAGCTATAAAAACAGCCATCTATAATGGCGATGAAGTGCGACTAAAAGCACTCCTCACTAATGAAGTGTTCGATGAATTAGAGAAAAACCATTTTGTTGAATTGGCAAAAGAAAGCGGTAACACCAATATTGTAAAATTACTCGAAGATACGCCCGCAACGCCCTAGTGTGAAAGCCAACAGTTTATACGTTAAGCGCTAACCCTCGCTATTAGGTTACGCTTAGCGTTCAACCTACGTACATATCGCTGCTCCGACCGTGCATCTTTGTTCACGCGTCTGTATTTACCCATCGCTATGCATCCTCACTCACTTTGCAATCCTCATAACACAGCCACTGAACCACACACCAGACGTTAAAGGCTATTCAACGCTTTTCTACTTTAACTAAAAGGTTTCTTTGAGCAGATTTAGCATGTCATCCACCGACAGCTTAGTCGCAGCTTCATTCCCTTCTAGTAACTTATCGGCTAAGTCGCGTTTGTGCTGATGCAGGGCGACAATTCTCTCCTCTATGGTGTTCTGGGTAATTAAGCGGTAGACAGTGACTGGCCGCAATTGCCCTATGCGGTGGGCGCGATCTGATGCTTGTTCTTCTACCGCTGGGTTCCACCATGGATCCATGTGGATGACGTAATCCGCAGCGGTTAAGTTCAAGCCTGAGCCACCCGCTTTTAAACTAATCAAGAATATGTCCCCTTCCCCCCCCTGAAAGGCATTAACGCTTGCTTGTCGCTGCTTTTGCGGCGTCGAGCCATCTAAGTATTGGTAACTAAATCCTTTGGCTTCGACGTGCTGCTTGATCAATTGTAAATGCCCAACAAACTGACTAAAAATAAGCGCTTTATGATTGTTCAGCCTCAGCTCTTCTAATAACTCGTCAAGTGCTGCTAGTTTGGCACTGGGTATTGTGGTTTCTGCCATGACCAATTTCGAGTTACAGCAGGCTTGGCGCAATTTCACGAGCTCTGCGAGCATTCTAATGCGCTGTTCACCTGCGTTGGCTTGTTGGCCGCTTTGGCTAATATTGTCGATAGCATTGAGCCTAAGCGCTTCATAAAAATCGCGCTCTTGAGAGCTCATTTCTACGCGGATATTGATCTCTGTACGAGATGGCAACTCCGTTAACACTTGGTTTTTCATGCGCCGTAATATAAACGGCTGTATAAGCGTTTTAAGAGCTTGGCTGGCCTTGCGCGCAGCCAAGGGGTCTTCCTTAGCATTTTCGATAGGCACTGAAAAGCGCTGGCCAAAGCGTTTAATGTTGCCAAGTAAACCCGGGTTAATAAAACGAAACAAACTCCACAGCTCAGTTAAGTTGTTTTCAATGGGCGTGCCTGTTGTGATCATTTTGAAGTCGCTTTTCAGTGCGTAAGCGGCTTTTGTACGCTTGGCCAGCGGGTTTTTAAGGGCTTGGGCTTCATCCGCCACTATACTGTGCCAATGCACGCCTTTGAGTATTTCGCTTTCTCTTTGCAGTAATCCATAGCTTATGATCACGCAGTCAAACGGGCCTAAATCGTTCAACAGCACTTCGCGCTGTAGTGTGTTAGTCGAGTCGGCGAATAACTTTATATTCAAGGTCGGCGCAAATTTAAGTGCCTCTTGTTGCCAGTTAAAGCACACAGATGTAGGGGCGATCACCAAGCTTGGCCCAGCGCTGGCTCGGGACAATAAAATAGCCAAGGCTTGCAAAGTTTTACCTAACCCCATGTCATCGGCTAGGCACGCACCTGCGCCCCAATGTGCAAGGCGTGAAGCCCAATCAAAGCCAACTTGCTGATAGTCACGCAATTGTGCTTGAAAGGTCGAAGGAATTTGCGGCGTAATCTCGTTCGCTTGATGCATTTTTTCAGTCTGCTGCTCCCACGCATGAATGGTTTTCATACGCATGCCTGTGGTGGCTTCTTCCATTTGCAAACTGGCTAAGGGGTGGAATTTTCCGTCATCAGTAACTTGATTAATTAACTCAAGTTTATGGCGTAAATCGTCAGACAAGGCGAGTATTTGCTCCTCGCCAAGCTCAATAAATCGCCCATGACTGGTTTGCACCAGCTCGAGTAGCTTTCTTAATTCAATGACCTGCTCATTGTCTATTTGTAAGTCACCGGTAATATCAAACCATTCATTCTTTTGACTGACCGCCAGTTGCAGGTGCTCGCTGTCTAGGGTTTTCGACAGAGTCACTTTTTTGCCTTTTGGCCAGCGCAGTACTAAATCGAATGTGTCTCGCTTGTGGGCAATCTCTAGCTGCTCAAGGGCGCTCAGCGCCGCTTGCAAGTCATCTAACAGTAGAACGTTATCCGCCATGTCTAAAAACACTGGGCACGCTTGGTCTAGCTCATCGAGTAATATTTCCTCTCGCTGCAAATCACGTTGGGTGGCCATGCGTTTGCCATCTATATCAGTGGTCAAACTGGCATTCCCCACACCGGGTTTAAACGCTGGGCCGTTTTCCCCGAATGGCATCACGACGCAAGTAAAGGTTAAGCCACTTTGATTTGGCTGAATATTGACCACCAAATTGGGATCGCACTCAAAGGTTTCTAATCCGGTATCTAGCTCAGTGATAGCAGATTGAATATTCAAAAACGGCGCAATCGCAGAAATCCCTTCAAGGGCTTTTTGTTTAGCACTGATGGGAATAAGCAAACCAGATTCACCGATGATTTCGGCCACTTTTAGATGCGATGTTGAGAACACGGTCAGCTGATATTGACTATCCGAAATCGCTTTTAGATTGTAGGCCGGCTGATCGTCGTACTCTCGTATGTCATCGGGTAAATCAGCAATGCTTAAACAAAGTTGGTCGCCTATCTCGCTAACCAGCAATTCTGGCTCGCGCTGGGTGATGTCAATCTTTTGGTTAAGGTCATCTGCTTTATAAAGGTTGTCTATGCCTACTGCGGCTTGCAGCGCGGGTAACCCTTGTAGCATGTAGTCAACTTTTGAGTAGTAGCCCCAATTTTGATACGCATCAATGGCATGGCAAAGCTTCTTGTCACTTTCAGTTAAATAGTCAAATTTATGGGTGTCTTCTTTAAGGCGTTTTAGCGAGACCACACGCCCTTTGCTCCAACCTGACTTATTCAGCTTTTGTTCCCTTGCCGTTAAACTGTGAGCATAGGTCTGTTCAAATTCCCAAATTAAGCGCACAGGCTTAATGACAACCTCTTTAGCCAGTGCTTCATTTTTAGGTGCATTCGGGTTCAGGGCAATCAGTTTATCAAGGGCTAAATCCCACTGTGATTTAGTCACGATCAAGCGGGTAAAATCCACTAAATTCGCTGCTGGTTTTGCCGAGGATGCTAGCGCTGTCTGAGTATTTTGCTGAGTGAAACTGGCGGCAAATTGCGCGCATATTTGTGCAAAAAGCGGGTAATCAAGCTGCATAAAATGCCCTTGATATTTTAAAGCTAAAGTTGCCAGTGCGGGGTCTTTGCTTTGATTACACCAAACCTGTCCTAAAAAATAATTAAAATAACACAGCTGATGGGCGAAGAAGTCCAACTCATCGTCAATGCTGTTGTAACCAATATTGATGTCATACTTTAGCCCTGCAGAAAGGCACATAATGGGCTTAACAACGCCTTGGCCTACATAGTAGAAATCGCTATTAACTTTACGGTCGCTTTCTTCATATTCCACTTGTTGCAATGCGGTGCTAAATGCACTCACGTCATCTTTATTCGCCTTTACCATTAACGCTAATTTATAGAAGTAACCTGGCAGCTCATTCAAGTATTGTTTTTTGCGCTTCGTTAGCTTGTTTTTTGCCAGCATGGCTTGTTCGAAGTAGCCAATAGCAAGGTCATTCTGGCCCGATAAAAACCAATACATACCCTGTAGCTGCAAGCCGTAGCTGCTTCTGTCTTCTGGATTTTGAATACGCAAAAAGTCATCGAAGCGCAACTGATACAAATATTGCTCAGCCAATAGATGATGACAATCGCTATTGTCACTGGGCTGTGTTTTATCTGGCGTAGCTGCGCAAACTTGCTCTAACAACTGAGTGGGGTACGCGCAGCTTTGCCCTTGCATTTGAAATGTTCTAAAAAGAGTCGCAAATGCTTGGTATTGAACAGCGCTGGAAAGTTGTGAAAATGATTTTAAATCAAAGGGTAAGAACAAAATATCAAGTAATACCCTGTTCTTTGTATGTTCAATAATTTGGGGGTTTTTATGAAAATCTAACGCGGCTTCAAAGCCATCCATTTGATTCAAATAATACAAGTCTCGGATCACTCTAGCCTGATCGGCTTGTTTATTCTGCCAGCTATAACTGTTTATGACTGGCACCACTTCCTCGCCAGCCATGATAATTTCGAGTAATCGTTGCCCTGGTGCAAGCTCTATGGCGATAGGTAGCTGGTCGATTTTTTGCACTAAAAAATTGCCCAACAGCGGATTGAGTTGCAAGCCTTCTCGATTGTTAATTAACAACGATTCAGAGGTGAGTTGTTCTTTTCTCTCAGGGGTAAGCACATAGTGCTTTTTGGGCAATGACAGTAAGCCTCGGCGAATGAGTAAATCAATGACCAGCCCTAGCTTCAGAGCCCCAATGGGCTTATGAATGACAGACAAAACAAAGAGTGTCCCTTGCTCGGCTTCACTCAGGGCTAAAAAACTCTGATATAACGCTTCGATTTGATCATGAGATTGGGGATGAATTAAAGCAGCAAGCTTCATAGTCAATTGATTCTTAATGAGGATTCTTTTTCAGTGGCGTGAAGTTATCAAAAACAATGCTGCGAAACAATTGCAGTTATCACTCTTCAAAACGCACCAGTCAATCCAGTGCGGCGTTATTTATCTAGGTTTAGCTATCGCTGCTGGCGCTAGCCAAACCCATTTGACTTGCGATTATGATTGCTAATGCTAATCATAAGGCACTGAGATCTAGTCACTCAGACTATCATTGCTAGGGTTCCAATCATTCATTGGCTGGCTCAAGCCCAGCTAACGATTAATTGAGTTTGACGGCTAAGTAGTGAACACCTGCGTTTGATGATTGAGGCAGAAAGTAAATGTCGCGGTATTTGAAATACTGTTGGCCATTTTGGCTAACCGGCTCGGCGCCTTGTGGTAACGAGTCATACGCCAATATTGTATGTATCATCTAATTATGCAGGCTCGTCAATCACACGGTAACCGCCATTATCAAACACATAATAAATACCTTGAGAAAAATAGTAAGAACTGCTTCCCACAACAATGCGCTTGTACCCTGCTGGCAGATAGCTAACCCTAAGCCCGACGGGTGGGCGCACCACTTTATACCCTTGCTTCACATGGCGATAATATAGACCGTCGTGAAAAACAAATGACACGCCAGCAAAGCGCAGAGAAATACTGTTTACTGGCGCTTTACGCACTAGC
>NZ_BAEP01000004.1 GCF_000315015.1 Paraglaciecola mesophila KMM 241 | reverse complement strand
TATGAGCCTTTTTTCGTTTTTAAATGTAGGGTTGTTTAACAGACTATGCTTGATCCCACACCAGTTCTTTGAAGTGTTTACGGCACATAGACTCGTATCTATCGTTGCCGCCGACTTCAACTTGAGCGCCTTCTTTCGCGGCATTTCCCTGCTCATCTAAGCGCACCACAAAGGTGGCTTTTCGCCCGCAATGGCAAATGGTTTTGAGCTCGATAAGTTTGTCAGCCCAAGCCATTAAATAGCGACTGCCTTCAAATGTTTCGCCCACAAAGTCGGTTCTAAGCCCATAAGCGAGAACGGGAATGTCTAAGTCATCAACCACAGATACGAGTTGTTGTACCTGTTGTTTATTTAAAAACTGGGCTTCATCGATAAATACGCAATCTAGCTTTTTGTCGCTGTTTAACTCTGATATTTGCTGATGTAAGTCGCTGGTGCCATTGAAAAGGTGAGCACTGGCTTCTAGGCCAATCCGCGATGCGACTTTGCCAATGCCAAAGCGGTCGTCCAAAGCGGCAGTGAATATTTCAGCGCGCATGCCACGCTCTTTGTAGTTATACGCAGATTGTAATAAAGATGTGGATTTGCCTGCATTCATTGCAGAGTAGTAAAAGTAAAGCTGGGCCATGAAACGCGGGATCCTGAAGTGCACCAAAACAATTTGGCGTTCGTTATTATTTTCAGGGTATGTTAGCGGATCTCGCCATCAAAGTAAGCTATTGAAAGGCTATTTTGTCGTTACTCGGTGACGGTTACATCCGTGACTGGGTTCTGCCATTCGATAAGCTGTTCATTAGGCATGGGTTTAGCAAAATAGTAGCCTTGTAAATAATCTACCCCCATTGCTTTCAGTGCTTGGGCCTGCTCTAGCGTTTCGACCCCTTCAGCGACCGTTTTACAGTTCAGCTCGCTGGCGATAAATAAGGTCGCGCGAATAATGGCTTCGCCGTTGTTCTCTATATTATCAACAAACGATTTATCGATTTTCACTTGGTTCACAGCCAATGATTGTAGTTGTGACAATGAAGAATAGCCGGTCCCAAAATCATCAATGGACACGAGTACATTGCGTTTTTGAATGGCTTCAAGCTGCTGCTTTATCTTCACTTTGTTGTCCACAAATACAGATTCTGTGATCTCTAAATGTAATCGTTCTGGGCTGAGTCCGCTGCTACGCAGTGCGTTATCCAAAGCACGAATAAAACTGTCATCCATGAGTTGAATAACGGACACATTGACCGATACTGCAGCGTTGTGGGCATGCTGCCATTGGCTGGCATCCATGCATGCTCTGTTGAGTACCCAAGCCCCCATTTCTTTAATCAACCCCGACTTCTCGGCTAAGGGTATAAATTCATCCGGCCCAATAAATCGACCAGCAAAATCCCACCTTAACAGGGCTTCAAATGAACAAAAGGTGCTGTCTTTTGCTGACACAATAGGTTGATAGCACAAATACAGTTGGCGTCGCTCTGTGGCCTGTTGCAGGCCTTCTAGAATAACCTGCGTATCGAGCACTTTTTGCTGAAGTTCATTGCTAAACAATGCGGGCGTGCGGTTTGTACTGGCCTTTTGCTCACACATCACTAGATCTGCAAATTGGATAAGTTCAGCAGCCTCGGTGCTATGTTCGGGGCACATGGCAATCCCCACAGTTGCCCCTAAATGTACGCTGTTATTGTTAACCGTAATCACCTGTGAAATACTGGTAATGATCGCACTGGCGATGGCTTGCGCGGTTTGCGCATCACTGTAGGGTAGTGCGACTAAAAACTCATCGCCGTTCCAACGCCCCAGCTTATTTTGATCGGCAAATGCGCCTATCCGTTTTGTGACTTCCTGCAGCACGCTGTCACCCATTTGGTGGCCCATGGTGTCGTTAATTTTTTTGAAACCATCAAGATCGATAAACAACAAAGCCAACTCACTATGACTCTGTGTTGCCCTAGCGGTTAATTTACTTAAAGTTTGGGTAAAGGATTTGCGGTTCATCAATTGGGTAAGCGGGTCAAGATATGACAGCTGCGCAATTTTCTCGGTGCGCTTACTGACTTGCTCTTCAAGGGTACTATTTACTGCGTTGAGTTTATCGTAGGCTTCGCTGAGCTCACGGTTTACCTTATCCAACTGATATTTTTCTTGGCGAAGTTGCTCACTCATCGCCATATTCATATTCTTAATATTGATGGAATCAAGGGTAAATTTGACCGCCTTGGAGTAGGAAAAAACCAAACCGATGCTGAACGTTAACCCCAATGCGCCAAGAATGACGCGATAGTCTTGGTCTGACATGAGCCCAAGAATAGAAATAGGCACTAACAAAATCAGTGCATAGGAAATAGAAATACGAGCGTTGGCGGCTAATACGGACTGCCCGCCGGCAGCCATGGAAGACAAGACAACGATCATGGTCGCAAACTCAAGTAGATTAACCTGATCGAAAGTTAATATGGGTAAGAAGGCCCACACAATGGCGGTGGCGATACAGCCAAAACCAAAACGCTGTTGCGCCGTTTCGCCATCAAAATCATTTCGCGGTTTGATTTTGCGTTGCCAGTAGATGCCATCAAATAAACGAAGCAGCAATACCACTTGCATGCATGCCCACCAAATTTGCTTAATTTCGCTGACTTCAGTGCCTAGAAAAGCAAATGCAAGTACGCTACTAGCTGCGAAAGTGATGGAGCAGGCAGCTCCAGTATTGCTATACAATAGTTTTGCGGCGTCTTGACTATTCAGTGCATGTAATTCGGCAGACGTATTGCTCACTCTCATCCTAAGTATGTTGGCTAATATTGAAGACTCAGTGTGCACAGCGCAGGTTAACCAAAAAGCGGCCATGCACATGTGCTGCTTTTAGGCTAATAATCTACCGTAATTTCATTGAAATAGTAACAATTACGTTACGGCATTGTAGATAAGTACTGGACCAATTTTTCACCAGCACTACGAATGTGCTGCTTGAGGATTGTATCGGCCAGTTCATACTGTTTTTCATTAATCGCATTTAGCAAAGCTTCGTGTTCTTGTTGACTATGGGAGAAATGATCCAAAGTAGTTTCTTGAAAGCCAATGTATCTGGCACACAACAAGTGCATTTGCGCCACCGTATCAAACAACACCGGGCGGCTAGCAGGTAGATATAAACAGCGATGAAATTGCCAGTTTAACTCTCCGTTTAACAACATATCGTCGGGGGAAGTTACTTGCAGTTGTTGCAATATATCCCGAGCTTTACCTAACGTTTGGAAGTTGATATTGCCCAAAGCGTGGTCGAATAACATAGGTTCGATCTGCAAACGCATTAAATATAAGTCCTCTGCATCGTTGGCGTTAAGCGGTCGCAACATAACACTGGATTTGCCATGAGCCACTAACCAACCTTCATTTTTCAAGCGTTGTAGTGCATCGCGTATGGGAATTCGACTCACCCCATATTGCTCAGCTAGCTCGGCCTGCTTAAGAGCGGTTTTTTCAGGCAACTTGCCGCATACAATATCCTGCTTCAACTGCTGATAAAGATTTTGTGTCTTTACATTATGCATAAGTGCTCATTATTTTTGCTGCTTAGCTTGTGTGTCAGATTTAGCTTTTACACTAAAAAGTAACGTCAGCATACCCATCACTAATCCCCAAAATGCAGATGAGATATCGAAAAATGCTACGCCCGATGCGGTCACCAAAAAAGTCAATACGGCCGCGTCACGATACTTAGGATCGTATACTGAGCTCACTATGCTTGCGCCTATTGTACCCAGTAAAGCAAGGCCAGCTAAGGTTGATATTAGCGCGCCTGGAAACGCCGCAAATAAACTGACCACCACGGTGGCGCCCAATCCAGCGACTATATTGAAGACACCCGCCGATATACCAGCAATGTAGCGCTTAGCGGGGTCGATATGGGCCTCTTCACTAGTACAAATAGCGGCGGTAATCGCCGCTAGGTTAAAGCTGAAACCACCAAACGGGGCTAGTACTAAATTGAGCGCCCCGCTGGTGGTGATAATAGGAGATATCGGTTGCTCGGTGTAACCACTGGCCTTTAAAACGGCCATGCCGGGCAAATTTTGCGAGGTCATAGTGACAATAAACAAGGGCAAGCCCACACCGATTAAGAGTGATACATCGAACGTTGGGGATACCCAAGCAGGTCTGGCTGCGGATACGTCTATCGCGCTCATATCAAACATACCCGTATACAAGGCGTACAACACGCCAGTGACTAAAACCAGCAAAATACTAAAGCGAGGAGCCACTCTTTTTGCGATAAAATAACTGAGTAACATGAGGCCAACGAGCATAGGCTCGAGGGTAAAAGAGCTAAAAATGGACAAGCCAAATTGCAGTAAGATTCCAGCTAACATGGCGTTGGCTAACGGCATAGGAATGCGTTTCGTCAGATTGTCGAACCATCCTGAGATACCCGTTATTAAGGTCAATAACGCCACAAACAGAAAGATCCCAATGGCATCTTCGATACTCACTCCCGCAAGGCTCGTCGCCAGCAATGCAGCGCCAGGTGTAGACCATACTATTATGATTGGCCGCCGATAGTACCAAGATAACCCCAAGCACCCAACGCCCATACCTATACCTAGCGCCCACACCCAACTCACAATCATGTCGTGGGTGGCACCAGCGGCTTGAGCGGCTTGAAATACAATGGCTACCGCACTGGCAAATCCTACTAAGACGGCAATAAAGCCAGCGCTGATGGCGGAAAAACTCAGATCGCGGAATAAACTTTTCATTTTGTATACTTTAGTAAATTTGTATACAAATTTAGCATGAGTGAAATATAAAAGAATAGAAAAACTTCTACCACATCGTGAATACGCGCAGCGCTTGGCTGCGCTTATTGCATCATTAGCGGTATTTCTTAGCGAGCAAAACCAGTAACAATGCCCCGATATACATAGTCACGCCATATACCCCAGGAGCAACAGCATAATCAGCTCGTTGCAAAAAAGTAATCGCGATGAGGATCGCCATGGCCGAATTTTGCACGCCCACTTCAATGCCCAGCGTAATGCTATCTCTAGGTGTAAATTTGAACAATAAACCCAAACCGATGCCCGTCATGATTGCCAGCAGGTTTAAGGTCAGTGCACTCGAGAAAACCGCTGCGAAAGAAGACGTCAGGGTATCCCTTTCTTGAATAACAATAGCAACAATCATGAGGAGTAAAAAGGCACTGGCTAAGTGACGAAAGAACGGCTCACAACGAAGGGCTTTTTCAGCAAAATAATGACGAATAATAATACCGATGATCACAGGTATTAAGGTAATAAATATTAGCCCTAGGGTGGTGGTAAGAAGAGAGAAAGATTGTTCTTCTTGCTGCCCAAATTGCATGATCGCAAACTGGATAATAAGCGGGGTAGTGAGCACGCAGATGAGTGAGCTAATAGCCGTTAAACTAACCGATAAAGCTAGGTTTGCCCTGGCTAATTGACTAATAATATTCGAACTGGTGCCACCTGGGCAGGCTGCTAGAATCATAATGCCAATGGCTAAATTAGGCGCTAAATCGAACACGATCGCCAGTGCGTAAGCCAGTGCGGGTAGCAGCATCATTTGGCCGAACAAGCCAACCACTATCGGCAACGGAGCGCGCCATAACTGCTGGAAGTCATTTCTGGTTAAGCTTAAGCCCATACCAAACATGATAAATGCCAAAACGAGGGGAGCTATGTATTGTGTTAAGTAGGATTCAGTCATTATTTATGTATTTCACTATTTTAATTAGACTTTAGGTATCAATGCTATTTACTCATCGATGAGGATTAGTGGTCAGTGGGAACGCTTGGGCGTAAACGGCTGGGTCTTTGTTTCAGGGCTCCCTTATAGCTGATATTCAGCACGAAGTTGTGTCATCAGCGCTTGGTTTGACGCAATAAAGGCATTTAACTGCTCAATAACATCTCGCCGTTTGATAGTAGACAAATGAAAGGTGACTGGGCCATGGGGCAAGCTTTTGGCTAGTCTTACCTTGCTCTGTTGCCCAGACTGGGCCAGTAAGTGGCTGGCAACATGAGATTCAATATCCGCACCGTCGACTCGGTCTTTGAGTACTAAATTAAGTGCTGCAATTGGGGTATCAACTTCTAATAAATGTAGGCGCTTTTGGGCTATGACTTCAAGCCAGTGTTCAGGCGTAAACCCATGGGGGACGGCGAGTGAGCTGAATTTTTCTATTGGGTTAAACTCGCGCTTTTCTAGCACGATAGTACCGCTGCTTGCAGTTATCAATGGCTCGCTTAACAGCTTATGAGAGTCAATTTTTTGGTGCAAAGATTGCCAACCGGCGTTATCAGGATAGACGAATGCTATATTTCCATCTGCAAGTTCACGCTGCAAACGTTTAATGGGATAGGCGCGATACTCAAATTGATGGCCGCTCTGCTTAGAGAAGGCTTCTAGAACGGCCCATGCATAGCCTTTGTCATCTGCTAGGTTGAAATTATAATGAGGGTAATAGTCGATGTCTTGGCAACCGACTATTAAGGTTTCTTGCTCGGAAGCGTGACTGTACCCAATCCAAAAAAGGAAGAGTAACATCCAAGGGCATTTGGTGTTTGGCAACATGCGTATCACCCGATTACTACACAACAGCAAGCTTTTAGCATAGTAGAAAAAGCGATAGTACGGGGTAAAACTAACGTTTACTAATTGTGTCACCTGTTCTAACTCATTTTTGCCAATACGCTAAGCGGCGCAATACGAGCAATATAGCGAAATAATGCCCAAGGCCATGTTGGAACAAAACTGCTATCGACTTCTTTTTCAATGGCCTTGACCATGGCTTTACAGCCGGTCTTGGTATCGACGATAAACGGCACCGTTTTCACTTTCTCATTTATCTCACTTTGAATAAACCCAGGGTGAATCGTGGTGACTTTAATGGGGGTGTTCATAACATCGATGCGAATACCTTCGGTCATTGAGGTAAGCGCGGCTTTAGTGGCTGCGTACACCGTCATCGCTCGGCGGGCACCGCGAACGGCGCTGACAGATGAAATCGTGACTAAGTGACCCGCATTTTGTTCACGGAAAATCTCCATGCTGACTTCACACTGTGCCAGCGCGGAAACAAAGTTAGTGATAGCCGTTTGCTTATTGGCATGAAAATACCCCGTGCCTACCGAGGCACCTTTGCCCATGCCTGCGTTAACTATTACTCTGTCTAGCGAGCCCATCTCTTCGGCAAACCCTTTTATTACCTCAAACACTTGTGCGTGATCGTCCACGTCTAAAGGGCGAATGAAAACATTGATATCAGGGTTAATCGCCAGTAATTCGGCTTTTAGTTCTTCTAGGCGCTCTACGCGGCGGGCACATAGACCTAAGTTTCGGCCCATTTTAGCAAATTCAATGGCCATGCCTTTTCCTAGGCCAGAACTAGCACCTGTAATGACGATATTCTTTCTTGTCATGTTAAATGTATCTCTTTTTAGTTTTTGTTAGCTTATTATTAGAAATCGTTATCGATCGTTATCGATCGTTATCAATCGTTATTTGTACGTGATGAGATGGCGGTTATGGCCCTCAAACGCGGAATGATCATTTAAACTTGATAATACCTGCCCGTGCTTGCTGACAATGATTTTAGTTACCCCCGCATTGACCAATGTCCAGTTCAAGTCCATCAAGTTATTCGCTGGGACCTTAAGTAGCATTTGACTCAAAAGGGCAATAGGGCCGCCTGAGCTGAATACGGCAATATGCTTCGCACCCGGTGCTTGTGCAACTGTACTTTGCAAGGCTTGCTGAATACGTTTCTGATAAGCGGACCATGACTCAGTATATTGCTCGGCAAAATCATCACTTATCCATCTGGAAAACGCTTTATCCACTAGGCTTTGCAATGCCTGGTTAGGCTTTTCCTGTTGAGACAGATAGCGTTTTACGCCATTTGGGGTAGCAAAGTCTCGATCGAGTTGCGCCAGAATATCTTGGTGATCATATTCATTCCAGTCTAAATTAACTGTCATATTAGCGACAATTGGCGCCGGCGCGTGCATGGCGTGCAAACAGGCTTCAGCCGTTTGTTGATGGCGCAGCATGCCGCCACGAAAGACGTTATCGAAAGAGATACCTTTTCGGGCTAAATCCGCACCCAAGTGAGTCGCTTGTTGTTGACCGACGTCAGACAAACAATCGTAGTCATCTTTGCCAAATGAGGCTTGCCCATGGCGGATCAAATAGATACTGGCCATTTAACGTTTTCCCTTTATCGCTTTGCGGCATTGCCACATCAAATAATGCACGAAAAACCAGATGTTCTTAAAGGCCGGGTTATTGGTTTGTTTAAGATGGTAACGATAATAAATTTGCTGGGCGATGGCTGCCAATCTAAACAGTCCGTACACCTCATAAAAAGCGAAGTTATCAACTTTAAAACCGGTTTTATCCAAATAGTAGTCGATGACTTCTTGACGTGAATACATACCGGGCAGGTGGGTAGGTTGACGACGCGTTGATTTGGCAAGTTTGTCATCATCCGCTTGTACCCAGTAGGCTAAACTGTTGCCCAAATCCATCAGTGGATCACCCAGTGTGGCGAGTTCCCAATCAAGTACACCAATAATACGTGTTGGCTCTTGGGCATCGAGCACTAGGTTGTCGAAGCGAAAGTCATTATGGGTTAGGCATATATGCTCGTCACTAGGGATGTTTGCTTTTAGCCAATCACAGATATAATTCGCTTTAGGGACGTTCCACGTGCGAGCTTTTTGATAACGACCAATCCAACCGTCAATTTGGCGTTGGGTATAACCTTCGCCCTTGGCAATATGGCTTAGCTCTGCTGCCTTGTAATCAACCTGATGTAATTCAATTAGGCTGTCTAAGGCGTTTTCGCATAGCTTTCGCGTGTCACTGGTGGATAGGTGTAAATCTTTGGGCATATTTTTGCGCGGAATGATGCCGTTAAGCTTTTCCATTACATAAAATTCAGTCCCTATGATTGACTCATCTTCACAGTGAGCGAGCATTTCCGGCACATATTGATATACCGGCTTTAAGGCGGCCTGCAGTTTATGTTCCCGGCCCATATCGTGAGCACCTTTGGCTTTGGTGCCAGCAGGGCCACGGCGCAAGATTACTTCTGTATCCACGCCTGTTGGGTTGCTATAGGCCAAGCAGTATGTCCAGTTTGATGCACCGCCGGCATACTGAGTCACCTTTGGCACGCCATTTAGTCCTGCAATTTGCTTGGCAAGCCAAGGTGAGAGGGACTCAATATTGAGCTCCTCGCCTTGGCGCACGGTGCCAGCTTGATCTATTTCTGATTGGGCATTCGCGGCTTTGCTGCTTGTCGTGTCGCTCATACTAGGTGTATTTCTTCAGTTCTAAGCGAGTTACCATGCCCATATGTACTTCATCAGGACCATCGGCTAAACGCAGCGCTCGGGCGCCGGCTGCAAATCGAGCCAGTGGGAAGTCACTGCACATGCCTGCACCTCCGTGCAGTTGTACTGACATATCAACCACGTCCTGCAACATTTTAGGCACAGCCACTTTTATTGCAGAAATCTCAGTCATGGCATTTTTAACGCCCACTTCGTCGATTTTCCACGCTGCATGGAGTGTCATTAAGCGCGCTTGATGAATGGCGATACGGGCTTGAGCGATACGTTCACCGTTACCACCGAGCTTAAGTAAAGGCTTCCCAAATGCGCTGCGGCTCATACTACGTTTCATGGCAAGTTCTAAGGCTTTTTCTGCTGCGCCAATCGAACGCATACAATGGTGAATTCGGCCCGGCCCTAAGCGGCCCTGTGCGATTGCAAAACCTTGACCTAACCCTACGAGTAAGTTTTCTTTTGGTACGCGAACATCAGTGAAGTGCATTTCACCGTGACCAGACGGCGCATCAAAATCACCATAGGCACTGAGCATGCGTTTAATTTCAATGCCTGGGGTATCAAGGGGCACAATCACCATACTGTGTTGGCTGTGCTTGTTATTCTCAGGGTTTGACAACGCCATGAAAATAGTCACTTTGGCATTCGGATGGCCTAAACCTGTTGACCACCACTTTTTGCCGTTAAGCACCAATTCATCGCCATCCACTTCTACTGTGGCTTGCATGTTCGTGGCATCAGATGAGGCAACATCTGGCTCGGTCATACCAAACACTGAGCGAATTTCGCCTGCCAGTAATGGCTTAAGCCATTGGTCTTTTTGCTGCTCGTTACCAAAATGGTAAAGCACTTCCATATTGCCCGTATCGGGTGCGTTGCAGTTGAAGATTTCAGAGGCGAATAACACACGCCCCATTTCTTCAGCTAAAGGTGCGTATTCTAATGTGGTCAGGCCTTGGCCTAACTCATCGTCTGGTAAGAATAAATTCCATAAACCGGCTTGTTGCGCTTTCTTTTTGAGTGGTTCGATAAAAGGATGCATCTGCCACTTTGTCCAGTCGCCGGTGGGGTTTAGTTCTTCCGTTTCACGATACATCTGCTCTTCTACTGGGTAAACATGTTCATCCATAAATGCTTTTACGCGGGCAATATAATCTTGAGTTTTTTCACTATGAGCAAAATCCATGATTTATCCTTACTGTTCGTTAATGTCTTACATTGTATGGGTGGAGCATAACGGTATTTTTAAATTGAATGAAATGAAAAATAGTACAGGTATACTATGAATACTATTCATTTTTTCTGGTGCGATTATGGCTGACGTTCACGCTCTTAAAAAGCTCGATCTGAACTTGTTAAAAGTTTTTGAAAGTTTGTATGTAGAACAGAATATGACACGTACCGCAGACGCTCTGCACATTACCCCCTCTGCGGTGAGCCATTCCATTAAGCGTTTACGCGAATGCCTAGGAGACCCATTATTTCAACGTAGTAACAATCGTATGCTGCCCACGCCAGCATGCCAACGAATGGCCCCGCTGATCATTGATAATCTGACCCGATTACGCCAAATAATGCAGCACTGGGGAGAGTTTCAGCCGTTAACCAGTGAGCACCATTTTAGAATTGGTATGCATTACGCGTTAGAGCCGAGCATCTTGCCAGCACTCACTGAGCGACTCGCTTTACTGGCACCGAAGGTGACATTTTCTAGCGTCAGGGTCGATCGCATTACCCTGACGCGTGATCTAGGCGCTGGTCATATCGATTTAGCTTTAGACGTTGCATTGCCGATAAAATCTCCTGTATTGCACCAAAAACTGATAGACGATGAATTTTGTGTCTTGGTGCGTAAAAACCATCCTTTGGGAGAGAGCCTGACCAAGGACGCTTATTTTAATGCCGAGCACATAGGGGTATCGAATCGTTCAAGTGGCGCATCGGTTGAGGACCTACTCTTTCAACAACAAGGTTTGTCACGCAAAGTCGTGATCCGTTGTCAGAACTATTGCTCTGCGAAGGGCATGGTGGCCTGCTCTAATCATTTACTGACGGTACCGCGCAGAATTGCTGAGCATCTTAAGCAAGATGATGTGCAAATGGTCAGTTTGCCCATCAACATAGCTGATATTTCCACGCACCTTTACTGGCATAAAAACACTGAACAGGATTCTGCTCTCTCATGGCTAAGAGCGTTATTTGACGGAATTTTTATAAATTAGGTGGTGTAAATAAGCCGCCGCTATTGCAGCGGCGGGTAGGTTAAATTCAATAAGGTGGTTAGTCGTCGTTGGTTGAGCCAATACGGTGAATGGTTAAATCGGCGCCGTTGTATTCTTCTTCTTCTGTTAAACGCAGCCCCGTGATGGTGTTAATTAAACCGTAAACAATCACCCCACCTATAAGTGCGACAAGAATACCGCCTATGGTGCCAATCACTTGGGCGGTGATACTGACGCCGCCCAATCCACCTAGACTTTCGCTGCCAAAAATACCCGCTGCGATACCGCCCCATGCACCACATAGACCGTGCAATGGCCAAACACCTAGCACATCATCTAATTTTTTACTTTTTTGAACAAAAGTAAATAAGGTGACAAATAGCCAACCTGCTACCACACCAATGGCTAGCGCACCAATAGGATGCACAATATCCGAGCCCGCACAGATAGCCACTAGGCCGGCAAGGGGGCCGTTGTGAACAAAACCGGGATCATTTTTGCCAAATAACCAAGCGGCAATAATACCACCGGCCATGGCCATAAGGGAGTTCATGGCTACTAATCCGCTGATGCCATCAAGGGTTTGTGCTGACATGACATTAAAGCCAAACCAACCGATACATAAAATCCATGTTCCGAGTGCAAGAAACGGAATGTTAGACGGGGCAAAGGCGATGAGCTTTTTGTCTTTAACCCGGCCATTACGCAAACCTAAGAAATACACCGCCACTAGGGCTAACCAACCGCCGATACCGTGTACAACAACTGAGCCTGCAAAGTCATGGAATGGGGCGCCAGTCGTTTGCTCTATCCAGTCTTGCACGCCGTAATTGCCGTTCCACACTATGCCCTCAAAGAAGGGATACACCAAGGCAACGATGACGGCAGATGCGAGTAAGAAAGGGTTAAACTTGGCACGCTCAGCGATACCCCCAGAAATAATGGCGGGAATGGCAGCAGCAAACGTCATCAAGAAGAAAAACTTAACTAGGTCGTAACCATTGTTGGCGGTCAGCTCGCTTGCGCTGCTATAAAATGTGGTGTCGTACGCGACCCAATAACCAATGAAAAAGTAAGCAACACAAGACACACCAAAATCCGTGATGATCTTAACTAATGCGTTGACCTGATTTTTGTGGCGTACGGTACCAACTTCTAAAAAAGCAAAGCCTGCGTGCATGGCAAAAACCATGATGGCGCCGATGAGTAAAAAATAAGTATTAGAACTTTGCACTAATAACTCGGTGGCGCTTGTGACATCTTGCATGTGATATATCTCTGTGTGTCGAATAAATGTTACAGCGAGGTAAATTTCGCGCTCTACCTAATGTTTGCAACGGCTATTTTGTATTCGTTTTTGGTTGCTCAGCTTCGCCTTATATACCCATCTAGGACTTGCTGTGGCAGAATCATACCTTGCGTAACCTAAAGTTTGCATTCGCTATATAGAATTAAAGTACATAGCTCATAAAAATTTAACATTGTGTTTAAAACTAAAGGCTAGTTGTTATTCAAAGTGACTATGTATTACTTGGGTGACATACGAAGTTATGTTTCGAACAGCCTTGAAAGGAGGGTATTCGATAGTCTGAATTTCGATACCTTACTTCCCGAACTTAACAACACTTATAGAGTAAGATAAGTGTTTACTGCTTTGCGAGATAAATCATGAAAAATGATCTTTTAGACCGATTCACAGGCTACTTTGTGGGTTGTTTGTGTGTATTTTTTGCTGCAAACAGCGCGGCAATTGAACTGACTGAAGCTGAGCTCCAGCCTAGTGTTCTAAGCGCTAAGCAACATGAATTGCTTGTTAGCCAGTTACAAAAAGAAGACACGATTCGGGTAATAGTCGAACTTAACCTTGCGACGAACCACGGGGCATCCGCGCTACAATCTGATTCCGAAGGAGCCACCACTGAAACGTCCGCAGAGGCGCAGGAGCAGGCCAATGAGCAATTTGCCTTGCAAGCGATTGCCAGCGCACAAGCTAACTTGCAAGCAACGCTCAATCAATCAGGCGCGGTACTCAAACACAGCTTTACTCACATGCCTTTGGTTGTGTATGACATAGATACTAAAGCCCTGAGTGTGTTAGAAAAATCATCCCAAGTTAAGAGTATTCAAATAGACCAAATTCGTCAGCCTTCGTTGGCACAAAGCACCGATATTATCGGCACTGAAAACGCTTATGAAATAGGAGCAACTGGAGCGGGGCAGACGGTGGCTGTGCTTGATTCAGGTGTTGAATCTGATCACCCTTTTTTAAGCGCTAAAGTAGTGTCAGAAGCATGTTTTTCTACTAATCGCAGTTCGGGCTTTTCTGATTCAGTTTGCCCAAGTGGTAATAATGATGAAGTAGCCCAAGGCGCAGCACAAGCCTGTGATTTCAGTGGTTGTTATCACGGGACCCACGTGGCTGGTATCGTTGCAGGCAGCAGCGAAAACCTGCATGGGGTGGCAAAAGACGCTGACATTATTGCTATTCAGGTGTTCTCGAAAATATTAGACAATGATTATTGTAGCGGTAGTCCGCCTTGTTT
This sequence comes from Paraglaciecola mesophila KMM 241, assembly GCF_000315015.1. Lineage (GTDB taxonomy): Bacteria > Pseudomonadota > Gammaproteobacteria > Enterobacterales > Alteromonadaceae > Paraglaciecola > Paraglaciecola mesophila. The sequence continues at coordinate 236,414 of NZ_BAEP01000004.1, read as the reverse complement.
AGGCGCTTATGACTCCGACGTTATTCAAGGGTTAGAGCGGGTTTACACCCTGCGTAACACCTATTCGATCCCTGCTGTGAACATCAGTTTAGGCGCTGGTGGCTATTTAACGCAAAGTACATGTGACTCAGCCAATCGCAGTTATGCTAGCGCGGTCAGTAAGTTGAATGATGCGGGGATCGCTGTTGTTATCGCCTCAGGTAATAACGGCTACGGCAATAAAATCAGTGCGCCAGGTTGCGTGAGTAATGCCGTTAGCGTCGGTGCCACAACTGACAGTGATGGTTTGGCTTGGTTTACCAACAAAGCTGACTTTCTTACTCTACTTGCACCAGGCACCAGTATTCAATCATCTGTTCTAGGTGGCAAATACGGTTCTGCGCAAGGCACTTCGATGGCAGCTCCCCATGTTGCGGGCGCCTTTGCAGCGCTGGCTTCTCTAGAAAATACACCAGATAAAACGCAAATTTTAAGTGCTTTATTGAACACAGCTAAAGCAGTCGATTCCGGTTCATTGACGTTTGGACGCATCGCTATTGGGGCGGCGGCCGAAAACTTAATGCCACAGCCTGAAATAGACCAGCAGCTCAGCATTCGAATCAGTGTCGATAACTCAGAAGAGCTATATTTTAATGGTGTGTTGTTAGGTGGGTCCAGCGATTGGAAAACCAGTAAGTTATATAACGTAAATGTGACTCAGGTGGATAACGTTTTAGCGGTGAAAGCGATGGATGTTGACGGCTTGGCCGCATTAATAGCCCAGTTAGATCTTGATGGACAGCCATTTTACAGTGATGAAAACTGGAAAGTGTCCACTGAATTTGTTGACGGATGGCAGCAAACTGATTTCGATGATAGTCAGTGGCAAGCGGCCAGCACCTATGGTTACTACGGCGTATGGCCATGGTATAAAAAAGTAAAATGGTGGCCAAGCAACAGCCAAGCACAGTGGCTTTGGTCAGATGCGCGTTATGACGACAACACTGTGTATTTTCGTTATCACATCACGGCAAGTGACGAACCGGCGCCTGAGCCTGTCATCATCAACGCCCAAGCATTAGTTGCAGGTCAGGTGGGTGAAGCTTACTCCGTGACTTTAAGCGCCAGTGGTGGCAGCGAATCATTCGTATGGTCTGTGGTTAGTGGGGGCTTACCCAGCGGATTGTCGCTAGATGAGCAAAGTGGCGAGTTAGCAGGCACACCCAATGCCGCAGGCGAGTTTGTATTCACGGTTGAGGCAACTGATACCACTGGAGAGCAAGCTCAGCTGGAGCTGAATTTGTCTATTGCTGCAGCGCCCATGACCTCTGAGACGGCGACGATTACTATTTCAGTTGATAATTTCGAGGATACCTATTTTAACGGGGTGTTCTTAGGCTCGTCTACAAACTGGATGTACGCTAAAAGTTATACCGTTGAACTCGTTTCTGGTCGCAATGTACTGGCTGTTAAAGCGCAAGATGTTGACGGCATAGCGGCGCTTATTGCCAAAATAGAGACTGAGCAAGGGGTTATTGTTAGTGACAGCGATTGGAAAATTTCAACTCAAACTTTAGAAGGATGGAACAGCCAAGACTTTGATGATAGTAGCTGGGATAACGCCACTGCTTACGGGGCGTATGGTGCTCAGCCTTGGCGTTCACGGGTAAGCCGGTTGAATGGCTCCGCTGGTGCCAAGTGGATTTGGTCAGCAGATAATGATCTAGATAATTTGGTGTATTTCAGACTGGTCATTGAGCGTCCGTAAATTAGCGCGGTTATCGAACTGCATCGACAAACTATTTTAACAAGCTACATTAGCAAAGCGTATAAAGCCGAACCTAGTGAAAACGAGTTCGGCTTTTTTTTGCTTAGGTGTAACAGCCTAGGTTTGATTTATCACCGTTCCCACCTTCATTCCTCTAGACTTTTTGGTTTACTGACTGCCCAAGTCAGAAAAATGACACCTGACGTTAGTGAGGTGACTTTTTATTCATCAGTCAGAATGTAACATTATGAATATAAAGAAAATTATTACCTTGGCATAATCTCTGCTGAGTAGTGCTATCTGATTCATCGTTAACTGCGCCGCAAGGCTAGCACTAGGTTCTTTCATGATAGGTTCTACCCTTATACAACTCGCCCAAAATAGCCAACAACGCGTTGAGCACACCCCTAAGTCAAAAATCGGCTCAGCCTCAATATTGCAGCGATTGTTACCTCAGTTATGCGTAACAGATGTTCGCGTACGATACCAAGCCATTACGGGTCTTGATTACTATATGCGTGAAGAGACCGAGCGCCTACTAGAGCGAATCGAAACCCACTGTGAGATGATGCAAGACACCGTAATGGCTCACGCTCCAGTGATAACGAATGAAGGTTCAGTGATAACGAATAAAGAGTCAGTGACAACAAATATCAATACCGATCATCAGCCCCATTTCACGCTTAGGTTTGTGGGTAATAAATGTCAACTTGAAGGGCAATATCCTCGCGATTTGCAGAACAAGCTTAACCAAGATACGTGGTTACTTGATGCATTTAGCTGGCTGATGCCAAACTATTTAACGTTAGTGCATTCATTGGAGTTGGTTAAATTTTCATATGCTTATCAACGCAGCCGTTCAAAAGCTGCACACGCGTACGCGCACTTTAATGATGAAAACAACGGCTTGCACCTAGAGGTGAAAGTTGAAGCCGGCAAAGCTCAGTGGCATGTTTTATCTGCGCTGCATAGGTTTCATCTGTAAGCGGCTGCAGCCCGTAAATGTGTGAGACTGTTGCCTATACAAGAAAGACTAAAATTCAAATTCTAGCGAAGCACGCAAGGTATGGTCTTTACTATCGCCATTCAAACCTGCGATAAAGCCTAATTCCCATTTGATCTGCTTTTGCGCTTCGAAACGATGTATCCCCATAAATGAGGGGCCAAGCCCAACAAAATCTTCGGCTGTGTATAACTCAATCGCCGGCTGAATTTCGGGGATAAATCGATAGCGATACTGCAATCTAAACTCAGAATGAAATGAGTTGTCTACTAAATTGCCAAACTTATACACCATCAGGTAGTTACTGGTAACGCTTGAGCGGCCAAACTCCTTTTCTACTAATATGCCTGTAGTAAATTCCCAGCTGTCTTCTTGATGTTCTTTTTCTATCTCGAACAAAGCACCCCAGTCAGCGAAGTACTTACCTTGTTCGGTAAGCATCCATCTGGCTTCTAATTCATATGCGACTAATCCGAACTCGTCTGTTTCGTCACGATCACCTACAAGGTAGGCTTGAAGCGTGAGGCGGTTGTCAATCGAATGACCGAATGACACACGCTGTACTAACGCATTACCCTCATCGTTTTGACGAGACATTATTCGCCACTCAAACTCCTGCTCTAAGGGCAGCACATAAGGGTGGTAAATCTTATCTACCACGTTATTTGATCGGCGCTCTTGAGCTGCGGCTATGCCAGATATCAGCATAGTGACAGCGAAAATGAGCAAAGACTGACGGGAGATCATGTTTGGTTCTCCAAATTTGAAATCTTATGGCGCTGAGAAGATAGTCGAATCGCCCGGCTCACAAAGGGCAGTAATAGCGCAAAAAACAAGGTTGATAAGTAGTAGCTGCTCGGTGCCGCCTCGTAACCGATTAGCACTTTCAATAAGTGCCCATATTCGCTTTCATCTGAAACAAATGCGCTCATATTCCACAGAGGGCCAGGGTCAGCCAACCAATCGATTTGCTGTAATAGCAACACCACGTTGGCCACTTGTCCGGCAATAAATAACGAAAATGAGAGTCGTACTAAGTACAGTCTTTTTACACCGCCTAAGACAACGTCTAATAATATAGCCACGCTGATGCAAATACCTAAGCCTAGGGTTGTGCCAAGTACGATAGGTATCAATGCGTCTTTTTGAAACCAGAACCCCACTACAAAAACCGAAAACTCAGCACTTCGTGGCACAACAAATATTGCTACAACCACACCCGCGAGCCAAAATGCGCCGCTGCGATTGTTGATGACTAACCAGGCTGACATCAAGTAAGCACAGATAAGCGTCAAACTCTTTAGCAATTCATAACCCGCTCCAAAAGCCCATTGACTGATGATGTGTTGATTCAACACCACCACAGCGGCCAATAAAATACCTACTGCGAAACCGAGGGACAATTGTATCCAAGGCGTTCCCACATAAACCCGCAGCAAGCTTAATAAAACAAAAATGGGCAACGCATCTCGAAGAAAAAGGATGACGGTATTAATAAGCATTTGCATACGCCTCTGGCGATATCACTATGACCTTACCCACCGCGCTTGAAGGATGAAACTCTCCGAAAAAATGGTATTCGCCTTCTTCTAAAGGACCTATGTAAACATTGGCCTTGGCATTACCAAAAACGACTTTTTCACGGTTAAGCTCGAAGCTGTCTATTTCTTCGGGAGTGGGATCTTGATTGATAAACACTAACTTTATCTTTTGACCGGAAGGGACAAGCACTTCGGATGGATAAAATAAATGATCCCGAATGGTGATGGTTATCTCAGGCAGGGCAAAAGCGGATGCCGAATAGATGAGCAGTATGATGGTTAAGCAATATCTATACTTTTGCACTGCTTACCTCTTCTTTTCGGGTTTTAGGTAGATGAACTTGCACCGATAAGCCACCTAACTCTGAACGCTGCAAATGCAAAGAGCCGTGATGTAAATTAACAATCTGCTTTACTATCGCTAAGCCTAAACCAATACCTTGCGCTTTTTGCGCCATATGTTTGTTAGAACGATAAAAACGCTCCAACACTTTGGCATATTCATTATCGTTAAGCCCACTGCCGGAGTCGTCCACTTGTATCAGCACATCATCCTCATCTTGTTGCACGATGACCTGAATTTTCCCTTTAATAGGTGCATATTTATGGGCATTACCAATCAGGTTTTGCATGAGTGTCAGCAGGGCAAATTCACTGCTTGGTATAAGTTGGGGCTTACCAATCAACTCAATGGTTTGATGTCTGTTGTCAATGCTGGTGTACATTTCTGAAATCACATTTTGCGCAATGTGATGAGCATCTATTTGCGTACTGTTTGCTTCAAAATACTCGGGATTGGTTCGACTCAGCAAGAGTATTTGATTGATCGCGTGGATCATGCGATCCGTATCTTCGTGGAGTTTGTCTATACGTTGAACATAGCTGTCGCTGGTGGTTTCTTTACGCAAATTATGTAAATTGATTTTCAGTACACTTAAAGGGGTGCGCAGTTCGTGAGCCGCATTAGACGCAAACTGCTGCTCTCGCTCAAAGGCTGCTTGTAGTCGGCTTAATAATGAATTGAGTGTATTGACCATGGGCACTAATTCAATTGCTGGTTCTTGCAAAATCAAGGGTGAAAAATTTCGAGTAGAGCGTCGCTGTAACGCATCTGATAGGCTGCGCAATGGTCTAAGGCCCCTATTGACAGCGAAATAGATAATGACCGCCAGCAACGGGATCGTCATGATAATAGGCGCCATCGCTGAAATGATCATTTTGTCAGCCAGTTCAAAGCGGTTCTGTAGCGGCTGAGCTACCATGACCCAAGTGCGCGCATCATTGAGCATGTGTGAATAGACACGCCAGCGTTTGCCAGAAAAATTCTTATCGCTAAAGCCAGACTTAAACCTGCCAATGCTATGTTGAGGGGTGTTTGTTGAACGTGTAGTCAGGTGCTTTTCTTGCCACAATTGCACTGCTATTTGCTCACCAGCATCAAATGTTTCATTGCGCTGTAATGCGAAAACATGCGTAAAACTCTTGGCTAACGCCATTAACTCGGCATCAAATAGCTCAGAGGATTTATGCATGCTCGAGCGATATCCTTGCAATGCAGCGCTGAAGCTAATCAATATTAATAAGGCGATGAGTAAAAGGGTGAGTTGACGGCGAATGGAGCGCATTAATATTAGGCGCCCACTCGGTTTGTCACGCTGTAACCTACGCCGCGAATGGTTTTAATGAAATCCTTAGGCAGCTTTTTACGCAAATTGTGAATGTGAACTTCTATTGCATTACTCGACAGCTCATCACCCCACTCATACAATTTTGTTTCAAGCTGGCTCTTAGATTGAATACGCCCGGCATTTTCCATTAATGCCTTAAGTAGCATGAATTCTCGGCGCGAGAGTTCTTTCTCATTATTGTCAGCTGTGACCAGATGAGTCGCCAAATCAAGCACTACATTGCCTATGCTAATGAGTGAGCTAGTAGCGGTACCTAGTCGTCGTTCCATCACTCGCAATCGTGCCAGTAGCTCCTGCATATCAAACGGCTTGGCAAGGTAATCATCGGCACCAGAATCTAGGCCAGTGATTTTATCTGTCATGCTGTCTCTGGCTGTGAGAATGAGCGTAGGCAAGCTGTGTTTGTTGCGATGGGCTTGGCGTAGCACTTCAAGGCCATCCATATCTGGTAAGCCTAAATCTAGGATCATTAAAGTGAATTCCCCTGTGGCCAATGCGGATAGCGCTTGGGCAGCCGTGCCGGCACCATTGACAGCATAGCCTTCGCTGCGAAGAGATTGACTTAGGGCATCGCTCAAAGAGCGATCATCTTCAACCAGTAAAATGCGCATTGTTACCACCCTATAATCAAAGTCTCAGCATAAACCTGTTAGCTTAAGTCAACATTAAGCGTCGAAGCGCTCAGTGTTGTTTTGAGGTAACCACTATTAAATCATAAAAAAGGACAATTTTAATACTGCTATCGCAACGAGCATCCTTTAGAATATAGGCCACAAATCAAGATGTTAAGCCCACGTTTTCTAGGTAAATAATTCTATGCCTGATTCTCAAGAAGCAAAAAAACTTAGCAATCAAATCGAAGAGATTAACGAGGCTTTAAACGATGGCATGATAGTGCAAGTGCGCGAAGTACTAAGCACTATGCCATCCTGTGATGTGGCGTTGCTGCTTGAGTCTAGCCGCAGTCGCACTCGCTCAGAAATCTGGCAGTTAATCGAACCCGATCAATACAGTGACGTACTAGAGGATCTCTCCGAGGACGTACGAAACGGTATTATTCGCCAAATGGTGCCTGAAATTCTGGCTGATGCGCTAGAAGAGATGGATACCGATGATTTGGTGGAAACCCTATCTGGCCTGCCTGAGGCGGTATCGCAAGATGCGCTTAGCTCCATGGACGAGCAAGACAGACAACGGGCCGAACAGGCACTCTCCTACGGTGAAGACACCGCCGGTTTCATTATGAACACCGACACGATCACATTGCGCCCTGAAGTAACCGTTGATGTGATTTTGCGATATTTGCGTCTTAAAGGAAATATCCCCAAAGGCACCGATACCTTCTATGTGGTTGACCGTAGCGACCAGCTTATTGGCAGTGTACCAGTGACGGAACTTCTGACTGCACGCCCTGCGGTAAAAGTTGAAAAGTTAATGACCCAAGACTCGGTTGCGGTGCCTGTTGATATGCACGAAAACGAGGTGGCCAGCCTGTTCGAGCGTTATGACTGGCTGTCAGCACCGGTTATTGATAAAGAAAACCGCCTTGTGGGGCGTATCACTATAGATGATGTAGTAGACATCATTCGTGAAGGCGCGGAACACTCCATGATGAGCATGGCAGGTCTTGATGATGAAGAAGATACCTTTGCACCTGTCATAAAAAGTACTAAGAAGCGGTCTGTGTGGTTGGGTGTGAATTTAGTCACGGCATTGATGGCGGCCGCTGTGAGCGATTTATTTGAGGCCACGCTAAGCCAATTGGCGGTATTAGCCATTTTAAACACCATAGTGCCCAGTATGGGCGGGGCAGCGGGTAATCAAACGTTAACCTTGGTTATTCGGGGCATGGCATTGGGCCACGTGAGTGACAGTAACGCTCGATGGCTGATTGGCAAAGAGCTGGCGATTGGATTTTTCAATGGTGTGATTTGGGCGTTGCTTATTGCATCCGTCATTGCGCTATGGAAGCAAGATTTAATGCTAGGTGGAGTCATCGCATTCGCAATGATGGTGAATATGATAGCGGCAGGCTTAGCTGGCGCCATGCTGCCGGTAATGATGAAGAAAATGAATATTGACCCTGCGCTTGCAGGTAGTGTGATCTTAACGACCATTACCGACGTGGTAGGAATTTTTGCCTTCTTAGGCACAGCAACTTGGTTACTTTTATAATTTATGTCTGTGTTATCCCTCGTTTCCTTAACGTTTATCACGCTTATCGCCTTCGCGGCCAACTCTGTGTTTTGCCGACTTGCGTTAGACGAGCAAAATATGGATCCCATGAGTTTCACAGGGTTGCGCATTGCATCTGCGGCCTTGGTACTTGGCCTCATCATGTTGCTTAAATCGCCCAACAGTTTTCGCAGCTTTACGGCGCTAAATGCGTACGGTAGCTGGCGTCAAGCGGGCTACCTTTTCGCTTATGCTGCTGGGTTTTCTTATGCTTACGTGACGCTACCAACCGCTACTGGCGCCTTGATATTATTTGCTGCGGTGCAATTTACCATGTTGTTTGTGGCCAGGTTATCGGGCAACCGCATGAATGCTATGGCCAGCGCTGGCGTAGTAATATCATTACTAGGGTTTGTGTATTTCGTTATGCCAGAGTTATCGTCACCCAGCTTGGTAGGGTTAGTTGTTATGGCATTAGCTGGTATAGCATGGGGTATGTATAGCTTAGCGGGGGCAAAATCGACCCACGCATTAGAGTCTACCGGGTCAAACTTTATTCGCTGTTTGCCATTTGGACTGATATTAATGGCAGTCTTTATGCCAACAGCACGTTTAACGTTTGAAGGTGTGAGTTATGCGTTGGCATCTGGAGCACTTGCCTCAGGCATTGGTTATGCCATTTGGTATCAAGTATTGCCCAAATTAGATAGCAGTGTGGCGGCGGTGTGTCAGCTTTGTGTGCCAATTATTGCAGCCTTTGGGGGGGTATTGTTAGTAGCAGAGCCCATCACCTCACATTTGCTGCTGTCATCGATTGCGATCTTAGGCGGCATGTTACTGGTGATAGTGGGTAAAAAGAAAAGTGTCTAGTTTGCCCATCAATTTATCATATATGTTGGCTTTGGGGTAACCGAGGCAAAGAGCTTATACCAACTCCATTAAATAATTAGCCACTCAGCGAAAATTTAAAGGGACTTAGTCAAGGCGCTTGAATGACGTAATAGTGGTTCTCTTTCGAGTTCGAGCAACGTAGAGAAAGTCCCTTTAAAATTCGCCCGGAGGGAATACCCCTGCGGGTTTTGTACTGCGTTCTCGGTATTTGAAAGGGAGCAACCATTACTATATACCGACGCCTTGTCCAAAATCCGCAGGATGAATTCTGAGAGGGCAATTATTTAATGGAATTGGTATATACATTAACAAAAGACATAAAAAAGGTAGCGAGTTATACAAGATAACCGCTACCTTTGTTGTAAGTGTAAGTGTAAGTGTAAGTGTAAGTGTAAGTGTAAGTGTAAGTGTAAGTGTAAGTGCGTTAAAAGCGTACTTCACCTGCACCATCACTGGCGCAGCAAACATAAAACGTTTCTTGATAACCCGTTTCAGCTTCATATCGCTCAGCAATTAACTGCTGGGCACCAGCGACCATTTCTCTTGGCATGAGAGCAACGATACAACCACCGAAACCGCCACCAGTCATACGTACACCGCCGTGCTCGCCTAGATACTCTGCAAGGGTCGCTACAATAAAATCAATGGGCTTAACCGTGATTTCAAAATCATCACGCATAGATGCATGTGATTCAGCCATCAAACGAGACAAGGTTTTTGCGTCACCAGAGCGCAAAGCATCAGCTGCTTGCAGTGTACGTTCGCTGTCAGACACCACATGGTGAGCACGGCGATACACTACCTCGGGCAGCTTGCCCTTTTGGGCTTGCAAGTCCACCAAGCTAATGTCACGTAGCGCTTTGATACCCAGAATACGAGCAGCTTCTTCGCACTGTTCACGGCGGGTATTGTATTCGCTGTCAACTAAGCCGCGTTTGACGTTTGAGTTGATAATAACCACATCAAGCTCTTTCGGCATGGAGATAAGTTGTGTTTCCAGTGAACGGCAATCTAGCAATAGCGCATTGTTTTGCGCGCCACACGCACTGACCATTTGATCCATAATGCCGCAGTTACAACCCACAAATTGGTTTTCAGCTTCTTGACCATTAAGCGCCACATCAGCAGAGGTAAGCGGTAAATCAAATAACTGACGAAATGTTTCACCGATGGCCACTTCAAGTGACGCAGAAGAGCTAAGGCCTGCACCCTGTGGCACATTGCCTGTTACTACCATGTCCACGCCTTTAAATTTTAAGCCGCGCATCTGCAGATGTTTGATCACGCCACGGATGTAATTACTCCATAGCTGAGTAGGGTGGGGCTCTATGTTAGAGCTTAGTGAAAATTCGTCGCGTTCGTTGCCATAATCTGCAGCGACAACACGCACTAGGTCATCTTCTCTAGGCGTTACAGCCACTAGTGTTTGGTAGTTAATAGCACAAGGTAATACAAAACCGTCGTTGTAGTCAGTGTGTTCACCAATCAAATTCACACGCCCTGGGGCTTGAAAGTGACGCGCGGGTGGTGTTTGAAACACCTCAAGATAAATGGCGTTTAGGTCGTCAATGGCTTGTTGAGAAATAATTTTCATCCCACTAGGCTCCGTTTGATTCGTTGTAATGAACATCACTCAAGGCTTGTAGCTTTTGTGCCGCTTGCTCTGGGGTAAGGTCGCGTTGTGGCTCTGCCATCATTTCATACCCCACCATAAACTTACGCACAGTGGCTGAGCGTAATAGCGGTGGATAAAAATGTGCATGCAACTGCCAATGCTCAGTGACATCAGAGTTATGTGGTGCGCCGTGCCAACCCATTGAGTAAGGGAAAGAGCACTGGAATAAATTGTCGTAGCGGCTAGTGAGTTTCTTAAGGGCTACGGCTAAGTCCGCTTGTTGTGCGTCGTTCATCTCGTCAAAACGGGCACAGCTGAATTTAGGCATTAAAAGTGTCTCGAAAGGCCAAGCTGCCCAATAAGGTACAACAGCAATCCAATGATCGGTTTCGACCACAGTACGCTCACCACTGGCTGATTCTTTCTGCGCATAGTCGAGCAAAAGTGAGCTGTTGTGCTTGTCGAAATAGGCACGTTGGTTGACATCAGCTTTACGTACTTCATTCGGTATAAAGTCATTCGCCCATACTTGGCCATGGGGATGAGGATTAGAGCAGCCCATGGCTGCGCCTTTGTTCTCAAATACTTGAACCCATGCGTGATCCTTGGATAACTCAGCCACTTGGTCACGCCACGTCTGTACGACTTTCTCAAGCGCAGGTAACGGCAGTTCAGGCAGCGACTTATTGTGCGCCGGTGAAAAACAAATAACACGACTGGTGCCGCGAGCGGCTTCTACCGTAAATAAATCATCATTTTCTTGCTCTGACGCAGGTGTGTCTTTCATTAATGCTGCAAAGTCATTGGTGAAAACGAAGGTGTCTTTATATTCAGGATTCACTTCACCATTAATGCGAGTATTACCGGCGCATAGATAACAACTGGGATCGTGCGCCGCGCTATCATTTTGTTGCGGCTTTTCCACTTGACCTTGCCAAGGGCGTTTAGCCCTATGAGGGGACACGAGCACCCAGTCATTGGTCAATGGATTACGACGGCGATGAGAGTGATCTACAGGATCGAATTTAGACATTTAGACACACCATGTTAATGATTGGTTAATTAGTACTATTATATTATTAATGGATTTTAAGATGTAAAGCGTGTTCTGTCATCCCCTAAATCCAAAATTTGTGGTCAAGAGATACAAAAAAGCCTGCATAGCAGGCTTAATAAAATCATCATGTGGGGTAATCACCCCGCAGCAATGTCTAATGTAGTGTTGTCTAGCTAGAAGTTCAAACCAGGATTTAGGCTACCTGGTAAAGTGACTTTTTCTAATTCGACAGATGCAACAGGGTATGCACAGTAGTCAGCGGCGTAATAGGCGCTGGCTCTATGGTTACCACTTTCACCGACTCCGCCAAACGGTGCTGCGCCGCTAGCGCCAGTAATAGGGCGGTTCCAATTGACGATACCCGCGCGAATACGTTGGTAGAAATACTGATATAAATCTTCACTGTCAGACAATAAGCCAGCAGATAAACCAAATTTGGTATTGTTACCCAGTGAAATCGCTCGGTCAAAATCATCGAAGCGAACCACTTTTAACAACGGGCCAAAGTGCTCTTCATCAGGCATCTGTTCAACCATGGCCGTCACGTCAATAATACCTGGGCTTACAAAGCCAGATTCAGTATCTAAGTGAGTCAGTTCTACCAGCGAGGTTGCCCCTAGATCAAGCAACTGTTGCTGCGCCGTTACCATAGCGTTAGCAGCATTTTTAGAAATCATAGCGCCCATAAAGGGTTGTTCGTCAGCGTCGTAATCGCCGACTTTAATGTTTTTAGTCACTTCGATTAGGCGAGCAAGAATGGCATCACCTTGAGCGTTGTTTTCTAAAAACAGTTTGCGAGCACAGGTGCATCGTTGCCCAGAGGTGACAAACGCAGATTGAATAATATCGTGCACTGTAGCGTCAATATCGCTTACATCTTTTACGATTAAGGGGTTATTACCGCCCATTTCTAACGCTAAAATTTTGCCAGGGTGACCAGCGTATTGCTCATGCAATATTTTACCAGTGCGAGAGCTACCGGTGAAAAATAGGCCGTCAAGGTCAGGGTGCGCCGCAAGGGCCTTACCTGTTTCTACTTCACCCTGCACTAAGTTAAGCACGCCTTTAGGTAAACCAGCTTTTTGCCATAACTGAACGGTCTTTTCAGCCACTAATGGGGTTAAGTCGCTAGGCTTGAATACGATACAGTTACCTGCTAACAAGGCAGGTACAATATGGCCGTTAGGCAAGTGACCAGGGAAGTTGTATGGGCCAAAGACTGCTACAACGCCGTGGGGCTTGTGGCGAATGAACGCTTTACCTACAGGCATTGGGTTTTCTACCAGGCCGGTACGTTCTTGGTAGGCACGTTCTGAAATACCAATTTTACCCATCATGGCGCCGACTTCCGTGGCGGTTTCCCACAGTGGCTTACCAGTTTCTTGGGCAATTGTTAAGGCCAACATATCTTTGTTTTCAGCCAGTAGTTCACCGAAACGTTTTACATAAGCGAGTCGCTCTTCAAACGTGAAGGCAGCCCAAGCTAGGGTTGCTTCTCGAGCGCTACTGACCGCTTGATTCACTTGCTCTGCTGAGGCCGATTTAGCCTGCCAAATTTGACGCTTTTTAGCCGGATCGATTGATTCGATATCATGGCCTTGTCCTGCATGCCATTGGCCTGCAATAAAATGGGTTTGCTGTGTCATACATTACACCTTAAATGTTGTCGGAGCGAAGCGGATAAACTCACCATCTTGAATACCAAGATGATCTGCTGCAGCCTGAGAGATTATGGCCTGCTCGTTTGCTTCATCAATATTGAGATACGTGGCAATGGCGCGAAATTCTGTGATTTTCGTGTTGATCACAAAATACTCGGTCTCTGTTGCTGACGCTTTGTCATCAATTCTAACGGCCATTTTACGACTTGCTTGAGCAGTGCGAATATGGGTTAGGTTTGCTTCTACTGTTGGGCCTGCGTCAAAAATATCAACGTAACCTCGACAGCTAAAGCCTTCACTTTCTAGTAGCCTTAGTGCGGGTTTTGTTTTGTCATGCACTTTGCCGATAACCGCTTGAGCTTCTTTACTGAGCAAGCTCACGTAAATAGGGTACTTGGGCATTAATTCTGCAATGAACTGTTTCTGACCTATGCCAGTAAGGTAATCCGCGGTAGGGAAGTCCATTGAGAAAAAGTGTTCCTCTAACCATTGCCAAAACGGTGACTTGCCATCTTCATCACTGATACCGCGCATTTCGGCGATAACGGTTTCTGCAAAGCGCTCTTTGTGTTCCATCATAAATAAAAAGCGCACTTTAGACAGGAAGCGGCCGCAGTTACCCTTGCGCGCAGATTCACGTAAAAACAAGGTGCATATTTCTGATACACCAGTGTAATCGTTGCACAGGGTCAGTATTTCAGCTGTATTGTAAACATCGAGTTCACGGGATGCATGGACCACTTTACTTAGGTGATAGTGATAAAATGCATCGTCAAGGCCAACACTTGAGGCAATTCCACTTGTACCGACTACCTGACCTGTGCTCGTGTCTTCCATTACGAACAAGTAACTCTCATTACCTGGTTGGCTGATGTGTGCTTGAAAAGCCGCTTCAGAATCCGTGATTTTGCTTTTTAACAAAGTTTCATTCACAGGCAAAGAGGTAAACCCTATGCCTGATTCAACAGCAATGTCGTGCAGTACAGCGTAATCGCTGTGCTGTATCGGGCGAATAATGATCATGTTCGCATTCTCTGTGGTGGATTAGGCGTTTACGACAGCGGCAACTGCGCGCTCGAAACGGGCTAAACCTTCCTGAATATCAGCATCGGTCAGGATCAATGACGGCGCGAAACGCACCACGTTAGCACCGGCGACTAAACACATAAGCTTCTCTTTTGCACTGGCAACAAGGAAGTCACGTGCGCGGCCTTGGTATTTCTCGTTTAGGGCGCAGCCTAGCAATAGGCCCTTACCACGTACTTCATCGAAAACATGGTATTTGTCGTTGATAGCCTTAAGGCCTTCGCGGAACTGTTGTTCTTTTTGTTTCACACCGTTTAACACTTCTGGCGTGTTGACAATATCCAGTACTTTTTCAGCTACGGCGCAAGCAAGTGGGTTACCGCCATAAGTGCTACCGTGAGTGCCCACTTTTAAATGAGCGGCAATAGCAGTAGTGGTAAGCATAGCGCCGATCGGGAATCCACCGCCAAGTGCTTTAGCTGAGGTGAGTATGTCTGGTGTGACGCCTAGGCCCATATAAGCGTAGAGCTCGCCAGTACGTCCTACACCTGATTGCACTTCATCAAAGATAAGAAGTGCGTTGTGCTTGTCACATAAATCACGAACACCTTCCACGAAAGACTGTGTTGGGCTGATGATACCGCCTTCGCCTTGTAAGGGCTCCATCATTACGGCGCAAGTACGCTCAGACATTATGGCCTCAAGGGCGCTTAAATCGTTATAATCAACGTGATCAATTGCACCAGGCTTTGGCCCGAAACCATCAGAATAAGCAGCTTGGCCGCCGACGGTGACAGTGAAAAATGTACGACCATGAAAACCTTGTTTGAAAGAGATAATTTGGTCTTTCTCTGGGCCATAGTTATCAAGCGCAAAGCGGCGTGCAAGTTTGAGTGCCGCTTCATTGGCTTCGGCGCCTGAATTGGCGAAATAGACTTTTTCAGCGAATGTTGCGTCAGTTAGCTTTTTCGCTAGACGTAAAACAGGCTCATTGGTCAACACGTTGCTTAAGTGCCAAAGCTTTTCACCTTGTTCTTTTAGTACGTTAACCAATTCTGGATGACAATGGCCTAAAACGTTTACTGCGATGCCACCGGCGAAATCAATATATTCGTTACCCTCTTGATCCCATACGCGCGCGCCCAAACCGCGTACCGGAATAATATCGGCAGGGTTATAGTTAGGTACCATTACTTCGTTAAATAATTCGCGGGTCACTTGCATGTAGGTTGTCTCCAAATTTAATAGCCTAGGGCATAAAATAGACAACCATTATTTCAGATTAAAGCCAGCTTGTCTGCATCGATAACCTAGCTAAGCCCTTATTTTTAAAGGGATTGAGTGAACTTGCAGGAATAGTGAATAAGTATTTAATCTAGGGATTAGGTAAAAAAACAAGAAGTGTCTTCACTTCGCGCCAGTTATCTGGCGATGTTAGTTGTTGAAGTGAATAAAATGGCTTGAATGAATATTTACACTTTTTTCAACGATTTATTCAGTAACCTCTGCTTCTAAGCCAATTGAGCGCATATCAGTGGTTTTTAATACTTCTAACGAGCCCACAGGGAACTTGTATTTACGTAGGTAATCTTTTGCTTCTTCGATGGTGACTAATTCGTGAAACTTTAATATTCGATACTTTGCGTATGCATTGCCTTGCAATAACACAGTGGTTAGAGGCAGCGGCTCTTCGCCGTTTTCTGTAATGGCAAGTTGTTCAAAAGCACCATGCAAAAATAAACGCTGAAAGTGCAAGCCCTGAATAATGCTCGCCGTGGCCTGGGGTACATATTTTTCCAGCATAGATAATAATACATCCCCAGAGGGCTCAACTTTTGTAAGTGCACCATGGCGTTGGTGTTTGAGTGTTTTCTGCGTTTCTTTTAATGCTTCAAGTTGTACTTGATCAAAAATGCGGAAATACAGCTTAACGACCGCTATCGTCCCTAGACTTTGCAGCATTCCAGCGGTGAATGCTTGGTTTTCACTGACATCATGAAAACGTGCGAGGCGCTTACTAGACATTGCCGTAGCGATACATTGTTCCCAAATTCTGCGTTTAATCTGTGGGTAGGGGTCAGTAATTTGTGGGAGGCAACGACGTAAGGTTAAAAGCGGCACAATCATCTTTAGATTTTCGAGCCCGAAAAAGCTTAATGCTACCCGAAGAGTGTCCGCTGTGAGAATTTTACCCTTGCTATCGGTACGTCGATATTTGGGTGAGTTAATCATCTTGAGTAAATCTTTATACAACCAAGGTATTTGTGCGGCTAATACTTCAATGCGCGAAACCGTGCATGCCTTAACGGACAATAGGTCTAAGATTTGTGGAATAACCGCATCGATACTCAATACTTTAGTAACAAGGGCCTCTTGATCAGCCAAAGCTTCAGATAAACGCAGCTCAATATCTCTATGTAATTTTGCCGATACTCGGCCTAAATAATCCTCAACAATTTCTTTATTGGCTTTTTTGTCCTCTCTCGCCTGCTTTTCAACCGCGAGCAATTCTCGGGTAGGAACTATTTTTTTTGAAGATGGCTTTGCGTCCTCATCAGCACGTTGCTGCTTTGCGGCTTTAAGATCTATAAAAAGCTGCTTGAAGCGAGCTTCAACGATGGGAGCTGATGTGGATGATGCAGTCATTTATTGTTCGGCGGACCTTGGTTTAAGTGTATAAATATTTTATTAAGAGTGGATTGTGCCTCACTTTTACGCCAGTTTTCTAGGCTTTAGTTAGTTTATCTGCGGATTCGGTTAGAAAGTTAGCCAAAATTTGCAAACCACTGGTGCTTAACAATGACTCTGGGTGAAATTGCACACCATAAATAGCTAATGTGCGATGTTCGATAGCCATAATCTCCCTATGACCTGCAGTTTCTTCAGGTGCTGTTTCGTCACACCATGCAGTCACTACAACATCTTCTGGTAAGGACTCGTTATCCACAAGCAATGAGTGGTAACGCGTGGCAATAAATGGATTGTCGACACCGTTAAACAAGGCGTTAGCATCGTGAGAAATATAAGAGGTTTTGCCATGCTTTATATTGTTCGCGCGCACTATTTTTGCGCCAAACACCTGAGCGATAGCCTGATGACCCAAGCACACACCCAACATAGGGATCACGCCAGCAAATTGTTTAATGGCATCAAGAGTTACACCTGATTCATTTGGGGTACAAGGGCCAGGGGATAACACTAGGTAGTCTGGTTCTAGTGCGGTTATGTCTTCACAGGTGAGCTCGTCGTTTCGCACGACTTTAACGTCTTGCCCTAGCGTAACAAAGTAACGCGCAAGGTTGTGGGTAAAAGAGTCATAGTTATCAATGATCAACAGCAAAAGAATTCAACGCTCATGTGGTGCAAGCCCTGTGATGACTGGCTCAAGTTTAAAATTTCGCGGATTGTAAAACATTTTACCTTGCTTTGCTGGCGCTTAATCGTTTCTTATCCACCACACACCTGTAGTCTATTTTGTACGGTACACGCTTTATTTAGAGACCTTTAAAGTTAATGTTGTTTTTCATGCGTCTTTGCAACCTGTACAAAATCATTAGCTACAACTATTGAATAGCATGATAATTGTCAATTATGACTAACCGATGCGCCAAGCTAAAAAGTCGATTTTTTTGTCCCTTTATGCTAATTGTTAGACTTTTTTAGATCTTGTGGAATGCCCCCGTTCATACCAAAATTGAGCCATAAGAAAACGCAAGATTATACTAGATAGTGCTGAGCTTACCTCGGCGGACATTTCCGAACTGGTCACAAACAAAGTGAGACAAATATGAAAATATTAGTAGCGGTAAAACGAGTCATTGATTACAACGTCAAGGTGCGTGTTAAAGCAGATAACACAGATGTAGATTTAACCAACGTCAAAATGGCCATGAACCCGTTTTGCGAAATCGCGGTTGAAGAGGCTGTTCGTTTAAAAGAAGCCGGTGTTGCCAGCGAAGTAGTTGTGGTGTCGATAGGAACCAAAGCCTGCCAAGAGCAAATTCGTACTGCTCTTGCCCTCGGCGCTGATCGCGGTATTCAGATTGAACTAGATACATCAGCAGATGCGCTAAGCATCGCTAAATTGTTAAAAGCAGTGGTTGACGAAGAGCAGCCGGGCCTAGTGATCCTAGGTAAGCAGTCTATTGATTCTGATAATAATCAAACCGGGCAAATGTTAGCTGCGTTACTTGACCAACCACAAGCGACTTTCGCCTCAGAAGTTAAAGTTGACGGTGATAAGGTTCAAGTCACACGTGAGATTGATGGCGGTTTACAAACCTTAGAGCTTAATATGCCCGCTATCATCACCACAGATTTACGTCTGAACGAACCTCGTTACGCTTCACTGCCGAATATCATGAAAGCCAAGCGTAAGCCTTTGGAGGTGAAAACCCCAAGTGATTTGGGTGTTGAAGTGAGAAATAACATCACCCTAGAAAGCGTTAGCGCGCCTGCTCAGCGTCAAGCTGGCATAAAAGTTGAGTCGGTGGCTGAACTAGTCGAAAAATTGAAAAACGAAGCTAAGGTACTTTAAGTAGTACGTAATAGGAGAAATGAATATGACAACTTTGGTCATTGCCGAACATGATAACCAAGAACTTAAGCCTGTTACCCTAAATACCTTAGCTGCTGCGCAGCAAATTGGTGGTGACATAGTACTGCTAGTTGCTGGCCATAACTGCCAAAGCGTAGTGGATGCAGCAAAGGCAGTCTCAGGCGTTGGGAAAGTGCTTCACGCTGATGATGCTGCCTATGAGCATCAGTTGGCTGAGAATATCGCTAAATTAGTAACAAGCCTTGCTAGCGGCTACAGCCACGTGCTTGCTCCTGCCACAACCAGTGGTAAAAACTACTTGCCGCGTGTAGCAGCCTTGCTTGATGTGAATCAGATTTCTGATGTAACAGGTGTTGTCTCTGCACAGACATTTTTGCGTCCTATCTATGCAGGTAACGCCATTGCAACTGTCACCTCAAAGGACAATATCAAGCTACTTACCATACGTGGTACTGGCTTTGACGCTGTGAGTGCACAGGGTGGTTCTGCCACTGTTGATGTTATCAGCGAGCAATGTGACAGCGGGCAGTCACGCTTTGTAAGCGAAGAGCTAGCTAAATCTGACCGCCCAGAGCTAACTGCTGCTTCAATTGTTGTATCAGGTGGTCGTGGCATGGGTAACGGCGACAATTTCGAGATCCTATACGGCTTGGCTGACAAACTCGGTGCCGCTGTTGGGGCATCTCGTGCTGCGGTTGATGCTGGATTTGTACCGAACGACATGCAAGTTGGTCAAACAGGTAAAGTGGTTGCACCTGACTTGTATATTGCCGTGGGTATTTCCGGTGCCATACAACACTTAGCCGGTATGAAAGATTCCAAAGTGATTGTGGCTATCAACAAAGATGAAGATGCGCCTATTTTCCAAGTAGCAGATTATGGCTTGGTAGCCGATTTGTTCGATGTTATTCCTGAATTAACCAACCACGTATAGAAACGCAAGCGAGTTAAATTATGAGTGATTACACACACCCTTTAGCAGATGCTGAGTTTGTCCTCAATGAACTGGTTGACTTCGATAAGCTTTGCGCTGACATGGGGCAAGAGGACATCAATGGCGAG
The DNA here is from genome assembly GCF_000315015.1 of Paraglaciecola mesophila KMM 241. GTDB lineage: Bacteria > Pseudomonadota > Gammaproteobacteria > Enterobacterales > Alteromonadaceae > Paraglaciecola > Paraglaciecola mesophila. The sequence continues at coordinate 216,390 of NZ_BAEP01000004.1, read as the reverse complement.
CTGGCAAGCGTTATATTGGCTGAAGCTGGCAAACTAGGTAGCGGCGTATTAGCGCCATTGAACAAGGTCGGTGATTTACAACATCCGAGTATGATTGACAAAGACGGCGGCCCAGGTGTGCAAGAAACAGCCGGATTTGCACAAGCCTATCAAGAATACGTGGAGGGTGGTTGGGCATCGCTAACCGGTGCTGAGGAATTCGGCGGTCAGAACCTCCCGAATGTACTTGGTAGTGCAGTTAATGAGGTATGGCATACGTCTAACATGGCGTTCGCTTTATGCCCATTGTTAAGCCAAGGCGCGATTGAGTCGATTTCTCATCACGGCAGTGAGCACTTACAGCAGTCTTATTTGCCTAAAATGTTAAGCGGTGAATGGCCAGGTACCATGAATCTTACTGAGCCTGATGCTGGTACTGACTTAGCTGCGGTGAAAACCAAAGCTGTGCCAAATGATGATCATTATTTGATCACTGGCCAAAAAATTTATATCACTTGGGGCGATCACCAAATGACCGATAATATCGTGCATTTAGTGTTAGCAAGATTGCCTGATGCACCAGCCGGTGTAAAAGGTATTTCACTGTTCATCGTACCCAAATTTAATTTGGATGAAAATGGTGCTCCAGCTGAGCGCAACGATGCTTATTGTGTTTCGTTAGAGCACAAAATGGGCATTCATGGCAGCCCGACCTGTGTCATGAGCTTTGGTGACAATGGTGGCGCGAAGGGCTACTTGGTGGGCGAAGCCCATAAAGGTCTGTCTTATATGTTCACCATGATGAATCACGCCCGTCAAGGTGTCGGTTTGCAAGGTTTAGCAATATCAGAAGCGTCATATCAGCATGCTTTGGGGTACGCCAAAGAGCGTTTACAAGGCACGAATAAAGACGGCAGCCGCTTTACTATTATGAAGTTTCCTGATGTGCGTCGTATGTTGATGCAAATGAAGTCATCTACAGAGGCGATGCGCGCATTGTGCTTGGTGGCCGCAGCAGAAATTGACCGTGGCAATGGGGCTCGAAGTGAGTTGTTTACGCCAATAGTCAAAGGCTGGTGCACTGAGTTGTCTCAAGAATTGACCTACCTAGGTACGCAAATTCACGGTGGTATGGGCTTTATCGAAGAAACAGGCTCAGCGCAGTTCTATCGAGATGCCAGAATTTTAACTATCTATGAAGGCACTACAGGCGTACAGGCACTGGATTTAGTCGGGCGTAAAACCTTGGTTAATAAAGGTGAGGCTTTAGGCGCGCTTTTAGATGAAATTGCCACAGACTTAGCTAAGTTTGATGCCATGGGCGGCCAATTCACATTGGCAGCTCAGCAATGTAAAACGGCACTTGAGTGCGGTATAGCAGCTCGCCAGTGGTTGCTCGATACAGCAGCACAAGATAGAAATGCACCAGGCAGCGCCAGTGTAAACTTTATGATGTTGTTTGGTTATTTGTGTGGCGGTTGGTTAATGGCCAAAAGTGCGATGCAAGCCAAAGCGAAACTAGATGCAGGCGAGGGGAACAGGGAGTTCTTAAACGCTAAGCTGATTTCTGCTCAATTCTTCTGTGAGCATATGGTGGTGCGCACCCAGGCGTGTTTCGCATCGATTCAAGCTGGCAGCGAAAGCATCATGGCTTTACCCGAGGACGCATTTTAAGCTTTTAATTCTTTGATTGTGTTTTGAACAGCCCCCATAGAGAACCTAGGGGGCTTTTTTATGCTCGACGAGAATAATTGAGCCTATTCAACATATAAATATCCGCTTAGTATGAGAAACGATATACTTTGAAATCTAAATGCCCTGCCATATATCGAGAGCCCGTTACTTTCATGCGTCATAAACATCATTCTATTTCAGTTCATTTCGCTCAAGCTATTGTCAAAAGAGCCATTGAAGTGGGCCTGAATGAAACGCAGGTATTATCCGAATCGGGCTTGAGTAAAGCGCTGTTGAACAATAATGAGGTGCGTATCACGCCAGAGCAGTTGAGCCGTTTGATGCAATCTGTTTGGCGAAGTGCAGATGACGAATATTTGTGTTTTGGTAGTCAGCCTTCTCGCCATGGGGTATTCAATTTAATGGCAAAGCAAGTGAGCCATAGTGCAAGTTTGCGGCAAGTGTATCGTCGGGGCACTCGTTTTTATAATTTAGTCGCTGGCGCAACTAAACTAAAATTTGAAGAGCGTGAAAAATACGCTCGTTTTTATCTCGCCTTAGATAAACCCGAACTCGACCCTGAGCATGTGCTCACCGATTTTCTCTTGTTGCTGTGGCATCGCTTTCCGAGTTGGCTGATAGGCCAGCGCATTCCACTGCGTAAAATTGGCTTTATGCATGCAAAGCCCGCACATCACGAAGAATATCGCTTGATGTTCCCTTGTGAGGTGGTTTACCTGCAAGAGAGTAACTACTTTGAGTTTGAGCACGACATCCTTAGCGCTCCAGTGGTGCAAAGTCAGCAAAGTCTGAATGATTACCTTCAGCGCTGCCCACTGGATTGGTTTAAACGTCAGTCTTATTTTCCGGTTTACACCCGCAAAGTATTAAATTATCTAGAAGCGGCTGAGGATATGTCAATTATCAGTATGGCTGATATCGCTGAGCAATTGCACACAACCATTCGCACCTTACGCCGTAAGCTATTAGAAGAAGGTACAAGCTTTCAAGAGCTCAAAGACAGTGTGCGACGAGATGAAGCGATCCATTATCTTAGCCAGCCTGATATGCCTATATCGCAAGTAGGGCGCTTACTTGGTTTTACCGAGGCGGCAACCTTTGCGCGTGCTTTCAAAAGCTGGACGGGCGTTGCCCCCAGTGCTTATCGAAAATCAAAAGCACATTGAAATCATTCTTTATTGAAACTAGCGAATGTCCTCTTTCGCCTAGTATATGACTTAAACTGCCCTACATTTTCGTTCGGGCTTGTAACATACTGGATTGGTTCAAGTTAGTTTATTGGATTTCATTGAATTTCATTGGGTCTCAGTAAATTTGAATGACAGATAGTGTGCTGGACTGTTATCCCAACCTCTCAGTTCGGCGCGCTTGGCGTGCTAACCGATGCTTGATATACCTTGTGTAAGTTAAGCGTCGGTTATTTAAAACCAAAAAAAGCAGCTCTGCGCTGCTTTTTTTATGAATTGCAAATAAACAATAGGTTGAAAATAGCGCGACTGTTACCTTGCTATCAGCCCTTTACTAGCGTTTAAGTGGGCTTGCCACGAATCCAATTGCTTCATAAACTTTGTCTATCGTTTGCTGAGCACGTACTTGCGCTTTTTCAGCGCCTGCTGCCATGATACGGTTTAGCTCGGTTTGATCCTGACGTAGCTCAGTAAATTTAGCTTGAATTGGCTCTAGCATAGCAACGATGGAATCGGCTACATCTGTTTTTAAATGGCCGTACATCTTGTCTTCATATTCAGGCACTAAATCAGCAATCGGTTTGCCGGTTGCACAAGATAGCAAGCTTAACAAATTCGACACACCAGGTTTTTCACTCGTATTAAAGTAAATGCGCGCTTGCTCGTCTGAGTCAGTGACTGCGCGTTTAATCTTTTTACTTATCTTTTTCGGATCTTCCAACAAGCCAACGAAGTTATTTTGATTGTCATCGGATTTAGACATCTTTTTCAGCGGGTCTTGTAAGCTCATGATACGTGCGCCTACTTCAGGGATATACGGGTCAGGAATGGTAAACACATCACCATAGGCATTGTTAAAGCGCGTGGCAACGTCACGGGTTAATTCTAAATGCTGTTTCTGATCTTCCCCTACTGGGACTTGTTTCGCTTGGTAAAGCAGAATGTCCGCCGCCATTAGGGCAGGGTAAGTGTAAAGACCTGAATTAATGTTAGTAATATTTTTAGCAGATTTATCTTTAAACTGCGTCATGCGGTTTAATTCACCCATTTGGGTGTAGCAGTTCATTATCCAAGCTAGTTGTGCATGCTGTGGTACATGTGATTGCATGAATATGGTGCTTTTGCTCGGGTCGATGCCACAAGCCACATATAAGGCCAGACCATCAAGACAGGCATTGTGCAGTGCAGTGGGATCTTGTCGCACTGTGATGGCATGCATGTCGACCAACATATACAGACATTCGTTATCGTCTTGCATATCAACCCATTGACGAAGAGCGCCAACATAATTTCCTAGGGTAAGTTGTCCTGAAGGCTGGCAGCCGCTTAATACAATTGGTTTGCTCATAAATTATTTTCTACTGTTAGTGTCTAATTGGAATTATGTTGGAGAAACGTTGGCTAATTCAGCGCGCATAGCATCGATAACTTGACGATAATCTGGCTGATTGAAGATAGCAGAGCCCGCAACAAACATATCTGCACCTGCTTCGGCGATGGCGCGAATATTATCGACTTTTACGCCACCGTCAATTTCTATTCGGATATCACGGCCACAGGCCTGCACCATTTTCTTCACAATTTGTAGCTTATCAAGAGTTTCCGGAATAAATGCTTGGCCACCAAACCCTGGATTTACCGACATCAACAAAATGTGATGCAGTTTGTGCAGCGTGTAGTCTAAGCAGTCTAATGACGTCGCAGGATTTAACACTAAGCCTGGCTTACAGCCTGAATCGGTTATCAGTTGAATACTGCGGTCAACATGTCTTGATGCTTCTGGGTGAAAGCTGATCATGCTTGCGCCTGCTTTGGCAAAACTGACAATCATCTCATCTACCGGCTCAACCATTAAATGCACATCAATATCGGCGGTGACACCATAGTCGCGCAATGCTTTACATATCATCGGGCCGATCGTTAGGTTCGGTACGTAATGGTTATCCATTACGTCAAAATGGATGACATCAGCCCCCGCGGCTAAAACAGCGTCTACTTCTGCGCCCAGGCGGGCAAAATCAGCTGAAAGAATAGAAGGAGCAATTAAGAAAGGACGCATATAAGCCTCGATTTGCGCAAAAATGTAACTGTACCGAAAAACACGCTTTGACAAAAGTATCAACTTCGCCCCAAAAAGGGGCTTTCGCTTTTTAGTGGTGCATCTCTGCACAGTCTTATCTCATGCCTACTTTTTCCTAAATTTTACATTCTTACTAAATGACTAACAAAATCAATTGTTTAGTTAATTTATGGGTAATTTATTTCGTGTTTAATATTTAGGCATTGCTCTTGCGTAGTTGTAACAAGAATTAACGAAAAATCGAAGTTATCTCAACAAAAATTGAATTAACTAAAATCACATGGAGCACACACACACATGAAAGTATTAAAACTTACCGCATTAGCCGCAGCTGTTCTGGCCAGTTCTGCCGTTAGTCAAACCGTATTGGCAGAAGTGACCGCTAACGCTAGTGTCACCAGTAACTATATTTGGCGTGGTTTGACCCAAACCACCAACGATGCTGCAGTACAAGGCGGTATTGATTACGCAAATGAAAGTGGTTTTTATGTCGGTACTTGGGTGTCTAACGTCAACTATGGTGCAGATGATGTTTATTCCTATGAGCATGATATGTACTTCGGCTTCTCAGGTGAGTCAGGCGATATCACTTATGATGTGGGTTACCTTTATTACAATTATGACAGTGAAGCGGAATTTGATTTTGCTGAGGTATATGGTTCAGTAGGTTATGGTGGCTTAAGTGCAACGCTTTCATTGTTGGCCCACACAGAAGCTGACGAAGGTGAAGGTCGCGATTACGGTTTTGCTGAAGCATCATATATATCTGTAGACTACGGCATGCCAGTACTAAACGGCGCTGAGCTAGGATTTCACGTAGGTTATCATCAAGGTGACTTCGCAGAAGATTTTAACGGTGTACCAGACGGTTATGCTGACTGGGGTATTTCATTAGCGAAAGATGGGTTTAGTTTCGCCGTTACTGGTACCGATTTAGACGAAGTTGAAGTGCCAGGTGAAGACCCGTTCGATAACGATTCAATTAAATTTACCGTTGCTTACGGAATGGATTTTGAGCTTTAATTTCTGAGTTAATGCTTCCGGTTAATTCCGGTTAAGTTACTTCCGGTAAACAGGAAGATAAGATGTAAAAAAATCCGCTGGCCGTAAAGCCAGCGGATTTTTTGCGTTAGCGAATTTTACTAATCCAAGGGAGCATTTTGAATAAAATTTTATCTTTTTAGCGATGAATGAACTGACATTTGAGGTGAACTTTAATCTTGAGACGAAAGTATAATGTATAATGCAACAAAATATTTCGACAAGGAGAGATTATGAGTACTCATTTTAAACGACTAATCGGCTTCGGTGCCTTCGCTTTAGTAGCAATGTTGGCTGTTGGCAGAACGTCGATAAATAACGAGACATTGTTCTGCAGTTGTCCGCAATCAGTGGCGTTTGATCATGGGCTTCCAATGAGTCACCCGATTAATCGATGCGCTAAAGAGCAGGCGGATGTGATCAGCTGGTCTAGCTGGGTAAGTGGTAACTCTACTTCGTATCAAATGCATTTTATCGATTTACTTGAGCTACTTTCGCGCTATGCTGAAGAAACGGATGAGATAAAGCCAAGAGCATAATCAGTATGGATAATACAAAGAGCGGATTGTGGGATGTGTTTAAAAGCGTTGCTGCCAGCGTGTTTGGTGTGCAAAGCAGCGCGAACCGAGAGCGAGATTTTCAGCAAAAATCCTTTGTGCCTTATGTGGTCGTTGGGGTGATTTTTGTTATTGCTTTGGTTATTTCACTGGTACTGCTTGTTTCAATTGTTGTACCCAGCTAGCACGAATTCTACTCCGAACTCTTCTCTGCTAGTTAAAATTTAAGCCTCAACGTGAGGTCGGTTTAATGTACAACGCCAATAACTCACTGACTTTCTTTCTGCCATTTCCTTTTTGACTAATAAACCGACTCACTTGCAGCTCTGAAAGCTGCGCTAGCGCGTAAAGCCGGCGTGTATCGTCTGTATCATGATTACTGATAAGCACTGGAATATCACGTTCAAAAGCCGTTTTGGCAGCAATTAAGGCTAAATTACTCTGTTCTGCCATAGAAAAACCACCTTTAGCATAACTAGCAAAGTTAGCTGTTTTGCTGATGGGGGCATAAGGCGGATCGCAGTAAACCACACTACCTGCGCGGGCTCGGCTAAATGTTTTCTCATAAGATTCGCATACAAAATGTGCTTTCTTGGATTTTTCGGCAAAGAAATACAGCTCTTCCTTAGGAAAGTACGGCGCCTTGTATTTACCAAAGGGTACATTAAATTTGCCCGATAAGTTATAGCGGCATAGACCGTTGTAACCAAAACGGTTCAGGTACAAAAATAGCACCGCGCGTTCGTAGACATCTTCGCTGGCATTGAACAAAGCGCGCATTGCATAGTAAGCGTCGGAGTCGTTGTTCTGCGCTGTGAAAAGCCCTTGTGCATCTTCTATGTAACGTTCCGGCTGTTGTTGCAATATTTTGTATAGGTTTATCAGATCGGGATTTATATCGCTTAATAGGTAGCTGGAAAAGTCAGTGTTTAAAAACACCGAACCTGCACCGACGAATGGCTCGACTAATTTTTTTGCTTCTGGAAGATGATGGTTTATCTGTTCGACTAGCCTGTATTTCCCACCGGCCCATTTCAAGAAGGCTCTGTTTTTCTTATTCGTCATTAATGTGTCTTGTCAGGCCTTGATTTTGATGAAGATAACGCAAAGCAGAGATTGTAACGAGCCAATGGCAAAACAACAATTGGCATGTGGTTTTAATTGGCAGATTCAATTTCTTGATGCACTTTTTGTAACGCTTTAGGGAATGGCGTTGCTTCATGCAACCCTTTGGGCAGCGACGAAACACCGACTAATGCTGCGGCCAGAGACGGGTAATGTTTATTATACAAAAGCACATACCAGTCATTGTTATAGCGTTTGGTTTGGTACACCCATACGTGTTGTTCAATCTTGTTGTTGGTCAAATAAGTCTCAATGGCGCTGCGTACGCTAAAGCCGATCACCTGTAACACATATCCGTCTTGCGGCAGAGCTAATATAGTGGCTTCATCAAATGCATAGTCAGTTGTCGTTGATAACGCGTTAGGGGATGGTGTTTTAGCTGTATCTGCTTGAGGCGTAATATCCGCAGCGAACGGTTTTTGCAATGTGCCAGTTTGTACCATGCCATTCGTTGATTTGGGCTTGGCTGCAAGTTTAGTCGCTTTAGGTGAGCTGTTCGTATCGTCTGCCGGCAATTCATTCGATTTATTCTTGTTGGCATCAATGCGTTCACTTTCACTTTGCCAGTTTGATATGAGCGCGTCTGTTTTAGCCTCCGGCGTAACCTCGGGTTTAGCGACCGCTCTTTCTTCAGTCGCAGCGCTTTGCACAGAAGTATTCGGATTAGACGTTCCTGCTTCTTTTGTGGCAGATGGGCCCGATTCTATATTTTTTTGACTCGTCAACGTGCCTTGGGGCAGCGTATCAACTACTGAAGTTGATGCGGTTTCATCTTGCCTAGCGCCAGACTCTAATGCGCTAATTGAAGATGTTGTATCCCCAGTCTGATTATCACTGTCACTTAAAAGCTCTGGATACTGGGATAGCAAAATGCTGGCAAATATCGCAACAAAGAGCAGCGCAATAACAGGGATAAACCACGGGCGCTGCATGATACTAGGGGATTCAACAGGGGTTGCTTGGTTTCGCTGCTCTATGCGCTGAGCAAACGCTTGTCGTTTATTCGCGATTAACTGCTCTAACTCACTACCAGATATGTTCGCCTCGTGATCAGCCATTGAGCCGGCACTGGCACCGGCATCCACGACTATGACATTATTTTTATCGCCCAAGGCTTGGTAAGTTTGATTTATCCATTGGCGCTGGGCAAATACCAGCACATTGACTTGTCGGTCACTGCCTGCGTGCAAGGTTAAAACAAGCTGCTGCAACTCTTGCAACATACTGGCAGAGAGGTTCTCGCCCTTGGATATACATATCAGTAGTCCTTGCGTAGAGACCGACTGAACGTGTCCAATACCAGGCGTTAGTATCTTGGCTAGGGGAGTGTTGCCAGAATTGGGAGCTAATTTACTGGAAAGTTGTTGTGTCAGTTGTTGGCGAAAATCATTTAGCATCATATTTGGCTTAGCCGCAATGACAGCCACTTCGTCACTGTCATCTTGTTCAGCCAATAGCGCATCAACACAGGTTGATACACTAAAATCGGGTTCAGATTTTACAAAAATGAGCCCCGAAGAATACTGAATTAAATGGCTAAGCCGTTTGTGCAATTCGCTTTGCAAAGGTGTTTACTCAAATGGTTTATTAAAATGTTAGTTCAATAAATTGTTCGTTCGAAGGTACGGGTCTAAAAAGTCGCTCGTTCAAAATGTCGAGCGCTTAAATGAAACCCGTTAAATACCTTGCTAATTTAACAAAGAGCGCAACAGTGTTTCATCTAGCTCAGAGGTAACTATCGCATCGCCAATCGCTTTAGGAACGATAAAGTTGAGTTTGCCCGCTTGCACTTTTTTATCGTGTGCCATGTGCTGCATGAAGGTCTGATAACCCATGTCTGCGGGTGGCGCGATAGGTAATGAAAATGCCTCTGTTAAAGCTATAACACGCTGCACTTCTTCTTTACTCATCCAGCCTTTCATTTGGCCTGCTTTCGATGCGAGTACCATGCCTGCTGCGACCGCTTCGCCGTGTAGCCAATTGCCGTAACCTTGTTCTGCTTCGATGGCGTGGCCGAAAGTATGACCTAAATTGAGTAAGGCGCGAAGTCCTGACTCCCGCTCATCAATAGCGACAATTTCAGCTTTGATTTCACAACAGCGCGCAATGGCATATTGCAAGGCGTCAACGTCTTGAGCGATGAGTTGAGCAATGTTTTGCTCAAGCCAAGCAAAAAATGCTTTGTCGTAGATGATACCGTACTTGATCACTTCAGCCATGCCGGCAGAAAACTCTTTTGCTGGTAAGGTTTGCAGGGTTTTGGTATCGATGAACACGGCTTTGGGTTGATAAAATGCACCAATCATATTTTTACCCAAAGGATGATTAACCGCAGTTTTACCACCTACCGATGAATCGACCTGTGATAACAAGGTGGTGGGTATTTGAATAAAAGGCATGCCGCGCTGAAAACTCGCCGCGACAAATCCAGTTAAGTCACCAATAACGCCGCCACCAAGAGCAATAAGCGTGGTGTCACGCGCTGCGGACATACTAAGTAGCTGAGTGATTACATGCTCAAAGCTGGCCAGATTCTTGTGTTGTTCACCATCGGCAATGACAATTTTTTCAATTTTGATACCGGGTAAGCTGTCAATAACGGTCTGACTGTATAGCGGGTCAACTAGGTCGTTAGTCACCAGAACCGCTTTATCTGTTTTGATGTAATCTGCCAGTTGATTGCCTTGGGTTAGCAAACTCGGCTGGATAAAAATGGGGTAGCTACGCTCACCCAACTTCACTGTTAATGTTGTCATAAGCGCAGCCCTTTGGAGGTAATGTCTAGCTATTACTGATTGATTTTCTCAATGATCTGATTAGCTACAGCGCGGGCGCTTTGCTCATCAGTATCAACAATGTAATCAGCAGCATCTTCATACATTGGGTTGCGCTCTTCGGCGAGTCTGCGCAATACGGTTTCTGGATCGTCTTTTTGCAGTAATGGACGACGTTTATCACGTTGCGTACGAGCGACTTGCTTGTCAATTGTGGTTTGTAAGTAAACCACAATGCCTCTCGCTGATAGGCGATTACGCACAGCTTTACTGACGACAGAGCCACCGCCTGTTGCCAAAACAATACCTTGTTTGTCGGTTAAATCATTGATGACGGTTTCTTCACGAGCGCGAAAGCCTTCTTCACCCTCTAAATCAAAGATCCAAGCGATATCAGCGCCAGTGCGCTTTTCTATCTCTTGATCTGAATCATAAAATTCTAAATGAAGTTCGTCTGCGAGGTGTCTTCCAATCGTGCTTTTACCAGCACCCATCGGACCTATTAAAAAAATATTACGTTTTTCAGCCATTTTTGCTTAGTTCACAATTCTGTTATTTCGGGGGTAGAAATCTATATCGCGGCTACCCTTAAATGGATTAACCTGACCTCGTTGAAATTTCGAGGGCGGGATTATCTCAGCTTTACCCTGAAATTTGCAAGCTTTGTTAAGTCTAGGTGAAATTTAAATCACTCGTGGGGGTGTTTTATGGGAACGGGTACGCTGGCGTTGTTGGCTTGCAAGCCATGTAACTCGCAGAATAGCTCACTCTAGAGCCAGGTCATCAAGCAATATTTTAGGCGTGACAAAAATCAGCAATTCACGCTTTTCATTGACGGTTTGAGTGTTTTTAAACAAGTGCCCAAGGACTGGGATGTCCCCAAGCAGTGGAACTTGGCTTACATCATCAGTCGTCGTCTGCTGAAAAATACCCCCAAGCACGATAGTTTCCCCGTTATTTACTAGTACTTGAGTGCTGATTTCTTGGGTATCAATAGCGACAGCTAAACCTGTTGAAGTATTGACTGTGTCGCCTCGGGTATCTTGGGTAACGACAAGATCCAAAATTATTCTATGATCTGGGGTGATATGTGGAGTGACTTTTAAACTCAGTACCGCTTTTTTGAACTCGACCGAGGTAGCGCCGCTAGACGTGGATTGTACGTAGGGTATTTCGGTACCTTGCTCAATGTAGGCTTCACGTTGATTAGCCACTGTAATACGCGGACTGGCAATAACTTCACCTTTGTTTTCAGATTCAAGGGCGGATAATTCTAAATCTAATATAGTGCCATCCACTAGGCGGGCGACTTGAATGCCAATACTACCCGCTGGATTGGTAACGGGAAGATTCACATTTAGGCGATTATCAATAGACGGCACTACGCCGCTGCTAAGTGTGTCGGCGCCTTCGATAGAGCCAGATGTAGCCGTATCACCAGAGTTATTACTAAAACCCCAGCGCACGCCGAGTTGTTCACCGGCGTTATCGCGCACCGTGACCATGCGTGATTCGATTAATACTTGTTTAACGGGAATATCTAGGGCGGAGATGAGCTTTCTGGCTTCATCAATTGAGGTTTGCGTGTCTCTGAGTAACACTGTGTTAGTGCGTTCATCAACGGCAACACTGCCCCTTGGGCTTAAAATGCTGCTATCGGTATTCTTTAAAATACCGGCTACTTCTTTGGCTTTTGCATAGTTAATTTGCAAATTAGCTGAAATCAGCGGAGCGAGCTGAGCAACCTGTTGGCGGTTTTGCAATTGCTGGGTTTCTCTGGATGCGAGCTCTTCTGATGGGGCGATAAGTAATATGTTGCCTTCTAAGCGCTTATCTAAACCGCGAATTTTCAGAATCATATCGAGTGCTTGATCCCAAGGTACGCCATTTAGACTGACGGTTACATTGCCGCGTACAGTATCCGTAGTCACCAGATTAAAGCCATTAACTTGCGCGATGATTTGCAACACATTGCGCACTGGCACATCTTGAAAATCTAGTGAAATGGGCTCGCCGTTATACACAGAGGTGCTTTGTTGTTGCTCAGTCGCTTGGGGCTTAATGGTCAGCACCAATTGATTTTGATTTTTGCTGTGGGTGAACACAACATCTTCAAGTAAATTGAATTCTAAAACGCTGGCCCCTTTTCTTGCGAGCGTGTCTATTTCGAGAATCGGCGTGGCAAAATCCGCCACATTTAAGGTAAAGAACTGGTCAGGCGCTAGTTTTGTGTCGGGTAGAGTGAGGATCAATTTTCGCTTCGAAGCGATTAGCTGAGGAACAATTCGCTGATTGTCAAAGGTCAAGGTCGCGACGCCGTACCCTTCAATTGAGCGGGTAAACTGTATGTCATTTAGCTGATTAGTGGTCAGCTCGTTAAGGGCAGCAACAGGGTCAATTAGCACCGCATCAGATTGTGCAAGAGTAGGTAAATGCCATAAAGCGCTAAGCGCTAGGGCGAATACGCACAGCAATTTGTTGGAATGTAAAAAGTGGCGACTAGCCATTGTTCTCTCCTGCATTGTCTTTCATAGACAAGGTTGCTTGTTTTTGCTGCCAGCAACCTGTTCCATCAGGCAACATTTCAGTGTAGGTAATTTTTCCGTCTTTAATTGCTGAGACCTTGCCATAGAAAAGCCCAAGATAATCACCTTTGGTTACACGGTATAATCGGCCTTCGTTGGTTTGAATTAAGGCCCAGACTTTATTGCTTTTATTGATGGTGCCAATAAAGGCCATAGCATCTATTCCATAATGCTCTAGGGGCTGTTTAACGTGTGCCGTATTCGGTTGAGGGCAGCTGGACGTTGCTGTTGCCGTTTCTGCTTGAGGTACATTTTTCAATCGTTGAAATGGACTACGCAATTCATTCGCCGAATAGGCAAAGGCGGGTGATGTGGTAAATTCAGGGTAGGGCTCAATATTCACCGGTGTGTTGCTTTTAACATCAGCGATATAGGCGTTTAAATCTTGTTTTTGTTCTGTACAGGCTGCCAGCAAGAAGAGCATTGTAATCGCTATTAACGCTCTCATTTGCGTGCATCCGCTCGTGATTCAGTCAATTCAGCCCGATACGTTTTGGCCGCTAACTTTAGTTTTAAATTGGATAGCTCCTGACTCACTTCAAAATCATGCACGGTCACGATCCGTGGAAGAGCGGCAATATCAGAAACAAACTTGCCAAATGCATGGTAGTTGCCTGTCACTTCGATCTGAATGGGCAGCTCGGTGTAAAACTCCTTCGGGACTTCTTTTTGCCAATTGAGCAATTTAAAAGTAAGACCTGCAGAGGTGCCAACAAAGGTGATGTCATCAAGTAATCCTGGGGTTTCGTTACTGGTGGGTAATGACTTAAGCATTGAAGAAAAGTCTTTTTCTAAGCGCTTTAGTTGCTCCTGATAAGCGGGTAAGTTTACTGCTATGTTGTATTTACCTTGATAACTTGCTTTTAAATCGACCTCTTGTAGTTGGACCTTTTCAAGCAGAGGTAGCTTGTCTTTTACTAAGGTGTAGTAACCCCCGATTAACGCAATGATAGCAACAAACAAGGCAACAACGGTTTTCACCTCAAAAGGCCAAGCGGCGATCTGATCAAAATCTAATTCGTTGAGCTCTTTGAGTTTCTTAACATCAAATTGCATTTATTTTGCTTCCCCTTGTGGTTGATTAAAGTCAGGGGCGACGCTGGGGCTAATGTTAAACTTGAGTTTAAATTCACTCACGGCGTCAGCTGCTGTGGTATCAGCCACAATGGAAGACAACTCACCGTCATTGAACACTGTTGAGTCAGACACATTACGCATGAAATTCGCTAGGCGGTTGTTTGAATCACTGACGCCGTCAATTTCTACGCGGTTAATCGTGCGAGAAAAGCGCGCAAAAGATACTCCCGGGGGCACCACGCGTGCCAACTCATCGAGTACAATAGGCGCTGCATTGCGACTTACTTCCAGTTGTTCGATAAGCGTCATTCGCTGCTCGATCGCGTCTTTACTTTGTCTTATGCGTTTGATTTCGCCAATTTGTGCATCGATTTTAACCAACTCCGCAGTTAAAAACTGATTCCGCCTTTCTTGGGTAACAATAAGGCTATCCATGGCTTTACTGACGGCAAACATCAACAACACCATAGACACGCCGATAGCTACTAACATGGTTAGATAGTTTTTTTTGTGTTGTTGACGCTGGGCTTCGCGCCAAGGCAGCAGATTTATATGTGGCAAGGTGAAAAACTCCTAAATGCCAATCCGGTGGCGATGGCGAAGTTAGCACCGTGAGCGGTGATAAGCTTGGCGCTCTTTTCATCGCTTTGCATATCAGCCAAGGGATTAAAAACCTCTACATTAATACCTAAGTCTTGGGCCAGTTCATCAGCCAAAGCAGGGAATGGGCCTATCGCCCCACAAATGAAAAGGTGCTTAGGAGAAGGCTGGTGAGATGCGCTCACATACATCTGAATTGCCCGAGTGATATGCTGCTGTAAATTTGCATGGAAAAGTACGTAACATTCTTGTTGCCAATTTTCGGGTAAAGAATGGGACACTAGCTTTTGATCGTATTCAACTCGAGTTAAATTAAAGTTCGAGCAGCTGTCTTGAGTAAGCACATCAAGGCCAAAGTTATGCTCTTTGGTGTACAGAATTTTGTCATCTGTGACAGCACAAAACTGCATTTGCGATGCCCCAATGTTAATACAGCATCGAACTTCATCTTTTACTTTGCTTTGCTCATCGCTCGATATGGTATCGCTATCGTTTTCAGGCAATGCTTTATGTGAAAAGTGCATCAACGCGTTAGCAAGGGCGTATACTTCAACGTCTGAAATTTTGGGTTCAAAGCCCACTTCATTTAATAGCGTGAGCCGAGAATCAAGCATATCTTTATGAACTGCGCTGAGTAGCACTTCTACTTTTCCCGAGTAACTAGTGCTGGGGGCGAGCCTTTCAAAATCTAAATAAATTTCTTCAAGTGGGTACGGGATCAAGCTATCGGCTTCCAACTCAATTTGGCTTTCAAGTTCAACATCCGTTAAATCGTCGTCCATGTAGGCAAGTTTATTAATGACGGCTGGTCCAGATACGGCTATCACCACCTGTTTTACTTTCGTTTTCAGGCTGAGTTTTACTTTTTTCAAAGCTTGGCTAAGTGCTTCGTAGTCTTTAACTTCTCTTTCTGCAAAGGCATTGCCATTGATTGGCTCGCAAGCGATTGCTAACACAGTGGTACTTTGCTTGGTTTGCTCAAGCAATATGGCCTTAACATAGCGGGTGCCGATGTCTAGTCCAATAAGGTGCTGCGCTTTTTTAGCCAATAATTTGTTAAACACGTAAGGTTCCGATGCAAATATACAAAGCGGGATGTTAGTATTATTGCTTAATTTTTAATTATTTATGGTTCTTATAACGGTACTTAGGTATAAAATATGAGTCATTTATTGCAACTTGTCTTGGTAATATTGTTTTCGTGAAGTTTTTAAAGCCCGCATTTCTGATTCTTATCCTTGCTTTTGTCGTTGGTGTCGTCACGACTTTTGCCCTTTATTTTTATATGAAACCAGACCTTCCCAGTGTGGATATGCTCAAGGATGTGCGCCTGCAAACACCAATGCGGGTATATACTCAAGATGGCAAACTGATTTCCCAGTTTGGTGTTAAGCGCCGTATTCCGCTTACCATTGAAGACGTGCCACAGGATTTAATTAATGCTGTTTTGGCCACCGAAGACAGCCGTTTTTATCAACACCCAGGGGTTGACCCTATCGGTATGGCGCGGGCTGTGGTCAACCTTATCTTGACTGGTGAGAAAGGGCAGGGCGGTAGTACGTTAACCATGCAGTTGGCGCGAGGTTTCTTTTTAACGAGAGACAAAACATATATACGTAAAATTAAAGAAATCTTTATCGCTTGGCACATGGAGCAATTGCTCACCAAACAAGAAATATTAGAGTTGTATTTGAATAAAGTTGAATTGGGCCATCGTGCTTTTGGCTTTGGGGCTGCGGCTCAAGTTTATTACGGCAAAACGGTAAATCAGCTAACGCTTGCACAAATGGCAACCATTGCTGGGTTACCGCAAGCGCCATCAGTGCTCAACCCTATTAGTCGTCCTGATCGCTCCAAAGTTCGTCGCCGCGTGGTTTTACTGCGTATGCTGGATGAGAAATACATTACTCAAGCTCAATTTGATGAAGCGGTAAATGCACCGATTACGGCGAAAAAACATGGAGCAGAAATTGAATTCTCAGCACCTTACTTAGCGGATTTAATTTGGAATGAAATGGTCGAGTTGTATGGCAAAGAAGAAGCGGAAACCGGCGGTTATCAGGTTTACGCCACCGTACCCTCGTCCACTCAGTTAGCGGCTCAACAAGCCGTTCAGCGAAACTTACATGATTACGATGAGCGCCATGGATACCGCGGAGTTGAGCAACAACTTTGGGTTCCAGTTGATTTACCCGTCAAGCCTGAGGAAACTGCTGGGGTAGAGACCGGCCCCGCTATTTCTAGTGAGCCATGGGACGAAGAAAAAATGCTGAGCTTCCTTGAGGAGTATCAAACATTTGAGTCTATGCAGCCAGCAATCGTAGCCAAAGTGAATGACAAAGATATCACTATTTTTACTCGTGCAGGTCGCTACAGTGTTATTGACTGGGACGGGCTAGATTGGGCGCGTAAATACATAACAGATACTCGGCAGGGCAATGAGCCCGAGAAAGCCAGTGATATAGTTTCAGAAGGTTCGCTTATTCTCATTCGCCAGCGAGAAGACGACAAACATTGGCAACTTACCCAGTACCCAGATGCCAGTAGCGCCTTTATTGCTCTAAACCCTCACAATGGCGCTGCGCAGGCGGTGATCGGCGGCTACAGTTTTTACCAAAGTCAGTTTAATCGAGCGACACAAGCTAAGCGCCAAGTCGGCTCTAATATCAAACCTTTCATTTATTCTTCAGCGTTAGCCAATGGCTTTACCTTAGCTAGCATCATTAATGATGCGCCGATTAACCAATGGGAGCGTGGAACGGGGAATGCTTGGCGGCCTGAAAACTCGCCACCAGAATATGATGGGCCAATTCGATTGCGAGTTGCCTTAGGAAAATCGAAAAACGTGGTATCAGTGCGCTTAGTGCGTGCTGTGGGGCTTGAAAAAGTACGCCAGCACTTGTCGCGTTTTGGTTTTGATTTATCAGAAATACCCAAAGATGAAACTGTGTCTTTAGGTTCGGGCTCACATACTCCATTGGAAGTGGCAACTGCGCTATCCGTGATTGCCAATGGTGGCTTTTTAATACAGCCGCATTTTGTGGAACGCATCGAAGATGATTACGGAAAAGTGCTTTGGAAATCCAATCCAGTGCAAGCTTGCGATCCTTGTGGTGATGCTGATGAAAATGTAGCTGAAACTGAGCCTGAACAGATGATGGACATTGAAGCCATGCTTGCAGCTGAATTAGGCTCAGGTCAATTCGGTCAAAGTGAGGCGATGTCAGCACAAAGCAGCGACTCGGCTGATGCTCCTACACCTATCCGCTCGGCGCCAAGAGTGCTGGACGAAGACAATGCATTCCTAGTGGCAGAAATGATGCGTACAGCCGTAAAAACCAATGGTAATTGGAATAAGAAGACCTATTGGCAAGGTACGGGCTGGCGGGCAAGTAATTTGCTGCAAAGAGCGGATATAGCAGGAAAAACTGGTACCACCAATGATTCAAAGGATACTTGGTTTAGTGGCTTTACCAACGATTTGGTAGCAACAGTTTGGGTTGGGTTTGATGATATGAGTCGCAGTTTAGGCCGCGCCTCACGCAACCAAAACTTGGTTAACAAGAACCCACAGAAATTTAATTTCATTGGCAACGCCATGATAGGTGGCGAAGATGGCGCTAAAGCGGCTGAGCCCGCTTGGATCCGTTTTATGCAACAAGCGTTAGACGGCGTGCCTGAAAAGAAACGTGCTATGCCCACGGATTTGGTGACCACAAGAATTGACCTTGCCAGTGGTAAATTGACTCAGCGCACCGACCATACGTCGATGTTTGAGTATTTCATGCAAGGTACGGCCCCTACGAGCTACGTGAGCGACAGTGAATTTGTCGACCCAGCTGAAGAAAGTAGTGAACAAAGCAAACCACTTGAAGACATTTTTTGAGGCATCATAGGCTCCATCAGAAAGCGCAGGTAGCTACGCAAAGTGGTTGCTGAGTGCTTTCATTAAAAATGCTGCAAAGTGACTCGGTTTGAATTGATATTACCATTTTAGCTTTTCAGCATATTTTTAATATTTCGCGTTTAAATTTTCTGCGAAGGCTTTGTCTTCGCGCCAAACAGGACACTTTTTATGAGTAGCTCAACGCCTAAAAGTGCGTTATACATTCCTCATTCAGGCCCTTCTTTGCTTGAAACCCCTTTGCTCAATAAAGGCAGTGCATTTACCGCCCAAGAACGCGTAGCGTTTAACCTTACAGGCTTGATCCCCCCCCGTTATGAAAGTATCGAAGAACAAGTCGAACGCGCGTATATGCAATATTCAAGTTTCAACGAACCAATCAATAAGCATATTTATCTGCGTGCGATCCAAGATAATAACGAGACCCTATATTATCGCCTTATCCAGCAGCATATTGACGAAATGATGCCGATCATATACACCCCGACGGTAGGGGATGCGTGCGAGCAGTTTTCTGATATTTACCGTAGCTCTCGAGGATTGTTCATTTCCTATTCTGAGCGTCACCAAATGGATGACATTATTCGCAACGCCACTAAGCGTAAAGTAAAAGTCATAGTGGTGACGGACGGTGAGCGTATTCTTGGTTTGGGCGACCAAGGTATCGGCGGTATGGGTATTCCTATTGGAAAACTGTCTTTGTATACCGCCTGTGGTGGTATCAGCCCAGCTTATACCCTTCCTGTCATGCTGGATGTGGGAACTAATAACGAAAAATTATTAAATGACCCTATGTATATGGGAGCGCGTCATAAACGTATTGGCCAAGCTGAGTATGATGAATTTGTCGATATGTTTATCAAAGCGGTCCTAAAGCGTTGGCCTGAAGTGATGCTTCAGTTCGAAGATTTCGCCCAGCCTAATGCGATGCCATTACTTGAGCGCTACCGGGATAAAGTATGTTGTTTTAATGACGATATTCAGGGCACCGCAGCTGTCACGGTAGGGACTATTTTAGCTGCATGTAAAACCAAAAATGAAAAGCTTAGCGACCAACGCGTGGTATTCGTTGGTGCAGGCTCTGCAGGTTGTGGTATTGCTGAGCAAATCATCAAGCAAATGACGAGTGAGGGTATCACTGATGCTCAGGCCCGTAGCCAAGTCTTCATGATTGACCGGTTTGGTTTGGTCACAGACGATATGGAAGGCTTACGGGACTTCCAATTCCGACTTGCGCAGCCATTGGCTAGTCAAGCAACATGGCAAAAAGCGGCGCAATATCCGTCATTGTTCGAAACAGTGAGCCAAGTCAAACCCAGTATTTTAATAGGGGTATCAGGGCAA
Organism: Paraglaciecola mesophila KMM 241; assembly: GCF_000315015.1. Taxonomy (GTDB): domain Bacteria; phylum Pseudomonadota; class Gammaproteobacteria; order Enterobacterales; family Alteromonadaceae; genus Paraglaciecola; species Paraglaciecola mesophila. The sequence goes on along the minus strand of NZ_BAEP01000004.1, from coordinate 196,442 downwards.
GCAGGTTTATTCACCGAGCAAGTCGTTAGGGAAATGAAACGCAACTGCGATTTACCGATCATCTTTCCGTTAAGTAACCCTTCACGTCAGGTAGAAGCCCGCCCTGAGAACGTCATTGAGTGGACTGACGGCGAAGTGATTATCGCTACCGGGAGCCCATTTAAGCCTGTGGAATACAAAGGCAAAACCTATCCTATCGCACAATGTAACAACAGTTATATATTCCCAGGGATTGGATTAGGCGTACTGGCAGCCAAGGCTAGTTTGATCAGTGACGAGATGCTGATGGCCACGAGTGCGGCGCTCGCTAATGCGTCACCTCTGGCGAATGGCACAGCACAAGAACTGTTACCGCCACTGACAGGCATTGCGCAGCTAAGCAAGAAGATAGCCTTTGATGTAGGTAAAGTCGCTCAGAAACAAGGGTTAGCCCTAGAAGTGAGTGATGAAATACTCAGTGAACGCATTGAAGGGAATTTTTGGCAGGCAGAATACCGCCCGTATAAACGCGTCAGTATCTAAACCGATACATAAAATGAGTGAAACGCCGCACATATTGCGCCGCATTGGTGCATAGGGTGCGGCGTTTTTTGTTTGCACTTAATCGAACCAAGAACGTCATTAAAATTCCATAGCAAACTAGATTGTAAGTCAGGCACAACCTGCGTAGAATCCGCCTCCGGAGTTGGTCAGGCAATCGCCGCTTGTTAGATATTTCATTAGGGCTTGTACCTAGAGTAATGTGTTAATAAGGGGAGGAAAGTCCGGGCTCCACAGGGCAGGGTGCCAGGTAACGCCTGGGCGGCGCAAGCCGACGACAAGTGCAGCAGAGAGGAAACCGCCTAAGCGCGCAAGCGCCGGTAAGGGTGAAAGGGTGCGGTAAGAGCGCACCGCACCACTGGTAACAGTGTGTGGCAAGGTAAACTCCACCCGGAGCAAGACCAAATAGGATCTCTTACGGCGTGGCCCACGTTGAGATCGGGTGTGTTGCTTGAGCCAGCGAGTGATTGCTGGCCTAGATGAATGGTTGCCCACGACAGAACCCGGCTTATCGACCAACTCCACCTTTATTTTTGTAAGTGAAGCGCTTGCTACACTTATCATTCACTTAAGCGTTTAGCAGCTCAAGTAAGTCATCCCAGGGCAGTGGGCGCGATAAATAATATCCCTGGGCCCAGTCACAGCCTAAATCTCTTAAGTAGGTTAGTTGCGCTTCGGTTTCAACGCCTTCGGCAATTACGCGAAGTTCATAGAGCTTGGCCAAATTTTGAATGAACATCACCATTTTGTTACGCGCCTCACGCTCTGAAAAAAGATCATTTACAAAAGAACGATCAATTTTTAAGCAATCGGCAGGATAATGTATCAGTTGAGTGAATGCGGTGTATCCTGTTCCAAAGTCATCTAAAGCTAAAGATACCCCCAGCTCATCTAACGCTCTTAGGGTCCCTAAGCAGGTTGTATCGCCAGCGACAAATGCGGTTTCAGTGACCTCAAGCTCTACATTCTCAGGTGCAATCTTATGGTGAGACAATAGGCTTTTTACCTGCGTAGGAAACTGCTCGTTGTGTAGCTCTACACCTGAGATATTAATGCAGATCTTTCCCCTAAAATGGTGTTCTGTTTGTAAGATGACGAGCGCTTGTAAGGCATTTTTGATAACCCACAAATCAATCTCTTTTATAAGGCCTGTCGCTTCCGCCACCGGAATAAACTGGTCAGGTCCATGTCCTTCCAACTCGGGGCTTTGGCAGCGAAGCAACACTTCAACGGCCACGACGGTGTTATCTTTACAGTCAAATATCGGCATATAAACCAATGAGAAAAGCTCTTGAGTTAAGGCATTCCTTAAGCCTTTCTCAATCCGCTGGCGTTCATGCAAGGTTTCTGCAATTTTCTGGGTGAAAAATCTAAAGCAATTGCGACCGTTATGTTTGGCGTCATACATCGCCATGTCAGCGTGATGAAGTAAGTTAGCAGGCTCAGTGGCATCATCAGGATAAACGGCAATGCCAATACTGGCGTAAATCATGTGGGTCACATCATCGACCTCAAAACCCCCATCAAAAATATTCAGAATGCGTGTCGCGACGGTGCTAGCATCGAGCGGCTCTTTGATGTTGGGCAGTAATACAACAAACTCGTCGCCGGCTAGCCTTGCTAGGCTTTCTGTCTGAGGCTTGAACAGCTGATCGGTAGGGCGGATAGCCTCCCAAAGTCGTTCACTAAATTTGAGTAGTAGTCGATCTCCCGCCTCATGGCCATATTGGTCATTGACCTGTTTAAAATTATCTAGGTCGATATACAACAAACCAATGCGCTGTTTGTCCTTTCCTGCCCGGGTCAGCATACGCTCTAGGTTAGTTTTAAAGCTCCAACGATTAGGCAGGCCTGTTAATGTGTCGTAATAAGCCATTTGGCGGATATCATCTTCATGCAGTTGCATAATCGTTTGATAGGCTTGTTCCTCAGAGCGCAGGGCAGCTAGACAGATGGAATTCAGTGCCAACATCGTTAGCATGAAGCGAATTGCTTCGGTGAATGAGTAGCTAGTCAACAATAAAGATGACAGAGGCGTAAATAACAACAGAATACTGGCTACGCTGAAAACACAAAACACGATCACAGCAGGCCAAAAGCGATTGATGAAAAGATTGATGGCAACAATGGGGTAAACCCAAAGTATTCCAGTATTACTTTTACCGCCGGTAATGAGTAAGCTCATTGATAAGAAGAACAGTATGCCACTTAGGATCGTGGCGGCTCGCTCGACATTGCTGGTACGCTTTAACAGATAAAGGTTTAGTAGGCCGACTAAGGCGTTAACTATCAATATAGTGCCTAGGATATAAGCACCATCTAATAAGCTAACCCCACCTAATATGAACAGGAACAAGACGCCAATTATGGTTAAAACCTGACATAGCCTGTAACGCCGACTGTGCCGTACTGCCAGCATTTCTTGTTGACCTGCTGTGATTTCACGGGTGTGAGTCATGTTTACCAAGGGATTTATTAAATGTTTATATAAAGCTAATGCTGCTTCACGGTTTTTACTAGCTTGAATTAAGAAGTAATTTTCGCGCTGAGTGGAAATAGATTAAACGACATACCTGTTCTATTCAACAGACGGTGCTTTATTAGAATTTTGTTTATCTGCTTATATTGCATATACCCTATTCTTTAATAATTCCTATTTTCTATATCCGAGAGCCAGTAAAATTGTAGACTTTAGTCTATGTTTTTCGCTTCTAAGCCCATTCCGCTAGCTAATCGCGATACAAAAGTTTACTTTTCTTATTAAGAGCCCACTGCATAGAAGTAACTTACTGTAGGTTTTTATGGTAAAAAAAATAATCGATATGTTCAAAGGAAGAAGATTGAGGGCTCCATTAATTAATTTGGAGCATAAGGATATGTTTCGTCTTGCGATGGAGCATTCAGCCATAGGTATGGCGTTAATATCACCAGACGGTACGTGGCTAAAAGTCAACAAAGCCATATGCGATATCGTGGGTTACAGCGAGAAAGAACTGCTTAAAATTGATTTTCAATCCATAACTCACCCTGACGATCTACGAGCTGATCTCACTTTTTTAGAGCAAATACTTGCCGGTGATATACAAACCTACAACATGGAAAAACGTTACTTCCATAAAAGTGGTCGACTGATTTGGGCTAATTTGACTGTTTCTTTAGTCAGAAATAGAGCACAGCAACCTCTGTATTTCATTTCACAAATTCAAGACATTACGTTGCAGAAAAAAGCCTCTGTAGATTTGTTGCAAGACAAACAAGAAATGGAGGAGTTCGCCTATCGACTTACTCATGATTTACGGTCGCCTTTGAGCTCTATGGGCTGCCTTATGAAGATGATCAGTCAACAAATTAGTAATGGTGATATACCGAGTGCTTTGAAGACAGTTCAAACCTCTTACGACGGACTGACTAAATTAAGTGATTTGGTCAGCAGCGTTTTGGATGTGAGCAAAGTTAAGCTGCAAGAGGAAAATACCCAACCCATTGATGTGTCGGTTATCGTCTGTGAAACACTAGCCGCTCTGAGTAATATGGAAAACTTCGAACGCTTAGATATTGAGACGCGTTTTGAGTACATAGGAACAATCAACACCCAGCCCTATAAATTTACCCAAATAATTGACAACTTCATTTCCAATGCGATCAAGTACCAAGACACGAGTAAGACAAATTCTTTTCTTCGGGTCTTAACTTACAAGCTGAACCAAGAGTTCATATTGGAGGTACATGATAACGGCTTGGGTATTGATGAGGTTTATCGAAAAAAACTATTTCAAATGTTTGAACGCTTCCATCCTGCGGCATCAGTGGGTACAGGGCTTGGCCTATACATGGTAAAAAAAAGTGCAGATTTACTTGGCGCTAAACTGGTTTATGCGGTTCCTGAGAATGGTAAAGGGTCAATTTTTCGTGTGACGCTGCCGCTAGATAACATACCTCCTCTTACTCTGCCTGATAGCGAGATAAAAACGTCGCAACAGTTTGTTCAATAATCTTTGTTATCGGTAAGGAATCAGGTGTTTCAAAGCCAAATAACACCGGATAAAAAACAAATGACTTTAGTTGATAAACGAATTGTTTAGCTGCAAATTCTATATCTTCTATTTGCAGTTTATTGTTAGCTACCCCCTGGCGCAAAAATGATTCAAGGTAACGCATACAACCAAATTGATTACTCGCGATATCCTCGGCTAACGCGGGCTGTTGCAGCATTTGCATAAAGGCTATTTTGGCGATACGTAAAAAGTGAACGGAATTAAGCAGTGAAACCTCTTGTTGAGCAATTTTCGTCAATTGAATATCAATCGCTATTTCGTTGCTAAAGCGCAACTCGTCATCTTGGTTAAGGTGCTCTACCATTCGGATAATAATCGCCTCAAATAGCGCATCTTTGGTCGTAAAGTGATTGTATACGGTACGCTTAGAAGCCTGTGCCGCTTTGGCGATTTGATCCATAGTGGTGTGTTCTACGCCATTTTCAAAGAATAATTGTTCAGCTGCATCTAGGATATTAACGCGTTTTTTATCAGATAACTTCATACTTTCCCTTCCTTTATGGGCTAAATACTACCTGATTAAAAGTAAACTTAATAGTTTACTTCTTGTCTTATTCTGATAAGTTACACTCTGTAGTTTACTTTTTGGTGGGTGAATGAAAACCTTTATTTTGAGCACAATCTCGATACTGATATGTAGCTTTGTAGGAGCATGCACGTTGAACAAAGAATTAGTTGCCACGATTGATAATGAAGAGCCAAGTAGCCGTCATTACTATGACGGAAAATTTCAAAATGCTGTGCACAGTGAGCCGCCGAGCTTGGGTAAAACACTAGGGATCTTCGCTCGCTACTTTACCGAGAAGAAAGTAGATGCCGTGCCCAATGAGCGCGTGCCGGTACAACCTGTTACTCGTGAGCAACTAGATGCTCTAAGTGTTGACGGTGTGCATTTAATCAAGCTTGGTCACTCGTCTATTTTGTTGAAAATGTTTGGAGAGTATTGGCTTATTGACCCAGTATTTTCTGAACGAGCATCACCTTTTTCGTTTATCGGGCCAAAACGATTTGAGCCTACGCCCATAAGCATCGAGGAATTACCGCCAATTGACAAAGTATTGATATCGCACAATCACTATGATCATTTAGATCAAGCTGCGGTCAAAGCACTAAACGCCAAAACGACCTTGTTCTTGGTGCCGTTAGGCGTTCAAGGTGACCTTAAGAAGTGGGGCGTGAGCAATGACAAAATTAAGCAGTTTGATTGGTGGCAAGAGTGGCAGACAAAACATGCCTTAATCGCATTTACCCCTACTCAACATTTCTCCGGTCGCGGCATTGGTGATGGAAATAAAACACTGTGGGGTTCTTGGGTGGTGAAAAGCGATGAAAGGAGCTTTTATTTCAGTGGGGATTCAGGTTATTTTTCGGGCTTTAAAGACATAGGTCATAAATACGGACCGTTCGATGTAACCATGATTGAAACGGGCGCATACGACAAGGATTGGGCAGATATTCATATGACACCGGAAGAGTCTGTACAAGCACATATAGACTTAGCAGGTAAGGTGATGGTGCCTATCCATAACGGTACCTTTGATTTGGCATTTCATCCCTGGTATGAGCCGCTAAACAGAGTGAGGCAAGCCGCTGCATTGAATAAAGTCGTATTGAGTACTCCTGAATTCGGCCAAGTCTTTACGCTTGACGCAGCGCCTGTTGAAACCGTGTGGTGGAAGGAGACGCCTTAGCCTTGAGCCCCCAAAATATCCTTGAGCTGACGAAACAGCCTTTAGGGGAGTAACACGCCTACCCGTGAGACATAAAAAAGCCCGCCAGAGCAATCTAAATTATTCTGGCGGGCTGATGCTCTCTAGCGATAATTACTCTCGTTCAGTCACCGGCACTCGGCCCATTTCATCCAATTTCTGACCTTTCACTAGCATTGATAGTTTACGCATTAAAACGTAAAACACGGGCGTGAATATCAAGCCAAAGAATGTCACACCTAGCATGCCGCTAAATACCGCTACGCCTAAGGCTTGGCGCATCTCTGCACCTGCTCCGGTGGCTGCGGCTAGGGGTAATACACCAAGAATAAAGGCGAATGACGTCATTAGAATAGGACGTAAACGTAGTTTGGCGGCATCGCTAGCAGCTTCATATAAGCCCGCTCCTTCGTGCTCACGGTGGCGGGCAAATTCTACGATAAGAATGGCATTCTTACTGGCAAGGCCAACAAGGACAATTAAGCCAACTTGCGTCAAGATATTGTTATCGAGCCCCATTAAATGCACGCCGACAATGGCGCTTAGCAAACACATAGGCACGATAAGAATAACGGATAACGGGAGCGTCCAGCTCTCATAGAGCGCAACTAGCAGCAAAAACACAAAGACAACCGCGAAGCCAAAAGCCAATATGCCAGTACTGCCTGACTGTTGTTCTTGATAGGCTAATTCGGTCCACTCATAGGTGATTCCGTCGGGCAATATGTCAGCCGCGAGTCGCTCCATCGTGGCAATGGCTTCCCCAGAACTAAAACCTGGCGCAGTACTGCCAATTAAATCTGCCGCTGGATATAAATTGTACCTTGGCACTCGTGAAGGACCTGAGCGATATTCAAACGTTGCCACTGAACTGAGGGGAACCATTTCACCTGACGAATTACGCACGCGAATTCGCCCTATGTCATCGGCTTCCATTCTGTAAGGCGCGTCGGCTTGAGCTGTTACCCGGAAGGTTCTGCCTAGGTAGCTAAAATCATTGACGAATGCGCTGCCCAGATAGATTTCTAGGGCGCTAAATACATCCGATACGGATACGCCTAATCGTTCGACACGTTCACGATCAATATCTGCATAAAGTTGCGGTGTGCTGGTTTCAAAGAAGCTGAATACGGCCGTGGTAGCAGGCTCTTGATTTGCTGCACCAGCTAGCTGCCACATCGCTTGTTCGAGTGCAGGTAGGCCTCGGCCACTCCTATCTTCAAGCATCATCTTGAAGCCACCGCCATTACCGATGCCGCGCACAGGTGGTGGCGGTATAACGACAACATTGGCCGAATCAATAGAGCCCATTTGTGCTCGAGCGTTGCCAAGGACGCTGTCAAATGTCGCGCCAAGTTCAGCGCGCTCATCAAACGACTTCATTATGGCAAAAATAGCCGCTGAGTTGGTTGCATTGGTAAATGTCGCACCGGAGAACCCAGCAAAGGCAACGGCATTTTCAACCCCTTCAATGCTAAGCAATTTATCTACCGCTTCTTGCACAACGGCATCTGTGCGAGACAGCGAAGCACCAGAGGGTAACTGCACGCCAACAATCAAATAGCCTTGGTCTTGTGCGGGAATAAAGCCTTTGGGTACTATGCTAAACATGTAAACCGTAAAGCCCATAAGCAACACATATATGAACGACATGATTGAACCATGGCGGACAAGCTTAGCTACCATGCGCGCGTATTTATCTGAGGTTCTGTCCATACCACGGTTAAACTTGCTCGACAGGTAATGAAACACACCGCTTTTTTCAGATTCATCTTTGTGAGGCTTAAACAACACCGCAGAGATAGCAGGGCTGAGGATCAATGACACAGACACCGAGATAATAGTGGCCACGGCGATGGTAATACCAAACTGACTATAAAATTGCCCTGAAATACCGTCTACAAATGCTGTGGGTAAGAATACCGCGACCAATACCAAGCCAATCGCCAGTACCGCTCCGCCAACTTCTGTCATGGTCTGACGAGCGGCTTTTAAGGGGCGCATACCGTCGGCCATTAAACGTTCCATGTTCTCAACCACCACGATGGCATCATCAACTACGATACCAATAGCCAATACCAGACCAAACAAGGTCAGGTTATTTAAAGAGAATCCAAGGGCGCTTAACACGGCAAACGTACCGACCAATGAAATAGGAATAGCGATGATTGGAATAAGCGCGGCGCGCCAGTTTTGTAAAAATACCATGATTACCAAAACAACAAGGGCTATCGCTTCGTAAATGGTGTGTTCAACGGCGGTAATTGACTCACTGATAAAGTTGGTTGGGTTATAAGCAATTTCATAAGTTAAATCTGGTGGGAAGCGTTTCGCAACCTCAACCATGGCAGCTTTAATGGCATCGGCGGTCTCGATAGCATTCGAGCCTGGGCGCTGGAATACCGGCATTGCTACTGCTTTTTTATCGCCTAAATAGCCACGAGTGGTGTAACTTTCAGCACCAAGTTCAACACGGCCAACATCGCGCAAGCGCACAATTTTTCCGTCTTGGTTTTTGATAATGACGTTTTCAAACTCTTCAGGCTCTATCAATTGCCCTTGGGTTTGCACGTTTAACTCAAATGCAGTTTGCCCCGCATCCACAGGCGCTTGGTTTAAGGTACCGCTGGCAACCTGAATATTTTGCCCTCGTAATGCCGTCACTACTTCGGCGGCTGTCATATCAAGAGACGCGATAATATCTGGATCTAACCAAACGCGCATCGAGTATTGGCTTGCACCAAAGGTTAAGATGTCGCCGACTCCATCGATACGAGATAATTGGTCACGAATTTGTAGCGCAGCATAGTTAGCAATGTAGGTTTGGTCATACGTACCGTTGGGTGAGTACATGTTAACCACTAACATTAAATCCGGTGAATTCTTTTTGGTGGTAATACCTAAACGGCGAACCGTTTCAGGTAATCTGGGCTCTGCGATTGCAACGCGGTTTTGTACCTGTACTTGTGCGTTATCTAAATCCGTTCCTAGTTTAAAGGTAACCGTGATGGTGACTCGCCCATCAGCCGTTGATTGAGACGAAATATATAGCATGTTTTCCACGCCGTTAATTTCTTGCTCCAATGGGGTTGCGACGGTTTTAGCCGCTATTTCAGCACTGGCGCCCGGGTAGGAAGCAACAACTTGTACTGTGGGCGGCGCTATTTGTGGGTACTGCTCAACTGGCAAACTGAAGTACGCAAGGCTACCTATGATTAATACGATAATTGCCAAGACCGAAGCAAACTTCGGTCGATCAATAAAGAAATGAGATATGTTCATTTTATGCGTCCTTTACAGCGAATATTGGCTAGAAAGGTCAACATCTTCTGCCTGAACCTGTGTACCGGGACGGGCACGCATTAAGTTGTTCAAAATAATGCGGTCATCTTGGGTTAAACCAGATTCAATGACGCGTAATTCTTTAGTGTGCAATTTACCTAAGGTAACGAATTTACGATCGACTTTACCTTCACTGTTAACCACAAAAACGAATTTGCGAGACTGGTCTGTACCGATAACAGCATCAGGGATAAGAATTTTTTCAACATTCAATTCAGACAATAAACGGATACGACCGAACAAGCCCGGCACAATAAAACCACCTGGGTTATCTAGTAATGCACGCCCGACAATGGTGCCGGTGTTTTGGTCGATTTGGTTATCGACAAAGTCCATAACACCCGAGTGAACAAAATCTTCTTCATCTTGTAAGCGCACTTTAACCGGATTGGACGCGCTGCGTGAACTTTCACGCTTGTTGGATTGGCTAAGACGAATGTATTTTAGTAAGTCACGCTCGCCAGCATCGAAGTAAAAATGAATAGGGTCAATGGATACGACATTGGTCAGCAAAGAAGCACTGGTTGCGGTGCCATTGACAAGGTTGCCTTCGTTAATTAAATCACGAGAAACCACGCCATCAATCGGTGATTTAACTTCTGTGAATTCCAAATCAAGCTTGGCCGTTTCAACGTTTGCTAAAGCGATATCATATTCATTCTGGCGACGGTCTACTTCTTCTTGAGATAACGAGTTCTTCTTACGTAAGTCTTTTCCTCGAGACAATTCTTTTTTGGCTAACGCAAATTGTGACTCTGCGCTTTGTAAGGCTATTTTAAATGGGCGTTGGTCGATGACGAAAAGCACGTCCCCTTTCTTGACCATTTGACCGTCTTTAAAGTTTACTTTGTCCAAATAGCCGCTAACCCGAGCGCGAATATCCACTTGCTGAGTGGCTTCGAAGCGACCCGTGTATTCGTCCCACTGCGTGATGATTGCTTTTATTGGCGCACTGGTTTCAACCGGCAGGACTTGCGCAGCAGGTGATTGTTGCTCTGATTGCTTTGAGCACGCGGTCACTATGGTCAAAAGTATAGTGGTCAGTAGTAAGGGCTTGAGTAAGCGCATTAAATTAAATCCTCTTTTAGCGTGAGCAACACACGCTTGATGTATAGTGGTTTCAGTTTTCATAGTATGGCTGAATTGGAGTACGTTATTGTTAAAATCGTTGCAAAATAGGTATTTCGACGCAATTTGTTGGTGAAACGCCTAAATCCAATATTTTCTTTTAGCTTGTACTGATAAAGACAGGATAAAGACTAATAAAATCTCAATACTTTGGCCTAAAGGCTAATTGACTTGGCATCCTGTAAAGCAGGTGCCGAGATGGGGACGTTAAGTAAGCAATCAAGAGCATCAGGGTAGAATTGAGTGCTATAAATTCATATTTTTAGTTATATCAATAGGGTAAGCGCTACTTTTTATGTTGTAGCCAAAAATTCTGCTGCTTTTTAAAGTGAAAGTAAGCATAGGCTGACCAATGATTAGGAAGTGTGTCTTTACCTCTAGGTTGCGCGAGTTTTTCAGCAATATTTTGAGCAAGGGTATCAAGGTGTTTTTCCGCTAACGCGCTGAACTGGTTAAAAGCGTCTTCAAAATACAAATTTTGCTGCTGGGGAATAACTGTTTGTTTGCCAGCTGGGTACTCAGGGCTTAATGAGTTGATAATGCGGCAGTGGGGGTCGTTCGCTTTTGGCGGGTTGAGCATATTAACCAAAGCGTAAGCGTAATTTTTTTCAGCCTTATCACTTATTTTCTCGTGGCAAAAAACGACGCCAAAGCCCATGGGGAAATTACCCACAACCTGTTGCAAACTTTGGGCGCTGGTTAAGGTCAATGCGCCTTTTTGAGCGGAATGTAAAACGACTTTTGTGGCTTTTGGTAGGTCTGCAAAATTAAAGTTGGGTTTGGTTGAGAGCACAATCGAAGTATAAATCTGCGCGGCTTTAAGTGCACTACCAACGGCTTCTTTAGGTTTAATCGCACCATTTAACATGCTCAGTAATAATCGTGCGCGATTAGTTTCACTTTTATCAAACCGCTCTTTACGCTCCTTAAATTGAGCAGAGTCATCATTTTCTTCGCTATACTGCCCTTCGCCTAATCCATTATTAGCATAATCAATGGTTTGTTCATGATTCATGATCAGAAGAGGTACACGTACTTCTTTTTCTAAAACACGGTAAGGGTCTTGCGAGCCATCTGAGCCCTTTAATAAGCGTTGAATTTCAGGGTGTTGCATACCGATATCTTGCAACATTGACGCACTGATCAGGGGGATGGCGACATCTTTCTGGAACAAATTCAAATTTTGGGGGGCTTTAGCTGGCTTGGAAAATCTCGACGCTTCATTGAATCGACTGACAACGTACGGGTTTTCAACCTGTTCATTTCTTAGCATTTGGTCCAATAAGCGCAAGCTCAGCACGGCCTTATAAAAAGGCTTACAGCGCTGATGCGTTTGCGCCACCGTTTTTCCCTCTGTAGGGCATGTCAGCAGTAATGTCGCTAGCACTCTAGCACTTTTTTGCTGAGTTTCTTGCCAACTCGTGCCTTCACATAGTTGAATTATCTCAGTACAGATTTGATTGAGTGAAGCAAGACGAGCATATCTTAAACGAGATTGTTTGCTTCTTTCATCGTTAAGCGCTTTTTGGGCTTTATTGTGAAACTCACGAAATTGGTTCTTCTGTATCTCATTTAGGGCTGAGTCAATTGTTCTTCGCTTTTCTTCTACATCCTGAGTGAGCTGCGTTATCGTTCGCGCTTGACTTTGGGAAGATTGAAAATAGATTTCAGCTTGCTCGAACAAAGATTCCTTTGCTTGTGTTGCATCATTTATTTTTGTCACCAACGCACTTACCGATTGAGTAAAAGCGCTATCGCTTGGTGTCGCCATAATCCTTGTCCTGTGTATTAAGTATGCTGCCTAGCTGTTATCAGTTTAGTCGAAAAAAAGAGGAGCAAGTCACTGATTTTGTTTTGCTTTAACTATTTATAACGGTTCGGTAGTAATATTACACCAAATCATAATCTCAGTAATGCCTTAACTTGAAATTTGATGCCATGTGATATTGAATACCAACGAGCTAAACGAAGGAGCCAGCCATTTTGAATCATGTTAAAAAATTTACTTTATTTATATTATTGGGTTTTGTGTTAACTGGCTGTACTCATTCAGTGGCCAGCGAGCCTGATTTAATAGGTGAGATTAGCGCAGAGCAATTATTGGCTCAATACCCAGCATTTCAAGCCGAATACAAAACGTATCAACCAAGCAAAGAGGAACTGGCTGCGGTAGCAGAACTACAAAAAGATACCTTAGTGGTTTTGTTTGGTACTTGGTGTCACGATAGTCAACGTGAAGTGCCCCGTTTATTAAAGACCTTTGACCTAAGCGGATTAGAGGTGCCTAAACTGACGTTAGTCGCCGTCGACCGGAAAAAGACAGATCCTCTGGGCTTAGCAAAGCAGTATGGGCTTAGATACACGCCCACATTTATTCTGCTGAACGATGGAAAAGAGTTAGGGCGTGTCATTGAAAGACCCAAAACCGGCTTGACTCAAGATCTAAAAGCGCTGGCTGCTGCAACTCGGTAGGACGATAGTAGGAGTTGGCCTATCAAAAGGGCAGTACTCGTTATCACTTGTATTGCAATGCTATATAAAAATTGCGATGCGAAGTTGGTAATTTTCAACTCAGTTTTAACCTTTCTGTTCACCCCGTTTCGTTAAACCCATTTTTAATCGAATAGAGTGGGGGAAACAAAAGCCGTAGGGTTGTCGTCCCCTGCGGCTTTAAGCTTGGTGAACCACCAGTGCTAGCGGCTCTTGCCATTGTCGTTTTATTTGCCACTGGCACTATATGAAACGGCTAGGCCGATAAATCGAACTCTAAGGTTATCTTGGTATCAAGCAATTTTGATACGGGGCAATTGGCTTTTGCTTCTTGCGCTATTTTGGCGAATTCGTCTTCGGATATGCCTTCTACTGTTGCGCTCAAGCTTAATGCTGATTGGCTGATTTTGAACCCATCATCTGTCTTATCCAAACTGATTTTCGCTGTAGTTTTCAATTCACCGTCTTCGTAACCTGCATCTGCTAAGGCCAAAGAAAGAGCCATGGTGAAGCAGCTTGCATGGGCAGCACCGATGAGCTCTTCCGGGTTACTGCCTTTGCCGTCTTCAAAACGTGTATTGAAGCCATAAGGGTGGCTTGATAATGCGCCAGTTTCTGTAGAAATACTGCCTTTGCCTTTCTTACCTAGTGGCTTATAGGTTGCGCTGCCAGATTTAACAATACTCATATAATTTCTCCTTCACTGATTTTATTACCAATATGTAGTGGTAACTTAATGGTCTCTAATGACGTGAATGCGATCGTCGCGTCGCTAGCGAATTTGCTATAAGCAATGCAAATGCTCTGCCGGGTTCTCAGCAAACAACAATGGCACACGCAGCGCAGGTTTTAGAGTGATACAATGAATGAAAAACAAATCTATGGGTGTGCTACGGGGTGAAGTTTACAAAGGGTTATGCAAGATTTACTTATACCAATTCCATTAAATAAATAGTCACTGAGCGAAAATTTGAAAGGACTTAATTAAGGCGCTTGAATGAGTTGGCTGCTGAGGCCGCGTTTTGCCTCGTAATAGCCGCGCAATAAACACGCAATATTAACAATGGATTAGCTGAACGGTTCCTACTACGACTTTGAATGTCTGAAATCACCCTTAAGGTTTGACGCACTCTTTAGCGACGAGCGTAACCACCGAGAAACATATCAACCGCAGCGGTGACGAATTTTTCTTGCTCTTCAAGGGGTAAGTTGACCACTTCACCTAACATGCATCGGATGTGATAATTGCCTTTAAGTGCGCCCATAAAGTGACTGGCGGCAATAAAACAATCTTGAATATCCAGCGTTTGCTTATCAACTTGGGTTTGCAAGTAATCTGCTAAGTTACGTATTGAGCGCTCGGTAGCAAGCGTTAAGAATATTTCACGCAGTTTAGGAGTACGCACCGCTTCGCCTATAAGCAGGCGATGTATCGCGCCCACCTCTGGCGAAATCACCATACTAAAAAAGCGCATGCCTATCACCTGCAATGCATCTTTTGGGGTTTTGTGCTGTAAATCACCATAGTCGATTTCACCCAGAAGCTGATCACTCTTACGTTCGATAACGGCATAAAATAACCCCTCTTTATTGCCAAATAATCGGTAAAGGGTAGCCAGTGAGCCGCCAGCTAAAGCAACGATATCTTGCAGACTCGCTGATTCAAAACCTGATTGAACGAAAACACGCGTCGCGGCTTGAATAATTTTGTCACGGCGAATAAGGCCACGTTCTCGTGGTGCATACTCAGTGGTGTTGTTAGCTAGTGGTGTCTTTGGGGGCATGGCTTAACTGTATTAATGAGACAAAATAACCATAACAAAAATTTATGTTATTTGCCTGTTATCAATTGAACGATTAGAAGTGTAGTGTAATATACATTACACTTTAATATAACGCACACAAATTTGGACTCGCCAATGAGGTTAAGAAAAGGTTTTTTGATCGTCGTTTTAGTAGTGCTCGTGGGTTGGATAGCAACTAAAGGCTACGATTGGTACGAGCATGGGCGATTTATTGAAGAAACCGATAACGCGTATATCAAATCAGACAGTATCTCCATTCGAGCTGAAATATCTGGGCGTATTGAAACCTTAGCCGTGCAAGAAAATCAACATGTGCGCCAAGGGCAACTTCTGGTCAGAATTAATGCCAGTGATTACCAAGCAAAATTAGCACAGGCTAACGCTGAGCTTAGCGTTGCCGAAGCCGCGCTTGTTAATGCTCAGCAGCAAATTAGTCTGCAAGATAAAAAAATAGATGAAGCAAAAGCCAATATTGATGCCGCTAAAGCAGAAGTAAAGCGCGGCGAGCTCAATTTAGCTCGCTTCCAAGTTCTAGATAAACAGTCTTTCGACTCCAAGCAGCAGCTACAAAATACCGAAGCTGACGTGGCGGTTGCCAAAGCTAAGCAAGCCCAAGCTGAAGCAGCTTACGCTGCTACACAACAGATGTTTGCTGTGCTAGATGCCCAGAAGCAAAGTGCTGCAGCCAATATCAGTTCAGCTGAATCACAGATTGCTTATGCGCAAAGTCAGTTGGCTAAAACTGATATTTTGGCGCCAAGCGATGGCATAGTGGGTAACTTAGGGGCTCGCACCGGGGGCTTAGTGCAACCGACCATGACACTATTGTATTTGGTGCCGCTTCCTCAAGTTTATGTGGTGGCCAATTACAAAGAAACGCAGATAGGCCACATGACAATCGGTCAGCCTGTAAAGCTCACAGTAGATGCTCAAGATGACGTAGAGTTTACCGGTGTTGTGGCGTCTATTTCCCCGGCCACGGGCTCTGAATTTAGTTTACTGCCAAAAGATAATGCCACTGGAAATTTCAATAAAATCGTACAGCGCGTACCTGTGCGCATTCAAGTCACAGGCCCAAGTGAGTATTTGCATTTACTGCGTCCCGGTTTATCTGTGGTACCTCATGTTGATACCCAAGGCTTCAATCAACAAAGTGCCTATTTGCCTAACGAAGAGGTACTAACCTCGCAACGCGATAGGCATTAACTGAACTGACTAGCACCTGCACCATCTTTCACCGGTACTGCAGAAAATGCTCGCTTGCCGCATACATCAAACCGGTACGAAATATGATAAATCGAGTGGCGTAAATGAGTGATGAAAAAGTGACCGAGATGCCATCGCTGCGTCAGAAGATTGGCTTTGTCGCTGTGATGCTCGGTATGTTTATGGCGATTTTAGATATCCAAATCGTCGCCAGCTCCTTAAATGAAATTCAAGCAGGGGTGTCTGCCACGCCTGATGAAATATCTTGGGTGCAAACGGCGTATCTCATCGCCGAAATAATCATGATCCCGCTGTCAGGTATGTTAACCCGCTGGTTATCAACTCATCTTACGTTTGTGATTTCCTGTGTGGCATTTACCATCGCCAGCGTCGGCTGCGCCTTGGCGCAAACTATTGACCAATTGATTGTTATGCGCGCCATTCAAGGTTTTGTAGGCGGGGCGATGATCCCCATTGCTTATGCTATTAGCTTCAAGCTATTCCCGCTTAGGGTCATGGGGGCAGTACAGGCGGTGATCGGTATGATAGCGACAACTGCTCCTTCAATTGGCCCTACTTTGGGTGGTTACATCACTCAGCACGCAAGCTGGCATTGGTTGTTTTTAATGAATGTGGTGCCCGGAATATTAGCCAGCGCCGGTGTGTGGTTTTACTTACGTATCGATAAACCAGATTTCTCATTGTTCAAAAAAATCGATTTTTTAGGCCTTCTTTATTTGGCGTTATTCTTAGGCCCGCTTGAATACATACTTGAAGAAGGACCAGGGGATGAATGGTTCGATAGCACGCTGATCTTAATGCTCAGTGCGGTATGCGCAATGGGCGCGTTAGGTTTTTTCTGGCGAGCCTTTCGCGTGACGCTGCCCATCGTTGACTTGCGAGTGTTTGGCGATCGCAACTTCGCCTTAGGGGCTTCATTAGGCTTTATTATCGGTATCGCTCTGTACGGCATGGTGTATCTAATGCCGCTGTTTTTAGGCACGGTGCGGGGCTTTAATAGTTTTCAAATTGGCCAGCTGATGTTTGTGACAGGGGCATCAATGTTCTTTAGTGCGCCCATAATTGGTCGGCTATCTGACAAGGTCGATGCGCGTTATATGTTAGCGGTTGGCTTAGTGATGGTGGGCACGGGCTCTATGATGAATGCCAACCTCACGGATCAAGCTGATTTTAACCAGTTTATGTGGCCGCAAATGGTGCGCGGCGTGGGCTTATTGATGTGTTTATTAACGGCCTCTCGTATTGCCATGGGCACCTTGCCAAACAGTGAGATAAGTAACGCAGCGGGTTTATTCAACGTGTTGCGTAATTTAGGCGGTGCAGTGGGCCTAGCCTTTATGGATACCATACGTGATATTCGCGTGGACTATCATTGGGCGCAGCTTATTCCTGCTATCGATAGCAACCGCGCTGTGGTGCTCGAAGAGCTTACTAAAGCTCAGTTAGCTGTCGCTGGCGCGACGAGTGATCCTGCCGCCGCAGCGATTAAGCAAATTGCGGATAGAGTTATGGTGCAAGCGCAAGTATTGGCCTTTAATGATCTATTTCTATGGATTGGCGCTATGTATGCCTGTGCCTTGCCATTGATGTTTTTTATTCGCAAGGCCAAAAACGAAGATACCGGCGGAGCGCACTGATTCAGTGATGAAAGTTGCGGGCTATTTATCGGTTCTACTTATCAAGAGCGTCACATTTCCGTGAGCGTGTTGTTGTAGCATTAAAGGGTGGTTATGAAATCTATTTTATCTGCGTTGATCCTCAGCGTATCGTTTATCTCTTTTCATGTGACTGCGGATGAAACCATCCTGGCTGGTGGCTGTTTTTGGTGTATGGAATCCGATTTTGAAAAATTAGAGGGGGTGAGCGATGTGGTATCTGGTTTTACGGGTGGAACTGCGCGTAACCCAACGTATAACGGTAATCACAAAGGCCATTATGAAGCGGTGAAAATTACCTATGACGCTGAGGTCGTGAGTTATCAGCAAATTTTAGATCATTATTGGGTGAACATTGACCCCTTTGATGCCCGCGGCCAATTTTGTGATAAAGGACATAGTTATTTAAGTGCTATTTTTGTGGCCAATGAACAGGAACGCGCCATTGCCGAGAAAACAAAGAAAGCAGTTGAGGCGCAATTTCCCAAGCAAACAGTGGTAACGCCTATTCTGGATGCTAAACGTTTTTACCCAATTAAAGGCGATGAAATCGCTCACCAAGATTTCTACAAAAAGAGCCCAGTGCGCTACAAACTATATCGCTGGAATTGCGGTCGTGACCAACGCCTTGAAGAAATCTGGGGCGATAAAGCGAGCCATTAATTGCGGTGAGGTTGGCAAAGAAAAAAGGCGTAACCCGAGTCGTCGGGTTACGCCTTGTTTGATCTTAGTAGCGCGGCTTTGACTGCTATCGTGTTAAGACAATTTATTCTTAAAGTCTTCGTACTCAAATTTACGTATCAGCTCAAATTCGCCGTTTTTACGTAAAATGCCGATAGATGGGTGTTCTACCCCATTGAAGAAAGTCGTTTTGACCATGGTGTAGTGAATCATGTCTTCGAAAATAATCCGTTCGCCAATTTGCAGCTCGTGATCAAAACTATACAAATCAATCGCATCACCGGTCAAACATGAATTACCGCCAAAGCGATAGGTAAAGGCTTTTTCATTTGCCTTACCTGCACCGCGTACTTCTGGACGATAAGGCATTTCAAGTACGTCTGGCATGTGCGCTGTGGCTGACATGTCAACGATCGCGATTTTATCGCGGTTTTCAACGATATCGATGACTTCACACACCAAGGGACCGGTTTGCCACGCTACCGCTGAGCCAGGCTCAAGTATCACGTTCAAATGAGGGTGCCGCGCTTTAAAGGCTTTTAACGTGGTAATAAGGTGCTCTACGTCATAACCTTCTTTGGTCATCAAATGGCCGCCGCCAAAATTAATCCATTTAATTTGGCCAAAGTACTGACCGAATTTTTCTTCCACCGCCAGTATAGTGCGCTCGGTGGCGAAGGAGTCACACTCGCAAAGGTTATGGATATGAAACCCTTTAAGACCGCTTAAATCAGCGCCTTTCAGGTCTTTAGCAAGAATACCAAACCGGGAGCCCGGCGCACTTGGATCATACAATTCCGTATCGGCTTCTCTGTGCTCCACGTTCAAGCGAATACCGGGAGACACGTTCGACTGTAAAATCTGTGTTTTATAGCGGTTCCACTGACCAAGGCTGTTGAATGAAATATGATCGACCAAATCCACTAACTGATCGATATCAGCAGGTTTATAAGCGGGTGAAAACGCATGCACTTGCTTGCCTATTTCTTCTTTGCCTAACCGGGCTTCCCATACTGCACTGGCAGTTGAGCCTTGCAGATATTGCTTTACCAAATCAAAAGTGGACCACATAGAAAAGCCTTTTAACGCCAGAATAATCTCGACGCCACTTTCTTGTTGTACTCGTTGCATTAACTGCAAATTGGCTTCGAGTTTGGCTTCTTCACACACATAGCAAGGTGAAGGAATATTAGGGTTTAACATTGGATCAGTCACGGGGGTCTCCGCTAAATAAGGAAAGGGCCAAATGAATGGCCCTAAAATGCAAATGATTGTTGCTATGACTTCTTGCTGAATACGACTTACTTGCTAAACGGGCTTTCGTCACATTCAATTACGTGCCAAGGCAGGCCATGCTGGTTTAGCATGTCCATGAACGGGTCTGGGTCAAACTGCTCCATGTTCCATACGCCAGGCTTCTTCCACTTGCCGCTTAGCATCAATGATGCACCGATCATGGCGGGTACACCAGTGGTGTATGACACAGCTTGTGCGCCCACTTCTGCGAAACACGCTGCGTGATCACAGTTGTTGTAAATAAAGATGGTTTTCTCTTTGCCATCTTTCATACCGGTAATGTAAGTGCCGATACACGTCATGCCTGTGTAACCATCGGCGAGTGAACCTGGGTTAGGCAGCACCGCTTTTAAGAACTCAAGAGGTACAATTTGCTGCCCTTGGAAGTCAATTGGCTCGATGCTAGTCATGCCGATGCCTTCAAGCACTTTAAGGTGTGTAAGGTAGGCATCACCAAAGGTCATCCAGAAGCGGGCACGTTTCAACGAAGGGAAGTGCTTAACGATAGACTCAAGTTCTTCATGGAACATCAAGTATGACGCGCGCACACCAATGTTTTGATAATCCAAATCTTCACGTACGCTCAGGGGATCCGTTTCTTTCCATTCACCATCTTCGAAGAAACGACCGCGCTGGGTGATTTCACGAATATTGATTTCTGGGTTGAAGTTAGTTGCAAACGCTTGACCATGATCGCCGCCATTGCAATCAACGATATCCAAGTAATGAATTTCATCAAAATAATGCTTAGCTGCATAAGCGGTGTAAACGTTGGTTACGCCCGGATCGAAACCGCTACCGAGTAACGCGGTTAAGCCTGCTTTTTCGAATTTCTCTTGATACGCCCACTGCCAAGAGTATTCAAATTTAGCCACATCTTTTGGCTCATAGTTTGCGGTATCCAAATAATGAACGCCGGTTTCAAGGCACGCGTCCATGATGGCTAAATCTTGATATGGCAAAGCAAGGTTGATAACCAGATCAGGTTTAACCTGATTAATCACTTTTACGACTTCGCTTGCGTGGTCAGCGTCAACGGCGAATACACCTTTAACACGGTCAATACCCACTTCTTGCTGTAAGGCTTCGCATTTAGAAACCGTGCGACTAGCAAGATAAATTTCATCAAATAGCTCAGGTAAACGAGCACATTTTTTTATGGTGACAGCAGCCACGCCGCCAGCACCGATAATCAGAACACGAGACATAGGGAGACCCTTATAAATAACAACATGCAATAAAACGCGAATGCTAACACCTAATCATGGGATGTAAACAAAGCGCAGTTAAAAAAAAATGACTTGTCTTTATTTAAGCATATTAAGTCTGCTACATTAATATGCAAATGAGAATTAATCGTATTTATGGATTGAAGCGATTGATTTGTTTCATTGGCTTCAAGTTGAGGTGGGGAATAATATTTATTCATCAACTTTTTATATTTACATTGATTAATTTAACGAATTACTGACGGGAACACCTATGAAAACAATCACCTTTGCCATTACTCACTTCACTGTTGCCTTTAGCGTCGCGTATCTTTTAACGGGTAGTTTTATCGTGGGTGGGCTTATCGCGCTAGTTGAACCAGCGGTAAATACAGTGGCATATATGATTCACGAGCGTATTTGGGAGAATAAACGGTTGCGCAGTGAGCGAAGTGGAACCATGACTAAGAGGTCATCTGCGGCAATGACTATTTCGCATTTCGGGCACAGTCATCAATTAGGTCAAGGTTAATGTCAAAGGCGAATAAATAAAAAGCTCGCGATCAAAAAAGCGCCTTACCCGGACAAGAATAAGACGCTTTCGTTTGAAGAGCTTTACATCGCTCGGTACTGCTTTTTTTATTATAGTTATTATTGTTCCCTGCATTAGATGATCTGGACATCTAATACACCTAAGGCATTGCAACACATAGGCCAACTTTTAAAGTCCTTATTTTTCAGGTGGTTAGAGTAATTTCGAGGGGGAGGCGCGTACAAGAAGCGCCATAACAGTGGTATACTTTAGTGCAATAAGCACCAAATTAGTGAGCAATTTCAATCGTTTACAATGTGTTAACAGAACGAGAGTGTGCTCATACTTTGTTCGGTTTGACTGTTAAGCTCATCGAGTGCAATGCGCATTTGAGCCACGCGAGATTCAATATCACCACTAACCTTTACGAATGGGATCCCGTGAGTGATTAAATATTGATTCAGAAACTGTTGGAACTCACTTCGGTTGGCATCCCCAGAGCGCTCCCACGTGTCATCATAGGGGATATCGTTATCACAGAGTACTACCAAGTCGTAACGTTGCCAGCTGTCTTCGGCGAGTTTGGTCAGTTCAGGCTGCGGGGTTGTATGGTAGTGGCAGGCAAAGTGCCATGTAGTAAAGGCGTTGGTGTCACAGAATAAATAGCCTTTGGCTTTTTGTTCTGCTTCATCTTCCCATTGGTTTTGCACTTGAGCGATATGCAATAATTGCTCAGGCGTAAGACGCCTATCGACCTGATGTTCAATCCAATACTCTCGGCCATATTCTGCAACGGAAATTGAATTAAATTGTTCAGCGAGGGTTTCACTGAGCGTTGACTTACCTGTAGAAGGCGCCCCTAAAAAAACAATTTTTTTGATCATGGAGATGTGTGCTCGTCATATCACTTTGCTTCTTTTCGGGGAAACCCAAATCAACCAAGTGCGTTATCTAAATGTGTAGAGTGCTTTTCACTATTATGGCGACGGAATTCTTTTATCCAAGTATATTGGCCAACACAAGCCATTATTAAGAAGCTGAAATACAAGGCGGAAGTTGGATATAAGCCCTTTTGCCAGTAAAGTGAAATGGCGACAATATCGACAATTATCCACACCGCCCAATTAAACAGTTTGCGGTGAGTCAGTAACCACTGGGCAATTAAGCTCGCGCAGGTGGTAAAGGCGTCAACATAAGGGAAGCTGGCATCGGTATAACTAGACATGACATAGCCAAGTAAGCCCGCACTCGCAATTGCTATTCCTGCCCAGCAGCTATATTCAGTTAAACTCCCTTGTACGGGGGATATTTTCCCTTGCTGATTTTGATTGTTACTCCATACGTACCAACCATAAAGCTGAAAGCCGATATAAATGATATGTAAGCCCATATCGGAATACAGTTTCACATCGAAAAATATCCAGCTGTAAATGCTGACTTGTACAAATCCAAAAACAAAGCTCCATCGACTACGGTTTATCAGCAGAAATACACTTAAAAACCCCGCAACCGTCGCTACCCATTCAATGGTGGACGCCCCAGCAAAACCTTGTATCCATTCTAACCAACTCATGGTGTAAATACCTGTATATCACCCATAAATGATTTTCCTTTGCCGCCATTACCGCCAATAACATACAAGCTATTACCGATCGAGGTGGTGCTAGTGTATAAAGCGCTTTGATAATTGAATGGTGCTACTTGCCAGCGCGCAGTGTCACGTTTTAAAAAGTAACTATTGTTGGTTTCATCTTCATTGCAAAATACCCACAGCGCGTTGTGCAGCCATGCTGCACTGTGGGCGCTGACAGGGTGCGGCAGTGCTGGTATGTTTTGCCATGTATTGCTAGCTACCTTATATTGCTCGACACTGGCTAGGCTATCGGTGTTTTGTTCGCCACCTACAACATAAATGTTTTGGTTATCGGTTACCACGGCTGTAGATTTTGCGCTCGGCATGTTGGCCATCTTTTGCCATTCTTGCTGCAGGATGTGATAGCGCCAAACAGACGCGCTAGGAATGAGTTGATAACCGTTTTGTGCTTGATAAGAAGTGCCACCGAGTACGTACAAGTAACCATCAAGATAAACGGCTTTATTATCTCTCAAAGGTTCAGGGATATTCCCTAAGGTGCGTATTTCATGGGTAAGGGTGTCGAACACTTCAATGCGCTGCTCAACGCGTACCTTATCTTGTTGATGGCTCACACCGCCAAGCAAATATATCGAGTGCTGCCCATCAAAGACCGCCGAAAAGTAACCTCGTGGTAGCACGCTATTTTTAAGCACAGTTACTTTGCCGGTGTTCGGATCGATAATTTCTACATCACTCAAATAGCCTTGCTTACCATATCCTGCAAATACATAAATATGTTTGCCGTCTGTAGCTGAGGCATGGGCAAAGCGCGGTGTCTTCAAGCGTAAAGTTGGGGTGGGGCTTGCCTTTTCAGGCTCGCCAGAGCGCTCAACCATAGATTCAACTCGCGACGAGGTTTTAGGTTCTACTTGCTCGGACGTTTCAAGCGTATCGCTGGTCTTAGCACGTTCTATTTTTGTCTCTACTTTTGTTTCTATTCTTGTCTGTGTGCTGGGTGATGCACCGGGGGAAACTTGAAAGGCGCATCCGGTTATAAGAACAGGCAAACTTAATAACAATAAAAATCGAATGTTAAACAACATACTCGCCATATAGTGTGGTTGAACTGATTATGGGCAGGAATATATCACCTGAGAGGTAGAATGTATCCATTCACAAACAGATGATCTACGTGAGTGCTATTCTCGGGCGCCTTGTAGCCCACCTGTATGCAATAGCAGAATTTTGCTGCCGGCTGTAAACGCCTTTTTAGCCATGAGTTCTTTCACCGCCCAAAAAAGCTTGCCGCTATACACGGGCTCAATAGGAATGCTCAATGCTTCATTGAATGTCTGGCAAAATTGATGGAGTTCAGGTGAAGCCTTTGCGTAGCCATTAAAATGAAACTGGTGGTTAATGTGCCAATCAGCGATAGGCTGAGGTGTTATAACTTGCGATGGCAACGTAGCCCGCGATGACAGTAATTTACCTACCAACTCTTCTAGGTACCCATCACCTTTGAGCACAGCGATTCCGATGATTTTGGTGTGTAATGGCTCGGGTTGATTCATCGCACCATGAATAAGACCGCCTAATGTCCCCCCGCTGCCAACAGGCGTTAATAAGTAGTCATAGCGTTGAGTGAGCTCAGTAATAATGTCCGCCACGCCAGCTAAAGCAAACTCAGAAGAGCCGCCTTCTGGGATAAACATAGCATTAGAGTATTGCTGGGCTAATGAGGCCAAGTACGTTTTGTCATCACGCAGTTGATAGGTTTTGCGATCAACAAATTGCACGTCAGCTTGCCATGCCACTAAATCTTGTAACATAGGCGTAAGATTACTATGGAAGTGACCACGTACTATCGCTGTGAGCTTTATGTTTAAGCTATTGCATGCATAGCCCAGTGCGTGTAAATGATTTGAGTGGCCACCACCAAAGCTGACGATGTGCCGAACCCCAGTGCTAACGGCTTGCTCAAGTGTGTAGCGCAATTTACGCCATTTATTCCCTGATACTATGGGGTGAATAAGATCGTCGCGTTTTACCCATAATTGGTATTCGTTCGCATACTCCCAATCAGGGAATATCTGCTGCTCAGGGGAGGGGAGGGAAATGTCCTGAATAATAGGCGTCAAGCTTAGGGTATTGATCACAAGAGGGTCACAGCTGTCATAAATGCCACAGTGTAACCTTAATCGTCCGGACTGAATAATAAGGCTCTGTTTCTACCCGCTGCTTTAGCACGATATAGCGCGGAGTCAGCCTGTTCAATTAACTCATTCGACTTTTGATTAGGGCGAGGAACAAGCGTCGCGATGCCAATGCTAACCGTGATAGGTATTTCGCCATCTTGATAGATAAATTTATGCTGCTGAATCGACTGCATAATGGCATCAGCCATTTTTTTACTCTGCTGTGGATTGCAACCAGACAGCAAAACAGCAAACTCTTCACCCCCGTAGCGCACCGCAATATCAGTTGCACGGTTAATCGGTTTGTTGATTGCATGAGCAAGGTGCACCAAGCAGGCGTCTCCGCCTAGATGACCGTAGGTATCATTGACCGATTTAAAATGATCTACATCGATGATCAGCAAAGCTATTTCTATTTTATGCCGGGTTGCGTGGTGCCAGAGGTTTTCGAAATACTGATTGAAATAACCGCGATTATAAATACTGGTTAAGGCATCTGTTTGGCTTAGAGTCTCAAGCTCTCTGCGCTGGGCTTGCAACTCAATTTCAATTTCAAAAGAGCGTTTGTATTCCTTGTTCGATCTTATTCCAATTCCAGAAATGTAGAGTAAAAACACCAGCATCATACATGCTAGAGGAAGAAACCCCTCGGTTAAAAATCCGGTTATCATCACTGGCATCATCAATAATGACAAATTCACAAACGCAAACCTGAGTCTTGGGCTAAGAGCAAAGAGGGCACTGACGCTAATACCTGCAGTGGCTAGCATGGAGACGTGAATGATAGGAGTAAAGCGCTCATCGAAGATTGCTAAAGTAAATACATAACCAAGTATGGCGGCTTGAAGTAGCGATAAAACTGCAAAAATCGCAAACCAGAGTCGGAAAGAAAGTTCGTATAACTGTTGTGAGAAAAAATAGTGAATGAGTCGCGCAACACTGATAAAAAACATGCAACCTGAGAGCACATAAGCCAATGTAGGTTGAGCTGCTAAAAAATGTAGAGGCCAAAAAATTACCGGCAATATAATTGCGTAAACGATGACGCCCATCAAAGAGCGTTTCAGTAAGTCGAAGTCTATGCGTTTTTGAATACTTGAAGTGCGAATAACGTCTCACCCCTAAAAGTTACTAATATTGAACGTATTTCACGTTAGCATAAAACCGATGAGCCCTAATGCGAACCCAAACACCCCACCCATTGGTGGAAACCAATGTTTATCGAGTTTCGCTTGTGGGGCAATATCCTGGAAAATCGAATATAAAATGCCACCTGATGCAAAAAGCATAATCGCAGACACATAATCAGGGTAGTCAGCGAGCCAAAAATAACCACTTAAACCCGCCGCGGGACCAAATAAAGCTAGCGCGCTAAAAATGACTAAAAGTCGGTTGGCGCTGAATTTGTTCCCCTCGCGCATTTCTCTAAACGCATTGAAACCCTCTGGCAAATTTTGTAGAGCGATAAGCACAGCAAGTAGAACCGCATTGCTTTTGCCAGTGGCGAAAGCTGCTCCTAAGGCAACCGATTCGGGTATAAAATCGGCCAACATAGCAGCAAGCTGACTGGCAGGGGTATCAATCTTAACCAGTAAAATATCGATAGCCATAAAGCTTAAGCTGCCAGCAATGAAAAACACCAAACTGGTGGTCAGGCTCAAATTAGCAATCCCTTCAGGGACCAGCACCAAAGCCACAGCAGAAAGCAGCGCACCCCCGCCAAATGCAATCACTAGATGACGAAATTCTTCTTCAAACCACTGAGATTGAAAATGTTCGATGCGCGCGATGACAGCGCCAGCAGGCATTGCTAAACCTGCGATTAGCGTGAACATAATGACTAACCAAACATTGTCCATAGATTGCCTTTAGTTGCCCATAAAATGATGAAACGCTAGATAACGAAAATGCATTTTCAGAATATGCGTTATTCTATAAAAATCAAAGTATTAAGATTACCACAGATGAGTTATTTTGGGTCACTAACGGACACATCAAACAGCGAAATTCGCCTTTTGATGAAATATCTAAAGACCTAAACAAGGCTAGGGAAATCGGTAAATTGCGTGATAAGGTCGTTTGGCCTGATATTTATTAATAAGCAACACATTATGACCATTATACTTCTGTGTTTACTCATCGCGGTTTTGATGCCAATTATTGCCAAAGCTCCTTTAACGATAGCGATGAATAAAGAGCAAGGCGGTTACGACAATCGCTATCCACGTGATCAGCAAAAGCAACTCAAGGGCTTTGGAGCGAGGGCGGCGGCAGCGCACGCAAATTGCTTCGAAGCACTTATTCTATTTGTACCGGGGGCGCTGGCTGTGATTGCAACACAATCTGCAGGTCATTTGGCCCAATACAGTGCGATTGTGTTTATTGCAGCTCGTTTCGGCTACTTATGTGCCTATTGGTTTGATATGCATGTTTTGCGTAGCATTTTATGGGCAATTGGCTATATTGCGTCATTGTTTCTTATTTGGTTAGCCATTCCTTAACTGGTTAGAGAATAAACGTGGATACGACAAATACCAACACCCTCACAATCGCTACTTCGCCCGTTACAGGCGCTACCTCACCTGTCGCCGACGCTGTAGCAACTAAAAACAGTGTAGTACTAGAAACGACGGGGCAGTCATTAATGCAGACGGCGCAACATTACCTAGAGGTAGCGCATCAGCATCTCTTTATGGCCGATACCTACATTCAGCTTGGCTTAATTGCTGGTATCTATTTATTAGCATATTGGCTTGGTAGTAAATTACGAAAGGCGTCTAAATTCGTCGATAATCAGCCTGATGCAAAAGACCACCCCATACGACGTATTACTTATCGTATCGACAAAATGCTGTTTCCGTTGATTGCCATTATTCTTTTGAAAGTGGTGAGCGAATTTAGTGCCAGCGTTATAGGGGCTAACTGGATCTTAGATTTAGCGTTAACCATCGCAGTGCTGTTGTTTGTTAATTCAGTGATTAACGTGTGTGTGTCACATCCTATACTCGCCAACTTATTAAAGTGGATGATGCTGCCCTTGTTATTTCTGCATATGGTGGGCTGGCTAGCGGGGATTATTGAAGTACTGCAAGGTTTGAGTCTTAACCTCGGAAATATTGAAATATCAGCCTACGGACTGGCGCGAGTGTTAATTTTTGGCACGCTGTTGTTTTGGGTGGGCCGTGCTTCGAATAATGTGGGTCAAGACATTATACGTAAACAAGAGTCCTTGGATATCCGCACCCGAGAGGTATTCGCTAAGCTGTTTGAAGTAGCTTTGGTCTGTGTTATTGCCTTGCTACTTTTAAATGTGATGGGCATCAACTTAACAGCACTAGCGGTGTTTGGTGGCGCAGTGGGCGTCGGTTTAGGCTTTGGTTTACAGTCTATCGCGTCAAACTTCATCTCTGGCATCATCATACTGCTTGACCGCTCGGTGACCATTGGCGATTACATTGAAATGGAAGACGGCCAAAAGGGCTTCGTAAGGCATTTCAAAATGCGCTACACCACCCTTGAGACCTATGATGGTAAAGACATCATGGTGCCGAATGAGAAGTTCATCTCTAGCACCTTTGTTAACTGGTCTCACAAGAACCCTAAGCAGCGATATCGTGTGGACTTCTCTGTGGCTTATCAAACTGATATTCGAGCCATGGTCGAAATAATAAAAGACGTGGTGGCTGAGCATCCGCAAGTCTTGAGTGGTGATGAATACCCCATTGAAGAGCGGCCAGATTGCGAAATTGATAGCTTCGGCGACTCAGGTGTAAACGTGTTTGTAGAATTTTGGATGGAAGGCATTGATGACGGTAAAAACCGCGTCGGCGGTGATTTAATGTTGTCAATCTTTGAAACGCTACGTGAACACAACATCTCCATACCGTTCCCGCAGCGTGAAGTGCGTGTTCTAAATACGGATTATACGGTAACCAATACCACCAAAAAAAATAACTAGTACGGGTACCTACCGCTGGTAAATAATGGGGGTAGGGCATAACACGCTACCTTGAATTGGGCGTTTTGTTAGGTGTAAGCTGTTTAATTTACGAAGCGTTTCGCTTGGTTATAGGGGATAAAATCTGGTACATCCCCTTTTAACGATTGGGCCTGCATACCTTGCCAATATTCGGCTGTCATTATTTCTCCGTGCAAGGCCTTAAGTTCTTGCTTCAAGTGCTTCTTACCCACTATAAAGTGCTCGAACTGCTCTGGGAAAACATCTGTCGGGCCCACTGAAAGGGTATCGATGGCGTAGGGGTCGTCAGATTTGGGTAAGGTTCTAAATTCACGTTCAGTCAAATAGCAAATTTCGTCATAGTCGTAAAAAATAACGCGGCCACCTCGAGTGATCCCAAAGTTCTTATGTAACATGTCGCCAGCAAATATATGCGCAGCGGCGATTTGTTTAATGCATAACCCTAAATCATTCAGGGCGCTGGTTATCAAGGCAGGGTTGGTTTGCTGTTCTAAAAAGATGTTTAGGGGCGTCATTTTACGTTCTATGTACAAATGTTTAATGATCACTTCTTCGTCGGTAAGCTCAATGCTATTGGCGCAACAATCGAGTAGTTCATCAATTAGCGCTTGCTCAATTCTATGACGAGGTAAGCGAAAATTTACGTATTCATGAGTGTCTGCCATGCGCCCCACTCGGTCCGTCATTTTGACGAGTTTATAGCAGTCTTTTACATGTTGGCGGGTAATTTTTTTACTTTCGGGAAACTCATCTTTTATGATTTTGAACACCACACCGTAGGACGGTAAGTGAAATACCGCCATAACCAACCCGCGGATCCCTGGGGCGATTGCAAACTGGTCGTTCGTCTCCTCCAGATGCGCCAAAAAGTTACGATAGAATACCGTTTTGCCGTGCTTGTACAAACCAAGGGCAATGTACAGCTCGAACTTCTTTTTGTGAGGCAGTAGCTCATGGAGAAAGGCCACCACTTCTGCCGGGTGCTGGGTGTCAGCCATAAAATAGGCACGGGCAAAACTAAACACCACACTGAGATCCTGACGCTCCGTGAGCAAGGCTTCCACCACTATTTTGTGTTTTTCACCTGCGTTTCTCGCTTCAGTAATAGACAGCGGGATCACGAAGGGCAGAGTTTCATCGGGCATACAAATACGCCCAATTAGGTATGCAGATTTACTACGATAAAACACCGGTTTTAACATTTCTACAGTATGCACGCTGGCCAATTGCTCTCTATTCAAACGCGCACGTAACGCCCCATCTAGGTGCTGTAAATCACGCTGCATGTCATGAAAAGCAATATCGAAATGGTATTGACTAAAAATGTCTTCTAACATTCTGCGCACCGTGCCTGAAGTATCAAAACTGTGCACCACTAAATGGCGTTGTAGCCCCGCTAAATAACAGCGTGTGGGCATAATAAACATCATGTCATCATTAATTTTCTGATGTTTAAAAATCCTGCCCAATACGGAGTTATAAAAGGTCTCAGCTAGTTCATATTGAGGATGATCGCTGAGTATTTTTTGATACCGTGTTTTCAGGTCAAGCCAAAATTGGTTGTTTTCTTGATGGGGAAATACCTGCTGATATATTTCGCCCACTGCGTCAGCCAGGGTGCGCTCATAAATAGCAATGCGTTCTTTTACTGCTTTCTGTGTTTCTTGCCACAGGGCTTGTTCAAAACGTTGTTGGGCATCGCGAGTAATTCGTGAATGCCAGCGATAACTTTTATCAAAGCCGTGCAATATTAAATACGCTACTTTATTCAACACGGAAGAATGTGTGTTGTTCACCCAAAACCTACTTATGCTCTAACAATCAATGCGCTACCAATAGCAAAAAAGCTGTTAGGTTGCTATGCAAAATAGATAATACTGCCACGACTTCAAGTTTTGACGCTATTTGTTTGGTGAGTTTATGACCCGTTATTTAGCTATTGGTTTTCCCATATTATTGTGAGAGTCTAAAGTACTGCTGTGTAACATAAAACCGAGTACAGTGGTGCTAAGCCGAGTAAAGTGGGTCTGTGTAGCGTAAACCCAAATTTTGAAAAATCTTAAAAAATGTCGCAACATCATTTGCAAGGGGGGCACTTCCCATGTTGAACAAGATCACCAGCGCATTACCACACCATTTATCGTTTCTTAAACGTATTATTCGTCTCACTCAACAAAATGAGCAGTTCTGTGGTTTATCGATTTCAGGCTCTGCATCTACCAATAACTTGGACAAATACAGCGACTTGGATCTGGTATTGGCGGTGAAACCTCAACATTACGAAGCGCTAGCCAGACAGCGTAAAGAGTTGGCTGCGTCATATGGTGAATTGCTAGGGTGTTTTACCGGTGAGCATGTAGGTGAGCCTAAAGTGCTGATTTGTTTATATCAAGAGGGCGATGAATTACTGCATGTGGATTTGAAGTTCGTTCCATTATCTGAAGTGGTACAACGGGTGGATAATCCGATTGTACTGTGGGAAGAAGACAGTCAGTTAAGCAATATTTATCAAGGCTCAGACGGGCATTACCCTATACAAAGTCTGCAGTGGTATGAAGATAGATTTTGGGTTTGGGTGCACTACGGTGCCGCTAGGATAGGGCGCGGAGAACTATTTGAAGCATTTGAATTTGTTTCGTTTCTGCGCCAAACCGTGATAGCGCCTTTGGCGAAAAAAGCCCATGGGCTTGAACCCAACGGCGTTCGGCGTATTGAACAAAAATTGCCAGAATTGGCAAATGAGCTTAAAGGAATATTACCAAGTATGGATAAAGCCGAGCTCAAGTCTTGTTTATACGCCCTTGCTGATCTTTATATTCATTATAGAGAGATGCTGAGCACAGACCTAGCATCTAAAGGCTTTGACAGCGAACAGGTGAACGTTAATCAAAAAGCGCAGACTGCTTCGTTGACTTATCTAGCGAATATATAACACTCAAAAGCAAGCAGTGCGCTCATTCCTTGAATCTTGATGGGCGTACTGCTTTAGTCATCCATCCGTTTTCTCTACCCACCATAGGCGCAAACGACAATAAGGCACTTGTCCTTTTCATCCATTTTTTGCGTTTTTATGCTTTTCATACAAGTTATTCATGCGGATAAACTGACACTTGAAATCTAGGTAGTGCCTTTCAAAAATTGAGTATATCTACTCTAGATTTCAGCGCTATTCCTCCTATATTTATCAAGCGAATTACGTTTCAGTTGTGCAAAACGGGTGTGCAGCTTAAGGGCACTTACTCATCGAGTAACGCAATGCAAAGCCAAGCCAATAAAAGAATTTGGCTAATATTGAGAGGGCGTCAAAATGAATAAAACCATGTTAATCGGCATTTTACTGTGCACTTTAAGCACTGTTACTTCGAATAAAAGCAACGCGAGTTTACTGGTTTCTGGTGATAGCATAGATTTGTCCGGCACCACGGCCATGTTGCAACCTGAATTAGCTGGTTCAGTTATTCACGATGAAATTTTGTATGACAGTGTTTCCCCTAGTGGAAACGAATTTTTTGTTGTTGGTATTCAAGTGCAGAATCGTGTGGTGCGCTCGAACCTTGATGGCAGCTTAATATTTGCGCCGAGAATTATCTCCAACCTCAACAATACCACTGGAAATTTTCTAATCGACAGGGCGATAATCAACGGCTTCTCTGACTATACACTGGATGTAGAATACCGAACCGATGGTGCAGGAGACCGAGGACCTAATACCGCCTCTCGTTCGCTTGACGCAGACCAGCTTACTTTTGATTTTTTGTTTCCGCTAGTGGTGTCTAATCTCAACCCAACCCCCCAAGAAGACAGTTACTTCTTTTCAATAAACTCGAACGGCTCGGCGTTTACCAACACCGGCACCATGAGTATCTTTGGCCGACATTTAGATTTTCCAGATGAGGTCTTTGAATTAAATTACACTGGTATGGCGGTGCCTACTGAGAGCGGCGTGCAAGTGCCTGAGCCCGCAATGGCCTCACTTTTATTATCGTGCCTCGCTTTTTTAGTCTTTAGAAATCAATCGAAAAAATCTTAAGTGTGATTAGCCTTGGCGCTATCAATTGTTGATGTTAGACAACCAAGGCTCATTTGGAATGCGTGATGTATGTGCACAGGGAAGAACATCTAATACGGTTCTAAACGGATGTGTTTCACCCACCTCATCATCTTGATAGCTAATGATCAACAAGCATTCTACAAAGGCGATGCGCCGAACCAGAAACTTAAATAAATCTAGTGTGGCATGATCTGCCCAGTGCACATCTTCAAAAACCAGAACGATCGGCTCATTTGATGATTCAAGAGCCTGGTAAAAAGAGGAATAAATACTGGTTGTGGAGGCCCCATTTTCCAACAGTTCTAACAACACTGTGGACAATTCAGCGACTATGTCATGCACTGGGCCGAACGGTCTTGGAGTGAGTAGGGGATCACATCCACTCCAATAAAATCTCGCTCTGGCTTGGTAGCTGCGTCGCATTTGTTCAAGAAACGCGGTTTTTCCTATCCCAGCTTCGCCACAGATCAGTGCCACATGACCAGTACCGCTCGCGAGTTTTTCAACGCACAAGTCAAATTGTGAAATGGCACTTTCTCGTTCAACTAGCATTCGCTATCAACCTGAAACCTGTGTCTCAAAGTGTCTGTTCGTTCCACCTTAATAGAGCACTATTAGAAAATCTATTTTGTCTGAAGATGATTGATTAGACTTTGAAGGATTATAAAAACATTAAAGTGACGTGCTTTATAAGGTGTGAATATGGATGTAGTTGACAAAGTCATCCAAATGCATAAGAGTAGACTTTATCAACTAAATGCATTTTTCTCGCTCAGCGAGGATGTGATGGCGATAATCGGCGTGATTATCAAAACCTAGACTGGAACAGGTTCGGCTATTTAATGTCAGATTGGAAACAAGATTTACACAAGACACGCTACGTAATGGACGTGTTATTGCTTATAAGCTTTATGCTTGTTTCGGCCCCTCAAGCGACAGGCCTGACGGGCCATGAGTGGTTGAGTGTGTTGTTTATAGTGCCCTTTGCCGTACATTTGTTACTGCACTGGGATTGGATAAAACAAAGTGCAAAACGCTTTATTCAGCATATATCTGCTAAAGAGCGCTTTAGTTTGGTGTGGAATTACCTACTTTACGTAATGATGTTGCTTGCTACAGTCAGTGGTTTTTTGGTCTCAGTGGCGCTGTTACCAACGCTTAATATTGAATTACATATTCAAGATTTTTGGTCGAAGATCCACCACGATTCCGCTACTTTGATCATGCCGATTATAGGTGTGCATTTGGCCTTACATTGGCGCTGGATAGTAAATTTGACTAAGCGTATGCGAATGAAAGGGGCGAAAGTATGAAGTACCTGCAATACCATTGGAAGTCGCGTACTTGTGCCGTTTTATTGATCTCTGTTGTGATCAGTGTGCTACTGATCTCATTGGAGTTGACCGATTGGGCCGCACAGATTAACCAACAAGGGTACTCACATGGTGGGGAAGGCGGTGAAGGTAATAAAGTACCAAGTTTTCTGAGATATATTTTACCTTTCGTCAAAGAATTAGTTTTGATCGGCGTTCCAATGTTGTTGACGCTGCTGTTTCTGAAGATTTCTAGAATGCTAAAACGCAGTCCAAATCGTTAAACGACCAAGAGGATAGCCCGGTGCTCGAGCTATCTAGTTCTGGGCGTTCTATTAACGGGATATCTAGCACTGCGTACTCCCACTGCGTAAACCATCACTGCTAAGCATTCAGATTTTGCACCGCATTTTTTTGACTGAGCACATCCCTTGTCACTGGCGGCGCTTGGTGTGATTGTCTTTTTGCGAAAAAATTACATCCGGCCAGTAAAAAAGTTTCAATGCCTATTTTTTTTGGGTTGTATTTTTCACCCGTAGGTTTTTTTATCCCCTTGGTTATTGAACTGCAATGACATGGTTACCAATGGCCTTTTTTTTGCACTTCTTTTTTTGCATTCAATATTCCAATAGTCGTCTTGTAAAGCGCTGTTCGCATCGACGCTATTATTTCTCTAATTATGAAGGACTAGTCATGACTGAATCATTCAAATATGCAGGCAATAAAGGCAAAGGCGGTGAACTGCACCAACCAGCCTCAGACACTCACCCCACCATGACCACCGCTCAAGGTTGTCCTGTGAGCGATGACCAAAATTCCCTCAAGGTCGGCACGCGTGGGCCGGGCTTGTTGGAGGACCAAGTATTACGAGAAAAACTCTTTCACTTCGACCACGAGCGGATCCCTGAGCGGGTAGTACATGCTCGAGGCTACGGAGCTCACGGGTATTTCGAGACGTACGAGAGCCTAGAGGATCTTACCAGTGCAGATATTTTTCAGCGCAAAGGAGAAAAAACACCTGTTTTTGCGCGCTTTTCTACCGTAGCAGGTAATAAAGGGTCGCCTGACTTGGCCCGTGATGTTCGCGGTTTCGCCGTTAAATTTTATACCCAGCAAGGGAACTGGGATTTAGTGGGTAACAACATTCCGGTGTTCTTTATTCAAGATGCGATGAAGTTCCCTGATCTGATTCATTCAGCGAAAGCTGAGCCAGATCGCGGCTTTCCTCAGGCGCAAACTGCACATGATAATTTTTGGGATTTCATCAGCCTCACCCCTGAATCAATGCATATGGTGATGTGGGCTATGTCCGACAGGGCTATACCGCGTTCACTACGTTTTATGGAAGGTTTCGGTGTACACACTTTCAAGATGATTAACGCCCAGGGCGCAGAGAAGTTCGTTAAATTCCACTGGAAGCCCAAAGGGGGAGTGCAATCCGTTGTATGGAACGAAGCACTTAAACTTAATGGGGCGGATCCTGATTTTCATCGCCGAGACATGTGGCAAGCGATTGGTCAAGGTGACTACCCAGAATGGGAGTTAGGTGTGCAAGTTTTCGATCAGGAGTTTGCCGATAGCTTCGAATTTGATGTGTTTGACGCCACCAAGCTTATCCCTGAAGAACAAGTGCCAGTGAAGATTATTGGTCGAATGGTGTTAGATCGCGTTGTGGATAACTTTTTCGCTGAAACTGAGCAAGTGGCATTCTGCACCCAGAATATCGTGCCAGGGTTAGACTTTACACCTGACCCGCTGTTGCAAGGCCGCAACTTTTCCTACCTCGATACCCAAGTTAAGCGTTTGGGTGGTCCCAATTTTACTCACATCCCGGTTAACGCGCCTAAATGCCCTATGCGCCATTTCCAGCAAGATGGTCACATGGCAATGAATAATCCAAAAGGTAGGGTCAATTATGAGCCAAATTCGTGGGAGGGGGCCGAACACAATCCTAGAGCATGCCCAGCCCATGGCTTTGAAAGCTCTTCTGAGTCCATGTCCATGAGTGGTGACAAACTGCGTTATCGTTCAGAAACCTTTGCCGATCATTACAGTCAAGCACGTCAGTTTTACATTAGCCAAACGGATATCGAGCAAGCACATATGCAAAATGCTTTAGTGTTTGAACTATCTAAAGTTGAGCATTTAGCGATCCGAGAGCGAATGGTGTCGCACTTGCTGAACATTGACCAGACGTTTGCCAAAAAGGTTGGCAAAGGTTTAGGATTGAAAACTATGCCAAAGGCCGCTGAAGCTGCGCAGAAAGCGCGTCAAGACTTGCCGGTTTCTGATGCCCTAAGTATGCTTAAAAACCCTCCAAATACCTTTAAAGGGCGCAAATTAGGAATACTGCTCACGGATGGCGCAGACGCTGACTTATTTGCTGATATCACTCTGGCCCTGAAAAAAGAAGGTGCTAACTACGAGGTTGTGGCACCTACAGTTGGTGGCGTTACGTTAAGCAACGATGAATTTATTCCAGCTCAGCAGGTCATTGATGGCGGACCATCAGTACTCTACGACGCCGTGTTGGTATTGGTCACCAAAGATGGCGCTAAGCAGTTAGCGAAAATACCTGAAGCGAAAGACTTTGTCAGTGATGCCCATGCTCATATGAAGTTTATCGGGCATACAGCTGCCGCTATGCCATTAACTAAAGCTGCAGGACTGATTGACAAGATAGATGCGGGTTGGCTTGATTTAGAAAGCACTAAACCCAAGTCCTTCGTTAAACAGTTGCGGAATCTGCGCTTTTGGCAGCGTTAAAGTAACTCACGGACGACTGCTGGGATCCACTTCCTTGCATCCTGCCTCATTTCTCGAATTAGTTAAGCCGGTATTTTACCGGCTTTTTTGTATGAAATTTACACACTTTATTCCGCCATAAAAAGTAGTAGTGAAATAATTCGTTTACGAAGTAAATAACTATAGTTAAACCTTTTTGCAATCAATTCTGCGGTTGAACGGGCATCAACAGCATGATTATAAAAGTATTATTAGCATAATCGCTTAAATATTGTGCTCATTCGTTGTACTCTATTGATTCGTGTTGAACTTAATTTTGCTAATTGCTGCTATTAAATTAATATCACACCTATAAAAATAATTATTTACACCCCCCTTTAAACTAGAACACACAAGGCAACAAGCACATGAGAAAATCTAAGTTAAGCTACGCGGTTGTCGCCGCGCTTGCGACCACTTCTGTGTATGCACAAGAAGCTTCTCCTAAAGCAGGCAAAGCAAGCATAGAAACCATCGAAGTTACCGCGACAAAACGCTCAGAGTCTATTCAAGACATTCCCGTGTCAGTTACCGCATTAAACGGTCAAGCGCTGGAAAATCTTGGTGTAGATAATTTTCAAGAGTACGTCGAATTCTTACCAAACGTGATTTTTCAGGGAACAGGCCCCGGTCAGAATGAAATCTATATTCGTGGGGCCGCTACCACACAGAGTAATATATCAGTTTCGTCAGTGCAGGCACTGCAGCCCTCCGTGGCATTTTATTTAGACGAGCAGCCGGTTTCTATGCAGGGGCGAAACCTGGATATATTCGCCACTGACATGCAACGTATTGAGGTTTTGCCTGGGCCACAAGGTACACTTTTTGGCGCTAGCTCGCAGTCAGGTACCGTGCGATTGATCACCAATAAACCTGATCACTCGGGTTTTTCTGCCGGTGTTGATACTAGCACCAGCTTCACCAAAGGCGGTGAAATGAGTAATTCGGTTGAGGCATTCATGAACTTTGCTGTCTCTGATGACTTGGCGTTACGTGTAGCAGCCTATTCTGATAATCAAGGCGGTTGGATTGATAACATTCGAAACGACCCTGCTAATGGCGGCTATATCGGTAGCGCGGTTGTTATTGATAGAATCTCAGGTGGCGTGCTTAGCGACCCTGAAAATACTCCCGTCGTTTCGCCTGAAAACGATGCGTTAGTGGAAGATGACTTTAACGATGCGGTCTACTCTGGTGCGCGTTTTGGTTTGTCTTACATTATCAATGAAGATTGGGATTTGTTGGTTCAACATACTCAGCAAACATTGAGCACTGAAGGTGTTTTCTCCTATGACCCGAATCTTGATGGCGAAACGTCTACCAACCGTTTTGTCCCGGAAGACAACGACGATGAATTCGGCTTAACCACGTGGACCCTTGAAGGGCGTATGGATAAGCTTGAAGTGGTGTATACCGGTGGCTATCTAGACCGTTCAATCGATTCAACCATTGATTACACGGGTTACACTAACGGTGGGCTATTCTCTGCTTATTATGTGTGTAACTACGGTGGCGATGTGGCACCAGAAGATGAAGTTTGCCTAGATCCTACTAAATACTACAAAGAAAAAACCGATAGTACGCGTATGACTCATGAGCTGCGTTTCAACACCTCGAGCGATAACCCATGGCGCGTAACGGCCGGTGTTTTTTATGACGAGCAAGAACTCAATTCTGTAGGTAAGTTCAACATTGCTAACACTGAAAAGTTCGACAATCTCGCACGTACTCTAGTGGGCTCTGAAGGTATTAACTCTAATGGTGGGCCGTTCGAGCCTAGCATCAGTTTTGTGAACGATATTCAGCATGACATAGATCAGATAGCGGTATTCGGCCAGTTCGAATACGATTTAACAGACGATATCACTGCTACTCTTGGTGCGCGTTGGTACCAAATTGAAGATACCTACAAAGGGTCAACGACAACGGTTGACGTTAGCGGCCGTCTACGTGCATTCGGTACTCAAGACCCAGATGCACTAGCGGGTATCGATGGTGGAGTAATCGAAGCAATAGCAAACGGTCAACTTGAAGTTGATTTGTTAGATGACAATGGCACATTGACGGTTGATGATGTTATCTTAAAAGCGTCTGTTGATTGGAAAGTGAATGAAGATGTTTTAGTGTTTGCAACCTATTCTGAGGGCTTCCGTCCGCCAGTAACCAACCGCGTAGGTGGAGGCTTAGCAACCAATCAAACGGGCGCGTTCGAGAACTTCAGAATTCCAGTTTATTCTACTACGGATTCACTTGATAACTATGAACTTGGTATCAAAGGTGACTTCCTAGACGGAATTTTACGTGTCAATGCTACTGCGTTTTACTCTGAAATCACTGATTTACAAACATCGCGTTATGACCCAACCAATATTAGTTTCTTGGTATTCACAGATAACGTAGGTGATGCAGAAATACGCGGAATTGATGCTGACTTAACCTGGTTAGCCACTGACAATTTAGTGATCAATGCCGCATTTAGTATTTTAGATACGGAACTGACACGGATTAACTCTGCACTCGATGGCATCGCGCCACCTGTGGGCAGTAGCCTTCCGTACTCTGCTGATTTTTCAGGCAACATTCGCGCGCGTTACTACCATGAATTGGACAACGGTATGACCGCCTATGTGAACGGCTCAATCAGTTACACTGGTGACCGCTTAGCGAGCATGTCTATGGATGCCTATGCACTTGAAGATGCTGCTCAATTAGTTTACGGCGCAGGAACCGGCCTTAGCATTGAGCAGGAAGCTGATGTTTATCAAGGGGTAACCTACCCGGGCTCCAATGGAGAAGTCATCCAAGGTGGGCGTTACATTCAAGATAGTTACATACTTACTAACGTTGCATTTGGTATTACTAACGACGAATGGAAAGCTGAGATCTTTATTGATAACCTAACGGATGAGAGTGCTATCTTGTATATTGATGCACAGCAATATACGCCTAAAATAGTGTCTAACAGACCACGTACCGTAGGGTTAAGATTGTCTTACGACTTCTTCTAATCTTACTGATGTGCTTAATTTATTAAGCGCAATACGCATATGAAGGCAAGCCTATCTAGGCTTGCCTTTTTTATGTACGGGCATGACACATCACCATTCAGTTTTCGGAGTCGCTACATTGAGTACTAAGCATACGTCCCAAGCCAATCAATCGTTTAATGAAGCGTATAACGGAATAAAGCGACTTATTCAACAGGCGAAATTTAGTCAGGCCATTGCTCTGTGCCATCAGCAGTTAGCGGGGGATTTAACAAACGATAATAGAGTAGAAATACTGTATTTTTTAGTGGTAGCTCAGCGGTTAAACGGGGATTTGGGTGAGGCAATTGAGTCAAATAAAACTTTGCTGGAGGCAAATACTAAGCACGCACGAGCTTGGCAAGAAAACGGCTATTTGTATCTTGCTGCGGGTAAACCACAACAGGCCGCTCAGTCTTTCTACCAAGCGACCCAGCTAAATCCTGCACTGCTGGCCAGTTGGCGCGCATTAGTGCCACTTTATCAGCAGCAGGAAAATACCAAAGCGGTGACAATCAGCCAAGCACAAATAGACTATTTATCCGGGCTACCTAATGCGGTACTAGGTGCTAAAGATTTGATGTACGAAGGCAATTTGCACGCTGCTGACAAAGTTTGTCGTCAGTTCTTACAAGCTAATAAACACCATAGCGAGGCGATGTTGTTGCTCGCTGAAATTGGTATTCAGCTGAAAGTGTATGGCGAGGCTGAATTTATTTTAAGCAGTTGTTTAGCGCTTTACCCTGAACATAAAACGGCGGGGATTGCGTACCTTCAACTGCTAGCAAAAATGGCTAAATTTTCCGAAGCAAAAGCGTTGGCTGATACGCTGCTCGCGGCCTCTGGCGATAACGTAGTACTGTTAAGTGCTAAGGCCAGTGCCATGGTGGGTCTGGGGGAAGTGCAAGAAGCCATTTCAATTTACCAAGGGTTATTGCAACACAACCAAAACCAGCCGGGCATACAACTATTGTTGGGGCATGCGTTAAAAGCGTTAGGGGATTTGCCAGGGGCGATTAGCGCATACCAACAGGCGTATCGCTACAAAGCCGAATTTGGTGACGCTTATTGGAGTTTAGCCAACACCAAAACCTATCGCTTTAGCGATAGTGAGCTTGCTTCAATGGAGCAACTCGTTACCCAACAGAGTATTGGGTTAGATGACAGAGTTCATCTGCATTTCGCCTTAGGTAAGTCATTGGAAGATAAGGGCTCTTTTGATGCCGCGTTTTCACATTATGCCCAGGGCAATCAACTTAAACAGCAACAGATTAACTACAATCCTGAGGTGTTCGAGCGTCAAGTCGCTAAGCAAATCGATACCTGCCAAGCAGAATTATTTGCGCGCTTAAAAGAAGCGGGCGAGCAACGTGCTGATCCCATTTTCATTGTTGGTTTACCCAGAGCGGGCTCAACGTTACTCGAGCAAATACTCGCATCGCACTCTCAAGTTGATGGCACGATGGAACTGCACGATATCCTTGGGCTGGCATCAAAATTACAGGGGCAGAAAAACCAATATCCTCAGGTGCTGACCGATTTGGAAGGCAGCTATTTTGCTCGTTTTGGGCAGAAGTACCTGCAAGACACTCAAGTGTACAGAGCCGGCGCGCCGTTTTTTATTGATAAGATGCCGAACAACTTTCTACACATCGGTTTGATCAAACTTATACTGCCTAACGCCAAAATAATCGATGCAAGACGTGACCCTATGGCGTGCTGTTTTAGTGGTTTCAAACAGTTATTTGGTGATGGTCAGGAATTCTCTTACGGTCTTGAAGACATCGGGCGCTATTACCGCGCTTACGAAAAGCTTATGGCCCATTGGGACACTGTATTGCCTGGGTTTGTACTTAAAGTGCAGCATGAAACCCTGATCGACGATTTGCATGGTCAAGTGCAGCGAATTTTAGATTTTTGTGGATTAGAGTTCGAGCAACAGTGTATCGATTTTCATAAGACTGAGCGGGCGATAAAAACCCCCAGTTCAGAACAAGTTAGGCAGCCTATATATCGCTCAGGTATGGAACAGTGGAAGCACTTCGATACCCATTTAAGCCCTTTGAAAAAGGTCTTAAATCAACCCAAGTAAACCGAATTCAAATAATAAGTGCACCACTTGGGGAAGATGCAAAAGTACTTAATCAATGCGCTTGAATGAAAGCGCTATTCAACACAGAGCCAGATTAACGTCACTCAAATTGGTAATTGAGTAACTCGATGTCTCGTTGATAATGCCGAGCGACGGCTTCTAAGGAGTTATCATTGTAGTAGTGGCGGTAATCAGCTTGCCGATTATTCGCTTTTCGCTTGTGGGGAAGAGATAAAGTCTTTATGCCACAGCGTTTACCAATGGCATTGAAATCCTCATTTAAGGTCTCATAGCGTCCAATGTAATCCACGATAATGTTGCCGTATAAATCGATAAGATGGTCACTTTGTAGCTTAGTCGCGATATCAAAGTGAAAAATATAAGGCCTCTGTGGATCAAACTTATATGTGATGAATTCGTTAAAATTATTTATCCCTTTGAGCAAAGCAGGCTTTTCTCGCTGAATATGATGGTAGGAGGAAACTTGCAGATCCCAAGGGTTACGTACAAATGCAAACTTGAACAGTTGATTGAAAAAGGCATCTGGCAGCATCTCTTTCGCTGTAATGGCACCGCAGTGACGAGGAAATTTAGTGCCAGTAGTATGCCCACTAAAGTTGCTCAATTTATGGCAAGGCAACATAAGGTAGTACATAGGGTCTCGCCAACGTAACTTGTTAAGCACAGAGCGAACGCTTGTACCGCCTGTTTTTGCGATATGTATGTATAGAAATCGATAGCGGTGGTTTAGCAGCATGTTTTCACTCATTTCAACGTCGCTCCAGCGATACTGCCAGAAAGAAAATTTCTGAATCGACATTAACAAACAGCTTACCGAAATCGAATAGCGTGACATGATAATGCTGAACATCTCCACGTTTGTGTAAAGAAGTGGCAGCGTTTGACTTTGAATGAGCCGTGATAGCACTGATAAAGAAAAATCAGTGCTGTTTAAAGGCTAAGCATTGCTGATTAACAAGCGA
This sequence comes from Paraglaciecola mesophila KMM 241, assembly GCF_000315015.1. Taxonomy (GTDB): domain Bacteria; phylum Pseudomonadota; class Gammaproteobacteria; order Enterobacterales; family Alteromonadaceae; genus Paraglaciecola; species Paraglaciecola mesophila. Next base: position 152,775 of record NZ_BAEP01000004.1, on the reverse strand, counting down.
TAACCTTTAGCTAAGAATTTTCTCTTTACGTAATTTGCGCTTAAACGATGCCACCATTTGCTCTTAGTACTTGGCCATTTATCCAAGCGCCATCTGGGCTAACAAGAAATGCTACCGCACGGGCAATATCATCCGGTGTGCCTAATCTTTCTAACGGACTCATTTTAGCCAAGCGGTCGATCAGTTCCTGCGATTTACCATCCAAAAATAAGTCTGTGGCTGTGGGGCCAGGTGCTATCGTATTCACCGTGATGTCCCTACCGCGCAGCTCTTTGCTTAAAATTGCACTCATGGTTTCTACTGCTGATTTTGTCGCTGCGTAAATACCGTACTGTTCGAGCTTTAAACCGACAACACTAGTAGATAGATTCACAATTCGCCCCCCGTTTGGCATTCTGTTAGCTGCCTGCTTTAGGGTATTAAATGTGCCTTTTAAATTGACTGCGATTTGCTGATCAAAATCCTGTTCTTCACTTTGTGCCACGGGCGCATTTTTCATAATCCCTGCATTATTGATTAGTACATTCACAGGGCCAAGCTCGCTTTCTATCGTGTCGAACATTTGGCTAACAGCATCGCTATTTGCTACATCACAACAAATAGCTAACGCCGTGTATCCTGCATCTTTTAGTTCAGTCACCAAGTCGTCTGCGGGCGCTGGATTTTTAGAGTAATTGACTGCGACAGCAAAGCCATCGGTAGATAATCTACGTACTATTGCGGCCCCAATTCCCTTCGAACCACCTGTGACTAACGCGATTTTAGGTAAAGACATAATTAACTCCTGAGTTTGTAATAAAGGCTCAATCAGCTTACAAGGTTTGATTTCGAATAGGGGTGATAGAAAATTAATCTTACAATTGCTGTAGTCAAGTAAGCGCTGTGCTTCTTCACACTCACGCATGCTTAAGTATCTTTGCGTATGGTGCAGCTACTTTTCGCGAGATATTAGGCGTTATTATTACGGCGAACTAGCACTGCATCGATGCTCTGTTTACACGATATATTGTCGTTATGAGCAACAACCTGCGTATTTCAATTTACACAGCAAATTCCATCAAAATTGCATTTGAGAGCGGCGGGTCTGAAATACTCGAGGAAAAACGCCGCTAACTATTTTTGCAACTTGCTAACATTTGCCTTACCATTGTTAACAATTAACTAATCGGGTTGTTTGATAGTCGATGCGTAGCTTTCTATTTTATGTCTTGGGAGTCCTTTCATCTATTGATGTATTTGCCTCACCGCAAACGCTATTTTGGGGACACGTCTACGAGGTCAGCGAGCCTTTACATAAACAGGCCGTGTGGGCCGCAGAGCAAATAAAACTGCGCACTAAAGGGCGCTACGACATTCAGGTCTTCCCGGTTTCTATGCTGGGTAAAGAAGCTGCGCTCAATGAAAGCTTACGTTTAGGCAGTGTCGACATTATTTATACTGGTACCAGTTTTGTCGCTCAGCTATTTCCCCCTTTTGCCCTAACCGATTTACCTTATATCTATGCTAGCTATGAACATTGGCAACGCTTTAATGAAAGTGATTTATTTGATGAGCTAGCCAAGGGCTATGCAGACATCACTCAGGGTAATCAAATTCTGGCCAATAACTACTACGGTGCCAGGCACGTGACCTCTCACGCAGCCGTTCTTGGCCTAGCTGATAGCAAAAACCTGAAAATACGCGTGCCCAACGCGGCGATTTTCAAAATGTTCCCTGTGGCCATAGGCGCCAACCCGACACCAATTGCATTTTCTGAGGTGTATATGGCACTGCAACAAGGTGTGGTTGATGCACAAGAGAACCCGTTACCAACGATAAAGGCCAAAAAGCTGTATGAAGTGCAGCCACATATTAGTCTCACTGGGCATATGTTGGGCTCAAATTTGAGCATCATTAGTCAACGTAGATGGGCAATGCTAAGCGCAGAAGATAAAGATATTTTTAGTACTGTGCTAAGGCAAGCCGCTACCCGTGTATCTGATGAAACCCGCACTATTGAACTTGAGTTGGTGGCATGGTTTGAGGCCCAAGGGATACAGGTTCATCAGATTGATACCCATGCCTTTCGCCAAGCAACCTTGGCCCTTCATAAGCCCTATTTGCCTATCGTAGGGCGCGAAAATTATCAACGTTTGTTGCAGCTAAATAGAGAAGATAAATAAGTATGTCCTCATCTGAAGTCGATACCAGCCATAGTGAACAGCCGGTTGCTGATTTGCCGCTCCATTTAGAAGAAGTGATTAGCCTAGTGATATTTTGGGGACTCGCCGTCTTATTATTCGCACAATTTTTCAGTCGTTACGCTCTTGATGCTTCCCTGGGATGGTCGGAAGAATTGGCCCGTTACTTACTTATTTTACTGGCGTTTTCAGGGGCGAGTATTGCCACAAAAAACGATGCGCATATCGGAGTTATTCTGTTGCATAGATACCTGCCTGACACAGTACTTAGTGTGCTGCAGCTGTGTATCGCTTCGCTTAATTTAGCAGTGGTGCTGCTGTTAACGGGATATGCCAGCCAAATTGGTCTTGCCTTACCGCTTTACACACTGGCTTCGCTGCCTATATCAATGAGTTGGTTTTACGGGCTTATCACGCTGCTTTTACTCTTGATGGCTAGCAGAAGTGTTTTGGTAATGAAGTATCGCTGGCGCTTAATGCGTCAGGCACATATGACTGAGGTGGCGTGAGCATGGTGATAGCCGTGTTATTGATTTCTTTACTGCTTTTAATTGCTAGCGGTACACCTGTGGCGTTTGCTTTATTGCTCGCTTCTTTGTTGGCTATTTTGATTGACGGCGGCGTACCGGGTCTTGTTATGCTGCACAGTATGCTAGGAGGCATGAATAGCTTTCCGCTACTGTCGATCCCTTTCTTCGTATTCGCCGGTGCGCTAATGAATAGTGCAGGAATAACCCAACGTATTTTTGATTTTACCAATGCGCTGGTGGGGTGGTTACGTGGTGGTTTAGGCCATGTGAACGTCGGAGCATCAATATTTTTTGCTGGCATGTCTGGTGCTGCGGTTGCTGACGCTGGTGGGTTGGGTGCGATTGAAGTCAAAGCAATGCGTGACCAAGGCTATGATGCTGGATTCGCGGTAGGCTTAACGGCGGCATCTTCGACAATAGGGCCGATTATTCCTCCTAGCTTACCTTTGATTATTTATGCGGTCATGTCTTCGTCTTCAATCGGAAAACTGTTTGCCGCAGGGGTGATCCCCGGGTTGGTGATGGCGTTAAGCTTAATGTTGATGGTGGCCTGGTATGCCAAAAAACGGCGATACCCAAAAGACCATGGCTTTTCAGTCTCGCGCTGCGCAAGTACCTTTAAACGGGCGTTTCTTTCCCTGATGACACCAGTACTGATTATCGGTGGTATTTTGTTTGGGCTCTTTACTGCTACTGAAGCGGCTATTGCCGCCAGCGCATATGCCTTATGTTTGGGAGGGGTGGTGTATAGAACTCTGAACGTCAAAACCTTATTGAAAGTCAGCATAGAAACCATAGAAACAACCAGTATTATCATGCTGATTATTGGCGCTGCAGCTGTTTTTTCATGGGTGCTAACCACACAACATATAACTACCGACTTCACCCAGTGGATGTTGGCGTTTACCGATAATAAAGTCACGATATTGTTATTGATGACACTCATCTTATTCATAGTCGGTTGCTTTATGGAGACAATTGCCGCCATCACTATTTTGACGCCAGTACTGCTGCCCATTGCAGTCAGTTTGGGGATTGATCCCTTGCATTTCGGGGTGATGATGGTGCTCAATCTAATGATCGGGTTACTTACTCCCCCAGTAGGCATGGTGTTGTATGTGCTATCTCGGGTCACCGACGTTCCTTTTGAAACATGCGCCCGAGCAACCTTGCCCTTCTTGGTGCCCTTGCTCATCGTATTGATGCTAGTCACCTTTATACCTGCACTGACAACGTGGCTGCCTTCAGTGTTATATCCATAGGGTCAACCTTACCGAGAACGGCACGCTTTTAAACTCCAAGAAACTAACGTTATACTGGCCACCCACCTTGATGACGTAGCACCGTTATGAACAACAGCCTGAGTATCCGCGCTTACACCAAGCAGCTTCAAAGCCATATACACCACCGCCATCATCAGCTGGTGCTGCCAGTACAGGGTAGCATAGTGATTGATATGGTCAGCTATAGAGGCAAAGTGACGGTGGGGGAATGTGTGGTTGTGCCAAGCGGCACAGAGCATGGTTTCAAAGCTGATGAAACTGCACGTTTTATTGTGGCCGACTTAACCACATTGCCCGCCCACTTGCTTGAAAGTGGACTGGCTGTATTTTCTATTTCCCCGCCTTTGATGAGTTTTTTATTGTTTGTAGAAAAGCAATTACAGCATCAGGTCGATAGCGGTATTGAGCATTCTATTCTCGATGTTTTTAGCATGTTGCTGAGTCAGCAGCGGGCAACGCATACCCTGGATAAACAAATGCGTATAGTACAAGGTTGGATCAACGAGCATCTTGAACAGCCTCTAAGTATTGACACGCTATCCGCGCTGGCTTGTTTAAGCCCAACGCAATTCAAAAAGCGCTTTAAAGACAGTTTTTCCATGAGTGCTCAGCAATACATTACCGGGCTGCGCATGGAAAAGGCCAAAGCCTTGTTGGCACATACTGACTTGCCAGTGCAGCTAGTGGCTGAAAAGGTTGGCTATGGTGATCTTTCGGCCTTTAGTCGGCGTTTCTCTGTGTATACTGGGTTATCACCTCGCGCATTTGCACAAATTTAATAGCGTCTTCTTAAACAAGCCTTGCGTCTTTTTGGCAAAGTAATCAGTTTACCAATTGTTTATGCTTCTTTGATGATTTGCCCATAACGGAATAAGAAAATGTTAGCGATGCGCTGTGGCTTTACTCAGTATCAAAACGGAGCAATGGCTATTTTATTTGCGGCGGTGCTCTGGGGCACAACAGGTGTGGCAGCAAGCTTCGCACCGGATATCAGCCCATTAGGCATAGGGGCGTTTGCGATGGGTGTGGGGGGGATGATGCAAGCTGCATTAGCCCATCGTAAACTAAAAGCTAATCTAGCCAATCTGTTGCAGCAAAAAGCATTGTTGCTATTGAGTGCGTTGGCTTTGGCGATTTATCCATTGGCATTTTATAGTTCCATGCGCATGGCGGGAGTGGCGGTAGGTACGGTTGTTTCCATTGCCAGTGCGCCTTTATTTTCTGCCTTGTTAGAGTGTCTTTTTAGCAAAGCGTTGCATCTAACGAAGCGCTGGTTAATCAGTGTTTTGATTGGCTTATTTGGGATTGCTTTACTCGCTTACAGAGAACCGCAGGCATCAGCCTTAGCGACTGACGTAGCGGTGAACCTGCAACAGCAAGCCGCGCAGCAGCGACAATTATGGGGAATTGCATTAGGGTTATTAGCCGGCCTAACTTATGCGTTTTATTCTTGGGCCGCGCGCAGCATGATTGATAGCGGTGTGCACTCACAAGCTGCCATGGGAAGCATTTTTGGATTAGGCGCTATGTTATTGCTACCGTCATTATTTTTCACTGGGGATAACTTGTTTAGCTCACCCGCTAATGCTCTCGTATCACTGTATATGGCGGTTATCCCTATGACGTTAGGCTACTTCGCCTTTGGTTATGGTCTTCGTCATGTTAAAGCAAGTAGTGCCTCTTTGCTCACATTAATGGAGCCTGTGGTTGCAGCAATACTGGCCGTGCTGATTATCGGCGAAGTCATTTCGCCAATGGGCTGGTTTGGTATGCTGTTGATTATGCTGTGCTTAATTGCACAAGCCACCGAGAAACCGCCGGGCGTTCCTGTTGCTATTGAGAGAAGCGCTACAACGTGAGTTAGACACTCCTGAACACAGCACGAACTTAATCTATAGAAACTATAGAGAGCATAGGGGACGAGTAAAAAACGGATTATGAATTGACTTTATAGATATTAAATGTGAAATTTCATATATATGAAATATCAAATGTGATGTGGTGTAACAGCCCTACGAATTCACTTTGTCTTAAGTGCAGCGAAAATATGTGCAAACGCTCATCAACCTATTTAGTCAATTATGAAAAGCAGGAGAGTCATCCCTATGGTGGTTATATATCACAACTCCGCGTGCGGCACGTCGCGTAATGTTTTGAAGATCATTCAAGATGCAGGTTATCAGCCTGAAATCATCGAATATCTAGACGAAGGCTGGACTCGCCCGCAATTATTGGGCTTGTTTGCTGCGGCAAATTTAACTCCGAGAGGCGCACTGCGCACCAGTAAATCGCCGGCTAAGGAGCTAGGCTTGTTAGATGAAAGTGTCAGTGATGACACAATTCTAGCTGCCATGCTTGAGCATCCTGTACTCGTTAATCGCCCCATAGTGTGCAGCGAAAAAGGCGTTAAGTTGTGCAGGCCTAGCGAAGCAGTACTCGATTTACTAGAGAAGTGGCCTAAGGGTCCTTATAAAAAAGAAGACGGTGAGTTGATCATTAATGGCATGGGTGAGCGGGTAAAACCCTAACTGCATGAACGCTTGATTTACGTGAAAGTAACAAGCGCGCATAGCGCGCTTTTCATTGCTTTTATAACCTATGAGCTATTACCTACTACCTATAAAAGTAGGAAGCTCATTCGCTGGGTGCCTTAGCGGTGATGGCCGTCGCTTCGTTACTGGCTGTTGCGACGCCTAAATGCGTTTTCAAGAAGGTATCCATTTCGGCAAATAACCGATGACGATTGCGTTGAATAGATAAATAGTGATCGCCATTTTTAAGCTCAACATAGTTAACGTCTTTGTTTAAATCTTCGAGCTCCTCGAACATCTCTCGGCTTTGGTATACATCGACTACCCGATCGTCCTCACCGTGCAGCAACAGCATAGGAATTTTGATGTGCTGGGCGTTATGATAAGGCGAGCGAGCTTCGAGGTCGTTCTCATCATTGCCTATTTGTTTTTTCACGAACTTCCTGTTCAAGAAATAACGACTCTTTCTGACTAAGCGCTCTAAGTCCATCACACCGGCAAAGCTAATGGCACACTGAAATAAATCAGGGCTTTTTACTGCTGCCATCGCCGCCGCGTAACCACCATAACTGGCGCCAACGATACAAATACGTTCTGGATCAGCGATGTTTTCTTTTATCAGCCATTTCGTAGCGTCAGTGATGTCATCTTGCATCGTTAGGCCCCAGCCTTGCATTTGGCTTTCAGCAAATTGCTTTCCATAGCCTGAAGATCCGCGAAAGTTCGGGCGAAATACAGCGTAACCGCGATTGGTGAAGAACGAAGTCCAATAATCAAAGCCGTCATACTCACGGGCGCCTGGGCCACCATGAGGGTGTAAAATTGTTGCAATCGGTCCGTTGGTTTCACTCGGTAAGGTTAAATAGCCCTCAATCTCGGTGCCATCCCGCGCGGTATAACTGACTAATTTATGGTTTGACGGAGTCACGTCCTCTAAACCAGGATATTGTTCAAAGAGCATCACTAGAGACTTCTTAGGGCGATTCCCCAAAAAATAAGCACCGGGTATAAAGTCACTTTCTGTGTAGAGTAAGTAAGTTTCTTCGTTGTCGCTAAAATCAATCAGATAATTACTGGTATCGGGTAGGGCTTTATCTAATGCCGTTTGAAAGTTCTGATAGCTTTCATCCCAGTAAATTCTGCCGGTTGGGCTATTCGCATGGTGGATACCAATGACATCATTGAGCTTTGTAGAATAAATGAGTGAGCCGTCCACATCATAGTCAGGATCCTCGAATATTAATGTAGATACTTGCGTACTGATGTTCATTTTATACAAGGCTTTCTTGTCACCCTTATAAGCGCTATAGAACAATATATTAGGATCTTTAGCGAAGCCTAGCGGATTGATGCTTACTTCTTCAAGGGCGTTATGTTCGAACATCTTTTCCCAATTATCCTCGCCGGGAAGGCGATAACGGATTGACGCATCACCAGATTTATAGCTAAGCGCTTCGCCTAAACGCACGTTACCTTGGCGGTCTGCCATCCAACTACGTACTTGCATTTTACCTTTTTCAACGCGCACTCTTTTACGGGAATAGATATTTAATTTATACACCGATGGCACGTTGGCCACATCAAGATCAAGGGCGATCAATATATGGTCAGGGTCTTCTGGCAAAAAGGAAACAACGGTATCTTGAAATTGTGAGGCATGCTCATTTGAACGGCCAGATTTGGGTCTAAATAAATTTCTTTGTTTAACTTCATCACCGTCTACATCGATGGCAAGTAAGCGTGTTTCAGTGAACTTAACCGATCTTTGTCTACTGGCGAAACGCAGGCTCACTATTAAGGTTTTTTCATTGGCCCAGGTAAACCAATTTACTTTGACGTCTTCATTGTCTGACTTGACCAACATTTTTACTTTATTGGTTTTCAAATCTAAAACCGACAGTACAGATAGTTCAGGGTTGAGATAATTCTTGATAAAGGCGATACGCTCGCCATTGGGGGATATATCGGGCTTGACGACTAACGGCAGCCGGCTGTATTGGGTTGTGGGTAACTCAACACTGTGAGCCGGTAAGATGAGCAACAAGCTCAGTAATGCCAAGACGGCAGTTTGAATATACATAATACTCCTTATTGTTTAATACCATTCCTTAATAAGTACTTCATTGGCGATACTAACACTGACTCCAAGATGATGTCTTCAAAAGGGGACATCGATTATGGGGGATTTAACTTGTTTAGGAATGAGTTGTTATTGAGCGCAGGCAAATGAATGGAATGGTTGGAATTAATTATTCACAGAGTATTTATGTTACCAAAAATAGCCATAAATAATAAATATCTATAAAAATCATTAATTTAACTTGTCGGACTTCTTTACACTATAAAATTAGAGAATACATAACTCATTGATTATTAATGACTTGTTGTGGTGGCTGATTTATTGCTTAATCGCCGCGCGTCCAACGACTTGGGTGTGTGTAAAAAGTTCTTATAAATCAAATGGAAGTAGTAATGAAATTGATATCAGTAAATAAAATATTCTTAATTCTTGGCATTGTGTTATCTAGCGCACAAGCGAGTGCGGCATTAATCGGGGGGGAGCCAGCGAAAAACCTAAATGCAATCAGTTTCACTGAAAGCTACGCAGATGGACTTGGGCGGTATACCGTCACAAACGAATTAGGCAATAGCTATTTAGCCGGCTTTGGCGTTACCAATATTGATACAACGGCAGAGATAGAGACCGTTGAAGATTGGGGCTCATATATTGAGAGTACTGGCGGCGGAAATGTTGGTGACAATTATTTTTACTATTTCGCTTACACGGTCAATGCCGAAAACTGGGCAACGCAAGTGCTTTATATAGAAGAGCCTAATAGCGAAAATGATGGCGGCGGTTTCTACAATCCAGCAGAATATACCGCGCAAGATTTATATGGAGATATCGATAATTTTTTCACCAACGGGGAAAATACCCTAAATTGGTATTCTGCTAATGATGGAGCGCTTTGGGGAGGTAATACTTGGGGTGGTTTCGTATTCAGGGGAACCCAGCCTGCCTCTTCACTTTACGGCATACTAGCCTCTGAAGACCAAAGTACAGCTACGGTTTTCGCCAACGGCATTACGCCGACTAACGTCACCACAACCCCTGATGCGATCAATGTACCTGCACCTGGCGCATTAGGGTTGCTAGCAATGGGCATTTTGGGCACTGTGCTTCGTCGTCGTAAGCAATAGCCCATAGCTCGCAACTTAAATGCCAAATTACCTCGAAAATCTTCTCATAAGTTTTCGTAATTTTGTCGCGAATGACCAAGTAGCTGCAACTATAAGTGGTGTTTGCTTGGTAAATATATAGTCACACGTTATTCACTTTTAACGTTAAAAAATGATAATTCACATGGAAGCAGTAATGAAATTAATCTCTTTAAAACACGTATTTCCCGTTTTATGTTTAAGTGTAACCAGTATGAATACTGGTGCAACGGTTATCGATAATGTTGATAACCTGAATGGTATATATTTTACCGAAAGTTTTCAGGCTAGCTCTGAGCCGAGTAGCGCGACAAACTCTGAGCCCAGTAATGTTGTGCAGCCGTTAGACTCTCCAAATTTAGGAGTGATCTGTGATGATACTATTCTTTCCTCAATACCTTGCGGCGGCGGTGACGATGAAATCGATCCTGGTTATGCGGGCAAAGGGGTTGGAACATACACTGTCACTAACAATCTAGTGAACAGCACATTGGTTGGGTTTGGTATAACGAATGTGGATACCGTGGCATGGATTGACGATGAACTTGATGCTTGGGTTGGAAATCAATACGTTAGCTACACTGCTATGACGATCGATGCATCTAATTGGCAAACTCAAAAATTATACGGTGTAGATGATGAAGTGAACACCGCACAAGATTTGTACGGTGATATTGATGACTTCTTTAAAGACGGTGAAAATACGTTGAATTGGTATAGCTACTTCGATGGGGCATTAGGATATGGTCAAACTTGGGGAGGGTTCAAATTTTATGGCGATGGGCCCCGCTCATCTTTATATGGCATATTAGAAGTTGATGGTTCATCAACCGTGTTCGCTAATGGCATTACGCCGACTAGCGTCACCACAACCCCTGATGCGACCAATGTACCTGCACCTGGCACGTTAGCTTTGCTAGCATTAGGCCTATTTGGCGTTGTACTTCGTCGTCGTAAATAGTGCCGCGTTAAGGCTAAAATTCAATAATTCAAATTGAATCAATTAACGGCAACCGCTTTTTTAGCGGTTGCTATGTTCACTTGATTCACCCGCTATAAACGCTCGCATAACCTTAATCACTTCTTCTGTATGATCCAAAAAAGGTACATGGCTATCCGTATCTATGCTGTGAATACGTAAGTTATCGACATTAGCCTTGATTGCCTCGAAGGTATCTTGCGTAAACGCTTTATCTCGCTGTGACCAAATCAATAAACTCGGCACAGTGATACGGGTTTCTTTACTCGGCCAATAATGAGAGTCGTTGATAGCATCAAATTCGGGTACGTTGGCTTGATACCAATTCACCGCCCCTTGTGCAGCGCCCGGTTGTTGCCATGCATTTAAAAACGCGAGCTTAAAACGCTCATCTACGTGCCCCTCTTCGTATAAGCGGGCACTGCCTCGCCAAATGAGTTCGGGCCCTTTTATGGCAAATAATAGATGCGCGTACCAACTATCCAGTTTATGCATGTAGTGAGACGCTTCCCGCTGGGATGTACTTGTGGATAGCACGTCTAGAAACACGTTAAAGGGTGGGGCGTTGATAATAATCAGCTTGCTGATTAATTCTGGTGATGTTTGCGCAACCGACCAGGCTAGCACACCGCCCCAATCATGCCCCACGAGTATCACCTTGTTATTGCGGGATAACTGCTCGATGAGTTGTCGTACGTCAGTCACCAATTTTTCAATTTTGTATTCAGACACATCAGCCGGTTTTTGACTATAGCCATAGCCTCTATTGTCTGGTGCTACAACCTGATGATCTTGACTGAACTCACTCAATAAAGGATCCCAAGCGCTACCGAAATACGGAAAACCATGCAGAAATAACATCAGCGAGCCAGTCCCTTCTTGAACATAATGTATTCTTATTCCATTGACCGTCGTGTAATGGGCGGTATAGCCTAAATCATTGATCTTAGAACGCTGGGACTCGTCAATGACAGATAACGAGGAATTATCCCGACAGCCTATGGCCATGAGGGGCGTTAATATCAGTATTAATCGAACAATGTAATTAAAGTTCATTATGTTAACTTCTCAGTAGGGACGGCTATCACTGGCAAAATAATATAGCAGGAATAGGTAGAGTTCTGTATTTTTTACTGATTTCTATCTATTTATTGTCATTATGTTGAATACTAAGTTTAGTAAATTCTATTAGTTTTGTTATTGTAACTAATTGTATTTAAAGTAATTTTATTCAGTTCTCTTTCACTGTGAAATTAAATTCAAACAATTAATTTACATGTTAATATTGACTATTGAACATAAAGTCAATAACTTGGCGTTTATTGAATTTTTGTTTAATAGTGCTAGGCGTTTTGAGCGTTAACGTTAAGTACTTACATAAAAAAAGAGCCTAAAAAAGGACAGTCTAAGCATGTTAAAACTCAACAATACACACGAGCCTCAAACAATCGGTACAACTCAAAAAAGCCACATAACCCGCGAAACCCTTGGCGTTTTGTTCGCTATTCCCTTTGCCACCTCAGCTGTAGCGCAGGCGGTTGAAGAACAAACACAAGCACACAAAGTGCCTACAGAATTAGAGATCATCGAAGTCACAGCACAAAAACGTGTTACGTCTTTGCAAGAAACTCCTATTGCGATTAGCGCATTTAGCCGTGCGATGCTTGACGATCAAGACATTGAAGATGCTCAAGACATTCAATATGCCGTACCCAATGCAATGGTATCTAATAACGCAGGCTATAACGTGCGGGGAGTGGGCGATAACGCCATTTCAGCTACTGCGGATCCTGGCTTAGGGGTGCATATCAACGGCGTGTATGTCACCGCTAATACCATTCAGAATGAGTTTTATGATCTTGAGTCGATTGAACTATTGCGCGGCCCCCAAGGGACATTGTTCGGGCGCAATACCACAGCTGGGGTGCTCAACTCGATTACGCGCAAACCAACGGATGTATTCGAAGCGGCACTAACTACGGAAATTGCCAGCTTTAACGGTTTAAGAACCAAGGGGTACGTGAATATTCCTTTAAGTGATGCTGTGCTCCAGCGCTTTGCATTTAATACTGTGAAACGTGATGGTTATACTGAAAATGTGGCACCGAATGTGGGTTTTGACAGCATTGACGGGCGAGATCAGTTTTCAATTCGCAGCTCCACCACGTTTGATTTTAGCGAAAATGCCAATGGCTTTTTATTCGCACAATATTTTAAAGAAAATAGTGATCGTGCACCGCGCACAGGCGTGTTGTGTACCTCTGATCCTGTACTAGGCTGTGATAACGCCACTGTATCAAGTCAGTATCCGAATTCAGATTTTACCGACGGTTCTTTAGCTAACGGCGCTTTGGCCCCCACGTTAGCGGCGCTTGGTTTTGCCACGCGCTCAGACTTTTATAACACCAACTTAGATGGTTCGGCGCGAGTGAATCCCAGCGATCCTCGAAAAGTACGTCAAGACTATCAACCTAGGTTTGATGTCGAAGACTTGCTTATTTCATTTGAGTTTAACTACGACTTTGGCGAACACGTTTTTACTTCTGTCACGGCATACCATGATCGCTCGTCACAAGCATTTGCTGATTTTGATAACGCCGATGGTGCAGACGCGTTATTTATTCCTCAAAGTTTGCTGTTGCCCGAGGGGAGAACAGAGCCTACTACTCGTTATAGCACGGCGCGCTCCAGTGAATCTGAAAGTGAACAGTGGAGCCAAGAGTTGCGCATTGCATCTTTTAAAGACGGCCCATTTAACTATACCGCTGGGGTGTTTTATTTACAGTATGATGCTGAGTCTTACGGGAAATTCTATCAACCTGAAATGACCGCAATTGCTGGCGCGTTGGGCTTACCCGACGAACTAGCACTGTTCAACTTCGATACGCCAGATATTGCAACCACGTCTTGGGCCATATTCACCGAAGCGTATTACGACATAAGTGAAGACTTAACCTTAACCATGGGGCTGCGTTATACCGAAGATGACAAAGAAGTCGTGACCCGAGCGATTTCGCCTCTTTCCTTTTTAGACCCAAGATTTGATATTAACAACAGTTATGTAGATGGCGAGGGGGCTTGGGAGGAGTTCACCGGTAAAATCGGCCTAAGCTACAGCCCAAACCTAGACATGACGGATGAAACATTATTTTTCGGTACTTTATCGCGTGGTTATAAAGGCGGTGGCATTAACCCTGGGGCCAGTGATTCAGCGTTCCCAACTTTTGACCCCGAATATATCAACGCCTTAGAAGTCGGGACCAAAAACACCTTTGCTAAGCGTTCACTGCAGGCCAATGTCACTGTATTTATGTACCAATACGATGGTTTACAGGTAGGGGGAATTTTAGGAGACGGTGCAACCTTTAATACCAATGTTGATGCGGACGTTGCTGGTGCTGAGTTTGAGTTTTTGGCGTTACCAATGGATGGTTTGCGCATCAATCTGAATTTGGCCTTATTAGACTCAGAAATTAACGAAGACTTTTTCACTTCACCGGACATTGCCGATCCCTCAGGCTCAGACCCTGTAAATTTAAACGGTAAAACGCTGACGTTCTCTCCCGAAAAATCCGTGCAATTTGGCATCCAGTACACCCATGAAATCAGCAGTAATTGGGAAATCGCCTACCGGGCGCAAACCTTTTGGCAAGATGAATTCTACAGCCGTTTATACAACGTACCCTCAGATAAGCAAGAGGGTTGGCAGCAAACCGATGTCAGCGTGACCCTAAGGGACATGGACGATGTGTGGGAGTTTGAAGTGTTTGTGAAAAACGCTTCTGATGAAGCCTCGATCACGGGCTCTAGCGTAGCGAACTCGCTGGTAGGTCGTTACCGTACGCCGCTGTATTTAGACCCGCGCACTTATGGGGTGCGCGCGACGTATCATTTTAACTAAGCAGTGAATAGCAATAGAACAGGGGCTTTACGATATTTTTTAATGAGGGCCCCTAATACGAGCCTTTAAAAAGCCCTGCATTGCAGCGCGTAAATTGGGCCCAGGTGCAACATTACCACTGTTCGGTAGCGGTTAATCCTAATCGTACTATTGTGTGTTCTACCGTTGTTTTTTACGCGCGCTCTATTCATTTGATGCATAGGCGCGCGATGAATTTAAGCATTTTATCAATGTAGGATATGTAATTATCCTACGAAAGACGCCGTTGTCTTAATACAAAGGAAGAAACTCGTGGTTAGATTATCGTTAGGTTTATTGTCGGTGCTCACTCTGGCTGGTTGTTCATGGTTCTCAGCTGAGCCAAGCCGGGTTGAAAACCCAGTCGTACGCGGTGTGGATTACGTAGGCATGACGGTGAGCAACTTAGAGCGCTCGTCAGTGTTGTACCAAAAAGCAGCAGATTTAACTCCCTCGGATATCACGCAAATTGACAGTCATCCGGTTGTGAATAGCTTGGTCGGTAGAGATGGCGCAAAAGCGAAAAGCCGCTTACTAACAAGCGTAAATGCCCAGCTTAAATTGACGGAATTTGCGCAACCCGACGCCAAAGCGGCAAATACACCACATCTTGAGGTATATGGCCCTGGCATTGCCCATGTGTGTTATCAGGTCGCTAAGCATACTCACACCTATGAAACCTTTTTAGCAAATGGCGCGACGCCTATTGGCGACCCAGAAATGATCCATCTAAACCCTAAAAACCCTGTTTATTATGCCTACGCTCATGACCCTGATCACATCTTGTTCGAAGTAGAGCACGTAGATGTACAAGCGTTAGAGTTACCCACACCCCCAAAAAATGAATATCGTATTCGCCATGTGTCTTTAGCTACCACCGACATGGATCGCAGCGTGGATTTCTACTCCCACTTGCTTGAAACCAAAGATCCTCGTCGAGCGGGGAGTTTAATAAAACTGTCGGGTGAAAAGCTCGACAAAATAGCAGGCCAAAAAGATGCCGCAATAGAAATGGCTTGGTTTCAAATACGTAATTTAGAATTAGAGATCATCCAGTACCATTCTCCTCAGCCAACGCCATTGAATGCGCCGCGCCCCTTTGATGCATTAGGCTACAACTCTGTCGTGTTTGATGTGACGGATTTGGCGGCGGCTAAAGCTTTGTTGCTAGAAGCGGGCGGCACGATGGTGAGTGATGCACGCCCCATGGACGGCGGTTACATACTGTATGGGCGAGACCTAGACGGCAACCTATTAGGCTTTCAAAAATCTGCAGACGGTTCACCTTACTCTTCACAGCAATTTGCAGATAACGGAATTTAACCAGCTATGACCAACGCTCGGCATTTTAAGTATTACCGATCTATCCTTAGGAGAAAATACACAGCATGATTTCTCGTATCGCACACTGGCTAATGGTGGTTTTGTTTTTATTCATTGGCGTGTTTTTGACTTTGGCCGGGGGCTACTTGGCGTTATTGGGTGGCAGTTTTTATTATGTGGCTGCAGGCATTGCTCTTATTGCCAGCGCTGTCTACATGATTAAAGGCAACACCTTAGCCTACAAACTATATGCAGGCTTACTGTTGGTTACGCTTGTTTGGGCAACCTATGAGTCAGATTTATATTGGTTGGCATTTTTGCCTAGGGTCGCCACTTGGCTTGTGCTGGGCTTATGGTTTATTACGCCTTGGTACCGCGCAAGCCTAAAACCTGCTGACATGAACCGGACTGTTAATCGCAAATGGATAGCGTTACCCATCGGCCTTAATTCCGCTGTTTTACTGTTGAGTGTTTTTCAGGGCTATGAGCATAACGGCACTGGTACTATGCGCCCGCTACCTGACACCGCTGATGTCACGGATTGGCAAAATTACGGCAACACAGACGGCGGTAGCCGCTTCGCCCAATTAGAACAGATAAACACTGATACTGTGGGTAAATTAAAAGAGGTATGGCGCTATAGAACGGGTGTCGAGAAGACGTTCAAGATGACCCCGCTACAAGTGAACGATCTTCTTTATATCTGCGGCGCATCCAATGTATTGATGGCAGTTAACAGTGATAACGGTGAAGAGGCATGGCGCTACGACCCCGAAGCGATCCCTTCTGGTAGCAATCAATATGCAGAAACGTGCCGTGGTGTCAGTTATCACGAGGCGCCAACGGATTACGTCGGGCAATGCCCAACACGAATTTTAGTTGGCACTGTAGATGCAAGATTGATTGCGGTGGATGCTGTTACTGGTGCTCTATGCACAGATTTTGGCGAAAACGGCGCAGTGGATTTAACCCATGGTTTGGGCTTACACGAATTAGGAGAGTATTACGTGACCTCGCCGCCGCTGATTGCTGATGATGTAGCCGTTGTTGGTGGGCTGGTGGCAGATACCCAAGATCTCGGCTTACCCTCAGGTGTGGTTAGGGCATTTAGTGCTATCACAGGGGAATTCGTCTGGGCATGGGACTTGGGCAACCCTGGCTATTATGGCGAACCCAAAGAAGGCGAAATATACACGCCAGGCACACCCAATGTGTGGACGATTATGAGTTACGACCCGGAGCTTGATCTTATCTATGCGCCAACAGGTAATGCCTCACCGGATTATTGGGGCGGCGTCAGGCGTGACTATGACGATGGTTGGTCATCGGCCATTGTTGCGCTAGATGGAGCGACTGGCGAGCCGCGCTGGAAATACCAAACGGTGCATCATGACGTGTGGGATTATGACTTGCCCGCTCAGCCTGTATTGGTGGATGTAGAGCGAGACGGTGAAATGGTGCCCTCAGTGGCGGTTCCTACAAAAATGGGCGATATATTCTTGCTTGATAGACGTGACGGTACGCCAGTGCATCCCATTGAAGAGCGGCCGGTTCCCCAAAGTGAATTATATGGGGAGCGGCTTTCTGCCACGCAACCGTTTTCCCCGCTACCTAACTTTCATCCCTTTAGGCATGAAGAGGACATGTGGGGTTTAACCCCAATAGACCAACTTCTGTGCCGAGTTGAATATAAGATCATGAATTACGAAGGCATGTTTACACCGCCCTCTGCTGATGGCCCACTGTTAATAGGCGGCACTATGTTAGCACCAGGTAATTTCGGAGGCTTTAACTGGGGCAGCGTGTCAGTTGACGCCGACAACGGTTTACTTATTGCTGCGCCGCAGATGTTGGCTCATAGACTCAATATGGTGACCCCAGAACAAGTGGCAAAGGCAGGGCCAATTGCGCAATATCTACTGGGCCCAAATCACCCAGCGGTTAGGATGGACCTTAATGCACCTATGCCTGAGTCACGCGAGGCAGACCCGAATGATCCATACGATCACATGCGTATTAAATATTACGGTTGGCCAGAACCGTTTATGTCTAAGCTGGGCACACGCGTGCCTTGTTTTGAGCCGCCTTGGGCGCGCATCGCCGTAATGGATCTCAACACCAAAGAACTACTTTGGAGCCGCCCCTTAGGCAGTATGCAGCACACAGGGCCATTTGGTATTCGTTCAGGGTTACCCATAGAAGTGGGCGTAGCGGTAAGAGCGGGCACCTTGACCACTCGCGGCGGTCTGACCTTTATTAGTTCCACAATGGATGCCACGGTGCGCGCCTATGATGTGCGCACGGGGGAAATCAAGTGGCACGATACTTTGCCAGGTCACGGCCAATCCACCCCTATGAGTTATCAGTCAAACAAAACGGGCAAACAATATATCGTGGTGACTGTGCCCAATCCCAGTTGGACTTATCCAAGAGATCCAGAGACCAACACTTACGCAGATTCACGCAGTCCACGGGATGGCAAAGGGGGCTATGTTATCGCTTACGCGCTGGAAGATTAGTCAGTGGTACTAACTAGCCTTTTTCTTCTTGCGCCATTTCTTTTTGTACGCAGGTTTGGTTGAGGCAAGGCCTGCAAACTGACTGGTATCGATGCGCTGACTAGCGTTGATTAACTCGCCAATGGTGCGCGTAAGCGGTTGCATAAAATCTTGATAGCGCATTTGCCGCTGAGATATTTTATCCAAATTTGCTTCCCAAATGGCGGTCATATCGGGCTGGGTTGATTCGCTGGGCAGGGCATTTATCAGCGCCTTGCCCGTGGATGTGGCGTGTATTTCCTTGCCATTTTTTTGCATAAATTGGCGCTTAAACAATAAATCAATAATCGAGGCTCTGGTTGCCTCTGTGCCTAAACCGTCCGTGTCTTTAAGAATTTTCTTGATGTTAGCGTCCTGCACATAGCGGGCGATGCCTGTCATAGCGGCAAGTAAGGTTGCTTCGGTAAAATGCTTAGGTGGCGTGGTTTGCTTTTCCACTAACTGAGAATCAATACAATCGAGCACTTGGCCTTTTACCAAAGAGGGCAGAGCAGGCTCGTGCTTAGCTTCACTCTGCTTTGTTAATACCAACCACCCTTTATCTGTGGTGGCTTTTGCTTTGGCTATAAAAGTGCCTCCGGCGATGCTGACGACTGCGGTCTGCTCTTGATATTTATGGGGGCCATAAAACTGCATGATGTATTGGGTCGCAATCAATTGATAAATTTTCGCCTCATCACCACTTAAGCTTGATATAGCCTTGTTGCGGGAGGTGGGAATAATCGCATGGTGAGCATCTACTTTGCTGTCGTTCCAGGCTTTTGACTTGAGCTTGCTATTGGCATT
Organism: Paraglaciecola mesophila KMM 241; assembly: GCF_000315015.1. Lineage (GTDB taxonomy): Bacteria > Pseudomonadota > Gammaproteobacteria > Enterobacterales > Alteromonadaceae > Paraglaciecola > Paraglaciecola mesophila. The sequence continues at coordinate 133,467 of NZ_BAEP01000004.1, read as the reverse complement.
GTCCACAGCGCTTTTCTGGTCAGGAGCATTGGCTTTTATCGCACTTAATACGTTTTGAGCATCCTTGAAATGCTCCACGGGTAAATAACGCGAATCAGAACGAGGGTAGGTAATTAATTGGTGACGCTCGTACAACGACTGGCACACATTCAATACTGCCTTAGGTGACAAGTTAAAGCGTTTCGACGCATCGATTTGCAGCGCCGACAGGTTATAGGGCAGGGGCGGCGGACTTTGCTTGTCTTTCACTGTGTATGATTCGACTATCCCCGGCTGGCCCCGGGTTTTATTGACCACGGTTTCTGCGAGTTTCTTAACAATCACGCGACCTTCTTCATCCTGATAAGGCTCGCAAGCTGCACTTGGCTGCCATTTTGCTGTGAACGTTTGCGGTGCTTGTTCGGTTTGAGTGGCGAGTGTCGCCATGACTTCATAGAAGGGCTTCGACTCAAACTGGGCTATTTCTGCATCCCGCCTGACGACTAAACCAAGTACTGGAGTTTGTACTCGGCCGACCGACAGCACTCCTGAGTACCCGCCGCGCTGGCCGAGTAGAGTGTAAGCACGGGTTAAGTTAAGCCCATATAGCCAATCTGCTCTTGAGCGTGCAAGGGCAGAAATAGACAAGCCGGTAAATTCGCGATTCGGGCGAATATTCGTTAGCGACTTTTTAACCGCATTTAAGTTTAAATCGTTGATAAGCAAGCGCCCAGCGTTATCGATAATATCGCGTTTTACCTTGCAGTAGGTGATGACTTCGTCGACCAGTAACTGGCCCTCGCGGTCTGGATCGCCAGCATTAATCACCTTGGTGGCTGTTTTCAATAAACGCTTTATCACTGATAACTGTTTACTGGTGCCTTTTTTGGGAACCAATATCCAGTCTTGGGGGACAATGGGTAAATGCTGTAGCGCCCATTTTGCATAAGCTGGGTCGTATTTGTCGGGCTCTGCTTGTTCAAGCAAATGACCTATACACCAAGTTACGCAGCCGCCATTTGCAAGCTGAATATAACCGTCTTGTTTCTGTTGTGGGCCGCTGAAGCCTTGCGCTATTGCGCGGCCTAAACTGGGCTTTTCCGCTATATATAGGATCATGAAAATGGTGCTTAAGGTAATGAAGCTGTATGTAAAAACAGTAGTGTAGCAATTAATTTTACTTCGGTGTAGCTAGAGCGATTTGTTTCTCAACGCCATGTCGCTTTAACAATTTCAAAATGCGCCTAGTTGAGACAGGGCGCGCGCAAGGGAAACCGTATTCATAAATACCAAAAAGAAGTGGTTTTTTGTTTTCGCCTTTGTATAATTAATGTTAACAATAAACAATTTTCAAAGTGAGCGCAGATGAAATGCAGTAATGGTAAAAGCACGCAACCAAAACTTATGTCGCGCCGGGCGGCACTTAAATTTGTCGGAGCCGGTGTAGGAGCTGGAGTGCTTGCAGCAAGTTCAGGCTGCGCTCGCTCGTTGCGAAATCAAAAAGCAGATACCGCACTCGCAGAATTGGCGGTAAATACTGACGCTAGCCATGTTACCCAAATGCAGGATAATTGGCAGCAAACCCATGATCGTGTTTGGCTCGGTGGTGAGTTTTGGGCTAACCCGATGGAAGATTGGCAGGTAAAGGAAGGCCATGCTCATTGTATTAATCCTGGTGGCAATCGCAGTGTTCATTCGCTAACGCATCAGTTAAAACATAAACAAGGTAGCTTTGAAATACGTGTACGCTTGCAAAGTCTAGCGCCAAATGAAAACGACGGTGGTGGCGGTGTGCGCCTAGGCGTGCGCAGCGAGCTGAATGAATACCGCAGTAATTGTTTTGTGCGCGAAGGATATGATGTTGGTGTGATTAAAAACACCTTAATTGTTGGCAGCGAGCGAATACCTCTGAAAATTGATATTGCTGATAAACCAGTGGACTTAATCATTATGGGTAAGCCGCAGGTCGGCGCAATGTTACTCGACGTAGAGGTGCATCTTGCAGAAAATCAACGTTTACTTGTGGAGCATTCGTTGCTGGTATCAGCAGATGAAGTGCTCGGCAACGTAGCTCTTGTGAGTAACTTTGCTTTGCCAGCAACTGATTTTCAAAGCGATGCAAAGGAGCACAACGGTAGCCGCTACCGTTTTAGTGACTGGCGTATGGCGGGGAGCGCGTTCGAATATTTACCAGAGCAGCGCTTCGGACCCATTTTGTGGACTATGTATACCTTGAGCGATTCCCAAAGTGAAAAAGGATTTGTGCTCAAACTCAGTGCCTTACTGGGGCCTTTGGGTGCAAAAGATAATCAAAGCGTTGAGCTTCAAGTTAAGCGCCGTGGTCAGTGGGCGTCATTGGGGCACAGCCAAATTGATCCCGCTGCATCATTAGCGAGCTTCACCCACGAAAACTGGGATGAAAGCCAAAGTGCGGAGTTTCGAGTGGTATATAATCAATTACTCAAAGATGGCTCACACACCACAGACATATATTCTGGCACCATTCAAGCGGATCCCAAAGGTCGGCCTTTGCGTATGGCATCATTGACCTGCCAAAACGACTATGCGTTTCCCTATGCTCCGGTGGCTGAAAATCTACAAAAGCTTAACCCAGATTTAGTGTTTTTCTCCGGCGATCAGCTATACGAACATCACGGTGGGTTTGGTTATGTTAGGGCGCCAGCGCAGCGTGCAACACTGAACTATTTGCGCATGTACTATCAATTTGGTTGGTCATTCAGAGAGATAATGCGCGATCGACCCACTGTGTGTCTACCGGATGACCACGATGTATTACAAGGTAATTTATGGGGTGAGGGCGGTGCACCTATGCAACACATTGAACGTGACCCGTCAGCGAGTATTTTGGGGGGCTATATTCAACCTGTGTCTATGGTTAACGTGGTACATAAAACGAATACGGCGCATCACCCAACAGGATTTGATACAACGCCAAATCCAAGCGGTATTAGTAGCTACTATGGAAGCTTGATCTACGGTGATGTAGGATTTGCGATATTAGCTGACCGCCAATGGAAGAGTGCGCCTGAGGGAATTGGCGTTGTAGTGGGGGCAACGGGGCAAAATGAAGCACCTGGTTATGTTAACCCTGATTTTGATGGTCCGGACTTAGCCTTGTTAGGTCAACGTCAAGAGGAATATTTAAAGCAATGGGGCCAGGATTGGCGCGGCCATAAACTTAAAGCGGTGCTGAGCCAAACGGTATTTGCAGGCATTGCGACACATCAACCGCGGCCTGACCGTTATTTGAAGTACGACTTTGATAGCAGTGGTTGGCCGGCCTCGGCAAGAAACAATGCCATCGATATTATGCGCGAGTCTGCAGCGTTACATATATGTGGTGATACGCATTTAGGTACACTGTCGCAATATGGCGTGCATAATCAACGGGACAGTAATTGGGCATTTTGTAGCCCAGCTATTGCTGCAGGTTGGCCGCGCTGGTGGAAGCCCGATGCGGTAGGTTTCGACGTTAAAAATCGCCCCGAGCATGGCTTAGCTAATACGGGCGAATATCTGGATGCGTTCGGCAATAAAATGTACGTTTACGCCGTCGCGAACCCGCTGGTAGGGAAATCGGCCAACCGCTATGTGCAAGCGCATGAAAAGGGCAGTGGTTTTGGTATGATCACGTTTGATATCGAAAAACAAACATATACCTTAGAAGCCTACAAATTCTTGATTGATGTGACTGATAATAAAGCAACAAACCAATATGACGGCTGGCCGGTGACCATTCACAAAGATGAAAACCGTGGTATGAATCAGCTGCGCTAAGCAAAATTGTTGTCGTGTCTTTTGAAAAGGCACGACTCTTTTGCGTCCTCAATCGTTAACTTTTATTCACCTCTGGTATTTTTCGTTAGAACTTTTTGTACATAAATACATCATTTACCCACTTTATTTATTTACAAAACATTTACTTTAGTGCTCGCCTGTGTGCTATTTCACTTTGAATTTTCATAGCCATCTTTATGAAAAATATAGCTATTTTGTTAGTTTTCGATCGTTATCTCGTGGCTTTGGCATGTGTATCGTTTAAGAATTGTCCAATATTTAACTGTGCTCACGTCATTAACAAAGAGTTGACAACTGCTACTCAATTTTGGGAATATGCCCGCCATTGGGGCATATGCCCAATTGAGAATTTGGTACTGGTTTATTGCCTGAGTGCGTTCGGCATTATTGTTCGAAGCAAATCACATCTAGGCCTTAGTACTTACTAACGCTCTACTCGCTATTTGAGTTTCGCGCTGACAGAAATCGACAGCAGGTTGGATAAACAATATGACGTCTCAAACGCATAACAGCAGTATCGGGAATATTAGCGAAGAACAGCTTCCTATTCCTAAACACAAATTAAAAGGTTGGACCCACTTTTTAGGTCTGTACGCTGGTGAGCATGTTGCCGCGACGGAATTCGTATTCGGCGCAACGTTTGTGGCTCTTGGCGCCACCATGACCGACATTTTACTGGGCTTGTTAATCGGTAATATTCTAGCGGTACTAAGCTGGACCTTTATTACTACGCCCATCGCGGTTGAAACTCGATTAAGCCTATACACTTACCTGCAAAAAATTGCCGGTGACTCAATGACTAAGCTCTACAATTGGGCGAACGTTATTATTTTTACTGTTATATCCGCCGCCATGATCACCGTTTCGGCGACAGCAGTGCGATTCGCTTTTGATATTCCAGCTCAGCTCAATTGGTACCCCACCAATGCTTGGTTTGTGGCTATCGTCTTGGCGGTTGGGGTTATCGTGGTGTTGGTGGCTATGTATGGTTTTACCGCAGTATCTAATTTCTCTGGCATTTGTGCGCCATGGTTGCTTGTAATGTTTGTGAGTGGCCCATTAATTTTGATGCCAGCTTTGGCGGACTCTGTTATCGGCCAAACCGGACTCAGTAGTTGGTCTGATTTTATGCACATAGGCAGTATTTCCGTATGGACGGGGCTAGATGCCAATGGTGAGCCTGGTATTGGCTTGCTAGAAGTCATTGGCTTTTCTTGGGCTGCCAACACAATCACCCACTTCGGTTTAATTGATATGGCTATTTTACGCTACGCCCGCAAGCGTTCGTACGGTGTGTGTACCTCGGCCGGCATGTTATTTGGTCACTATATCGCGTGGATTTCTGCCGGTATCATGGGCGCAGGCACAGCTGTTATCGTGCAAAAATCGATTGTGGAATTAGATCCAGGTGACGTGGCATACCATGCATTAGGTTTATCCGGTTTAGTGATTGTTATTGTTGCGGGTTGGACTACGGCGAACGCGAACCTGTATCGTGCTGGCTTGGCTGCTCAAGCCATTTTTAAAGACCATTCACGTACCAAAACGACCTTAACCGTAGGTTTAGTCACTGTGTGTGTGGCATGTTTTCCTTTCGTGTTTACCAAGCTTTTGCCTTTGTTGACCTATGCCGGTTTATTGGTGGTGCCAGTGGGGGCAATCGTGTTCGCTGAGCATTTTATCTTCCCGCGTATTGGTTATACGCGTTACTGGGTGGCATATCGTCAGCTAACACATAGCAGACCAGCTGTTGTGGCTTGGGGCTTGGGTTTAGCGTTTGGTTTTGGCTTAAATGCGTTGGATATTTTGTCTTTCTACTATCTGTTTATACCAACGTGGTTCTTCACCATCTTTGTATATACCGTTATGGCGAAACGTCATGGCGCGGCTGAAGAGTACCCAGAAGAGCAAGCAAAAATGGAAGCGTTCAATCAAAGTGTGGAGCTTCACCAAGAAGAGCAAGCTCGAAACGAACCTGACCCTGTTATACATATATCAAAATTAACCAAGTCGTTACGTGTGATATCGATTGCCAGCTTAGTTGTTACGTTTGCTTTGGCGTGCAACACCATGTTTTTTAGTGCTGACCTTTCTGGCTACGAAGTGAACAGGGACATGTTTTTCAATGTCGGTTTCGCTTGCACACTTATTTACTTTTTCACCGCTTATTGGGCCATGCAGCGTAAAAAAATAGCTGTCGGCGCCAACGTTTAGGACATCATCATGACTATCGAAAACACTATTGTATTAAACCAAGCAAATTTACCGTCATTGCCTAAAAGTATTACCGTTCCAAATTATGACCGTAGCAAAGTGACATCAGGCATCGTGCATATTGGGGTTGGAGGATTTCATCGTTCTCATGAAGCGTTTTATACAGATGAATATATGCAGCAAAGCGGTGATTTATCTTGGGGAATTTGCGGGGTAGGGTTGCGCGAAGGCGACCGTAAAATGCAGTCAATTCTTAAAGATCAAGATTACTTATACACCTTGATAGTCAGGCACCCAAATGGCCAAGTTGAAAATCGTGTAATTGGTTGTTTGACCGACTTTTTACTTAGCTGCGATGCACCGCAAAAAGTCGTCGATAAGATGGCAAGCGACGATACCAAAATCGTGTCTTTGACCATCACCGAAGGGGGATATAACTTCAATCCCGTGACAGACGAGTTCGATTTCACCCACCCTGATGTGGTGCATGACTTGGCAAATCCTGGCTCGCCTCGATTAGTATTTGGTTATCTAGCAGCGGCGTTAAAAGTACGCAAAGACGCAGGTAAAAAGCCATTTACAGTGCAATCTTGTGACAACATTCAGCACAACGGTAATATGACTCGCAAGATGCTGTTGGCCTACGTAGGGCAGTTTGACCAAGACTTAGCTGAATGGATTTCACAAAACGTAGCGTTTCCAAATGCCATGGTTGACCGCATTACACCGGCTACTACCCCTGCTGATATGGCTTACTTGGCCGACGAAGTTGGCGTGAAAGACAACTGGCCTGTGGTGTGTGAACCTTTTATCCAGTGGATCATTGAAGATAAGTTCAGCGATGCCCGCCCTATGTGGGAACAAGTGGGTGCGCAGTTTGTAACCGATGTGACTCCGTATGAGAAAATGAAAATACGTCTTCTTAATGCGGGCCATTCAGTACTGGGTATTCTTGGCTCGATTGAAGAGCAGGAAACGATTGATGGTGCAGTGCAAGAGCCTCTTTTCGCGCGCTATTTACGTTTGTTTATGGACTCTGAAGTCACGCCTATTCTTGACCCAGTGGATGGCATTGATTTAACCGAATACAAAGATGTGTTGTTTGAGCGTTTTGCTAACCCGAACATCAAGGATAACTTGTCGCGTATTTGCTTAGAAAGTTCGTCAAAAGTGTCTACCTTTTTGTTACCGACGTTACTGCAAAATCTTGCGAACGGCGGCGAAATTAAGTGTGCAACACTGGTGATAGCTGCTTGGTGCTACTACAGCGACAAGCAAGTGAATAAAAACGGTAAAGCGCTGGATATTAACGACGTGATGTCAGCTGACTTGCATAAAGCAGCACAGCAAACCGCCAACGATCCTCTAGCTTTTTTGCAGCTTGATAGCATTTTCGCAGAAGTGAAAAAACAGCCTAGATTTGTAACAGAATATCAGAAGCAAATTGAAGCACTTTACGCAAATAGCGACATAAAAAGCCAGATGCAAGACGTTCTAGCTCAAGCCCAGTAAAGCGCGAGTTATATGCCCCGGTTTTCGTTACTTCATGAAAACCGGGAATGCTCGAGGTGCCTTTCTTGTTTTTTTATCCCCTTAGGCAAGTAAATTCCATACCTAACTTGCATCTCACTTGATTCAGCCTTATCTCATTGAAAACAAACTACTGATGGCTTGTTCATCAAATAATACAAAATGAGGTGTTATGTCTGATTTACTGCAAGATTTACAGTGGCGCTATGCAACCAAAAAATTTGATCCAAGCAAGGCGGTTGCGCAAGAGAAAGTTGATTTTATTCTGGAGGCTATTCGCCTAAGCGCGAGCTCTAGCGGTTTACAACCTTATGAAGTGTTCGTGGTCACCAATAAAGATATTCGCGCGAAAATCGTCCCTCATGCATGGGGACAACAGCAAATCGTTGATGCGTCTCATGTATTGGTATTCGCCGTTTGGGATAACTACACGGCTGAGCGCATCAATAATATGTTTGATTTAGTCAATGAAGAGCGCGGCTTTAGCAACCAAGGTTGGGAAGATTATCGCAATATGTTGCTTAATACTTATCCACAGCGGGACGCAGAAACCAATTTTGAGCATGCCGCTCGTCAGGCTTATATCGGTTTAGGTTCCGCTTTGATTGCTGCCGCTGATGCGAAAGTAGATAGCACCCCGATGGAGGGTTTTGTACCTAAAGAAGTTGATGAAATCTTGGGGCTAAAAGAAAAAGGCTTGCGTTCGGTGGTGATTTTACCTTTGGGTTATCGCGCAGAAGAAGGTGATTGGTTGGTGAACTTGAAAAAAGTGCGCCGCAGCGAAGAAGACTTTATCACCAACGTGGCTTAAGGCGTTTAGCAGATTAGGTTACTAGATGAAGTGACGGCAAAGAAGCGTACAGCGCGAGTGGGATAATCCTGACTCGCGTTTTTTATGGGCGTTCGCTAAGTTGCTGTTGTGCCAATGAGGACTGCCTTTCTCTTCACGGGTAAATGTTTATGCAGTGAATATACGCTGTGCATGGGTTGTCAGCCCAGAGGTAACACTGCCGAAATGATCACCAATCACAATGTCTAAATCAGGAAAGGCCGAGTTTATCCATTGCTGTACCACAGGGGACATCGCCGTACCACCTGTGACATAAAGCACGTCTGGTGTGGCACCCGCTTGGGTGATGGCTTCTTTCATTAAGCGTTCAAACTTACTTAGCTCATCGGCAATAGCATCGCTAAGCTGTGCGCGGCTAACGGGTATATCGAGGCCAGTTTCAATATAATGCAAGGGCAGCAGAATATCTTGCTGATCCGATAGCAGTATTTTTGCTTTTTCTGCACTACGACTAACACGCAAGCCAAATTTTCCGTCACGTAGGGTTTTTAAGCGATTCAGCTTTGGGTTGGGGCTGATGCGGCAATACTCTGCAATATCTTTACCCGTTAGGCGCCCGTTGAACTCTTGCTGGGCGGCTACATCGTTAACGCTTACCGCTTGTTTAAACAAATGGTTCGGTACGGGTAAGCCATTATTTAGTACCGTATTTTTACCAAATTCCGGCATGAGCGCCATCAGTGCCAGTTTATTGTCTAAATCGATACCGCCGATACGTTTACCCGTGTGGCTCAAAATACAATCTTGTCTGTCGATTAAGTGCACGTAACTTGGTCCCACCTTGATCATGGAGCAGTCTGTGGTACCCCCGCCTAAATCCAGAATAAGCACCAGCTTGTCTTCGTTTAATTGGCGCTCATAATCATAGGCGGCGGCCACAGGCTCCATCAAAAATTGCACCTCTTTAAAGCCAACTTTAGCTGCGGCGCTATCAATGATGCTCAGGGCTTGTTTGTTGCCGTCTTTACCTAATAGCCCGTGAAAGTTAACAGGGCGACCAATCATAATTTGACTGAGCTCTTGTTGCTTAATGCATTCTGCTTCTTGCTTAATAAAGGCCAACATTTTTTCAACAATGGTGGTGAACACGGCTCTTTGCGTAGCGTTGATGTCTGCCCCTAAAAACGATTTGGGGGATTTAATATAAAAGCCACTTTCGGGATCCGAGACATGGGTAAGCTCAGCCTCCTCCCCGAAGATAAGGTCACCATTGGCCGCAAGCGCTTGCACTATGCTTTGTGCTCGCTGATCGTTAGCTGTGTTTAAGCGGTGTGCTTTACGCAGCTGTTTGCGCGCAATATTCACCAGTTGCTCATGATTGAGTGAAGTAGATACTCGTGGATCTTCCTTTAAAGCGCAGATCTGCTTAGCAATTAAATCCGTAGTTAAATTGGCAGGTGTACTATTGCTGTGTTCAATAAACAGCGATGAAGGTAAACGAGATTTCCCATCTTCAAGGGGAATAAGTGCGGGAGTATTGTTTTCGATAACGGCGATAGAACAGTTTGACGTGCCAAAGTCGAGGCCTGCGAACATTCAAAAGATCCTTTAGGGACTGAGATAATGCCCGGCATTTTAATATAAAGCGTCGCCATTAATTGTTATTTAAATGTTGTCAGTAGGGCCATGATCATCGAATGAACAGTGAATGCACCTAAAGTCTTGGTTAATTTCATTGCAATAAGTATGTCGGGTTGTTATCAATAGCCCAATTAATAAACCCAAAATAAACAGTAGAGTGTGGATATGGATATGAAGAAAGTGGTGTTAGTGGGGGCAGTGTTTTTGGCTGTTGTTTATTTTGGTGGTTCAATGCTGGCGACGCAAAAAGCGGAAGAAGCCATGCAAGCGGTCGTAAATGAAACTCGTGGATTTGGAGCCCAGATAAGCTACGACGACTTATCTGCTTCGGTATTTGGTAGCGTCACGATCGACGATTTGGTGATTGATACCCGTATCGGTAAAGTGCTTATCGATGAATTGTACATTGAAGAGTTTGAGCAAGAACAGAATATGCTGTCTGAAATCGCCATGGAAGCGGACGATATTCGAGTGACTGGATTCCCTATGAATAATTCCCCTAGGGATTTATTTGAAGCCTTTATTTATTTGCTCCAGCAAGAGGGCAATGAAATTGATCTCGCGCTGGCGCTAGAAATTGATATTGATGAGGATGAAGCAGAGTTAGAAGCGCTGAGTATTGATGGTGATAATATCGGCGAGTTGCATGCTTCCATTAAGATGCGCGGCCTTAAAAAACTGCAAGACTTACAAAACCAAAGCCCGTTGTTGATGGGCACCGTCATGCTGCAGGAATTGGTTGTGCATGAAGCATCTTTGTCTCTAGAAGATGATGGTATTTTAGATGCGTTGCTCAATAGCGAAGCGAAGCAAAAAGGTGTCAGTGCTGGGTCCTTGCGAGAATCTGCTATCGAGCGCGGTAAAAAAGCGAAAGACAGAGCAACGGATAAAACTGAAAAGCAATTAGCGGAAGCGGGTATTGCGCTATTAGAGGGGGACGGCATCACTCTCACGCTGGATGAAGATTCACCCGTTAAGTTAGGGCAATTATTTCTAACGGGTAAGCAGGGCATGCAGCGAGAGTTGCAAAAGGCGAAGTTTGATTTAGATATCGATTAAATCCCAGTTTAGCCAACAGGCACACCTAGTGGTGGGCATGTTGGCTTTTAATCTGCTCAGAGTTCGATTCTATAGGCTGTGAGGTGGGGTTTATTGGCTGTGAGGTGAAGTAATGCAACACTATGTTTTGTTTGGTTAAATCGAGAAAAACCGAACTAACGATATTGTGATCACCTGACATCCAGTTCTCATGCTTATGGCTATTCAAGGATACTGCCACTTGGTTAACACCCTTTTTTAACCAAGTTTGCGGTATATGCACATCTTTACCGTATAGCCTTTGGCGTTTAATGCCATTCACAAAAACATGGGCATGACCTTGCAGTACGCCGTCGACTTTATTGTCAGCAGTTATCGCCACTAAGTCAGGGGCGTTTAACAGGTAATTGCCCACCTCCACATGAATATTCACCCCGTCGATAGGGTCGCGAAATGCGCTCAGTTGGATTTTCGGAACAGGTGTGCCTTTGCCGATATCTCGCGCTTTATGCTCATGAATCTCGGTTGATGCTAAGGCCATATTGCCCGCCACGTTAAAAAGTGTGACGGCCATGACGTAGAGCAGGGTTATCATAAAATCTTTGTGACGAATAATGTGAATAACCTTGTGAGGTAAAAGGCGCTGACGTAATGGCATATTAAGCTCCTGGAGGCGGGCCCATGGTCGCCCCGGTACTGCACGATGCAACTGAGTTGTCTTGTAATTGCCCAGCAAAGCGGGTGCCAATAATGTATGGGAACGCCGGTATATAAGAGCCATTTTCTTGAGTGATGGTGATGTGATAATGGTAGCCGCGAATGCTATCGGTATGGCCGTTGTATTGATCTAAGTAGACCCCACCTTGCTCGGTTAAGGTGCTGTTCCAGAAGTAATCTTCGTAATAGTAGCCGTTATCTGCCACCAATTCGTTACCCGATAACGTAGTCACTACATCGTCAAACTCTGGGCCTTGAGTGGCGACCTCGGTGCCTAACGATGCATCGAATTGGTCTATTAAGGTACAACTACGCGCATTGTCAGAGCAACCTGTTACTGAGCTTGACGTATAATCACGTACTTCCCATGCGCTCACGGCTAACTGTCCATCTTCTTCCCAAGGACCATAAATGGGGTAACCGTCTGCTGCGTAACCATAAATAGGTGAGTGTTGATCGCCGGTATCACCGACTAAATCGGCTAAACAGCTGGTATAGAAATGATGATGATAATCGCCATTTGCTGAGTGCCCACCACAAATATCCACGTCATACTGTTCAGCAACAGGGGCGAGGTTGAGCCATGAGCCATCGCTGTTATAACTCATACCATCACCCCAGTTATACACAGATGAGCCATTGACGAACAAGCCAACTTTACCTAAACCGTTTTCGCATTCTTGTGTAGTGGCTTGGGGATTTTTCGGAAAATACACTTCTCGTTCATCTTCGGTAGGGCAAGCAGGGCCAGGAGGCCAATAGCCGTAACCTGCATTACTAGCGCAATTTTGTCCTGTGCTGACGTAACCTACGTCTTCACCAAACTCAACCACATCGCCTACGGATGCAGTTGTTTGCCCAGTGACTAAATCTGAACTGGCTTTTGGGCGATTATTGATACTGTCTATAATGTCTTGGGTCATGGTGACATCGTATTTTGGGATCCCTTGGCTAGTAACAAGGGTATAGTCTGTGTCATCAATGGTTTCATCACTTACGGATTGCACATTTACGAGAACACCCACACCCGTGGTTGAATCTAAAATACGACTAGACACTTCTCCGCTGGTATTGATGATCCACACACTGTCATTTTCACCGCCAGAGTCGTCTTCACTATCATCATTGCCAGCACTTACAGTAACCGACACTGTATCGGTGACCGCATCATTGACTCCATCATCTACCGACACTTGAAATTGCAGCGTTTCTTGATTGGTTACAGTTGGTGCAGTAAAACTGATGTTAGCTGAGTTAGTATCGCTAAGGGTGACGTTGGTTCCAGTTAGTTGAGACCAATTGATGTCATAATTTGTGTCATCGTCTGAAATATTGGCACTCAGGGTAACTGAGTCGCCCGCTACAACAGTTTGAGCCTCTCCTGCCTCTACCACAGGCGACGTATTCACTGTTTCATCAGTTGCACTATCTTCGCTAGTTGATGAATCAGCGCCACAGCCGTTAAGAAACACGCATAGCAACAATACGCTGGTCCATGTGTTGATTGAGGTAAATCGTTTTTTAGCCATTGCTAGACCTTCGAAGGCAGAAATTCAGGCGGTTAATATAACGACATAGTGTGGAGTTAGGGTGCAGAAACTGTGCAGTTCGCGGGGTTTTTTCGGGGGGTAAACGTTAGGACAATGCAGGAAATATCTTTGACTCCCTGCATGCCCTTACATAGATAGGCCTGTTACTCTGCTAAATCGTGATGACTTTTGTATAAACCGGTATTTTTGAACGTGCGCTGGGGGGGTAACTTTTTGGCGACGCTTAACGTTTTATTACCGTGCGTGTTTTTGCGTAAAGTGAATTCATCGTAAATCTGCCCATCAGAGGTGAATGACTGATAGATGAGATTATCCGTGGTTTTGCTAATGATTTGGTAGGTGGGGGTGTTCTCACCAATGCGTTCTAGTGTTACACCGTAGTCACGGTATTCATCCCAGCGCGTAGGTTTAATGGGGTAGGTTTTAGGCCCTGCCACAGAGGTGACAAATACGGTTTTAACCTGCTTTTTTGAGGACGGAATGGCTGTTTTATTAATGTCGTTTTGGGTGCCTATACTACCCCGCGCGTAGGCATGATCGTGGCCTTGCAGCACCAAATCAACCTTGTGCTTTAGCATAATGGGTAAGAACGCAGCGCGTATTTCAGGTTCATCTTGCCCTGGGCTATTTAGCGGAATACCGCATGACGAGAATATAGGGTGGTGCATAGTCACAATGCGCCATTTCGCTGTGCTAGTTTGTAGGGCTTGGTCTAACCATTGCGCTTGAGCGTGCAGTAAATTGATGTCACCTCGAGCTTCGGAGTCAAGTACAAAAACATCCATCTCTGGGTAATGGGTAACGTAGGCTGTTTCTTGCAGTGCGCTAGGTAAAGCAGGAGTTAAGGGTAGGGTAAATTGGCTTTGCCACAACGTAGATAGTGCCCAGGTTTTTTGCGCATTTTCGTGTACTTGCCAATCATATTCATGGTTACCTGCAACGAGCACGGCTGGCAATGTGCGATGAATGAATTGTCCTGCGTTCAGCCAGTTAGACCATTGTTGATCGCTTGCTCCTTCATTGACTAAATCCCCTGCGTAGATGGCGAATTTAGCATTCGGTGCATGTTGCCATGCGCGGCGCAGCACTAATGGCCAATGTGAATAGATACCATTTTGGGCGTCACCGAAGTACAAAAAGGAGAAGTCTTGATTGGTATCAATAGGGGCGGTTTTAATTTGCTGCCACGGAGACCACATACCAGTTGCGCCCGCAACACGGTAGTTGTAATACGTATCGGCTTCTAAATCTTTGAACGTTAGTGAATGGTAATGAACATTGGGCAGGCCTTCATTGGCCTGATAGCGAAAGTGTTCTTGGTTGTTAACGCCTTTCGCCAGAGAAGCGTTATTCGTTTTCGCTACAAACTGAGCCGCGTTTATATCGTAACGCGCATCAGAGTCAGCTTGAACAATTTCTCCGTAGGCTCTGTTGACTGAATTATCGGTACGCCATGTCACCGAAAAACTGTCTGCTGGGGAGACCGTTGGAGTGGCAATAATACGATCCGGCCATTGGGTTGCAACTGGGTGTGGGGTTAACGCTTTAACTGAAACCGCTTCGCCATTAGCCACACTCACGTACAGCAAAAACGTTAGGATAAGAGCCATGCTTAAAGGCTGCGAGAAAAGACGGACTTTCATAAGTAAACCTTTTGCCAAACAAATTAACGGTAAAAAACCCGCCACGAAAAACTGTGGCGTGTTAGAAGAGATATGCTCATGGCGAGCGTTCGTGCTCGCCATGATTGTGAGGTAAACAATGTGAATGACTAATGAGAGGCTAAAACGCGTAGCTAACACCACCGCCGTATGTGGCCGGTGCGCCTACTAAACGCGCCCCACCGTTAAGCTCAAGAAAATACACTTCATCTGTGATGTTGCGACCGTAAGCGTAAATATTTAAACCATTGGCAAAAGTTACATCTAGGCGTACACCGAGTAAATTATACGAAGGAGCTGTATTGCCATCGCCAGCGTTTAAGCGGTTCGACTCTTCACCGTGGTAACTGTAATTCAAACGGGCGTTGAGTTGGGTATTGTTAGTCAGCGATGTTTGATAATTTAGTACCGCCGTTTGACTCCATTCAGGAGAGCCAGGCAATGGGTCGCCTATGGTACTGACCACATCGTTCACACGATTCGAGCTAAATTCTGTGATTTCTGTATCCAGATAAGTGCCGGCAGTATTGAAGGTGATTTTGTGATCATTAGCTTCATATAACGTGACTGCTATTGAGGCTTCTGCACCGCTCACGGTGGCTTCACCCACATTAGTTCTACCATTGGTGTCGTTTGATAGACGCGCCGTTGCTTGCAGCTCTTCAAAATCATATGAGAACAGGTCAAAGGTGAAGTTGATGTTGTCTGTTACGTAACGTGCCCCTGCTTCATAGGCGAGTACTTCTTCTGATTCAAAGGGTTGGGTTTCTTCTTCAGAGAATATCGATGTGCCGTCGAAACCGCCACCACGATAGGCTGTGCTCACAGAGGCAAACACGTTGAGATTGTCATTGATAAAATATTGAATAGCCAGTTTGCCTGAGACATTGCTGTCGTCAAACTCGCGATCCCATGAGAAGTTGGCATCTGTTTTAAAGGTTTCTTCAAAAACCGATAACCCCCATGGATCGGCATCAATGTTTTCACCGCGGAATTTCGCATTGTCTTTGGTGTAGCGCAGGCCACCGCTTATCACTAAGTCGTTTGAAATGTTCCAGTCGATATTTCCGAAGGTGGCAAAGCTATTACGACGCTGATTGTAGGGAGAGCTGTATTGAGATAGCACCGCGTAGCTGGTCCAGTTACTGGTGAAATCAACAGAGTCGTTCATAAAGAAGGCCCCTGCTATCCAGTCAAATTCGCCGCCGGTTGCGTCACTCAAGCGAATTTCTAACGATGTTTGGTCAAGATCATCGTCAAAGTTGTATTGGTAGCGAGGAAATGACGTGCCGTCTCCGTTACCACTGACATTGCGCTCACTGCTTTGCAATGCAAATAGTATGTCGAGGTTTAAGCCTGACTGTAATTGGCGGTTAAAGTCTCCTGAAAATCCGCTCACATCGATTTCATGAGAGTAGTATTCACTGGTGTAAAAATCATAAGGGTCATTACCTTCACCTGCGTTGAGCGAAGGGTTGTCATCTTCAAATGCAATACGGTCATACTGGCGGGTATCACCTCGGTCTTGGCTGGTGAAGTAATGCAGTGTTAGAGAGGTCACATCATCGAAGTCATAAACCGCTGTGCCACGAAAGGCGAATAAATCTGCATCGCCAAATCCGTCGCGCTCACCTGGGTCAGCCACTGGTGGCACAATACCTTCAGTGCCTTGGGGTACAAAGCCGGCGAAGTTGCCTGCGCCTTTACCGTCCATAAAGCCCCCACCTTGTTCCATAAGAACCGCAACGCGAACGCCTAGGTTGTCAGAGACCTTGCCGCCAACCGCTGCTGTGCCGGACACAAAGTCATATGAGCCGTATTCGATATCTGCATAGCCGTTTAACTCTTCACCTGGTGCTCGAGTGATGGCATTAATTGCGCCAGCCGTAGTGTTGCGCCCGTAGAGGGTACCTTGGGGCCCTTTAAGCACTTCAATGCGTTCTAAATCAAAAAGGGGCATGCTCAAATAAGCGTTGGATGTTTGATAAATTCCATCAACGTGTAAGGCTACGGATGGGTTACCATTAGGCTTATAGTCATCGGCGCCACCTATACCACGTATGGTGATAAAGCTGTTTTCAGGGCCACCAAAAGCAGAGTTAATGGAAATCCCCGAGAGGCTATCAATTAAGTCGGTGAAATCAGTTACGCCTTGGGCTTTTAACTCATCTGCGCCTAACACTGAAATGGCCACAGGGGTATCTTGTAAGCTGCTATCACGCTTTAACGCAGTCACAACAACTTCGTCCATCGGGGCTTGATAAGTTGCCGCACGTTTATTTTGAGATTTATTTTTTTGCATCGCTTTTTTGATAACAATCGCGCCGCTGGGCTGTTCATGCGCTTGTAAGCCGCTGCCATCTAATAGTTTTTCTACGGCATTGAGAACGCTCAGCTCACCTGAGGTGGCAACAGCCTGTTTGCCGCTGACGAGGCGACTTGGAGCAATAATAACCGTGCCGGTTTGTTGCGATAATGCGTTCAGTGCTTGCCCAAGTGGCTGTACTGAAATATTAACTTGGGTTTGCTGTGCTATGACGTAGGCGGGTGTCAAAGCAGCGAGGGCGGTACCAAACAGGGCGAATTTAATTGAACGTGCAAGTGTATTCATGATGTTGCTTCCAGTTAGTTAATATAGGTTTCACTAGAAGAGTCATCAGCGCGATATTTTTTTCAGCATAAGTGCTTGTTTCATAAAAACTTCACACAATGAGTCGTTATTTATCCGATGGGAGATGTAAAGGTGTACCAGCAAGGTTTGGCTCTTGCTGGCATTGCACATTATTCTTCGGTTAACACGCTCCGAGTGGCTTCATGGGTGAGTGTTATGGGGTAGGCTGACGCTAATCCGTCTAACATGGGCTCGATTTGCTCGAAGGTAAATGACGCAGTGATAGGTAGTTCGTTAATGCTGTTATCTAAAATAATCACTGGTTTTTTCACGTAACGATTAATATCCATGATGACATTTTTGAGGGGCACGTTATCGTAAATCAGCCGTTGCTTTAACCAAGCAAATTCAGTCTCAGGCTGAAAAACAGTAATAGGTGAGATAAACCTCCCTTGGATATCAGTATGCAGTTGTTCGTTTGGTCTTAGCTGCAATACTTGCTCCCTTTGCTCTGCTGTCTCTGGTAAGTCAGCAACGTCAACCAAACCCCGTTGAACCGAAATTTTCAAACTATTGTTTGGGCTGTATTTCACTTCAAATGCGGTACCACGTACACGTACTTGAGTTTGCTGGGCAGTGACGGAAAATACACGACTAGGATCATGGCTCACATCAAAATAGGCGCTTCCTTTGCGCAAGGTTATGCGTCTCTCGTTGTCAGTAATGGCAACTAGTATGCTCGAATTGCCGGCAAGCGTGATGTCGCTGCCATCACTTAGGGTGATATGGCGGTTTTGCCCTACAGGAGAGGTAAAAGCCGTCTGCGGTTGAGGGAGTGTAAGATGGGTGGTGGTGTTGAATACCCCATTGAACACAAGCAAGGCTACGCTAGCGGCCATTGCACTTAACGCCATTAGTGATTTCGCCAATACACGTGTGGGTTTTGCTTTTGGCACTGTGGCAGGTTGTTGAGCTGCGTGTTGTTGCATCCATTCTACCGCTGAGTCTGTCATGCCTATGGTTTGCCAGACCTTTTGACTGCGAGTGAACGCCTGCTTGTTTTCGTCACTGCTATTGAGCCATACCACAAACTCGTCACGTTTGGTTGCTGTGGTATGTCCGGAATATAAATACGTTAGCCATTCTCTAGCTCTGTCTTGAGGCGACGAAGAGATAGACGCTTTCTGGTATTCACTGTTTTCACAAATTTCATGATTTGTGCAGCGATCGTTATTGTCTTCAACGCGAGAACGATTGCTATTGTTTAGCCCGTTGCCGCTAGAATTTCTCTTTGTATGTATCATGACTTTGGCTCTGTTGAGATATTACTGGGCGACACGTGCGACGAGAACGCTTGATCGTTGGGGTTATTCTCCTGCTCATCAATGCGCTCTAAAATTGCCATTGCCGCGTTTAATTGGCGGCAAATGTCTGCAACGCTCCAACCGGTATCTGAGGATATTTCAGAATATGTTTGGCCTTTGATCCGGGCGCGCATCAAAATGTCGCGTTGCTTCTCAGTCAGCTGTTCTGTGCCCTTTTGTATTGCGGCAATGCGTTGCTCACCTTGCAAAATAGTTTCGGGGCAAACGTCATCACACTGATCTTCAGGGAGTTGGGTATGCTGTGCAATGAAATCACGAGTTTTGCACAAATGCCCTATCGATTTGAGGGTAATATTCATCGCTATTTTGATGATATAGGCTTTGGGGTCTGCTATTTGTTCCAAATCGCGCATTTGGGCAATGCGGCTAAACGCTTCCTGGGCCACGTCTTCTGGCTCTGGTGGACCTGAGCCATAACATTTGTGCAGTATGCGACATACATCACGCCAGTGAGCTTTGAAGAGCTTATCGATTGCATTAGGCGCTTGTATCGTCTTCGGCTTAGATGCTGCGGAGGTTATTTCCAAAGCTTGGGTTTTTACATGGGAGTTTAGGAAAAACAGCGAAGCCTTTTGTAGCGTTTTACTCATTGTGTTTACTCTTACACGCTAAAAACGGACGGATTGTAATAGCGGAGTAAAACAGAAAAATGACAGTTGGTTACTTTAGGCTAATATTCATAAAAACTTCATATTTTTATGACGCACTTTACAGGCTATGCATTTGCTTTGTTGTACTGTGTTTTCGGTGTTTGAAAGGGAGCAACCATTACTGTACACCGACGTCTTGTTCAAAACCCGCTGGATGAATTCTGGGAGGGCAATTATTTAATGGAATTGGCATTAAAGGGTAAAATAAATGCGTATAAAAAAAGCCGGCAAGCCGGCTTTAATTCAAAGTATATCCGTTATTTCTTGAAGCGCTTTCCGACACCAAGACCTAATAGCCCTAAGCCCAATATGGCAAGACTGGTTGGCGCAGGCACGTCACGCTTATCTAACCCAACGACGATGTTGTCAAACTCACCTGCAACACCAGAAGAGATGACGCGAAGTCTGTTAAAAGCTTCGTTTGCGTCAAACGCTATGTTGACATAGACATTTGATGAATCAGCGACCTGATTGCCCGCATTGCCATTTAGCTCAGCTAAAAGCTCGGCGCCAGTTATTTTACCAACTAATACATCGTTCGAGTAAAATTCAAACGAGTTATAAGTGTCTACCGAGCCCCAATAGAAGCCCAAATAATTAACGTTCGAGCCAGTAAGAGAGGGGACAGTAGTACCTATGCTGTCTAAAAAGTTAGTGTAATCGATATCCACGAAGCTATCGACGCCCACTGTACTCGGAGTGGTGTAAGCATAACAAGAACTATCACCAGCAGGCGCAGCGGCTACGTTTCTTGATGACCCCTTGCGCACATTCAACACTGAAGAACCACTTGCTGTGACCATCAATGGTGAATTGATGGCACAACCGTTTGATGAACCAGCGACGTTGTAGCTTTCATCTTGGGTCAAGGGAAGCGCATCGATAGCGGTAGCTTTATCAAACGTTTCTACAAAGTAGCCATCCGACAAAGAGTTGATCGTGTTGTCAGCGTTAATTTTTAGACTCGTTTTGCCCGAGCCATCAGTTGCGGCTTGCCCCCCAAAGGAAATAACCGCAGCATGTGCAGACTGGCTGACTGCCAAAGCAATTAAGGTAGTTTTAAATAATTTTATACTGTTTTTAGTCATTGAATTTTTCATGTGTAACTCCGTTATGCAGCTACATTTACTGCTACTAAAGTATTAGCATAACGCGTGCCAAAAATAAATTATTGAGTATTATCATGATATTGCATCGGGGTCGGTAAATATCTATACCGAAAGCGTAAAAATAGATGACTAAGGTGTACGAAATTTACACTATTAGTGTAAAGTTTTCTGAAGGTTAAATGCTACTAAAAGCTAGTTACATAAAGGGGCTGACGCATATCGCAGAGTGGATGGTAATCAGCTTATGAACACGATCTTTCTGCGAGCTAGTGACACGTGAGAGAATTTTGAATGATGAATGTTGACGTTGGTGTGCAAAGGACTTATTTTCAGGCACAAAAAAAGTCGGCGGACCGACTTTTTTTAACTAACTATTAATCTTACTTCTGCAGTTTTTTACGTAAAGCGAAGCCGATTAAACCTAGGCCTAAAAAGGCCAAACCAGCTGGTGCAGGTACGTCACGATTTGATAAGCCAACCACTATGTTGTCGAACTCACCGGCTACGCCAGATGACACAACACGTAAGCGGGTGAACGCTTCAGCAACGCTGAAATTTATGTTCACGTAAACATTGGACTTATCAGATAATCTGTCACCTTCAACACCACCAACAAGATCTAATATTTCTTGACCAGCAATGCTTTTCACTAACTCGTTAGTGTCAGAGTAAAACTCAAAGGTGTTATAGGTATCGATTGACCCCCAATAAAAGCCTAAGTAGTCAATGCTTGAACCAGCTAAAGACGAATCTATTGTACCGATGTTGGCTAAGAAATTGGTATAATCGATGTCTACGTAACTGTCAGTTCCAACCGTTTCAGGGGTAGTATAAGCATAACAAGTCGTGTCACCAGCGGGCGCAGCTGCTACATTTCTTACTGAACCTGTACGCACATTTAAAACGTTAGTGGAACTAGGCTGAACAAGTAATGGTGAGTTGATTGCGCAACCAGTAGAACTGCCTGCCACATTATAAGCTGTGTCATTTGCAGTCGGTAACCCTGGAATTGCGGTGGCGCTATCGAATGTTTCTACAAAGAAACCGTCGCTGATGGCATTGATAGTATTGTTCGAATTAACATTGGCGCTTGTTTTACCAGAACCGTCTGTGGCTGCTTGACCACCTAAAGTAATAGTAGCGGCGCTAATGTTTTGCGATGCAGTTAGCGCTAGTAAAGCGGCTGCTGATATGAATTTAGCTTTCTTAAATAAACGTGTCATAGGTTACTCCTGTACGACGACCTAACTGCAACTGTTGTGTGTTGTATGCAAAGCATGAACTGAGCCACTTCTTATTATTCCTTTTGATTCAACGTCTTAGACTTTTGGCTAATTGACGTTCAATGCTTGGTGTAAAAAAAGCAGACAGACTTTTTTTGTAGCGTTTCCAACTAGGTACGCCTCAAAACTCGGCATATTATAACTGTGGTTGATTTTTAATCAATCTTGTTGTGTGTAAATATTTTATTATTAGGAGTCAAAGCTAAAGCCGTTTCTATTGCTCAAATGCAAAGGGCAAGATTTCATTCATCGAAAGCGTTTTAATTTCACCTTCGCTGGTGGCCATGTGGACTAGAGTGTCTTTGCTAGCGAATTCAAAAATACGCTGCCGACAACCACCACATGGAGAGCAGAAATGCTCATTTGGGCTGGCTATTAAAATTTCGCGGACTTGCCTGGCACCACCTGCAACCATTGCTGCCAGAGCGTTACCTTCAGCACACTGGCCTAATGGAAAGGATACGTTTTCTACATTGCAGCCAGTATAAGTGTTACCGTCTTCTGCCAGTAAAGCAGAGCCCACTCGGTAATCGGAATAGGGTGCGTGTGCTTTGGCTTGCACATCCAAAGCAGCATTAAAGAGGCTTTGTAAATCAGTTTGTTGCTTATTCAAAATGGTATCGCTTTTTTTCTTAGTAGCCGGCTAGTGTGCATTATTTTTACAACTTGATACAGTAGATTGCAATTTTCGCCTTCTCGTTGTCTTTACATTTATGGGTAAATACGCCACCCTGCCTGTTTACTAAGCATCATTTTCTGGCTGATTCCGCATTTTTATCGCCATCACATTTTAGACCGAGCGTTGCCTACTCTTATGCAAAATAAATTTTTCTCACTGGTATTTTTAGGATTGTTATTAAGCGGGTGTGCTAATAGCAATCAAGCTCAGCAAAGCCAAGCACAGATGAGTAACTTATTACTCGCTGAGCCCGCGCCTATGAGTGTGCGCTCGCAAATGGCGATCGCCAGATATAACCAAATCCTTGAAAAAGCACCGTTAGAAGATCAAGAAAGGGCAGAGTTACTGCATCAACGCGGTATGTTATACGACAGCGTAGGGCTGGCTGGTTTGGCGCAGTATGATTTTGATCATGCTATACGTCTTAAACCAGATATGGCAGAGGCGTATAACTCTTTGGGTGTGCATTACACTCAGCAAATGAACTTTATACAAGCCTATGAAGCGTTTGATGCCACGTTAGACATTAACCCTGATTATGAATTTGCGTTTTTAAATCGAGGGATCGCGCTATATTACGGTGGCCGCGCCGATTTAGCCGTAAATGATTTTAGTGAATTCTACCGAAATGATGAATCAGATCCATATCGTGCACTTTGGTCTTTTATTGCCCATAGTGAACTTGACCAAGCAGATGCATTAATCACGTTAAGTAATAATCGCGAAAATTTAGACGAAGACAACTGGGCGACACATTTAGTCGACCTTTATTTAGGGCGCATAGATGAGCAAGCATTATTAAATGCCCTAATTCAAGGCGTGACGAGTCAGCAGGAACTGACAGATCGCCTTTGTGAAGCGTATTTCTATCTGGGTAAATATAACTCAGCACTGGGTAACCGCGGTGTGGCGTCGAACTACTTCAAGTTAGCTCTTAGCACCAACGTATTTGAATATGTTGAACATAGATATGCGCGACTTGAGCTCGATATGCTTCGCGATAAAGCCGTTGCTGAAAGTGAAGAGCCATAATAGAAGCGCGTACGTAAGAGACGACAAGTGTTAAAAGTAGGCTTGTCGTTTTGTTGTATTGTTTGGTTGTTTGCAGGGCGCAGTGATTCAACTTACTACTTAGCGTTTTTAAATGCGCAAGCGGCGATCCAAGCCGACCCATTTCATTTTTTATTCAAAGCCTATCAATATGGCGACTCAACAGCCTTACCCAAATTAAGCCAAGTTGCTATCCAAAATAACAATGGCTATTGGTTACACTTCACAAAATTAGCTGGCTCAGCCCAAGCTCAGGGATATTTTTCTCACTTACAAGCAAGTAAAAATCGCAGTCGTGCTTCTGAAAAGGCACTTAACTATGTCGCGCATCAAGGTGATGCAGATGCTCAGATAGCGCTTTATCATCATTTTATTGTCAATAATCAACGGCAAAAAGCCCAATACTGGTTGGCAAAAGCTGCACAGCAAGATGCAGGCAGTGCGGTGTATTATGCTGAATGGCTATCCCTGCTTGGCGAAGAAGAAAACGCTGTTGCTTCGTTAAGACAAGCCAAAAAAATCGGTAGCAGTCGCGCAACTGCTTTACTAAATATGAGACGCTCTGAGTCTAGTTTCGCCTCACCAGAGCATAAGTCATCTCATCAGTGTGCCCAGCAATTACAAATGGTGGCCGCTACGCTACATTCTGTTTTGCAGGGGGAGCGTATCAAAGCTCGTTTCGAAACAGACGCTCGATTAAAAGAACTACCCATCTGTATTAATCAGCCTATTTGGCTCACGTCACACAAACTTAAGTGTTCGGCTAACTGGCAGGGAGCTCAGCGCTTAGGTTGTGATATTACCGCATTAAGTGCCCCCCTTTCTCAGCAGAACTTTACCCATATAGTGGTGCTCGCAGACAATGGCAAAGCGAATGTACACAACGGGATTATGTTTTTAGATAGAAAAGATGATTACAACGTCTTTGTGCATGAACTCGCGCATTTTGCAGGCTTTGTAGATGAATATCCCTTGTCATCAGGATTGGCGAATAGCATTTGTCACTCAAATGATGCACCTAATTTAGTGGTGACTAAAGCGGGGCAAAAACCGACTACACAGCGATGGCAAGCTCTAGGAATGAATGGTTCGGCTTTATTGAGCGAATCTCGCACTTGCGATAATCATCCGGCGCAGAGCTACAAACCTACTGAAAAAATGACATTTATGGAATTTTACGATGTCGCTTATATTCCACCTTATTATTTAAAAGTATGGGCCGAACGTTTATTGCAGAAACCTTTATTAACGCCTGCTTACATTAATTTATATCAAGGTTATGAGGCTAAAGGTGAGCCTGTGCACGGCAAGTATTGGCGTGATCGTTACCAGCAGTACCTGCAAGCAGATTAAGTCGGTTCAATTGGATATAACGGGAAGTGTGATTTTTGCTCACACTATCGGTATACTACGCGGATTAATTATGATGTTTGTGGTAACCAACTAAGCACTATGAATCAGGCACTTTCTATCGGCACGGTGGATTATCCGTTCCCAGCAAAACCAGCGCGATTAACTTCTGCTCAGCAACAAGATTACATCGACAGAATTAAACAATTGCTCATTGAAAAAAATGCCACACTAGTTGCGCATTATTATACCGATCACGAAATTCAAGCATTGGCTGAAGAAACGGGCGGCTGTATTTCTGATTCCCTAGAAATGGCACGCTACGGCCGCGATTGTGATGCGCAAACTCTTGTCGTGGCTGGCGTACGTTTCATGGGCGAAACTGCTAAAATATTAAGCCCAGACAAAACCGTAATTATGCCAACTCTTGATGCAACTTGTTCACTGGATATCGGCTGTCCAGAAGCTGAGTTTTCGGCGTTTTGTGATGCACACCCCGACCATACCGTTGTGGTGTATGCCAATACCTCAGCAGCAGTAAAAGCCCGTGCTGATTGGGTGGTAACATCCAGTATTGCCCTTGAAATTGTTGAGCATCTCGACTCCCAAGGCAAAAAAATCATTTGGGCACCTGATCGCCACTTAGGATCATATATAGCCAAAGAAACCGGCGCTGACATGCTAATGTGGCAAGGTGAATGTATTGTGCACGATGAGTTCTCAGCCAAAGCGCTGCGAGACATGAAGCATCTTTACCCAGATGCTGCAGTGTTGGTGCATCCAGAATCACCTGCGAGTGTGGTTGAGCTCGCTGATGCTGTCGGTTCAACGACACAGCTCATCAATGCTTCTCGTACGTTACCTAACGATACGTTTATTGTAGCGACTGACCGAGGCATTTTTTATAAAATGCAGCAGCTTGAGCCAAACAAAATATTTCTCGAAGCTCCAACCGCTGGAAATGGTGCAACGTGCAAAAGCTGCGCCCATTGCCCATGGATGGCAATGAATGGATTAGAAGCGATATACAAAGCGCTGACTGAGACTACAGGTCACGAAATATTCGTAGATAATGAACTACGTAAAAAGGCATTGGTGCCACTTGATAGAATGCTCGATTTTTCGGCTGAGTTGAAAATGAAAGTTACAGGTAATGCCTAGTTAATTTCTAGTACCCAATCGTAATTGAAAGCCAGCAAATGCTGGCTTTTTCATTTTTCGTCCACATAAACAGTATAGAGTTCTGTTTTCATTCGACTATTGAGGAGCAATCATGCCAGATTTAAGCCGTTACAAAGGGATCGTTTTTGATATGGACGGTACGTTAATCGATTCCATGGGCTCTCACGCTGTTGCATGGCAACAAACCTGTGAACAATTTGGTTATCCATATGATGCTCAGTATATTCATGATTTAGGAGGGGTCCCCACACGCCAAATTGCCAAACTGCTTAATGAAAAGCACGGGATGGATCACAACTTAGATAAAGTTGCAGAGTTCAAGCGACAAGCGTGGTTAGCACTCGATGAAAACCTCACCGTGATCCAAGACACATTTGATGTCATGCAGCGTTATAAAGGCATCCTGCAAATGGGGGTTGGCACAGGCTCAGAGCGTGAAAACGCCATTCGTATGTTAACCGAAACCGGTTTACTCGACAGGGTAGAAACCGTTGTCACAGCGTCAGATGTCACCCATGGTAAACCACATGGTGAAACATTTTTAACCGTAGCTAAAAACATGGGCTTGAGCGCCAACGAGTGTGTCGTGTTCGAAGACACCGAAATAGGCAGGCAGGCTGCCCAACATGCAGGAATGGACTGCATCATGGTGATCAATGGCAAAATAGAGCTACCTGTTGCATAAATGCGTGCTAACCGGTTGAATGGTCGTTATTGGACATTAATTGCTTAAATAACAACCGCATCAATCGGTTAATCAAACTAAACACTTGCGCAGGCCAAAGGTTTTCCCTAACATACGCGCCTGCTAAAAAGCTTGTTAGACATTACTAGTAAGGTGCAATACGGTGTCATTGCAGGTAGACAAGCTCAGAGTGAAAAGTTTTACAGAGGTGGGTGAAGCCGGCCTCTTTAGGTGCAAAGCACCGCCCGGCTGAACGGCCGGACATGGATGTACGGACTGGGTGCCGATCATCATGGATGTGTTAACTCTGCGATAGTTTCGAAGAGCAAATGAAAAGTTTTGGAGAGGTGGGTGAAGCCGGCCTCTTTAGGTGCACAGCACCGCCCGGCTGAATGGCCGGACATACATGTACGGACTGGGTGCCGATCATCATGGATGTGTTAACTCTGCGATAGTTTCGAAGAGCAAATGAAAA
Organism: Paraglaciecola mesophila KMM 241; assembly: GCF_000315015.1. GTDB lineage: Bacteria > Pseudomonadota > Gammaproteobacteria > Enterobacterales > Alteromonadaceae > Paraglaciecola > Paraglaciecola mesophila. The sequence continues at coordinate 106,069 of NZ_BAEP01000004.1, read as the reverse complement.
GTTTTGGAGAGGTGGGTGAAGCCGGCCTCTTTAGGTGCAAAGCACCGCCCGGCTGAACGGCCGGACATGGATGTACGGACTGGGTGCCGATCATCATGGATGTGTTAACTCTGCGATAGTTTCGAAGAGCAAATGAAAAGTTTTGGAGAGGTGGCTGAGTGGCTGAAGGCGCACGCCTGGAAAGTGTGTTTAGGGTTAAACCTAACGAGGGTTCGAATCCCTCTCTCTCCGCCAAATACAGGTTCAGTAAGAACCAATAAAGACCCGCGAGGCAGATAAATAGCTGCTATAGCGGGTTTTTTGTTTCCTGTATCGTCCGTAGTGGTCTTGTAACATCCGTCTTTTATAGTAACATCAGAGGTAACACTTAACCCAATGTTACGAGAGTGGTGTTACTAAAATGGCTAAACTAACAAAACCATTGACCAATACAGAGGTCAGCCAAGCAAAACCTAAAGACAAAGAATATAACTTATCTGATGGGCAAGGGTTGTCTTTGCGTGTTAAACCTAACGGTACTAAGACATGGTTGTTTAACTATTACCACCCACACACAAATAAACGTTCAAATATCAGTTTTGGTACTTTCCCAACAGTTAGCCTCAAACAAGCACGTAACAATAGAGATGAGTCTCGTTCTTTATTAACTCGTGACATTGACCCTAAATCATTTAGGGAAAATGCAAAACGCCAAGCGCAGCAAGAACACAATAATACACTTGAGCATGTTGCAGCTGATTGGTTCGCAGTTAAAAAGCCATCTTTAACACCAGCATATGCCGATGATGTTATCCGCTCCCTTGAAAAACACGTCTTTCCATCAATGGGCAAAACGCCAATTTTAATGGTAAACGCTGTTGATGCTATCAGAGTGCTTAAACCTCTGGCTGCGGCGGGTAGCCTAGAAACAGTAAAAAGGCTTTGCCAACGCTTGAATGAAGTCATGACGTTCGCGGTAAATACTGGTGTTGTTAATCACAATCCACTAGCAGGGATTGGTAAAGCATTTGAAGCACCATCCAAAACGAACATGCCAACACTAAAACCTGACGATCTACCTGTACTAATGAAAGCGTTAAACACTGCCAGTATAAAGATAGTGACTCGTTGTTTGATTGAATGGCAATTACATACAATGGTTAGACCTGGGGAAGCTGCTGGTACTAGATGGGATGAAATAGACTTTGCAAAAAGGTTATGGACAATCCCACCAGCTAGAATGAAGAAAAAGCGTGAACATGTTGTGCCACTAACAGAGCAAGCTATTCAACTGTTAATGTTAATCAAGCCTATAAGCGGTCATAGGGAGTTTGTTTTCCCAGGTGATCGTAACCCTAGAAGCCATGTAAATGAATCAACAGCAAATATGGCATTAAAGCGAATGGGCTTTAATAAAAAGCTAGTGGCTCATGGTTTACGTTCTTTAGCCAGTACCACCTTAAATGAACAAGGCCATGATCCTGATGTTATTGAAAGCGCTTTAGCTCATGTTGATAAAAACTCTGTGAGAAGCGCTTACAACAGAGCCGACTATTTAAAACGACGTGAAAAGCTTATGTGCTGGTGGTCTGATCATATCGAGCAAGCAGCAACAGGAAACATGAGCCTAGCCAATGCCAAGCAAACCTTAAGGTTAGTTAATCAATAACAAAACAAAAGTAGTTTAAAGGATATATAGATGAATAGCTTTTTAATGAATGATGATTTTTACGATGCCGCTTGTAAATTTGAGCAAGCTTATCAACTCTTGGCCTATATCCAAAAAGCAGAAACCAATTTTAAATGGTTTAGACCGCAAGGCGAAATCACTGAAACGTACAATTTGATTAAAGCACTGTTTGAGTATGGTGAGGAGCCAGCCCCACTTGGCATGGTGATAAGCGCATATAAGGGAGTATTAGAAGCAAATACAACATTAGACTTGTTGATACATAACCGCGAGTCAGATCAATACATTGATTGTTCTAACGGTGAGCAAGCTGCATTACAAAATGCCTTGTATGGTGTATCTGATTTGTTTAGTGAAGTTGTTTCACGTATGGAGGCAGCGTTAGGGGTAACTGAGGCGCAAGCCGCTTAGTGCTATATGTTTAAATATCACATCATTTAATGTTGTTTTACTAAGCCTAGGTTAGCTCCCGAAAGACAGTACCCAACTGTTTGGCTTGGTAACTTATTTGGGTTCCGTAGGGGTACGGTATGTCATCTAGTAGTTATCCATCATGGGTGCCTGTATTCGTTTCCAATTACATTGAAATGTATATAACTGAATGGGCCAATCACCCCAAGCAAGACTGTGTTCGAGTAATACGTAGTAGATTCATAAATTTCAATGATTATAACGCCTGTTCTTTTTGGGAGGAGTTTGCAGTCATTAATAACATTGAGCTTGTTGACTTCATTCGAGTGCTGATGCGAGCTGTAAGTGCTAAACCTAATAAAATGGAGTCAATGACTCCAACACAAAGGAAGGTGCATAGAGATAAAATCAGGAAAACAGCTAGACTTCTTGGTGAGTTAATATCAGACACAGTATATGAATCGGTCTTGGATAGAGAATCTTTATCACTGGCTGGTAAGATTGTTAAGACAGTAAATAATGTTGATAACGTTGAACTTCCTGAAAGCACTAAAGGTAGTATTTATTTAGATTGCAACTCTCAAATGGAGATAAGCCAAGTTTTAAAAGCTATTCAGTATGAAGATGAGTACACCATAAACCCTTGGCTTGAAGATTTCCCAGTTGCCATTAATAAGCCAAATGATAAAAACGCCTCTCGCGCTTACTTTGCCCAAGTGCTAGTAAATTACTTTGGGAATAAGACGGGCAACCCACAAAGAAAAGCCGTTCGGCTACTCTGTCTTGTTTTCTATCCAGAACTGCAAGAACTATCTGACTCAGACTTTAGAAGAATTGCTCCGTGGCCTCCTAAAAAAATAGATATTTAACCAATTGATTTTTAATATCTTAATATGATTCTCGCCGTTTTAGCTGAGAATCCCACCTTATAAAAAGTTGTTTCAATAAATAGCCTCCCTGCTGTAGATGCAATTACGTGTCTATAGACGAATAGGTAAGCTAATGAACAATCAATCAATGAATAACACATCTGATCCTTTCCTTAGGATCTCTGACGTTGAAGCGGAGACTGGCCTTAAGAAAAGCACCATATATAAATTAATCAAACAAGATGAATTCCCTAAACCAATTAGTTTGGGTTTACGTGCCTCCGGTTGGTTAATGTCTGAGGTCAATCAGTGGAAACAGGAGCGTATCGCGTTATCACGAGGTACAGACTAATGTTAAGAAACTCCCATTTTTATATGATTGCTAGCAGCGTAAATGCGGCTAACGCGTTCATTGACGATAACAGGATGACCAAGCCGTCTAGGGTATTACTAGAATTTACGCCAAATGACCCACTTTATAAAAACAATCTTTTTACTGTTAGAACGTTCTTCGTAAAGCCCCAAGAGCAAATAACAATATACGTAAGGGAACAAACAGACCGATTCATTAAACACCCGCCACCAGCTTTTAAAGCTGTTTATATCTGCCCAAATTGCGGTGCTGAGTCAAATGCTAGGGGGCAGATTTAATGGGTCTTGATTTCAAACACTTGGCTGATGTTGCGTTGTCGCGCTCACATGATGTAGTTGAACATTATTTACCTGGTGGCAAATACGAGTCTGACGAATACGTAGTGCTAAATCCTAAGCGTTCTGACAGTCGCGCTGGCTCGTTTAAAGTGAATATGGTTACTGGTATATGGTCAGATTTCGCCACAGGGGATAAAGGTGCGGATTTAATCTCTCTTGTTGCTTATGTTACTAACCAATCTCAGGGTGATGCATATAAGGAATTATCAAACTATCTTGGGGCTGGTGGCTTAACCCAAGAACGGCCACCAGCAAAGCTACGACCAGCCAAAGTAAAATGGACACCTATTTTACCAGTACCAAAAGAGGTTTTGGGTTCTTGTCCTACTTCAGACCGCTCATTAGGTAAACCAAAAACGGTTTGGGAATATCTAGACGAATCGGGAGAATTATTGATCAAGATGCTTCGGTTTGAGACAGCCGAAAAAGGCAAAATCAAAAAGAGCTTTAAGCCATTAACTTATGGCTGTTCTGACCAAGGGGAAAAGAAGTGGCTATGGAGGTCTATACCTGACAAACGCCCCCTATATGGATTGCATGAACTAAACAGCAAACCAGACGCAACCATTGTTCTATGTGAGGGGGAGAAAGCCACAGACGCGGCAAAGCAGTTATTCCCATCACATATTTGTATGACATGGTTAAGCGGTACGAACTCCATAGGAAAAACAGACTTTAAACCCATCGTGAGCCGTGATGTATTGATATGGCCTGACAATGATCCCGCTGGCCAGTCATGTGCAAACCAACTGTGTGTACTGCTCAAAGACTTAGGTTGTTCGAATGTTGATGTTATCGACATTACAGCTTTTGAGGTTGCGCCAGTTATCAATGGTGAAAATTCAGTTAGTTTCGGTGATGCTGTCACTTGGCCTGATAAAGCTGATGCCTATGACGCGGTTGCAATGGGTTGGACTGCTCAGCATATTGAATTGCTCAGTGAAACAAAAAAACTAACCATAAATACGCCCACAGCTATATCAACGCACACCCTAGACTCTGCTATCCCTAAAGGCTTTAAAATTAGCGACAGGGGCGTAGAGGCGATCAATTTAGATAATAACGGTAATCAGATTGCTAATCTTATTTGCTCACCACTCAAAATCAAAGCAAGAACGGTTGATGCTGGTGGAACGGGACAGAACTGGGGGTTACTCGTTGAGTTCAATGATTATGACGGCTTAGAGAAAAGCTGGAACATACCAATGAAGCTATTTGCTACTGATAACGGTACGGACATACGTAAAGGTCTACTAGATAGGGGGTTGCGTATTGAGGCTAACAGGGATTCAGGCAGAAAAGTATTACAATACCTGCAAGCAAGTGAGCCGGCTAATCGAGTCGGGTTAGTTTCTAAGTTGGGGTGGCATGGCGAAGTATTTGTTTTACCAGCGGAAACAATAGGCACCACCAGCAAGCCTCTATTGTTTGATAATGATTCCGCTAAAGTAGGTAAAATCTCAGTAAAAGGGAGTGTTGCTGAGTGGCGTGAACATATAGCTGATAAGTGTTGTGGAAATGATTTAGCAGTGCTGGCTCTAAGTATCGCTTTTAGTGCGCCATTGGTGAATATCTTAGGCATGTCAGAAAATATAGGCTTTCACTTCTATGGTGATAGTTCACTAGGCAAGTCTACTCTATTGAATGTTGCTAGCTCAGTGTATGGAGCGCCAGAACACTATGTTAAAGGGTGGAAAAATACAGACAACGCTTTAGAGGATATAGCCGCTGGGCACTCTGACATGCTACTTGCACTAGATGAGATGAACCAAGCAGACAGTCGTATTATCGGAAACATTATTTACATGTTGGGAAATGGCAAAGGTAAGAATCGCTCTGGGGACTATAAAGATAAGGCAACATCAACTTGGCAGCTTGCTTTTATTTCAAACGGTGAAAAAACCTTAGAACAATATTTATCGGACGTGGGGCAAAGTGTTACAGGTGGTATGGAAATGCGCTTTATTTCAATATACGCAAGTCCGCACGAAGACGAAATTACACGCAAAAGGTTAGGGATATTCAATGACAGCAAGGGTTTTGCTGGTGGTGCTGACTTATCAGATTATCTAAGAAAATCCGTTACCAAGTATCATGGGACTGTATTTAGAGAGTTCATTTGTAATTTAGTAGGTGATGGGCGTAAAGAGATTGCGATATTCATGTTGGATATGATTGCAGACTTTAAACGTGATGTACTAGGGGATCAAGCAAACGGTCAAGTCGGACGTGCTGCAGAAAAGTTTGCCGTGGTTGCACTAGCAGGGGAGCTTGCAACAAATTATGGTTTAACTGGTTGGGACCCGGAGACGTGTACTAACGCTGCTAAAAGCCAGTTCAAGGCTTGGCTCAAACGTAGAGGCGGTACTGGCAACATAGAAGAAATGCAGATACTTAAGCATGTTGCCTCTCAAATTGAATTGTATGGTGAGCGGTATTTTAGACGCTGGGACAAAAAGCAGCACGACAACTCTACAGCCATAGATGATCATGTACCTAGTCGCAATGAGCTATGGGGATTTAGGCAAACTGAAACTGTTAAGAACCAATTAGACGGTGATACTACCGACCACGTGTACATCGTAACCAAGCAAGCCTTTGAGCAACAGTTGTGTAAAGGGTTTGATCATCGTCGAGTTGCTACAGTGCTTAGGGCTGAGGGGGTATCAATACTCAGAGATTCTGAGTTACAAAGGAATCGTTTATGTACTCGTGAAAAGCTACCCGGTTACGGTGAGAAAGCGCAGCAAGTATATAAATTTAAAGCCTCAAAACTGACTGAGGTTATCGAGCGCTTTAGCGGTGACAAGGAGCAGTCTTGATGCTAGCCCCTTTTCTAACAGACGAAGAACTAAAGGCATTGTGGTGCCGTGAATTGCCCTTTGATGCTATTGCATTGTATGTAAGGGTATTTTGCTATCTAGACGTTGGAGAGCAATCACCTATATACCTAACGCAGCCAGAAATGACAAAGCTAAACGGCTCAATAAGTCAGAGTGGAAACCTAGTTCCTATGAAGCGTTCTCGGATCCGTACCACGTTAAACCATCTTAAAACTATCCATTTGGTTCAGCCTAGCTCGCCAAAACGCAATGACCAAAAAACCATTGCTAATCCAGTAGAATATATACGGGGCTTAGCTGGTGGCCTTAGAACATTAACACCTACCGAATTCGATATGCTCAACAACCTGACATTGGATTATGCGTCATTGGCGCTATACGTGAGGCTCATACGACCTAAGTTAAATGTTGATTCCTTCTACTCTGTATTCTCACATGCGCAGGCCGATAAGGCGTTGACGTTTGACCCATATATACAGTCGAGAGAGCAGGGAACGGAAGGCTACCGATTAATAAAAACAGCTCTAAGCGGGTTAATCGAGAATGGTTTAATTACTTTGCAGGAAGAGGGAGACAACTATTACATTGTACGATGCAATGTGTGCCAACACTTCAGCGCGGAATGGCTTAAATCACTCACTAAAGAGTGTAATTAGTATGTTTTTTATCCATAGAGTGCAAATGTTTGCACTTTTTTGCACACGTCTAATCGATAGTGCAAATTAGTATCTATTTGATTTATAAGTATTATTACTGGTTATTTGCACAGTTTGCACTATTTGCACTGCAATTCACTGGGGCTGAGTCTATCCCCGTTCCCCGCTGTTAAAATACACATGCGGCCTTTGGCCTCCAGTGCCAACAAACGAATGATTAATAGAGAAGTATAAGAACGTTCTTTAAATGACTATATGACTTAAGTGCGGTTGGTTAATGATGCTCACCAACAGTAACCAGGTGATGACACAGGACAGAACGTTTGGTTAGTACAACCTACTATTAAGACAGTAACTACTTAGTTATCTAAGTGATCTGTGTATATAACCAGTTATATCAATGGTTTTATCTATGTAAACCAAAGAGTTAACAGATATATATTGCAACAGGCCGCGGGTCCTTTGGAGCCATAGCGGTATACGGAGCACAAGGCCCCGAGTTTCTAACAGCTACATGCTAAGTATAGGGGGTTCCGTTTTACCTAAAGGTATTACTCTATATAACTAAATCATTATTAAGTGTTCTCACTAGTTCAATTTAGCCCATCTGTTATTGTAGGCCGCGCTAGCGTTTACCGAAAGGGGCGAGGGGATGCAATCTTAGGGTGACTGTTTTAGAGTGCAAAAAGTGCAAACTGTGCAAATACTATTATCTAGGCCAATAGAATTAAGACATTGATGGTTTGCACTACAGATAAATAGAATGCAAAAAAGTGCAAATATTTGCACTCTATGCGAATTTAATACAGGAAAGTTATGGAAAATTTAGAAACTGAACTAAAGACTGCTGAAAAATATATAGATAAGCTGAGGTTTGATAAGAAACATCCTTGGCATAAAAATTTAGTAACCCTGTACTCTGCTCTAATTGAGTTCTCTGACTCCATCCTCTTATTAGTAAATAATAAAAGAGATATTGCAGTTCCAATAGTATTTAGGTCCTTCTTAGAGGCTTATGTTGATTTTGTAAATTTAGCGAACGATCGTAAATACGGCTATTTTATGGAAGCTAGTTTTCATCACAGTTGGATTAAATTATTAACAGAATCAAATGAAGGCAGCAATCCTTACGTACAGGGTATAGCAAATAATCCAGATTTAAAAAGAATGCTAGAACATCACCAGCATCAACTGTGCAGTCTTAAAGAGCGCAAATATCCCCCCCTAAACGTTTTTAACAAATTTAAGAAGGCAAAGTTGTTAAACGAATATAAAACTATCTATGCGATGCTTTGTTTATATTCGCACAATAACATTAGTGCGCTCAATGATAGGTTTTTAAGGCTGCTAGCCGACGCCAAGACATTCGAAATTGTACTATTCAGAGAGAGGGAGGATAACGAGCTTTTGGCGTTTATAGGTACTGGAGCCATTCAATTGCGGCAGTGTAGCTACTTAATTCACTCTATTTTTGACTCTGGCTACGAGAAGTTCTTTTCACTCGAAGTTAGCCAAAATAATGAAAATTAATGATTTATCCCTGTGGAATCAATATATGGCACGCGAATTAGGATTTATTTTGAACTCGCTTAAAATAATTTTATTGTTTAAGGAACGAAAGTCGATGATTTCAATTTTTGGTAACACTGTTGGTAACATTTTTAGATTTGTATTTTAAAAAACATTATTTTAATCAACTTCTTATGCGTTTAAATTGAATCCCTCTCTCCCGCCATATACCATCAAGGCCTTGCATGACGCAGGGCCTTGTTGTTTCTAGGGTTTAGCGGATTGACCTTGCGTGCCAACTGGTACAAAAGGTTGGTACAAATGAGTATAATGAGTTCTCCTTTCAAGCATCCAAAATCTGGTATTTACCCCCCTCAGAAAAGGTGTTCCAAAACGTCTAGTCCCTATCATTGGGAAAGCTGTCTTCAAACAATCTCTAAACACCAAAGATTTACGTGAAGCCAAAAGCCTAATCATCCCCTTGCTCGCAGATGTTGATAACCAAATACGACTAGCAGAACTGCAACTCACAGACGATAGCTCTCAAGAACTCAGTTTAAGAGACTGTCAGATCATAGCTAACCGTTGGTACGTCGATGCACTAGAAGATATTCAATCTGATCTTCCCTAACTCTGTAGACACTTTTTACTTAGAAACCTAAGTAAGGTAAAAAGTGTTATGAATAAAAAATATCCCGATGAATTTAAAAAAGAAGCCGTTCGCCAAGTGGTTGAAAAAGGCTATTCTGTACCTGACGTTTCTAAACGTTTAGGTATATCAGATAAGTCACTCTATTACTGGGTGACTAAGGCGAAAGTGCCCGCCAGCCAATCGGCAGAGCAAGAAGAAATACGCAAGCTTAAAGCTGAGTTAAAGCGAGTAACTGAACAGCGCAACATCCTAAAGGAGGCCGCCGTGTACGTTGCAAGCGAGTCAAAGAAAAGTACACGTTCATAAAATCTCGACTCAATGTTTATCGCGTTAATACCATGTGCAGGGTGTTAAATGTTCACCGCGGCGGCTTTTACGCTTGGTTGAAAGAGCCTCAATCTAAAGCAGAAAAAGCCAACCTACGATTGCTTAAACAGATCCAAGCCAGTTATGTACAAAGTGGCGGTGTTTATGACAGCCCACGCATCACACATGAGCTGCGTCGTTCGGGTGAATCATGCGGAGAAAACCGTGTAGCCAAGTTGATGAAGCAAGCCAAGCTCAAAGCTAATATTGGCTATAAACGGCGTTATTTTAAGTCGTCTACACCTCATATTGCCGCAGATAATCATCTACTACAGCAATTTGTTGTATGCGAGCCTGATACCGCGTGGGTATCAGATATTACTTACATTAAGACAAATGAAGGATGGCTATATCTGGCTGTCGTATTGGACTTGTTCTCACGCAAAGTGATTGGCTGGTCAATGCAACAGACCATGACGACAGGCATTGTTATTAAAGCACTACTTATGGCGGTATGGCGAAGACCTAAAGCAAAAGACGTTATTGCACATAGTGATCTAGGTAGCCAATATGCCAGTGGAGACTATTTAGATTTCTTAGCCGCCCATAATTTGATACCAAGTATGAGTCGCAGAGATCATTGTCTGGATAATGCGGTTGCAGAAGGTTTATCCACTCGCTCAAGACTGAACGTGTAAAGCGAAAAGTGTTCTCAACGCGAAGTGAAGCTAAGGCAGATTTGTTTGACTACATAGAAGTGTTTTACAATCGAACTCGACTACACAGCCATCTTGGTCATGTATCTCCAGATGAATATGAAAATACATATTCTCAGGCAAGTTAAGTGTCTACGAAACTGGGGAAGATCAGTTGAGCTCTACATTTTCGAAGTGCATTAATCAATTTTGACCGACTTCCTCATTAATAGCGGCATGAGACATATGTTCTTTTCTGAGTCATATAGTGCTCACACCGCCGTTTACAGGCGATCATTGATATCGTTAAGGTAGGTGTTGGCCACCTGTTACACCCATGATCTCAGCGGTGACATAACTAGATTCTTGCGAAGCCAAATACACATAAACAGGTGCTAGCTCAGCTGGTTGTCCAGGCCTGCCAATCGGCACGTTCTCGCCAAATTTCGGTAATTTTTTAGCTGGCTGTCCTCCGCTTTGCTGCAATGGGGTCCAAATAGGACCTGGAGCAACACCATTAACGCGAATGCCTCTATCAATCAGCATTTTTGCTAAGCCCTTAGTGAAACTGGTAATTGCACCTTTAGTTGACGCGTAATCTAATAGACCAGCGGATGGCTGATAACTTTGAATCGACGTACTGTTAATGATACTGGCACCGGGGGGCATATGTTTTACCGCAGCTTTGGTTATCCAAAACATACCAAATACGTTAGTCGCGTAGGTTTGACAGAACTGTTCGGTACTTAAATCTTCTAAGTCGGCGACGAACTGTTGTTTCCCTGCATTGTTTACCAATATATCGATTGAACCGAGATTTTCTGCGCTCTTAGTGACTAAGCTTTTGCAAAAATCTTCATCAGATATGTCCCCAGGGATCCCGAAAGCGTTAATGCCACTCGCTTTTAAAATATCTAGTGTATCGTTTGCGTCCTCTTCTTCACTTGGCAGGTAGTTGATAACGACGTCAGCTCCCTCTCTGGCAAAGGCAATGGCTACAGCTCTTCCAATGCCAGAATCCCCGCCCGTTATCAGTGCTTTTCGACCTTTTAATCTACCACTTCCAAGATAAGTGTCTTCACCATGGTCCGCCTTGGGTTTTAATATTTCATCTAAGCCGGGGTCAGGTTGCTCGCTGTCTTTTTCGGTATCGCTCATTTGATACTGGCTTCTGGGATCTTGTATCGTAAATTGATTGTTTTTCATTATCAAAAACTCCTTCAAACATTGTGTTTGTTATAGGTGGATAGGATCTATTTGGAAGTAATTAACGGCTTGATAATCGATCTGAGTCACGATCATGCCATCTGTCACTACGATGGTTGGGTGTAGATTTGTGTAATGAGCGGATAGTACGATTGAGCTTACGAAATGTGCCATCTACGTGATTTTCGATGGGATCAATATCTACGTGAAGATTATATCTATCTTGGAAAGTTTTCACTTTGCATCTCCTTCTATATTTTAAGGTCTACAACTTTTGATATATATTTTACAGCACTTTAAAATCAGCAATAGATGTGCCAAATGAATGGTTTTGCAGTGAAAGTACTAGGTTTAAAAGGTTTTTCGGAGGCATTCGTACCGCAGCGGAATGTGGGTTAAGCTCGTTCGGAAAATATATTGACAATAATGCTTAATGATGAGGAAAAAATTACACGCCAATGTCTACCTTTGACTTACAAAGAAGCACTTAACTGAATCACGGCCTCGCGGTCCATGCTATGAAATACGTGAAAATCAAGATGCCGATATTAACGAAATTATAAGAGTACAGCGATACCAGTGATGGGGGCCACAGATGTATCGCTGCACTAATTGCACTTATATTAGCGGTGTGAATCGCTTCTTAAAATAGAGTTAATAATTAACCCGCCTAACACTGCTAACCCAGTGGCTTTGACAGGATTGGCTTTAACGTAGGTGCTTACCTTTGTTAGTGCACTCACCGCTTTCTGGCGCTGGCTGGAAACTGCATTATATAACTTGCGCTTTTCGGCTTCGCTTAGGGTGTCCGCAAATGTTTCTGAAATACTATTTTTATCGAATTGATTACTCATGAAGTCCTCCTAGATATGATTGAATTTGCCATGTTAACGACGCAAGCTGTATGCCACTTATGCGCAGTAGGCAATGATGCATCTGAGTGGTATGTGTTTTGTATAGTGTTTACTTTGATGGCAAGAGTAAATAAGTGAACGAGCATTAAGCTCTTTGTGGATTCGTTTTTACACTAGGGTAAAGATACCAGTGATCTCATCATTGCATGGGGATCAGAAAGTTCGAGGTGAATGAAATGGCAATTATTGTTGAAGACTCAATACGAGAACCTAAAGGCAATCCTTTAGGGGAAATTAATGCACAATTCCATCGATTTTATCAAGTGGAGAAAGCAAAGGCTGTTACAAGCATTAACGATGGTGAGGTCATGCTAATTTGCCGTATTGATAGCAGACTTATCGTCAAAGCGGGAAGCGAAGTGAAAGAATATGTCATAAATGATGAACGCTACCAAAACCTAAAAGCGATGAGCCATGCGACTCTAGCGGTATACTATCAATTAAGGCATTCAGTAGATGAAACCACACGTTGTCAGGTTAAGAAGTGGGTTTCACAAATTCGGCAACAGGCGCCGCTCGGACTGGGTAAAGAGGTAGCCGATGTAACCACAAAACTGTTAGAACGAATCAGCCATTCAAATGTGCTACCCCACAGTGCAATGAGCATGTATCAACAAGAGCTAGAGTCGATATACGCTAAATTGATGACTGAAGCGGTTAATGATGAGCTAGATAACCTTGTGAGTAACCTTGAAAGGATCTGCGATGAGACCGATTACCCCAGCTCTAATATTTTTATGATCGTCTTCGGTGGGCACCAACCCAGATACAAGGCACTAGCGCTGCAGATTTTCAAGAAGTGGTTCGCCGGGAAAGAGCAGCATATCTCAAACCGTGAACATCACGTTCGTTATTGTGAAGCGGGTGAGACACTAGAAGACGCTGAAGACTTAGTAGCGACAGCAATGGTAGATAGAGAACTAGCAAAATCAACTATGGGTTACTCGGAGGCGCTGAATAAAGATGTGTTAAGTGCCGTAGCGGAAAAAGCCATTGAAGAGTATTGGTTTAACAACCATTTGCGCTAACAAACTGGTAGTGTGCTGATTCTCTTCTTCTACTTTTCCTTCACCGTTCTAACCCCTTGCAATAATTCATCAGAGCAGCTGTCGCCATGGATGACAGAAATGTCGCCAGTGGTTTCAAGTGCGACGGCACGCACTTGTGTGAGGTCCAAAACATTGGCTTCTCGAAGCTTCGCAATAAGGTCAGTTTCGGCAACACGAGTGGCTTTCAAGGCGGCGTGCAGTATAACCCCATCTTTCACGAGTAGAGCTGGCTGATTTTGCATAAAAGACTCGAACGTTGTTGATTTTTTACGAATAGTGGCGGTAGTGAATTGAACGATGAAGAGCATCGCCATAGAGAGTATTGTCTGCACAAAACTGATCCAGTCAGTTGATTGGCTTGCTCCTGCCAGTAGAGAACCAATGGCGACAGTCATAACAAAATCAAAGTTTGTCATCTTAGAAAATGATCTCAAACCATTGACTCGCACCAGCAACACAACCCAGAACATAGCTATTGCTGTTAACGCCATTGATCGTAAAAAAAGGTCCGCTAGTGGGTCGTTGACAAACATGTTTATCTCCTTGATTACATTGGTTTATGACATGTAAATTTGACTATGAAGAAACTAATTTTATTATGCTAACTATTACCGTGATCCTGATTATTGTGAAGGCGTTTTACGTATAGTTGGTTGGTAATAACAATGAGTAAGACGGTGAGCGGGGCGGCTAGTAACACACCAGCCATACCCACCATACTGGCTAGCAATACTTGAACTAATAGCACTAAAGCAGGGGGCAAGCTTGCTATCTCAGCTTGAAGTATCGGTGTAAGAATGTAACTTTCTACAGTTTGTATTCCAATATATAAAATAGATACGTATAGCAATGTATCAACTCCGGTAAGAATGCTGACCAAGCCAGCGGGAATAAACGCTAATAGCGGCCCAAGGTTAGGAATAAAAGAGAGAAGAGCAGCAATAATCCCTAGTATTAGCGCTAAATCGATCCCCAATGCCCACAGGCCAACAGTTGTAAAAATACCAACCATAACCATTGATGCTAATTTGGCAAGTAGCCAACCTGCTAGGGCAGTCTCGCAATTCTTTAGAAGATCTCGCGCCTTACTCTTATGCGGGGGAGGAACTAAAGTAAGGCCACCGTCGACATACCATTTAGGGTTTATAGATAAGAATATTGCCAAGATGATAGCGAATATGAAGTTTCCCAAGCCATTTATTGTTGATGATAATAAGCTAGAAACAGCATTCATTACTGTGCTCATCTTTGGATCATAGTTGGTGATTTTGTCTAGATTATCGTCAAGCTTTCCGATTGAGCTGAATTCTGTGAACTGTCCTCTAACGTACTCAAGTGCTTCGGGCATTCTATCGACCAATTCATTCGCTTGAGTCGATATTTTGGGAGCAGCGTAAGCCATTAAGAGTCCTAGCAGCAATACAGGAGCTAACATAGAAATAGGAAGCCACACTTTAGCCGTGATGTTTGTCTTTTTCGCGAGCCAGCGAGCTGAGCCGGAAAACATTATGGCAATCAAGATCCCCCCGAAGGCAACAAGGAAAATTTTGCTGTTTTCTATTATCAACCACGTAAGTAACACTACTGCTACGGTCGTAACAGCCTGCACGAGTGTACGCTTTGCAACCAACTTTAAATTCATTGAGACTCCCAGTGCCTAAAATTTGTTGTTTTAGTTATAAATTACATTACGGGTAAGTGACGCTTGAAAGTGATTTCAATCGCGCACTAGCGTGGCCAATATTAAGCCTACTCAGCAAAGAGCAAGCCAAATTGAAAAATGAATGACAGACTGCACTTACACAGTGATGGCTAATTGTTCCGGTTACGTTAATTGGAAGGAAATTCTCAAAATTCAGTTAGCGATGAATGTAAGAATAAAACTCAAAAGCATTCGGGTTAGACGTCAACAATTTAGTAGTGGATTAGCGATGTCCACGAGTTAAAGACACCCGCAGTATGCAGGACCGTCCCTAATTCAATTACTCGATCAATCAAAGAGCAATAACAAGGTGCGAGTAAAATGACGACATTACAAAAGCAGTTTAGCTGGGTCGTAACGTGCCAAAGTAAAGTCATTGGGAAAGCACATAATATTTCCCAAGGGCATTTTATAGAATATCTACAGCACCACGAAAACCAGTGGCGTGAGTGCTTTTTTACACGATTTAGCATATGAAATAGGTAATTTATTCCCATTACTGAAAGCGCTGATTTTTACGAAGAACTCGCTTTGTCCTTATATTACGCCCACTTCAGCCTAATATTTTGTTGCCTACATTAATGGCTCGAAGGTTGCTGTACCAAGGTGTAAGTCAAGAGCAATAACGCTCTCAACTAAAGGAGATAACTATGAGTGATGTAATTACTGGACTATTTAAAAACCCCGCCGAAGCAAGTGCAGCCATAACCATGCTTGAACACAAAGGCTTCAGCGATGCGAATATTTCTTTAGTGGCTAATGATTCAATTACCAAAGATAGCTTCGCCCTGACTGAACATTCTAAATTACCAGAGGGCGTTGCTATAGGTGCTTCATCAGGTGGTGTGTTGGCGGCGATTGTCGGGGGGCTCGCTGCTGTAGGAGTGGTTGCGACGGGTGGTGTAGGGGTACTTGCTAGTGGCCCACTAGTTGCTGCTTTAGCGGCAGGCGGAGCGGGAGCGGCTGCGGGCGGGATTATTGGTGGTGCGATAGGCCTAGCGATCCCTGAGCATGAAGTGAAATTTTACGAAGATGCAATTAAAGAAGGCTCCGTATTAGTCGGAGTGCATTATGACAACAGTGACCAAAAAGACCTAATTAAAGAAACGTTTAAACACTTTGACGACGTGAAAGTCGCTAGCGCGTAACAGTACAACTTACGACGTGGTGGGCCAAGCTCACCACGTCCCACTATTTGTAACCACGCGCATTGCTGCGAGTTTTAAGCCATAAATGCTCTGCACTATCTTAGACTTATAAAAAACTTATCCTTTTTATGCTCTACCCCTGACTCCGTAACTCTGAGAAATCTGCCCTTATTCCGTTGAAGCGTGCAGTGTAGTTCAAAGCTGAAAGCGTTAAAGTTCGCAGAATATGTGTTTAATGACAGCCTGTATCCTTGTACTTCAATCGATAAGGTAAAAAGGTTGAGGCAACGTTCAACTCTCACAATGTTGGCTCTAATTTTTCAGAATGCCATCTGCCCCATATTGTAATTATCAATATTAGATAAATAGATAAAGAACAAATGAAAAATTTACATCTTAGAGAATAATATTTTCCATTTTCGAGTCAAACTTCATCTTGGTTTTTTACCTCTTATTTCTTTCATTACCTTGCTGCCTTTTAACACCGCGAAATTCATCCCCTTGGATAGAACTGGCATATCAATTGAATTGTAAAACTCGTAATTCACAAGATAGTAACGAGTTCAGAAGTGTTATTTTTTTTCAATGAATATTTCTCAATTTCACTGTTATTTCATACTTAAGTTAGAGGGGGAAATTACTTAATGATTTCTCAAAGCGAACTACCTTCATCAATAGAAAAGTTCATTAAGCAGGATGGTTTCCCTTGTGTGGGAGCCAAGATAGCACTCAACAAAGAGCAGATTGTCACGCTTGATTTCGGTGATATTAGCTCTAATCAAAACAATGAAAATATACTCGATGAGCTATATCAATTTATAACAAATTATAATTCCAGTAAGCCCTTGTATTTTAGCTTCGTAGCTACTTTTAAAAATTCGACATTAACGAGTGAAAAAGAATTTGAAGACGCCTTGTGGGATAAGCTTCAAAACTTATACAACCGAGACTCGATGACCCACAAATGGGACAAAAGAGTAAGTGATAACCCGGATGATAGCGAATTTAGCTTTAGTCTCGGCGGAGAGGCATTTTTCATCATAGGGCTGTCACCATTTGCAAAAAGAAGGGCGAGAAGATTTAAACATCCCTCTATCGTTTTTAACCTACACAGCCAATTCCAAGTATTGAAAGAATCAAACAAGTTCACTGCATTAAGGGATAGAATCAGAACAAACGAAGAAACTTTTTCTGGCTCTGCGAACCCAAATTTACACGACCATGGTGTACTTTCAGAAGCTCGGCAATACAGCGGCAGGGCGGTAAGCAACTCATGGAAATGTCCATTCTCAACGAGGAAAAAAGATGATTAACGAAATCAAGCCCAGAAGTGGTACCGCATTTAAAATGAAGAAAGGGGAACGTTTAAAAGTGACAGATCCCTTAGGCCAGCAAGTGGCTGATATATATTGCTTCAATGAACATAATTTGAATGAATTTTTGTCTTCTGGTCGCTCATTAGATTATAACGAATCATTGACATTTAAGGTGGGCAGTAAGCTTTACTCTAATCAAAGCAACGTCATGCTGAAAATTATTGACGATATGGTTGAAGATCACGACTTTTTATTAACGCCATGCAGTGTTGATACATTTAAACACTTCTACCCAAATGAAAAGCCGGTTCCTGGTTGTCATGGAAATTTAGTTAATGCATTTTCTGAATTCGGTATACCTGAGCATTTAATTGGAACGACCTTTAACACATTTATGAATGTTGAGGTGGGCGTGGATGGGAGTTTCAAAGTTCTTCCACCCAAAAGTAAAGCCGGTGATTACACTATATTTGAGGCCTCTATGGATCTAATTGTAGGCTTAACAGCGTGTTCAGCTGGCGAATCGAACAACTTCGAATATAAACCTATTAATTATGAAATTTTGAAGTGAATTTAGTGGTGTGCTCACGGGTAAAACGTAAGCACTCTGTATTAGTTGTATGGAGGTAATTTCAATGAGTGATCCTACTCTTTTGATTTTAATGTATTTTGTCATTCCGGTTTGGCTTTTAGCAGGTGTTGTAGACTGGTTTTGTCATCGACGCAGCAATATTGCAAAAACAAGTGGAGCAAAAGAATCCTTCATTCATCTACTCATGTTTGCTGAAGTCGGGATCCCACTAATACTGGTTCTATTATTCGAGGTTAACGGGCTTATCATTGCTATCAGCATATTGCTCTTTATTCTTCACGAGCTAACTGCACTTTGGGACGTGTCTTATGCGGTGAGCAAGAGACGAGTGGGTCCTGTTGAGCAACATGTACACAGTTTTCTAGAGATGATTCCCCTTCTAGCACTCGTGCTGATTATTGCGCGTCACTGGCCTCATTTTACGTCATTGTTTTCGGCTAATGGTTTTCCTCCTGAACTTACACTTACATTGAAAGATGCGCCCTTACCCACGACCTATTTATTTACAGTGTTATTTGTAGCGATAGCGCTGGAGCTCATACCTTATTTAGAAGAATTTATTCGTGGACTCAGAGCGAAGAAAGCAGCAACGCTTTCAGAGCAGTTCAAACATTAGATTTAATCAACCGTGTATAGGTACTTAAACGATGAGTAAACATGACGAAGTAAAAGATAAAAAAGACGGTGTCCTCAAAGATTCCGAAGCTGAGGCGGCAAGTCCGATTGCAGAGTCTATAGCAGGGGAAGAAGACCCTGGCGCAGCGTTAGAGGAGTTTATTAAAATGGAGAAAGTTGACAAGGATCAAAAAAACAAGAAAGATTAGCTATTACTCTTTAAATCAAATGATATTTAACCAGTAAGGCATTAATAACGAAATGAAAACCCATGAGTTAGCGAGAATTTTGCTTCAATATGACAACGTGGATATTGTCACTAATGTTGGGTATACATCAATGATGGCGGAAGATGTTCTTTTGACTGAGTCAATGCTCAAATTACAATGCCTACTTGATAATGATAAAAAGCCTGAGGGAGTATCAGGTGAACAATGGTTGCTTATTGGAGGTCTGTCTGAATAAGTACCATAGCAGTAGCAATTCAAATACCCCTGACAGTTAAAAATAAATAATTCGACCATTCTAGCAAGTCGCTAAGTGTGAAAAGTAGCCGTTTATTGAGCGGGCTCATTATTCACTGCATCGTCTCTGTCTTGAAATGCTGCTACATTTACGTCGTACAAACTAAGCAATACAAGTCTTGTGCTTGTAGCAGCGTGCAGTGGATTCTCTCTCTCTACCAGATAATTAAAAAGCCCCTACAATTTTGTAGGGGCTTTTTTATTGTTTCGGATTTATAAGGATTTGGTTTGGACTTTTATATTTGGCGATGTTGTCTGAACCGGTCCCCACCCGCATCAGCTCCTGAGGTGATTACGCAATAGGGTGCCTGAAGATATTTCATATCCACGAAACAACACACTTTCGAATCATGAATATTGTTCATGTATTAATGAGTTTAAATCATTTTTATTCATCTAATCTTCCAAGTATAAAACACACTCTGCCGCCAACGTTTGGCTTAACAACTTAAGCTAAGTATTCGGTTAGCAAATTTTTTAAAGGTTCAGCCACGAGGTTAGAACGAGCTATCTCTATTAGGTTTTATTAATAAACGGAATGTCAGGCCACGATGAATAACCATTTTACATTTTCTATTAAGCGCATTTGTTTCGATGAAAATTACCATCCGTCGGACAATACCCGTATCACTACGAATTTCGCTAACTTGGCCAGAGGACAGCGGCGACAACAGAACTTGCGCAATGCTTTGCAGATGATTAATAACCGTTTCAATGCCTTAGCATTTTGGGATAACCAAAAAGGCGATCGTTATTCGGCTGAGCTTGAGATTATTTCTGTAGATATAGACGTTGAAGGGAATGGCCGTACGTTCCCTACCATTGAGATCTTAAAAAGCAATATTTTTGATCACACCACCAACCAGCGTATTGAAGGTATTGTGGGCAATAACTTTTCCTCATATGTACGTGATTATGACTTTAGCGTTATTTTGTCACAGCACAATAAAGGCAAAGCGTCGTTTAGTATTCCTGATGATTTTGGCGATTTACACGGCAAGCTATTTAAGCACTTCGTTAATTCAGATGTGTATAAAGCAAACTTCAGTAAACCACCTGTTATTTGCCTGAGCGTGTCAGAAAACAAAACTTATCATCGCACTGAAAACCAGCATCCTGTGTTGGGGTGTGAGTACCAGCCGAATGATTCGTCGTTAACAGAAAAGTACTTCGCCAAGATGGGATTAAAGGTGCGCTACTTTATGCCTGCAAACAGTGTGGCGCCTTTGGCCTTCTACTTCTCGGGGGATTTGCTCAATGATTACACTAATCTTGAGCTGATTAGCACCATTAGCACCATGGAAACTTTTCAGAAAATCTATCGCCCTGAGATTTATAACGCTAACGCGGTTGCAGGTAAGCATTATCAACCGAATTTACGTCACCAAGATCATTCGCTGACCCAAATTGAATACGATAGAGAAGAGCGAAACCAGCTAGCGGTTGAGCAAGGCAAGTTTGTTGAAGAGCACTTCATCAAACCTTATCAGCCTATTCTTACAAGATGGTCAGCTAACTGCACACTTTAACTTACTGAAAAAGACAGCACTCATATTATGAAAACACTTTTACCTATCACTATCGCTGGCAGCTTGCCTAAACCGTCTTGGCTTGCTCAACCTGAAACACTTTGGTCACCTTGGAAGTTACAAAATGATGAACTTGTTCAAGGGAAACAGGATGCGTTGCGTTTGTCATTGTTAAATCAACAGCAAGCGGGCATTAATATCATCAGCGACGGTGAGCAATCGCGCCAACACTTTGTGACCACCTTTATCGAGCACCTTGATGGTGTAGATTTCGAGAACCGTAAAACCGTTAAAATACGTGACCGCTACGACGCGAGCGTACCCATGGTGGTTGGCCCGGTAACACGGCAAAAATCGGTATTCGTAGAGGATGCCAAATTTTTGCGCTCACAAACTAAGCAACCGATTAAATGGGCACTGCCGGGGCCTATGACCATGGTCGATACCCTTTATGATGACCACTACAAAAGTCGTGAAAAGTTAGCGTGGGAATTCGCTAAAATACTCAATCAAGAAGCAAAAGAGCTTGAAGCTGCAGGAGTGGATATTATTCAATTTGACGAGCCGGCTTTTAATGTATTTTTTGATGAGGTTAACGATTGGGGGATTGCCGCATTAGAGCGTGCAGTAGAAGGACTCAAGTGCCAAACCGCAGTACATATTTGTTATGGCTATGGCATTAAAGCCAATACCGATTGGAAAAAGAGCTTAGGAGCAGAGTGGCGCCAATACGAAGAAATTTTCCCTAAGCTGCAATCATCCAATATCGATATAATTTCACTGGAATGCCAAAATTCACGAGTACCCATGGAATTAATCGAGCTGCTTCGTGGCAAAAAGGTCATGGTAGGAGCCATTGATGTAGCAACTAACAACATCGAAACCCCAGAAGAAGTCGCCGATACGCTGCGAAAAGCACTGCAGTTTGTTGATGCACAAAACCTATACCCTTGCACTAATTGCGGCATGGTGCCTTTATCCCAAGAGGTAACAAGAGCCAAGCTAAATGCGTTAGCTGCGGGCACTGAGATTATCCGCAAGGAACTCTCGGCGTAGCGTTGTTGAATAAGTACTTCAACCCAACGAGCAGGCGCAGTTAAGTGCCTGCTTTATTTTTTATGACAACTTCAATTGCTTAACGCTCTAATAGGTTGCTTAACGCTCTAATAGGTTGCTTAGCGCCGCTAAGCGTCCGGTCACTTCGCCAAACTCCATCATTGTTTCATCGAATATTTGCTGAATCGATTTTGTTTCTTTAATCCGCCCTGCGACTTGGCCTGTTAGGGCTATTCCTGCTTCTAAATCACCGCCGAAGTATACCGCTTGAGTATCTTGAAATTCGCTGAAGATATTCGCTGAACCTTCATTCATAATTCGTGTTGAGCGTTCTGTGCGCAGCGCCCGAAGGGCAGGGCCTGGGCCAGTGCGATTGAGAAATACAGTGTCAGTGGAATCAGCCTTGATGATGGCGTCTTTCCAGTTTTGGTGAACTGGGCTTTCTATCGCGCTCAAAATGCGCGTTCCCATAAGCACGCCTTCTGCACCTAATGCCATGGCGGCGGCCATACTGCGCCCGTCCATAATGCCGCCCGCGGCGACTATTGGCACGTTTACCGCTTCACACACTTGTGGGATGAGCACCATGCTTGATACATCGTCAGCGTTTTTGAAACCGCCGCCTTCACCGCCTTCAACAATAAGACCATCAACGCCCGCTTCAACCGCTTTTAACGCGCCTTTTAGGTGTGGCACAACATGAAATACGGTGAGGCCAGCTTCTTTTAGCTGTGTAGTGTATTTAGTCGGATCACCCGCTGAGGTGGTTACGAACCTAATGCCTTGGTCAATAATGAAATCCAAAATCTTAGGGTCTCGAACAAACGCCTGAGCGATATTTACACCAAAAGGCTTATCGGTTAGGTCACGCATCTTTAAAATTTCTTCGCGAATGACATCAAGCTCACCAGAGCTGGTTTCGATAATACCCATGCCGCCTGCATTTGATACCGCAGATGAAAGTTGCGAGCGTGCAATCCAACCCATGGCGGCTTGAATGATCGGTTTTTCAATGCCGAGCATATCTGTGATGCGTGTTTTGACTCTGAAATTTGTCATGTTTTTTCCCTGAAATTCGTTGCTGAAAAAGCGTGAGTACTCGTTTTTATAGATTTACCTAGCACAATGGTACTTTTTTTCATGAATAGAGCGTCTGTTAGTTGGCTTATCTCAACTTTAGTTATGCAGCTCCTTAAACGACAATTTCTGCGCCGGAAACCCCAATTATCATTATTTTCCATATTCTGTTTTAACACGCTGGGTGTTTATTCATCTCATCAAACTATTTATATTTCCCCACCCCTAAAAAGGGTTTTGTCCATTTCCAACATTAGCGCATCAAGGAGTAGCCTGTGACAACTGCAACAGTAAATTATCATGTGAGAAGCCATGCTCCCCAAGCGTTTCAATTCGACGTGGATGGTATTGTTGGTAATCTTATTTCTCCTGAGTTGATTGCTACTCAAGTGAAGGTGCGAGATTTACGGAATCAAGCAAACGCCGTGAATTTTGCTGAGGATGGGATCTTATTTGTAACGGCAAAATCGAAGGTGGATGAATTTGAAAATGGACACAGCTGGAAAGCCGTATATGAACAAGAGTTAGCACAGTTACTTAAGCAAGAAATCGCTGCGAAAGAGGTGCTAGTGTTTGATCACACTGTGCGCGTTGATGACCCAAACGCTACCCGCAGACCTGCGCGTAATGTGCATAACGATTACAGCGAGGCGGGCGTTAATAAACGTTTGGTTGACATAGTGGGGGCTGAGCGCGCCAAAGAATTTCAACAAGGGCATTATGGCTTTGTGAATGTGTGGCGCCCCGTTGAGCAACCGATAATGTCATCGCCACTTGGCTTTATTCGCCCAAGCTCAATGCAGGTAGTTGACTGGATGAACATCGAGTTGATTTACCCTGACCGCACTGGGCAAATATTAGGGGTGGCCGAAAACCCAGAGCATGAATGGTTCTACCAATCAAAAATGACGCCTGATGAAGCGATTATTTTTAATATTTATGACAACACCGGCCTGCCGCATTTGGCGCATAGCGCATTGGATATGACCAGTGATGTAAAGGCGGCGGTTCCGCGTAAAAGCATAGAAACCCGCACCTTAGTTAAATATTGACTATTGTGCCTTTACGTTCTTTGACGCTATTTTGTGCTTACCCGCAGACAAAGGCGTCAATAGCTAATACAAAGCCTCTTGTGCTTCATACCAGGCCCCCTGTCTTAGCGTCGTATTTAAGATAACGACTAACTTTCTAATGCAGACAATTTTGGCGAATTAGACTTACCTGCCGCGACAATTTGTTGATATTTTTCCTTAAATACAGGGTTACTTTGTATTGCTGACATCATCGCCATGTATTAAACGGCTCTGACTTGATGTCTGCCTCCTTGGGGTTTCCGCAGTCCTTTATAGTGTCTATTATAGTGCCTATTTTTTCGATTCATGGAACCCACACTTACTTTATGGGGGGCTTACACAACGAAACCGCCCGCAGGCGGCAGTGGAGCGTGGTTTGCTCAACCATTTCTCCGATGAGTTGCCATGATGTGCTTGATGCGTTGACTATTATCTAGATGTGGCTGCTGCGCCGTGAACTCTCAGTATCCGAAAGGGGACTACGGAGTATATAGGCGCAACCGCCAATATTCGCACCAGCTGTTAGTCTCTTGTAGCCGCGATATAGCGCTCTACCTTGGCCTCTAACACTGCCAGCGGTTTTGAACCGTCCGATAAAACAATATCGTGGAAATCCCGAATATCAAACTTGTCGCCGAGCGTCGCTTCGGCATGTCTACGAAGCTCCCAGATTTTTTCGTAACCGATACGATAGGCAAGCGCTTGGGCAGGCATACTGGTTGAATAGCGTAATGTCTCAGAAGCGATTTCAGTTTGCGACTGTATAGCGTATTTAGCCATGTATTCACGGGCCTCTTCTAGCGACCAGCCGAGCGCGTTCATACCGGTGTCAACAACTAGGCGTGCTGCTAGAAATATTTCCCCAATGTAGCGGCCGTATAATTCTTCAGGTGTCTCATAAAGGCCCATTTCTATTGGTAGACTGGCAGCGTATTCAGCCCAGCCCTCGGTATAAGCAGTATCTAGGGAATTCTGGCGGAATTTCTGTAGTGCTTTATTTTCATCCTGCGTAGCAATGTGAAAATGGTGACCGGGTAACAGCTCATGGTAGATAAGGGAGCCTGCCCATACCATGCTACGTTCCGGCAAATTCGATGCGTTGTAATAATAGTAGCCAACAGGCTGAGATGCTTTTGGGCCATCGTAATAGCCGTAAGTCATGCCCTCTTCGGCCCCCGGTGGCAGCCGTTTAATCCCATAAGGCGCTTTAGGTTGAGACTTGAAATATTCACCTAATTTTGGCTCAATTCGGTGGACGTATTCTAAGTATCTTTTTTCAACGTCTGCCGCGTCTGCCGCTATAAATCTGGGGTCGGTTTTCAGATGCAGCAAGAATTCTTGGGCAGTTCCTTCAAATCCAAGCTGCACTCGGATTGCCTCCATGCGCTGCGAAATATCTTCTACAGCTGCTTTTCCCCGTTGATGTATTTTTTCAGGGGAAAGGTCCAGGGTCGTCATTGTTCTCACCCACCTTTTGTACACCTCAAGACCATTCGGATATTGAGCGAGGCCGACAGTTTCAGGTGCACTGGCTTCGTATTCTTCTCCTATCACAGCCAATAGTCTGTCGAAACCACCCGTTATGCGATTTTCAATTAACAATTCCAGTGCTTTATTGAACTGGGACTGCTGCTCCACAGAAAGCGCTTCCAGTCGTTTATCGTCGACTCTGATGGCTGAAGGTAAGCCACTTTGCATACCTTCCCATGTCAACCTAGTCGATGGTAGGGCTGGCTTTGGCAAATAGATACCACGCTCAATTTGCCCTTCAACCTTGGCCACTAGCTGGTCGATTATATCTGCGAGTTCGCCTACCAGTTTCAGGTAATGTTGTGCGTCTGAATCGCTAGCGAGGGACTGCGTCTCTAAGGCTTGCAGGTTGGTTTGGAACGCGAAGGGGGCCTGGTAGGCTGTGATGTCAAACACCAACCAGTAATCGTCATCATTCGAGCCATCGTCCTGATTTTGAAAGGCCAATATTTCGTAGGTGATCAAGTCGTCACCCGACAAGGCTAGGCTGTTGATCTCTTTCAGTCTTGCACGATATTTTTGAGCCTGTCGTAATTCCCTGCGGTATTCCTGCAAAGTCCAGTCTTCGAAGCGCTCTATTAGCAACCCTTCCTGTAACCGTAAGTAAGTATAATGCTCAAGGTAATCGACCCAAACGTCGTCAGCCAGGGTACGTAACGCTTTAGTGGCCTGTAACTTGTCTGAGTTTGTGATCTTCGCATCGGTGGCGAGTGACACTGGGCTTTTCTGCTTTTGGGCACAGGCGCCCAGTAAAAGTGTCACTAATATGGCAGAAACAAAAAACAGATGGCGATGAATCTTCATTGCGGTAACTCCATTTACGCGATTGGGTTGGTTTGTAGAGCGTCTTCAGTTTTATTGAACTGACGGCCCATATTGTTAATTACCGCTTGTGGGCGATAATGGCCCCGCAAAAACTGCAGCAGGAAAAGCTAAGACACTGACCTTAAGGAGAGCTAAAACAATTAACTATTCCTCGTGGCAGGTGCCTTTTTGACTTGATCACAATGAATACTTGGCCAATTTACCGAGTTTTAAATATGTAAGTTCAGGCCAAGGGGGGATGTGATTTTGTCTAAAGGAAATATAAGCACAGAAAATGAAATTCGCCAGATAAGCTGTGACTTATTGCTTCAAAGCTAGCCAGATAAGCGTAATGAGCACAAAGGAATGAGCGAGGTTTATTTGAGAAAATAAAAAAGTAAACTTGTATTAGGTTTACCCTTTTAAGTGTAGGCGCATAACTGACCCGCAGTGTTTTTAGCGCTTTATTGTTCCTTGGAGAATAAGCGAAATAAAAGAGGTCAGAGCCGTTGACGCGTTTTGTACTTTCTCGTACTTTTAGCTCGCACTGCATATTGTCTATTGGGAAAATGAAGTAGCGCTGCATAAATGAGGTGGTATTTCATCAAAGTGCTCGTATGAACGCACCTGCTATGGTGTGTTTTCCTAGGGTATACAACCCTACCTTTTTAGCTCTTCACCTTTAACTTTTTTCATTATTCACCTCTGGTTCTTAAACTTAGCTTCACATTTGTTTCATCTTAAAATGGGATCCTTTACTAACCTTAGTAATGAACATTTCTGAGGTACTAATGCGAATTGGTATAACAATAGAGTTGGTATTATGCCGTCTTCTCTTCATTCATTTTTGGAAGGAGTTTTGCTGATGAGTGCTTACGATCCTGATTTTCTTGATGGCTTTCTTTTACCCTTGCCTAGCTTTGCCCCGCACCTTGATGAAAATATAGTGCGAGATGATGATTTAACTGAGCACTATGTGGCTGATTATGTGCACTATTCATTGGTAATGAACGGTGCGCCAGAAAGGCGATCCGCTGTTTACGTGGCACTTAACGTTGATCAGAATAAACACAAGCAAACCAGTCGCAGTAATCGCTGGCGCATTGACAGCCGCATTGGCGATGAGCTTCAGTTAGACAATGCCTATTACCGCAACAATGACTGGGATCGCGGCCATATGGCAAGACGCACCACTGCCGCATGGGGTGATAACGCAATTGACGCCCAGCGCGCGTCTAACGAAACGTTTTATTATACAAATGCGTGCCTGCAACATGCCAATCTAAACCAAGATGAATGGTTAGGGCTTGAAGACTGGGTGTACGGTTTAAACTTAGATAAAGACGGAAAGATCAGCTCGTTCTCTGGCCCTTTTTACGCAGAGTATGATCGTAGTGTGCACCCAAGTGGTCATGCATTGGCATTGGTGCCCGCAGGCTTTTTCAAAATTGTGTGCTTTGTTAATCAAGCAAATAAATTAGAGGTGCGCGCGTTCGTCATGTTCCAAGACGAAAAGGCCTTAGCGGACAAGTCGGGGCGCAGAAAATACAATAACCAAACCTATCAAACCACAGTCACTTACATCGAGGAGTTAACAGGCTTGCAATTCGAGCCAGAGGTTTACCACGCTAACCCTATGAGCCATTGCGATTCGAGCACTCATACCCGCGGGCCGAACAGTGTCAATGGTGAGCCGGTTTTAACGCCTGAGTTAATTGAAGTGGCCAAGCCAACTGATATCCAAAATACGTCAGGGCCGCGGCAAACGGTGAAAGACGATGTGGTGGATATATTTATCAGTGCAGCCATGGTCAACCCTAAAGGCAGCGATAAGGGCAATGAGTGGATAGGGCTGATAAATCTCGGCGCGGATGCTATTGACCTAACAGGCTGGTGTCTGTCTGACAATCAAGACAACGCTGTTGCCGTGGGGCAAGTCACATTAAAGCCGGGTGAATCAAGGGTGGTAAACCAGCTCGGTAAAATTCGACTGGCGAATACAGGGGACGTGATCAAGCTGCATGATGACCAGAAAAACAGAATTGATTGGGTAAACTACACTGAAAAAATGGTCAAATCCGGCTCGCCCGTGCTGTTTTTATCCCCTAGAGACACGCTCGAGTTAGATGTGTGAAGCAAAGGCGTTGGCTAATAGCCAGTAGTAAAATGATTTTTACGGGTTACCAGAGTACTGGGGAGTTTTCACGGCAGGTTACATACTCTTAGGAGTATCGCCCTCGTAACCTGCACCTGTGTTACCGAATTGATACGAAACGGGGTTTGTTGGCGCGTAATGTGCGCTAAAAAGCCCTTAAATCTATAACCTTAGCCATATCGGCATAAATCTTTCATTCTTCTTGTAGTTTCATTTCCGGATGTTAAATCTATTTGTTAAAGTGGCGTCCAGTTTTTGTACTTGTTAGCTATTTTCCGCTGTCTTTTAGTTATTTTACTGAGTAATTACGGTATTTGCAGGTTGGCGACAGGTGCGTTGGTTCTTATTCGTAGGTTAAGGTTGCCCAATGGCAAAAGTGTGTTTTCAAATGAAAGGCACTGCGTTTACTGCAGTGGTGATGGATCTTCAGGCGTATTCCGCGGACTTATTTCGCGCGCAGCTAAAGCAAAAAATTGATACCGCTCCGCAGTTTTTCAATGCGTCTCCTTTGGTGCTCAACTTGGCTTCTTTCGAAGGCCAGCTTGAAGATGAGCAACTTGAACATATTGTTGCTGTGTGTCGTGAAGAAGGTTTGCAGCCGATCGCTTGCAGAGGTGCAACACCTGAGTTGCGCTATACCGTGATGGGTTTGGGGCTTGCGTCACTGCCAGCGGCTAAAACCAGAAGCTCTGAGATCCCGGCTGAACCTGTGCAAGCGAAAGTGAAACAGGTTGAGCCAGAACAAACGGTTGCTGAGCCTGCGCCAGTCGTTCGCCCAAGTAAGGTGATCACTAAACCGGTGCGCTCTGGTCAGCAGGTATACGCAGAAGGTTGCGATTTAATCGTGATGGCGGCAGTAAGCGAAGGCGCTGAAGTATTAGCCGACGGACATATTCACGTTTATGGTCCTTTACGAGGTCGCGCATTGGCCGGCGTGAAGGGCGATACTAATGCACGGGTTTTTTGTCGACAGATGGAAGCTGAGCTGGTCTCGATTGCTGGCTACTTTGTAATGAATGAAAAATTACGTGAGCTGTGCTGGAAAGAACCAGCACACGCATTTTTAGAAGGTGAATCCATACAGGTTGCGGTGATTTAACGGGCATTTCTTGCGAGCTAAGTGATAGCTATGCAAGAACTAAGCGACAACAAAGCGAGAAACGAGCAAGAAACAAATGCCGTCGATAAATACCAATCAGTGGGTTGACTAAAACAGTTAATGAGGGAATGTAGTGGCTAAAATTATAGTGGTAACGTCCGGTAAAGGTGGCGTAGGGAAAACAACGACAAGCGCAGCGATAGCAACTGGTTTAGCGATGCGTGGTTTTAAAACCGTGGTAATCGATTTTGATGTGGGTTTACGTAACCTTGATTTGATCATGGGTTGTGAGCGCCGTGTGGTGTATGACTTTGTGAACGTCATTAAAAAAGAAGCCACACTGAATCAAGCGTTGATCAAAGACAAACGCACCCCAGGTTTGTTTATCTTGCCAGCTTCGCAAACACGGGACAAAGACGCCCTGTCGATGGAAGGTGTGCAAACAGTGCTAGAAAATCTAGCCAAAGACTTTGAGTACATCATATGTGATTCACCAGCGGGAATTGAGCAGGGTGCGCAAATGGCCTTGTACTTCGCGGATGAAGCGATAGTGGTAACGAACCCAGAAGTGTCGTCGGTGCGAGATTCAGACCGAATCATCGGCATTCTGCAAAGCAAATCACTTAAAGCAGAGCAGGGCGGAACGGTCAAAGAGCACTTGTTGCTTACCCGTTATAACCCAGAGCGGGTTGCCTCGGCAGAAATGCTTAGCGTTGCGGATGTTGAAGATATTCTGGCGGTGCCTTTGCTTGGCGTTATTCCTGAGTCTGAAGCGGTATTAAAGGCATCAAACCAAGGTGCGCCGGTTATTTTAGATCAAGAGTCAGAAGCGGGTCAGGCTTATCTTGATGCTGTGTCACGGTTGCTTGGCGAAGACGTCAAACACCGTTTCCTTGAAGTACAGAAAAAAGGATTCTTGAAGCGATTACTAGGAGGTAAATAGTGAGCATTTTCAATTACTTTTTAAAGAAAGAGAAAAAGAGTTCAGCATCGCTGGCCAAAGAGCGTTTACAAATTATTGTGGCGCACGAGCGCAGCAAGCGCCAACAGCCCGACTACTTACCCTTGATGCAAAAAGAGATCATGGACGTTATTCGCAAATATGTGAACATTGACGAAGAGCAAGTGGTTGTTCAATTAGACAACAATGAAGATTGTTCAGTCTTGGAGTTAAACATTACCTTGCCTGAATAGCCATTTATGGCATTTGAAGATACTGAGCGTGGGTCTGCTTCTAAGCGTGGCGATGATATTTGCCACTAGGGGCTCGCGCTCACTTCCTTTCATTTTTGCCCGCTCGTTATAAGCTGATGATGGCAAGTATGTCTTCGTCGTCTTCATCCATCCCGACTTCGGTAAAGCCAAAGCTTTGGTAAAACGACTCAGCCACAGGATTGCTAGGGTTATAGCAAATCTCTATTTCTTGTAATTCCGCTGTTAGCTTTATGTCATGTAGCGCAAGCTCCATAGCAACCCGGCCAATACCTTGTTTTTGATATTGCTCGTCCATCATAAAGCGCCAAATAGATATTTTGCTCGGGGTTTCAGCGACCCACATAAAAAAACCAACCGGCTTTTCATCTAGGTATATGCCACGTGTGGTATAGCCTGTGTGGTATTTTGATTCCAGTAACGACCAGCTATTTTCGGCCACATAATCTTGTTGCGCTTCGCTCACGGCTAGATCGCTTATCTGTTCAAAATTCTCTTTTGTAACCGGTCTTATACTAATATTCATTTCAATCCTTTGATCTTAAGTCTCGTGCGTTAAAACGTTGTTGTGCGGTCGAATACGCTATTTCTAATTAAACAATGTCTAGGGCCACGAGTTCTACGACTGGTTCAATTCCCGCCACTCCAATGGGTTAAGCAGGTAGCACTGCTTGAATTGTTCATACAGTTTTGGGTGGTGGCGTTGCAGTTGTTGAGGCTTTTCAAAGAAAGTTTCTGTGACAACCGCGAAAAACTCAGCCGGGGAGGTTGCGCCATAACTGTCAATCACATCGTCATCACCGTTGGCTAATTTTCGTTGCTGCACAGCAAATTCGGCGCTTAATACCTGTGACCATTGTTGGTACTGCTCGGCTGTGGGTAAAAGCGGCAGGCCGTCCATGGCGGCATTTTCTTCGTCTAGTTTGTGGGCAAATTCATGCATCACTACGTTGTGTCCATCACGGCTATCAAGGGCGCCCTTTAACACGTGCTCCCACGCGAGAACGATTGGCCCGCGATGCCATGACTCACCCGCGCGAGTGCTGGTGGAGGTGACCTGCAATAGGCCATCATGTTGGGTGCTGCTAGCCACATAAGTGTCGGGGTAAACCAAAATTGTGCGAAAGCCTGGGTAATAATTGCCGGGGCGATTGAGCAATAAGGTGCATGCTTGTGCAGCGATTAAAACGCGCACCGTATCGGTGACGTCGAATTCACCTCGGCCAATGATATCTTTTTCATCTAAAAACACCTGAATGTGGCCAACTAGCTTACGCTGTAGTTCCTCTGGCAGGCGTGAATACAATGGGTATTGGGTTTTTAGAATTTGCAAATATTCAGGTGCTAATGGCTTAGCGTTTATTACGGCGCGCCGTGCTTCTTTGCGCTTTAGCTTGCGCTTGTCAAAATAAAACCAGCCCAGCATGATCATTATCGGTAGGCTAAGTAAACAATAAATGAGTATTTGGCGCATAAAGGCTCTTTGCTTTTTTATGTTCTGTATTCAGTTTATCAACTTATTGTGTGATGAGCGTATACAACTTCTAAACAATAATGAGATATAGCGTGGTCGGTTATGATAAGGAAAAGCCTAGCGCTGAAACTAGGCATTTGTTGATGGTTCCGAAGGACTTTTGATTATTTATCAGCCCGCTCTGCAAAGGACTTGATATTGATTTCGGCGACCTTTTCCCATGCTTCATTCGGCACTAGCACTGACATGGCATAGTGGGCGATTTTCCATTGGCCATTGTCGTTTATGAGTACACCAGTTCCGCGAAAGCGGCCCCACTTTTTAGATACGGTGATTTCGTCAAACCAGGCGATGTTTTGCTCTGCTGAGAAGTTGATGTTGCGCTCTACAGATTTGTACGTCCAGCCGGTGCCGCCTGCGAAGCGTTCAGCCACGTATCTGTCTAACGTTTCTGGGCGCGACCAGCGCTCCCAATCATCCGTGCCCATAAATACGCCGGTATCGGTAAACGAGCCCAGATATTTATCTAAATTTGCTTGGCTGGCGGCGTCATGCAGGCCATCGAGTACGTGATTTACCGCTTCGGTGGCTTCACCGACGTTCTTATTGGCGGCCAATACACTGAACGAGCAGCATAGCAGCGCGGCAAGTATGAATGGTATTACGCTTTTTCGTAGCGGGTTGAACATCATAAGTCTCTCCATTTGAATGTGGTTTTTTTAGCTACTGTTTTATCTGTTGTCTTTATTTACACAACGAATTTGTTCTGTTGTGGGCAAGTGTATCGTTGAGTTCAAAATAGAAGCGCAAAGGTAACCCTATGTGCTTTTGCCGCATAGGGTTATCTCGCGCTTAATAATTTACTGGAGTTGGTATTAAAAACCGCCTCTAAAGGTCATGCCTATAGTACGCGGGGTAACGCGTATGCTGGCAGGTGGATCAAACGGTGGGCGACCAATAGCTCTGACTACGCCATCGTCATCAAACATGTTGTTGGCAAACAAGGATATCTCGTAACCAGAGAAGCGAATACCTACGCGCATGTTTGCCACCGTGTAGGCATCCATCTTGCGATAGTTTGAGTTTTGTTCACTGAACTCGGTAGAGCGGTCGTCCGTGTATTGCACATTGACCCAACCGAAGCCTTCAAGATCTGCGTTTAATTCAGTTGAATATTCCGCCGATGTGGTAAAAGAGAACTCAGGTACGAAAGGCGCTGGGTCGCCTTTTTGTGCATCTAGGTTAGGTACGTCGGCATCCAAAGTGGTGTCAATGTAAGCACCGCCAGCCGATAGTACGAGGCCGTCAAGAGGTTTCACCGTGACTTCAAGTTCAAGGCCTTTACTGGTGGCATCTCCAACATTTTCTTTGAAGCCAAAGCCACATTCAAAGCTGCGGCTGGTTTGCATATCGGTCCAGTCAATGTGGAAGTATGTGGCGTTATAGCTTACGGTGCCTTGGGCATCACTGCCTTTTACACCCACTTCGTAGTTCCAGATTTCATCTGGGTCGAAGAAGCGCGTATCGCCGCCGTCACGTTCAACTTGTGCGAGTTCATCGGCACACACTGATTCAGGAATAGCGCCGTTGATACCCCCGTAACGAAAGCCTTTTGCTGCTTGGGCGTAGACTAAATTGTCGCGATTTAAATGATACGAAACATTAAGTTTAGGGTTGTAGCCATCCACTTTACCTTTGGGGCGTGTGTCGCTGTTTGCTTCACCGTTGAACAAGCCTGACTGGTAGAATTCAATCTCTTGTTCCCAGTTAAAGTAACGCAAGCCTGCGGTGATGGATAAGTCACCAATGTCGTAATAGAGCTCTCCGAAAAAGGCATAGGTTTTTACGGTTAAATCATCAAAGCCATAAAATAAATGATCCTCAGGGGCACCAAAAGCGGAAGAGGGCACACCTAAGATGGCATCAGCCCCTGGGACGGGGAAGGTATTTTCATAAAACACATCTTTTTTATCAGCGTACGCGCCTACCGTCCATTGTAAATCGCTGTCGGTGGTTGAGGCTAAGCGCAACTCTTGCACGAACACTTCTGAGTCGGTTAAATCGACCAATTCATGCGGTGTTATGCCCGGCGGAAGGGCTGATTCAAACAATAAATCCAGTGAGCGCGGATTAATGATAGAGCGGTCGAAATAGGAGCTAGAACTGGTTAGCTCAGCCCAATCTAAGTCGTATGTAAGCGTCAGGTTACCTATGTCCATGGTATCGTCGTAACCATCGAATGAGGGATAATCGCGCACAAATAAGGGCGTAGAGTCGATATCAACAGGACGACCATCGTCTGAATAGTCGTGGTGTATGTAACTAAGCTCAATGCTTAATTCGTTAGTGGGGATATATAAAGCCGCTATTTTGGCTCCTTTGGATAATCCATCATTCAAGTCTTTCTCACCAGTTAAGCTGTTATCAATATAACCGCCGTTATCGAGGTAATAACCACTGACGCGCACCGCCAATTCGTTTTCAATTATGGGCACATTAACTAAGGCTTTAACGGATTTATTATTGCTACCGTGCTCGATTTTTGAGGCGCTAAGTTCGTACTTGCCTTCAAATTTAGATAGGTCTGGGTCATTGGACACTAAGCGCACTGTGCCTGTCATTGAGCCTGCACCAAACAGCGTGCCTTGTGGGCCGCGTAATACTTCAACGCGTTTTAAATCAAATAAGGCCAATTCTGGGTTCATGCCGCCCATTGAAATAGGTATTTCATCTAGGTAAATGCCCACTGTTTCTTGGTTTTGGGTATCGTTGTCGTTACCGCCACCGTTGGCTACACCACGAATAGATAAGCGCGTTCGGCCCGGGCCGTTTTCGTAAGCCGTTAGACTGGGCACGACACCGAGCAAATCGGTAAAATCAGCGGCGCCTAAATTTTCTATTAAACCTTCACCCACTACGTTAATACTAATGGGGACGTCGTTCATGGACTCTGAGCGCTTCCGCGAGGTGACAATGACTCGCTCATAGGGTTCAGCTTCTTGCTGCGCCTGGGCCTTACTTTCTTGTGCGTTCAGACTTGTTGCGCCAAGGAATGTAGCGAGCACCAGGGCAATCGGGGAGTAATGAAATACTTTAGCGCTGATTGAGCTAACGTTGTGGTGCAATTTGTGTGTGCTTTGCATGGTGTGTCCCTTTCAATTAATTGTTTTTAGCGATGCCTATCGCTTTCTAGAGTTCGTGCTAACTACCCAACTGACCGACCTGTAAGTGCTCGAGGGTTTATCCCTTCTTATTAATTTAAAGGTGTGTAGCGAGTGAATTAACGGCTCAGTTTCGACCTCTTTTACATGCCGCGCAATCACTTCTAGTACTGGTTAGACCTTGCTCAGGCTAATAAATACGGGGTTTTCGCCAATTATATTGCCCGAATTTATTATTTGTTACAATTTGCATTTTTGGTGCGTTTTTATTCTTTGTGGTGCAGGGGCTAGGCATTCCGCCGCCCGATTTGTTTCAGTACCTCCTCTTCTCTGTGTTTTGTTTACTCGTCAGATCTGTGTTCAATCGCAGTAAAAATGTGCCCTTTGAGGACCCTACAGATTTTTTATGAGTGGTTTTAGTCCGATTGGTACATTTATTGTGATGTGGTTAGTGAATCCTCGCAGAAGGTATTTATCGAAACGCTATTCCAGCAAATGGTATTTAAAAAAGCTCACACCAATGTAAACAGACTAGGAACCACGCACATGAAAACAGCCAACCAATATTTTCGTCCTACTTTACTTAGCGTGTCCCTTGCCGCGTTATTCACTGTTAACCCTGTATTAGCCCAAGAGGTTGATGACACTGCACTAGAAGATGCGCCTGAGAAAATTCAGGTTATGGGTCGCCGAATATCTGAAACCGAAGTGGCGATAGGAACCGGCGAGGTGACTAATACCCTGGCCGTGACTCGGGAAGCCTTGCTGTCAGCCCCAGGGGGGATTTCAGGTTTAAAAATGCTCGAGAGTCTGCCAGGTTTTAATGTGCAAACAGATGGAGCCTTGGGTTTATATGAGTTTGGTAACTCGGTGAATGTGCGAGCATTTAACTTGAGCCAAATGGGCTTCGTATTAAATGGTGTACCTATGGGCCGCTCAGACGCGTTTGGTGGTAGCCCAATTTTCAGATACGTGGACAACGAAAACTTGGCCTCTGTGGTCGCTTCACCTGGTGCAGGGGATGTGTCAGCTCCTAGTTATTCCACACTGGGTCCTATTGCTTCTTACTACTCGGTTGATCCGTCAGACGAGATGGGCGGCATGATGTCACTGACAGTGGGTGATGACGATCTACAGCGCTCGTTCATCAAATTGGAAACGGGTGATATCAATGGTTTTAAAGCGTTTGTGAGCCGCTCGAAAACCGACAGCGATTTATGGCGTGGCCCAGGCACCATCGACCGAGAGCATATTGAAGCCAAAGCGGTTTACGCGTTTAGTGCAGATACCAAACTGTCATTTAATTATGTTTCAAACGACTTTTTTGATTATGACTCACCGTCTGGCACCGAAGCCACGTTTGATAACGACTATCACTACAGCTACCTAGAATCGATCCCCGAAGGTTGTATCGGTGCCATGGAGCAAGTATATGATTTCAATCAGGATGGAGCGATTGACGATAGCGACTTCACCCCTGTTTTCACCGGTAGTAATTGTACTAGTTACTATGAAGACAGAGTCAACGTACGAGACGATCAACTCTACTCGTTGCAACTTGAAACCTACTTAACCGACAACCTACAGTTTGCCGGCACCTATTATTTTGAAGACAAGGACGGCTACGGCGTATCACCTGATTCCTACACAAATACCTTGGGTATTTATGAACGCCAGGCCGCGGCTGGCCTTGATGTGGTGCATCCTCGCGGGGTGCAATATGGTCTTTCTTCGGTAGGTGGTGACCGTAAAGGCTTTGTGGCTGATTTTACCCTAGAGCTTGAAAACAATGTGATTGAGTTTGGTGGTTGGCAGGAAAAAGACACCTACAATCGCACCCAGCAACGCTTGAACAAAACCGGCGGTAGCGCCGATGGGGATGTGATTTGGGATGAAGTCGCCTACTACAGACGTGATTATACTGCAGTACGAGAAACCACCCAGTTTTACCTAAAAGACACCATTAGCTTACTCGATGATGCGTTGAAGCTAGAGCTTGGTATTAAGTCTTTGAGTGTGGATTACACCCTAGATGGCTATCGAGATTACGCGGATTATGAAATAAACAGTGAAGCAGGTTATGGTCCGCAATCTGTGGGTGGGGAATTCAGTAAACACTTTTTACCTTCTATCGGTGCTGTGTATAGCGTAAACGACACGGATCAAATCTTTGCCTCTTACTCTAAAAACTATGCGCTACCCAGCGGCACCGACGATATTTACGATAACGCATTGAGTTTCGAGCCTGAAACGCCTGAGGGTGAAGAAGCAGATAACTTTGAAGTGGGTTACCGTACCAATCAAGAAACGTTTAATGCCGCATTGGCGCTGTTCTACACGCGATTCGATAACCGCCTGTTTGCCAGCAATGTTTTTAACCCAGCCACTCAGCAACCAGAAAGTTTTTACATCAATGGCGGCGCATCAGAAGCCTACGGTTTTGAGTTAAGTGGTGTGTATCAACCCGCGGCATTTAACAAGCAGTTGTATTTGAACGCTAACATTTCCTACAAAGATGCTACCTTGGCAGATGGCTTTGGCAGCAATCCCGAAGGCAGCCGCTTAGCGGACAGCCCAGAATGGTTGATGACCGCCGGTATTACGTATGAGCCTACCGAGTGGTTAGTGGCGAATATGTCAGCGAAATATACGGGTAGTCGTTTTACCGATTACGCTGAAACCTATACGATGGACAGTTACACTATTGTCAGCGCGTACGTGGATTTAGGCGGCGTCAATCCCTTTGGTATGCCGGAAAACGTTAGTCTTCGCTTTAACGTGGACAATTTATTTGACGAAGAAGTATTGTCCTTTGCGTTCGTCGGCTCGGCCTTTTATCGCCCGCTTAATCCACGTAATTTCCAAGCCTCTCTAACCGTGGCGTTTTAATAAATATGAGTAAACATATGTATAATTTTAACAAAAAGGTGCTTTCTATCACCCTAGGTTTGTTGTGCTGTCAGGCAGCAGATGCAGCTGTATCAATAGAAGATGCAACGGCTATTCAGCGCAGCTTAATCACTTTGGATACCCACCTTGATACGCCGGCAAATCTGGTTGTGCCTGGCTTTAATATTCTTGAACGGCATTCCTATGGGCATGATTATTCTCAAGTGGATGTGCCGCGTATGCAAGAAGGCGCATTGGATGGCGGCTTTTGGGCTGTGTATTCTCCCCAAGGCGAGCTGACCAAGGGGGGCTATGAGCAAAGTCGTGATACGGCCTTACTGCGTGCTTTGGCGATTCGCACTATGGTGTCGGCAAACCCACAAGTGTTTGAATTTGCCACTGAATCTGCCGATGCCGCAAAGATTAAGAAGAACAGCAAGCATATTGTGTACATGAGCATGGAAAATGCCTACCCGCTAGGGACTGATATTAGCTTGCTTGAAACCTTCTATAAGTTTGGTTTGCGTATGGCTGGCCCAGTGCATTTCAAAAACAATCAGTTTGGTGATAGCTCCACCGATCCCGGTGGCACACAGTGGGATGGGTTATCGCCTTTAGGCGAAGAGCTGGTGGCTGAGGCCAATCGTTTAGGGATTGTGCTGGATGGCTCTCATGCCCATGATGAAACGGTAAAAGATATGATCCGCTTGTCAAAAACATCGATTATTTTGTCGCACACTGGCAGTAAAGCGATTTACGATCACCCACGTAACGTTGACGATGCTTTGCTTAAACAGTTAGCTGAGTCAGGGGGCGTTATTCAGATGAATGCGTACAGTGAGTACCTTGAAAAATTGCCTGATGACCCAGAGCGTAAAGAGGCCTACAAAGGGTTAATGAAGTTGGTTAAAGAGGGTAGTGAGCGCAGTGTTTTACTGGAGAAGCGACGAGAAATCGATCATGAGCATCCGGCTGTTAAAGCATCATTTGAAGTGTTTATGGAGCACTTCCTTCATGCATTAAACGTTGTTGGGCCTAAGCATGTTGGCATTGGTGCAGATTGGGATGGCGGCGGTGGTGTTGATGACATGATGGATGTAGTTAATCTACCTAAGATCACAAAACGTCTACTGGATGAAGGCTACAGCAAAAGCGACTTAGCAGATATTTGGGGTGGCAACGCACTTAGGGTGTTACAACAAGCTCACGATTATGCTGAAAGCTTAAAAACCAGTAGCAAATAGCACGAGCTAAGGTAACTCAGTAATACGCTCGCCCAATTTAGCTAAGCTTCTGGGCGAGCCGTTTGAGATGTTTTGACGCTGTATAGGTAACAACTAAAAGTAAACCGCGTATGACACGTTAAGAAAGTCTACACCTGGGTTATGGTCATTCAAGCCGCCATTCGAATAGTGCATGTAGCGCAATGCCACCGAGTGATTCATGTTCTCACCAAAATCAGTCACTAAGCCCAAACGGTCTTCAAACTGATAGTGAGAGCCAATATCTTTACCTGCAAACCGGGTGTCTTCTACTAACGAAACTCCGATACCGAATTCCCATCTTAGGGGGTATTTGTTAGCAATGGTCGCGAACTGCTTAGAAATGACCGGTGATATCGCC
This sequence comes from Paraglaciecola mesophila KMM 241, assembly GCF_000315015.1. Lineage (GTDB taxonomy): Bacteria > Pseudomonadota > Gammaproteobacteria > Enterobacterales > Alteromonadaceae > Paraglaciecola > Paraglaciecola mesophila. The sequence continues at coordinate 66,000 of NZ_BAEP01000004.1, read as the reverse complement.
ACAGCGTAATTTGTTTCATGGCGGTTCTGCTCACCCACTTCCCAGAAGTTCATACTGACTTCCCAGTAAATGTCTAAATTTCCCAACCATTTAATTTGTGTTAACTGTGTTGCATAAGGGCGATAGGCTAAACGTATGCCTTGAATGTCATCTGAGCCTAAAAGGTAATCAACCGCGATGCCTTGCTTTGCGGCTTGAGCAGAAGGGGTAACGAAGTAGCTGCCGAGTAAGGCAATAATAATAAGAAGTGTACGCATGTGTGTGTCTCTAGCTAAGTTAATGTGTGACTACTAGATAGGGACGAAAAATCAAAAAAATTAGTTTTATTGCTGCAATAAATCGACTTTACCGTTCGGTAATATCGAACTGTAGTTATTTTTAATAGCCTATTTAAAGAATGTTTACATTATTTTAGTATTCTGATTATATTTATTTACGTATTAAACAGACTATTAATGCATTGTTATGCTGCACATAGCTAAGGCAAGTATTCAGGGGGGTTGGTTCACTATTAAGATGCAACAATGGACCTTGTTAAAATACCCGTTGAAAAGGCTTTTAAACGAAATGAAGCACAATATTGGGAGAACTGCGTGAAGCAGCTCAGTAGTAGCGAGCAAGAAAAAGTAGCGCTTGAACATCAGGCGGCTAAAATTTTTATGCGTTGTTATGAACATGAAAGCGGCCATGAAATCCGGCACCTTTGGCATAACAAGCCGAGAAAGCCAGATGTGTCATGTAAATTAGACGGTAAACGTTTGGATCTCGAAATTGCGCATTTATATGGAACTGAGCTAGAGGCAAAGCAAATTTTGGGGCGTCACCTTGATGACAAAACATGCGCCGAACTTAGGGAGCTAATAGCACATACCGAGCCTGAAGCGCGTTTAGTTAAAGCGTTGAATAGAATATTATTTAATAAGTCTGGAAAGTCTTACCGCTCTGAACGCGTTTGGCTGGTTATTCGTAATGCGCATCCGGCTTGGGATCGCGCGCAAATTGAGGCGCTGCAGCATAAAATTGATGTACCACCTACACATCCATTTGAACAAATATGGATGGTAGGGGACTGGGAAGGAAAAAGCGGTATCATCAAGTTATACCCTTAGCGCTATCGCTAGCACTCGGTTTGCACTTCGATGCAAATAGGTTTTATTTAACACGCCCTAGTTAACGCATTAATATTCATGACCCGTGATCCGCACTTATTGTTGAGCAAAAGCATAGCCAAGCTCACGCCAGCGCTGGGTTCCACCGGCGAGCGAATAGATATGGGTTAACCCCATACGTGTCAGCGATTGTGCCGCCAGCGCGGAACGCCCTCCCGTGCGGCAATATAGCAGTATATTGCGTTGGGCTAACCAATCTAAAGGCTCGATTTCGCCGTGAACTTCGTTATAACCTTCATTATGACCAATAGCCACTCCACTTAGCTTAGCCTCAAGTAGTCCTCGGGGAATAATGTGCGCACCAGGTAACACACCCATCTGACACTCTTCGTCCTCGCGCACATCAATCAGCACGGGGTAAGCATTGGGATCTTTGGCGTATTCTTCGCAGGAGACTTCTTTAATCGTTTGTCGCACTTGTTGGATATATTGGGAATAATCTAATACACGGTTTTGCATCATTGATACCTCAGTAAAGTAAGTTGATTAGCAGCCAAATCGCAACAAGTACGATCAAAGTGGAAAATCCTCGTTTGAGTGTACGTTGGTCCAAACGAGATGAAATGCTTTGCCCAGCCAGCACACAAATAGCGCCGATACTGGCCATTGTGATAATGATGATGGCGTCTAGCTCAACGCCATGCCCACCTACTGCGATGGTAGTGAAAGCGGTAAAGGCGTTGATCACAATAAGCACTAAACTATTTGCAACCGCTTTTTGCATGCCTATACCGGTAAAAAATATCAATGCAGGAACAATTAAAAAACCACCGCCGACACCGACCACACCCGTGATCAAACCCACAGAGGCTGCGGCAGTTAGTAGGGCGCGTTTGCCTGGTGGGGGCGCAGAAACAGAAGTCGCCATTGAGTTGGTATAGGAAGATGAAGACGTGTCTGAGTCAGAGCGTACGGTGCTGGCAAACATTTTATAAGCAGCGATGCACATAATAGCCACTAACAATAGCGTTTGACTGCCTTGGGGTAGCCATATTCCTATGCGCGCGCCCAGTGCAGCAAAAGGCAAGCTAACAATGCCGAAGCTAACCAGAATCGACAAATCCAGTTGCCGATTCCGATAGGCTTTGATGCCGCCCACCGCTGAGATAAGGCCCACGATTAGCATCGAGCTGGTAATCGCGCTTTTTTCATCTAAACCTAGGAATAAGGTGAGGGCTGGCACGGTTAATATAGAGCCCCCTGCACCTAATAGGCCTAAACTTAACCCAATTAATCCTGCACTCAATAGCAACATCAGAAACATAAATTTGTACAAACTTTGATTAATATTGTATATTTGCAATATACGATATTTAAATGCTAATTAGCAAGAGGTAATTTATGACAGTTCAAGTAAATGGTTTTTATCATGATGCAACGGGCACAGTCAGTTACATAGTGTCAGACAGTGAGCGTAAACACGCTGTGATCATTGACAGCGTTTTAGACTTTGATCTTTTTTCTGGGGAAGTGTCTTCTACTTTTGCTGATAAGCAGTTGGCATTTCTGCAGGAAAACCAGCTAACGTTGGACTGGATATTAGACACCCATGCTCATGCAGATCATTTAAGTGCTGCACATTATTTACACTCTAAAACAGGCGTTAAAACGTGCATAGGGGAAGGGATTAAGGCGGTGGAAGCACGCTTTGCCAAGACGTTCAATTATGCACAAGAGGAAGGTCATCGCTTTGACGCGTTTGACAAACTATTACAAGACGGTGAGTCACTGCAGTTTGGCTCAGCCACGCTGGTGAGCATGAGTACGCCAGGGCACACAAGTGACAGCCTTAGTTACATCATCGATGACAATGTGTTCGTCGGTGACACCCTATTTATGCCAGACGGTGGCACGGCGCGATGTGATTTCCCTGGTGGCGATGCAGGGCTATTGTGGGACAGCATAAGTCGCCTTCATCAATTACCAGCACACTATAAAATTTGGGTATGTCACGATTACCAGCCCGACGGTAGGCAACTGCAATACCAAACGACAGTAGCGCAAAGCCAAGCGGCCAATATTCATGTGAATAATCAGGTTGGTAAGGCGCAGTACGTGGCGCTTCGCAACAAACGAGATGCTACGCTTGCGGTACCGAAACTACTTTATCCTTCGCTGCAAGTGAACTTGCAAGCAGGGAAGTTACCTCAAAAGCAGAGCAATGGGCTGCGTTATATGTCTATTCCGCTAACGGACAAAACACAATAGCCGAAGATATGTATCAGCTAAAGATCTGAGGGGATTTCTCAACCTTTTTAGCAATATCTTCCAAGCGTTTTTGATTATTAGGGGCCATTTGGCGACGGGAAAGTTCTGATAAAAACTGCCTCGTATTAATGGTTTTATAAGAGCCCTGTTCAGCTTCAACCAAGCTTTGCAGCAAGTTTAAACTAAAAGCCACCTCCCGAGGGAAGAGCAAATAGGCTTGGTAAAAATCCTGGGTGGCTTTTTGGTAGTCGTGCTTTATGTAATGTTCTAAGCCAGTTTTGTTTAACTTCATTGCTTCAGGTCGGCGCTCGCCAATGCTTTCTTCACGTTTCACAACCTGCATGTTAGCCACGGTAGTCTCATTGCCATCATCTAGTTGAGAAAGACGCATCTTACACAAAGCTAGTATTTCTGAGGCTTTTTCATCGTTACCTATGCCTTTCCACGCAGAAATAGCATCGGTCATCTGCAGCACGTCGCTATCAGTCATGTCATCCATGCCTTCACGATTGAGAAGCTCTGAGGCCTTCTCGATATTGCCCGCCATGACGGCGGCGGCCGCATACAAAAAATCTTTTTTGATGATTAATTTTTGATCGAGGTTTTTACGTCCCGCCGAGCCAATCAGAAATTTAGCAACTTGCAGGGTTTTTTCTCGCTCATTGGCTTTTTTACCTTCAGCTTCTTGTAAATAACAACGGGCTAAATCCAGAGATAGCTCATCGTAACGTTCTCGGATGCCACGATTCGACTCGCGCTTTTTCTCAAGCAATTGAATAGCTTCGTCGTTACGCTCTTGGGCTTGATATATGTATGCTTTGAGGCGGGCAGCAGAGACCGACATTTCACCTTCGCGAATTGCGTTAATGTGATCTTCTGCCTGAGCATATTGATTGGCGTCGATGCAAATGCGGGCCAACCACTCCCGGGCTTTATCACTGGTAAGCTGAGTCCCTGTGAGCGCCAAAAGCATGTCTTCACTTTGCTTGATTTGCCCATCTAGATACAGGCTTTGGATCAGCCCCCACTTGGCCCAAATGATTTTGTCAGAGCTACGCAGTACATCGTTATACACGCTTGCTGCTTCTTTGAAGCGCTTTACTTTTATAAGCAAACGCGCCTGCAGCTTAACCATTTGGCTGCGCATACGAGGGCGACTATTGCGTTCAAGCATGTAGTTCAATTTATCTAACGCGTGAGCGAATTCGTCTTCGTCCATCAGTTTGAAAACGGGCATTAAATAATGGTGGAAATTCAAACATGCGGAAATGTTTTTTTCGATACTGCGAATGGTGTACGGTTTAATAACCAGTGCGTCAGGATGCACATCGACAATTTGGCCAACTATCATGGGCAAGCGATCTGAGGTGATAAAAATAATACTGGTCGAGCTTTTTAATAACCCCTGCTCTTGTAACTCTTGCACCACTTCTACGCCATTTTTGTTTTGGCCTAAATGATAATCCATCAGTAACAAATCGATTCGGCGCAGGCGTGCGTGGGCTTTTAGCTCGCGACCGTTGCTAAAACAGCCGATTTCGCTAAAGCCCATTTCCATTAAATGATTGCGCAGGTTGATACGAGCCATGCCATTGTCTTCAACAATAGCGACCTTGATATCACTTAGTGACATGAAGCGCCTTTCGAATTTTAAAATCTTTTTTCATCATAATCAGTAGCATAGCAAGTAAAAAGAATACGTGTAGTTATTTGCTTAAGGGAAACTTTAATGGCCTAGTTTGCTGAAATACCATAGCTATGTATACAGAAGTTGTCAGTTAATAGAATAAATTATTGAACTGACGTTAACGTAAAGGTAAATTGTTTGGTAATATTGATAACACTTCGTTAACAGTTTTGGTTTGCCGTTAAAATCAAAGCACTTTAAATAGGGCTATTTATGCAACACGTTCCTTTACTTATCAACGGTGAGTTTATTTCATCCCAGTCGCAGCAATTTATCGACGTTACCAATCCTGCGAATAATTCTGTCATCGCCCAAGCGCCCATTGCCACTGACGCCGAAATAGAAGCGGCGGTGAACAGCGCCAAAGAAGCCTTTTTAACTTGGCGAGAAGTACCAGTGCCTGAACGTGCTCGCGTGATGATGCGTTACCAGCAATTGTTAAAAGAGCACCATGATGAAATTGCCACTTTGCTTAGCAGCGAAACCGGCAAAACCTTTGATGATGCTAAAGGTGATGTGTGGCGCGGCATTGAAGTGGTGGAGCAAGCCATGAATGCACCTGCCATGATGATGGGGGAAACTGCGGAAAATGTGGCCCGTGGTATTGACACCTACAGTTATATTCAACCGCTGGGGGTGTGTCTCGGGATCACACCATTTAACTTTCCTGCGATGATCCCGCTTTGGATGTTCCCGATGGCCGTTGCTTGTGGCAATACGTTTATTCTTAAACCGTCAGAACAAGACCCCCTTACGCCCACACGCTTGGCGGAACTGTTCATTGAAGCAGGCGCGCCAAAGGGCGTATTAAACGTTATTCATGGGGGCAAAGACCAAGTGAATAAATTGCTTAACCATGATGATGTGCGCGCAGTGTCATTTGTGGGCTCAGTCCCTGTGGGTCAGCATGTATACAAAACAGCAACCGATAATATGAAGCGTGCTCAGTGTTTCGCGGGTGCTAAAAATCACTCTGTGATCATGCCTGATGCCAACGTAAAGCAAGTACTAAACAACTTAGTGGGTGCATCTGTTGGCGCGGCCGGTCAGCGTTGTATGGCGATTTCTGTGGCTGTATTTGTTGGTGAAGCAAGTCAGTGGATTGACGAACTCGCCCAAATGATAGGGCAAGTCAAACCAGGCTTATGGGACGACAAAGATGCCGCTTACGGTCCGCTCATTAGCCCGCAAGCAAAAGCCCGTGTGTTATCCCTTATTCAGCAAGGTAAGAACGAAGGCGCGAAATGCTTATTAGATGGTAGCGATTTCACGTTACCCGGCTACGAAGAGGGTAATTGGGTTGGGCCTACAGTGTTTAGCGATGTGACCACAGACATGGAAATTTATAAGCAGGAAATTTTTGGCCCTGTTTTGTGTTGCATGGTAGTGGATACACTCGAAGAAGCCATCGCGCTGGTTAATAGCAATCCCTTTGGTAACGGCACTTCAATTTTTACCGCTAGCGGCGCTGCAGCACGCAAATACCAGCATGAAATCGAAGTGGGTCAAGTGGGTATAAACGTACCTATTCCTGTGCCTTTGCCATTTTTCTCGTTCACCGGTTGGAAAAATTCTTTCTATGGAGACTTACATGCCTACGGTAAGCAGGCGGTGCGTTTTTACACTGAAACGAAAACCGTGACAGCGCGTTGGTTTGAGAATGACATTCCCAGTGGTCCCAACATGACCATCGAATTGAAGTAAAGGAGCCCATTATGAATTTTGATTTGACTGAAGATCAACAAGCGTTTGCCGACACGGCTCGTCAATTTGCAGAGCAAGCGCTGGCGCCTAATGCAGCAAAATGGGACAAAGAGCACCACTTCCCGAAAGATGTTATTCAACAAGCGGGTGAGTTAGGCTTTTGCGGTTTGTATACCAGTGAAGAAGACGGCGGACTAGGCTTAAGTCGTTTGGACTCGTCAATTATTTTCGAGCAACTATCCATGGGTTGCACAGCCACCACGGCCATGATGACTATTCATAATATGGCGACGTGGATGATCGCAAAATGGGGCAAACCAGCATTAAAAGCCAAGTGGTGTCCCGATTTGGTCACAGGCAAAATACTGGCGTCATACTGCTTAACAGAGCCGGGCTCTGGTTCAGATGCCGCAGCATTGCGTACCACTGCCAAAATAGACGGCGATGATTATGTGTTGAACGGCTCGAAGATGTTTATCTCAGGGGCGGGGGAAACCGATGTGTTAGTGGTGATGGCGCGCACCGGCGGAGAAGGTCCTAAAGGAATATCTGCGTTTTTAGTGCCAGCAGATGCACAAGGTATCATTTATGGCAAAGCAGAAGAAAAAATGGGCTGGAATGCCCAGCCCACCCGCTTAATTACGTTTGATAATGTGCGTATCAGTAAAGTCAACTTGTTAGGGGATGAAGGCCAAGGCTTTAGTTTTGCTATGCAAGGCTTAGATGGTGGCCGAGTCAATATTGCCACGTGCTCCATCGGCACTGCTCAACAGGCACTGAATACCGCTACTGCATACATGAAAGAGCGTACGCAATTCGGAAAGCCACTCGCGGCCTTTCAAGCATTGCAATTTAAGCTCGCTGATATGGCGACCGAATTGGTCGCGGCGCGACAAATGGTGCGCTTGGCGGCGTTTAAATTGGACAATAAAGACTCAGAGCGCAGTGCTTATTGTGCCATGGCAAAACGTTTTGCCACTGATATTGGCTTTGAAGTATGTAATCAAGCTCTGCAAATTCATGGCGGCTACGGCTACATTCAAGAATATCCATTAGAGCGCCATGTGCGTGATGTCCGCGTACATCAAATTCTGGAAGGAACCAATGAGATTATGCGCATGATTGTGGGTCGACGTCTTTTGGCCGATGACGCCGGCGACATACTTTAAAGCGAGTATAAACATCCTGAGCTATCGGGATTTTTTGCATGTTAGAGTCTGTACTTTAGGGCTTGTATTTGCATCTTAAAAAAGGAGTAGACTGTGTCTGACAGTGTTATATTTCAAGAGCTTACTACCAACAGCGGCATGAAAATAGGGCATGCTACGCTTAATCGCCCCAACGCCCACAACGCGCTAAGCATGGACATGATTCAGTTACTGATGCCGCAACTTCTAGCGTGGCAACAAGACGAAAATATTTGCATGGTGCTATTAGATGGCAGCGGCGAAAAAGCGCTGTGCGCCGGTGGTGATGTAGTCGCTATGCACAACGCCATGGCAAGCCAGCCTAAGAGTATGCCTGAATCATTGCAGGCCTTTTTTACCCAAGAATATCAACTCGATTACCTAATCCATACCTACACTAAACCGTTCGCTGTATGGGGGGCGGGGATCGTTATGGGCGGCGGTATGGGCTTGATGAATGGTGGCAGTCATCGCATTGTGACTGATACGTCGCGCCTTGCTATGCCCGAAATCAGTATTGGTTTATACCCTGACGTGGGCGGCAGTTGGTTCTTAAATAATATGCCTTTGGGTTGCGGCCTATTTTTAGGTATGACAGGTGCCAGTATGAATGCCACTGATGCCTTGTACGTCAATATGGCCGACTACTTCATACCGAATAATTTAAAAACCCAATGGCTTGAAAGTTTGAAGCAAGTACCATGGGGCAATCATAGCGCAGCCAATAGGGACCAGTTAAGTGTGTTATGTGCCAAACAGCATCAACAACATGAGGCCTTGCTGCCAGAAGCAAAGGTCCAGCCTTTGCAAAGCACACTTGATGAGCTAGCTACAAAAACCAGCGCCGCCGACGTGGCTGAGCAGATAATGGCGCTTGATGCACAAGGCGATAAGTGGCTAAGTAAAGCACAAAAGACCTTGCAAGCCGGCTCGCCTATTAGCGCAAGTTTAGTCTTCAGGCAGCTGCAACATGGACAAAGCCTGACTCTAGCCCAGTGTTTTGAGATGGAATTGATAATGTCATGCCGCTGTGGTGAGTTCGGTGAATTCCAAGAGGGGGTTAGGGCATTATTGGTGGACAAAGACCATCAGCCAAAGTGGCGTTATACAAGCATTGATCAAGTGCCGAATGAAACCCTGGTGTGGTTTTTCGATAGTCCATGGCAAGCTAATGCGAATCCACTTCAACATTTAGCCAAGGAGTAATCATGTCATTATCAAACTACAGCATCGCCTTTATTGGTTTGGGCAATATGGGCGGGCCTATGGCGAGTAATCTACTTAAAGCACACGCTAATGTCTGTGTTTTTGATTTAGTACCGCAAACGGTTGCTGAATTAGAAAGCCAAGGCGCACGAGCAGCGAAGAGCGCCGAAGATGCCGTGAAAGGCGCGGATATTGTGATTTCCATGCTGCCGGCGGGTAAACACGTTCAAAGTTTGTATTTAGGAGACAGCGAGCGCGGCAGTGCAGGTTTAATTGACGTGCTTGGGCAAAATACGCTAGTGATAGATTCAAGTACGATTGACTCCGCAACCTCTATTTTGGTTGCCAAAGCGCTGGCTGAAAAGGGGATCGCGTTTGTTGATGCGCCTGTGTCCGGCGGAACAGCAGGCGCCGCGGCAGGGACCTTGACCTTTATTGTGGGCGGCGAAGCGCCAGCTTATCAAAAGGCCTTACCTGTGCTCAGTGCTATGGGCAAAAACATTTTTCATGCTGGGCAAAACGGCGCAGGGCAAATTGCTAAAATCTGCAATAACATGTTGTTGTCGGTATTGATGGTTGGGACGTCAGAAGCATTACAGATGGCCATAGATAACGGGCTCGACCCAAAAGTCATGTCCGATATTATGTTGCAAAGTTCAGGACGTAACTGGACGCTAGAGCTATATAACCCGTGCCCAGATGTGATGCCCAACGTGCCGTCATCAAATGATTATAAAGGTGGCTTTATGGTGGATTTGATGCGTAAAGATTTAGGCCTAGCGTTAGACACCGCCCTTAAAAGTCATTCCAGCACGCCCATGGGCGCGATGGCGCAAAACTTATACAACATGCACAGCATGCAGGGCAGCGGTCAACGTGATTTCTCAAGTATATTTGAGTTATTTTCAGCGCAAAGTAATCACAAGCAGTAACGCTGCTTTTAGTGTGCTAGCAAGCACGTTTCAACAATATTAGGACATTAGATCATGCAATTAGAAGGTTCAGTTATTGCCATTACTGGCGCAGCTCAAGGTTTAGGTCGTGCTATGGCACAAGAAGTCGCACAGCAAGGGGCTAGTGTCGCGCTAATTGATATGCAAGAAGGCCCATTAGAGCAAGCGGCTAAAGAGTTGCGCGGCCTGGGCGTTAAAGCAGAATATTACGTGGTTAACGTTACTAACGAAGCCGAAGTAGAGGTCGCGTTTGCTGAAATAGGCATGGACTTCGGGCAACTCAATGGTTTGATCAATAGTGCCGGTATCATGCGGGACGGCATGCTGCTGAAAGTGAAAGAGGGCAAGGTTGTCAGCAAAATGTCGAAAGAACAGTTTCAATCAGTGCTGGATGTTAACGTAACAGGTACCTTCTTGTGCGGCCGTGAAGCGGCAAAGCAAATGATTGAAAGCAAAAGCGATGGGGTGATTATTAACATTTCATCGGTGTCTCGCGCTGGCAACATGGGGCAAACCAACTATTCGGCGTCAAAAGCAGCGGTGGCGACGATGACCGTATCTTGGGCGAAAGAGCTGGCGCGCTTTGGCATTCGTACGGGTTGCATCGCCCCCGGCCTAGTCGAGACTGCCATGGCCGCGCAGATGCGCCCCGAGATGCGCGAAGCATTTTTAAATACCGTCCCTATGCGACGCTTAGCTGAAGTAGAAGAACTCGCACATACCGCGAAGTACATTTTCGAAAACGATTATTTCACTGGGCGCACGATTGAGCTAGATGGCGGTACGCGGGTTTAACTACGGATTATTCTATCTGCAAAAAACACGTATCAAGGTATATTAGATACGTGTTTTTAGGATTTTTTATTGATTTATATGTGTTTGATGATTATTTTAAGTTTAATCCTCTGTTAATCTACTTTTCACTCCCTATCATTATGATTTATTTGAATAAATCAACTTTCTTTATTTTAAACTTGTAATGTGTCAGCTTTCTTTACTACTTATCTGTAGGTAAAATTTATTTCCTTTTTTATTGTTATAAATCAATGGGTTATTTTTTTGATCTTTGGTTCAATTCTTGCTGAGTCGAGATCCCAGTAAATATTACTTTTTAAAGTTAATACGAAATTTATAGGAAATAAGAAATGTTCGTAAGTAAGAAGTTATCGCTATCATTCTGCGCGGTGTCACTTGCACTTAGCTCGTCAGTTGTTCAAGGTATCGAAATCACGTCCACGGACGATGCCTCTGTTCTCTCAGATACATTGATCATTCCCAATAGCGGAGTCACTGTTACTAGTGCGGTATTAAGTGGCGGCATGAACGATGTTGGTCTCAGTGCCCAAGCGGGAACATACACTAATCACTCTGGCACTTATGGGCTGCCGAGTGCAGGCGGTGTGGTGTTTAGTACCGGTGACGTTAATAACTATGAAGATGGGCCAAATAATAGTCCAGGCGATGGCGACGGTGAAAGCGCTGGAAATGGTTCAGATAACGGCAATGAACTAGAATGTCCAAGCTGTTTTGAACCGCAAGGCGGCCAACAAGTACTTGTTAACTCAGGTACAAATACGTCTGTCCCAACAAATACCCTAGATAATGATGGAGCTTTTGGAAATAATCCTGCCACCGATGAGCAAAATGCCCTTTTGACTCAGATTACTGGGCAAGAGGAACATTTCGATCCCATCGAGCTTAGCATTACCTTTGATGTAGACGACAGTGTTTCGGTCATCTCATTTGTCGGCGCCTTTGGCTCTGAAGAGTTTCCTGACTGGGTTAATACTGAATTTGTGGATGGGTTTGGTATGTTCCTTAATGGCGTGAATTTAGCTCGCGCTGAGGTCTCCGATGGCTCAACTGACGGCGCACCTGCACTGATTAACATTAATCACCCTGATTTTGCCCCAGTCGAAGGAACAGAGTTAAACGGTATGTTAGCGCCAAATGGTATTCCTATTTTGCAGTTTGATATTCCCGTTGAACCAGGAAGTACTGGCAACACCTTTACCCTTTTACTAGCGGATGCATCGGACTCAGTCCTTGATACCACCATCTTTTTAAGCAGCTTTGGTAACTTTGATGCCGAGGGTGGGGAATCTGAATTCACGCCAATTATGCCTGATGATACTACCGACAATGGTGACTTTGTGTTTACCTTGCCAGAGGTGGATGCTGGCGAAACAATCTGGTTTGACCCTGATGTTGCCACTGGTTACACCTATACAGCAACAGACGGTGGTTTGTTTGCTAGCGTAACGGCCCCGACCTTACTCAGCGTGAATGACAGCGATGGGTATTTACTGAGTTATTTAGTTAACGGCGTTGAGCAAGTGGTGGCGCTGACCAGCGGGCAAACCTTTGACTTTGATGTACCTGTGCCTGAATTTACTATTTCAAGCATTAACGTTGAGTTAGCTTTGGACCCAACGGATCCGTTAGCATTCGTGACAGGTGTGGCGTTTAGCGAAAATGGTCAGTTTGGCGTGGTTCAATCACCTATCACCGAATTTGTAGATGATAGTGTGGCGGTTTCTGCCCCTGGAACCCTGGCGATATTTGCCCTATCACTTGTTGGCTTATGTGGTTTGCGTCGAAAAAAGTTTTAATCACTTTTGAATAGATTAAAGTAACCCAGTTCGATTTATCGAGCTGGGTTTTCCGTTTTTAGGGTAGTAGTAAAGCATGAAGAGATTTAAAGCGATTGCACTGGCGGTGCTATTAAGTGCGCACGCAGGCCTTGCTAGCGCGGCTGATGAGGATGGTAAGTTTGCCGTTAAGGGGGCGGGAAAACGTCTGTGTAGTAATTTTTTACTGACTGCAGAGCAAAAGAGTACTGATTATTATCTTTATGGAGGCTGGCTTGAAGGTTACATCAGCGCATATAACCGATTTCAGCCTGAAAACTATGACGTCACACCATGGCAAACAACAGAATTGTTGTTAGCGCTACTGCAGCAAGATTGTGAGAACAACAAAGAAAGGCATTTTCTAACCGTTACCAATAGCTTACTCAAAGCATTGTTTCCTATCCGTCTGCCTGCTGAGTCTGCACTAGTAGCAATTGATGTAAATAACGCGAAAAGCTATTTTTACGTGGAAATACTCAAGCGCGCCAAACAAAGATTAATCAAAATGGGATACTTGCAGGATTTAGGAAGTAACGATTTTGATCAAGCGACATTAGATGCCTTTAAGCATTTTCAAAGTGATCGTGGTTTGGCACAAACAGGCGTACCAGATCAAAATACGCTGATGAACTTATTTTTGAAAAAATCGGCTTAATCAGACGAGTTTTACTGGGTTGAGCAAGCGCACTTTTATGTTGTCTTGCTCAATCATAGTAAACACTTTCGGGCGAACGTGATCTTTCCACCATTGATTATAAGTTTTTTCATATAAGGCCTGGCGAGTTTGTTCGTCGTCAAATTCCCTTAACCAAACAAACCAATCATTGCCGTTTTCATCTGCGTAGACATACGTCTGTAAGATACGCATTCCCTGAGAAACTTGGTACGGCAACAATTCTGCTTTTAGCCACTTAAGCCAAGCATGTTTCATATTGGGTTTTATTTTATATTCACGAAGCTCGACGATTGCCATTTCACTTCAACGCTTTTTTAATGGGCTCACCAAAGCGAAAAATCTGACCTTCGCCAGGCTGCATTTTATGCCAGTCTTCGTTTGCTGTGAGCGGTTCGGTGGCAATAACCGTGACGATATCATTTGGTGTGGTCTCTTTAGCGAAGTCTATATCCACATCAATATCTGATAAGTGTGCTTTACCAAAGGGCGCGCGGCGGGTGATCCACTGTAACTTAGTTGAACAAAATGCCAGCAAATACTCACCGTCAGTGATAAGCATATTAAACACCCCGAGCTTGTTCAGTTTTTTGGCTTCGCGCTGCAAAAAATTAAATGCCGAGATGCGTTTACTTGGGCGATTAGGAAAACGGTTGTCTAGCGCACTCATTAAATAGCAAAAAGCTCGTTCGCTGTCCGTAGTACCAACGGGGGTAAATCTATCTATGGGTAAATCAGCATAGCCACTCAATTGACCGTTATGAGCATACGTCCAATTTCTGCCCCAAAGTTCGCGGCTAAAAGGGTGGGTGTTTTCCATGCCGATACGTCCGCGATTGGCCTGGCGCACATGGGCAATCACCGCTGTGCTCTTGATGGGGTAATCAGACACGAGGCGCGCTATTTCAGATTCGTAACTAGGCAGGCGATCCTTAAAAATACACACGCCTTTTTGTTCGTAGAACGCCACGCCCCAACCGTCTCGGTGCGGGCCGACGCGGCCGCCTCTTTCCCGAAGACCTTTGAAACTAAAGCAAATATCAGTGGGTACATTCGCTGACATGCCTAATAATTCACACATAAATTTTGCCTGTATACATATAATGAAAGAATTATAACCTCAAACTAACAGGCTTTATCTATTTGAAATAAGAATGTGTTACCGAAGACGAAAAAAATCCGCTCAAGGCGGATTTTTTATTTGGCTTTTAGGGGATTGTCGCTCGGTCTCCCATCGACCAAACGATCAGTGTGCTTTTACACTGGCGATGACATTTCGCTCTTCACTGTACTTGCCGTTGGTTAGAAAATTATTCATTTTTTCTACTTTCTCACCGTACTGTTCTACAAATGCCACCATGTCTTGACCATTACAGGTCATTTTGTCAGTTACATAACGCTTTGTGACCTTACTTGATTTCATGGCCTTGTTCATTTTGATAACGCTACCTGTTGTAGCTGCAATACATAACTTAGTGCCAGCTTCGTTGTCAGTAGGGACCAATTCTGGGCTTGCATGTGTAGCACCTAAAACAGCAAAAGAAAGTAAAGAAGCGGCAATAGTTTTAGTTAATGTTTTCATGGTGTATTTCCTTTAATTAATCAGTGTTATAAAAAATGTTTGCAATGTGTCGTTTTGTTAATTTAGTGATTGCAACCTGAGTGCCAATTTTAAAATTCAGTAAAAACAGTAAGTTAAATGATTGGTGGTTTTTAAGGTTGTGAAATACAGACGTGTATTTTGTTAAATGACTAAAAAGTGGTTTTTTTGACCAGTGCAAATACCAAATGTCAAGAGACCTTTGGGTTAAGGGTGAAAAAGGTTGATTTGGGTCAGTAAAAACATTGCCAAAGTGCGCTTACACTTTAAATCTTGATGTGGTTTTGCTATATTTCCGGCGCTTTTTTAAGCATCCCATTAACTGCTCTGGATTTACGATCCAAATCGCAAGGAACTACAATGCAAAATCAAACATCTGCACCTTTTGTTGTGTGTGCTTTATACAAATTCGTGACCCTAGAAAACTTTGAAGAAATGCGTCAGCCGCTGTTAACTTTTATGCAAGGTAATGGCATTAAAGGGACCTTGTTGTTAGCTCATGAGGGCATCAATGGCACAGTTTCTGGTTCTCGTGAGGGCATCAATGCGTTATTGAATTACCTAAATGAAGACCCGCGCATCGCGCCTATTTCTCATAAAGAATCGTTGGACGAAACCCAACCTTTCCACCGCACTAAAGTAAAACTAAAGAAAGAGATCGTTACCATGGGCGTGGAAGGCATCGATCCTCTACGTACTGTGGGCACCTATGTAAAGCCAAAAGATTGGAACGCGTTAATATCCGACCCCGATGTCACCGTAATCGACACCCGCAATGATTATGAAATCGAAATTGGTACATTCAAAAATGCCATTAATCCTAATACCGAGTCTTTTCGAGAGTTTCCGCAATACGTCAAAGACAATCTTGAGCCGACCAAAAACAAGAAAGTCGCTATGTTTTGTACTGGTGGCATTCGTTGTGAAAAATCAACTGCGTACTTAAAAGAGCAAGGTTTTGACGAGGTATATCACTTAGAAGGCGGCATTCTTAAGTACTTGGAAGAAGTCCCGAGAGAAGAAACCTTATGGGAAGGGGATTGTTTTGTCTTTGATAATCGAGTTGCGGTCAATCATGACTTACAAAAAAGTGAATACGACCAGTGTTATGCCTGTCGTTTGCCTATTACCGAAGAAGATAAAGCAAGCCCACTCTTCGAAGCGGGAGCCAGCTGCCCTAAATGCCATGGTACGCACAGCGAAGAGCAACTTAAACGCTTTCGTGAGCGTGAGAAACAAGTAAACCTCGCGCGGGAACGTAACGAAGCCCATGTCGGCGAAGACGCCACTAAGGCCATAAAATTACGCCGCCAACAAAAAGCAGCACAAAGGCGAGCACAGCGTACCGCTGCTGGAAAAAGCAACGGTTAGGCGCCTTGCGTCATGCGCTTTTACTTGTCGGCGTAGACATTTGGTTATATGAAAGGGTACACTCACCTTAACTTAATTAATGTGGTTTAAACATGGCAGATCAAGAGACATTAGCGCCAGAAAAGGTCGCTGAAATTCGCAAAGAATTTGATTATTTTGATACAGATAAAAATGGCGAAATAGGCCTAACGGAATTCATTGAATTGTTAACTATCATATCGCCAAAAACCAAGGCTAGTCATGTTGAAGAAGGTTTTGGTTTGATTGATAAGAACAACGATGGCTCAATCGACTTCGAAGAATTTTTGGAGTGGTGGCAGCAATCTTGGTGGGAATACTAAACCACTTTTTTCGTTATGTTAACGAACAATTCAATTACCAAAAAGCCCGAGCATTGCTTGGGCTTTTGATTTTCTAACTGTCGATTTTTACAGTTGCTTAAACGTTAGGCCTGCATTATTTACTAAACGCGTAATGAGCTTGTCACCCATAGCAGATGCTGGTGTTAAAATACCCCCTGGAGTATCGCTGGCATCTTTAATAAGACAAAGCGCCGCTTCGGTTATCATGCGTGACGTAGAGCCATAACCAGGGTCAAGGGTTGCTCCGACACTGACCGTTAGGTTTTGACCCTCTTGATCATTGCCCACAAATAAGACTTCGTAAAAGCCATTTTCGCGCTCTTCTTTGCTTGGGCCTTCGCCGGGTTTAGGGCCACCGTCTTTCATCATGCCTTTGTCGCTAGCAACTGCTTTAGCAATGCTTTCGCCTTTCTCGCCTGGGCCTGTCATCAACATTTCGTCATAAACAAAATCGCTGCCGTATTGGTGGCTAAGTAACATGTTGCTGCGATGCACGTTACGGGTGTTGATTGCGGCCATGATAAAAGGAGTGACCCAAGTATTGAGTGACTCTTCAAAATAAGGTTTATCACCTGCTGGTTGTTCGGTACCTGCAAACCCTGGGGTCAAAGAGAACGGATTTAGCAGTAGTTGGAATTGTTTAGGATCTTGCTTAGCCGCGGCCAATGTTGCTTTCAAACTTGCCGCTGTGCCGCCAGAGAAAGTGCCTTGCATTTTCTTAACGCGACCTTTAACTCGATTAAAGGTATGGCCAAACTTTTCTTTGGCCAATTGCTGCAAGTGGTATACGCCAAGATCAAATGGAATGGAATCGAAGCCACATGAGAAGACGATGCGTGCACCGCTTTCTTTGGCTGCTGCTTCGTTCGCATCAATCATGTGGCGCATCCATACTGGTTCACCGCACAAATCAACGTAATCAACACCCGATTGAGCACACATTGCGACAAGTTCAGAGCCGTACAACTGATAAGGACCAACGGTGGTCAATATTAAGCGCGTGTTATCCAGCATCGCTTGCATGGAGCCTGCATCTTCGGCGTCAGCCACAACCAGAGGGATATCTTTTGGCGCGCCTATTTCATCTCGTACTTGAGCTAGCTTATCAGCGCTACGACCAGCCATGGCCCATGTAAAGCTCTTGTCATCTTTATATTGCTTAGCCAGGTATTCCGCTACAAGTCGGCCTGTGAAGCCTGAAGCGCCATAAACGACGATATCGAATTCTTTATTTGTGCTCATTTTATTATTCTCTTGTCAGTGTAGATGAGCTAATAGTAAAACCAGATGCTGGTGGCTTCACTTTATTTGATTGATGCCTAACTATAGCGAAAACGAATTGTCCCTCAACTTAGGATAATGGTCAGGTATGCGTTTGAAGAGGAGGGGGTTATAAGAGTACTAAAGGACTTTGATAAGAACTCGCTATCAACAAACACGCTGATAGCGAGTGAATACTCCAGTTAAATTAGAACTTATAAGTTGCTTGTACGTACATGAAGCGACCTTGTGAGTTATGGGTGCCCACTACATGCCCCATGTAATCGTGATAGCTAAAGGGCGGCTCTTCATTGAACAGGTTAGTTGCCCCAAGGGTTAATATTGTATTCTCTATACCGCTGAAATTAACGGTGGTGTCCACTGTGATCATAGAATCAATATCAGGCAATATTGTGCCGTCGGATTGCACCCGAACTGAGGCATCTTGTTCAAATTCACCAATATAGTTAACCGCGACATTTGCACTCCAATCGTCTTTCACCCAAGACGCGGCTGTCGTCCAGCGCACTTCGGGTTGTTCAAACTGACCTTCTTGGGTATCAATACGGCCCCCGGTGCGAATATCTTCGTAGTTCAATACATAATTTAATATGTAGTTGATTTTGAAGTCACCTAATGAGGTTTCGGTTTTATAGCCTAAATCAAGATCAAGACCTGAGGTTTTGATATTACCTAAATTTTCGAACTGGTCGAAGATACGCACTACTTCCCCTGGATCGCCTACAATGTTAGACGGCAAACGTTCCACCACATCTGGGTTATTCCCTTGTGTAGTGAACTTAAATTGAGTGTCTTTATTGATCACATTCTCAATGTCATAGTTGTAGTAATCTAAAGAGAAATCAATGTTTTGGGTAATTTCATAAATAACACCAAAGTTATAGCTTTCTGACTCTTCGGGGCCAAGGTCCGGGTTGCCTGTTAACACTGCTGTGTATTCTTGTGGCTCACAGGCCTTGTTGACATTGCCCACTGCGTCACAACGAACATTATCGACTAAGTTAGGTGACTCATCCGTGCTGCCCAGCCCAATTTGATGTAACGAAGGGGCGCGGAATGCGGTGCCATAAGAGCCTCGAATAGACAGCTCATCCATGGGCGTCCAGATAAAAGCAACTTTGGGATCAGTCGTTGTGCCAAAATCACTATAATCTTCGTGGCGCACGGCTAACTGAATATTGAAGGTTTCTGTAACGGGAATGGCAAGTTCAGCGAATACAGCTGTGTTGTCGCGCTCGCCGTTGGCCTGTGTTGCTTCAGTGCCAAACACTTCGCCTCTTAGAAATTGATCATCTGGGTTATCACTGATCTCTTGCTCGCGATATTCGGCGCCAACCGCCAACATCAATTCGCCGGCTGACATACTCATGAGCGGACCCGACACCTGAGCATCAAACGATTTACTGGTGGACTTACCATAGCGGGTCGTTTGGGTTTCAATGAAATCAAGTGCTTCTTGGGAATTGCTTGAAGGCTCAAACGGGTTCCATAAACCACTGTCTATGGCTTCTTGGGTACGTCGCGAATTAGGAAAGCCATTGACACCCCTTTCAATTGAATCGCTTTTAATGTAGCTGTAGGCGACTTCCCAATCCCAGTCATCGAACCCACCTTCAAGACCCATTACCGCGCGATAATAATCAGAATCAACACGTTTTTCTCGGTTACCTATTTCGACTGTTCGACGGCGCATGGTTAAATCTTGTTGATAAAACGGATGAGTAGGGTCGTCAGCAAAAGGATGATTGATATTATCCCCTGACATAAACAACTCGTTGAAACTTGGGCTGCCGGCGCCACGGATTGTGCTTTTTGAGTTTTGCCCGTTTAAGTCGATAAATGCGCGAACATCGTCATTGATCTCAAACTTACCCATGTACATAAAGCTAACACGCTCTGATGCCGGTATAGACGAACTAAAAGGGGCGTAATCATAACGACATAAATCCCCTACTATTTGGTCAGCTGGGCAAACATCATTGCCAAACGTGTCAGGTAGACGAACTGTGGAGTCTGAGGCAAGGGCGATGGTCCCTGGGTAGCCAGCTGAGCTTCTAAAATCCGTAGCGTAGGGATCATTTGGTCTAAGGGCTGTCTGATTAGACGAGCTTGCGTAATCACGGTCCGCATAAAGTATTTCTTCACGATCAAAATAATCTAACACAAAGGTGTGGCTAGACTTTTCAGAGCTGGTGCCAAACAGTAAACTTGCGTTTGATTCCGCTCCACCTCCATCGGCGGTATCACCGTATTTTCCAGACAACTCTAATCCGTCGAAATCGTCTTTCATGATGATGTTGATAACCCCAGCAATAGCGTCAGAGCCATAGGTTGCTGAGGCTCCGTCTTTTAAAATATCTACCCGCTTAATGGCTGACAAGGGTATGTTATTGATATCTACAAAGGCGGTATCGATCGAGTTGGCAAACGGCGATACTGAGACGCGTCGACCGTTAACCAGAATCAGGGTTGAATCTGCGCCTAAGCCGCGCAGCGAAACACTAGAGCCGCCATTGCCTGTGCCGTCACTACTGTTTCCTTGGGTTGAAAATGTGCCTTGGCCAGCAATGGGTAACTTAGTAAACAACCCAATTAAATCAGTGACGCCTGTTTTAGATATGTCCTCAGCGGACAAGGACGTGACAGGAGAAGGGCCTTCTAAGTCGCCGCGGCGAATATGCGAGCCTGTTACTTCTACTCTTTCAATGCTTTGGTCGGGCTTGCTTTGAGCATGAATCTGCAAACTGGATGCGACAGCAACAGCTACCACAGTGAGTTTTAAGTGATTAAATTTCATGTATGTTCCTGGATTAATTATATTTTTTAGTGTTTTAAATAAGAAGTAAGAACACTTCATTCTTGGCGGGTATGTGGCATTAATTACCCTAGTGACAATTTCTATCCTAAGCGACACCATATTGATTTTGCAATAATTTAAGGCAAAAAAAATACTCTTGATATAAGGTGGGTGTTATTAATCATGAGCGGCCTTCGTGTTAATCAACTTGCTAAGGGGATTGTGAAATGTTGCAGTTGTAGAAGGCGTTTTTAAGCGTTAGCCTATCAATATATTAATTGATTCAAGGGGGGAGTATGGAAGAGGGATCAACACTTGCAGATAAATCGTTTTGTAGACAATGTGTTGATGCAGGGGACTTAGGGTTTGATTTCACCATGGCTTTTCAGCCCATCGTTAATCTTAAGTTACGCGAGGTATTTGGATATGAAGCCCTAGTGCGTGGCCTTAACAATGAATCTGCTTTTTCTGTAATAAGCCAAGTCAATCAGGACAATCTCTATTTGTTCGATCAACAATGCCGCGTTAAGGCCATCGCCTTAGCAGCGAAACTTGGTATAACGTCAATTCTTAGTATCAACTTTTTGCCTAATGCCGTTTATAAGCCACAACGTTGTATCCGTACCACTTTGGATGCAGCAACGCGTTATGGTTTTCCCACCAATAAAATTATGTTTGAGTTTACTGAAGGTGAAAAAATAAGTGACACCCAGCATGTTAAAGGTATTGTCGAATATTATCGTGAGCAAGGATTTATCACGGCTATTGACGATTTTGGAGAGGGGTATTCAGGTTTAGGTTTGTTGGCAAATTTTCAGACCAACATAGTCAAACTGGACATGGGCTTAATTCGCGGTATTGACAGCGATACTGTTCGCCAATCTATTGTTCGGCACAGTGTGAATATGTTTCGAGATTTGAATATAGAGCCTCTCGCGGAAGGTATTGAAACGGTCAGTGAATCAAATTGGTTACTCGAGGCAGGCATAGATTTACAGCAAGGCTATTTATTTGCCAAGCCTGGTTTTGAATGCTTGCCGCAGGTCGACTTCATGTTTAGCTAAATAAAAAGACATAAAAAAGCCGGAACAAAGAGTATTCGTTCCGGCTTTAAATTCGAATTGCAGCTAGGGCTGTTAGAGCTGCTTAGCTAACCGCAACGATCTTACACGCATTAGTGCCGCCTACGGTTTCCATGGTATCACCGTAAGTCATGATGAAAAGATCGCCGGTCTCCAGCATGCCTTTTTCTTTCATTATAGCAACCACGTCTTTGGTTAACTCGCCCGGGCTGCTGCCACGAGAGTCGAAGAATACCGGCTTCACACCGCGGTAGAGCGCCATGATATTTAACGTTGACTCATGACGTGACAAAGCATAAATCGGCAATGAAGTCGTGATGCGAGACATCAAACGCGGTGTGCTACCACTTTCTGTTAAGGCAACAATGGCTTTCACCGTGCTTAAATGGTTTGCGGCGTATACAGCACTCAATGCTAATGTTTCGCTCACAGAGACAAAGCTTTCGTCCATGCGGTGCTTAGAAATCTTAACGCTTGGGTGGGTTTCTGCACCTACACAAACACGTGCCATCGCTGCCACAGTCTCTACTGGAAAATCACCGGCAGCGGTTTCAGCCGATAGCATTACAGCATCTGTACCATCTAAAACCGCGTTAGCCACATCCATGACTTCAGCACGAGTAGGCATAGGGCTGGTGATCATTGACTCCATCATTTGGGTCGCGGTGATAACCACTTTGTTTAGCTGACGTGAACGGGCAATCAATTTCTTCTGTACACCAACTAGCTCAGCATCTCCAATCTCTACACCTAGGTCACCACGAGCAACCATGACCGCGTCTGACGCTTCAATGATGTCGTCAATGGCTTCGTCAGTCGCAACGGCTTCAGCGCGTTCCACTTTGGCGCAAATCATTGCGTGACAACCTGCTTTTTCAGCTAGCTGGCGTGCATAACGTAAATCATCGCCTGAACGGGGAAAAGATACGGCTAAGTAATCAACGCCGATAATTGCGGCTGTCTTGATGTCTTCTTTGTCTTTCTCAGTTAATGCTTCCGCTGAAAGGCCACCACCTAAACGGTTAATCCCTTTGTTGTTCGATAATTTACCTGCAACAGTGACTTCTGTATGAACTTTATTACCTTGTACTTCCATTACTTTAAGCTGAATGCGGCCGTCATCTAGTAATAGAATGTCGCCCGTGTTCACGTCTTTAGGCAGTGCCTTGTAATCGATACCTACAGCTTTTTGGTCGCCTTCATCACGACCCATGTCGGCATCAAGAACAAACTTGTCACCTAAGGCAAGAATGATTGAACCATCTTTAAATTTAGCTACGCGGATTTTAGGGCCTTGCAAGTCACCCAAGATAGCGATGTATTTGCCAAGTTTTTTTGCTACCTGACGCACTTTATCCGCACGGTCAATGTGGTCCTGTGCCGTGCCGTGAGAGAAGTTCATGCGAACAACGTTCACTCCGGCTTGAACTATGCCCTCAATTTGTTCAACTGTGTCTGTTGCTGGGCCCAATGTAGCTAAAATTTTGGTTCGTCTTAACATAGGTAATTTGCTCTGGTTGTGGCGCATACTGTTTCAGGAATGCAGGTAATAAATATTGCGTACGGGTATAACAATTTTGTGTCAGCAGATTAACGATAGACCAGATAACACACTCAGTCGCGAATCATCAAATTTGGCATTAATCTTATGGCTATCAGCGTGTGATTATAGCAAGTGAATCTGACAGATTAATTACTGTTTCGTAATTTAATTACGAAAATATTAGATTAATAAGTCATTATTGTGAAATTTTTTAACAAAAAAAGCTATTAAAGCGCGCCAAATGGGCTGAGGTCAGACCAATCAGCGTTATTTAAGCGCCTTTTTTGTAAAATTTACCTACTGCTCGTTGCGTTTATCGTAGCGAGAGCCTCGCAAGGTATCTTTAACTCGCTTCAGGTTCTCGCGGAATTTAGTGCCTCGTCGTAGAGTAAAGCCCGTCGCTAATATATCAATCAAGGTTAGCTGGGCAATACGTGATGCCATAGGCATATACATGTCTGTATCTTCAGGCACTTCTAATGACAAAACTAAATTACACTCTTTCGCCAGCGGACTATTTTGCGAGGTAATACCTACTACTGTCGCGTCGTTACTGCGGGCGATTTGCGCCACTTCCACCAAGCTTTTTGTGCGACCAGTGTGAGAGATAAGCACAACTACGTCGTCTTCAGATGAGTTCATGCAACTCATACGTTGCATCAAAATATCTTCGAAATAGACAACGGGTACATTGAAACGAAAGAACTTGTTAAGGGCATCATGAGCGACCGACGCTGAGGCGCCTAGGCCAAAGAAGGAAATTTTTTGCGCCTGAGTCAACAAATCTACCACTCTGTTAATGGTATTGATATCAACCGATTGGCGGGCAACCTCGAGTGAGGCCATAGTCGATTCGAAAATCTTTTTGGTGTATTCCTCAGGGCCGTCATCTTCTTCCACATGGCGATTAACGTAGGGTGTGCCATTCGCGAGGCTTTGGGCTAGGTGTAATTTAAAATCAGGATACCCTTTGGTATCTAAGCGTCTGCAAAAACGGTTAACAGTGGGCTCGCTGACATCAGACATCTTAGCCAAGGTGGCGATGCTGCTATGGATAGCGACTTGAGGGTTGGCCAAAATGACTTCGGCGACCTTACGTTCTGACTTACTGAACGCTAATTTATGTTGAGTTATTTTTTCAAGAATATTCATATGCCCACAGAATTTTTAACTAAAATCATGAAGTAGGCACAAGAATAGCATTGTCGACAGCAAACTTGGTAACCTTCTTGTAACTTTTTAACAAAAATCAGCTAAATACTCGGTTTTTACGGCAGGGAAGGCGCAGAAAGCGTCGCCTTTTCTTAACAAACGTTGTAAAATTACAACATTTGTTGTTAACTGTGGGCAAAGATAAGTCATGATTGAAGTGTTATTATTAGCCCAATTCCAATCACGCAGTTTTATTAATTAGCAGGTTAAACACAATGACGTTAGATAATTCATCCGCCCCGTGCGACTTTGTTCTATTTGGTACTAAAGGTGACTTAGCTCGCCGCAAATTACTTCCGTCGCTTTACCAGTTAGAGAAAGCAGAACTCATGCACGCTGAAACATCGATCTTAGGGGTAGCCCGAGACGACATCAGCTTGCAAGACTACGTCGCACTTGTAAAAGAAAATATTGAACAATTCAGCGGCGAGACCCTTTGTGAAGAAACATGGCAGCGTTTCTCCGCTAAGTTAGACTATGTGTGCGTCGATATGAAGAACGCAGAAAGTTACAGCGTATTCAGTGAGCATGTTGATGCCTCGCGCACTATGGTCTGCTACTTCGCTACGCCTCCTTCAATCTTCGGTGATATTTGCCGTGGGCTCAAAGCAGCAAATGTTATTGACAAAAGCATGCGCGTCGTTCTCGAAAAGCCGATTGGCCATGACTTAGCATCGTCTAAGGTAATTAACGATCAGGTTGCTGAGTTTTTCGATGAATCACAAATTTATCGTATCGATCACTATTTAGGTAAAGAAACAGTTTTAAACCTGATTGCGCTACGTTTTGCGAACTCTATTTTCGCTACCAATTGGGATCACAACAGTATCGATCATGTACAGATCAGTGTGGCTGAATCTGTGGGGATTGAAGGTCGTTGGGGATATTTCGATACCGCAGGTCAAATGCGCGACATGGTGCAAAACCACTTGTTGCAAATTTTGACATTAATTGCCATGGAGCCCCCAACAACCTTGGATGCTGACAGTATTCGTGGCGAAAAATTAAAAGTATTAAAAGCGTTACGCCCCATCAACTCAACCAACATTAACCAGAAAAGTGTTCGCGGCCAGTACATTGGTGGTTTTGTGAAGGGTAAAGAAGTACCTGGTTACTTAGATGAGCCAGATGCAAATCCACGTAGTGAAACTGAAACCTTTGTGGCCCTTAATGTGGATATTGATAACTGGCGTTGGGCCGGTGTACCGTTCTATTTACGTACGGGTAAACGTTTGCCAAACAAAACCAGTGAAGTGGTTATTTATTTTAAACGCCAGCCTCACAACTTATTTGAAGACAGCTTCGCACAGTTGCCACCGAACAAGCTCACAATTCGCTTGCAGCCGGATGAAGGCGTCGAAGTGACAGTAATGAATAAAGTACCTGGTTTAACAGGGACTAGCGGCATGGATTTGCAAAAATCACGCTTGAACTTGAGCTTCTCTGAAGCGTTCCAAGATGATCGTATTGCTGATGCCTACGAAAAGTTACTACTTGAAGTGATGTTGGGTAATCAAGCCTTGTTTGTTAGCCGTGATGAAGTCGAATTTGCTTGGAAGTGGGTTGACGGCATTATCGATGCTTGGAAACACACCAATGAGCCGCCCGAGCCTTATCAAGCCGGTACTTGGGGGCCCGTGGCGTCAATTGCTCTACTGGCTCGCGAAAACCGAGCATGGTACGAGAGCAGAATAGGAAAGAAATGATATGTCATTAACTGAAAATAATTTTCAATCAACTGATGAACTCAATTTTACATTCGCACAGCGTATAGTCGATATTTTGAAAGATGGCATCAGTGAGAATGGCCGAGCGAGCTTGGTTGTTTCTGGTGGGCGAACGCCTAAAGCGTTGTTCAACTCATTATCAAAAGTTGAGCTCGACTGGAGCAAGGTGGACATCAGCCTAGCCGATGAGCGCTGGGTAGAGACAGACGATGACGCAAGCAACGAAAAAATGCTGCGTCGTGAGTTGCTGCAAAATAATGCAGCAGCCGCCAATTTCGTTGGTCTTAAAACCGAGCACGAAGATGCTAAAGATGCAGTTGAAACCTGCACTGCGAATCTTGCCAAATTACATACTCCTTTTGATGTGTTGATCCTAGGTATGGGTGAAGACGGTCACACCGCTTCGCTGTTCCCTTGTTCGGAGCAAATTCATCAAGGTTTAGACCAAGGCGCGCGTCGTACGTACATCGCTGTACAACCCACGACCGCTCCAAACCAACGCATGTCGTTGACCTTACCCGCACTGTTGAACAGTAAGAATATATTTTTGCATTTAACAGGGGACAGTAAAAAACAGGTACTGGACAAAGCGATAAAAGGTGGCGACGAGCACGAAATGCCCATTCGCGCGGTGATCAACAACGCCGACGTTGAATTAATGTGGGCTCCCTAGGAGAAAGATATGAATTCCATCATTCAAGAAGTCACCCAACGTATCATTGAGCGCAGCCAAGGCTCGCGCAAAGCGTATTTAGACAAAATTGAAAAAGCACGTTTACAGGGCCCACATCGTGGCACATTGTCGTGCGGTAACTTAGCGCACGGTTTTGCAGCATGCGGCGCTGAAGACAAGGCAGACTTGCGCAGCATGACAAAGTCGAACATTGCGATTATTTCATCGTACAACGACATGTTATCTGCACATCAGCCTTATCACGATTACCCAGAAATTCTTAAGAAGGCTATTCAGCAAGTAGGCAGCGTGGCACAGTTTGCCGGTGGCGTACCTGCAATGTGTGATGGCGTTACCCAAGGTAACGCTGGCATGGATTTAAGCCTAATGAGCCGAGACGTGATTGCCATGTCAACCGCGGTGGCATTGTCGCATAACATGTTTGACGGCACCTTGATGCTAGGTATATGTGACAAAATCGTACCTGGATTATTGATCGGTGGATTAAGCTTCGGTCATTTACCGACCATTTTTGTCCCCGCTGGTCCTATGCCATCAGGTATTCCAAATAAAGAAAAAGCTCGAGTGCGTCAAATGTACGCCGAGGGTAAAGTGGGCCGCGAAGAATTGCTTGAGGCTGAGTCTCAATCTTATCACTCTGCGGGCACTTGTACTTTTTACGGTACGGCCAACAGTAACCAATTGGTCGTTGAGACTATGGGCTTGCATTTACCCGGCTCATCGTTCGTTAACCCAGGCACACCACTGCGTGAAGCCTTAACCGATGCAGCTGCACGTCAAGTGACACGTATCACTGACTTAGGTGAAGATTACCGCCCAATCGGTCACATTGTTGATGCGAAAGCTATCGTCAATGGTTTAGTTGCGTTACTGGCTACCGGTGGCTCAACTAATCACACTATGCACTTGGTTGCCGTCGCAAAAGCGGCCGGTTATACCATTAACTGGGATGACTTCTCCGATATTTCAGATGCTGTTCCTTTGCTCACCCGCATTTATCCCAATGGCTCTGCTGATATTAACCACTTCACCGCAGCTGGTGGTATGGCGTTGTTGTTCAGAGAATTATTAAATGCAGGCTTGTTACACAACGATGTGAAAACTATCTGTGGCGATGGCCTTGAGCGTTACACCCAAGAGCCAATGCTTGAAAATGGTGAACTGGTTTGGCGCGATGGCCCTACTGAGTCATTCGATAAAGAAGTGGTCGCCAGTGTTGAAAAGCCATTTAAGCCAGATGGCGGTTTATCGGTATTAACCGGTAACCTAGGTCGTGCGGTAATGAAAACCTCAGCCCTGCGTGAACCTCATTGCAAAATCAAAGCCCCTGCAGTTGTGTTTGAAGATCAATTCGAACTCGCGGCGGCGTTCAAAGCCGGTGATTTAAACAAAGATTGCATCGTTGTTGTGCGCTTCCAAGGGCCTTCAGCCATTGGTATGCCAGAGCTTCACAGTCTTACGCCTCCTCTTGGTGTACTGCAAGACAAAGGTTATAAAGTTGCTCTAGTGACTGACGGTCGAATGTCAGGTGCTTCAGGCAAAGTGCCAGCCGCAATTCACTTAACACCTGAAGCGGTAAAAGGTGGCTTAATCGCTAAGGTAAACAGCGGCGATATAATCGAACTGGATACAGAAACTGGCCATATGACATTGCACGTAGACGAGGCTGAATTGTCTGCTCGTGAAGCAAGAGTGACCGACGTTGCCTCTCACCAGGTGGGTATGGGCCGCGAAATGTTTGCCGGTATGCGCTCAACGTTAACTGGCGCCGAGCAAGGTGCTTGTTCTCTTTTTGTCGGACAGGATGATTGATCGTGACAACTAATTTTGTTGCGGATATTGGTGGCACTAATATTCGTTTGGCGCAGGTAGTTAACGGAAAAATCGCTGACATTCGCAAATACTTGTGTGCTGATTTTGCCACTTTAAATGACGCAATAAAGCAGTATTTTTCAGAGTTTCCGGCAACTCAGTTTGCTGCTGGTTGTTTGGCCATTGCCTGTCCTGTTGAAGGTGACCACGTCAAAATGACTAATCACTATTGGGCTTTTTCTATTAAAGAAGTGCAGGCTGATTTGGGTCTGAGTTGGTTGGGCGTGATCAATGACTTCACCTCAGTGGCCCATTCTCTGCCTTTGTTAGGCGAGGACCAAAAAGTGCAAATTGGACAAGGCGCAGCAATGCCTTGTGCCAATATAGCGGTGTTTGGGCCCGGTACTGGCTTAGGTGTGGAACACCTAACGTGTACCGATGGCAAATGGAAAGCACTTGATGGGGAAGGTGGACACGTTGATTTTTCAGCTGTCGACGAAAATGACATCGCGATTCTGCGCTTTTTGACCAAAAAGCTAGGTCATGCCTCAGCAGAAGAAGTGATGTCAGGACGAGGGATTGTTCATATTTACGAGGGGTTGGCTGCGGCCAAAAATGTGCCGTCAGAGTATAGCGACGCAGCGGATATAACCTCTAGAGCAATTGATAATAGTTGTTCACTGTGCCGTGAAACACTAGAACAGTTCTGTCGCATTATGGGAAGTTTCGCTGGCAACTTAGCCCTTAACTTATGTACGCGCGGCGGTGTTTATATCGGTGGCGGGATCGCCTCTCGATTTGTTGAGTTTATCCAACAAAGTGAATTTCGCGCACGCTTTGAAGCAAAAGGCCGGTTTCGTCATTACGTAGCTGGCATACCTACATACATTATTACCGAGCCCGATCACGGTTTGATTGGTGCGATGGCATACCTACAACAGCATTATAAAGGTTAACTACAATGACAAAAAATTGGAAAGTTTCGTCTCAAGATGTATTCAGTCAAGGACCAGTGGTTCCGGTATTGGTGATCAAAGATGTAAAGCATGCGGTCCCTCTTGCTAAAGCATTAATTGCTGGCGGTATTCGTGTACTAGAAGTGACTTTACGCACAGAAGCGGCACTAGACGTAATCAAAGCTATCGCTACTGAAGTGCCAGACGCCATCATAGGTGCAGGTACTGTGACTAATGCTAAGCAATTAGCCGAAGTGGAAGCGGCGGGTGCTATGTTCGCTATTAGCCCAGGCATGACATCTGACCTATTGGATGCAGGTAATAAGGGCGGCATCGCACTAATTCCTGGCATCTCTTCTATTTCTGAATTAATGCGCGGAATTGATTTTGGTTATACCCACTTTAAATTCTTCCCAGCTGAAGCCTCAGGTGGCGTTAAAGCGATTAAAGCAATCGGTGGACCATTCCCTGACATCGCATTTTGCCCAACAGGTGGCATAAGCCCAACTAACTACCTTGAGTATTTATCCTTGCCTAACGTGCGTTGTGCAGGCGGCTCTTGGTTAGCACCTGACGATGCTGTTGAAGCGGGTGATTGGGATCGTATTACTGAGCTGGCTAAACAAGCCGTTGCTGGTGCAGCCGGTATCTAATTTCATCGTTTAGATGATTAAAAAGGCCACTAAAGTGGCCTTTTTTGTGTCTGGCGGTCGGCCCTAATAGTTATTTATCAAATGCTGGGCGGCTGTCTTTCATCAATATATCGAGCTCTCTCTGGGCCTTTACAGGATCATCTAAGTCGTTCTCTTCCAGCATTTCACATTCGTCGTTGATCATTTGCTTTACGGTGACCGGGTAATACCGACAATCATCAGGACGATCGAAATAGATATCACAAGTGTATATATCTTTGCTGTTCGCAACAGTTTTGTCTGCAGGCACGACGCGTAAGAAGGGGCAATGGTTCAGCAACTTGCCCGTGTCTGGGCTAGCCCAAATCAAGCCTTTTTTAACGTACTGAGCGATATCGGGTCGAAACAGCTCCCACATATCGATTTCGCTGTCGGTCACTGACAAGCCGCCGTCGCCGTATTGGGTGCAACACTTTCCGCACTGGGTACACTCTTTCATGTTTTTTCAACAATCATGTCGTCGTGCGCTAAGTGTAACAAGTTCAGCGATACTTATGCTTTTAATGGAGCCAGCGCAGCGGACTCGAATTTAATTCCCCGCCAACCTGTATTCATAAAATTTCTTATATTACCGTGATCATTGGCCTTAGGGTGCTGCAATACATCTTTACGGTAGAAGGTACCAAATAAATGCAATGTTTCAGACTCCGTTAATTGATTGAGTTGAGCAAAGTAAAAAATCTTGCATGAACCTTCATTGCTGCCTTTTTCATTTACCACGTCACCATTTGTGAAAGCGGTTGCTGTGTATTGGTAATGTTGTTGTATCGCATTAATCACTTGGCTGAATTCAACACTTTGTGGTTGGGAGCGTACTTGGGTGATCAGATCTTGAATTGTCATATTAGTCCTAAATAAAGCGAGAAATAGCAAAACAGCTTCGAAGGAAGCTGTTTATGTGGATACATTTTTAGCGTGGATTACAGCGTTAACACAAAGACTTTTGAGTTACGCTGAAAATTGTATAGTTGTTTCTTTTTGGCTGGTAAATCATCTAGTGTGGCTCGCACGAAGCCTTGTTCCTGAAACCAGTGAGAGGTCACTGTGGTTAAGCAAAATATTGAGGTTAACCCCTGTAACTTTGCTTGCTCACAAATAGCGCTTAAAAGGCGCTCACCACGATTCCCGCCACGGTAGTCAGTATGCGTTGCTACGCACGCTAGCTCGCCGCATTGCTCCTCTAAATAAGGGTACAGTGCCGCACAGGCGATGGTCATGCCGTCACGTTCAATGATGGTAAATTGTTCGATTTCACGCTCTAGTATTTCACGGGAGCGCTTCACCAAGATCCCTTTTTCTTCTAGCGGATTGATGAGGTTTAGAATACCTCCCACATCTTCGATGGTTGCCGTACGTATTTGCTCATAATAGCTTTGAGAGATAAGTGAGCCGGCACCGTCTCGAGTGAAAAGCTCTTGCAATAGCGCGCCGTCTTGACCGTAACTCACACAATGGCAACGGCTGACACCTGCCTCAAGACTGTCGATAATCGTTTGAATGCTGTGCTTTTCTTGCTGTAAATGTGCTTGCTCAAGCATAGGGTACAAAGAGTTGAGTTGAATATTACGCAGCAAACGCCCTGTTTCATCCACCAGACCATCATTTTCCGTAAAGATAATCAGCTTATCAGCTTTCAAAGCTTTAACTGCGTTAGTTGCTACATCTTCGTGGCTTAAGTTAAATACTTCACCCGTGGGGGAATAGCCCATAGGCGGCAGTAGTACAATTGAGCCATCGTCGAGGTGATCGTTTATGCCTGTTACATCCACCCGACGTACTAAACCCGTATGCTCAAAGTCCACGCCGTTGCGCACGCCAATAGGCATGGCCACCACTAAGTTGCCAGAGCACACACGAATTTGCGCACCATGCATAGGCGAGTTCGCCAAGCCCATAGTGAGCAAGGCTTCAATTTGTGATCGCACAGAGCCCGCAGCATCTTTCACGCATTCAAGGGTTTGCTTATCTGTGATCCGCACGTCTTCTGAAAAACGCGGTTCGACTTTACGCCAAATGGCGCGTTGATCAATCTGCGGACGCGCGCCATGTACCAAAATTAAGCGCACACCTAAGCTGTTGAGCAGGGCGATATCTTGAATAATGTTGGCAAAGTTTGCATCTTCAACTGCCTCACCGCCGAACATCAATACAAAGGTTTTACCCCTGTGAGCATTGATGTAAGGCGCCGAGTTGCGAAATAGCTTTACGCTGTCGTTGTGTGAAAGTACCACGTGTTTTCCTTACGCTTACACCGCTATTTTATGAAAGACGCTTTGGCATTTTCAAGCGCAGCCAACACAGGCTTTATGCCCGTTCCACCTAATATGTCACGCTTGTTGACCAAGTATTCAAGTTGTAGAACAGGATATACATCCTCTTCTATCACGTCTGAGTAAACTTTAAGTTCAGTGATGGTGAGCTCTTCGATAGCTTTTTTCTTTTCGAGGGCATCCAACACGACCCGGCCAGAAATATCGTGGGCGGTTCTAAACGGAATACCTTTATCGACGAGGTAATCAGCAAGCTCAGTCGCATTGGCATAACCCTCACGGGCGGCTTTCGCGCAGCGCTCGCTATCAAGCTTGATACTGTCAACCACTTCACAGGCTATGCGCAAACAGATGTGCCACTGATTCGTCGCATCGAATAAGCCTTCTTTGTCTTCTTGCATGTCTTTGTTATAGGCAAGGGGCAGGCCTTTCATAGTCACAAGCAAGGCTTGTAAGCTACCAAATACGCGACCGCATTTACCGCGCATAAGCTCTAATGCGTCAGGGTTCTTCTTCTGAGGCATCAATGATGAGCCAGAAGTAACGGCATCGCCTAATTGAATGAAACCGGCTTCGCCTGAGTTATAGAAAATTAAATCCTCAGCCATACGCGACAAATGCATCATGCTGGTACTGGCGACAAAAAGAAGCTCTAGTACGTAATCACGATCGGATACCGCGTCCAGACTATTGATGCACGGGCTGTCAAAACCAAGCTCTTCGGCAATCGCTTGACGGTCGATAGGGTAGGTTGTGCCAGCGAGCGCACCGCTGCCCAGAGGGCATTGGTTCAAACGTGCTTTTAAGTCATGTAGACGACTCAAGTCGCGTTTTAGCATTTCAACATAGGCCAAGCACCAGTGCGGGTAACGTACTGGTTGAGCACGCTGCAAATGGGTGTAGCCAGGTAAAATAACATCTTGATTGACGTCAGCGTTACCCACTAATGAAGCAATGACAGCTTCAACATCTTCCACTAATAGCTCAACGTGTTCACGGGTCCATAAACGAAAATCTGTGGCAACTTGGTCGTTACGGCTGCGGCCTGTGTGTAGCTTGCGCGCTACATCACCAAGTTGCTCGATTAAGGTTGCTTCCACAAAGCTGTGAATGTCTTCTTCACTGCTGGCGTCAAAATCTAACTCACCGGCATCCGCTTTTACCAACAAGGCTTTAAGGGCTTCTTCAAGCTGCTGGTGCTCGTCTTGGCTCAGTACCCCTGCTTTTGCAATGGCGCGTGCCCATGCAATTGAGCCGCGAATATCTTGGCTTGCTAAGACTCTGTCGAATGGCAGAGAGTCGTTAACAGTGCGAAACATCGCACTGCTGCCGTCTTGAAAACGTCCGCCCCACAAGCTCATTATTCAATACCTGTGTTTTTGAATGGAATGCCTTTTTTGTTAAGCGCGCTGATACGGCTAGACAAACTGTAAAGGCGAATAAAGCCTTCAGCATGGCTTTGGTCGTAAACATCATCAGCACCAAAGGTAGCGAAATCTTCAGAGTACAAGCTGTTTGGTGAACGGCGCTGGGTTACCGTTGCTTGGCCTTTGTAAAGTTTAACGACTATGTCACCTGTTACTTGGTCTGCAAAGCTTGCTGCACCAGCAAGCAGCGCATCATTTAGCGGGGTGAACCATCGCCCGTCATACATGACATGTGAGAACTCTAAACCGATTTGCTCACGGTACTTAAGCGCAGCTTTGTCTAACACTAGGCTTTCAAGGGCTTTATATGCCGCAAGCATGACTGTTCCGCCTGGGGTTTCATAACAGCCTCGTGACTTCATGCCCACTAAACGGTTCTCGACGATGTCGATACGGCCTACGCCGTGCGCACCGGCAAGCTCGTTCAATTTAACTAAGCACTGGTAAGGGCTAAGGGCCTCACCATTTACTTTTACCATGCGACCATGTTCGAAGCTCACTTCAACACGCTCAGGTGTATTCGGCGCATCTTCAGGAGAGACGGTCATGGTCCATACTTCTTTGCTTGGCTCACACCAAGGATCTTCTAGCTCGCCGCCTTCGTGTGAAATGTGCCATGCGTTTGCATCACGGCTGTAGATTTTGGTGGCTGACGCCGTGGTTTTGATGTCACGCTCGGCCAAATAAGCCAATAAATCTTCACGTGATACCATGTCCCACTCACGCCAAGGAGCAATAACGGTTAGCTCAGGTGCTAGTGCAGCAAAGGTGCCTTCGAAACGCACTTGGTCATTACCTTTACCAGTGCAACCATGGCACAGTGCATCTGCGCCTACTTTGCGCGCGATTTCAACTTGTGCTTTGGCGATAATAGGGCGTGCCATAGACGTACCAAGAAGGTACTGACCTTCGTATACCGCACCTGTGGTAATAGTGGGGTAGATGTAGTCAGATACGAACTCTTCTTTTAAGTCCACTATGTAGCATTCGCTGGCGCCGGTTTTGATGGCTTTTTCACGTAAACCTTCTAGTTCCTCGTCGCCTTGACCTACATCTGCCGCGAAGGCGATAACTTCACAGTCATAGTTCTCTTTCAACCAAGGAATGATGGCTGATGTATCCAAACCACCTGAATAGGCTAATACTACTTTTTTGATGTTTTTCTTGCTCATTGTCTGTACCTAAAAATTAAAATTGTTAAATGGGGTTAAGCTGCGCCGCCAAGAAGGTGCACTAAAATGGCATTCTGGGCGTGCATTCTGTTTTCTGCTTGCTGCATCAAAATAGATTGCTCTGAATCAATCAAGGTGCCGCTAATTTCTAAGTCGCGATGGGCAGGTTGGCAGTGCATAACGTACTGTGCACCGGTTGATTGCATCATCGCTTCATCGATTTTATATTTACCAAACGATTGCTTGATGGTGTCAAGCGGGGTGTCATCACCCATCGAAATCCAAGTGTCGGTATAAAGCGCATGAGCGCCATTCGCCGCTTCTACGTCATGACTGATAACTAGCTTGCCACCATTTTGCTCGGCTTTTTGCTGAGCAAGCGTGACAATAGCGGGGTCAACTTCATAGCCAGGGGGGGTAATGACAACCACTTCGCAACCTAAAGTCACGCCCACAATCATCAAGGAATGGGTCACGTTATTACCATCACCGATATACGCTAGTTTAACTTTGTTCAAATCGCCAAAACGTTCGGTTAAGGTCAAGTAGTCGGCCATGGCTTGGCATGGGTGGTACATATCACATAAAGCATTAATGACAGGAACTTTGGCTACACTAGCTAATTCTTCTAATGTTGAATGGGCGAAAACCCGTGCCACGATAGCGTCAGCCCAACAGGCGAGGTTATTACCCATGTCTTTCACGTCTTCACGGCCCGCTAATTTATTTGACTGGCTGTCCAAATAAACAAGGTGCCCGCCTAGTTTGTTGATACCAATATCAAAGCTTACACGGGTACGCAGCGATGGTTTTTCAAATAAGGCAACAATTGATTTACCTGCCAAGGCTTGGCGGTAGTCAGCTGGATTATTTTTAATCGTGATGGCCAGTTGCAAGAGTGCACTTAGGTCTTTAGCAGACCAATCAGTGAACGAAAGTAGATCCTTTTTCATGGAGGTACCTTAAATATTTGGGATTATGGTAGTGCCAACGGATTCACCCGCCAGCAATCCTAAGAGTTGCTCTGGTGTTTGCCAACTGGCAATCGTGATGGGGCGCTGCAAGCTTGTTGCTGCATCGAGTGCGGCATCTACTTTTACTTGCATTCCATCTATGATCACGCCTGACTCAACTAATTCGGCAATGCCTTGAGCCGTAAGTTGGTTAATCAGGTTTTTATTGTGATCCAGTACACCAGGCACATTCGACAGCAACAACAAGTCAGCATTTAACAGCTGAGCAATAACTGTTGCCGCTTGATCGGCATTTACATTAAGTAAATTGCCTTTTTCATCGGCACCTATAGAGCTGATAATCGGCAGGATATTCGCCTCGAGCAATAAATTCAAC
This sequence comes from Paraglaciecola mesophila KMM 241, assembly GCF_000315015.1. GTDB lineage: Bacteria > Pseudomonadota > Gammaproteobacteria > Enterobacterales > Alteromonadaceae > Paraglaciecola > Paraglaciecola mesophila. Next base: position 29,232 of record NZ_BAEP01000004.1, on the reverse strand, counting down.
ATAGTGGGTGAATTTGCTTTCGCTACGCCCACTGCACCAAGGGCGGGATCAAGAACAGAACAGCTTGTCATGGCGCCATCAGCTAAGCATAACCCGACCGGTGTCGTGTTGGCGCGAATGGCAAACGCACAGAGTTGCTTATTGGCTGTACCTGCTAAAGCGCCTGTAATATAGGGCATATGCTCAGGTGGCGTGACGCGCAAACCATTTACTTTAGTACTGGTAAATTGCAGTGCTTGTAATAACTGCTCAACCATAGGGCCCCCGCCATGTACGAGTGCTACAGGGCGACTTTGCTGGAGTTGCTTAATTACCGTCAACAATTGTAACGCTTCGGCGGTGGCTTGCATGAAAGCGCCACCGACTTTTATGACTAACGGATTCATGCTGACGCCCCGTGGACTAAACCAAGTTGTGATTCGAATCCAAAGCGAATGTTGGCACATTGCACCGCTTGGGAGGCCGCGCCTTTCAGTAAGTTATCTATGGCACTGGTCACAACCAAGTACCCTTTTTGGATATCAAGCTTCCAGAATAAATCGCAGTGGGGTGTGCCTACTACGTCGTCTAATTTAGGCCAAGTATCGCGAATACGCACTATGGGGTGGTTGTGATAGGCATGACTGAATGCGTTTGCAACTGCATCTGCGTCTACACCAGGGTTTACTTTGACGGTGATGGTGGCCAAAATTCCCCGTTTGAAATTACCCAAATGTGGAGTGAATATGACTTCACGGCCTAAATAGGCGCTGATTTCTGGTTGATGACGATGACCTAGTACACCATAGGCTTGCAGACTAACTTCGCAAAAACTACTGCCCATGGCCGCTTTGCGCCCAGCACCAGACACACCAGACACAGCATTAATAATAGGTAAATGACCATCAGCGATTAAGCCTGCTTCGTGTAATGGCTTTAATGCACTCAGTGATGCCGTTGGATAGCAACCTGGTACGGCAACAATATCGGCGCTTTTAATGTCTTGTGCAAACCAATCGGCGAGGCCGTAAACGGCTTGCTCTAAGCTGGCCGTTTGCTCATGTGCAAAACCATAATAGTCCGCAAAAACCTGTTGGTCTTTGAGTCTAAATGCCCCTGATAGGTCAAATACTTTGGCTTTGCCTGTGGATAGTACTGGCATCCAGTCGTGACTTGCTTCGTGGGGAGTAGCCAAAAAAATCACGTCCATTTCATTAGCAAGCGAATGTAAAACGTCGTCGGTTAACGGGGTCAGTGACAAATTGATTTGCCCAAACAGATAACCGTGTACGTCTCCGAGTTTTTTATCAGCATCTTGGCTTTTGGCTGATACATATAAGGCGTTTAATTCAAAGCGTGGGTGGCGATGAATTAAAGAGGCTAATTCGGCTCCGGTATATCCACTGGCGCCGACAATACAAGTTTTGATCATAAAACGTATATCTCTAATAGTCGTGTGACTTAATGTTACTAAATGAAGGTGACAAAAATAAAAAAACACCCAAGACCTTTAGCAAATACTAAAGGTCTGGGTGAGCTAAACGCTACAGACCTCGACTTATCGTCGATACAACATGCTGGCGAAGCTAGGCAGGGAATCGAATTGTGACGTTATTGAAATCATATGCGAAATTAAACCGAATTAAGATAATATGTATAAATAATCTAGACCAAAAGTGTATTTGCAAAGTGGCTAAATCATGTTGGCGGTAAGAATGCCATGTGTTATATATTTATGCAAATAAATTGAATAATTATTTAAAGGGAGGCTTATGCCATCTTTGTCTTTTTTAGAACGTTATGCACATATCATCAATACTCCCTCGATTAGCGCGTTTAGTGCAGATTTGGACCAATCAAACCGAGCCATTATCGATCTGCTCGCAGGCTGGTTTAAGGACTATAACTTTCACATAAATATTCAACAAGTGCCCAATGCGCGAAATAAGTACAATATGCTGGCCAAAATTGGCAGTGGTGAGGGGGGGCTACTACTATCAGGCCACTCGGATACTGTGCCCTTTGATGACAATAAATGGCAATTTGACCCATTTAAAGCACAAGAAAACGACGGCAAGTTATACGGTCTAGGGACCTGTGATATGAAAGGTTTCTTTGCGTTTATTTTAGAAGCGATTCAAGACATTCCTCTAAAAGATTTAAAGAAGCCTTTGTATATTTTAGCTACTGCAGATGAAGAAACGTCTATGGCGGGAGCACGGTTTTTCGTGGAGCAACAATTGATCAAGCCTGACATGGCGATTATCGGTGAGCCCACGGAGCTTAAGCCTATCTTTAAGCACAAGGGACATATGGGACACAGCCTTAATGTTCAAGGTCAGGCAGGGCATTCAAGCGATCCAGCAAAAGGGGTCAATGCGATTGAGATCATGTACCAAGCCATAGGTAAACTTATCGCTTTAAAACAACAGTTGACTGAAACTCATAGAGATGACGCCTTCAGTGTGCCAGAGGTGACCATGAATCTCGGGCATATTCATGGGGGCGACGGAGAAAACCGTATTTGCGGCCACTGCCAATTAAACTTTGATTTACGTGCTATTCCTTCATTAAGTGATGAAGAAGCGATCGGCATGATCGATGAAGCACTTGCACCGCTGATGCAAAAATACCCCCAACGTATTACACGTGAGGCGATGTACGAAACCGCGCCGGCGTTTGGTTGTCGTAACGAGCAGGGTATTCTTGAGTTGGCCAAAAAACTAACAGGCTTTGATCCTGTCAGTGCCAATTACGCCACCGAAGCACCATTTATCAATCAACTAGGCTGCGACACCATAGTATTAGGCCCAGGCAGTATTGATCAGGCCCATCAACCAGATGAGTTTATCTCGTTGCATTACGTTGACCCAACCGTCACATTACTGCGTAACTTCATCAAACAGGTGTGCTTTTAATGGCAGCTGTTACACAGATGATTGAAAAGAGCACAAGAAAAAGTCCTAAAAAACCGATATCTGCTGGCCTTTTTATAAGCACGCTGGGGGCGACCATAATGCTTATTTCAGCAAATGTTAGTGCGCTGACTAAAAAGGACATTTCTTATCCCGCATTACCAGAGCCTGTTACCAATAATGCGGTGGCGAGCGTCGATACTGAAAATGGTCATTTTTTGTTATCTTTCATGGGGCTAGGAGCCGGTAAAACGCATGAGGATGTACACAACAAAGTGTGGGCCCTTGAACTTGAAGGGGAGTTATTCGCGCCAAAAAAAACTTGGCAACAAAAATCACCAGTGCCATCGAGTTTGCCCCAGTCTGGTCGCTTAGCCAGTATTGCTGTTGGTGTAGGCGATATGGCACTTTTGTTTGGTGGTTACACCGTTGATGCTGCGCATAATGAAGTATCAAGCCCAGACAATTTTCGCTATGAAGTTGTTACAGATATTTACTACCCCATAGCTCAGACTCCAGTACCCGTGGACGATGCAGTCGCACTCGTTTTTCAGCAGCGTTACGTGTATCTGATTAGCGGTTGGCATAATGATGGCAATGTCAATTTAGTCCAAATATACGATGTGAAAACAGATACATGGCAACAAGGCTCGCCTTTTTTAGGCAATCCTGTGTTTGGTCATGCAGGGGCGATTGTGGGTGAAAATATCGTGCTTTGCGATGGCGTTAAGGTAGATGCTCAACCTGATAAGCGTCGTACGTTTTCTGCTGAACCGGCTTGTTACCACGGAACGATAGATACAAACGATGTCAAAAAAATTGATTGGCGCACAGTGGTGCACCCTACATCGAGTGCGCGTTATCGCATGGCCGCAACAGGTGATGTTGCCAGCAATTCAGCCATTTTCGTGGGCGGTTCACATAACCCGTACAATTATAACGGCACAGGTTACGATGGTGAACCATCAAGCCCAAATAATGAGGTGTGGCGCTATGACTTTAAACGGACGAGTTGGCAGGTCTCTCACATGGACTCGCCCACTATGGATCACCGGGGCTTATTGGCGGTGGGCATAGGGGCAAATAAGCATTTTGTCACGCTAGGTGGAATGGTAGGGCAGCAAAAAGTATCTAACGCTGTACATCGCATCGATTTATAGGGCGCTAAAGCACTACTGTGATTTCAGCAAACGATTTTTAAAAGATATATTGAGGAAAATATGCAAAAGACGTTAGCGCTGGTCGCGCACGATCATAAAAAGCCAGAGCTTATCCGCTGGTCATTAGAGCACAAAGCAGAGCTAGAAAAACATAACTTAGTGGCCACAGGCACTACAGGGGGCTTACTACAAGAATCGTTAAATTTGCCCGTTACGCGATATAAGAGCGGTCCACTAGGGGGGGATCAACAAATAGGTGCATTGATCGCCGAAGGTAAGTTAGACGCTTTGATTTTCTTTTGGGATCCCCTTAACCCAGCCCCCCATGACCCAGACGTAAAAGCGCTGTTGCGTTTATGCTCAGTATGGAATTTGCCGGTCGCGTGCAACACCTCCACAGCCGATATGTTAATCACCTCGCCGTTATTCATCGAGGGATTATACGAGCGGGCAGTGCCAGAGTTTTAAGTTATGAACAAAGGTAGAGCGACTCAGGGAGGGTCGCTTTCTCGCACGCTTTTAATCGCACCGGTAAAGGTCGTATTAAAGATTATAATGTCCCAAAAACCGCTTTACACAATGCAATTAATAAGCGAAAAGTAATCTAGCAAGTACGTTTGCGCAAAATTTTGTACATTATCTATCGGCTCTTCCAAAAGAATTGCGTTTTTTACTCTCTCGTTTTTGCCGACTTTCCATCATTTCTTGTAGTGTTGATTGTTGTTCGCTGGTAAGTGCATTCCAAAACGTATGCTGGTTTTTAGCCCTAGTAAGAGCATGTTCAAAGCGCTGTGCTTCGGTTTCAGCTTGCAAGGCTGTCCAGCTAGCTTCGTTCAGACTTTCACTCGTCACTATCGAAATAAGCTGCGCTCTAAATGCCTCCCGAGCAGATTTGTTTGCTTCTTTATCCGCTTTTTCAGCAGAGCGTTGGGTTGTGAAAAGTGTTTGTTGTTCCTTTGTTAGGTTAAGCGCTGCGAAGTGTTCAGCTTGGCGTTGTGCCACAGACATCATGGGGTTGCTATTATCCCGTGAATTGCTTTGCTGCGGCTTTAGGCCATGTCCTTTTTCTTCTTGTTCAGCATCTAATTCACCTAAGAACTTTACTTTTTGTGCATCGTCTAAGGTCAGCCAAATTTGTTGCTGAGTTTTTATATCCAACCACCTTAGCTGGTTTTGCAAGTGTTGTTCAGCTTGTATAGCACTGCTTATGTCGCCTTGAGCCCATACATCGTTTTGTATTAAATTGCGTATGCTCTCACGCGTAGATTCTTGGTCAGGCTGATAGGTATCTTTTGTCGTACGATTTTGTTTTATCAGTAATCGAATGTCTTGACGTTGGGCGTCGGTTAAATCTAACTGCTTTAAAATAGGGTGTATGTGTAAGGGGCCATTATGCGCGGGCGGTTTGGCAATAGCGACAGGCTGAGCCAATAGGAACGCCAATGAAACGGTGATGGGGGTAAACAATGATTTTAACGTTCGCACTGAATATGCCTTACTATAGAGAAATACAGAAATAGGTTAGCAGCACCAGCGCAAAGAAACGCAAAGCCAGTGTAAAGATTAGGTAAATAGCCAATGAAATAGCGGCGATTTCGGTATTATTTCACGGGTATTCATGCGTCTATTGATAGGCCGATGTAGTTTGAAGGAAACTGTACATGCTAGAAAAATCTTTGTTGCTGATCGATGACGATCAAGCACTCACCGAGTTGTTACAGGAATATCTAAGCGCCCAAGGTTACACGATTCATGTGGCAAGTGACGGAGAGGCCGGTCTGTTAGCAGCGAAATCAGGGCAACATTATGATTTGATAATTTTGGATGTAATGCTTCCGAAAGTTGACGGTTTCGAAGTATTAAAACGATTGCGTAGCACACACGTTACCCCTGTGTTGATGTTAACCGCAAAAGGCGATGATTTTGACCGAATACTGGGTTTAGAATTAGGCGCCGACGACTACTTAGCAAAGCCGTTCAACCACAGAGAATTATCGGCTAGGGTGAAAGCTATCGTGCGTCGAGTGGATATTCAAGCTGGCCTGCAAGGTGACAAACAAAAACAGAACACGATTGAAATCGGTGATGTGGAGTTAAATATTGCAGCGCAAACCGTCGCCTGTAACACTCAGCAAGTAGAGTTGACTGGCACCGAATTTGCGGTCCTAAAGCTGTTGATGAGCTGTAGCCCTGATCTTGTGCCTAAGCATGCAATCAGTGAACAGGTATTAGGTAGAAAGCTAGCCGCTTTTGACCGCAGTATTGATATGCACGTGAGTAATTTACGCAAGAAATTAAGTCAGTTTAGTCAGCAAGACAAAATCAAAACCCATCGAGGAGTAGGATACGTCTATTTGGGTGAAATATGAGACGCCTTCTCTATTTAAACCCATTTCGCAGCTTGTATGGTCGTATTTTCTTGTGGTTCTGGGGCACAACTATCGTCATGATTGTTGGTGCTTACTGGATAATGCAAAATATTGCACCGCCGGTTGAGTACTTACCCATGGATGACAAGCAGCATTTCATGCTTGAAAACTCGGTTAGGGCTTTGCAGCGACAAGTTTTCCGTAGCCCAGATGATGAACCTTTAGAGAGTATTCTAGAACGCACTAGTCAGCGCGGTAAGTTGATGATGATTCTGCTCAATCCAAAAACAAAAGAATTCCTACTCAAAGGACCACTACCGCACTTACCCAACGAGAAGCCTTTTCTTGATTTAATTGGCTCTGCAAATCCATTGCGCATTGCAACACCTATTGGGGATATGTTTGGCCCAATGGCGACGAATATTGCTGGTACCGAATATTTGTTGTTTGTTGGGCGCATACGGCCCAGGGGATTCGTTGGCGATATGCGCCATCGCCCCCCATTATTGCTCATTGGCTTGGTATTACTCATAAGTGCGGTATTGTGCTCATTAATTGCTTGGTCACTGGTTAAGCCTTTGAAACAATTGCAAGTGGCGACTAAGCGCATGGCCAGCGGTGCGCTTAGCAGTCGAGTTGGGTCTGCTAGTTATAGAGGCGACGAAATAGGGCGCCTAGGACGAGATTTCAATTACATGGCAGAGCAGGTAGAGACTTTGCTTAATGGGCAAAAGCGCCTTTTGGCAGATATATCACACGAATTACGCTCTCCGTTAACGCGAATGCAGCTCGCCATTGGGATCGCCCAGCAACAACAGCTTTCAAGCAACCCGAAAAGTAACGAGCAAGCATTAGCTAGAATAGAAAAAGAAGCCCATCAAATGGAGCACATGGTCGCACAAGTATTAATGCTGTCGCGATTAGATAATAACGCACGAGATTCGCGAAAGCAGCCAGTGAGTTTTGATGCACTTTTAACTGGGTTATTGGCCGACTGCGAGTTTGAAGCCCAATCACAGGATAAGGTTTTAACGGTCGATATTGAGTCTGATGCAAAAATAAATGCTGATGAAGATTTATTAGCGAGCGGCATTGAAAATGTACTGCGTAACGCGGTGAAATATGCTAACCAGCAGGTGTCTTTTACCCTTAAAATTGATGGTCCTGAAGCACACTTAGTTATTTGTGATGATGGCAAAGGCATACCTGAGTCAGATTTAAAGCATATTTTTCAGCCCTTCTATCGTGTTTCTACTGCGAGAGAAAGAGACAGCGGAGGCATTGGGCTGGGCTTAGCTATTGCCAGCCGCGCCATTGCGGCACATGAAGGAGAAATTGAAGCCTGCAATCAAGTCAAGGGCGGCTTAAGCGTGCATATTCGATTGCCCATTTTGGCGTAGCGACTTGGTTGATTGGGTTTGAAGCAGGTATTCGGTGGGCGCTTTGGTTTCTGCGTTATCGACCTTTGTTTTCTGCGTTATCAACCTCTGTTAAGCTAGTACCATAGAGTGATTGATAGAGTAATAGCCGTTGAGTGAATACCAAATAAGTTCAGAAAATCAACTTGAGCGGACGCATCAAGAGGAAATAAAACCCTTAATGCGTTCGCTGACCAAAGGCGAATTTCAAGGCCACTCAGGTGTAAATATTAGTTATGCCTATTTGTGTCACCCGCAAGCGATTGGTGCAGTGGCTATCTCTACAGGGCGAATTGAGTCTTGGGTTAAATATCAAGAAGTCATGTTTGACTTGTACCAAAATGGTTACTCGGTGTTTATCCATGATCATCGGGGGCAAGGTTTGTCAGGGCGCATGACCAAAAACCCACATATGGGCTTTGTAAATGATTTTGCCGATTACGTTGCTGACTTAAAGCTGTTTTACCAAGAAGTCATTGAGCCTAACACGCAACAAAAGCCTCAGTTATTGTGCCACTCTATGGGGTGTGCAATTGGCGCTTTATATGTATTGGCACACCCGCAAGATTTTGCTCAAATGATCGTGTGCGCGCCCATGTTTGGCATTCGCCCCGCGTTACCTAATTGGTTGGCGAATATTTTAATAGGCGGAAATTTGCTTATTAGCCGCGGTTTGGGCCATGACGCCAGTTATTTTCTCGGCCAAAAAAATTATCAGGAGACTGAATTCGCCCTTAATGAGCTCACCCACAGCGAAACACGTTATCGCCTCTTCAGAGACGAATATAACTTGCAGCCAGAGGTGCAGTTAGGTGGTGTGACTGGGCATTGGCTGCGAGCCGCATTAAAAGCAATGGACGGCATTGAAGCCCAAGCAAGTCAAATTTCGATCCCCGTTTGGGCCATTCAAGCTGGGGCGGATACGGTGGTGGATAACAAAAGGCAAAGTCGTGTTTTAGCTAAGGTGCCTTATTGCGAAGTGCAGCAAATTTTAGGAGCTAGACACGAAATACTGCTTGAAGAAGATCAATATCGTCGCCCTTGTTTAGAGGCGATTTTAGAGTTTCTGCGACAGGCAACTAACAGATAAACCTTACTGCAATAAGCGCATTTTGCTAGAATCGCGCTTATTCTGACTTATCGTGATCACCTACATGCTAGACATCGTTTTATATCAACCTGAAATTCCGCCTAATACCGGTAACATCATTCGCTTATGTGCAAATACCGGTTTTGCCCTACATTTAATCGAACCCCTAGGGTTTGAATGGGACGATAAACGCGTTCGTCGCGCAGGCCTTGATTACCATGAATTTGCCAACGTGGTAAGGCATGCGTCACTGCAGGCTTATATAGAATCACGCCAACCTAAGCGTATTTTTGCTTGTACGACTAAAGGCACCACTTTTTTTGCCAAAGCAGAATATCAATTAGGTGATGCCTTGTTGTTTGGGCCCGAAACGCGAGGATTACCTGATGACATTATTCAAAGCTTGCCGCCTGAACAACGAGTACGCATTCCAATGTTACCTGACAGTAGAAGCATGAATTTATCGAATGCGGTATCTGTTTTTGTATATGAAGCGTGGCGCCAACTGGATTTCAGCGGCGCGGTTTAGCTGCGTGATAGCATAACGTGTCAATATTTAGCCTATCTGGTAAGGGTTTCGTTTACGCGATAGGCTTTTTAAATGCAAGATTCTCAGCTGTTTAAATAAATTCGAATGCGTCACCGTACAAGTTTTTCAATATTAAACCTTGCTGATGAAAATCTTCTCTTGCCACGCCAGCCATTTCAAAGCGACCAGCTATGTAAACGCGATAAGGCTCTAGGCTGACAAAATCTTCGAGTACTGCTTTATGAACCCAACCGGTTTTGCCTGACCATTGATGACCCGGATGTTCCACCACGGGAACAAAGGTAAAGTGCTCGTGTTTTTCATCCAGAGCGACCAATTCGTCATATGCGTACATATCAGCGGTTGAGCGCGTTCCCCAATATAGGAAAATTGGATCTTTATGACCTTTGACCTGGGCAGAAGATTCGAGCATTTTTTGCAAGATAGCTTGGGTATAGGAAAACCCCGTTCCCCCTGCGAGTAAAATGGTCGGCATGCTATTTTCCAGCTGAACATAGGCATTACCTAAACCGCCATTAACGGTAATTTCACCCTCAGTTCGCATTTTTTCAAGTACTTCACCCGCATAACTATTGCCAGGCTCTGCGCCGATATGTAATTGAATCTTGCCGTCTTCTCGCGGTGCAGTGGCGATACTGAATGGGCGCTGGTCGCCCTCATCCATGACCACTTTCAAATACTGACCAGCTTGATGAGTAAAAGGCTGTTGTGGGATCAGGGTGACTAAACTGACGACTGGGTTGAGAGCAACAATGGAATCAACCTTACAAGGGGTGTGATGCATAATAATGTTCTGCGCTATATCAAATTGCGCTGCTGGCGCAAATAATTAAAATGTGAGTGAAGGTGTTTTAACAGCGACTTATTGGCGCTTATGCAGCCTTCCGAAAATGTGCAGAATAACGAGTGGTTCAAACTGCTTAGTTGTACTTCGATTAATGTCTCAATGTAAGTGAAGAGCATTAAAAGTCATATCTAATTTATCAGAGTATAAACTGCTCGGTGCTAAGTTACGAGATGGATCGTTAGACCTTGTTATTTTTAGCTATTTCTCTTTTACCAATTTCCAGAAAATGAAAACTCTTTGTTGTCTCTTTGTGGTTTTTGGCTTGATTTTATTAACGTCTAGTGGTTTATTGAGCTAGCATGATGTGCAAAATTAACGGGTTGGCTCGACATACTTTTTGTCGCGTATTGAGTGGGTGTTTATCTTCAAACTCTGTGCGCAAACGTCGTTGGTGAAAGTAAGCTGAGCAAACCTGAATGTATTGTCTTTACTACACAACAATCATCGAGGATTGCCTATGTCACTTACGAACGAAATGGTTAGCGAGTTTAATTTGTTATTAAAATTCCCTACCACAAGCCTGATGCAGGGCTTAAAAATACACCATGATGCAGAGCCTGCTGTGGTCGATGCTGCCAAACGTCTATTTGAAAAAGGAATAGTGACATTGCCAGATGGCGGTTACTTAACAGATCTTGGTCATGATCTGATTGAACACGCTCAAGTCGTTCAGTCAGCATTGGCGAGTTAAGGCATACTTATCTGTTCTAGCTAGATCAATTCAGGAGCAGGATCGGCAGTTAGGGGTTTACCAAATCCAGATGCTGCCGATAAAAGTGATATACGCCACAGTAGATAGATCCCATATGAAAATGTCATTCCCTAAATTGTCCTATGCTGGCCTACTGGCTGGGCTGCTTATTTTAACAACCTCTGGTATGTCTGCTAGCCGCGCAGCAGATGAAATCAAAGCGGTACAACTCTATTCCCAAGATGAGTTGCTTCGGCTAATTCACCGCAATGAGCATCTTAGCCAAGTTGTGTTAGATGATTGCCAATTAGTGCAAGACATTGAGGCCAGAGCGCAAACCTTAAAAATACCTGCCTATCAGTTTTTATGGGGTGACATGCTTGCTTGGGGCGTATGCGTAACGGCTGAACCTGAGCGGGGTATTAACTTTATGCGCCAAGCCGCTGACCAAGGTTTACCTGAAGGTCTAGAGCAACTGGGCCGTTACTATGCTCAAGGCAAGTTGGTGCAACAAGATAAAGAGCGCGCGGTGGTGTTTTTGCGCGAAGCATCGATGTTGGGTAACCAAAAAGCGCAAATAGAGTTGGTGGAATTGTTCTTGGATGGTTATGGCAGTCCTTACGATTACGAAGATGCTTACCATTGGTTATATAACGCCGTGACGAACGATAAGAAAACCCATCAAAAAATTGCGTCTTGCTTGTCTGATCTAGAAAAGCTGATGCATCCTAAAGCGGTACGCAAAGCGAAACGTCCTTTGGATTCCTAACTTATTTCCCCATTAAATCGGTCGTTTTATCTATGTAGAACAACTTGCGCCTTGTCGTTGTCAATTAAGCGTTTTTAATTGCGCCAGCTTCGTTATACTAGGCGCAACATTTACCTAACTTGGAAACGCCATCACTTATATGAGCGACGATCCCTTTTACCAGCGCGAGAAAGAAAAATACGAAAATCCAGTAGCGAGCCGTGAGTATTTACTTGAATTACTCACCAAAGCCAAAAAACCGTTGTCCTTTCTTGAATTTTGTCACCTATTAAATGCAGAAGACGAAGATAGCCGAATTGGTATCCAGCGTCGTTTGCGTGCAATGGAGCGCGAAGGGCAAATCGAATTCAATCGTGATAAAAAATACGCCAAGCTTAAATTAGAAGAGTTAATTCAAGGGCGTGTGATTGGCCACCGTGACGGTTTTGGATTTTTGAAGCGTGATGACGGTGAGAAAGACCTGTTTATTCACAATGCACAAATGGCGACTGTACTGCACGGCGACATAGTGCTGGTCAAAGAAAGCGGTACCGATAACCGAGGCCGCAGAGAAGCACGCATCGCTAAAATTATCGAGCCGCGCAGCGAGCCTATTGTTGGCCGTTACTTTTTTGAAAATGGTGCCGGTATCGTTATTCCCGATGACAGCCGTATTAATCATGAAATCAGTATTCCTGCTGAGTATGTCAACGGTGCCCGTCAGGGCTTCATCGTTGTGGTAGAGATTGTTCAACGCCCAAGACGTCGCGTGAACGCGATTGGTAAAGTGTTAGAAGTGCTAGGTGAGCATATGGCGCCGGGCATGGAAATCGACATGGCACTGCGCACTTTCGATATCCCTCACGCTTGGCCCAAAGGTGTTACCAAGCAAATTGCCGACCTCAATGAGGAAGTACCTGAAGAAGCGAAAGAAAATAGAATCGATTTGCGTCAATTACCGTTAGTTACTATAGATGGTGAAGACGCACGTGATTTCGATGATGCTGTATTTTGTGAACCGCTAGATGACGGTGGTTGGCAGTTATGGGTGGCGATTGCTGATGTAAGTTATTATGTCAGACCAGGCACGGCGCTTGATAGCGAAGCGCAAAACCGTGGTAACTCGGTTTATTTCCCAGAGCAGGTTATTCCCATGCTGCCTGAAGTACTCTCTAACGGTTTGTGTTCATTAAACCCTCAAGTAGACCGATTATGTATGGTTTGTGAAATGACCATCAGCGCAAACGGAGAGCTCGCACAACATCAATTTTACGAAGCTGTTATGAACTCAAAAGCGCGCCTTACTTACACAAAAGTATGGGATATATTAAAAGATGACGGCCAGGCTCATCCTGAACTGAAAAATCGCTACGCAGAGCAGGTTCCACATCTTAAAAATTTACACGACATGTACCGTACGTTGAAACGCAGACGTAGTCAGCGGGGTGCTATTGAATTTGAAACTCAAGAAAGTAAGTTCGTGTTCAATGCGCAGCGTAAAATAGATACCATCGTGCCTGTCACGCGAAATGATGCTCACAAACTGATAGAAGAGTGTATGATTTTGGCCAACGTAGCTGCGGCCAAAACCTTAAGCAAGCAAAAAGCTGAAGCCTTGTACCGTATACATGATGAACCGGATTCTGATCGATTAAGTGCGTTTTTGTCTTATTTGGCAGAGGTCGGAATTACCCATCACATTAGCAAAGATGCTTCGCCACAAGAATTTACTGAGGTGATCAGCAAAATTCAGGGCAGGGCCGATCAAGAGCTAATTCAAACCATGTTGCTTCGTTCTATGAAGCAAGCAGTGTACAGCCATGAAAACATTGGCCACTTTGGTTTAGCATTAGAAGCTTACGCGCATTTCACATCACCCATTCGTCGCTACCCCGATTTAGTTGTGCATCGTGCTTTAAAAGCCACGATAGATAAAAAGCAACAGCGCAAAAGTAAGACTGGCGGTAAAGCGTATACGGCAGAAGAGGTGGATGCATTAGGCGAGCAATGTTCTATGACAGAGCGACGCGCCGACGATGCAACACGCGATGTATCCGATTGGCTCAAATGTGAATTTATGCTCGACCATGTTGGAGATACCTTTGATGGCGTTATAGCATCGGTAACCAGTTTTGGCTTTTTCGTACGTTTATCTGAGTTTCATATTGATGGGCTAGTGCATATTTCTGCATTAGATAATGACTTCTACCAGTTTGATGAAACGAAGCAGCACTTAGTCGGAGAAAATTCAGGCATAGTGTACCGCCTTGGGGATCCGCTTGAAGTGAAGGTGGCTGGGGTGAATTTGGATGAACGAAAAATAGACTTTGTATTAGCCAAAGCGCCACCAAAACCAAGAGGTGGAAAACGCGGAGCAAAGAAATCATCGTCCACGAAGAAAGGTTCAGCCAACAATAGCTCAGGCAAAGAAAGCCCTGTATCCAAAGCAGGAGCCAAATCGGCAAATGAGAACGGCAAAGCTGGTGGCGCTAAAAAGAAACCACGCACTCGTCGTTCGAGTGGTAAAGGGGGGGCAGCCGATAAACCAGCGGCTAAGTCACGTCGCTCCTCGTCCAGTAAAAGGAACAAATAAATATGGCTCAACATGAGTGGTTGTATGGTATTCATGCATTAGAGGCAGTGATAGAGCGAGAACCAGAGCGTTTGATTGAGTTGTTTGTCCTTAAAGGTCGTGACGACAAACCGATTAATTCAATCATCAATCACGCGCGTAAATTTGGTATTGCTGTGCAATTTTGCCAGCGCAAAACCTTAGACGATAAGGTAAATGGCGAGCAGCACCAAGGTATTGTAGCGAAAGCGAAGCCCGGTAAACAGTTTAACGAGAATGATTTAGACGAAATCATTAAAAACAGCGGCACGCCTTTTTTGTTAATACTTGATGGTGTAACTGACCCTCATAATTTAGGTGCGTGTTTACGAACCGCCGATGCAGCGGGTATTGATGCTATTGTGGTGCCCAAAGACAACTCGGTAGCGTTAACACCAGTGGTGAGGAAAGTCGCTTGCGGGGCAGCTGATTTGATCCCGCTTGTGCAGGTGACTAACCTGGCACGTACTATACGTGAGATTAAAGATGCAGGCGTGTGGGTTGTTGGTACTGCGGGTGAAGCAACCCAGAGTATTTACGATTGTAAGATGCAAGGGCCGATAGCGCTGGTGATGGGCGCCGAAGGTAAAGGAATGCGCAGGCTGACCCGAGAACATTGCGACGAGCTAATAAAGCTGCCCATGGCAGGTTCGGTTTCTAGCTTGAATGTATCGGTCGCGACTGGTATTTGCTTGTATGAAATTGTGCGTCAGCGCACTAGCTAGTAGTAACGTTTGACACTGATAATTTAGGTTTGTCACACCTTTTTATGTTTTGTAGTTTCTACATAAGCGTAGGGTGCTGTGTTCATACCCTAAGAGTCAGCCTTATACATTAAACGCAGCGATAACTACTGCCACAAGCAGATATGGCAATAGTTAAAGCAGCAGGCGTGATACTACCGGTTATTGGTAGGTATTCTTCAATAACCTTTTCGCTTCTGAGCGCTCTAAACAAGATCGCAATGGCTCGGTAATGAAATCATCATGCCGGGCCTTTTTTTCTTGCCCTTGCCACACAATCGAGCCTTGAGTTACTTCCGTTCGACATGTCACCGTTTCATCTTGTCGTTGGTACAAAATACGAACCAATTGCGAACGCTTGACCAAAGGTTCAAATGGATAACCCGTTTTTGTATATAGTTTTTCTAATCCTTGTTCTGCATGAGCGGCCGAGCTTACGCTGAGTAATAGCAGGGCAATGCTAAACGCTAGGCAAGATTTCATGTTGTTTTTCATCGTTAAGTCCTCGTGGTTTGGAGGTTTAACGATAGGCTGGCACACTTCGACTGACAAACGATTAAAACTAAACTACAGTTAAGTAAAACTTAACTGTAGTTGTGTCTTTCATGAATAAACTTCCGCCCCTCAATGCGCTTCGTTATTTTTTAGCAGCTGCAGAAACATTGAGTTTTAAAGCCGCAGCGGAACAAATGTTTGTTACTCAAGCTGCTATCAGCCAACACATTAAAACGTTAGAAGCCTTCTTCGGTTGTCAGCTGTTTATAAGAGGTCACCGGCATGTGTCTTTAACAAAGGCGGGGGAAAGACTGTTACCTGATATCGCCACAGGGTTTAGCTTTCTAGATAAAGGCGTAGGCAACTTGGTGATGGATCCAAGACCCAATATTTTAAACTTAACCGTGATTGAGTCGTTATCTTCTCGATGGCTTGTACCGCGTTTGTATTTGTTTCAGCAAGAATATCCCCATATAAATGTAAGGATCCAGCCAACAAACCGTTTATTAGATTTTGACCAAAATGAATTAGATTTGGCAATACGATTTGGCATCGGCGATTACCCTCAGTTAAAAAGCAGAAAGTTGGCCCAGGATACTATTCACCTAGTTTGTCATCCTGGGTTAGCTAAACAAATTGACACGGCACAATCTGTTTCCCGTCATCCCACTTTAACCGAGAAAAGCAGCGATATTATGCCCGCCTGGAAATCTTTCTATCAGCAGCATCGGATAAACCCAGACGTGGGCCGCAATGCTCTACACGTAGATGACTCCAGTGTCACTATTATTGAAGCGGCGCTAGCGGGGCAGGGCATAGCAATGGTGCGTAATAGCCTGATATTCGAACAGTTAGAAAAAGGGCAATTGGTGAAACTGTTCAATTTTAGTTTTAAGTGTCATTACGCATATTATTTGGTGGCGCCTGAAGCGCATTTTAAGCGCGAAAAAATTCAGTGTTTTTCGAACTGGCTTGAGAGAATGTTCAGCGAAATCCCGCAATGAGGCTAAAAAAACACCTTTCTGGCGAAAAGATAGGCTGAATTGATTCTGTTTATCGAAGTGAATACGCAAAATAAATGCTTAAGTCTTATAGTTGTTTGACCTGTGGGGTTTCAATCGTTATAACGTTGTTATCAAAATGTAGATTTATGTACGGGAGACAACATGTCGTTAAAGACGCCCTTAGAAATGATGTACCACTGGGAAGATACAACGCCGCAGAAGGTATATTTGAAGCAGCCGATTAATGGTGCTGTTATTAGTTATACATGGGCACAGGCGGCAGACAAAGTACGCCGCGTGGCAGCTGGCTTAATTGCGCTGAACTTACCAGAAGGTAGCCACATTGCCGTGTTATCTAAAAACTGTGCTGAATGGTTCATCGCGGATTTAGCGATTATGTTGGCCGGCCATATATCCGTACCAATTTATTCAACAGCCGGCGAAAAAACGATTCAATATGTGTTAAATCACGCAGCATGTCCTGTTATTTTTGTAGGCAAGTTAGATGACACTGCTGAGCAAGTAGCAGCGATCCCTGAAGGCGTTACTAAGTTAGCATTTCCTTATCCTGATATTGAAGCCGACAAGGATTGGGATTCATTGATGGCAAATGAACCCTATTTAGAGCGCCCAGTACCCGAAATGGACGGCACTATGACGATTATCTATACGTCGGGCAGTACGGGTAACCCCAAAGGTGTAGTACATACCTATAATTCGATTAGTTGGGCAGCGAGCAATTCAAGAAATGAATTAAGCGTTGGCGACGAAGACCGTATATTGAGTTACTTGCCATTGGCGCATATCACCGAGCGCGTTTTGGTGGAAATGGCTAGTTTCTACGCAAACACTCAAATTGGTTTTATAGAGTCGCTTGATACGTTCAATCGCGATATTTGCCACCTAAGGCCTACGTTGTTTATTTCCGTTCCGCGTCTTTGGACTCGTTTCCAAATGGGGGTTTTAGCAAACATGCCCCAGAAGAAACTCGATTTTCTGCTGAAAATACCGTTTGTCGGCAATATTGTCGCGGGCAAGATTAGAACTAAACTTGGCTTAGATAAGGCCCGTATGTGTGCCAGTGGGTCCGCTCCTATTTCGCCAGCCACTTTGAAATGGTTTTTGAAAGTAGGCGTTAAAATATCTGAAGGATGGGGAATGACAGAAAACAGTGCTTACGGTACCTGTTGTGTTCCATTTAGAGAGGATAAAATCGGTAGTATTGGCCGCGCTTACGAAGGTGTCGATATCAGAATTGGCGAAGAAGGCGAGATACAAGTTAAAGGGCCGTGTAATATGCAGGAATATTATCTGGAGCCTGAGAAAACTGCTGAAACCTTTACTGAAGACGGATACTTGCGCACAGGTGATAAGGGCGCAATCGATAGTGATGGCTATATTAAAATTACCGGGCGCTTAAAAGAGATATTTAAAACAGCCAAGGGTAAGTATATAGCGCCGGTACCGATTGAAGCTGTCATTATGGGCAACTCTTCTGTAGAGCAAGTCTGTGTCACCGGCTCGCAATTAAAACAGCCTATTGCGTTAGTCGTATTATCAGAAGATGCCGCCAAACAAGACAAAGACAAAGTAGAAAAGAGCCTGTTAGCAACCTTGGAATCTGTTAACGCGGGTTTAGAAAGTCACGCAGTACTCGACCGTTTAGTGATCATGAAAGATGATTGGACTGTAGAGAACGGACTACTAACACCTACGCTCAAGATAAAGCGCCATTTACTGGAAGAAAAGTACGATGGGCTTATTAACGCTCCCGAGAGAGAAAAGTTAATTTATCAAAAATAGATCGCGCCCGCTTTAACCGCCCCTTTATGTGTAAATTCATTTATAGAATGTGAGTAACACGTAAAGGGGCCCCCTAAATACCTTATCATCCCCACACTAATCTGTTCTTTTGTTGTTCTTGATAGGGGCGGATGATGCGCCTAAGTAAGATGAATATCAGCTATTCGTTGCAAGGTTCAGTTTCGAACATAAGCTGTTAATAAAGCGACTCCAATTATAGGCAACCTCAGGCTCTTCATCGGATGAAGTGTAATGGTCAACTCATTCCAGACTGTACATTAGCGAAGCAGAGCAGCCATTTAGTCAAGCTACATTGATAACATCAATAGACTTGAATAGCTTATCGAAACCAACCGAGACAAGAGCATCTTAGAAATAGACTTGAAAGAGTTTTGTAAGACGTATTCAAACGTTAGTGACTAACAGCTTTTTACTTATATTCAAATGAACTAAGCCATTGGTTTAAAAGTAATTTATTTGATTTTTGCTGGTGCGGTGAAATAATCTGCAGATTAGTCGCCTTTTTTTGCAAATTCGACTATCGCCACTGTATATTTTCTGTTAGTATTTCGCGCCCTTTTAATAGGGGTATGTATAAAAAGTCAGCAATAACGCTGGTTTTTTAGGAAACAAAACGACTCGTGAGAGTCTTAATTAACAGCGGAGCACTAACATGATCCAAATGCAAACTAACCTGGATGTAGCCGATAACTCGGGTGCTCGCAGGGTTCAGTGTATTAAGGTTCTTGGTGGCTCGCATCGCCGTTATGCACATATTGGCGACATCATTAAAGTTACCGTTAAAGAAGCAATTCCTCGCGGTAAAGTAAAAAAAGGTGATGTGCTAACTGCAGTGGTGGTGCGTACTAGAAAAGGCGTTCGTCGTTCTGATGGATCTTCGATCCGTTTCGATAACAACGCAGCTGTTTTGCTTAACGCAAACAAGCAACCAATTGGTACGCGTATCTTTGGCCCGGTCACTCGTGAGCTTCGTGTTAATAACATGAAAATCGTCTCACTGGCCCCTGAGGTACTATAAGGAGTCACGATAATGGCTAGAAAAATTCGTCGTGATGATGAAATCATCGTTTTGGCAGGTAAAGACAAAGGAAAACTAGGCAAAGTGCTTAAAGTTCTTCCAGCGGCTGACCGCTTAATCGTTGAAGGTGTGAACTTGGTGAAGAAGCATCAGAAACCTAACCCTCAATTGGGTGTTACTGGTGGCGTTATTGAGAAAGAAGCATCAATTCACGTGTCAAATGTAGCGATTGTTAACCCTAAAACGGGTAAAGCAGATCGCATAGGTTTCCGTTTTGAAGACGACAAAAAAGTTCGTTTCTTCAAATCTGACGGTGAACTGGTTTAATAATTGGAGAGTACGATGGCGAAACTGCATGATTTCTATAAAGAAACAGTAGTAGCGGAACTTGCGAAGCAGTTCAACTACAAAAGCGTCATGCAAGTCCCTCGGATTGAGAAAATCACTCTAAACATGGGTTTAGGTGAAGCGGTAGCAGACAAGAAGGTTTTGGAAAACGCAACAGCTGACATGCAAGCAATTGCTGGTCAGAAACCTGTTGTAACTGTTGCTCGCAAATCTGTAGCGGGTTTTAAAATCCGTGAAGGTTATCCGATTGGCTGTAAAGTAACCCTACGTGGTGAGCGTATGTGGGAATTCTTTGAACGTTTAGTATCAATAGCAATTCCTCGTATCCGTGACTTCCGTGGCTTGAATCCTAAGTCGTTTGACGGCCGTGGAAACTATAGCATGGGTGTTCGTGAGCAAATTATCTTCCCAGAAATCGATTTCGATAAGGTAGATAAAATTCGCGGTATGGATATTACTATCACGACTAGCGCTGAAACCGATGCGGAAGCACATGCACTTCTTAGTGCGTTTAGTTTCCCATTTAAAAAGTAAGGGTAGGGTTATGGCAAAAGAATCAATGAAAGCGCGCGAAGTAAAACGCGCCAAGCTAGTTGCTAAGTTCGCTACTAAACGAGCAGAACTTAAAGCAACTATCAGCAACGTCAACTCTTCTGACGAAGAACGTTGGGACGCTGTTCTTAAGCTACAACAACTTCCACGTGATTCAGCTCGTACACGTCAACAAAATCGTTGTCGTATTACTGGCCGTCCACATGGTTTCCTACGCAAGTTTGGTCTTAGCCGTATTAAGTTGCGTGAAGCAGCTATGCGCGGCGAAGTACCTGGCCTTAAAAAAGCCAGCTGGTAAGGAGTAGCTAATATGAGTATGCAAGATCCTATCGCGGACATGTTTACACGTGTTCGTAACGGTCAGATGGCTAGCAAAGTTTCTGTATCAATGCCTTCATCTAAGCTACGTGTTGCAATTGCAGCTGTACTTAAAGAAGAAGGTTATGTTTCAGATTTCGCAGTTTCTGGTGACGTTAAACCTGTTTTAGAAGTGACGCTTAAGTACTTCGAAGGCAAGAAAGTAATTGAAAGCATTGAGCGCGTAAGTCGCCCTGGTCTTCGCATCTATAAGAAAAAAGATGAGTTGCCAAAAGTATTGGGTGGTTTAGGTGTTGCTATCGTTTCTACCTCTAAAGGTGTGATGACTGACCGTGCCGCGCGTAAAGCGGGTATGGGTGGTGAGATCATCGGCTACGTAGCGTAAGGGGATAAAAATGTCACGTATAGCAAAAGCTCCTGTAGACGTTTTATCTGGCGTAGAAGTAACTATCGCTGGGCAAGAAGTCACAGTAAAAGGTAAAAACGGTACATTAAGCCGTGTATTCAATGATGCAGTTGAAGTTGTTCAAGAAGAGAACCAACTTAAAGCTTCACCTCGTGAAGGTGTTGCTAATGGTTGGGCTCAAGCTGGTACAGCTCGCTCATTGTTAGATGCAATGGTAATTGGTGTATCTCAAGGTTTTGAGAAAAAACTTCAGTTGAATGGTGTTGGTTATCGTGCGGCAGCGCAGGGTAAAAAACTCAATCTAACGCTTGGTTTCTCACACCCTGTAGCATACGAAATGCCTGAAGGTATTTCGGTTGAAACTCCTAGTCAAACTGAAATCGTCGTTAAAGGCGCCGATAAGCAGTTGGTAGGTCAGGTTGCAGCTAACATCCGTGGATACCGTCCGCCAGAGCCTTATAAAGGTAAAGGTGTTCGTTACGCTGATGAAGTTGTGCGTCGTAAAGAAGCTAAGAAAAAGTAGGTAGGTGATACGATGGATAAGAAATCAGCTCGCTTGCGTCGCGCTACACGTGCACGCAAAAAAATTAGTGAACTGGCCGCGCATCGCTTGGTTATTAACCGCACACCACGCCATATATATGCCCAGTTAATCGCTCCTTGCGGTTCACAGGTTTTGGCGGCGGCTTCTACTGTTGAAGCAGATCTTCGCACTACCGTTAAGTCAACGGGTAATGCAGAAGCTGCTGTAGCAGTTGGTAAAGCGATTGCAGAACGAGCTATCGAGAAAGGCATTAAGACTGTCGCTTTCGATCGCAGCGGTTTTAAGTATCACGGTCGAGTTAAGGCATTGGCTGATGCTGCTCGTGAAGCAGGTCTTCAGTTCTAGGAGTTAATTATGGCTAAAGTAGAAGTTCAACAACAGGGTGACCTGTTAGAAAAACTAATTGCTGTAAACCGTGTATCTAAAGTAGTTAAAGGTGGTCGTATCTTTAGCTTTACTGCTTTGACAGTAGTAGGTGACGGGAATGGTCGTGTTGGTTTTGGTTACGGTAAAGCACGTGAAGTGCCTGCTGCAATTCAAAAAGCTATGGAAAAAGCGCGCCGCAATCTTGTGGACGTGGATCTAAATGGCAACACGCTACAGCATCCAATTAAAGGTCGTCATTCAGGCTCAAAAGTCTACATGCAACCTGCATCAGAAGGTACTGGTATTATTGCCGGTGGTGCAATGCGTGCGGTACTTGAAGTCGCTGGCGTTCAAAACGTACTTTCAAAATGTTACGGATCTACCAATCCAATTAACGTTGTGCGTGCAACTATCAATGCGTTGACAGAAATGACTTCGCCTGATCAAGTTGCTGCTAAACGTGGATTGTCTGTAACGCAGATTTTGGGGTAATTGAACATGGCTAAGATGATAAAAGTTAAGCAAACCAAAAGCGCTATCGGTCGCCTTCCAAAGCATAAGGCAACTCTTACGGGTCTAGGTTTACGTCGCATCGGTCATGTTCGTGAACTCGAAGATACCCCTTCTGTTCGTGGCATGATCAACCGTGTATTTTACATGGTTGAAGTAGTGGAGGAGTAACAGATGCATTTAAATACTCTTGCTCCTGCACCAGGAGCAAAAAAATCTAGTAAGCGCGTTGGACGCGGTATGGGTTCAGGTCTTGGAAAAACTGGTGGCCGTGGTCACAAAGGTCAAAAGTCTCGCTCTGGCGGTTCTGTAAAGCCCGGTTTTGAAGGCGGACAAATGCCAATTCAGCGTCGTCTACCTAAATTCGGTTTCACATCACGTAAATCTTTGGTTTCTGACCAAGTAACGTTGAGTGAAATTGCAAAGGTAGAGGGTGAAGTGGTTTCACTTGAAACTTTAAAAGCAGCAGGTCTTGTTAAGAAAGAAATGTTGTTTGTTAAAGTGCTTAAGAGCGGTGAAATTTCACGAGCTGTTACTATCAATGGTTTGAAGGTTACAAAAGGCGCGCGCGAAGCAATCGAAGCGGCCGGCGGTAAGGTAGAGGAATAAGCTAGATGGCTAAACCAGGATCAAATTCAAGCGCAAAAGGCGGCTTGAGTGAGCTTAAATCAAGATTGTTGTTCGTACTTGGTGCGATAATTGTGTTTAGGCTTGGCTCATATGTGCCTATTCCTGGTATCGACGCCGCGGTGTTGGCTGAATTATTCGACCAGCAAAAGGGTACCATTGTAGAAATGTTTAACATGTTCTCTGGTGGTGCTCTTGAGCGTGCCTCGGTTCTTGCCCTGGGTATAATGCCATACATTACAGCTTCCATTATCATTCAGTTGCTTACAGTTATGCATCCACCGATGATGGAACTTAAAAAAGAAGGCGAAGCAGGACGTCGTAAAATTAGTCAGTACACACGTTACTTCACGTTAGTCTTGGCTACATTCCAAGCAATTGGGATAGCGACAAATTTACCTAATCTGATTTCAGGTTTGGTGATTAATCCGGGTTTTGGTTTTTACTTCACAGCTGTTGTGAGTTTGGTTACCGGTACCATGTTTTTAATGTGGTTAGGTGAGCAAATTACAGAGAGAGGTATCGGTAACGGTATTTCTATATTGATTTTCGCGGGTATTGTGTCTGGTTTGCCAACGGCCATAGGTCAAACGGCAGAGCAAGCACGACAAGGTGATTTGAACTTACTGTTCTTGTTACTTATCGGCGTAATAATAATTGCTATCACGTATTTTGTAGTATTCGTAGAGCGTGGCCAACGTCGTATCGTCGTTAACTATGCAAAGCGTCAGCAGGGCCGTAAGGTCTTTGCAGCACAAAGCACGCATTTACCGTTAAAAGTAAATATGGCAGGTGTTATTCCTCCGATTTTCGCGTCAAGCATCATTCTGTTCCCTGGAACCATTGCAAATTGGTTTGGTCAGAATGAGTCATTCTCTTGGTTACAAGAAGTGGCATTGATGTTGTCTCCTGGACAGCCTCTGTATGTGATGTTCTACGCTGCTGCGATCATCTTCTTTTGTTTCTTCTATACTGCGTTGGTTTTTAACCCTCGCGAAACAGCGGACAATTTGAAGAAATCTGGTGCGTTCGTTCCTGGGATTCGTCCTGGTGAGCAGACCTCACGATACGTTGATAAGGTAATGACTCGCTTAACCCTAGCTGGCGCGCTTTATATAACCTTTATTTGTTTGGTGCCTGAATTCATGTTGATAGCTTGGAACGTACCGTTTTACTTCGGTGGGACCTCACTGCTTATTATGGTAGTGGTTATCATGGACTTCATGGCGCAAGTGCAGACACATTTGATGTCTCATCAATATGAGTCTGTTCTTAAGAAAGCTAACCTTAAGGGCTACGGCCGTTAAGTTAGCGATTTACGGAGTGATGAAATGAAAGTTCGTGCATCCGTCAAGCGGATTTGCCGTAACTGTAAAGTCATTAAGCGCAACGGTGTTGTGCGTGTGATCTGCAGTTCTGACCCTAAGCATAAGCAAAGGCAAGGTTAATCGTATGGTTTGCGGAATTGCTAAATACGATAGTATCCGCAAACCTTAATTTGCAATTTTGTCATCGGGTAAGTATCCTATCGGGCTTTTTAGGCTGATGACATAAACTATGAGGAGTACTGTTAATGGCCCGTATCGCTGGCATTAACATCCCTGAGCACAAGCATACTGTAATCGCGCTAACCGCGATCTTCGGTGTAGGCTCTACACGTGCACAAAGCATTTGTGAAGCTGCTGGTGTTGCAGAGACAACCAAGATCAAAGATCTTGATGAAGCACAGATTGATAAATTGCGTGACGAAGTTGCGAAATTCACTGTCGAAGGTGATCTTCGTCGTGAAGTATCAATGAGTATTAAACGTTTGATGGACCTAGGTTGCTTCCGTGGTATTCGCCACCGTCGTAGTCTTCCTCTACGTGGTCAGCGCACTAAAACTAATGCGCGTACCCGTAAAGGTCCTCGCAAAGCAATTAAAAAGTAAGCGGGGATTAAGATGGCTAAAGCTCCTACTAAAAGCACGCGTAAGCGCGCAAAACGTCAAGTTGCTGACGGTATGGCCCATATCCATGCCTCTTTCAACAACACAATAGTGACAATTACAGATCGTCAAGGCAACGCCTTGTCTTGGGCTACATCTGGTGGTTCTGGTTTCCGTGGTTCACGTAAATCTACCCCTTTTGCTGCTCAGGTAGCTGCTGAACGTGCTGGTACAGCCGCTCAGGATTACGGTTTGAAAAATCTAGAAGTATTCGTTAAAGGTCCAGGTCCAGGTCGTGAATCTGCTATCCGTGCTTTGAATGCTGCTGGTTATAAAATCACTAATATTACCGATGTGACGCCTATTCCTCACAACGGTTGTCGTCCACCGAAAAAACGTCGCGTTTAATCGACGGACTGTTGGAGAAAGATAATGGCAAGATATTTGGGTCCAAAACTCAAACTTAGCCGCCGCGAAGGAACAGACTTGTTCTTGAAAAGTGGCGTTCGAGCAATCGAATCAAAATGTAAAATTGATAACGCACCTGGTCAACACGGCGCACGTCGTGGACGTTTGTCTGACTACGGTGTTCAATTACGTGAAAAGCAAAAAGTTCGTCGTATGTACGGTGTTCTTGAAAAGCAATTCCGTAACTACTATAAAGAAGCGGCACGCTTAAAAGGCAATACAGGTGAAAACTTGTTGCAACTTTTAGAGCAACGTTTAGACAATGTTGTTTACCGCATTGGTTTTGCTAGCACTCGTTCTGAAGCGCGTCAACTAGTTAGCCACAAAGCAATTTTGGTTAACGGTCAAGTTGTAAACGTTCCTTCTTTTAATGTTTCTGCTGATGATGTTGTATCTGTTCGCGAAAAAGCTAAAAAACAAGCTCGTATTGTTTCTGCTTTAGAGCTTGCTGAACAACGTGAGAAACCAACTTGGATTGAAGTGGACAGCAAAAAGATGGAAGGCACATTTAAACGTGTTCCTGAAAGAACTGATTTGTCTGCTGAAATAAACGAACAGTTGATTGTCGAACTTTACTCTAAGTAAAGCTTAAAGAAGAGAGGTAACAATGTCGGGTTCTGTAACTGAATTCTTAAAACCAAGGTTAGTTGAAATTGATAACGTTTCGCCTACACGTGCAAAGGTCACTTTAGAGCCTTTGGAGCGTGGTTTTGGTCATACATTGGGTAATGCGTTACGTCGTATTCTTTTGTCATCTATGCCAGGTTGTGCAGTGACTGAAGTTGAGATCGACGGTGTATTACACGAGTACAGCACCAAAGAAGGCGTTCAAGAAGACGTTATCGAAATATTGCTTAACCTTAAAGGTTTGGCGGTACGTCTTGAAGGCAAAACCGAAGCAACACTAACATTAGTGAAGTCCGGTGCGGGCCCAGTATTAGCTGGAGACATCCAGCATGATGGTGATGTTGAAATCGTAAACCCAAGTCACGTTCTTTGTACTTTAACTGGCGAAGCTGAGCTCAGCATGCGCATTAAAGTGGAAATGGGTCGTGGGTACGTTCCAGCGTCAACTCGTCGCTCTTCTGAAGAAGATGATCGCCCAATTGGTCGTTTATTGGTTGATGCTTCATTTAGTCCAGTATCACGTATTTCGTACAACGTTGAGTCTGCGCGTGTTGAACAGCGCACAGATTTAGACAAGCTAATTATCGATATGGAAACCAATGGCACTATCGATCCCGAAGAAGCGATTCGTCGCTCAGCAACTATATTAGCTGAGCAATTAGACGCATTCGTTGAACTTCGTGATATGTCAGAGCCTGTTGAAAAAGAAGAGAAGCCGGAATTTGATCCGATTCTTCTTCGTCCAGTTGATGATTTAGAACTTACAGTACGTTCAGCTAACTGCCTTAAAGCAGAAGCAATACAATATATTGGTGATCTAGTACAACGCACCGAAGTTGAGTTGTTAAAAACTCCTAACTTAGGTAAAAAATCTCTTACTGAGATCAAAGATGTACTAGCTTCTCGTGGGCTTTCACTAGGCATGCGCTTAGAGAACTGGCCACCAGAAAGCATCGCAGAAAAAGATTAATCAGATTTAAAACTGATTTTTAAAGAAGGATAGGACTATGCGCCATCGTAAGAGTGGTCGTCAGTTGAATCGTAATAGTAGTCACCGTCAAGCGATGTTTCGCAATATGGCTGGCTCATTAGTGAAGAGTGAGTTGATTAAAACAACTCTTCCTAAAGCGAAAGAACTACGTCGCGTAATTGAACCTCTTATCACACTTGCTAAGCAAGACAGTGTTGCAAATCGTCGTTTAGCGTTTGCACGTACTGGTGATAAAGAAGTTGTAGGTAAGTTATTTAATGAACTTGGCCCTCGCTATGAAGAGCGTCCTGGTGGGTATATTCGCATTTTAAAATGCGGTTTCCGTACCGGCGATAATGCTCCAATGGCATATGTAGAATTAGTAGACCGTCCAGAAGTGGAAGAAGTCGTAGAGACTGAAGACGCAGCTGCGGAATAAAAATTCCTACAATAAAAAAACCGGATTTAAATCCGGTTTTTTATGCCTGAAATTCATAGAATAACCAAATGTTACTTTGTAGCTACTGAGTAGAAGCGTACCGCTTTTTAAGACCTACGCTGGAAACCAAAGTGTGCAGTCAATTATATCTACCCTATTGGTTTTCATTTCTCATATTTTACCTCTAACTATCCCAAAGCAAATGCCCAATAAGTCGCCTTACGCATATTAAGAATCACATATTAAGTAACAGTTGCAGACTGTGACAAAACAGTTAACTCTGAGTGAAACGTAACAAGATTGATATATACGCGAAGGGCAAGGGCAGGGTGATAACAGCCATAAAAAACCGGATAATAATCCGGTTTTTTTATCTCAAATTACTTAAAGTTTATAAATCTATTGTTCAGTGACAATTTTTAGTGCAGCTGTAATTTCTTCGTCAGTAGCACCACCTTCTTTTGCATACTTATAGATGCTGTCTTCATCAAGTCCGAAATTCTGTGCCGTCTCAATAATTCTTCTGACATTATCTCTTTGAGGCCCAGACTCTCGAACAGCTGTACTAACGACACTTTCGGCATCGTTAGGAAAGATAGCAAGTAACGCTTCAACCACATATTCGCCTACGAGCGGAACTGCATCAATCGCAGAAGTTAGTATGTCAACGATTTTGTTAGGGTGCTGTTGTGCCAACGACTGAACAATAAAGTCAGCGGAATCAGGTTCTGTAATGACTGCGACTCTGACAATCTCGTTTAGTTCTTCTGGCGTTGAATTAGCTGCCGCTGTTACCACAAAGTCAACATAGCTTGGTTCAGCGTTAATTGCGGTTTTAACAATTGCAGTGCAACTAGCGATTTCCTTTTCCAAAGCAATCTTGACGATATCTTCAGTTAACATGGGCTGTGCAGATATTGCGGCGTGAATGATTTCTTGATACTTATCTGGGTACATATCTAATGCCGTACTTACTACACTGGATGTTTCTTGTGGATAATTACTAGCAATGCTTTTGACGGCACGGCCTATCGACATATTTTGAGCGACTTGACGTTTTACGAATGAACTAGTTGCATGGTTATCGTTCGAAACCTCAGGCTCTGCTTCTTGAGCACTTACAGTGAATACGGACGAAACTAAGGTTGCTATAAACGCTACTTTTATTATTTTTTTCATTTTTCAGATATCCAATAACTAAAACTGACTTCTACGTTATGACATCCGTGCCACTTAAGAGTCTAAACTTAACAACAAATTTACTAAATAGACAGTAAAGTGCGAGGTTTGTTCAAAAAACATTCTCTAATGGCTTTATTTTACATTTATTGAAATAAAGGGTTGCGCTCTAAGATTGGATCTCTATAATGCGCCTCTCGCTTCGGGACAGCCGCTAAAACAGCTGCACTGACACTGGTTTTAACCAGGTGATTTAAGACTTTTTTTAAAGCCTTTAATCAGCGTGATGCAAGGCGGTTTAGTTTGGTTTTTCAGTTTGTGATTCACTTCAAAAATTGATTTAAAATTAAATAAAAATAACGACTTGACATCGAAACTTGAGAGCGTATTATACGCCTCCCGCTTAAGAGGGTCCACGGACAGCATCTTAAGCCGCTTCTAAGGAAGCGCGCTACTTCGGTAGCAATGTTCTTTAACAATTAATAACGA
>NZ_BAEP01000005.1 GCF_000315015.1 Paraglaciecola mesophila KMM 241 | reverse complement strand
ACGAAGTGATAGTTTTATTGTGTGATTGATTTCTTATTCCGCATTTTTATATTGGGTGTATTTATATCCATCTGATCTGCCTTATCATTACGAATGCACCGGCCTGTAGTGTCGACGAGCTCACAATAGTCTTTGAGTGAATAAGCGATACCTCGAGGCATATTTTCACGATGACTTCCCAAAATACATAGACAGCCATCAGAATACGTAGACATATTTGGCGCTGCGGTGAGTGGTGGGGCAATACAGCATATAAGTGAGGCCGCCTCGGGTGAATCTGTTTTAGTATTCTTGTGTTTAAATACTTCAGTGTTTTATGCCTCTGTGATTCGATAAACAGAGTCTATACTAGGTATTGATAGATAAAAGCTATCTCCAAATACCGTTGATATACTTTGAAAAATACATATTCTGTACTTGTGATAATATCACATAGTGAAATTTAAAAAGAATAAGCGCTTCGCTAAGTAACAATGGATGTTTTACACATGCAAAGTTATTGAAAGAACGTATGAACAAGCGGTTATGCTATAAATTAGAGTTGTCCTTAGGTTTGACTTTCAGTATTAAGCCCCCAGAAGGCAACGCCCTTACAGGAGAAAGTGTACATTATGTTTACTAAAGAAATGGTGCATACAGCGCTGCAAACGTGGTGCGATAACGTAGTGAAAGTTGGCAAAGTTCATTCTGAGGGAGGCGACGTTCAAGCGTTTTCTCTTCAGGTATTATCTGAAAGTTACGATTACGACAATGGCCATGTGTTGTTTAAGCCAACACTTACGTTTGGTCAACAGACCTTTCGACCTACGAAAGAAGGTGCGCTTTCCTATTTTGTTGGCGGAAACAGTGAGTTCCCCGATGACAAGGGATTCAAGCTTAAGCCTTGGGTAAAAGTTTGGTTCAGTAAAGAGGATTTTATCCTGCACAATGACCTCGCTATTGTGCAATGTAACGTGCATTTTATCGGCGAAGACGACAGTCATATTTTTGTGAACAAGAGCTTTGTATTTAAAGTCTGTGACGATGGCAAGGCACGCATTATTTTGCATCAATCCTCATTGCCGTATCAGCCTCAATAGTGGCTCAACGTTTTAATATTTAATGACAGGAGCTGTCGGTCAAACAACGGCTCCTTTTTATATTTCTAGATACATAAAACAAATCATCAGGGGCTTTATACCTTTGGCAAAAGAATTTGCGGCTATATGATCGTATTGTCACTGTGACACAAAATTAGTTATCGCCTTGTAAATAAGGCCCAAGGCAAAAGCTAAAGCCAAAGCTCTTCGCTTATGATTCACTCACACAGCACAGGCTACAAAGCAACTTGTCTCGCAAACTCCTCCTTGTCTGAATAGCAGTCGCCGGCCAGTGAAAAGTAAAGATCAGCTCCCACTTTGCTAGCCGCTGCTAGGATGAAGTTAGAAAACGCATAAAAAACAGTTATTGCAGTACTGCTCTCAGGGGAGTTGAAATATACTGTTTTCAATAAAATTGATATGAAAAAGGGCGTTTGAATCCCATGACTAACCAACCTATTACTGATGTGCCTAAAAGCGTATACACACTTGAAGATTTAGCTAGGTTAAGTAATTACTCCCTACTTAATAATCTTAACTGTGATCCCAATGCCACTGAAACGGGTGATGATTACGCTCCAAGACAAGTATTCTCTGGGCATTATGTGCCGGTTAAACCCACCCCTATCGCCAACCCTATATATGTCGCGCATAGCAAAACATTCTTTGCTGAATTAGGGTTTGATGACAGCCTAGTGAACACAGAGGATTTTGCTAAGTTATTCGCTGGCGATATAACTAGCGTACCATCGCCGATGCGTCCAGTTGGGTGGGCCACAGGCTACGCGCTGTCTATTTACGGTACTGAGTACGTTCAACAATGCCCTTTTGGTACAGGCAACGGTTACGGGGATGGCCGAGCGGTTTCTGTGCTCGAAGCTGTGATTAATTCAAATCGCTGGGAGATGCAGTTAAAAGGAGGAGGGCCAACCCCATATTGCCGTGGCGGAGATGGCAGAGCCGTGTTGCGCTCAAGTGTCAGGGAGTTTTTAGTCCAAGAGCACATGCATGGTTTAGATGTGCCAACGTCGCGATCTTTATGTTTGTTTGTCTCGCAATCAGAACAAGTAAGACGCCCTTGGTATTCTGAAGGCTCCCATGCCACAAACCCAGATATGAACGTATCTAACCCTGTGGCAATTTCAACGCGTGTCGCCCCATCGTTTCTAAGGGTGGGGCAACTTGAACTCTTTGCTCGTCGGGCTCGGGTTAACCAACATCCCGAGGCGCTCAAAGAGTTAGAGATGATTGTTTTGCATTTGATTGCGCGTGAATATCACAATGAGATTGATGACGAGCTTGTCATTGCAGAGAAAGTCGTGCAATTAGCGCTCGCATTTCGAGACCGATTAACCACGTTGATCAGCCACTGGCTGCGCGTCGGCTACTGCCAAGGCAACTTTAATAGTGACAACTGTGCTTGTGGTGGCTATACACTCGATTACGGTCCATTCGGTTTTGTTGAGCGTTTTGACCCTTATTACCAACCATGGACGGGCGGGGGACAACATTTTTCATTCTTCAATCAAGGGGCGGCAGCACAAACAAATTTCGACATGTTTTGTAAAGCCTTACAACCTTTGCTCTCGTCAACGCCCGATGCGCTAGACGCACTGCACCAGATAAATCTCGGGTTCGCTTCAGTCATGCAAGATAAAACGGAAAAAATGTGGGCATCTAAACTTGGCTTAGCGTCTTTTGATGCTCAGCTGTTTAATCAACTAATCACGTTAATGGTACAAACCTCGGTCGACTACACCATTTTCTTTCGTGAATTATCAAAAATTCCAGATGATATTTCAGGTGTCAGCAAAAGCTTCTACAACACGCCATCAGGCGAGCTATCTGAACAATGGGCACTTTGGCTGCAAACGTGGCGAAGTCTGCTCAATACACAAGAGAGTATTCAAAAAACTGCGCAAATGATGCAGCGCGTAAATCCTAAATATACCTGGCGAGAATGGCTCGTTGTGCCAGCTTACCAGCAAGCGGGCAAAGGTGATTTTGAGCTTGTT
The DNA here is from genome assembly GCF_000315015.1 of Paraglaciecola mesophila KMM 241. GTDB lineage: Bacteria > Pseudomonadota > Gammaproteobacteria > Enterobacterales > Alteromonadaceae > Paraglaciecola > Paraglaciecola mesophila. The sequence goes on along the minus strand of NZ_BAEP01000005.1, from coordinate 170,559 downwards.
CATGAGTTGCAACAGGTATTAATACAGCCCTTTGAAGAGCAGTCCAGCAAGATTGAAAATAAGTACTACAGCTTAAAACCTCAGGCTTTTTTTGATGCAGGTGGGGTGTCACACTACAGTTGTTCTTCTTAAATTTAAATAAGCTCGCAGATAACTCTTTTACTGATAAAACACGGCGCGGCGATAGCATTTTCGCGCTGTGTTTTTCGCCGATTATATTGATAGCGAGCATAAATATATTCATATTATTTAACGCTTAGTATGTTTTAGATATAGCAGACCCAATAGATTTAGTTACGTTAGCGCATACCCGCTCAAAAAACAGGTACCCGTTAATGCTCGTTTGTTTTACTTTCGCTTGGAAATAACAGCAAGTAGGTCAAACCAATAATGCCAAACAACGCAAAGCCCGATAGTAAGAACGGGTCAATTACGATGTTCTCTTTAAACTCGAACGTTCCTGCTGATATCTTCTTCCAGCCCATAAAGTGTTGGTTTGCAGCAACGGTCGCGCCAAAAAAACTAATCACCAAGCCAATGTACTTTACAATCCAGTGCTTTGCCGCGTGGGACACCAAAATGAGACCTAAAAGACCGATAACGGTGCGTTGTGCTCGGCAATAGGGGCAAATGTAAACCATACCTGTGACGTCTGTTGTCCATGCCACTAATGAGATAACAATAGCGACTAACCCCAAGATTTTAGTGTGTGCCATATAGGTGTTTAATTGTAAAAGGTTCATGTGTGTTTATTTCCTTGTTCAAAGCGATGTAAAGAGCGAGATTCGGTAGCGTTTGTCGTGTTAAGAATAGCCGCAGGCTGATCGCATCACGGCACATCTATATGGCTGACAAACTCGACCCAGCTAAATCGTTATGCGGGTGACATTCGATAGTGAGTAATGTACTCGCCGTTGCCCGTTACCGCTTATGTCATTGATCAATTAAAGCGCATATACATGATTTACTGCCAAGCCTGATAAAAAGCAAACCAAGACCAAAGACTGAGAGACCGATATTACTATTCTCTCTGGCTGAATTAGGATTTGCTGTGTGAGGTGCCGCAATACCAGCACCCAAGCGATACTGGTTATAGCTTCAGACTGATGCTAGCATGCAACTTAAAGCTAACTTTAGGTTGAGTGTTGTTGTGGATATTTCTATTGTGGCTAAGCGCTCTGGCGTTCCTGCTTCTACATTGCGTTATTACGAAGAGAAGGGATTAATTCGTTCTGTCGGTAGGAAAGGATTACGACGTCTTTTTGCGGCTGACATATTAGAGCGTTTAGCATTGATTGCCCTAGGCCGGGTAGCAGGGTTTTCATTGGACGAAATTTCAAGCATTTTAGGAGGAGGTGACAACCCAAACATCGATCGTGAAATGCTGATAACCAAAGCCACTGAATTAGACCGCACCATCCAAAAATTAACTGACATGCGTGATGGTCTGCAACATGCAGCCGCATGCACCGCCCCTAGCCACCTAGAGTGTCCGAGGTTTCGTCGCTTGATGGGGCTAGCCGCCTCTGGCGCTATTAAAGGCCAACCCTCGAATAAACGAGTGAAGCAATCGCTATAACATATAATGTTGTACTAAGCGAACAACAAGCTAACCAGACCGCATTAGAAACAAGCATTACTGGCTTCTATATTAATGAAATACTGACGCGGTTGCCTAATAACCCCAAGGTGCATCGGGCTGAGGGATTGATTTGGTCAAATCAAAATCCACTCTAAACTCTCGCCCTTCACGGATTAATCGATACGAAAATACATCCGGATAAATAAATATTTGCCATGTGTTGGTGATAGATTGCGCTAAACCATGCTCGGCAAATAAGATTTTAGAATATTCATCCGCAGGGAATGATTGGATCTGTTTATAACCCGCATCAAGTGTATGCCCGCCATACATGGTAACTGGGTCATCAGTGCCGTCTTTATGGCGATGATCGTGCTTTAAACTAAGACCACTGCCGGTTTTTTTAATGATCCATGTGCGTGATGCATTGTCGCCAACATAAAACGGAATGTGTAATTCTGATGGAGTGCACTTGCGAACAAACATCACTAATTTGGCATCAAACGCCGAACTCGGCTGATTATCAACCGCTACCTTACCCCCAAAGGCTTTACCACAGTGCTGGGCGATACTCGTAAAAAACGCATCGTGGGTAGGTATGGAAACCAACGGCGCCTCTTTAGCCATAGTAGTATTGCTCACCAAGCAGTTCATCAAGCCGAACATTGCTATTAAAGGTACTATTGACCATGCTCTCTTATTCATTTTATTCTTCTTATTAATTGTTTATAGGAAAATTGCATCAGTTTGATTATCGCTAACTCGTCGTTTGGTCACAGGGGGTAAGTGCCTTTTTTGATTTGGCGCTTAATGTTTCTGCTAAGTCCTGCAACATATTTGCCAGCATCATCTTGTGAACGGGTGAGGGCAGTTTACCTTCTAAAAGCAAACAGTCCCCTCGAACACTGAGGGTTGCATCTGGTGCTAATCCCGAGAGTATTCTTTTAGGCTGAGCTAACTCTGCGCTAAAATCAAATTCTCCTGAGTTTACCTTAGTTTCTTTAGCGCGGGTTACTTGCGATAGGTTACAGGGCTCATAGTGCTTACCAAACTGCTGGGTGGCATCGTCTGCCAGCGATTTAAGTAAGGTATCAACTTGCTGTTGCGCAGAAGTGGACGTTAACGCCCCTGTGGCAGAATAGCACCGACCATCAATAGCGAGTTTAATATTGGTTAAGCCCAGCTCAGCGAGTCTCATTAATCCTGCTCTTAGCATCATACCTTGCGCCATTCCTCCCATTACTGTTAGCTGTTCATCTTCCCCTAACGCCGAGAATGCTTCGTCATCATCAGCACCATTTTTCTGTGCATTTATGGCCGGTAGGTATTTGCTAAACATACGATTGAAGTCACTTGGATTCGCTTTCATCCATGCGACGGCTCTATCGTCATCACTTGCGCTATTTTGTTTGACCATTCGCACTTGTGTAGGCCCAACGTCACCATCGGTAATAAATCCATCCATCACTATTGCTTCGGTCACATTACCCTCTTTCGGGCCGTGAATTTTGAATGTCCCGTGAGAGGTTTTAGCAGATGGCATTGATTGCCATAATCTGACCTCGTCGCCGTCAACCACGCCAACGCCAATATTACTACGCGGGCTAGTAGGAAATTCCACTGTGTAATCGTAATGCATCGTATCGTCTGATGGAGTGAAGGTAAGGCGGATATTATCGGGAATGTTTGGTGCTCTTGCAGCCCATACTCCGTCAAGCGTGTAAGGGGGACTTACCCAAGGGCGTAACCCCCAAGGAAGGCTGCGACTGGTCACAACATCTTTAATTTCAGCGAGTGAAATGACACCGGTTTGGTGTGATGAATCGGTCACTATTAAGCCAATGATGCCCAGTTCACCTATTAATGGTGCTCCAGATGTACCAACATCCAATTCCAGCCCTACTGCAGATACATCGTAGGGGTTGGTCGGTATATTCACGCGTTCAATTTGGCCAAATTGCTCTCCCACGTGCCAATCAGCTGCTTTACCAATATAAGTGACCTTACTTTGTGGGCTAATAGCAGTGATATCAGCTGCAGCGTATAGCCAAGGGGCGCGACTGGGCATTGCAATTTTCAACACCGCTAAGTCGAGCCCTTTTGAGTCCCCAGCAACGACTTGAGCCGTGTGCACTGTGTTTCCATCCCTGAAAAAGCGAACCGTTAATGCTTTTAATTCGTCTCCCGGATTTGCACCCTCTATGACATGGCTCGCTGTCACTAAATACAGGTATTCGTCTCGTTCACCTATGACCCATGCAAAGCCTTGCTGGTTCGTATTTGTCATTTTTGCGTTAACAGACACAACATTGTGGCGTAATGACTGAGCTCTCTCCCGTAACGATGTGTCCGCATGTGATGTCCCAGCATTCAAGACTAATACGAGCGCTATCCATTTTATTACTTTTTTCATTGTTTAACCCTTATTACAGCAAAACCTGTTGCCAGTAGCACACCTAAAATCGACCCAATGGTATTTACCGCCGGTATGCCTATGAGATAAGCGAGTAATTTTGGGGTTTGCTCCTGCGTAAATGCTTGGGTTCCCACTCGCATTGATTTAACCATTCCTTGATACCAAATGTGTAAACTCTGGGGGGTGGTAACGTTTTTTACTATTGGCATTTCTATCCCCATGGCTCCAACAACACTTTTGACATAAATACATTCTCCCTTATGTAGGTTTGATGCAGCATGACTACCCCTTAACTGATATTTGCCCGATGTCACGGTACAACGTCCACCATTTCTTTTTGAATCTTCAAGCGTATATTTTGAAAAAGAAAACTGACTCGCCTCTAGGCCCGCAAGGTTGACTAAATCACGGGTATCCAATCGAATGCGCGGGGTTTGCCCTAGTGGGGCGCTGACTAACGTTCTGCGGGGCAAAATACAGTTATCTTCCATGGGGCAGGTCAGCGGTTCTCTCACCAAGGGCTTTTTATCGCCCATCACGAACCGTGTTTTTCCCGCATGTTTAAATTCTGCGCGCACAACTAAATCATTGGAGACCGCAGGAGAACTGGGTGTCATAATAAATATCAGAACACCTTCCTGTTCATCCCATTCGAGCCATAGCTTCGCACCTGCGGGTATGAATAAAGATTCAAGTGAGGCTGTACTGAGTGAAGTAATCTGCACTACATCAGAGTTTAGTGGCTGGGTAAGTTCTGGTATTTGCGGGGAGTCGATTTGAGTAAACTGCGACAACAAAATAGGACTATTATCAATGGTCCTTAGTGTACCTGACCAGTCGAAGTCTTTTGACAACGTGATCTCAACTGATGTCGATTGTACTTCAATATGACCAGGCGTAGGTAAGCCCGGTATAAATGCAGCAATAGCTAATATACCAATAGTAACAATGACCACCATGCCATATGCGCCCATTTTTATGCTTCTTTGCAGGTCTAGAACGGTTGAAAGGTTGTCTAGTTGGCGTAGCTCTTCAGACACAGGTGCCGACGGATTTTTACCCAAACGCAGAGTCACATTTTCGAGTAATGCTTTCTCTTCCTCTTTTATACGCTCGTTAGCCTTGCCCAGTTGCTTCCTACGTTTTAGGAATTGATTGATGCTGGATAGCTTTAATAGCCGTTTTATACTTCTTAATAATTTGAACATTGCGACCCTTTGAAACGATCTCTAGCCAGGCGTATTTATCGTTTTTAACTATTGATTGATTAAAGCGCTGGGCGCGGCAATGCGATATTGAATATTTGTATAATCCATTCATTGCTTGTCATTGGTTTTGCTGCAACTTCCAGCTTAATAAATTGAGGACGAGTCCGCGGCCAGGTAATTAAAATAGGGACCGGGGCACCTACAGCATAGCTTCTTGATACATTTATGTACTCATCAGAAACACCATCACCCAGAAGTCGCCAGGCAATTTTTTTAATCGGCACGCCCGCTCTTACAATAACTTGAGTATCAAACGCTGCGGCTATTTTGGCAGGTGTGTCTGCGATTTTGGCATTCACAGGTATATAGACCATTCCGTTATCGATTTTCTGCCAGCCATAAATCCCTAATTCCTGAGCACCAAGATTGATTGTGCTCAGCACCTCGTTTACCGGCCATGAAATGGTAGCGCTGGCACCGAAGGTCGTATCCATGCGGTAGTACAAGCGCGGCTTTAACGCTAGCCCTCTTATACTGATTGACGACGAACTCATTTGCTGCGAAAGGTTCGGCTGCAATATTTGAATGACGTCGTCCTTTGTAAAATGTTCTATCAGAGGGGTGTTAAGCATAGAAACAAGCTCAAAATCTGCTGACACCGGGGATTCGTAAAGCCCTTCGCAAATGCCACTTCTGTCTCTGTAGCCATTAGATCCAGAATCCGCTCTTTTTAATAACTGTGTGTCACATGTGCTTGAGAGAGCCAAAGTAGATGAAACATACAATGGCATTAATAGCAGGAGTAAAGGTAAATAATGCATAGCCGGAAGGCGATAATAATGTTCGATTGGTGGCGTTTGGCTCAGTAAAACTGTTGTGTTTTTCATTGCTCTAATGCTCCCTGCATAATAGGCGGTATGAAACCATGATCCTTATCACTGCAAGAACATCCGAATCCGGTACGCTATGTGAGTTATAGTTTTACCTTAATCGTTCGCTATGGGTCAACGCCAATTGCTTAAAAAGTGAACGCCTTTAGTTTGTAAAATGTACTGATTCGTACTTTGATAACTTTAATGAACACTTATTAATCTGCAGCGAACATAAACGCTTTGAATGTGTCTGTGGCTTTTCTGACTCCCACTGCGCTCAATTTAATTCGTGCTAACCCCTTCCGCTTTTTCTGGTATCTTAATGTTGTGGCTGCTTGGAGCGTTTTATGAATAAATTACTGTTGATTATCTTTGGGGCGCTGCTCGTCAGTGCTTGCACGAGCGTGCCAAGCAAGAGCGCCTTGACTCCCTTGGATTTAACGGCAGATAAAGATGCAGTAGATGACTATTGGCTTGCTTATCGTAAAGTCACGCCTGTGTATCCATCGCTGGCAAAACAACAGAAATTATCAGGTTGCGTTGAGTTTTCTTTGCTTATTGATGCAAATGGCCGGGCGGTTGCGCCTACTATCATTAAATCTTTCCCGGTAGGGGTGTTTGATGAGCAGGCAACGATTGCCATTGAAAAATGGGTATGGGTACCAACTCAGACTAATACCGAACGCCAGCCTGTAATGACCACGTTTCAACATGATTTTGTTGTTAGGCAATCCTCGAATAGCAAAGCTGCTTACGATGCTTGTAAAATCTAACGTGTCGGCTCAGTTAAGCGCGGCTCGGCTAGATTGGCGTTGGGGCGTCTGTTAGATAGCCTTGCTTGAATAATCACTCGGCGTTTCATCCGCTTTTTATCTTCTGTTACTGATTTATATTTAACCTAAGGGATCCCAATTTATGTCATTTGAAGCATTAGGCTTGCGTGAAGAGCTCACTCTCGCCGTTGCTACACAAGGATACTCGGTCGCCACAGACATACAACGTGAAGCGATACCTCTAGTGTTAGCCCAGCATGACTTGTTAGCCATAGCCCAAACTGGCACAGGGAAAACTGCGGCGTTTACCTTGCCGTTATTGCAACGTTTAGGCGCGAAACAAAGCGCCACAGTACAGGGTGTGAGAGGTTTGATTGTTACCCCAACTCGAGAGTTGGCAGCGCAAGTAGCCAACAGTGTGGAAATTTTTAGTACTCAGTTGAACATTCGCAGCTGTGCGGTGTTCGGAGGCGTAAGAATTGAGCCGCAACTAGCGCAATTGCAAGAGGGAGTAGACATGCTGATCGCAACACCTGGCCGTTTACTTGATTTGTATGAACAGCGGGCTGTCCACTTTGAAAACCTAGAGGTATTCGTGCTGGATGAAGCTGATCGTATGCTGGATTTAGGCTTTATTGAGGACGTAAAGCGCATTCACTCGCTGTTGCCTGTTAAGCGCCAAACCTTGATGTTTTCAGCTACCTTTTCAAAGGAGATTAAACACTTCGCGAGGGAAATGCTAAATGCTCCAAAGACGATTGAAGTCACCGCAGTCAATAGTACAGTGGATTTGGTAGCGCAGACATTCCACCCGATAGAGCAGACGCGAAAAAGCGCCGCGCTTATCCAACTTATTCAACAGCACAGATGGTCGCAAACACTAGTGTTTATCCGCACTAAGCGCACGGCTGACGCGCTAGTGACTGTGCTTGAAAATGCCGGTATTGCTGCTGCATCGATTCACGCCAACCGAACACAGCATGCGCGTACCCAAGCCTTAAACGCCTTTAAAATCGGTGAGGTAAAGGTTTTGGTTGCCACGGACATTGCAGCAAGGGGCATTGATATTAGCCAGTTACCCTGCGTTATTAATTATGACCTGCCGTACGTCCCTGAGGATTACGTGCATCGTATTGGGCGAACAGGACGAGCAGGAAAAACAGGGACAGCGATTTCATTTTTTAGCCCAGATGAAACCTCGCAGCTTCAATCCCTTGAACGCCTTTTAGATCAGCACTTTGAAGTTACTACTCTGGTTGGTTTTGCGCCGAAATCCCAAGTGACAAAATCGGGGGTAGCCACCAAGGCTAACACACGCACTAACACCGCTGAAAAGTCCACCTCAAGAAATACGGTAAATACGAAACGCAAGAAGGGCAAAGCTTCTGCCGCTAAATTGAACGTTGATGATGAACTTTATGGGAATTTCGAAGCTGACACGCAAACTTCAAGTTCAGAAAAACAGTACAAAGGGGGGGCGGGGGGAGCAAAGCGAAATCGCAGAAAATAGCAGGTGCTGCTAACGCCTCTCTATTTACGCTAGTTATTCTGCGCACGCGTTAAGGACTAACGAGCAGGCTGTGAAAAGCCGTTTTTACACAGTTATTGAGTGCACAGGGCATTTTGTCTACAATGGCGCACTTTTTTTGAATCTAGGTTATTTTTATGAACGACACCACTAACTTACCACCGTTACCGGATCATCTTTCAAGCAACCCACGCAGCCGCCATTATGTGGAAGAAGTGTTTGAGCACAACATTGGAATTCGCTTAAATGGTAAAGAGCGCACCAACGTAGAAGAGTACTGTATCAGTGAAGGTTGGGTAAAAATTCCTTCACCTAAAGCGTTAGACCGCCGCGGCCAACCACTATTGATAACCTTAAAAGGAACGGTCGAAGCCTTTTACGCCTAGTCGCTCGTTTTCCTTCAATAGTGCCAAGAACAGGTGCAATAGACAGCACGCGTTTTCACATAACATAGCTAATAAGGCGTATCAGAGAAGTAATACTTTGTGCGTCTGTGTTAATACGCCGGCATGTCATACTCTTCGCGTTCGTGACCTACTGTTCGCGAAGAAAAATATCTTTAACAGTGCACAGTTAAAGGCTGGTTTGGCCTGAGAATCCCCAGGGTTACCATTTGACTAAGTTAGGTAGACCAGCATGATCACAATGATTATTACCCTATTGGGCTTACTGATATTTATCGTAGGGGCGGTATTATTGTTACTTGAAGCGTTTAACCAAAGCCTGTTTTGGGGACTCGCGTGTTTATTTATTCAACCTATCTGTTTGGTGTTCATCGTGCGTTATTGGCGCGTGGCAAAACTGTCTTTTTATACTCAGGCTGCCGGGTTCAGTATTTTACTCATTGGCCTTAATTTACACAGTCACTTTAATCCAACCTAAGCACCTTCATTTACCTTCAGCGATTTATTCCAGCGTAGCTTAATCATGCGGCCAAGCATATTCACGGTGTTATTTTCTGGGCTTCCTTGTCTTTTTTTTATCATCCTCAACTGTTATGTTAATTAAAGTGTTTTTCACGCTATTTATTCAATTTATTTAATCTAAGACCAATAGCTCTTTTCTCAGGTGGCGAATATGAAAATTGCGGTAACAGCGGCGAGTGGTCAATTAGGCGGGGCAATCGTGAATGCTCTTGTCAAACAAGTGGGCGCGGCGAATGTAGTGGCTTTAGCTAGAACGCCGCAAAGGGCAAGTGCTCTTGGCGTAGAAGTACGCCCTGGTGACTACAATAATTTACCTGAGCTGGAACGCTCATTAATGGGGGTCGACACCTTATTGTTAGTCTCAGGTATGGATGCGCCCGACAAACGAATCGTGCAACATCGCAACGTGATTAATGCAGCTAAAAACAGTGGTGTTGGCAAAATAGTCTATACCAGTGTGCAAGGAGCGCAGCAAGGCACCGCTTTCTCACCCGTCATTCAGAGTAATAGGCAAACAGAAGAAGACGTAAAATCCTGCGGTTTAGAGTGGGTTATTGGCAGAAACGGTATTTATATCGAGCCGGACATTGAATACATCGAAAGCTATAAAAAAGCCGGAAAGGTGACCAATTGCGCTGGGCAAGGGCGCTGTGCGTATACATGTCGGGGAGAATTAGCTTACGCTTATGCAAAAATGCTGACTGAAGATAAGCACAATGGCTATACCTATAATTTACATGGTGAATTGTTAACCCAGCAGCAACTGGTTGAGTATTTAAACCAAGCATTTGACCTTAATCTTCACTATGTCCCTTTGACCGTTGAAGAATACCAAGCAGACCGCGTGGCTGAACTAGGGGATTTTATTGGCACTGTGATTGCGGGAATTTACCAAGGTATTGCGTTAGGGGCGCTAGAAAATGAAAGTCACTATCAGCAGGCATCTGGTAGGTCGCACCAAACATGGCAAGACTATTTTGCCAGTATCAGTTAGCCGCTCCGCGAAGCGGTTTTGCTCTTTTTCATCGAGTTTAACCAAATTTTCATGAAGTCAGATGATACTGGCTTAGTAAAATAGACCATAAGAAAGCATATGATATGACGGTTGCATCTTACATTTTAGACTCATCAAACATTCCACTGATTACTCGCTTCCATGCTCGTCGCCAGTACAGTCTCGATTTAGCCAAATCCCTAACCAGTGAGGACATGCAGCTGCAGTCTATGCCAGATGCCAGCCCTACAAAGTGGCACTTAGCGCATACGACCTGGTTTTTTGAGCAGTTTATTCTGCACGCTTTTATTGAGCATTATCAATCGCCTCAGCCGCAATTCAATTACTTGTTTAACTCCTATTATGAGCAAAAAGGCGAGCGCTACCCCCGTGCACAAAGGGGAATGATCAGTCGTCCTTCGATAGAAGAGGTATACGCTTATCGTCAGCAAGTTGATACTAGTATCGAACGATTGCTGACCCAAAACAGCGATGCTGAGTTACTTTCGCTAATAGAACTGGGCATGAACCACGAGATGCAGCATCAAGAATTACTGTTAACTGATATTTTGCATGCCTTTTCACTGAACCCTCTTTACCCCGCGGCTTTCTCCCTTAGCGGTCAACCAGAGCGAGCGTCGGCAGAGTTGTCATTATCTGAGCAATTCGTTACCTTCGAGGCTGGGCTACATGAATTCGGTGTTGACCCGCAAACTGAATTTTATTTTGATTGCGAAGGCCCAAAGCATAAAGCCTATGTAGCTGAATTTACATTAGCCAAAGGCTTAGTAACGAACGGTGACTGGTTAGCCTTTGTTCACGCAGGTGGATACGACAACCCTGTGTTGTGGTTAGCCGATGGCTGGGCGGCAGCCCAGCAGCAAGGGTGGCAGCATCCGCTGTACTGGCGTAAGCAAGAAGATGAGTGGTTTCAATTCACCTTAAATGGTCTTGTGCCTTTGGATTTAACGGCGCCAGTTTGCCATATCAGTTACTACGAAGCAGACGCCTATGCTCAGTGGAGAGGATGCCGTTTGCCCAGTGAATATGAGTGGGAGCTAGCAGCGCGGGCGCAGCCCATTGCGGGTAACTTCTCTGAAAATCGTGTTTTTACGCCCAGCCCGTCCCGTACCCCTGATGATATGCAGCTACACGGTGATGTTTGGGAGTGGACTCGCAGTCCATATACACCTTACCCTGGGTATAAAGTGCCAGAGGGTGCAGTAGGTGAATACAATGGTAAATTTATGTCTGGGCAATATGTGTTGCGCGGTGGCTCATGTGTTACGCCAATAGAGCAGATGCGCGCTACCTATCGTACGTTCTTTTACCCTCATCAACGTTGGCAGTTTATGGGCCTGCGTTTAGCTAAGGATTGTTGATATGACCTTTCCCCCCGTCGCGCATCAGATTGATGCATCTCATCATACTGCGTTAAAAGATTCGTCATCTGAGCACCGCAATTCAGTTAAAGACGTCATTGAAGAAATAACGTCAGACTTATTAGCAGAAAAAAAATCAATTTCATCAAAATTTTTTTACGACAGTGTGGGGTCAAAGTTATTTGATCAAATCTGCAACTTACCTGAATACTATCCTTATCGCACTGAAATGGGCATGTTACCTAGCATCGCCAAGGATTTGTCTGAGTTGATCACTCAACCAATCGAATTGATTGAATTTGGAGCTGGTAGCTTAACCAAAATTAGGATATTGCTGCAAAGCGTGAAGATGATCCGCTCAGTTGTGCCTATCGATATTGCCCAAGCACATTTGCAAAGCGCAGCAAATCTATTGGCAACAGAATACCCAGATATTGATGTAACGCCTATTTTCGCAGATTTCACCCAACCCATATCGCTAGATAATGCCAAGGACGTTCCCAAACTTGGCTTTTTCCCTGGGTCGACAATTGGTAATTTCAATCGCGAATTTGCGCTGCAGTTTTTACAGCGACTTCGCCGCTCGTTGGGGGACAGCGGAATGCTGCTAATTGGCGTTGACACGAAAAAGTCTCCGCAGCAGTTACACCAAGCATACAATGACTCCGCAGGCGTTACGGCACAGTTTAATCGTAATATTTTGAGCCATGTAAACCACATTACTGGCAGTGATTTTAACCCTGATGCTTTCGATCACTATGCACTTTACAACCCGCATTTAGGAAGAATAGAAATGCATCTAGTTAGCCAGTGTGAGCAAGTCTTACGTATTCATGACAAGCAGATTTCGTTTCACCAAGGCGAAACTATACATACTGAAAACTCTTACAAATATCGCCCGGATGAATTTATTCATTTAGCCAGAATGGCGGGATGGCAATTTGAAAAACAATGGTTAGCGAAAGACGATATGTTTTCAGTGTTTTTACTTCATGCGGATACTTAAAACGTGTAATTCACACAGAACAGCCTTGGGATCGATACAGTGAACATACTAAACTTATTGCTCATGTTTTGTAGTGCTGGTAAGTTGTTGAGTTAACAGATAATACATTAAGGTTTACCGTGATTTATCGCACCTGTTTTGCCAGTCAGATCGGCGTAAAAGGCTCAGGTTTATCGGGTTAGCCTCTTTTACGCCACAAGGCAATTTTCAGGAGTTAAAATATGTTTAGTCACGTGATGATAGGTGTTAATGATATGGAAGCATCAAAAAAGTTTTACGATGCAACCATGCAGGTGTTGGGCTATAAGCCGGGTGTAATGGATGAAAAAGGCCGCTGTTTCTATTTTGATAAAAGTGGTGTTTTCGCACTTACTAAGCCTATTAATGACGAGCCAGCGTGTCATGGTAATGGTTCAACCCTAGGTTTCAAGGTTGAGAGCACAGAACAAGCTGAAGCATGGCACGCAGCAGGCTTAGCCAACGGTGGCGTGGCCTGTGAAGATCCTCCCGGTGTACGCGGCGAAGGCGAAAATCAAATGCACCTGGCCTATCTTCGAGATCCTACGGGTAACAAAATCTGTACTTTGATCCGAGTTTAAGACCGGATTCAATAGCTCGCAAAAACTGATGCTGTGTACACAGTAGTGACGTGCAAAAGTGCGACTAGCTTGGATTAACATGACAGCGTAGTGCATCAGCAAAATAGTCATCAAAACGCTCTATATAGAGCGTTTTTTCATTTTTACCTTAACGCTGTATTTTTACTTTACTGTCATCTGAATGTACCTGTTTCAGTGTTAGGCTGTTTTGAACGCTGCGTCCTGAATTGCGAATAGCGAGTGGCAAGTGAAAACGGCGAAAGCTGAAATGTGAATGTGCTGACGAAAATCGAAAAGCCAAAGTTGCTTAATATATAAAATAAAAGGCGTTAATCTATGTTTGTCCCCCCCAATTTACGCATACAAGATAATCAAGAAGTTGCCCGGTTTATCAGTGAAAATAGCTTTGGTATTTTAGTGTCTGAGTCACTTGATGCTACGCATATCCCCTTTATTTATAATCAAAATGAAGGGGATAACGGGATACTCTATGGGCATATCGCCAGGGCCAATCCTCATACTCATCAATTGACACAAGAGAAAGCATTGGTGATTTTCAGTGGTCCACATGCTTATATTTCACCTACATGGTATGAAGAAGGACCTGGCGTACCCACGTTGAATTACACCGCGGTCCATTGTAAGGGCCAAGCAAGTCTACTCAGTGATGAAGAATCGGTGCAGGCCATGGACGCTTTAGTGACAAAGTATGAGCCTACTTTACTCGACAATGAAGTGCTAATGCCTGCGGATTATCAAGCAAAATTACGCCGAGGCGTAGTAGGCTTCAAAGTCGTTATTGAACATATTGATGCCAAGGAAAAACTCGGACAGCAACGCAAAGCGGTTGATCAGCAAGGTGTATTTAAAGCCTTGAGTGAAAGCGCTGAATTAGGCGATATTAAATTGGCCAACTATATGCAGAAACGCCAACTTGGTTTAGGCGGCGTTTAATAAGCGCGAACCTAATAGACCAACCCTCAGCTGCGCTCTGTCGGTTTTTTAGCGTAGCTAACATTATCAACTGCAGACGTCGAATAGTGGGTAGTGGTTACGCAGGTAAGGCATGAGTGTCAGTGCTAGCAGTATTTGTGATGTAAGCGATATAAAGGTGGCCTCAAATATCTTTTAGGCCACTTTTATTACGTATAGAGTTTGTGAAAAGGATTCAAATAAGCGGTTTATTGCTCAAACCATTTACGAATGGCTTCTCTGTCTTCTTCTGACATACCGGTTTTATTCATTAGTGGCATATCTTTACTGACTACAGCACGTTGGAAAATCAGCGGTGCCTTTGCCTCAATTTGTTGCCAAGAGTCGAGCATTAATCCCAGTGGCGCAACAACAAACAACTCATCCGTCGGTTTTGCTGAGTGACAATTTGCGCAGTGGGTTTGAATCACGTCGAACGCGTGTTGTTCAGTTGCGCTTAGCTGAGCTGGTGCAGACTCGCTGATACTGGCTGAATCAAGCGGTGCCGTATCATCAGCCGGGGCCCGAGGGTAGGATACCCAACCTGCAATTAGTAGCATGCCTATTGCGCCGGTAATGAGCACCGAAGGGCGCGAAATACCTACATGCTTTAAGTTAAAGTAATGACGTATCCACGCTGAGACTATACCAATAGCCATAAGCACAGCCCACGCTTGAGGATGTTGAAAGGTCATAGGATAATGGTTGCTGATCATGATAAACAGCAATGGCAGCGTCAGGTAGTTGTTGTGCACAGAGCGCAGTTTAGCCGCTAAGCCCCAAGCGGGGTTAATTTCTTTATTGTTTGTGACCGCATCGACCATTAAGCGCTGAGCGGGCATGATTTTAAAGAAGACATTGCCAGCCATTATTGTGCCAATCAAAGCACCAACATGCATAAACGCGCCGCGCCCACTGAACCAATGAGTCGCAAGGTAACTGACCGCACCGATAAGCACCAACAACATAATGCCGAATAGAGCGGGGTAACGACCAAGCGCACTGCGACACGCGCCTTCATAAATAAACAGGCCACCAAAAATTAGTCCCAGACCACGAATAATGGCTTCTTTTGGGGTTAAGTCCATCACCGCAGGGTCGATCAAATAGATAGACGCACCGTGATAGTAAATTAAGCTCAACAGCAAAAAGCCACTTAGCCAAGTGGTGTAAGCTTCCCATTTAAACCAGTGTAGGGTTTCTGGCATTCTCTCTGGCCCACGTTGATACTTGGCCACTTCGTAAAAGCCACCTCCGTGTACTGCCCATAAATCACCTTTTATGCCTTTGTCTTGTTTCCACTTTGGCGGTGTACGTAGATTATTATCAAGCCAAATAAAGTAAAAAGAAGCGCCTATCCAGGCAACGCCTGCAATCACATGAAACCAGCGGATAAATAAAGATGACCATTCAAACCATGCCATTATGATGTTCCTTGTTTGTAATTCTTATTCTTAAAGTAGGTTATGTGTTTGCTCGGTAAACCGGCTCGCCCGCGATATAGGTGGCCGTGATGGCTCTGTCATCAGCAAGCATACTCAATGCAAATATAATGTCTTGGATCTCACTTTGTTCTTCACAGCGCAAGCTGGTGAGCTCGTCAAAATGCGGGTCGACTATGACAAAATCTGCATCTGTCCCAGCATTTAGGTTACCAATACTTTGCTCTAACCCTTGTGCAACAGCGGCGCCTTGGGTCATCAGATACAGCCCATGTAATGGTGGTAACTGCTCGGAGCGTAATTGTCCCACTTTATAGGCTTCACCTAAGGTACGCAGCATACTAAAAGTGGTACCTGCACCTACATCCGTGGCGAGTGCTACTGGGATATCGTATTTTTCCGCCGTTTTTAAATCGAACAAACCACTGCCTAGAAATAAGTTCGATGTAGGGCAAAAGGCAATACTGGCGCCGCTATCGCTCATGCGTTGCCATTCATGCTCTTGCATGTGAATACAATGACCAAACATGGCTTTAGGACGCAGCATATTAAATTTGTCGTATACGTCTAAATAGCCGTTGTATTCAGGGTAGAGGGAATTAACCCAGTCGATCTCATTCAGGTTTTCGTTCAAATGACTTTGAATGTACACATCGGGATATTGCTGTGCCAACTCGCCCAATGCGTGCAGTTGTTCATGGCTACTGGTGGGCGCAAAACGCGGGGTGATTGCATAATACAAGCGGTCTTTACCGTGCCAGCGCTCAATCAACTCAGCGCTTTCTTTTTGGGCGCTTTCTGGTGTGTCTTGCAGCCATGATGGGCAGTGTCTGTCCATGCATACCTTACCCGCAATCATTAACATTTTGTTTTGCTTAGCAGCATTAAAAAGTGCATCTGCAGCACACTGATGCACCGAAGAATAGACCATGGCGCTGGTGGTCCCGTTGCGATAGAGCTGGCGTAAAAATATATCTGCTATTTTGGCTGCATACTCCGGGTTGGCAAATTTCTTCTCAGTGGGGAAGGTGTAATTATCCAGCCAATCAAGCAGTTGCTCACCAAAACTGGCCAACATTTCGGTCTGGGGGAAGTGCAAGTGGCTGTCGATAAAGCCCGGCATGATGATTTGGCCACGATAATCGTGAGAAACCGCTTCAGGGTACTGGCTCAAAAGATCATTAGCCTGACCTGTGGCTAGAATTTTTCCGTTTTGAGTGACCAAAGCGCCGTCTTTGATATAGCTGAAATCTTGTTTCGGCTGCGCTGTCTTCTGGGGAAAATGTAAAATAGAGGCAAGGTATAGATGCGTTGTCATTTAAAGATAGATCCCGTTAGCTACCGCGGTAACTGCTAAAGCCAAAAGGAGAAATAAGTAACGGAATATGATAATGACCGCCATCGCACGTTATTTCAAAATGCACATCTACGAAAGGATAAAACGCACTGCCGTGAACCGCTGACAAGTACTCACCAGTGAGAAATCTAAGTTGATATTGTCCTGCTGAAATAGTCAACTCATCCCACTGATTACAACGGCCATCTGCGTCAGTTTGCACATGCGCAGTATTGCCCTCTGGTGTCGTTAGTATTAATTGCATATTAGCCGCAGGCTTGCCTAAGGTGGTGTCCAATACATGGCTAGAAAGTGACGGTGCTTTATTCATCTGAAAGACCTTTTAGTATACGTAGCATGGTAATTTTAATTTGTTCATCACTGGCAATATCGATTTCAGTGGCAGTAGTATTGTGGATACGCTGTTCAATTTCCTCAAGCATGGTTTTCGCGCTTAAGCCGCTGGCGCAAATGATAAAAATAAAACCGTGCTTTTCTTTATAGGCTAAGTTCAGTTTTTGCAAAGCCAGTAGGGTTGCCTCATCCGCTTGTGCAGCCCCATCTTGTTCATTACTTGCCATGGCCTTGGTGCTGGCATATTTCTCACGCAAGCTGCTGATATCCCCAATCATGGGATGAGCATCAAATGCTTGCAGAACATCCTCTTTGTTCATTTCTTGCCAACTTGTTTTTGCATTTTGCAGCAAACTCGGTTTATTGGCGTAAGGCCGTTGCTCTTGCATTTTTGTTACCCAGCGCTGTGCTGCGCAGGTTTGAGCAAAAAACGTTTCAGCTTCACTCGCAGTGAGATTGTTCAATTCAGTTAAGGTCATAATGAGTCTTTTAGTTTCTTAGAGGCGCGCCAGGCGTTAACCTGGTTTTGTCGTATTTTAAGCGCTTGGCTGGTGTTAAGTTGGCTTTCTTGCGTAATTGCACCATCGCTTGGTTGTTGCTCAAGCACATCACCGTTTAGACGTTGTATGATTTGACCCGCAATAGACACCGCCACTTCAATGGGGCGTTTACCTGGAATATTTAACACCCCAATTGGGCTGACCAAGCGCTCGGGCTGCGTCAAATCGGGCATGCGCGCGGTGATGCGCGTGACAAATCGTTTCGCTTTGGTGCTAGAGCCTATCATGCCAATATAAGGTAGGTCAGGGCGTTTAAGTGCTCTCTCCACCAATTCGTAATCTAATTGATGGTTGTGGGTCATGATCACCAACCAGCTATTGGCAGGTGCTCGGGCGATTTGCTCACTTGGCTCGTCGCTCAATATCATCTCTACATTGGCAAAATTGAATTTCGGGTGTTGAGCCGAGCCACTTTTTGGAAACAATTCTTCACGTTGGTCAATCCATTGTATTTGCAGAGGCAACTGCGCTAGTAAAGGAATCAACGCATGGGCTACATGACCCGCGCCGTAAATTTGAACGGTTTGGCATTGTTCTATCATCACTTCAAACAATACGTTTACCGCACCGCCGCAGCATTGCCCCAATTTACTGGAAAGCGGATAGTGCTCAATGTGCTGAATATGCTCGTTACTCGCCAACAACCGTCGAGCTTGGTCAGTGGCGGCAAATTCTAAGTGACCGCCACCAATAGTGTCGAAAGTTTCATCCCCGGTTACAATCATCTTGCAGCCATTGCCGCGAGGAGTCGAGCCTGCAGCGGCAAGTACCGTTACCAATACATAGGCTTTACCTTGCGCTTGGCATTGATGCAGTGCGTCAAACCATTTATTGGTATTCATATTAGCTAGGCTCGCTGCGCGTAGCGTCAGGATCTATGGACATAATGCATTTCAGCACGGCTTCTGGCGTGGCAGGGGCGGGCAACTGAGGATCAACTTTATAGTCTGTTAAGCTTGAAATCGCATCTTTGATGGCACACCAAACTGAATTGGCCAACATGAAGGGCGGTTCGCCTACAGCCTTAGAGTGATAAATACTGTCTTCATCGTTATCCCTCGGATATAAATCGACATTGAACACTTCTGGGGTGTCGCCAATGGCAGGAATTTTATAGGTTGCTGGGTTGTTACTGATCAAGCGGCCTCTGTCGTCCCATTTTAAATCTTCAGTAGTGAGCCAGCCCATGCCTTGAATAAAGCCGCCCTCTATCTGACCTATATCAATGGCTGGGTTTAGACTGCGGCCGACATCGTGCAGAATATCGACGCGCTCTACCTTGTATTCGCCCGTTAAGGTGTCAATGGAAACTTCGGATACCGACGCACCATAGGCAAAGTAGAAAAATGGGCGGCCATTACCCGTGCTGCGATCATAATGAATTTTCGGGGTTTTATAGAAACCCGTTGATGATAACGACACTCGACCAATATAAGCATCTTGAACTAATCGCACAAACTCTACGCTATGTGGACCTAAAGTGACGTAATTGTCGGCGAAAATCACTTTATCCGCGGTAAGTTCTGACTCGTTAATAGTTTCTGCATAAAATTCTGCTAAGCGCTGTTTGACGATGATACAAGCATTTTGTGCTGCTTTTCCGTTAAGATCGGTACCACTTGATGCTGCAGTAGGCGAAGTATTCGGTACTTTGTCGGTGCGGGTTGCGGTGACTTCTACGTCATGCAAAGAAACACCAAACTCGTTGGCAACAATTTGACCAATTTTAGTATGTAAGCCTTGACCCATTTCTGTGCCACCGTGGTTAATCTGCATACTGCCGTCTGTGTAAATGTGCAGCAGTGCCCCTGCTTGATTCAAATGCTTAGCAGTAAAGGAGATGCCAAATTTAACTGGCGTCAGCGACAGGCCTTTTTTAACGATAGGACTGGTTTTATTAAACTGGGTGATGGCCTCTCTGCGCGCCCAATAATCAGAAGACGCTTCTAAGCGTGCAATCAGGTCGCCCAACAAGTTATGCTCTACGGTCATGCCATACGGCGTGAGGTTGCGCTCTTTATCGCCATATAGGTTCAATTTACGTACCGTTAGTGGATCTTTACCTACTTTTCGTGCAATCGCGTCCATCATCGCTTCGGCTACGATCATACCTTGTGGGCCACCAAAACCGCGATAGGCAGTGTGTGACACCTGATTAGTGCGACAGCGATGGCCCGCCACATTGACGTTCTCAAGGTAATAACCGTTATCACAATGAAACATTGCCCTGTCAACAATGGCATCAGATAAGTCAGGTGAGTGCCCGCAGTTACCGTTGATGTCGATATCAGCAGCCTTGATTAGGCCTTCTTGGTTAAAGCCCACTTGATAGCTGTTTTCAAATGGATGGCGCTTACCAGTGGCAATCATGTCTTGCATGCGTGGTAGGCGAAGTTTTACAGCGCACTGGTTACGTTTGGCAAGCAGGGCAGCAATACATGCCCATTGTGCCGCTTGGGTTTCCTTACCGCCAAAACCACCGCCCATACGGCGCATATCCACCACGACCTTATGCAATTTACAGCCTAATACTTCTGCGATGAGTTTTTGAACTTCACTGGGGTGCTGGCTCGATGTGTAAACCAATACGCGGTCTTCCTCATCATTTATCGCCATAGACACTTGACCTTCAAGATACATGTGTTCTTGTCCGCCGATGCTTAAATGCCCTTGAGCATTAAGTTCGCTTCGGCCAAAGGCAGTGTCAAAATCACCTTGTTGCATAAAATGCGCTGGGCGCACAAAATTACTCTGCTGTTTTGCAGTTTCAACCGTTAGGCACGGCGCAGATGGCGTAATATCAATTATGGCTTTGAGCGCAGCCTGCCGTGCATGTTGCACGCTGTCGGCTAATACTGCGAATAAGGCCTGACCGTTGAATAACACTTGGTCTTGGGCAAAAATAGGGTCGCCATCAAATACTGGGGCGATATCCACATGACCTGGTACGTCATCCACAGTAATCACGTCGGTTACGCCTGGGCTTGCCCATACAGCCGTTAAATCGATAGAATTTAACGTACCTGAGGCTTCAGGGCTGGTGCCCACTGCCGCGTACTGCAAATTAGCAGGTTGGGGCATGTCGTCCACATAACGGGCTTGGCCGCTGACTTGGCGAATAGCACTTTCGTGAGGATGTGATTTGCCTACTTTCCCTTGGGGGTTACTGGTAAACGGCTGTTCAATAAGTTTACGCATGGCCGTAACCTCGCTGTATTGGTGAATGAAAAAAGCTAAGAAGACAATAAGGCATCCAAGGTGCAAATGATTCGTTACCAGAAATAAAACAGCAATGGTTATTCATATGCGTGCACTCGCGTTTCAATTTGCTGGCTCTGTTGATTCGTTTGCAACCAAAAGCGCTTAAACAGATTGACCAACAAGGCTTGACGATACTCAGCGCTGGCGCGCACGTCGTCAAGGGGGGTAAACGATTCACTAAGTACTTTTTTGCCTAACTCAAACGTACTGATTTTAGACCAGTCTTTGCCTTTAATGGCATCGCTCAAGGCATCAACTGACGCTGGTGTGGCTGCTACGCCGCCAAAACCAGATTTTAGTTGTAATACTTTGCTGTTCTCGTCTAGCGCCAAATTAAACACAGCACACACAGCTGAGATATCATCTTCTTGGCGCTTAGAAATTTTATACGCCCGCACTTGGGCGTTCGGCTTAAGGTAAGGGATGAAAATCGCTTCAATCCACTCATCATTTTGCAACCGCGTTTGGCGATAACCTGTGAAAAAGTCGCTAATAGCAATGTCTCGACGAGTCGTGCCATTATCTACCTTGATCACTGCATTTAGCGCCAATAGCGCTGGGGGCATATCGCCGATGGGGGAGGCGTTCGCGACATTGCCGCCCAGGGTCGCTTGATTACGGATAGGTGTAGAGGCGAATCTGTCTAGTAGCTCGTGCAATGATGGGAAATGTTTAAGGAGCAAAGCTTCCATTTTACTAAAGGGTACCGCTGCACCAATTTTTAATCCGCTGCTGGTTTCTTCAACAACTTGGAGCTCTTTCACTTGTGTAAGGCTTACCAGGGTCGGCAATGACTTCAACTGCTGAGTGACTTCTAATGCGATATCGGTACTGCCCGCGAATAAGCGGGCGGTAGGTGTAGCTTTAATTGTCGCAGCAAGCTCATTTCTATTAGTAGGCATAAATAAGGTATCTAAGCCGGCGTCACTGTTAGGTAGGGCGTTCAACTTCGCTATTGTCGCTGCTTGGTGTTGGCTAAATTTGTCTTGTGGCGTGCCAGTGCATGAGGCTAAAGCGGCGTCAATGATTGGGCGATACCCAGTACAGCGACATAAGTTACCACCCAGTGCCACATTCACCTGCTCTCTGTTCGGGGCGCTATCTTGTTGATAAAGGGCGAACATAGACATCACAAAGCCAGGAGTGCAAAACCCACATTGAGAGCCATGGGCATCCACCATTGCTGCTTGCACTGGATGCAATGTTTCACCATCGGCTAAATGCTCCACGGTTAAAAGTTGCTTGCCTTGCACCGCAGATAAAAACGTAACACAGCTATTCAAAGCTTGGTATTCAAGTGCTGAACCTTGCTCATTCGCTTTTGCTACCACGACGGTGCACGCGCCGCAATCTCCTGAGGCACACCCCTCTTTGGTGCCGCACAGATTACGCTCATCTCTTAAATAATTGAGTAAGGTGGTATCAGCTTGTGTGGCATCTATGTGCACAGCTTTGTCGTTAAGTAAAAAGCTGATCATGGTTATCTCCGCGTGGCTCAGTCATAAAACTACTAATAATAATTCGTATAATAACGTGATTGAATACAAAAACCAGACCAGTTGGTCAGGTTTTTGCTAATTACTTTTCAATTCTTGGTATTATGAGTGCTTAGTGCCTAACGACTTTTTATGTTTATGACTTGCTCGAACAATGCCTAAGTCGCTAATTTGTTGAGAATTAACCGTGAATATAGGCAATCAAGTGATTTTTAGGTAATATGTTAACTCAATGTTAATGGGGCATGTAAGGCTCTTCGAAATGAGCCCTTTGAAAAGGATAGTAGCGGATTAGATGAGTGACTCATTATCAAAAAAAGATGACAGCATTGGCGCAATTAATCGCGCGAAAATATTAACCGCAGCTGAAAAAGAGTTTGCGATTCATGGATTTAAGGGAACCAGAGTACAAAAAATAGCGGATAGAGCGGAATTACCAAAGACCAATATTTTATACTATTTTAAATCCAAAGACGGTTTGTATCTTGCGCTGCTACAAGAAATTTTGAGTTTGTGGAACAGCAGTTTCGACAACGCTAAAGCGCAAGATGATCCTGCTCAAGTGTTGGCTGCGTACATAGCAGATAAGATGGAAATCTCTCGTTGTCGGCCTGATGCATCGAAAATCTTTGCACTGGAAATTATCAACGGTGCACCAAACTTGAGCAGCTTTTTTAAGGATCAACATTCCAATTGGATGAACTCTCGAGTGGCAGTAATACGCCAATGGATAGAGTTGGGAAAATTACCAGACATTGACCCTCATTATTTGCTGTTCAATATTTGGGCGAGCAGCCAGCATTACGCTGATTTTTCTGCTCAGATCACTGAACTAAAAGGGCACGAGATGGATCAAAGCGAATTCGCGAACGCCACCAAGAGTTTAATTAAGCTCATTTTGCAAGGCTGCGGCCTAACAGTACCTCACGAATATAAATGACAAGAGACAGGCAATGAACCACGCATATCCACGAGATTTAATCGGTTATGGCGATACTCCGCCTAACCCAAACTGGCCCGGTAAGGCAAAGATAGCGGTACAGTTTGTACTCAACTATGAAGAAGGTGGAGAAAACTGTGTGCTGCATGGTGATGAAGCATCTGAAGTTTTCCTTTCTGAGATTATTGGCGCGCAGGCATACAAAGACAGACACCTGAGCATGGAGTCTATGTACGAATATGGTAGCCGTGCAGGGTTTTGGCGACTACACCGCTTGTTTGAACGTCTAAATGTACCAATCACTGTGTTTGGTGTCACTATGGCGTTGCAACGTAACCCAGAAGCGGTCGCTGCAATGAAAGATGCCAAGTGGGAGATAGCTAGCCATGGTATGCGCTGGATCCACTATCAAGATATGCCGGAGGCTCAAGAGCGCAAGATGATTGATGCTTCTATGCAGCTCCACCAAGCCATTACCGGTTCAAAACCCGTGGGTTGGTACACAGGGCGTACGAGCCCGAATACCTTAAAGCTTATTTCAGAGCGCGATGACCTATTATATTGCGCCGACTCATATGCGGACGATCTTCCTTACTACGACACCAACTACCCAAAACCATTGTTGATAGTACCTTACACGCTAGATACCAACGATATGCGCTTTGCCAGTGCACAAGGGTTTAATAGTGGTGAGCAGTTCTTCCAATATCTTAAAGATGCGTTTGACGTGCTCTACGAAGAGGGCAATTACGCGCCTAAAATGCTGTCGATTGGTTTGCATTGCAGGATCATAGGTAGACCTGCGCGTATGGCCGCGCTGCAACGTTTTATCGAGTATGTGCAGGGTCATGACCAAGTGTGGATGTGCACTAGACAAGAAATAGCGCAACATTGGAAAGACAACTTTCCCTATAAGTAACAAGTACCAAGTAGAAGGTAACAAGCTGCGGCAGATTGCTGCGCTGAAGCCATAAAAAAACGCGTAATAGGCAAGCCTTTTACGCGTTTTTTATGGTGCTTAGGCTAAAGCGCCAAAGCTAATCCATTATTTCAGGTCTAGCACGTAGCGCAGAATAAACACCGCTGCCATGGCGTACGTTATCCATGTGACCTGTTTGTATTTGCCTGTGCCGACCATGATCCCAACATAGGTAATAAAGCCCATCGCTATGCCTTCGCTGATACTGAACGTCAGTGGCATAACCAATAGCGCAACCGTGGCAGTGGCAAGCGCGGTTAAATCATCAAAGTCTAACTGCCTGAAAGAGTCCATCATCAAGATACCCACCATGATCAGCGCCGGCGTGGTAGCCATAAGCGGGATCACTTTCATCAGAGGGGTAAAGAACAAGGCAAGCATGAAACATAAAGCTACGAACACACCGGTTAGGCCAGTACGCCCACCAGACGATACCCCAGCAGCAGATTCTACATAGGATGTCACCGGTGACGTACCAAGGGCTGCACCGACCACACTTGCGGTTGCATCGGCGGTCATCGCAGGGCCAATTTTCGGTAAACGCCCCTCTTTATCTAAAAGGTTTGCACGGCGTGAAACACCAATTAGGGTGCCGATAGTGTCAAACATGTTCACGAACATCAGGGCGAAGATGAGGTCCCACGTGGTTGCGATGTTATCTATGGGGTACATAAGATCCATGGCGAAGAATGTAGAGCTTATGCTATCAGGCATGCCAACAAATGAGTCAGTGTGCTGAGTGAGGTAGCCGTCTGCGGTGGGTATAAATGCGCCAATTAAGGTCAGTACCAATACAGAAATTAATATCGCCCCAGTAACCTTTTTAATAAACAGTACAATAGTCAGCAAAATGCCGGCGACCGCAAGCATGGTGGCAGGCTCTGATAGATCGCCAATCGTCAAGAACGTGGCAGGGTGGTCAACAACAATGCCGGCGTTTTTTAAGCCAATAAAAGCGATGAACAATCCAATACCACATTGCACCCCTATTTTAAGTGCGGCCGGAATAGCATCGGCGATTTTGGTTCGCACCCCAGTCACCGATAACAGCAAAAACAGAATACCGTTCCAAAACACAATACCCAGTGCCGCTTCCCAGTGAATGTCTCGGGTTAAACATATCGTAAAGGCAAAGAATGCATTCAAGCCCATTCCGGGCGCCATAGCAATGGGGTAGTTGGTCATAAAAGCCATTAGCAAGGTGCCTAGGCAAGCGGCAAGTGCTGTAACGGTTATTAAGCCGGCCACCGGCATACCGCCAGCGGACAGAATGCTCGGGTTAACCACTAATACATAAGACATGGCCGCAAATGTGGTTAGGCCTGCGATAAATTCGGTTTTGATATTGGTGCCGTTGGCTTGCAGCTTAAAAAGCTTTTCGAATACTGCGTTAAACATGGATGCTTCTCATTGGGTTCTCTTACTAGCCGCACAGGGCCAATGATGAAAGGGTTGAAGTAACCCGGTGAAGCAAAAACCTGACCATTTAGTCTAGCTTTGGTGTGGTTTATGCTGAACAATAATACACAAAGTCACTTAGAAGCGCTTTGTTGAACGACTAACAGCGGTAAAATAATAGCGGTATGGGCGTTTTCTTAAGGTAAAATATTGGTTTCCCTTAAATTACGGCCAACGGCTGCTCATTTTAGGTGCGTGATTTGCCTTTTTCTAGTGCAACAGATAACAGGTTTAGTCGGTGAAAAGCCTGGTAGAAGAAAAATGCGGTAGGAGAAAAGCGCGGTAGATGACTCGTGCAATAAATGCCAAAGCGCACCACACGCTAATAGGTCGTGTTAAGTGGGCAGATTAAATGCAGTGCACCAAAAATGCATAGAGAATAGGCAACCGCTAACGCAGCACTTAAGGTAATAGGCATTAAGGTATCATCGCGTAACGCGTAACACAGAGATGTTGCAGGTGGTACACAGCAGAAATTAACAAGAACAACGAAAACCAAAAGCAATAAAAATATGAATGCGCCTTTGTGCACATCCATAATTACGATAAGAGGAATCAAAAATGCCCACCCCAGCTACACCCATTGCAGAATTAATAAATTCACTTCCCAAAGCTGAATTACATTTGCATATAGAGGGCACACTTGAGCCAGAATTAATGATGTCTCTGGCAACAAAGCATGATATCGCGCTTCCTTACTCGACGATTGACGATGTCCGCAGCGCCTACAATTTCGATAATCTACAGAGCTTTCTCGATTTGTATTATTTGGGGGCGTCGGTGCTGCGGGATGAAGACGATTTTTACCGCTTAATGTGGGATTACCTGTGTAAGTGTAAAGAAGACAACGTGGTGCATGTTGAAATGATGTTCGACCCACAAACCCATACCGAGCGCGGCATCGGATTTGAGGTATTTATGCCAGGTTTTACACGTGCGATGCATCAGGCAGAGCAAGAATGGGGGCAATCGAGTCTCTTGATTATGTCGTTCTTACGCCACTTAAGTGAAGACAGTGCGTTTGAAACCCTCGATGCTGCCATGCCTTATTTACCTATGATTGCAGCGGTTGGCCTAGACAGCTCTGAGCTGGGTAATCCTCCGGAGAAGTTTGCTCGCGTTTTTGCAAAATCGAAATCTTTGGGGTTGTTGCGTGTGGCACACGCCGGTGAAGAAGGGCCCGCTGAATATATTTGGAGTGCGTTAAACGAATTAGATGTGCATCGCATCGACCACGGTGTACGCAGTGTTGAAGATACCCAGCTAATGACACATCTTGCCAGTAAGCAAATGCCCTTAACCGTGTGCCCTTTGTCTAATATCAAGCTATGCGTATTTGATAAAATGGCGGACCACAATATTCTCACCCTATTAGATGCAGGTTTATTGGTGACGGTTAATGCTGACGATCCAAGCTACTTCGGCGGTTACCTAAACGACAACTACCACGCATTAGCGGCTAATTTGCCTATAACTCATGAACAGGTCAGAACCTTGGCTGAAAACAGCTTCAAGGCAAGTTTTTTGGACGATGTGCAAAAGGCCCATTGGCTTAGCAAAGTGGCCTTGCATTTATAAACTCAGTTAACGCAAAGGAATGCGTTTTTCATACTCGGCAGTGGTTTTAAAGATTTGTTCAGGAAGTACTTTCTCACAGCTTTAATCAAAGCGTGTCTCATAGCATAAAGAAACAATAACTTTGAAACTTACCAAGCAGGCTGTTGTTGCGTTCGCAGCGTTTAGCTCTTTCGCTATGAGTAGAACGGTCGGGGGGTAGATAAAGCAGAGCAAAGCACGATCATAGTGCAACATGCACCAATATACCCCCGCGGTTTCTAGTAAACGCGTTTAAAAATTGTCTAAAGAAATTTAACTTATTGATAATAATGTCTTTTTCAATGTTGGCACCATAGGTGCTAACAATATCATTGAATGCACTTGTGTTAATAATAACGTTAAAAACGAAACACAAACTGACAGAATTACCTCGTTGTAATTCCTAAGTAAGGCAATGTAGCCCGCAATGACTTTCCGTGTCCTGGAGTCATTGCGGGTTTTTTTTTGAGTAAATTTTCTATGAGAATTCATCATGAGCGTTGAGAAATTTAATTTGCTGTCTTTCACCGGCAAAATGAAAACCCTACATCTATCTTGGATAGCTTTTTTTATAACATTTATGGTGTGGTTCAATATGGCACCCTTAAAAGGCGCTATTGTTGATGGTGTTGGCCTGACTCTCAGCGAATGGAAAACCTTGCTCATTATTAACGTTGCCTTGACGATACCGGCGCGCGTGATTATTGGGGCGTTAACCGATAAGTTCGGGCCGCGGATTGTTTACTCCGCCTTAATGGCGATATGCTCTATACCCTGTTTTATGTTTGCCCTTGCTGACAGCTTTGCCCAGCTGCTTATCGCACGTTTTGCATTAGGTTGTATCGGTGCAGGCTTTGTTGTGGGAATTCGAATGGTGAGCGAATGGTTCCCACCGAAAGAGCTTGGCACGGCCGAAGGCGTTTACGGAGGTTGGGGCAATTTTGGTTCAGCAGCTGCTGCCTTTACCTTGCCCACTATTGCTATTTTGTTTGGTGGCGAAGACGGCTGGCGCTATGCCGTAGGCATTACCGGTTTAATGAGTTTATTGTTCAGCTTTGTTTACTATAAAAACACCACAGATACCCCGAAAGGCTCTACTTATTTTCGCCCTAAAAACCTAGGCGGAATGGAAGTCACAAGCGTAGGCGACTTTTACTTGCTGCTGGTGATGAAAACACCCATGTATTTGGCCCTCGCGCTACTTAACTGGAAGCTTTCACCACAAGGCGTATCGCTATTAGGTGAGGATGTTACATTAGCAATATATCTGGGTTTAAGCGCATTGTATGTTTACGACGCGTACCTCACCTACAAGGTGAACAAAGACTTATTTACTACCCCGGTTGCCGAGGTACATCGTTATTCGTTCAAACAAGTGGCGGTGTTGAATATTCTGTATTTCGCGACGTTTGGCTCTGAACTAGCAGTGGTGTCTATGTTGCCGGCATTCTTCGCCGAGACTTTCGAGCTCAACATGGCGACGGCGGGTTTATTGGCGGGTATGTATGCGTTCATGAATTTAATGTCGCGCCCTGGTGGTGGCCTAATTTCGGATCGCTTCGGCCGTAGAAAAACCTTACTTATTTTAACCGCAGGTTTAGCAGTGGGTTACTTTTGCTTGAGCTTAATTGATGCCACATGGCCGATTTGGCTGGCGGTGGTTGCTGTTATGGCGTGCTCGTTCTTTGTGCAGTCTGGGGAAGGGGCGGTATTTGCAGTGGTGCCTTTGATTAAACGCCGTTTAACGGGGCAAATTGCTGGTATGACAGGGGCGTACGGGAATGTCGGAGCAGTGGTCTACTTAACGGTGTATTCTGTAGTTGATACATCGACCTTCTTTGTGGTCATTGCTTGTACTGCTGTGCTTGGGTTCGTGGCCTTGTTATTTATGAAAGAGCCAGAAGGAGCGATGACGGAAGTGCGTGAAGATGGTAGTGTCGAGCTTATCAACGTTACATAAGGTAACGTAGCGTTCAGTTTGTTTATATGAGAAAAGAACATTGGAAAAACTTGAATTAGAATTTGGCGGTTTTTCCAGCGAAGGGGTAAAGGCAGAAAATCAAGATGCCTTTGCCGCTTACTTACCTAAAGAGCCAGATTTAACCTCTAAAGGTGGTGTTGCCGCCATCGCTGATGGCGTTAGTGTGTGTACCCGCGCTAAAGAGGCAGCCATTACCTGCGTTACCAATTTCATTCAAGATTACTACCAAACCCCGCAAACCTGGACGGTAAAACACGCTTCTAGCAAGGTATTACAAGGTCTCAACCGCTGGTGCTATGGTCAGCACGACTATGAGCACGGTGGTCACAGTCAGATGGTAACCACCTTTAGTAGTATGATATTCAAATCGACTACGGGGTTTATTTTACATTCAGGCGACACGCGTATTTGTCGCATACAAAATAATGATTTTGAGCAACTCACCGCAGATCATGTATCACGGCAAGGACGCAATAACGTTTTAACACGTGCGGTGGGAATAGAAGCGCATTTAGACGTTGATTTTCGTACCGTTGAACTTGCCAAAGATGATATTTTCGTTTTAACGTCTGATGGGGTGCATGAATTTTTAAACAGAAAAACACTGATTACACTCGTGACAGCCTCGGATACCTCCTTAGAGCAGCGGGCTCAAAATGTTGTTAACGCAGCCATTGCCTCAGGCAGTGACGACAACCTTACGTGTTTGCTGGTACAAGTGACTGACCTGCCTAATGCCAGTTTAGATGAGCATTATCGACAAATTATGCATTTGGCCATGCCACCGGCACTAGAAGTGGGCATGAAGCTTGAAGGCTATCGCGTGGTGCAAACACTGTTTAACGGTACGCGCAGTAGTTTGTACAAAGTCGTAAACGAATTAGACGGCAAAACCTATGGCTTGAAAACGCCCTCACAACATTTTGTTGATGATCCTGTTTATCTCAGTGGATTTTTGCGTGAAGAGTGGATAGGGCAGCACATCGCTCATCCCAACATTATGCGTATTCATAAGCGCCCAGATGACGCGAAGTTTATGTACCATGTTTGTGAATACATCGAGGGGCAAACATTACGCCAATGGATGCACGATAACCCAGCTCCATCTATTGAGCAGGTGCGCACTATTATTCGTCCATTGGTACTTGCGTTGCGTGTGCTGCAGCGCAGAGACATGGTGCACAGAGACGTGAAGCCTGAGAATGTGATGGTGGATAGTAACGGCGAAGTCAAGCTGATTGATTTCGGTACAGTGCTGGTGAATGCCTTAGCAGAGACCAATTCGCTGCCCCTTGAGAAAATAGCCCTGGGCTCGGTTCACTACATTGCACCCGAGTATTTACTTACGCAGAACAGTGATTATAAGTGCGATATGTTTTCTGTGGCTGTGGTGGTGTATGAAATGCTAACCGGGCACTTGCCGTTTAAAACGTTTCGCTATCAAGATTACATTCCTCGTTCCTTCGATGAATGGGATTACCAGCCATTACAGACCTTTCGAGGTGATTTACCCCAGTGGTTAGACTTAACGTTACGCAAATCGCTGCAGCCAAATCCGCTATTTCGTTATGATGCGTTTTCTGAATTTTTAATGGATCTATCGCAGCCCAACCCGACGCTGGTATCAGCAGCAAACAAACAACCGTTGATCAAGCGTAACCCGTTATTAGTCTATAAAGGGCTGTGCGTTATTCAGCTGGTTATCATTCTGTATCTTTTGAGCTTGCTCTAAGTTTTATCATCTACGTTGAACCATTTTAGGTCACTGTTTTAGCGTTGTTGTTGCAACAGTTTCAGAATCGTTATTAATTCAACTTTTAGCGCCTTTATTACACCCTATACCAATCCCATTAAATGATTTTTGCTAAGTGGCTAAGACGCTAATTAGTTAATGAAGTTGAATTTACTAGCATTATCGATGTGCGACTAGAGTGCGAATAAAGTACGAATAAGGTGCGAATAAGGTGCGAAGAGTGTGCAAAGAATGTGCGAAATTGCACCGCTTTGGTTTTTGTTAATACATGTCCTTCTTACTGATTAAAGTTAACTTATTGTTTTTATTTGATTTTAAAAGTTGGCACTGTTGATGCAGTAGCGAGTTTGCAACAAAATAATAAAAATGTGCATATGAGAAGTGCATTTAAAATGCATGGATAATTGCATTTATAAAGCATGTGTTTAAAACACATATATTTATAGAGAATGCATAGCGCAGCATGAAACATATTTGTAGGTTTGCCATGGCGGCGGAACTACAACCGGCAAAGTAGCCCACAACCATCCAAATTTTGGATGGTTGTGGGTTTTTTTTTGGAAAATTTTGGAACTGATACGGAGTAGGAAATGGTTAATAACAGATTGTTAAACTCGCTTGTACATACCGTGAAATCGCTTCGTTTTGCGATGATTTCGGCAGTGTGCACAACCACGTTAATTGGGCAAAGTGTATCGGCACAAGATTTGGGATGGCCAGAAAAAGAAGAACTAAAATTCGGCTTCATTAAACTTACCGATATGGCGCCACTAGCAATAGCTTATGAAAAAGGCTACTTCGAAGATGAAGGCTTGTACGTCACACTTGAAGCACAAGCAAACTGGAAAGTGCTACTCGACCGGGTGATCGACGGGCAATTAGACGGGGCCCATATGCTCGCAGGCCAACCATTGGGTGCAACCATAGGTTATGGCACAAAGGCTGACATCATCACTGCCTTCAGCATGGACTTAAACGGAAATGCCATCACCGTTTCGAACGATATTTGGCAGCAGATGAAGCCAAATATTCCTCAGGAAAACGGCAAGCCTGTACACCCTATTAAAGCCGATGCCCTTAAACCGGTTGTTGATAGCTATAAAAAACAAGGTAAGGCATTCAAAATGGGCATGGTATTCCCTGTGTCTACTCACAACTATGAGCTGCGTTACTGGTTAGCCGCCGGCGGTATTCACCCAGGATATTATGGGCCGAATAATGACGTGAAAGGCCTGATTAATGCTGATGCTCAACTATCAGTTACACCGCCACCGCAAATGCCGTCTACCATGGAAGCCGGCACTATTTATGGTTACTGCGTGGGTGAGCCGTGGAACCAACAGGCAGTGTTCAAAGGCATAGGCGTGCCGGTGGTTACCGATTACGAAATTTGGAAAGACAATCCTGAAAAAGTTTTCGGGGTAAACAAAGCGTGGGCTGAAGCGAACCCCAATACCCATATTCGTGTGGTTAAAGCGATGATCCGCGCGGCTATTTGGTTAGATGAGAAAGACAATGCTAACCGTCCTGAAGCGGTACAAATTCTAGCGAAAAGCCAATACGTAGGGGCAGATGCAGAGGTCATTGGTAACAGCATGACCGGCACCTTTGAATATGAAAAAGGCGATAAGCGCTCTGTGCCAGATTTCAATGTGTTCTTTCGTCACAATGCCACCTATCCCTATTACAGCGATGCTATTTGGTACTTAACGCAAATGCGTCGTTGGGGCCAAATCAGTGAGCAAAAATCTGACGATTGGTACAAAGAGATCGCCAAGCAAGTGTATCGTCCTGATATTTATGCTCAAGCGGCTAAGTCTTTGATTGCCGAGGGTAAAGCAAATACAGCTGATTTTCCTGAATTTGCCAGCGAATCAGGCTTTAAAAAACCACAAACGCACTTTATCGACAATATCGTTTATGACGGCAGTCAGCCTAACGCTTATCTTGAAAAGTTTAAGATTGGCTTAAAAGGCGACAGCAAAATTTAATCGCAGTTGAAGAGGTTGGGCAGAGCTCAACCTCGGCTTAGAGGAACCTATTATGACTAGAGCACAAACGGCATCATTCATCTTAACACCGGTGAAAAGCGTCAATGTCAGTATGGTGTCATCGTGGCTAAGAAGCGCTGCATTGCCATTACTGGGGATCTTAATATTTTTAGGCTTGTGGGCAGTGCTTGCCAAAAACATTGATACATCACTCGGTAAGTTCCCTGGCCCAAGCGATGTATTCACCCAGGCTCAAGTATTGATTGACGAGCACGGTGCGCAGCGAAGCAAGGCCGACGCGTTTTATGAGCGCCAAGAGCTTCGTAATGCCGCACGCGTCGCCAAAGATCCAAGCTACTCCCCAACTATTCGTGCATTTACCGGAGCACCAACTTTCTTTGATCAAATATGGACTAGCTTATACACAGTCACAGTTGGCTTCTTGATCGCCTCGGTCATAGCGGTACCACTGGGAATATTATGTGGCTTAAGTAAAGCATCATATGCGGCTATTAACCCGTTGATCCAACTCCTTAAACCGGTTTCACCTTTAGCGTGGTTACCGCTGGTTACCATGGTGGTTAGTGCGGTGTATGTCAGTGAAGACCCAATGTTTTCGAAATCGTTTATCACATCAGCGGTGACTGTGTCTTTGTGCTGCTTGTGGCCCACTTTGATCAATACTGCAGTTGGGGTTTCAAGTATTGACAGTGACTTGCTCAACGTAAGTAAGGTACTTCGATTAGGACCTTTTTCACATGTGATGAAAATTGTGATGCCATCGTCAATCCCGATGATTTTTACCGGACTACGTTTGTCATTAGGCATAGGTTGGATGGTACTTATCGCTGCAGAAATGCTCGCGCAAAACCCGGGGTTAGGCAAATTTGTGTGGGACGAGTTTCAAAACGGAAGCTCAGAGTCATTGGCTAGGATCATGGTCGCGGTATTAACGATTGGCTTAATTGGTTTTGCATTAGACAGGCTGATGTTGTCGTTACAGAAGCAAGTGAGCTGGGACAAAGGGGCGGTGCTTCGTTAACAATCTTTGGCAAAAATGCCATTGGCTGTGTAAGCGAGCTAAACCTACTTTTAAACAAATCGGGAACGAGAAGGCAGAAATAATGACCCATAAACATCATTTAGAGCTAACACAAGTAGGGATTGATTTTCCCACCCCAAAAGGCCCTTTTACGGCGTTAACTGATGTGAACCTGCGCATAAACAAAGGTGAGTTCATATCTCTGATTGGTCATTCAGGGTGCGGTAAATCTACGGTACTTAACATCATTGCGGGCTTACACAAAGCGACAAGAGGCGGTGTAATCTTAGACAACCACGAGGTGAACGAACCGGGGCCAGAGCGCGCTGTTGTGTTTCAAAACCATTCCTTGTTGCCATGGTTAACGGCCTATAAAAATGTCGAACTAGCGGTTAAGCAAACCAGTAAAGGTCGCAGTAAAGCAGAAATGCGCGACTGGGTTGAGCATAATTTAGAGCTGGTTCACATGAGCCATGCGGTAGACAAACTCCCAGCTGAAATATCCGGTGGTATGAAGCAACGTGTCGGTATTGCCAGAGCGCTAGCCATGGAGCCCAAAGTGTTGTTGATGGATGAGCCATTCGGTGCACTGGACGCGTTAACCCGAGCACATTTGCAGGACTCCATTATGGAAATTCACGCTGATTTAGGTAACACAGTGGTGATGATTACCCATGATGTTGACGAAGCGGTACTTTTGTCAGACCGCATCGTAATGATGACTAACGGCCCATCAGCCACCATAGGCGAAATTTTGGATATAGAGCTTGCCCGTCCCAGAGACCGCTTAGCACTGGCTGATAACCCTCAGTACAACCATTATCGTCACGAAGTACTGACTTTCCTATATGAGAAGCAACGCAAGGTCGAATCGGTCGCCGCTCATCGCAAAAAATCGCACGTGAACAGCAAGGATACAAGCGCCAATGTCGCTTAACACAGGCCAATGGCCATACGGGTTATCTGCCACTGATGTAGGTAGAACCAGAGGATAAGCAGACATAGGCGCTGAACTAATGAACGCCACTCTTTTGACTGGCGTTAGGCATAGTGCGACTAAAAACCAAATATAAGCTCGGCGTAACGGGCACAAACACATTCTAAATCACACACTATTAAGGGATATATATGAGCATGCACATCGTAAAACTTAACAGAAAGAAATCTACACTTGCACTAATGGTTGGGTTGGTATGTGCTGGGGCGACTTTGGGACAGGCACATGCAGCAGAGCAGAGCAGCATTACCAGCGCCTTAAAAGAAGGCACTGCAGCGGTTAACCTGCGGTTGCGCTACGAAGATGTTGATCAAGATAGTAACGATGCCAGTGCATTAACCTTGCGCACTATGCTCAACTATACCACTGATAGCTACAAGGGCTTTTCAGCCAAAATAGAAGTTGAAGACACGCGCATTGTATTGGGTCAAGGTGACTACACCGTTGGCCCTAGTGGTTATAATCCTGGGCAATATTCGGTTATTGCAGATCCAGAGCATACTGAGCTTGATCAAGGCTACGTGCAATACCAAAATGCCGGTGTCACTGCAAAGTTTGGTCGTCAAATTATCACCATGGATAATCACAGGTTTGTGGGGCATGTGGGGTGGCGTCAAGATTGGCAAACCTTTGACGGGGTAAGTGTTAAGTACGCGGCCAACAAAGACTTAACTTTAAACTACGCTTATTTAAGCCAGCGTAATCGCATCTTTGGTCAAGATGCTGATTTAGACAGCAAAGATCATCTCTTCAATGTTGGGTACAGCACCTCACTTGGCAAATTAGTAGGCTACAGCTACTTGTTAGAAGTCGATAACGACATTGACAATTCACTGGATACCTATGGTTTTAGTTTTAATGGCGGCACAAAAATAGCGGACACCTCTGTCTTGTACGGTGTTGAATATGCCACCCAGAGTAGCGAAACGGCCACCACTGATTTTGATGCGGATTATTTGATGCTAGAAGCAGGGGTGAAACTGTCGGCAGTGACTTTAAAACTAGGTTACGAGTCACTAGGCTCTGATGACGGTGCTTATGGCTTTTCTACGCCGCTTGCCACCTTGCATAAATTTAATGGTTGGGCGGATACCTTCTTGAGTACGCCTGCAGAAGGGCTGGTGGATGTAAGTGTATCAGCATCTGGCAAATTGGCAGGCGGTGGATGGTCTGTGATTTATCATGATTTCAGTGCCGATGAGGACTCAAGCACGGTGGATGATTTAGGCAGTGAGATTGACTTCAGTTATGTGCGTAAATTTGAAGGCGGATATGCCACAGGTATTAAATATGCCGCTTATTCAGGGGATAGTGGCCGTCAAGATACCGATAAATTATGGGTTTGGGCAAGTGCCGCATTCTAACAGCCATTTTAGGGACATTATTTAGTGGAGTTGGTATTACCTGGCAGTTTTAAACGGACCACGTATTAACCTAAGTGTTCAACACCCAAATATACCACGAGTGAGTCACGAGCAAGTACGAGCGTCGTTAAATATTGAGCGGCGTCCGGCTTGCTTTTTTTACATCATATTATCCTAAAGTAGTAAAAAAGCAGCACGATTGAATTAGCTTTGATAAGCTAGGCTACGAACGCCATTTCGCACGCTATTTTTTATTAATTTCAAGGATATATATGTCGGAATTTGAATCCATCGCCAATACAAGCTCTTACTTTGTCGGCTGGTTTACCCTCGCATTGATTAACGCCGGTTTAGCTCAAGGTAAAGGCCGTAACGGTCTTATTTGGTTTATCGTATCTTTGTTTGTGGGACCTTTTGCAACTTTGTTGATAGTCGTATTCGAAAACCTTAATAAACAGCGCCATTTTTAAGTCGAGATGATGATGAATAACCAGGGCGTGAATACCCAAAGTAGAGGCGCCGCTTTTATATTGGGTGTGTTTTTATGTGCGGGATTGGTTGTACTGGGTTTTCAGATAAGCAGCGCGGTAATCGAGTATCGCCAATTCGAGCGCAGTGTGACAGTGAAAGGCTTATCTGAACAGGAATTCCCCGCAGACATTGTCATTTGGCCAATTCAATACACGGTGGCGGATAACTCTCTTGACGCACTTTATGCATCGATTGAAACCAACACGGGTCTCATTTCAGACTTTTTACAGCAGAATCTCATCCCACAGGCGGACATCAGTGTATCCGCCGCAGCCATTACTGATAAATCGGCCCAACAATATGGCGGTAATGCCACACCTGCCTTTAGATTCACCGCTGTGCAAACAGTGACGGTCTATTCTGGCAATATCAGTTTGGTGCGCGAGGTCATGGGGAAACTGACTGAGCTGGGCAAAAAAGGCATAGTGCTCAATCAAAATAACTATCAAGCCAACGTGGAATATATTTTCACGCGGCTAAATGATGTTAAACCCTCGATGATCGAAGAGGCCACGACAAAAGCAAGAGAAGTGGCCGAAAAATTCGCTAAAGATTCAAACAGTGTGCTGGGCAAAATAAAACGTGCCTCACAAGGGCAATTCAGCATTACCGCGCGAGATAGAAACAATCCCCTCATTAAAAAGCTGCGAGTGGTGTCAACAGTAGAATATTATCTGTCTGATTGATGGCATTCTTATCACAGTGATGGCTCAGTTACTTAATACCTTTGCGCCTTTCTAATTGGCAAGGGTATTTTTGCGTCGGTTGAAGCTTGAATCTAAAAAGCAGAGTAGTGACAGACCTTAGAGCCATTTTGAAGCGTTGAGCTCAAATTTACTGTAGCTGAATATATTTGATCAAATGACCGACTTCCGAGATGGTTATAGTCAGCTATGAATTCTGTCGCCATAAGCGCATTGTACCTAATAAATAAAAGATACCGTAAATGCAGCATATAGTGGAACTTACCATCCAAAACGTCATTGAATTTTGGTGAATGAGGGGATTTTTGGTAAGAAAAGGAACGATTAACCCAGTGACCCCACGCACCAAGTAAATACCGGTAATGACGACTAAACACGTCTTGATAAAGGGTAATTTGAAGATTAACCCTGCACCGGATAAGGCATAAAGCCCCCAAACAGTTAGAACTGTCGCGATAACCAATGTCGCAATGGTCGGGTATAAGTCACCATTAGCAGCCATTTGAGCCATGTGCTCACTAGCACCAAAGAAGCGATACCAGCTTGGACCACCATAAATGCAGCTAACGTGAAGCAGTGCTGCAAAAAAGCTTAAGTAGCCAGCGCTAACAAGTAAATTATTTCTTTGCATTTACGCCCTTTTGACCCTTAGGCATCTTACGCTATTACTACGAAACACCTTTTATTAAGCCAAGCCGCTTCTTCTTTTAGCGTGTAACTATTTAGGCAAATTTTTGCTGTAAATAATTAATGATTTCAGATGACTCGTACATCCAGGTGTCTTGGCCGTCTTTTTGAATACGCAGGCAAGGCACTTTTACGGCACCGCCGCCTTGTAACAAAGCAGCCCTATGCTCTGAGCCCTCTTTCGCGTTGCGCTTTTGCATAGGTAAATTAAGTTTGTGTAACGCCCGGCGCGTTTTGATGCAAAACGGGCAGGCGTAAAACTGATACAGCGCATAATTGCTTAACTCAGCCTCCACTTTAGCTTGTGCTTCAGGACTACGTTTCTGTTTGCGGGGGCGGGTTATTAAATCAATTAAAATGATCAATCGACCTAAGGCTTCGCGGATAAACTTAATAATAAACTTCATTTCTTGTACTTAACTCTTTCATTTAACCATTAAACTAATCGGCGCATTATAAGCATGATTGCTGCTAAAAGAGAGTCAATAATGATAACAAAACATTTCACTCTTTTTTTGTGACGCCATTATCTAAGAAACCATTTTATTAAGCTGTATCCATAACTCAGCACGAGCCTTTAAAAAAATCCGTACACGCCTATAGCAATAAATACCACCGCTGCAAATACCCGGGTCAGTGAAAATGGAATGCGCTGCATAATATAGTTACCTGCAAATACCACTGGTACGTTCGCCAATAACATACCGAGCGTTGTCCCCATCGTTACCCATAAAAAGGATTGGTACTGCGCCGCTAATACCACTGTAGCGATTTGTGTTTTATCACCGATTTCAGCGATGAAAAACAGCACCAACGACACCACAAACGCGCCGTATTTATCCAAGCTTGTATTGGGCGCATCGTCTTTATCGGGAATAAGCAACCATAAGCCCACTGCAATAAAGCTGGTGTTGATGATAGTTTGACCCATATCGCTGGTGAGGAATTGGCTTATCCAACTCCCAAACCATGCGGAGATACCATGGTTAAGGAGTGTAGCTATTAAAATACCAGCGATTATCTGCCATGGTTTTTGTAGGCGAGTCACAAGAAGCAAAGATAGAAGCTGTGTTTTGTCACCCATTTCGGCAAGGGTAACGGTCAACGTTGAGGTAAATAAGGCGTCCATTTGAAGATGCTCGTGCGGGATACTAAACCAAAGGCAAATAGACACCTCCCGCAATGGGGCGCTATTTGCCTTAGGTCTTGCCGATATCAACAAGAGTGAATGTTGATACGAAACTGCCATAAGCCATGAGGGCTCAAGTATGTTGACAGTCTCACTCGAATGAACGAGCGGGCTACTCCCCTAAGACGCAGGCAGGATACAGATACTCTGACTGTGCATCAAGTGTTAATCTGACGAATTTGTCACTTACGTCACGCACTTCTCGTGGCAAGGGCTGGGGGGATATTTGCTGCCTTCTTCGCTGGGCCATATACGGCTAATTGCCCCACAACCCACAGCGCTAACATGCCAAGAGGGATGTAATACCAAGTAATCGGGTCTAGGCTGAAGGCGTCTACCAGCACGATATTCAGCCCTACGGTTAACATAGCGCCCAACACCACGCCGACTGTACTGATAAGCAGGTTTTCTAACATGAAATAACGAACAATTGCTTGCTGACTGGCGCCTAAAGCTCGGCGTGTACCTATCTGTTTTTTACGTTGATTCACGCTAAAGCTTGCTAGCCCCACAATGCCAAGGCCAGTAACAATGACCAAGATCACCATGACCGTTACCAAAATTCGGATCATCGCACTGTTGTCGCGATAGGCGCGAACTCGCGTTTCATCAATGCTGCGCATATCTCGTAGAATACGACCTGTGTTGCTTTTCGCTAGCAGACTTTCAACTTCGGACATAATGCGATCACGTTGGCCGGGTTTGGTTCGAATGAAATAGCGGCTCGTTTCAGCATCGCGAATTTCTGGTGTGAGCATCACATTCTCGACGTTGTCCCAGCCCACCCAAGGCGCTTGCAATTTATCGATAATGCCGGTGATTATCATGGGTTCAATATCATTAATGTACACCGTCTTGCCAAGCGCCCCTAAGCCATCATCTGGGAATAAACGATTCGCCATAGCAAGTGTGATGATCACTTTGTCTGGCCAGTGGTTTTGACTTGCAACCCGCGTTTGAATGTCGGTTGCGCGAAAGTTTTCACCGGCGACTAGGGCCACATCCAAGGTGTTTAAAGCGTGTTCGTCTACCATATACACAGCGCTTCCAGTGCCATCAAACTCGGCTCCAGGCTGGGTTTGTAATCCCATCGACCAACCACTGTTACTCATTGGAACAGCGTTGATTTGAATGGCATCTACCACGCCCTCAAGCGAGCGGATCAGGTTTAGGTCTTTTTTAGTGGTCACTAACGTGTTGAAATCATTGGTAAAGCCCACGCTTGAAAGATAAAAACTATTCGCTTCATCGATACCACTCGGGCGTTTCATTTTTTCACTGCGCTCATGAATAATATAAATAGCGTTGACGACTATGGTCATGGTGAAGGCGATTTGCAAAGCAATTAGTATGGCGCCGACTTTGTTGCGCAGCAGCGCTCTTAATATCGGGCCCACTTCCCAGTTTTCAGCGAAAAAAGACCGTTCTTTTTGTTCATTCATTATTCAATCCTTATTGACTTTTAAGCTGACTGGCAGGGGCGATGTTGCATGCGCGCCACGTTGGGTAAAGGCCAGCACAAACACTGGCAAATAATGACAGCAGCAATGCAGTAGCTATCATAGTGCTATCTAATGTGGCCAAATCATTAAGCTCATCGCCGTAAAGGTGGCGGATACCCACTAAGCCGAGCAGGGCAAGTAATAAGCCCATTGCACCACCGGCTAAACCAACCGCGCCAGTCTCGACCGTATACTGTAAGAATAAATCTTGTTTGGTCGCGCCAACCGCTCGGCGCAAGCCAATTTCCGCGGATTTAGCGCTGAACTTAGCCAGCTGTAAGCCTATGGTATTGAGCAAACACACCACTAAAAACATAAAAGACAGCCACATCATAATTTGGGCGTCATCAGCCACGACTTCTTGGTCGTGCATCCATTGCATCACATTGAGTAATCGGTTGTTTAGGGGGCGAGGGAAGCGCCCAAGCTCTTTTTGGTCATTCACGTAATTGTTCAGAAATGTCAGATACGTTTGTTTATCTTGCTCGGTTTCAAGCTCTACCCACATTTGAAAGTTAATGCATTCTGATTGTAAAAATGCCTGAAATCCTTCCCCTTCAGGGGATTTCCAACAGTTGGTATTGCCCCAATTAGGCAGCTCAAGTTCTTGTTTTAGATAGAAGGGCATAAATAGCGCTTCTGGATCGTCAAACGCACCGTTGTTTACGTCATAGAACTTTGGCAAAGGTTGCCAAGCATCGAGTACGCCGATAACGCGAAACGATTTGCCGAAGATGACGATGTTTTTACCCACGGAATTTTCTCCCCCAAACACCTTGTCATTAGTCTCTTTGCTTAAAACTACAACCATCTGGCGGTCTTCGTCGGCTTTTTGGTCCCAGCCGTTGCCATATTGAAAGGGCACGCTAAACATAGGGAAAAAGTCACTAAAGGCTAAACGGATCGAGGCTTCGAAGGGATTTATGTCCGGGTTATCTGGCTGAATGATGGCCCCTGATTTGGCCATAGCGGTTTGCCTAAAGTCTTTTTTCGCTGCCATAAGGTTGGTGGCTTCTGTCCAGGTCAGCTGATTAGGCGGGGTGTTTGGCTCATCGTTAAAGCCAGTGTTTGGATCCCAGCTGTCGACTTGTACATGAAATAACTGGCTGCTTTTTTCAGGGATAGGATCCCCAGACATTAAGTAATTGACTGTGATAGTGGTCATGCTTGCGCCGATGCCAAGGGCGATGGCTGCAATCATTAACCCTGTGAGTATGGGATTACGTTTAAAACTGTTAAAGGCAAGTTTGAGATAATAGTTGAACATGATAGGTCCTTATTTAACCAGAGCAACAGCAGGTCCGTTATCAGTTGCCACTGCGTTCGGCATATCCACTTTGGCGCTAAGCGACTCATTCATTTCACTGACTTTGCCGTCACGCACATGTATATTGCGCGTTGCTTGCGTTGCCAAACCCGCGTCATGGGTCACCATAATGATGGTGGTGCCATTAGCGTTGATGTCTTTGAGTAATGACATAACGCTTTGGGCCATATTGCTATCAAGATTTCCTGTGGGTTCATCGGCAAGTAAAAAACGTGGCTCGCCGGCCAGCGCCCGCGCTATGGCAACTCGTTGTTGTTGCCCGCCTGATAGTTGAGCCGGCAAGTGTTTCATGCGCTTGGCTAAGCCAACCATTTCAAGGCTATTTTCGATGCGCTTTTTTCGCTCTTGGCGATTAAACCCGCGA
This sequence comes from Paraglaciecola mesophila KMM 241, assembly GCF_000315015.1. Lineage (GTDB taxonomy): Bacteria > Pseudomonadota > Gammaproteobacteria > Enterobacterales > Alteromonadaceae > Paraglaciecola > Paraglaciecola mesophila. Next base: position 127,447 of record NZ_BAEP01000005.1, on the reverse strand, counting down.
TAGCGCAGGGGCACATCAACGTTATCAAACAAGTTCAGGTCGGGGATGAGGTTGAAGCTTTGAAAAATAAAACCAATCTTTTGATTACGCAGGCGACTACGAGAGGCATCGTTTTGGTGACTGATGTCAACGCCATCGAGTTCAAAGCGGCCCTCTTCGAAGGTCTCAAGCAGCCCAGCGATATTCAAAAAGGTGGTTTTACCCGAGCCTGAAGGGCCTGTTACCGCCACAAAGTCGCCTTCGTTTACCTGTAAGTTGAAATCACGTAGCGCGTGAGTTTCAATTGAGTCAGTACGATAAACTTTCTTGATGTCAGTCATGGTTAGCATGGTGTTGTTCCCTGTATTTGTTAACGTGTTTCAGCGTGTTAGGTGCTGTTCGTCTACGTCTTATTATGAGAGCTGTCGTGTTTTTTTGAGCTTCTGTGTTTACTGTGCCTAAATTTTTATTGGCGCTTTGTTTATCTGCATGTTCTCTATCTGGTCGCTCTTAGCCAGGTCATTTTCGAGTCTCGCTTCACTGAGTAATGAGTACGGTTTGCGCATCATTGAATTGTTCAGTGCTTGATATGATCACCTGTTGGTCAGCACTCAAACCCGACAACACCTCAACACTGGATAAACTGCGTACGCCGGTGACAATGTCAGTGCGTTTAGCTAAATTACCTTCTACAACATAGGCGATACGTCCCGAGCCACTTTCTAAAAATTGTCCGCGAGACAACATCAATACGTTAGAACGTTTGTCCATCAGGATGCGGGTGGTTAAACGCTGATTTTGGCGTAGGCCTTGGGGCTGAATTAGCGCATTGCCTTGCTCGTCTTTAATGGCAAAACGGGCGCGGCCGGTGACTTGGTTATTTTCGATTTCTGGGGAAATAGTGACTAATGCCGCAAGGTGCTCACCACCGTTGATGTTGACAATCGCTGGCATGTTTATCGCTAAGTCATCGGCGTAACTTTCTGGAATATCAACCTCAAGTTCAAACTCTGATAAGTCGACCACACTTAAAATGGCTTGATTCTTTGCTACCTGATTTTTTTGTTGGGCCGCTAAGTTGCCCACAATGCCACTCACGGGGGAGCGCACGTCAAGTTTGTCAACTTTTCTAGCCAAGTCACTGACCATCAACGCTTGACGCTTTACCAAAAGTTGTTTTGATTGCACCTCAAAGGCCAAACTTTCCTTGCTCAAATCGGCATCTTGCTTGGCATGTTGAAATACCAGCTTGGCATTTTCGAGCTCATCTTGGGCCTTTTCGAAATCTATTTGACTAATAGATTGGGTGCCAAAGGCTTTATCTGCTCGGCGCTTTTCACGGTCAGCCGCGACAAGGGCAACGCGCGCTAAATCCACTGCTTTTTGATTTTCCAATGCCTGTTTTTTAGCCTGAATTCGCTGGCGGTCGAGCTCCATTTTAAGCTTTTGTAAGCTCGATTCTTCTTGTTGCAACTCGTTGGTTAACTCTGGGCTGTCAACACTGGCAACTACTTGTCCTTTGGTGACAGAATCCCCTGCATCTACCAACAAGTTTATCGTGCCTTGTGCTGGGCTATACAAACGCGGGCTGACTGCTGCCACGACTCGCCCCTGAACGGATAAATCGCGCACTAAATCGCCCCTAATCACTTCTCCTAGGTGGATCCGTTTGGCAGAAATACTGGTGTCGGACGACCGCCAACTGCTTATTGCTGGGGCAACAGCCCAGTACAGTGTCAGCATGCTAATAACGCACACTGTGGCTATCCATAGGGTTTTTGATGACTTATTGTTGTTAATTATTGTGTCTTGGGCGCTGGTATCTGAAATACCTTCGTTAGTGGTGCGCCCAGTGATTGGCGTGTTCATGCTTATCCCTGTTTTTTGTCTTAATCATTGGGTAAGTCGAACGTAAAAGGGTAAAGGTTTAAATTTAATGAAATTTAATTTGGATGAAACAGTGAACGCTTGAAAGAGTGATAGTAGGACACATAGAAAAGCCAGCACTGTTGTGCTGGCTTATAAAGGCATACGCGTGTTAAATAGGCGCCGTGTATGCGGTATATTTTACACTGGCGCTTCTCCTAAACGAAGCTTTCTCTACAACGAGACTTTTTCGTGATCGCCCATTTTTTCCGGTTGCACTTTGCCACCAAACGTTAAGTTGACCATCGCTTTGAAATCAGGGTCAGCACGCCACACCTCTGCTTCATTTAGTTCAAAACGCAGCATTTTAAGGCTAGGATCGTCTTTGCCGTCTTTGTACCATGCTGCAACGTGCTTAGACCAATACTTGTCGATGATCTTAGGATCGGTTTCTTCTACCAAAGTACCTGATATACAGGCAAATACCTTATGATCTTTACTGACGAATTGCGCCATAGCACTACCACCTGCAGCGCTACGATTGGTTTTGGTGGTATAAAACCAAAATGCACTGTTGGCGTCTTTATCTAATTGAGCATGCATAGGCTCCTGATGAGCGTTTGCGTCGGTAAGGCCAAGCATGACGATTGGGCTATCAGCCATGGCTTTCCACATTTTTTCGCGAATATCGTTAGACATTTTTACCTCCAGTTAAATTAACCTCACCAGACATTTGCCATAAGGCGAGGTTCTTCAATTTGTATCTTATACGTTACTAAGCAGACGACATGCCAATGACGTTTAATTACTCGTAACTGCGCTCTACGCACCTTGTTAATAGGGTTTTAGGTATTGCCGGAAATTGATTTAGAGAATGATTTTTTGATAGGTTGCAGAAAATAATTCACGTGGAATATAAAAGTTACCGGGAGGGGGGTATTTTATGTGGGTTAAGCCAGCATCGCCTAAGGATAGAAGTGTCAATGACGGCCAACCTAGTAGACTCATTTACGATTGGTTAAATGATAGTCGCCCACACTAAGTAATCAATGGTTTACAGTGCCTCAAGCCTGCTGGTTATCCATGATTGCGGCTACACTGAGAGCATTAAATGATGTATTATCGCCGACTATTTACGCGCAAAATGAAGAATAAAAATGCATAAAGGACACATTGATTCAGTCACTGGGCGGACGTTTAACCCCACATCTCGTTCATTTCTCCTCGCCCTTGGCGCTACCTTTTTCTTAGGTGCCTGCGCTACTGGCAATATAGAAAGCGGCGTATCAAACCCTCAATTAAACCCACATTCAGCGGCTAATAAGCAAGTGGTGAGTGAAGTTGTGAAAACGGATGAGCTTAGCGATGCCATCGCTAAAGCTAGTACCTTAGACGTACAATCTACGTTGCTGGTATTCGATATCGATGACACCTTGTTGACCGCAACTGAGTTTTTTGGCAGTGATAAATGGTATGACTGGCAACGAGGCAGAGCCCTTAGCCCAAATGGTAACGTGATTGCTACCCAAGACAGTGAAAAAGTAAATTGTTTATTCGATACCTTGGGCATGGTGTTTGAAATAGCGGTGAACAAACCTACACAAGCTGATATGGCGACATTGGTGAACGGTGTGAGCAACGACGTGGTTATTTTAACCGCACGCTCTAAAGCCTACCGCGCGGGAACCATGCGTGAGCTAGCGCGCAATCAATTGGACTTTAGCGATAAGTCATTAACCTCACCTGATGTCGGCCTGCATTATGACTACACCCTTGGTGGGCGTACTGCAAATGTGAGCTATGTGGACGGCGTATTTATGGTCCAAGGCATGGATAAGGGCGTGATGCTGCTTGATTTACTGGCGCGCACAGGTCACGAGTATACCTCAGTGGTATTTGTGGATGACAAGCAGCACAACATCGACAACATGGGCGAAGCACTTAAAGCAGCTGGCGTTAATTTTTACGGTTACCACTATACGCGTATTGCGAAAACGGTAACCACCGAAGAAGTGGCGCAGGCCAACGCTGCACGTGAAGCGTTAAGTGAATTACTCAGTGCACACTTTGCTGACAGGGCCGAGCATATTAATCAGCGTCAATGCGATTATTGATTGCCAATTAATCATCTTTTATGCTGACATGGATCGCTTTCTATAGATAAAACAAAACCGCTACGGGTCTCCGTTAGCGGTTTTTTATCGCAATCTCAAAGGGGGCTAGCGTGTGCTGATGGCGCTAAATCTTAGCTGCCAGCTCAGCACCTTGCCTGATTGCCCGCTTGGCATCTAATTCTGCTGCAACATCAGCACCGCCAATAATATGCACAGGTATACTTAGGGAAAGTAAGCCTTCGTGAAGCTCTCTCAGTGGCTCTTGACCAGCACAGACAATGACATTGTCTACGTCTAACACGCGTGGCTTACCTTGAATATTAATGTGCAGTCCTGCGTCATCTACTTTTACGTATTCAACTGAGTTGATCATTTGCACTTTGTGGTGCGCGAGTGATGCACGATGCACCCAGCCGGATGTTTTACCCAAGCCCGCTCCGACTTTGCTCGATTTTCGTTGCAGCAAATACACCTCCCGGTTTACCTCTGATATTTTCGGAGCTGTTAACCCACCTGGGTGAGTCACGGTTTTGTCTATTCCCCAATGCGCTAACCACTCATCAAGGTGGGTGGTCAGGGCTTCGTTTTCTACTAAAAATTCAGCCACATCAAATCCAATGCCACCAGCACCGATAATGGCTACTTTTTGGCCGACCGGTTTGTGATCTCTTAGCACGTCTATGTAGCTCATGACTTTTTTGTGCTCACTGCCGTCAATATCCCAATGCCTTGGCTTAATGCCGGTCGCCATAACGATTTCGTCAAATTTGTGCTCAGTCAGCCACCCTGCATTTACTACGGTTCTTAAATGTAAGGTCACCCCATATACCTCAATCATACGGGCGTAATAGCGTAGGGTTTCGTAAAACTCCTCTTTACCGGGAATTTGCTTAGCGTAATTAAATTGCCCTCCTATTTCAGATGCTTGGTCGTACAAGTGCACATCGTGACCGCGCTGTGCAGCATAGGTTGCAAACGCCAGACCTGCTGGCCCGGCACCAACTACTGCCAGTTTTTTAGGGGCCGAGACTGTTTTGAAAATAAGTTCGGTTTCATAACACGCTTGTGGGTTCACTAAGCAACTAGCCCGTTTTTGGGCAAAAGCATGGTCTAAACAGGCTTGATTACAGGCAATACAAGTATTGATTTGGTCTGACTCATTGCGCATGGCCTTGGCAACAAACTGTGAGTCTGCCAAGAAGGGACGCGCCATTGACACCATATCAGCTTGGCCATCGGCTAATATCTTTTCGCCGACCTCAGGAGTATTAATGCGGTTGGTGGTGATGAGCGGAAGCGACACCTCAGCTTTCATTTTTTGCGTGATCCAGCTAAAGGCTGCCCGTGGAACGGACGTGACTATGGTAGGTACGCGCGCTTCGTGCCAGCCAATCCCTGTGTTGATAAGCGTTGCGCCAGCTTTTTCAATGGCTTTAGCGAGGTAAACCACTTCGCTCCACGAGGCTCCACCTTCTACTAAATCAAGCATGGACAAGCGATAAATGATGATAAAATTGCGACCGACTTTTTGCCGTGTTTGGGTGACTATTTCAACGGCTAAGCGGGCTCTGTTTTCTAAGCTGCCGCCCCATTCATCATCTCGTTGGTTGGTACGCTCGCAGAAGAACTGGTTTATCAGGTAGCCTTCAGAGCCCATTACTTCCACACCATCGTACCCGGCGACTTGAGCATAACTTGCACAAGCCACATAATCGGCAATGGTACGTTTTACTGCACGTGAGGTGAGGGCCTTTGGTTTAAATGGCGCAATAGGCGCTTTGATTGCTGAGGCTGATACGTTAAACGGATGGTAACCGTATCGTCCTGAGTGCAAAATTTGCATGCAAATTTTGCCCCCTTCTTGATGCACCGCATCTGTAATGACTTTGTGTTTTTTTGCGTGACGCAAACTGCTCATTCGCCCAGCGAACGGGGCTACCCAACCGGCAATATTAGGGCTTATACCGCCGGTCACAATTAAGCCCACACCTCCTCTGGCACGCTCTGCATAAAAAGCGGCTAATTTATCAAAACCACCTTTTTCTTCCTCCAAGCCCAAATGCATTGAGCCCATCAGCGTGCGGTTTTTTAGTGTGGTAAAACCTAAGTCTAATGGGCTGAGCAAATTCGGAAAAGGAGATGCGTTCTGCTCCCGGGACGCAGCGTGATTTTCTGTTTCGGGTGTTACTGTTTGTGCTGTCATGGTCAGGCCTTATTATTTTTTATATAAGAGTACGGCTCACAGCACACCAGTGCAAGGGAGGGGATAACTGTTAAGAAAGAATAGGCATATTGACAGTCGGGCGAAAAATGCGGCACATTCACGTTACTACTCGGGAATATTAAGAAGCTCACATACCAATGAACACTAAAACGATTGCCGCATTACAACTTGGCTCATCTGCTTTAGGCACGAGCGACACATTAAAGCGGATACTGGGCTTTAAAGACGCCATTATTGATAGCCAGTGTGATGTATTGGTGATGCCAGAAGCATTGTTAGGGGGATACCCAAAAGGCGCTGACTTTGGCACTCGCGTAGGCTATCGCACAGAGCAAGGTCGCGAACAATACATGTCTTATTTTAAGCAAGCTATTGAATTAGAAGGACCTGAAGTTCAAGCACTCGTTGAGTTCGCGCTAGCGTGTAATACATCTATTGTGATTGGCATCATTGAGCGCGGTGGTAGCACCTTGTATTGCACCGCATTATTTATCACTCAAGCGGGGGAGGTGTATAAGCATCGAAAACTGATGCCAACCGCCAGCGAGCGCCTAATATGGGGGCAGGGCGATGGCTCAACCATTCCAGTAGTGAATACCTCTGCCGGTCGAGTCGGCGCTGCCATTTGCTGGGAAAACTACATGCCGTTACTTCGCAGCACTATGTACGCCAAGGGTATGGATATTTGGTGCGCACCTACCGTGGACGACCGTGATATTTGGCAGGCTAGTATGCGCCATATCGCCTACGAAGGGCGAAATTTTCTGGTCAGCGCGTGCCAATATCAAGGGCCACCGTCACAAAAGGGAACGACAGAAACACCGCCAGATAAGGCTTGGCCAGCGGATAAGCCACTGATTCGTGGTGGCAGCATGATTGTATCGCCAATGGGCGAAATACTCGCTGGGCCATTGTATGACAAAGAAGGCTTGATAAGCGCTGAAATCGACTTAGATGACATCATTAAGGCGCGTTACGATTTAGACCCTGCAGGGCACTACTCGCGCCCTGATGTGTTTAAACTGACAGTGGATGAGCGCCCAAGACCGCCGTTTGAAGTAGAAGAATAAAGAGGACCTTTCGCGTCTGTAGGCACTTATCAGACTCATAAATTAAGGCTGGTCTATAACGCCAAACCCTAACGAATCTCCTCATGATTATGAGCAGAAACAATAACATAGACACGCATGGCGCTATTTGACGTCCTCTATTGAAAGTAGGAATTTCGCAAAAACTAACTAGATAACAACACCATGCGTGATATTTCTATCTTACACGATTTGCTTAAAAAGCAATGCCCCAATCTACATGCAAAACGTCTTTCCTCTCTTATGGTTGCCACACAATCTTTGCTGGATGGCCAGCAATTGTCGTTGACCGAATTAGGACGGAATATCTCAGGCTCCGTGGCCCCGAAACACAACATAAAGCGCATCGACAGGCTGCTTGGTAATAGCAACCTACATAACGAGCGGCTCGATATCTACCGTTGGCACGCAAAACTGCTTTGCGGTGCTAATCCCATGCCTGTTGTACTCGTGGATTGGTCTGATGTGCGTGAGCAGCTTAGGCATTTAACCTTACGTGCATCGGTCAGTGTTCAAGGGCGGTCTGTGACGTTGTATGAACGAGTATTTTCTTACGCTGAATACGACTCCCCCGTTAGCCACAATCCCTTTTTAAAAGAGCTAGCGAGTATCCTGCCGTCGGGTTGTTGCCCGTTGATTGTTACCTATGCGGGCTATCGTAACCCTTGGTTTCGTGAAGTCGAAAAGCATGGCTGGTTCTGGCTAGGTCGAGTGCGCGGAGATGTGGGTTTCAAGCGTGATGGGCAAGCTTTATGGCAAAGTAATAAGTCGTTTTACCCCAGCGCAAATTCTCGCGCTAAATACCTAGGGTGTGGGCAATTGGGGCGTAAAAGCCCGCTTCATGCACATCTGCATTTGTACAAAGCAAAGGCCAAACATCGAAAGGACAACCGCTCTTCAAAAGCAGGACGAAACCACACCGCCCAACAAAGCTATCGAGCGGGTAGCAAAGAGCCTTGGCTACTCGCCACTAATCTTCCCGAGAACGATAAACTGAACTCAAAACAGCTGGTTTCCCTTTACGCACGACGGATGCAAATAGAAGAAACCTTCCGCGATATCAAAAGCCCTCAATACGGAATGGGACTACGCCACAGCAACAGCCGCTGTACCAAACGATTCGATATATTACTGCTGATTGCGATGCTCGCAGAATGGCTATTACGGCTGCTGGGTATCATCGCCGTGAAGCAAAACTGGGAAAGAGCATTTCAAGCTAACACCATCCGTAATCGGCGCGTGTTATCTATTATTAGACTAGGCAGAGAAGTCAGGAAAAGAGCAAAAGATTACAAGATGAACTCAGCCCAAATTACCTGGGCCGTACTTACCATAACAGCGCCAATATATTACCTGGGTTCACAAAGAAGGGAGGCCTATTCTATGAGGGGATCCCCCAGCGCCAAACCATGAGGAGTAGTCAAAAAAAGGAAAAATAAAGTGGCATACCGACGATAATTAAACTTTATTTTTCCTTCGGGAGTCATTTAGTTGGCTAATATTTAATTCACCAATTACGGTTTGTTTGGCTGTGAAACTTTTGACAGCCCGAAATAAGTATGAGTTCTCTTAATTACCAAGAAAATGCGTATTTCCTAAAATTTCAAATCTGTCACACTCTCCATTTGAGAGACTTCCGTTTGGCCCTCGTTTGCATTGTACGCAAGAGAAATGATTAGGCTTTGGTTGTATGCAACAATGGCATTCAGTCTCTGTGCAATAATTGTCTGTTATAGAACTTCCATCGTTTGCTATGCATTCATTTAGAAAATCGGTATCGATACTATCGTCGTCATCATTTTCGCTACCGCTGCCGCTGCCGCTGCCGCTACCGCTACCGCTACCGCTACCGCTGCCGCTGCCGCTACCGCTACCGCTGCCGCCGCCGCCGTCACCGCCATCGTCGCCACCACAGCTTCTAAAACCAAACATCCCACAGGCACCAAATATGGGGGCAGTACCAAACGGACCGCATTGCGCCATGTCTCCACCTGTTGAAGGATCAGGATTTACTGGGCCAGTTCCTCCCACGAAGTTCGAGCAATCTATTGTTCCAGAAGATGTTATTCTTAAAATCGCAGAACCATGATGAGTCTGATCTATTCGAGCTTGAGGGTCATCATTATTTAGCTTTGGCCAAATGTAGGTAGCTTTTCTAATAACAGATTTTGCTTTTTTATGCTTGCCCTGTGCACGATAGACATATGCCAAATTATTGAGCAAGAAAAGGTGCTGTGTATTATTTTCTGGATGTGTCGATAACGTTGTTTTTATAGATTTCGCTAACTCTGATTCATACTTTGTAGGGGCAGCTAATACGGATTCAACTAAAAGATTGTATTCGTCAGACCTATTGCTTGGATTTACCTTTTGCGTGACACATGATATCAACGTAAGTGAAAAAGAAACTACCACAAAAATATAGAAGATTTTTCTGTAAAGTATTTTCATATTAATTTATCCCTTTAATATTAAAAGTACTTATTTCTCTTTAATAACTTACTCCAACGAGAAATAAGATGAGTCAATTCAAATGCTCTAATCTATAGAGGCATAGGTATGTCCTAGTGACAAGAATTGCGACGCCTATAAAGAGTAGTTCATACATGCAAATTGACTATTTTATGAGAGCATTTTTAAAATCTGTTGATACTACCTTGAGCGACCCAAATTTTTGGCTGTAAGCCTGGTTCAATCTAATTCTGACTTGACTTAAAATATATGAATATTAGCGGCTTAGTTCACAAAATGTTGTATTTGCGAAATGGGGGTCGCAAATGATACCACCCCATTGGTAGGCTTCTTGACCATTTATTTCAATTTGAAACCAAGGATAGCCATTAAATATGACATCGGTTTGTGATAGCACCTTGATAGGTTGTCGCTCTCTTGCTGAGCCTAAACGCGTTGCGCTGGTACTTGGTGTTAGGCGATAGTTACCACCCCAAGAAAAAGCATTCTCGGTACGAGACAATGCGATAAGTGCATTGATCCTTTTTCTGTATGCAGTCTTTATACAATCAAAACTGAAATGACACGCCTTGCGTTGTGAAAGCCACTGGGTTTGGCTGCGCTGGATTTCAAATTTCTTTGCCGGCTGAGCTTGATTGCTAGCGATGGCGACCTTGTATCGTTTGGTAAGTTGTTCATCTAACGTCGAAAGCTCTACACTTCCACAAACTACTTTTTCGTCAGTTTGGGATGCATTTTGGCAATTAATGCTAGCTGAAAACGTGCTGCTGGCCGTCAGCATAAGGAATGTTGCGCAGCCCAACTTCAAAGTGAGTGGTGTGAAAATTTTGCTAAAAGCGCACTTTCGCTGCAGGCGTAAGCCATTTTGGTTATTCATGTATTGACCTTTCTATACGGTGTATTTCGCGCTAGAAGACGATGTTAGTCGAGATAGCCATCTTACCAGTAGTCGTGATAGCAGTAAAAATTGATGGCAAAATGACGAGCGATGTGACCGCCCGTGCTGCAACCTGATTTAGTAGGGGCTGACCATGCACGGCTATAAGAGTTCTGCTTAGTTTCCCCTAGCTTAAACGCGTTTGTTTAGCTCAGTCGGCGTAAATCGTTGTCTTAAATTTATCGGATTGAATGAATTGACTTGGATAGCTTGAAGACCATAAATATCAAGATCAAGTATTGTGATTTCAGGCACCGCGTTTTATAAGCTAATCATGAATTTAGTGTGAGGCAGCGCAGCCATGTGAGATGGCGACGCAAATCATCTTAATTGGCTGTCTTTACTGCCGCGGCGATTAATAGAGGAGGTTACACTTGCGTGCTTTTCAATCTCTGTTTGGCAATTAATACACAACTGAACCCCAGGTAATGCGACGCGCCTGCGCTCAGGAATAGGTTCATCACACTCTTCACAGAATTCAGCACTTTCGCCTTTTAACATCTGACTTTTAGCCCGTGCAACAGCTTCTTCAACGCTCGCGTCAATTTGGTCTTGTACTGCACCATCTTTTGCCCAACCACCGGCCATTTTGCCTCCCGTTTACCTTTTGTATTCTTTTTCGTGTTTATTGTGCGCGACTTTCGACTCTCTTCTTACGATTGTCTGTTTTGCAGAGATTCATCTCTCTGTACTGCCATCTATGCAGCGCTAACGCTAACAGCAGCAACTCTGTGCACAGAAGCAAGGAGAATACCGGATTTAGTATTTAGGACTTTGGGTCATATAAGTAATGGTCTCCAGCCAATTACAGCGCTAAATTAAGTGCAAAAGCCTTAGTCCTTTTGTCTGCCTTTGGGTACCAACTACATCTGATAAGGAAAATTTTTCATACGTGCGTTAATAAAGTACGTCAACAAGGTCAGTCAATTATCAAAGCTCTGCACCTGTCTCTGGACAACATATCAACAAAACAACATGCCACTTCGTCGATTTACATCACGTAGTTGTCTGACAATTAGCCCTAGGGCGTCTAAATACGGACAGTCAGCACGGCGTTTAAGCGGCTGCTCTAAAGTGTGACAAAGCTTGTCAAACGGGAACCTTTGGCCTAGCCGCTGTCTTTTCAGTAGATAAAAAATTTGTAAATTGAGTACTATGCATTTTGACCCTATTTTACCCGCTGTTGTGGGCACAACGTTTATTGGCTTATTGCTTTCGTTAATCTTTAGACATTTCAAACTCCCTCTTGTCTTGGCCTATATAGTGACGGGTTTCATTGTTGGCCCCCAATGTTTAGGCCTAATTAAAGATATTAATGTAATTGAGACCATGGGTTCGTTAGGCGTAATACTGCTGCTGTTTTTCATTGGTATGGAGGTGAGCCCTGATAAGTTACGGCGCAGTTGGCGGGTGTCGATTGGCAGCACAGGGTTGCAAATTGTTCTGTGCGTGGCATGCGTGCACCTAGTTGGTAGTCTGCTTGATTGGTCGCTGCAGCGAATCGTGTTACTGGGCTTTGTTCTGAGCTTGAGCAGCACAGCTGTAGTGCTTAAATTGATGCAAGACAGCAACGAGTTGCACAGTGAGCAGGGGCAGCACGTGCTAGGCGTGTTACTGGTGCAAGATTTGGCTGTGATCCCCATGGTTATTGTGATTGGCATGATGGATGAAACAGGGGTGCAATCCGATGTGATAGCCATGCAGGTTGGGGCGGGCATAGGTGTATTGTTACTAGTGCGCTGGCTGCTGAATCAAGAATACATTGAATTCACGTGGTTGAATAAGCTTAAGGTGAACCACGAACTTCAAGTTTTTGGCGCACTTTTATGTTGTTTTGGCTTGGCCTTGTTGTCTGGTTTGATGCATTTATCCACTGCACTAGGTGCCTTTGTTGGCGGCATGTTGGTAGCGAAGATGAAAGATTCGATGTGGATCAGAAGCAGTTTACAAGCCTTTCATGTGGTGTTTATTGCGCTATTTTTCATGTCTATCGGAATGTTGCTAGACGTGCAGTTTATCGTGCAAAACAGCACCTTGTTAACGTCACTGCTGCTCATGGTGTTGGTGGGTAACACCTTAATTGCGACCTTTACACTACGCTTATTGCACGTCAGTTGGACAAAAAGCCTTTATGCTGCGGCGATGCTTGCTCAAGTTGGGGAGTTTAGCTTTATATTGGCTACGCTTGGCCGCCAATCAAAGCTTATCAGTGATTATGGTTACCATGTGACCGTGGCGGTGATTGCCCTAAGCTTATTTGCCAGTCCGTTTTGGGTGGCATTAGCACGCAAGATTTTACCAACACCCCTTGTCTCTATTGAGGAACGCCGGAATAAGTAAAAGTAGCGCTTTCACATTTTTTACGTGCAAATGACAGGGAGCAAAGGCTAAACTAGCCCTGTTAGGCCTAGATGATGTTCATTTGCGTCTTGGTGGGCAATCTTCATTTTTATAGCATTAAACGAGTATGTGTATTTCATGAGCCATAAATTTACATCCTACCTTTTGATTGTGTTGCTTCTTGTAGTGTAGTCTTTTGGGGTAAATGGAATGACATGTATCACCATGCAAATGGGCGCTGAAGAAGCTTCTATGACGCGCTTGCATACTCAAAATCAAACGCTAAATGCTTCCCAAAGTGATGACGATACGCCATGTTTGATGCAGATGACGCATAAAATGGCCAAATCAGGCATCGCCACCAATGACCACGCTCAGGCCAGTGATATGCAAATGGCGTGCTGCGACGAAGACACTGCAGATTCTTGCTATTGTCCCGAAGGCGCATGCGGTGCAGGGGCGATGATTGTCTCTAATACTGATATGTCCTTCTCTCGCTCAGACGACAAAATCATCAGTGTTTTGTTCTCTACCGCAACCCCCTTCCAATCGAGAGTAAAACGCCCTCCTATAAGCGGTTAACACAATCTAATTGGGCTTAAATTTGCTCAAGTATTGTTTTAATCGAGAAAGCGAGGTGAATGACTCACTCTTTCTCTTCGAAATAACGCAAGCGATGTGAAACTGACTCTGAGCCCTGTGCTATGCACGGCGTAAAAAGCTCAGAATAAAAGCTCAGAATAAAGAGCTCGGATCGCATCGCTTGAAAATGTTTGTTGAGACACATCATGACGTTGACTATTTTAGTGCACCCTCTACGTTTCAAGGTATTGGGTCAAGTCAAAAACAAAGTGCTGCTTAGGGTTTGCTTGCTATTACCCCTAGTGTTTACATCCCCCTTAAGTTGGGGAATGTCCTTATCCCAAGCCATTTTACAAGCCCAGCAGCAAGACCCATGGTTAGACGGTAGCCAACAAAAAGAATATGCGCTGCGCGCCCAAGGGGAGGCCAGTGATTCTTTACCTAATCCTGAATTGTCATTTGGTTTATTGAACGTACCTAGCGATGGCTTTGCGCTAGGCCAAGAGCCCATGACCCAGTTTAAAGTGGCGGTGAAGCAATCATTCACCCGAGGTCAAAGTCGCCGTATTACCCGCCAGCGGTTCCAGCAACTTGCTGCTGTTCAACCTTTTCTGCGTGACGATCGTTTGAAGCAAGTCGCGTTAACTGTGACTTTGTTATGGTTAAGCTTATATCGAGCAAATCAAGAGATTGCACTCGCTTTGCAGCTGCGAGAGACGTTGCAGCAGCTGATTGATATTAGTCAAGCGAATTACGCGACCACGTTTGGCAATAGCCGCAACAGAACCACCCAAAATGACGTGCTGGTGGCACAACTAGACTTAGCCAAAGTGGACGACAGAATTGTTGAAATCAATACCAGCAAACGTTCAACTCAAGCCAAGTTGTGCCAATGGTTAGCTCCGCAAGACGGATATGATGACAAACCCACTATTGCCCATGACGAAGTGCGGCCGTCGTTGCAGTTACGAGCCTGCCATTTAGATGAGACTGCTAAACAGCACCTGCCATTATTTGCTGCTGTGCCTAGCTTCGTTGAACAAGAGCCCATAAGCGAACAAGCGACGCTGAACACATTACAGCCGCTTGTATCACAACACCCCCGAGCTAAAGCAGCACTGCAATCTATTAGCGCTAGCGAAGGAGGCGTTAAGTTAGCTGCAGCACAATATGATCCTTTGTGGGGCGTAAATATCGGTTACGCCTATCGACAAGACGATGCTTTTAATCAAAGTCGCGCTGACTTCTGGTCAGTGAGTGTAAGTATGGACATGCCGCTTTTTTCTCGTACTAAACAAGATAACGCTTTGGCTGCTGCACATCATCAAAAAGAAGCCTTGCGAACAGAGTATCGCTTGGTCATGCGTGAAATGGTGGGGCAATTAAATGACTTAGCTGTGCAATACCGCCAATACCAAAAGCGCGTAGCCCATTATGAGGAGGTTATTCTGCCGAACATTGCTGAGCAAAAAGAGATAAGTGTTGCGAATTTAAGTCACGACTACGGCAGCTTAGCACAGGCATCAGAGGTATTGATCACACGCAACGAGGCGGAGTTTGAACGTCTTGCCTTAGTGGTAAAACAGCAAAAAGTGCGCGCTAAAATTAACTATTTTCTACCTAGACAGTCATTGCTGTCTTCTCCTTATCAGGAAAATCGCCCATGAGAACGTTTTTCAATGTGACTATTTCGTTTGTTGTCGGTGCAGTTATTGCCCTGGCTATTTACACACAGTTAAACGAGCAAGAATCGAATACCGATATGGGTCACTCAAGTGATGCCGCGCAAAGGCAATCTAAAAAAACGCCTTTGTATTGGGTGGCGCCAATGGACGCAAACTTCCGCCGTGACAAGCCTGGTAAATCCCCCATGGGGATGGATCTTATCCCATTTTTTGGTGCTGGTAGTGGCAATAGCAGTTCGCAAAGTGAGCAGGCAGGAAGGGTCAAAGTGTCACCCAATGTGGTGAACAATTTAGGTGTGCGTACTGACTTTGCGCGCATTGCACCCCTTGAAAACACTATTCAGACCGTGGGTTATGTGGGCTATAACGAAGATAAGATTGTGCATATGCACCCAAGAGTTGAAGGTTGGGTTGATGCTTTGTATGTCAGCACCGCAGGTGAATCTGTTACTAAGGGGCAAAAAGTCTACGGCATCTATTCACCCCAGTTGGTCAGTGCGCAAGAGGAGTATTTGCTAGCGAAAAAACGTAACAACCCAGCTTTGATAAAAGCGGCGCGTCTGCGTTTACAGTCGTTACATATGCCCAAAGAAGCACTACTACAACTTGATAGTCGCAATGAAGTAATGCAAAGCGTGACGTTCTACGCCCCTCAATCTGGGGTGCTGGAACACCTTAAAATACGCCACGGGTTTTATGTGGAGCCGGGTACAACCTTGATGTCGATTGCCAGTTTAGAAGAGGTCTGGGTAGAGGCTGAAGTATTCGAGCATCAAGTTGATTTAATTGAAGAAGGGCTTGGGGTAACGATGAGCGTGGGGTACCTGCCAGGACGACAATGGCAAGGGAAATTGGATTATATTTATCCGTCGTTAGACGAAACAACCCGGGCCTTGCGTGTACGTCTTCGTTTCGAAAATTCCGAACGCCTGCTAAAACCGAATATGTTTGCGAATGTCACTATCGAGGCAAAGCCAAGCCTGCCCGTCGTACTCGTACCACGCAACGCCGTTATTCGAACGGGTGTTCAGGATCGCGTGGTGCTCGCCTTAGGCGATGGCTATTTTAAATCTATAGAAGTCAATCTAGGTCGCATGAACAGAGAGTTCATCGAGATACAAAGCGGGATCCATGCGGGAGACGAGGTGGTAGTTTCAGCGCAGTTTTTATTGGATTCACAGAGCAGTATTTCGTCTGATTTTAAGCGTTATGAGCACCACGGCGCACAAAACATGCAAGGCATGACTGATACGCAAGACATGCCTGATATGAACACCCACTCCAGTGCTAACAAGCCGAATATTCAGCAAGCAAGTGTTCGCGGTGTGATTAATAGCGTTGATGTGACTACCAGACAGGTAAATATCAGTCGCGCCGGGATTGAAAAATGGAACCGCGGGCCTGCGACGATGGACTTTGTGCTAGGTAGCGAGCTTGAGCAGGCAAAAATTAACAGGCTGCAAGAAACCAAGGCGATTCAATTTACCTTCGAAATACGTGACGGTGACTTTGTAATCACTAAGCTGTGTGTAGTCGACGAGGAAACACCATGATTGTCCATGTCATTCGCTGGTCGGTGAACAATCGGCTATTGGTGTTGTTGTTAACTGGGATGATGATTGGCATGGGGCTTTTTAGTCTCAAGCATACGCCTGTGGATGCGATCCCTGATTTATCTGACGTGCAGGTCATCATCAAAACCAGCTACCCCGGTCAAACACCGCAAGTAGTGGAAGACCAAGTAACATATCCACTCACCACGGCTATGTTGTCTGTGCCTGGAGCAACGACCGTTCGAGGCTTTTCATTTTTTGGCGACTCTTATGTATACGTCATTTTTAATGACGATACCGACCCATATTGGGCCCGAACGCGGGTACTGGAATATTTGTCTCAGGTGAGCCCCAATTTACCGTCACAAGCCAAACCGCAATTGGGCCCTGATGCTACAGGCGTGGGCTGGGTGTATGTTTATGCCCTTAAGGATGAAAGCGGGCAACATGATTTAAGCGAGCTGCGGGCATTACAGGATTGGTTTTTAAAATTCGAATTGCAAACCGTACCGGGCATTTCCGAGGTGGCTGCTATTGGCGGCATGATCAAACAATATCAAGTGGTGGTCGACCCCAATAAACTGCGTGCTTACAATATTCCCTTAAGCCTAATACAAACCGCGATACAGCAAGGCAACCAGGAAGTTGGGGCGTCAGTGGTTGAAATGGCCGAAGCTGAGTATTTGGTTTCAACCAATGGTTATGTACAACAACGTGACGACCTTGCTCTCATTCCACTTGGTGTTAACAAGCAGGGAGTACCTGTGTTGTTGCGCGATGTGGCGAGTATTGAGCTAGGCCCTCAGATGCGCCGAGGCATTGCCGAGCTAAACGGTGAAGGGGAGGTCGTTGGCGGTATCGCCGTTATGCGTTTTGGCGAAAATGCGCAAAAGACCATTGAAGCCTTTAAAACAAAACTTGAGGTGCTAAAGCAAGGTTTACCTGAAGGCGTAGAGGTGGTGCCGGTATACGACCGCTCAGAGTTGATTAACAGCGCTGTCACGCATTTATGGTCCAAGCTGCTAGAAGAGCTGTTAATCGTGGGCCTAGTGTGCGCGCTATTTTTATTTCATGTGCGCTCATCTTTAGTGGCAATTGTCAGTTTACCCTTGGGTATACTCGTGGCGTTTGTGATCATGTATTGGCAAGGGATTAACGCCAATATTATGTCCCTTGGAGGGATTGCTATCGCTATAGGGGCGATGACCGATGGGGCGATAGTGATGATAGAGAACATGCATAAACATATGCAAGACACACCACTGACAGACGCCAATCGGTGGGAGATTGTGATCAAGTCTGCTTCTGAAGTCGGGCCCGCATTGTTTTTCAGTCTGTTAATTATCACCGTCAGCTTTTTACCGGTTTTTATGCTTGAAGCACAAGAAGGGCGAATGTTTGCGCCGTTGGCATTTACTAAAACCTACGCGATGGCAGCTTCGGCTGGCCTAGCTATTAGTGTGGTGCCTGTGCTTATGGGGTATGTCATACGAGGAACAGTCATAAGCGAGCACAGAAACCCGATAAATCGCGGCTTAGTTGCCTTGTACATGCCCGCATTAAAAACCGTTCTGGGCTATCCAAAAACAACCCTAGTGACAGCGGGTTTGATTACGGTTGTTGGTTTTTATCCGCTTAAACACATTGGCTCTGAATTTATGCCGCCCCTGGATGAAGGGGATTTGATGTATATGCCCAGCACGTATACCGGTATTTCTATAGGCAAAGCGCGAGAAATATTACAACAAACCGACAAACTCATACGCACCGTGCCAGAGGTAAAAAACGTGTTTGGTAAAATAGGCCGTGCCGATACCGCGACAGACCCTGCGCCGCTGACCATGATTGAAACCTTTATTCAATTTAAACCTAAAAGTGAATGGCGCAAAGGCATGACAAAGGACGATATTCGCCACGCTCTGGATGACGCATTGCAGCTTCCAGGCATTACAAACGCTTGGGTGATGCCGATTAAAACTCGCATAGATATGCTGGCGACCGGTATTAAGACCCCGGTGGGCATCAAAGTCGCCGGTGATGACTTAGACGTCATTCAACGAATAGGGCAAGACATAGAGCGGTTGTTAACGCCTATGCAAGGCTCAGCATCGGTATACGCCGAGCGGGCAGTGGAAGGGCGTTATATCAAGCTTGATATAGATAGAGAAGCCGCTGCCCGATATGGCTTGAGTATCCGCGCTATACAACAGTATGTATCAATGGCGATAGGCGGCGTCAATGTAGGTGAGTCGGTAGAAGGCTTAGCGCGTTATCCTATCAATGTTCGCTACCCAGAGGCCTATCGAGATTCACCAGAGCAAATTAGCTTGCTGCCTATTGTGACAGCAGATGGGCAGCACATAACATTGGGTGAGGTTGCTCGGGTTTATATCGACTATGGTCCAGGGGCAATCAAAAGTGAGAATGCTCGTCTTAATAGCTGGATATTTATCGATATCAACGATATCGACGTCAGCCACTATGTAAAAAACGGTCAGGCATTACTTGCACAGAAGCTAGACTTACCTGCTGGCTACAGCGTCACTTGGGCCGGTCAATACGAATACATTGAGCGCGCAAAAGACAAGCTAAAGTATGTCGTACCGCTGACGTTGGCGATCATCATTTTGCTGTTATATCTTAATTTCAAGCGCTTTGCCGAGGTTGCCATCATCTTAGGTACGTTGCCACTGGCGATGATAGGTGGCGTGTGGCTACTGTATTTAGCGGGGTACAATCTGTCTGTGGCGGTTGGCGTTGGTTTTATTGCGCTGGCCGGGGTGGCGGTTGAAATTGGCGTCATTATGTTGGTGTATCTGAATCAGGCATATGCGCAGTTACAAATAAATGCAGCTCGCGATGCCAAGCATATAACCTTAACGGCTCTGCGTGAGAGTGTTATGCACGGAGCGGGATTAAGAGTACGCCCTGTTATGATGACAGTGGCAACGGTAGTGATTGGTTTACTCCCTGTGATGTATGCCAGTGGCACCGGATCTGAGGTGATGAGTAGAATTGCTGCGCCCATGGTGGGCGGCATGGCAAGTGCGCTGATATTAAGTTTACTGGTGGTGCCGGTCGTGTATTTCTTGTGGCGCAAACACGACCTTAATAAATAACTGCATGGGCGAGTGATTTAGTATCGAGGGGCCTAACGTTGTGCCCTTAGGCAGATAGCTTAAGGGCGCGATGCTGCATCGCCAAGCGCTTAGCGCTTTAAAACAATGCGATATTTCACATCCCCTGTACGCAGGTGATCGAGTGCCTGATTTATCTCATCGAAAGAGTAGGTTTCGATAACGGGCTTAATGTCATGCAGCTTGGCGAATTCGAGCATTTTTGCAATGGTCGCCGGGCTGCCAACGGGCGAGCTGGACACACTACGCTGTTGTGACATCAGTGAAAAAACACTTATGTTTAATGGCTCAGTGATTGCGCCAACAAAATGCAGTCGTCCTCGAGGCGCTAGGGTGCTTATATATGCTTCCCAATCCAGTGTGACTGCCACGGTTGAAATAATAAGGTCGAATTGCCCTGCGGCTTGTTTGATGTCGGTTTTGTCTCGGGAGTTGATAACGTGGTGAGCGCCTAATGACAGCGCTTCTTTTTGCTTTGATTCACTTGAGGTAAACGCGGTGACCTCACAGCCCCACGCGTTCAAAAACTGCAAGGCAAGGTGACCCAAGCCGCCGATACCAATAACCGCCACCTTATCCGTGGGTTTGATATTAAACTCGCTTAGGGGGTTAAAAACCGTAATGCCGCCACAAAATAGTGGGCCCGCTGATGCGAGATCGATTCCATCAGGAATAACCACCACAGCGGTTTCTTGGGCACGAACTTTATCGGCAAATCCGCCGTGATGACCAACGATAGTCGGTCGTGCTTTGGCGCATAAATTGTGATCCCCAGTGTCACATTGCTGACAGTGAGTGCAATAGCCAGCATGCCAGCCTAAGCCCGCAACTTGGCCAACTTTCAAGCCTTTTACCGCACCGCCGATTTGGCGAATTCTCCCCACCACTTCATGTCCACCTACCGCTGGGTATTGACTGATCCCCCATTCGTTATCAATGACGCTTAAATCACTATGACACACGCCGCAATACATAACGTCAAGTTCGACTTCGTTCGGTCTTAGTTCGCCCGGGTCATATTCGTAGGGCTTGAGTTCACCTTTGGGCTCATGTGCAGCGTAAGCAGTTATCATGGGTTATCCTTTTCATTTTTTGATTGATGTTATCCCTACACAGTGTGCTTTACAGCGCAGGGATAACAATCAAAATGTGTATCATAACCATTGATAAACGTTAACCTATGTCACTTATACCTGTGCTTAGCGTCATAAAAACGCCTACTAAGCGGCTTGGTGTTCAGCTTGTTTTACATACTGGCTTACCTGATAAAGGTACTGACTGATTTCAGTGTCTTTTAACCATGAAACTTTGAAGGCATTTTCCACTAAGGTGACCATCTCTTGTGCGCTAAATTGCCCTTCTTTTTGCAGCTCGATAAAGTTTTCATTTAGGTAGGCGCGAAAGTATGCAGGATCATCAGAATTAATGGTGACCAGCAATTCATGCTCAAGCATTTGGCGAACCTCATTAGAGGTTAATGATTGCACCACGAACCGGTTAGAGATAGGGCATACGGTTAAACCTAGTTGCTTTTGCTTAATCTTTTCAAGCAAAGCGGGATCTTGTAGGGCATTTACCCCGTGGTCGATACGGTCAACCTGAATGTCGTCCAAACACTGCTTAATATGTGTCAGGGTATTGTGCTGATTTACGTCACAATGCATCGTTAACTTTAGATCCAACGCTCGGGCATGTTCGAACACTTCGGCAAACTTAGCTGGTGGGTTATCGCGCTCATTAGAATCTAGCCCCACACCGACTAACCACGGAAGATAGGGCATAGCGAGTTTAAGGTGCTCCATTGCTGACTCAGCACTAAGCTCGCGCAAAAAGCACATAATAAGCTGACTTCTAATGCCAAGCTTTTGCTCTGCATCTAACTGCGCTTTATGAATACCTGTAATGATGGTTTCAAAACTCACCCCGCGGCATGTATGTGCTTGGGGATCAAAAAATAGCTCTGCGTAGACGATATTTTCGCTGGCTGCTTTGGTTAAATAGTCCCAAGTAAGCTGGTAAAAATCTTCTTCCTTTATCAGTACATTCATGCCGGCGTAGTAAATTTTTAGAAATGAAGGCAGGTCGTGGAAATCATACGCGGTGATGAGCTGTTCTGGGGTCTCAAACTCCAGGGGAATATGGTTCTTTACGGCTAAGGCAAAACTTAATTCAGGCTCTAGTGTGCCCTCAAGGTGCACGTGCAGTTCTGCTTTTGGCATATCCGAAATGAACTGCTGTATATCAAGTGGTTGTGTTTGCAATGGACTTGTCCTTTTTATCATTTTGAATAAATAGCAAATTAACAATGCGCTAATCTATACAGCAAAGTTCATGCCCGAGAGATATTCGGGTATGACCTTCATTTAAAAGACAATTATAAAGTACGGCTGGGATAAAGCAGTGATACCTGCACCAAATTTGCCAGCAAAGCAGTCAAATGTACAAAAATGGTGCAGTGGTCATGATGAACAACGTTTCTATCTGATTTTGCTGCCCTAGCGATGCATACCATCGCCATGAGTACAGCATTTTAGTTGCTCTCAGGTAGCCAGTTTTTCAACTTTTGCGCATCCGACACGGTCAAGTAAATAGTATCTAACAAGGCATTGTCTACAGTGAGGCTAAGGTGTTTAAGCCGTTGATGGCGCAAAACCGTAACCGTGACATTAGTTTTAGGGGCATATTGATTATAAATTGTCAGTAAGTTAGCAGCGGACACTTGCCAATCATCAAGGCTGATCAGCTGATCGCCCACTTGTAGTCCAGCGTTATAGGCTGGTGTATTTTCACTGACTTGGGTCACTAATACCCCTGTATCTGCTGCTTTAAAAGCTGCACCGAATTGAGTCTTTTGGACACGAGGAGCTGGCTTTCCGCCTACATCGCTGGCGTCAATACGAGGGCGCTTATGTAATGTTACCCCGAAGTCATGCAGTAGCTCGCTGACTGTGAGCTCTTTGGTTGTGTTTAATGCATCCTGCAGGAATGCAGCGAGTGGTAAACCCATTTCGTTGAGTACGATATGTTGAATAATGTCATCTGGCGTACCTATATTCATTTTTCCATGGCGCTGCCATAAGTAACGCATGACATCGTCTAAGCTCTTTGTATGTTGACTCGCTGCGCGTATGTGTAAATCAAGACATAGTGCGATAACGGCCCCTTTGACATAATAACTGACGATGTTGTTGATGGCGCTGGCATCCTGCTGATAGAACTTGGTCCAGGCATCAAAACTTGAGGCTGTAACGGTTTGTTTAAAGCGACCCGCATTACGCTCTAATCGCGTAAGCGTTTGGCCTAGTACTTCTAAGTAGCTCTCATTGTTCGTCACCTGACTGCGGGTAAGGCTTAAATCGTCGTAGTAACTGGTGAAGCCTTCGTAGATCCATAGTTGAGGAGTATACGCTTCATGACTTAGGGTGCTGGCCTGCAAAGCAGCTGGTTTGGTTCGTTTTACATGCCAAGTATGCAGAAATTCGTGGCTGCATAAACTTAGAAAAGTACGATAACCATCAGGCATGTGATCTGCTTGGGCGGTACTGGGTAAATCATCTCTGCTGTATAGTAGTGCTGTAGAAGACATATGCTCAAGACCGCCAAAATCTTTGCCTGTTAGCATAGTGATAAATAGATAGCGCTCAACGGGCGGCGTATCGCCGAACAAAGCGAAATGATGGGCGCATAGTTTACGCAAGTCTGCCGCCATGCGCTGGGTATCGCTGCGATGACCGCCCGCCAGAATTAACTCAAAGTGACAGGTATGTTCAGCGTTTTGTTGCAAAGACGTGCTGGCTATTGGGGTAACAACGTCAAAAGGCACGATATCGTAATTTCCCATTAAAATGGGATGGTCTATCAAGTCATTGTAATTGTCAGCGCAGTAGTCCCCGAAATCGTGATGCTGGGTGGCTTTAGCAAGGGGCAAGGTAGTTGCCACGCGCCAATGTTGGCATTGTGCTAGTTCAGGCTTGATAAGAGTCACTAACACTGGTGCTTCACGATGCTCTTTGATCGCTAGAAAGGTACTTGTGCCGTTAAAAAAGGAAAAATCGTCAAACACGTAAGCGCTGCGTACCGATAAATCAAACGCGTAAACACAGTAGTTTACGGTTATAGGGCCGGAATTTGCTGGCAGCTTCCAGGTTTGTTTATCTAGTTTATGTATCGATAATGGCTGACATTGGGCGTCTTGTGCGGATATTTCAACGATATTTTTCGCGAAATCTCTGATCATGTAACTGCCGGGTATCCAAGCGGGTAACGTCAGTTCATGGCCATCTTTAGAGGGCATATTAATCTGTAATGAGATGTCTAGCGTATGCCCGGCAAGAGAAGAAACGTTGAGGGTGTAGTGGATATCAGCAGAATGTTGAAGCATGAACTAAAACCTTAAAAAACATGGGGATGACTGAAGCCAATTCGAATTGAATAAATTCAATTTGAGGATGAATCTTTACGAAAACACTTTATATTAAAGTAAATTTTACGTTAAATGGACAAAGTACAGTTTACTTTGTTTTTGATAATACAGGATATTTGACTTTTGCCACACAACAGCGGGCTATCAAGTGATGATTTATTTAAGCTGCGATCGATGCGACCGGGCATGATTGTAGACTTACAAATTCACTCGCCAACATTAAAAAGACGGGTAAAAACCGAATTCGTAGGCATAGATGGAAGCCGAAATTTGATCTTCCGTTTTCCGGATAAAAACAAGTGGGCAGGTCTTGATGGCGCAATTTACATGAATAATACCATGATTGTGCGCTGCATTTTAGAAGACGAAACGGGCGAGATAGTCGCATTCAAAGTCAAAATAATCATCGTGATCACCAGACCATCTAAGTTGGTGTTTACTTCATTCCCTGAAAGTATTCAAAGTCACGGTTTACGGGCTGAGCAGAGAGCCCAAACGCGCATCGCTGCTTTGCTAATTGATAGCCAAGAGCGCAGCCACATTGTACCTTGTTTGGTGCGCGATATTTCAAATCAGGGGTGCATGATCAGTATTGGGCGTGACGCAAAAGGGGTCAAGCCGAATGTGGATCAGGAGCTTGAGTTACTGATCCCGAATTCAGAAGGGGATGACATCAGTTTGTCGGGTCATGTGCGAAATAAGAAAGAGGATGATACTCGGCATTATTTCGGGATCCAATTTTGCGATGACGAAAATGACGTGGCCAAGCTGCTGACCCAGCTGTTAATTAATACCGAATAGCCTTGGCAAAAAGGCGAATAGACGAGACATTAGGTTTTAGGTATCCTCAAACCAACTGTTAAATCATTGTTAAAACAAGAGCGAGAGTACCCATGCGCCGCATAGAAGTTCTGTTGAACGAGTATGGTCACAGCCATACCAATAAGCTCAATATCTTGATCCACGCGATTGCCGTGCCGGCAATTTACTTTGTTACGTTAGGGTTACTGTGGTCTATTCCTCGCCCTGAATTGTTGATGCACTTTGATGTGACGTGGGCGCACATAGCGGTCATTCCAATGTTGGTATATTACTTTCGATTATCAGGCCCAATTGGGGCCGCTATGACCCTATTAAGCGTTGTGTCTTTATACGGGATCATGCTGATTGAAAGCTCAATATACGAAGTATGGATTGTCTGTTTGGCTATCTTTGTGGTGATGTGGATCCTGCAGTTTGTGGGTCACAAAATCGAAGGCAAAAGCCCATCTTTTCTCAAGGATGTACAGTTTTTGCTCGTAGGGCCTGCTTGGTGGTGGGTACATTGGCTTAAGCGCATGAATATAGCGTACTAAACACGTCATTCCCGTTTTGAGCAATAATAATCCTCAAGATGCGATAAACGGGGAAGGGCACACGCCCAACAGTCAGCACTTGCTTTTCCTTTCCCGTATAATCGTGATTTCATTGAATTTTAATGGTATTTCTTAAATGAAGTGGCAGGCGTTGTTTGACACCCGTGAACGAATGTTTTGGACTCTACACACGCTTGGGTGGTGTGGTTTCGCGGTAATTTATTATATAGGTTCATTCCTGCACGATATGCGCAGTATTTGGTTGTTCGTGATTATCTTGAATGCCTATGCCGGTTGGTTGTTGACTATTCCGTTGCGTTACATTTACGCCCGGGCTATGAAGCTCAGCCCGTTAAAAATGTTGATGGTGGTGTTAGTTAGCGTGTATATCATTGCGCTGATGTGGGCGTTAGTGAAAAACATCAACTATTGGGAAATCTATAAAAAGGGATATCGTCCTGAAGAATGGTATATGTATTTTACCAATACGGTGAATTCCTTAATCATGATTGGCTGTTGGACTGGGCTGTATTTTGGTATCAAAAACTACCAAATGTTGCTCAAAGAAAAACAAAATAGCTTGAGAGCATCCACCATGGCGCATCAAGCGCATATTAAGATGTTACGCTATCAGCTTAATCCGCATTTTCTATTTAATACCTTAAACGCCATTTCGACCCTGATTTTAATGAAAGACAACAAGACAGCTGAGTCTATGGTGACTCGCCTTAGCGACTTCTTGCGCTATTCCCTTGATAAAGACCCTATTAAAAAAGTGCCATTGCGCCAAGAAATTGAGGCATTGACCCTTTATTTAGCCATCGAAAAAGTGCGCTTTGAAGACCGGCTGACCGTTATTTGGGATATTCAACCCAGTGCAAATGAAGCATTGGTGCCTAGTTTGATACTGCAGCCATTAATCGAAAACTCTATTAAATATGCTATTTCAAAATTAGAAGAGGGTGGCTGTATTGCGGTTTCAGCCAAAGTGTTTGGCCGGGATCTAATGCTAGAAGTGACCGATAATGGGCCGGGGGCGGATATTGAGGAAGGCCAAATGTACCGCGAAAATGGCGTGGGTCTGCAAAACATTCAAGAGC
This sequence comes from Paraglaciecola mesophila KMM 241, assembly GCF_000315015.1. Lineage (GTDB taxonomy): Bacteria > Pseudomonadota > Gammaproteobacteria > Enterobacterales > Alteromonadaceae > Paraglaciecola > Paraglaciecola mesophila. The sequence continues at coordinate 100,592 of NZ_BAEP01000005.1, read as the reverse complement.
GTTTGGACTCGTTATACAAAAATGATTTCTCATTTAGTATTTCTAATAGCCAGCCTTCTGGTATAAAAGTGTTTATTCGTATCCCATTTGAGACACAAGAAGCACTGCATGAAAATTAACACTATTGTTATCGACGACGAGCCTTTAGCGCGCAAAGGCTTAGCCATGCGCTTGTCTCAGTTCGAAGAAATTAATCTCGTCGCCCAATGTAAAAACGGCCTTGAGGCGGTGACCCTTATTCCGCAGTTACGCCCAGACCTCATCTTCCTTGATATTCAAATGCCGGGCTTGAACGGCTTTCAAGTGATCAACAAGTTGCGTGAGCTTAACCAGCCCGTACCCATGATTATATTTGTGACTGCTTATGATACATACGCAATAAAGGCTTTTGACGCTCATGCATTGGATTATGTGCTCAAACCCGTTGATGAGAAACGTTTACGCGCAGCGGTAGACAAGGTCATCAGTCACGTGACGTTACACAGTGAGTCGGATCATAAACAAACGTTGGCCAAGGTAGTGGCTGATTTTACCGGGGATGATTGCGAGGACATTTTGCGCCGGTTAGCCAGTGGTGAAGCGCTTAATACCACGCAATATGGTGATGTGTTAGCGATTAAAGATGGCACAGAAGTAACGCGTGTCGCCGTCGCTGAAATTCAATGGATAGATGCCGCTGGCGATTACATGTGTGTGCATGCCCTAGAGCAAACGCACATTATGCGCCGCACCATGAAAGAGTTAGAAGAAGAGTTAGACCCTCGCATATTCGTAAGAGTGCATCGCTCAGCCATAGTGAATATCAAATATGTGCAAAAACTAGTGAGTCACATCAGTGGCGAATACCACTTAATTTTATCGAACGGTACCGAGTTAAAGGTCAGCCGAAGCCATAGGGATAACGTTAAGAACATGATTAATAGCTAATATTTAGTAACAATCAGAGCAGAGTGAGTAGACGAAAAGGTCACGACTTCGAGTGACTAAATGGTTATATTCGGGTATTGGTTCACGGGAGTAATGTTTTTCCGGTTTAGTTCACCAGCGTGATTGAGACAGACATGAATAAATTAATTGCGGTAGTTTTTACCCTTAGTATCCTACTTACAGGGTGTAGTTCAAAGTTCGCTTATAACAATATAGATTGGCTAATGTATTGGTACATAGACGACTACGTGGAGCTGGATAAAAGTCAGAAATCGCTGCTAGATGGTCACGTTGAACAGTGGATGCATTGGCACCGTCAAGACGAATTGAGCGAATATAAGACCCACCTAGAAACGGTTTATCAACAGGTTTCTGCGGGTCATGTTAGCAAGGCTCAATGGCTGAACCATTTTGAAGAAGGCAAACAGCATTGGGTGCGCTTTAGAGATCATGTAAGCCCTGAACTGGTTAATTTAGCCCCTAAATTGACCGATGAACAAGTCAACGATTTGTTTGCCAAAATACAGAAACAAAATGAAGAGCGTATCGAAAAACGCGCAGATCGCACATTTGATGAACGATTAGAAAAGAACATTGAAGATACTCAGGATAACGTTAAAGAGTTCATAGGAAAGCTAAGCAAAGCGCAGAAAGAGATAGTGGTGAATTATGCTGATGACTTTAAGAGTAGCTTTGATTTATGGATGGATTATCGTCAACGGATCCAGCTGGCTGCCTATGACATGTTACTCAATTCGCGTCATGAAGAAGGCTTTAAGTCGAGCTTTTTAGCGCTTTTGTCCCACCCTGAGCGCTATCAAAGTGATGAACTGACGGCTATTTCAGCCCATAATAATCAAGTATATGCTTCTATGCTTGAAGCATTAGGCCAATCGCTAAGCCCAAAGCAAAAGAAAAAAGCCCTTAATGAAATCGAAGATTTAATTGAGGACATAAGCGACTTGCAAGAAGATTGATAGCCGTTGCCGTGCGCAGAGATGCTGTGAGTAATACTATAGCGCGCACTGCAATGGCCCATATTGATTTTACTGATTAGCGTTACCGAGATGATTTGTCGCTAAAACATTTCTTCTTGGGGTAACCAAGCGCCAGCATTAACCAGTTCACTTATTAGCTGTACCCAAAAGTGATTGATCGTGAGAGCGGAGCCTTTATCAGTCATCAAGTCATATTGCCACGAAGAACATTGAAGAAGTGCTCGCACTGCTTCGGTATGTTCTGGTGGAGCAAAAAATGCTTGGCCTTCAATAAAAAACTCCAATGATATGTCCTGTCCCGACTGCGCTAAGTAAATAGGGCGTATGCCAGGTTGGCGCTCAAACACTGTTTGTTGTTGGAATAATACTAGTATTTCTTGCAATGAATAATCAGGGTTGTGTTGCTCATCGTAACCTTGATTTAGTTGAGTATCACTGAAGTGTGAAGTCAGCCAACGCGTGAAGTCGGGGGAGTCGATGGCGTCATGCAGCATATTCCTGAAACTGTGTATTTCCTCTTCTGCTAACTCACTGGGATCAGATCGTGGGGTTAATCCTTTGTCTTGGTAGCGTTTTTTGAATAAGCCTAAATCAATACTGTAATCAGCTAGTGAAGAGAGTAAATCTTGTTGTGTTGGGGCGCGAAAGCCTACTGAATAATTCATGCAATCTTCTAAAGCGACGCCATTATGCGGGCAACCTGCAGGGATGTATAGCATATCTCCCGAATGTAGTACCTTATCTATGATGGGGTAAAATCCCTGTATTTGACTGAGATCTGGGTGGGGGTGGTAAGTTGAATACTCGCCTCGTTCTCCCACTTGCCAGCGCCTGCTGCCCTTACCTTGGATAATAAATACATCGTATTGATCCAAATGAGGGCCTACGCCGGCGCCGGCATTTGAAAAGCTCACCATCAGATCGTCTAAGCGCCAATAGGGGATGAAATTAAACATGCGAATAAGGGCGTCAGCTTCATCAACATGTTGATCAACACTTTGCACTAACAGACTCCAGCTGCCTTGACAGGCATTTTCGAAGTCAGTGATTGGTCCGTGTTGAACGTGCCAGTTGGCATTTTCAGCTGACACTACTCGCGAATCTATTCGTGGGTCTTGGGCTAAGCCCGCGAGCTCGTTTTCATCAAGAGGATCTACAAATTGCGAGAATGCCCCTTTGAAAACGGCTGGGCGTTTTTGCCAGTGAGAGTCTAAAAATAGTGTTGGATCAAACTTGTCAAATACGTACATCGTGTGGAAAACCCTTGTGCCTTATAAAATTGTAGTGCGCTGAAAATAGGATGAATGAAGAAGGGGTTATTCGATTTTCCCGACTAGCCAATAGGTTTTAATTTGCCCTAATCCTTTGATCTTGACTTTACCTCGAGGCTCGAAAAAATACTCATGCTTTGCCATTTCGTAGGTAGACTGGGTCACTTGAATCTGGTCGATTCGACCGTGGCTCTCCATTCTGGCTGCTAGGGTAACAGCTTCCCCCCACAAATCGTAACAGAATTTACTGCGGCCAATAACGCCAGCCACCACTTCCCCTGAGCCAATACCAATACGTAACCCAGTGGTTAAGTGATATTTGCGTTGTAGCGCGCTAAAGGCCTCTTTTACCGCTAATGCATAAGCGCAACACTGCACCGCATGAGCGTTGTTGATGTCAGGCACACCAGCTGCTGCCATATAGCCATCGCCAATGGTTTTTATTTTCTCCAGACCATGGTGTTCGCTTAACTGATCGAATTGACTAAATACGTCGTCGAGTAAGTCTACCAATTCGTGGGCCTTAAGGGTTTTTACCAGCAAGCTGAAATTCTCGAGATCGAGGAAGCATATTGAAGCTTGATCATATTGGTCAGCGATTTTACCTTGTACGTTTTTTAAACGTTGAGCGATGGGGCGTGGCAAAATATTAAGCAGTAGCGCATCAGAGCGTTGATTGGCCATGGAAAGCTTTTGCTGAGTTCGCGTCATGTTTCGTCCAATATGCATACTGGCTAAGGTACAGGATAATGCGAGAAAAACGGTGCTGGAGAAACTGACGACCTGATGATATTCAGATAAATATTGTGGGTTAACTTGCCAAATATAAAATCCATCAATCAATAGAAAAACAATGACATGAGACTCAATACATACCCACATGGCGATAGTTTGGGTGTTAAAGATAAAAGGACATATGAACACGCCCAACAGCAAATAGTAATGTACGTTCATATTAGCTTGCCAGACAAAACATGACCACGCGATGTAGCTAATAAAGACACCAACTAAGATGAATTTTGCCTCGCGTTGCAGACCAGTACGATTCAGAAGAGGAACGAGGCAAAAAAGCGCGCTGTGACTCACAACTAAGGTTACTTTATAACCGCCACCGAAGTGCCAATAATAAAGAATAATGGGCACTTGCAACAAAAGTACGAATATCACCATTAAGCTGATGATATTGCTTATCCGCGTCGGATTAATGTCAGCCGTTGTATTATGAGGAATGCCACACCAAATCCATGCGTGCAATAATCGAGTGACCATAAGGTCTTCCATTTGACCGTGAGGAATTGAGTATAGGCTAAAAAGTTGGGGTGTAAATTTCGGCGTTCAGGGGGGGCGTAATAGAGCAGTGGGGCACACAAGAGGGGAATGAATCCCCTCTGATAATCTACATCTTAAATCTGGTTTACAAGCTCAACAGCTTGGCCAATGTAATTGGAAGGCGTCAGTGCTTTGAGCTGCGTTTTCGCTTCGTTTGGCAATTCGAGTCCATCGATAAACTCAGCCATGATTTGCTGATTAACCTTCTTGCCACGGGTTAATTCTTTGAGTTTTTCATATGGTTTTTCAATGCCATAACGACGCATAACGGTTTGAATCGGCTCTGCGAGTAATTCCCAGTTGTTTTCTAATTCATCCAATAAACTTTGCTCATTCACTTGTAGCTTGCTGATCCCTTTAAGGGTGGCTTGATAGGCAATGATCGCATAACCCACACCAACACCTAAGTTTCTTAGCACTGTTGAGTCTGTCAGGTCTCGCTGCCAGCGCGATACAGGGAGTTTAGTGGCTAAGTGACCGAACAAAGCGTTAGCTAAGCCCAAGTTACCTTCGGAGTTTTCAAAGTCGATAGGATTCACTTTATGGGGCATAGTGGAAGAACCAATTTCTCCCGCGATGGTTCTTTGCTTAAAATGACCTAGTGCAATATAACCCCAAACATCACGATTAAAATCAATCAGTATGGTGTTGAAACGTGCGATGGCATCGAATAACTCAGCGATATAATCATGGGGTTCAATTTGCGTGGTGAACGGGTTCAATGTCACGCCTAGGCTAGACACGAACTCTTCTGCAAATTGCGCCCAATCAAGGCTAGGGTAAGCGGACAAATGCGCATTATAGTTACCTACGGCGCCGTTCACTTTACCCAGCACAGCGACGTTAGCAATTTGATTACGTTGGCGCTCTAAACGATACGCAACGTTGGCCATTTCTTTGCCCATAGTGGTGGGTGAAGCGGGTTGACCGTGGGTACGTGCCATCATCGGAATATTCTGATATTCCTTGGCAAGGCGTTTAAGCTCGCTAATTAATTTGTCACTGTAGGGCAAGATAATGCTATCGCGCGCTTCTTTAAGCATCAGTGCGTGTGACATATTGTTGATGTCTTCAGAGGTACACGCAAAATGAATGAATTCATTCACTGCATTAAGCTCTGCGTTATCCGCTACCTGTTCTTTTAGAAAGTATTCAACCGCTTTGACATCATGATTCGTGGTGCGCTCAATTTCTTTGATGCGCCCCGCGTGGCTTTCATCAAACGTGGCCACTATGTTATCGAGTAATGCATTCGCCTCAGCGCTAAACGCTGGTACTTGCTCGATAGATGCAGTTGAGGCTAACTTTTGTAACCAGCGAACTTCAACTTGTACCCGATACTTTAGTAAACCGAACTCACTGAAGATGCTGCGTAACTCTGATGTTTTTTCAGCGTAACGCCCGTCAATGGGGGATACGGCGGTTAATGCGGATAACTGCATGAAATGTGTGCTCCTAACGTGATTGGTTAATTTGCGCTAATGCTTGTTCAGCGCACTCTAAAATGCGCTGTCGGTTGAATAATACTTGTCGTCGTTTCCCGCCGAGCTGTCGCCACAATACGGCCGAGCGCAGACCTGCTAATAACAGAGCCCGCACCTTATGTTGATTATCACTTTGCTTAAGTAACTGTGGGTCGCCAGATACTTGAATTTTAGCGGTAACAGGGCTCACAACATCACTGTATATACTGGCTAAGTTAGACAGCATTTGCCCTTCAAATAAATCTAAGTGAAGTTGTTGGCGTTTTATATGATTTATTCTGTCGCCCAATTCATTCATACGCTTAGCTGAGCGGGCTAACTTGCGTTCAATACTCAGCAAATTAGCGATATAGCGAGTGATTTCTGTGTCTTTTGGGGTTGTGCTATTACCTAGCTGCGCACGTAGCATGTCAAATCCGATTTTTAAATTGCCGATTTCGCCATATACTTGTTCGGTATTATCTGGTTCGGTGATGATGATGCTTTCAATGCTCGCTTTGAATGCTTGCTCGTCGCACATTCCATGTTTAGACACTTGTTTAACTAGTGCTGCCGCTTGGCATACACCTGCTAATGCAAGACTTCTTTCTATTTCACTGGTGTTTAAATTTTTCTTGTTCGAGTTTTGCATTAACGAATATAGCTCTCTATTATCCCGCCACCTAAGCAGACTTCATTTAAGTAAAACACGGCAGATTGCCCTGGAGTCACTGCTTTTTGTGGTTCATCGAACATAACACGCATGTTGCCGTCAGATTCTGGAGTTAGTGTGCAGGCAATGTCTTCTTGGCGATAACGTGTCTTAACACTGCATTTCATTGGCGAAGTGGGGCCCTTTCGGTCGACCCAATGCAATTGATTGGCGATTAAACCGTTAGAGTATAAGCGAGGGTGGTCTGCACCTTGTCCAACAATCAAAACGTTGCGCGTCATGTCTTTGTCAACCACATACCACGGATCATCACCGAACTCTTTCATACCACCTATCATTAGGCCTTTGCGTTGACCCAAGGTGTGATACATCAGCCCCTGATGTTGGCCAATTTCTTGGCCTTCTGGTGTTTCAATAACGCCGGGCTGTGCAGGAAGGTACTGAGATAGAAAATCTGTGAACTTACGCTCGCCAATAAAGCAAATGCCGGTGCTGTCTTTTTTATCGTGAGTGATAAGCCCCTGTTCTTGCGCAATTTCGCGTACTTGTGGTTTTTCTATATCGCCAATTGGGAATAACGTCTGACCAACGTGCTGCTCACCAAGTGTATACAAAAAGTAGCTTTGGTCTTTGTTGTCATCCATACCGCGAAGCATTTGCCAATGGCCATTCACTTCACGGCGGCGCACATAATGCCCTGTCGCGATGTAATCGGCTTCAAGCTCTTCTGCGGCGAATTCAAGGAATGCTTTAAACTTAATTTCTTTGTTGCACATGATATCTGGGTTTGGCGTACGTCCTGATTTGTATTCCTCAAGGAAATATTCAAATACGTTGTCCCAGTACTCTGCGGCAAAGTTAATTTGGTGCAGCTCTATGCCAAGTTTATCTGCAACCGCTTGAGCGTCTTTTAGATCGTCAGCCGCTGCGCAATATTCATCATTGTCGTCTTCTTCCCAATTCTTCATGAAAAGGCCTTCAACTTGATAGCCTTGCTGCAGCAAGATGTAGGCAGAAACAGAAGAATCGACACCACCTGACATACCAACAATAACCTTTTTTTGGCTATTACTGGCTAACTCGGCAGCACTAAGAGAATGAATATAAGGCATGATAAATAGTAAAGTCTCAGTAAAAATGGTGGCGAATTCTAGCAAACAACCGCGCATAGATCATCTGCATTGTAAGCATAATATGTGACATTATGTTGTATGGGAGATGCTAATCGAGTTCCACATATTGACCAGTGTCGATGCCGTCTAGGGTCCAATTTCCAATTCGATATCGAACTAATCTGAGGGTAGGGAAGCCGATATGGGCAGTCATACGCCTAACTTGACGGTTTTTACCTTCGCTAATGGTAATAGATAGCCAGCTTGTGGGAATGGACTGCCGGAAGCGTACAGGCGGTGTGCGAGGCCATAAGTCTGGTTCGGGCATTGATTCAACCTTAGCTGGGCGAGTCAAACCATCTTTTAGCTCTACCCCATCACGCAACGCTTGTAACTGTCCTTCTTGTGGGATCCCTTCTACTTGTACCCAATAGGTTTTTGAGGTTTTCTTTTTAGGATCGGTTAGTTTGCTTTGCAATTTACCGTAGTTAGTGAGGACAAGTAGACCTTCGCTATCTTTATCTAATCGTCCGGCTGCGTAAATATCTGGAATAGGGATAAAATCCTTCAGGGTTTGTCTGCCGGTGGCATCAGTAAATTGGGTTAAGACGTTAAAAGGCTTATTGAATAGGACGATTTTTGAACGACTATCGGTCACTTTTGGCTTTTTATATTGATCAATGTTCATTTCTTGTAACTTATTATGAATAAAACAGCTGAGTTATTTTGCACTCTGGCACGAATTGTTTATTATCTTCGGGCGAAATTTTCAATCTAACCTTACCTGATGTCAGGATCGGATGTGTTAATTCCTGATAAATTTACTAAATGACCGCTATTTAGCAGCAGCCAATGTGCTTTATATCAGTCTACACTAATCCGGTAGCTCTCTACCGCAACATTTGAGGTATATAATGACAACTCAGAAGTCAAAGATTATCTATACGAAAACTGATGAAGCTCCAGCGCTGGCAACATATTCATTGCTGCCAATAGTTGAGTCGTTCGCTTCATCTGCTGACATCGAAATAGAACTTAGCGATATTTCATTAGCAGCGCGTATTTTGGCCAATTTTGCTGATTATTTGAGTGACGAGCAGAAAGTACCTGATGCCCTAGCAGAGTTGGGCGAGCTCACACAAGATGCAGCAACGAATATCATTAAGTTACCTAATATCAGTGCTTCTAAGCCACAACTTAAAGCCGCCATAAAAGAGTTGAACGATAAAGGGTTCAACATACCGGCTTATCCTGAAGACCCAGCGACTGATGAAGAAAGAGACATCGAAGCGCGTTACTCAAAAGTATTAGGCAGTGCCGTAAACCCAGTGCTTCGCGAAGGTAACTCTGACCGCCGTGCCCCTAAAGCAGTAAAAAGCTATGCACGCAAAAATCCTCATTCAATGGGGCCTTGGAGCCAAGCGTCACAAACTCACGTTGCCCATATGCGCGGCGGTGATTTTTACTCAGGTGAAAAGTCTGTAACGGTGAAAAATGCCGGTCATGTGCGCATCGAATTCACTGACAATAATGGTGAAGTAAACGTATTAAAACCACGCGTTGATTTGCTTGCTGGTGAAGTGATTGACGGCATGTTTATGAGTAAGAAAGCCCTTTGTGATTTCTTCGAAGAACAAATTGAGGATGCAAAGCAAACCGGTATCCTTTTCTCGCTGCACGTTAAAGCGACCATGATGAAGGTGTCTCACCCAATTGTATTCGGTCACTGCGTTAAAGTGTTCTACAAGAAATTATTTGAAAAACACGCTGCTTTATTTGAAGAATTAGGTGTTGATGCAAACAATGGGTTGGGCAGTGTTTATGACAAAATAGCCACTTTACCTGAGTCTCAGCGCGCTGAGATTCAAAAAGATATTAATGCCTGCTACGCTGACCGTCCTCCTATTGCGATGGTTAACTCAGATAAAGGTATTTCTAACCTTCACGTACCAAGTGACGTAATTGTTGATGCTTCTATGCCTGCAATGATCCGTTCTTCTGGGCAAATGTGGGGCCCTGATGGAAAACTGCATGATACTAAAGCGGTTATTCCAGAAAGTACTTACGCGACTATCTATCAAGAGATGATCAACTTCTGTAAAACTCACGGTGCATTTGATCCTACCACTATGGGGTCTGTCTCAAACGTTGGTTTGATGGCGCAAAAAGCAGAAGAATACGGCTCTCACGACAAAACATTTGAAATGACAGGTGCTGGTACAGTACGGGTGATTGATCAAGACGAAAACGTGTTGATTGAGCATAACGTTGAAGAGGGTGATATTTGGCGTATGTGTCAGGCGAAAGACGCGCCTATCCAAGATTGGGTTAAATTAGCAGTCAACCGCGCTCGTCAATCTGGCGATCCGGCAATTTTTTGGTTAGATGATGAGCGTGCTCATGATGCTCAGCTAATCGAAAAAGTGAATACCTACTTGAAAGATCATGATACAGAAGGCTTGCACATTGAGATAATGGCGCCGGTACGTGCTATTCGTTATTCAATGGAACGCGCCCTTCGCGGATTAGACACGATTTCAGTAACGGGTAACGTTTTACGCGACTACCTAACAGATTTGTTCCCTATTCTTGAATTGGGTACCAGTGCAAAAATGTTGTCTATTGTGCCTTTGATGGCCGGTGGCGGCTTGTTTGAAACAGGCGCAGGCGGTAGTGCTCCTAAGCACGTTCAGCAGTTTGTTGAAGAAGGTCACCTACGTTGGGATTCACTCGGTGAGTTTTTAGCGATTGCCGTGTCCATTGAAGATTTAGCAATCAAAAATGACAATACGAAAGCGAAAGTATTGGCTAAAGCATTAGACGCAGCAACCGAGAAATTGCTAAACGAAGGTAAATCACCTCAGCGTAAAGCAGGTCAACTAGATAACCGTGGTAGTCATTTCTATCTTGCGATGTACTGGGCAGAAGCGTTGTCAACGCAAACTGAAGATGCGTCACTAGCGGCTAAATTTGCTCCATTGTTCAATGCCCTTAGCAGCAACGAAGCTAAAATTGTTGCTGAAATTGATGCAACTCAGGGTTCGCCAGAAAACATTGGTGGGTATTACTACCCAGATGATGCATTGCTAACCCAAGCAATGTGCCCAAGTGCAACATTGAACACTATCCTAAAAGATTTTAAATAAAAATTTTTAATTAGGCATAAAAAAGCAGACCTTCAGGTCTGCTTTTTTTATGACCAATCTTTTATTGCTCCGGCTCACCGTTAAAGTCGATGTTTTCAGCGTGCAGACCCTTGGGCCCTTGCTGCACATCATACTTAACTTCTTGCCCGGCTTTTAACGAGCGGTAACCTTCCATTTGGATAGTTGAGTAATGAGCAAAAATATCATCACCACCATCTTCTGGAACGATAAAACCAAACCCTTTTGCGTTGTTAAACCATTTTACTTTGCCAACAGCCATACTTCTGCTTCCTTTTAATCCCTTGAACTGACGCGTATTTATCCCCACAATGAACTATGGGAAAGGCGAAAATGTTAAAATAACAGATGTCGCATTAGAAAATGTAGATTTTTTAACCTGTTTTTGTCAAGGGTAAATTGATAAATAAACGAATGTTAATAAAACTGCAAAATTTGCACTAAGGGCACTATTCTTCTTATTATGAGCAAAGACAACACAATAAACATAGAGCGCGAAAAGCAGCTAGACACGGTTAAGCAAAAGTTAGCGCCACCACCCATGTATAAAGTTTTGCTGAATAACGATGATTACACACCGATGGATTTCGTGATCGAAGTATTGGTTAGGTTTTTCAACTTGGACTCAGAAAAAGCCCATCAAATTATGTTGACTGTGCACTATCGAGGTCGAGCAGTCTGCGGGGTTTACACCGCTGAGATTGCTGAAACAAAAGTAATGCAAGTCACCCAGTATGCCAAGAAGCATCAACACCCGTTGATGTGCACTATGGAACAGGTTTAGCGCAGTAAGAGGGTCTAAAAATGTTAAATAAAGAATTAGAACAAACGTTGAATGAAGCGTTTATCTTTGCTCGAGAGCATAGACACGAGTTCATGACAGTCGAGCACCTTTTGTTGGCTTTACTCGATAATAGCTCCGCAACTGAAGCACTACAGGCGTGCGGTGCAAATGTCGATATTATCAAAAAAGAGTTAACCGATTTTGTAAAGGACACTACGCCATTATTACTTGAGGACGCAAATAACGAACGCGAGACTCAGCCCACTTTGGGTTTTCAGCGCGTATTGCAACGTGCCGTATTTCACGTTCAATCTTCGGGTAAAGAGGAGGTGACAGGAGCCAACGTACTGGTTGCTATTTTTAGCGAGCAGGAATCGCAGGCTGTATATATTCTGAAAAAAGCCGATGTTACGCGCCTTGATGTGGTTAACTTTATTTCCCACGGCGTTTCTAAGAATGATGAAGAGACACCGCATTCTATTGAGCAGGACGAAGAGGGGGCAAGTCAAGAATCTGGTTCTTCTATGCTAGATCAGTATTCGACGAATCTAAATGAGCTCGCCAAAGAGGGAAAAATTGACCCTCTGATTGGGCGTGATTTTGAGGTGGAGCGCAGTATTCAAATACTCTGTCGTCGTCGAAAGAACAACCCTTTATTGGTAGGTGAAGCTGGTGTAGGCAAAACAGCGATCGCGGAAGGCTTAGCATTTAGAATTATTCACAATGATGTGCCTGACGTCATCGCTAACGCCGTAATTTATTCTCTGGATATGGGAACACTATTAGCGGGCACTAAATACCGTGGTGACTTCGAGAAGCGGCTTAAAGGGATACTGAAAGAGTTAGCTAAGGATCCTGATGCAATTTTGTTTATCGACGAAATTCACACTATCATTGGCGCGGGTGCAGCATCCGGCGGCGTCATGGATGCATCGAATTTATTAAAGCCTAAACTAAGTAGCGGTGAGTTGCGCTGTATGGGGTCGACCACGTATCAAGAGTACCAAGGTATTTTTGAGAAAGACCGCGCATTAGCGCGTCGCTTCCAGAAAGTGGATGTTATCGAACCGTCAGTGGCTGATACCACAAAAATATTGATGGGCCTTAAGTCCCGGTATGAGGAGCATCACAGCGTGCGCTTCACGCAGAAAGCGATCCGCGCCGCGGCAGAATTGTCAGCGAAATACATTAATGAACGCCACTTACCAGATAAAGCAATTGACGTAATGGACGAGGCTGGGGCAAGTCAGCGCTTATTGCCGCCCTCAAAACGCAAGAAAACTATTGGTGTGACGGATATTGAGCACATCATTTCAAAAATTGCGCGTATCCCTGAAAAATCTGTGTCATCAAGTGATAAAGAATCACTGAAAAACCTTGATAGAGATTTAAAATTGGTGGTGTTTGGTCAAGACCAAGCAATCGATACATTAACTGACGCTATCCGTTTGTCTCGGGCAGGCCTCGGTGCAGAAACCAAGCCAATTGGTAGCTTTTTGTTTGCTGGCCCTACTGGTGTCGGTAAAACAGAAATCACCCAACAGCTTTCAAATATTATGGGCGTGGAGTTATTACGCTTTGATATGTCTGAATACATGGAGCGTCACGCAGTGAGCCGATTAATTGGTGCACCTCCAGGGTATGTAGGCTTTGATCAAGGTGGTTTACTGACGGATGCCGTGATTAAGCACCCTCATTCTGTGGTGCTGTTGGATGAAATTGAAAAAGCCCATTCAGATGTGTTTAACATTCTGTTGCAGGTAATGGATCACGGAACACTGACAGACAACAATGGCCGTAAAGTGGACTTCCGCAATGTTATTTTGGTGATGACCACGAATGCTGGAGTACAGGAAACTATTCGTAAATCCATTGGTTTCAAGCAACAAGATCATAGCCATGATGCAATGTCTGAAATTAATAAAGTGTTTACCCCCGAGTTTAGAAACCGTTTAGACGCGATTGTGTGGTTCAATCACTTGGAGCAAGAAGTGATCTTGCAAGTCGTTGATAAGTTCATAGTTGAGCTGCAAGTTCAGTTGGATAACCAAGGTGTATCTTTGGAAGTAACAAACGAAGCAAGGCAGTGGTTAGCGCAAGAAGGCTATGATAGAGATATGGGTGCGCGTCCTATGTCTCGTGTTATTCAACAACAGGTTAAGAAAGAGCTTGCTAGTGAATTGTTGTTTGGTGAACTAAGTCAGGGCGGAAGCGTCAAGATATCGTTGAAGGACAAGAAACTGGTTTTTACTTTCAAAGCACTGAAAGAAGAGAAATCTGAAGCCTAGGGATCTGAGCAGGTAGTGTTAGGGTCAAATGGGCCCTAAACACTAAATTACAGGCATAGAAAAAGGCCCAATGTTTTAACAACATTGGGCCTTTTCTTTTACTGTATTCTAACGAGCGCGGTAAATAATACGCCCTTTAGATAAATCATATGGCGTCATTTCACATGTTACTTTGTCGCCTGTTAAGATGCGGATATAGTTCTTACGCATCTTTCCTGAAATATGTGCAGTAACAACGTGACCGTTTTCTAATTCGACACGAAACATAGTATTTGGAAGGGTATCCAACACTGTACCTTCCATTTCAATACAATCTTCTTTCGCCATGTAGCTCTGTTACCTCTGTAAATAATAAGTCTCAAAAATGCCGCGCAGATTTTGCCCAATAACGGCGGCCGTGTAAAGCTTTACCAGTCTTTTTTTGAAATTAGCTGCCATTTTTGCTCAATAAAGCGCTCATGGGGCAAAAAATTGCGCTTATACTGCATCTTCTGACAGTTATCGATCTGATAGCCTAAATATAAATGTTGTTTGTTTAAACGCTTGGCTATCGAAATTTGCTGTAATACCGTAAACGTACCTAATGAACGCTCAGCTAAAGATGGTTCAAAAAACGTGTAAACTGCCGAAAGCGCGTTTTCCAATGCGTCTGTTACAGCAACGCCAACTAATTCACCTGCCAAATGTAACTCAATGTACAGTGGGTCTAACCAATCACCATGGGCAAAGCTTGCGTATTGCTCTGGCGTGGCGGGGTACATGCTGCCGTCTTGGTGCCGCGTATTGATGTATTTCTCGTACAAGGCGTAGTAGTGGTCTTTGTCTTGTTCACTGAGCACGACCGTTATATCACTGTTGCGCTTGAGGATACGCTTTTGGCCTTTGGATGGTACGAAGCTAGCTATTGGCACGCGAAGAGCCTGACAAGCACTGCAGGCGCCACAGTGAGGGCGATAAACCTGAGCACCACTTCGGCGAAAACCGGCGGCCATTAACATTTCATAATAGGTGTTATGCTCAGATTCCTCCGCGTATACGAGCAGTGTTTCTTGCTCATCAGGCAAGTAACTGCAAGGAAAACTCTGACTAATTCCAAATTTCATTATGGTTGCGTTAATTCCCTAGGAAGCCACAACGATTGATCCATTGGTTGTTTCACTGCCTCTTTAAGTTTATTTAAAAACTCGGCCCTAGGTATTTCGATGCATCCTAGGCTAGCCAAATGATCATTCTGTAACTGACAATCAATAAATTCACAGCCGTTTTGGCGTAAAAGTTCCACTAAATAAAACATAGCAAGCTTGGACGCATTCGTCGCATAATGAAACATTGATTCACCACAAAATACGTTGCCAGGGATAACGCCATATAAACCGCCAACGAGTTCTCCATCATCCCATACTTCAATTGAGTGCGCGTGACCGCAGCGATGCAATTCTATGTAGGCGTTGATCATTTCATCCGTGATCCAAGTTCCCGAAGATTGTCGTTTTACTTTGGCACATGCATATATGACTCCGTCAAAACGCTTGTTCACAGTCACGCGCAATGATGTTTTCCGAACAAACTTTCTTAAGCTTTTAGACACGCTAAAATTATCTAAAGGCAAAATGCCTCGCGGGTTTGGCGACCACCATAAAATTGGTTCGTTGACACTGAACCAAGGAAATATACCTTGTTGATAAGCATGTAATAAGCGGTTTACCGACAAATCTCCGCCGAAAGCGAGCAGGCCGGGAGGATCAGTTAATGCGTGGGCAGGCGAGGGGAAGTGTAGGGATTTATCTAATTGAAACAGTTCAATCATACTGACTCAGTGAAGTAAAAGGCCTCATGTGAGGCCTTGTCTCTAGAACGTTTATAGAGCGTCTAAGAATTTTTCAGCATCTAGTGCTGCCATACATCCTGTACCCGCTGATGTAATGGCTTGGCGATATACATGGTCACTTACATCACCTGCAGCAAATACACCTTCAACACTGGTTTGCGTAGCATTACCGGCGGTGCCACTGTTCACTTTGATGTATCCGTCTTTCATTTCCAATTGGCCTTCAAATATGCCCGTATTTGGTTGATGACCAATAGCAACAAACAGCCCCATTACATCTAGCTCTTTACTTTCATCAGAGGTGGTCGACTTGATACGCACACCTGTTACGCCCATTTGGTCGCCTAGCACTTCATCAAGCGTGCTATTCAAATGTAGGGTTACGTTACCGTTCTCCGCTTTATCTAATAAGCGTTGTGATAGTATCTTTTCGCTTCTGAAGGTGTCACGTCTATGAATAACATGCACTTCTGATGCGATATTAGATAAGTAAAGTGCTTCTTCAACAGCTGTATTACCGCCGCCAATGACTGCAACTTTTTGGTTACGATAAAAGAAACCATCACAGGTTGCACAGGCCGAAACACCCTTACCCATAAATGCAGTTTCTGATTCCATTCCTAAATATTTTGCGGATGCCCCAGTGCAAATAATCAGTGAATCACAAGTATAGGTTCCTGCATCACCCACTAAGGTGAACGGGCGTTTTGTCAGATCTGTTTTATTGATGTGATCAAAAATGATTTCAGTATCGAATTTTTCAGCGTGCTGCTGCATACGAACCATTAAATCAGGACCTGTTAGCCCTTCAGCATCTCCAGGCCAGTTCTCTACTTCAGTCGTTGTGGTTAATTGCCCACCTTGCTGAATGCCAGTTAACAGTACAGGGTTTAAGTTTGCGCGCGCCGCATAAACAGCAGCCGAGTAACCCGCAGGACCCGAGCCTAAAATAAGTAATTTTACGTGTCTTGATTCAGACATGAATGTCTCCAAAGTAAATTTGTGGGCAATTTTATGCAATAGCGCCAATGAGGTAAAGCGGTTCTCTTTGTATTACGCATAGAAATGCGTCTATACAGGAAACTTTCAATCTTTATGCTATAAAAAAATAACTATAAGTAATATTTCATCGTTATTTAGGCCTAACTAATCCTAAGGATAACTTTCTAAACAGTGATCTTTTCGCTAATATTCAGAGTAACTCTGAACTGGGCATGTAATTTTATTAAGTAGGTTATCATGGCACAAACCGTATTTACTTTATTTAAAGATGGCCAGCAATATATGCAAACTTGGCCAATCAAAAAGGAACTGTATCCGCTGTTTCCTGAATGTCGGGTTATTTCCGCCACTAAACTCGCCATTAAAACCATGCCGCCATTGGCAGTACTAACCGTCGCATCCGCTTATTCAATTACTGGGGTAGAGACCTTGCCTAATGCTGTGGCAATGGGGATTTTCTTTTTATCTATACCTGTACAAGGGCTATTGTGGTTAGGTCATCGGGCCAATCAATGGCTTCCCCCGACAACCTCGAGTTGGTATCGCGATATCCATCAAAAGATGCAACAACAAGGATGCAAAGTGGCGGGTGCTAAATCTCGTCCGAAATACAAAGAGCTTGCTGCCTTACTTAAAACTGCATTTGACGATCTCGATAAGGCCTTTACTCAGCGCTGGTTCTAAGCGCTTTTTGTTTCTGCGCAAATCAGCACGTTATGACATCGGCGACAGATATACTGTTGCTGCCGCCGTTCAACTTTGTTGTGCCGTCTTATACTGAGCTGAACTTCACCACATGCGCATCGATAGGAAAATCGCTTTCCGCTTACTTTAGTCACATCCATTTGATGATAGGTATGGCCTGTTAATCCAAATATTTGTTGCATTATCCCTTGCCACTCTTTGCCATGCGGCTTTACTCGCCCATAGAGGTTAAATGCCACTAAATGCGCGACTTCATGGGGCACTACCTCGTTGATGAATGTAGTGTAATTGTCTGCCAAAAGCACCTGATTAAAACGCAATTCGTTTGATTGCAAGCGTGCACAACCAGCTATTTTACCTCTTTGATTAAAACGTATCTTAGGCATAGCTAGGTTGCTTTGCAGCTGCGTATTTGCTTGCTCCATGCAAATACGCACTCGTTCTGCAACATTACTTTGCATGTCTATCTGACTAAGTGGAGGAGTAGGGATGGAAGCCGTGTTCATTATCGGGCGCTTATTGTGCACTTTGAGTAGGATTGTTTGAGGGATAATGTGCAGGCCAATGCATTATTCACTAAAAATAACACATTGACGCTGCTAAAAGACGTGCTAAATATCGCAGGTTAGGCAAAAAGCGTAAACACCGCGGGGATCATTAAGCTTTGCCACATTATCGAAATCCGCTGTTACCTTGTTGATTAAACTAATCAGCTTACTGTCGCTTTGAGCAAACTGGGTCTTCGCCAACATAACAGAGGCATTTGAGAATAACTCTTTCCAAAATAATTCACTGCTATTTAAAGAGCGCTCAACATAGGTAACGTCATACTCGGACAAATTAGCGCGGGCCGCCGCCGCAGAGACTGCGTCATCAATATAGCCGAGGTGGTCAACCAAGTTTAATTCTAAAGCTGTTTCGCCAATCCACACACGACCTTGCGCTATGTTGTCCACTGTTTCCTTGCTCATTTGGCGCTCATCGGCGACCAACGATATAAATTGATCGTAGCCATGTTCAATACTGCGCTGCAATACTTGACCCATTTTCGGGTCAATACCGCGAGTAATCCCCATGCCAGCAAATTCAGTCGTACCCACGCCATCGGTATGGACTCCCAGATAATCAAGAGTGTTTTCGAAACTAACAAACATACCGAATATACCGATTGAGCCGGTTATCGTGCTGGGCGCTGCCCAAATCTCATCGGCACTGGCTGAAATCCAATAGCCACCTGAAGCAGCATAGGTACTCATAAGTGCAACTACCGGTTTACCCGCTGCCTTGAGATTTTCAATTTCTTGTCGAATGATTTCAGAAGCAAATGCGCTGCCCCCGGGTGAATCGACATATAAAACTACTGATTTTATACTATCGTCTAAACGCGCTTTGCGTAGTAATTCTGCGGTGCTATCACCCCCAACCATACCGGGTTTTTGCTCGCCGTTTAATATCGTTCCTTTGGCAACCACGACACCGACTTTATCAATACCGGTATTCAACTGGGGAAGGGGTGGGTTAACAATGTGTAAGTAATGTTTGAAGGTGATATTGGTGTAACCGAGTTTGGCGTCTTCATCTTTGCCCACGACCGACACAAGCTCTTGCAGTACTTGTTCTCGTGTTTTTAAACCGTCTACCCAGCCGTTGTCTAACGCATACTGGGCGAAATCGCCATTTGCGTTTTCAAACTTAACCATAAACTCATCTACTTTTTCGTCGAAGTCATCGGTAGACAGCCCTCTGGCTTTAGCAACGCTGTTTTTGTATTGTGACCACATACCGTTTAACCATGCCCTGTTGGCTTCTTTAGCGGGTTGTGACATATCGTCCCGAAGAAGAGGTTCAACCGCTGATTTGTACGTGCCTACTTTGAATACATGGGTGGTTGCTTTGATTTTCTCTAGGGCTGATTTGTAATACATGCCGAAACGACCATAACCTTCGAATAACATCCATCCCATTGGATTCATGTAAACGTGGTCAGCACGACTGGCAATGTAATATTGCTCTTGGGTGTAGTAGTCACCGATGGCGTAAACGGGTTTTTCGCTGAGTTTAAAATCGTCTATCGCTTGTGCAACCTGTTCAAGCTTATCAAGACCTGCGCCGCTGAGTTCGTGCAAATCAAGCACGAGAGCTTTAATTCGTCTGTCTTGCTTTGCGTTATCTAAGGTGAGCAATATATCTTGTAACAAAACCTCTGGTTTTTCATTTGCTTGACCTAGCGCTTCTTGCATAAACGCTTCAAAAGGATCAATGGCGTGTTTCTGAATAACAATGTCACCCTTGAGATTCAATACTAAAGCTGAATCTTGTTTCACGCCTATTTGCCCGTTATCCCTGAAAAATAATGAGATTATGCCAATGGCAATAATAAGAAAGATAAGATTAAAGAATAACTTACGGCTAAAATTGAGTACTGACCAGATGCCGCCAAATAGCGCCTTGGTCCAACTTTTATCGGTTGACATATAAAATTTGGTTCACTTACATAAAAACAATAATGCATCCTAACGAAAATCTTTACTCGTTAGAATCTACAAGTGTAAATTAATGTAACTTTTGCTGGTTTTTACTGCAGAGATCTTACCGTTAGCGACATTTTAACGAATTCTACATTTTACTTTACGCTTGAACCTGTGAAAAATATCGTATAGTTAATAGGCAGGCGCACCTGCCAAGCAACAATTGGAGACGAGTGATGTCAATACACCATAAAATTAATTACATCGAAATTCCTGTCAAAGATATAAGTGTCACAAAGGCTTTTTTCAGTGCGGTCTTTGGCTGGGAGTTTGTTGACTATGGTCATGATTACACGGCCTTCACCGGGGCAGGTATTGACGGTGGTATGTTTAGCGCGAAGCAATGTGTATCAACCGACAATGGTAGTGTGTTAGTTGTACTTTATAGCGATGATTTAGCAACGACCCAGGCCGAAATTGAAGCCCATGGAGGAAAGATCGTTCAAGATGTATTTAGTTTTCCTGGCGGGCATCGCTTTCATTTTTGCGACCCTTGCGGTAATGAGTATGCTGTGTGGAGTGATAAATAGCGTATTTAGAAGGAGCCAGTATTGGCTCCTTTGCGCAGAACTAACTATGCACCGCTTATCATTGAAATCCTTCATCGGGTAATAAACTCTTACCAGAGGCTGCATCACGTGCTAATACATCACATCGTTCGTTCATGGGGTGCCCTGAATGGCCTTTTACCCAGTGCCATTTAACATCATGTCGATCAACCTGCTCATCTAAGCGTTTCCATAGATCAACATTCTTAACCGGTTTTTTATCTGATGTACGCCATCCATTCTTGCGCCAGTTCTTTATCCATTGATTTATGCCGTTTTTGACATATTGACTGTCGGTGGTTAAATCAACTTTACATGTCTCTGTTAGGCTAGCTAAAGCCTCAATCGTGGCCAGTAGCTCCATTCGGTTATTAGTGGTGTGAACAAAGCCTTGACTTAATTCTTTACTGTGTTGATTGAATAATAGCACCGCGCCATAACCACCTGGCCCTGGATTACCCAAACAAGAACCGTCAGTATAAATTTCTATGTGTTTCATTTCGCTTATCAATCATTTAAAATTTTTCGCAGTATAATGTAATCAACACTTAACGTCAGCCCGAAACAAATAGAGAAAACATGAGACAAATCGTACTTGATACAGAAACGACCGGCATTGATCCTAGGCAAGGTCATAGAATCATTGAGATAGGCTGCGTGGAGCTTCTAAATCGCCGCTTAACAGGTAACACGTTTCATGTGTACGTTAATCCCCAAAGACTCATTGAACAAGAAGCGATAGAAGTTCACGGTATTACTAACGAGTATCTGTTAGACAAACCGCTTTTTGCCGATATTGCTGCTGATTTTGTCAAGTTTATCAGTGGTGCTCAGCTAGTTATTCATAACGCGCCATTTGATGTGGGCTTTATGGATCACGAGTTTGCCCGAGTTGCTGCGATGGCGGGCAAGAAAACCAGTGATATGTGTACCGTGTTAGATACACTCGAAATGGCGCGGCAAATTCACCCGGGTCAGAAGAACAATCTCGATGCTTTGTGTAAACGCTACGGCATAGATAACTCCCATCGAGAATTGCACGGCGCATTATTGGATTCCGAGATCCTAGCTGACGTTTATCTTATGATGACCGGCGGGCAAACGGATCTTAATTTGTCTGGTAAGTCAAACTCCGAAGGTGGTAGTCAGGTTGAGCGTATTCGCAGGCTTGATCCTCAGTTAAATCAGTTAAAGGTTTTACGCGCCACAGCCGATGAATTAGTAGAGCACGAGAAGCGTTTAGATCTGGTTAATAAAGAAGGCGGTTCTTGTTTGTGGCGTGAATAAGCGCCAATTTTCAACACATTTGGGATGCTATGTTAAAACGTCTGTTATTTAGTGCGCTTATATTACCTGCTTTTGTTAGCGCACAATCGCCTCAAGCAGAACAGCCCGCATCCAATCCGCTTACGTCATTAGGCGATGACTTTCAAAACAGCATAGAGCTATTACAAAACCGCTTTCGAATTGATTTCGAAGTGGATGAAATTACCATGGTCTTTTTTCGCGAATACGGCAGTGTACCTGTTGTATTAGTAAAGCCCGATGGCAGCAAAATCTATCAGTCTCAGGCTGATGGCGAAGATATTTTTTGGTTCGATACTGCAACCTATGACATGGTCAGTATTAAAAAACCGATGCCAGGCCCTTGGCAAGCGATAGGCGAAATTGAGCCGGGTAGCCGAGTGATGGTTATTAGTGATTTATCGCTTCATGCTGAGCCGTTACCCAGTGTTATCTTCTCTGGAGAGATTCTCAAGCAAACCGCTTATCTCACCAATGGCGGCGAGCCAATCAATTACACCGAGTTTAGAGACGTCGTTACGCTCAATATGCAATTCTTCAGCACAAACAATCCAGACAGTAATAATTTTGGTGCTGACTCACAAACTATTGCAACATTTGAAGATAATGGCCAGGGAATGGATGAAATTCCCCTAGATGGCACATTCACTGGCCAGTTTAATTTGTCAGTGGCTGCTGGTGAGTGGATCCCGACCTTTATGGTAAGCACGCCTATGTTCTCACGAGAGCAAGTGGGCGAGCCGGTGATGCTATACCCCAATCCCATCCATATCACGGTTGAGCAAAATGGCGGGGGAGGTGGATATCACAAGCTCATGGTCGATGCAGACCGAGAACATATCGATATGTCTTCGTTGTTGATTGACGGCAAAGTCAAATTTCCAAATGGCGATATTCAAAACTTTTCCATTACTGACGAGTCACCTGATATACGCGAGTACATGATCGTCAATTATGAATATGGTGTTTATCGTGTGAAGTTGACCGCATTTGGCAAGACCATAGACGGCCGTGACCTTATTTTGGACGTGCCCGAATTTAGTTTCTTAACAGAAGAGCCTTTGGTCGAACCAGTGATAGATGAAACTACAGCAGGGGAAGGCACGCAAATTAGGAATGAACAGGGTCGGCCATTGACGGCTCAATCTCAACTCGACGCTGAACCAGAAATGGAAACATCGACCTTGATCATGTTGATAGTTGGTATCAATGTATTTCTATTAATTGTGGGGGGAACGCTGATTTGGTTTGTTACCAGAGAAAAACCGCTCATGGTTAGCGAGGTTTTAAGCGAGAACACAGAACAAAGTGACACGAGCGAGATTAAAACGGGATGGTTTGTAAGGCTTAAATTGCGCTTTGCGCGTAAAAAAGATGATGCAGAAGGGGAAAGTGATAAAGCCGATAAGAAGAAAAAGGAAGCCGCGCAGAAAGACAGCCCTAAGAAAAAAGCCTAATGTTGAATGCATTTTGGTCAAATTGCTCACTGCGTAGGCAAACAAACGAAAATATTGAAATTAAGCGATAAAATCCAGAAAAAGCAGTTGACTCGATACGGGGTTAACCGTATTATCTGCGCCGCGGTTGAGGGGAAGGTCCTAGATTAACTTCTTAACTCGTTGAAAGTATTAAAGAAACTGGAGCGGTAGTTCAGTTGGTTAGAATACCGGCCTGTCACGCCGGGGGTCGCGAGTTCGAGTCTCGTCCGTTCCGCCAATTTCTTTTAATATTTTCGGTTTTGAAACAGCGGAGCGGTAGTTCAGTTGGTTAGAATACCGGCCTGTCACGCCGGGGGTCGCGAGTTCGAGTCTCGTCCGTTCCGCCAATTTCAAAACAACAAAATTATATGGGGAGCGGTAGTTCAGTTGGTTAGAATACCGGCCTGTCACGCCGGGGGTCGCGAGTTCGAGTCTCGTCCGTTCCGCCATTAATTTTTCTTCTTGTTTTATCCTAGTTTTATTCTTTGTTATCTCTGCCAATTCTTGGCAAATATTTGAAACAACTTATCTTGTACAGTGCTTAGCTATGTGGCTGAAATTCATGTCATTACCTTATGCTTGAGGTAAACTGCTTGTTCTGAATTTTACCGTGCTGATGTTATATTTTTGCACGAACGATCGACGAATAGGTGGGTTAGTTTGATCTTACTGATATTTTATATTGTTTTGGCGTTGGGCGTATCTTTTATATGCTCTATTGCAGAAGCCGTGATATTGAGTGTGTCCTCTGCTTATATATCTGTGCTAGAGAAGCAAAAACACAAAAGTGGAGAAATGCTACGCCTGCAAATTCAAAACATTAATAACCCTCTGGCGGCAATTCTTACTTTGAACACAGTGGCTCATACCATGGGGGCGGCGGGGGCAGGAGCCCAAGCGGTTGCCGTCTTTGGCGAAGTTTACATGGGCGTTATCTCTGCTATTTTAACTTTATTCATCCTAGTCTTTTCAGAAATCATCCCAAAAACAATGGGCGCCACCTACTGGCGAAAATTAGCCCCTGCCACAGCGTATTTTCTTAAGTACTTGATTTTGTGTCTCTATCCGTTCGTAATGCTGGCGAACAAGCTGACTGCAGGGTTCAGCGATGACTCTCCGCTAAAAGGGCTGAGTAAAGCCGAGTTAGCCGTGTTAACGGATGAATCCTATCAAGAAGGGCAAATAGCCAAGCAAGAGGCGAATATATTACAGAACTTGCTGGCCCTTGATGAACTCAAAATAAAAAGTGCCATGACACATCGTACGGTTATTTTTTCTGTTCCAGAAAACATGACTGTCGAGGCGTTTTACCATAAGCATGGAACAATTGAGTTTTCCCGTATTCCGATTTACGAGCAATCAGAACCAGAGAAAATAACGGGTTACGTATTAAAAAAAGATATTTTGCTAGCCATGATCCGCAAGAATGAAAAGAACCCGCTGAGCGTATATCGAAAAGACATGGTCACGCTGTTAAGCAGTATGCCACTGTCAGCAGCTTTGCATCCATTACATACCAGGCGCGCTAATATGCTATTGGTAGTGGATGAATATGGCGGACTAGAAGGTATTTTAACGGACGAAGATCTCACGGAATCATTACTGGGTGTAGAAATCGTCGATGAAAACGATAAAAACGTGAGTATGAAAAAATTAGCGAGGTTAATGTGGCGTCGCCGTGAACGCGCAGCTTTGCATAAAACATCACAAACAAAATCATAAACGACAGCTAAAGACTGACATCAAAGGTAAGAACGAATATATGCATGAACTGCTGAAATGTGACCATTTATCTAAACAGTATGACGATGGTAAAGAAAGTGTTCAGATACTAAATAATGTAAATCTAAGCGTTAATACATCTGAACAGCTCGCCATTATCGGCAGTTCAGGCTCAGGAAAAAGTACTTTATTACACTTACTCGGGGCATTGGATCAGCCCACATCGGGCACCGTGCTATTTGAACAACAGGATATCTTTTCCTTCACGAGTGCCGAACAGGCGAAATTTCGTAATCAATCACTCGGCTTTGTCTACCAAGCACATCATTTATTACCTGAATTTAGTGCGCTGGAAAATGTGGCTATGCCTCGCTTAATTGCCAATGAGAAACGCGAAGAAGCGATGCACCATGCACAGAATATGCTTGAAAAAGTCGGTTTAGCCCATCGCTTAACGCACAGGCCAAGCATGTTATCTGGCGGAGAGCGACAGCGCGTGGCGATTGCCAGAGCATTAGTTAATCAGCCGAAATTAGTGTTGGCCGACGAGCCAACTGGTAACTTGGACACCAAAACCGGTGAAGGGATCTATCAGTTGCTAAACGAATTGCGTGATATTAGCCAAACAAGTTTTATTGTGGTCACCCATGATATCCAGTTAGCGAAGCGCCTCGACCGCTCTCTGCGTTTAGTTAATGGGCAACTTAGTCCACAACTCGATTAAAAAGTAGAGATTAAATGAATTTAATTTTTCAAATGGCGTGGCGATTTCGCAGCAGTAAGCAGCAAAATGGCTACATTTCGTTCATCTCCGCTTCGTCTACATTTGGCATAGCCCTAGGCTGTTTTGTATTGATTTTGTTGCTATCTGTTATGAATGGCTTTGAACGTGAGCTTAAAGACCGACTTTTATCGATCATTCCACACGGTGAACTATATGCTGTTAGTAGTCAGGGCATTTCCGAATGGCAAAAAGAAGTAACAGCCTTACAGTCAGATCCGCGCATTGAGTCTGTTCAGCCCTACACAAAAGCCACGGGCATGTTGCAAAAAGGCAAAAAAATGAAAGCCATTGAGTTAGTGGGCATAGATACAAAGTACGCAGAAAATGACGGTATGCTCAGCAGTGTGCCGTCCGAGCAATGGCAAGCGTTTAGCGACAATCAGCAGGGGGTAATGCTGGGAGCTGGAGCGATGGCTAAACTGGGCATTACGTTAGGTGATAAAGTGAAACTATTACTACCTCAGTTGAGTGATGACTTGTCCATTCGCGCCCCGAAAACACTTTGGTTAACCGTGGTCGGTGAAGTTAAAATTGGTGGTGAGTTAGACAACCACATTGGCTATATGCATTTGCCATTGGCTTCAGAAACACTAGGAGTCACTTATGGCGTGCAAGGTCTGCGTTTTCGCTATCACGACCCATTCGCCGCCTCCATGATTACCCGTGAGATCGGTTACGGCTTCTCCCATGAAGTATACATGTCTGATTGGACTCGGACCCAAGGTCACTTATACCAAGATATTCAACTGGTGCGTGTAGTAGTGTATATCACGCTTATCCTTGTGATAGGTGTGGCGTGTTTTAACATTGTGTCGACGTTAGTGATGGCAGTAAATGAAAAGCAATCTGAAATTGCCATGCTCAAAACAATGGGTACAACTGACAGCAGTATTATTCTGATTTTTATGCTTCAGGGCCTGATAAATGGGCTAATAGGCACCTTAATTGGTTTGGTTTGCGGCATTTTAATGGCGTTAAATTTATCTTCGGTCGCGCAGGGTATTGAACGTCTAACAGGTTTTCAATTTCTATCTGGGGATATTTACTTTATCAACTTCTTACCATCTGCCTTGAAATGGCATGAGGTGTATATTACTGGCTTCATCGCTATCGCATTGACTTTGCTGGCAACCCTTTATCCCGCGCGCAAAGCTGCCAAGGTTAATCCTGCAACGGTATTAGGGCATTAGCCGCAAGTACCTTCATCAGTTACAAAAAAAGGCAGTGCGTTTTCAATGCACTGCCTTTTATCATTTTATGTCTCGCATTGTTAGCGGCGGCTCATGAGAGGCAACGGCTAACTCGCTTTCGGCGAATGCAATGTTTCTTCCTCTTTACCTGCCTCAGGATCGTTGTATCTATCAATATCAAACTCTCCCTCACTTTTGGCGACGATACAGGCCACCATACAGTCACCGGTCACGTTTACCGAGGTGCGTGTCATATCGAGTAACCGGTCAACTCCGATAATTAAAGCAATGCCTTCAACCGGCAAGTTCACTTGTTGCAGCACCATGGCCAGCATAATTAAACCAACACCTGGCACCCCCGCTGTACCAACGGATGCTAGCGTGGCTGTTACGATCACCATCATGTAGTCGCCCAAAGATAAATCAATGCCGTAAACCTGCGCGATAAACACCGTTGCCACGCCTTGCATAATGGCTGTGCCGTCCATGTTTATTGTCGCGCCAAGAGGAATGGTGAAAGATGCAACAGAAGGCTTTACGCCCAGTTTGTTGGTTGCCGTTTCTAGCGTAACGGGTAAGGTCGCGCCGCTGCTTGAGGTACTGAAAGCGAAAATGGCTGCGTCACGCATCTTTCGCAGTAAGATGATTGGACTGAGTCCACTTAAGAGTTTTAAAATAATAGGGTATGACACAAACGCATGCACCATTAATACGAACATCACAAGCAAGAAGTATTTGAGTAAACCTGCAATGGTATCAAAGCCGATAGTGGCGAAAAGTTTTGCCATCAAAACAAATACGCCGTAAGGCGCTAGGTTCATTAAAATAGTGACCAGCTTCATCACTACTTCGCTAAGATCTTCAAACATTGACGTTAAACGTTTACCTGCCTCGCCCGCCATCGACATAGCCACACCGAATAATACCGAAAATACGATAATTTGCAGCATGTTACCTTCGGCCATTGCGCTGACTGGGTTTGAAGGCATCATATTGATGATAACTTGACCGAGACTCGGTGCCTCTTTAGCTTGATAGGCAGCGTCCGTGGTCATGCTAATCGATTCACCAGGGGAGACCAAAAGTGCAAAACCAACCGCTAAAGAAATGGCAATGGCAGTAGTGCCAATATAAAGCAGAATAGACTTGCCGCCCAAACGACCTAGTTTACTCGGATCCGACAAACTTGCGGTACCGCAAACCAATGAAACAAACACCAAGGGCACGACGAGCATTTTAAGGCTGGCGATAAAAATTTGCCCGACAACATTAAATATACCATCGACTAAAAGTCCATACGTAGAAACCTCTAACCCAAATACACTAAACGAAAAATCTCCGCTATCATCAAACAGTTGCTGGAGAAGGCCACCGATAATGATACCGGCCAGCATGCCGAAAAATATTCTGGCAGTTAAACTGAATTTTTCGGGGTTGGTGGGGAGGGATTGGCTCATGATTTTCCTGAATTTATTATTATTGCCCATAGGTTAGCAAGTTTGCCCAATAAGCTGAACAATTAATATGTTCATATATGTGACACACAGCATTCGTTAACTGTTAGAAACAAAGGACTATTTGTATGTATCAACGCACAAGATTGCTTTTAAGCAGCTTTATATTGTTTACCTTGTTTGCCTGTGGAGGAGGCGGCTCTGATTCAATCACACGGGGCGACACACCTAACTCAGGTGATAATCCAGGCGACACCACTACCTACTCAATTGCCTTGACCTTAACAGATTCAAATCAGCAAACGGCTTCACAACTAAGCGCGTCTACCCCGTTGACGCTAACTGCTCGGGTAACCGACAATACGGGAGCTATTGCGACAGATAAATTGGTCACCTTTACCTTCAGCCCGGAAGGTCTAGCCGATTTTAATAATGACTCAGGAACTGCTTCAACCGGCACAACGGGTGAGGCCAGCATCGCCTTATTGGTAGGGGAAAACTCAGGCTCAGGAGAGGTCATAGCAACCCTTTCTGGCGGAGAGACTGCCAGTACGACATTTACCTCACAAGGCACTACCCAAGTAAATGAGCAGCCCAGCTCGCTCGACTTATTCGCAGGTGCAGTGCAATTGCCCTCTAGCGGCACAGACAGCATAGAATTAATCGCACTGCTTAAAAATGCGCAAAACGTCTTGATGGAAGGAGTTGATGTGGTGTTCTCAGCTGATGCTGACGCGGCGTTAATGATTACCCAAGGCACAACAGGCAATGATGGCCAAGCAACGGCGTCATTGACGACGCAAAATAACCGCCAGAATCGTGATATTCAAGTGACTGCCACAAGTGGCACGTTAAGCCAGACTTTATTGATATCTGTTATAGGCACCACGGTGAACATCGATGGCCCAAGCTCAGTCATACTAAACGACCCCGTTGATTTAACCATTAGCTTGCTTGACTCAGATGGCAATGGTATAGCCAATCAACAAGTTAACTTATCGGCTGCCAATGGCTTACTAAGCACCACCACACCTATAACAGGCACTAATGGTCAAGTCACCGTTACCTATACAGGCAACACATCTGGGGTAGAGACGATTTCGGCCAGTGCCTTAAATGATGAAAGTGAATTCACTTTGGCGGTCCAAGCGGATAACTTTAGTTTCACCAGTGTGCCTACTGAAGAGGTAAACCTGAACAATGCTCAGTCCCTCGGGTTAACGTGGTTATCGAACAACACCGCGGTATCAGGTGCACAGGTGACGTTAACTACCTCAAGAGGGGCCATAGCCACTAGCACTAAAAACACTGATAGTGATGGCTTGGTGAGTTTTTCTATCTCATCCGATAATGCGGGTTTTGCAACGGTCTCTGCTACGGGCACCGACAGTGACGGCAATCAAGTGACTGCCCGCACTCAAATAGAATTCGTCGCAACGGTAGCGGATAACATCATAGTAGATGCCACGCCAGACTCTATCGGCCCCACAGGTGAAATTAGTACCATTAGCGCTGTGGTGCGCGACGCCCGAGGCAATTTGGTCAAAGGTAAAACCATCAACTTTTTACTGGACGATGTGAGCGGTGGGCAAATTTCACCGAATCAAGCCACAACCGATAGAAGCGGTATTGCGAAAACAGTCTATACCTCTAATGCGCTAAGCACATTTGAAGGGGTAAAAGTGTATGGCACAGTGGATGATACGCAAAGCGTGTCGGCCTTCACTTTGCTGACGGTGGGTGACAAGCCGTTCGATATCGTCTTTGGTACGGGCAATACCATTCAATCACCCACTGAATCATCTTACACAAAAGAGTTCTCCGCATTTGTGACCGACCCTGATTCTAACCCAGTGGAAAATGCCAATGTCACGTTTGCAGCGCCGCCTTGGGCGTTCATTAAAAATGAAATCGAAAATGGTATAGTGTTAAAGGGTACATACTCGAAAGGCAGCTGGCTTTTCAATACTACTACAAATGTTTGGCAACCAAATGAGAGCGTGAAATGCCTGAATGAGGATGTAAATGGCAATGGAATACTCGATGAAGGGGAAGATACCAATAATGACGGGCAACTTACTCCGGGTAATGTTGTATCAATTCAGTCTGATGGCACGACTGACGACAACGGTCAGATTCGCTTTTCACTGCGTTATCCAAAGGCATTTGGGGTTTGGACGAAGGTAACTATTCATGTCAACGGCGAGTCGCAGGGCAGCGAGTCGTCGGAGCAGCACGACTATGTTTTAGGCGTAGCTGCGGATGATTTAACAGATCCAGCCTCATCACCGCCGGCAAATCCTTTTGGTACTTCAGACCAATGTTCTGACTCTCTATAGTAACGAGTTATACGGCATCTAAATTTTAGAACAAGTTTACGAACAAAAAGCCCCGTATCACAATCGTGATACGGGGCTTTTGTTATGTTTTCTTTAATGGATTAAAACAACAAATACAGCTTTAAGTCTACAAAATTTAGGGCAACGTTTTAGACTTTTTGGAACGGATAAACCGATCCGAGTTTCAGTAATTGGGTGAGCTCATCAAGGGCAGTGCGAGACTCATTGAGCAAGGCGACATCGCGCAAATCATCTACCGATAAACGGTCACGATAATGTTTATCCACCCAATTATTTAAACGTTCGAACTGGGCATCATTCATCATAGTGCTTTGATTTACTGCGGCCAATTCGGTGTCGTTCATGGCTACGCGTAACCTCAGGCAGGCAGGCCCACCACCGTTTCGCATGCTTTGTTTAACATCGTAGTAGCGAATGTGTTTTATCGGCGTATTCAGGGTAACCAGCTCATTTAGATAAGCTGAAACCGCAGGATTCTCTTCACAATCGGTAGGGGCAATGATCGCCATATCACCGTTCGCCAGCGTCACCAGTTGGGTATTAAACAAGTAGCTTTTTATTGCATCTTGCAAGCTTACTTGGTCTGTCGTCACTTTGATAAAGTGCAAATCGCCCGTACCGTATTTTTGCTTAATTTCAGCAAATGCTTTATCCGTATCTAGGAAGGCCTGCTCGTGATAGAAAAGCACGTTTTGGTTCCCCACAGAAATCACGTCATTATGGAAAACACCCTGGTCGATCAAATCTGGGTTTTGCTGAATAAACACTACGTTGTCGTCGCTCAGTCCATGTAAGCGGGCAACGGCTTGGCTGGCTTCAAATGTTTGACGAGCGGGGAATTTCACTGGTGCAGGTTTGCTTTTATCAAAGGCATAACGCCCATAAACAAATAACTCGACACCCCGTTCACCGTATTGGCGACATAAACGCGTGTGGTTTGCTGCGCCCTCATCACCAAAATGCTCATTATCGGGTAAATGATTGTGGTGACTGAAATATTGCTGATTAGCAAATGTGGCTTTAAGGATATTGCCAGTGACTTGGGGTTCCAATGAACGATGGTATTTATTGGTCAGATTTGCAGGGGTAAAATGCACTTTACCATCAGCGGTATCAGCACTAGGAGAAACCGTAGCGGCGTTGGCTGTCCACATGCTAGATGCTGAGCAACAGGCTTGAAATATAGCGGGCGCTTGCTTAGCAGCTTGCTGCAAAACGTTGGCGTCAGAGCCAGAAAAGCCTAAACGACGTAACGCATCCACGTCAGGACGCGCCTGAGGAGCCAACACGCCCTGAATCATACCAAGGTCAGCTAGGGCTTTCATTTTCTTTAAGCCCTGCTTAGCGGCTTGTTTAGGGCTACTCTGTGCGCTCGCATTATTTAACGAGGCAACATTACCGTATGATAAACCCGCATAATTGTGGGTTGGTCCAACGAGTCCATCAAAATTCACTTCAAACTGCTTCATTCTATCCTCATGTGCGTATCAGTATCCGCTAAACCAAAAGCGAAAAGGTTGACCTTGAAAATGACCATTCCATCTTCATCTCGGTGTGTCATGGTCGGCATTATACTGGTTTTAAGGTCGCTGCCAATCGAGGCGATTAAATTATGAACAGTGATTTGCGCTTACGTATGACGATTATCGGATAAGTATGAAGAAGAACTTGTTTTCTATTCACTTTGTCGATATATGTTAAAAAGCATTTTATAGAGGTGAACGAACAATTCTTCTACAGTTCATCTAAAAACCCTAATAAATACAAAGGTTAAGACTAATTATATGGCAAAGTCTCTGGTCATTGTCGAATCACCGGCAAAGGCGAAAACAATTAATAAATATCTCGGAAAAGATTTTATTGTTAAATCTAGTGTAGGCCACGTTCGAGACCTTCCAACGAAAGCTTTAGGCAAAGTTCCGCCTAAAAAACCGGCAAAAGAGCTAAAATTATTGTCAGAAAAAAAGCGTGAATCGTATTTACGCGAACATGAATATCGCAAATTAGTTGATCGTATGGGCGTTGATCCAAAAAATGATTGGGAAGCCCATTACGAAGTCCTTAACGGTAAAGAAAAAGTCGTTAATGAACTTAAAAAGTTAGCCAAAAATGCTGACACTATCTATCTCGCAACGGATTTGGATAGAGAAGGGGAAGCCATCGCTTGGCACCTACAAGAATTGATCGATGATCCCACAAAAGATTATCAGCGTGTGGTGTTTAACGAAATCACCAAAAACGCCATTCAAGAAGCCTTCTCTGAACCCGGTAAAGTCAACGTTGAGCGGGTAAATGCGCAGCAAGCTCGTCGATTCCTCGACCGTATTGTGGGCTTTATGGTGTCCCCATTATTATGGAAAAAAGTCGCTCGAGGCTTATCCGCTGGTCGTGTTCAATCTGTTGCTGTACGCCTTGTCGTTGAGCGTGAACGTGAAATTAAGGCCTTTGTACCCGAAGAGTTTTGGGACGTGCATGCCGACCTAGTCACGGCAAAACAAAGTGACCTGCGTATGCAAGTTGCTAAACATAATGACAAAGCATTTAAGCCAGTCAATAAAGCACAAACGGATGCGGCATTATCCGATTTAGAAGGGGCTGATTATAAGGTTGTTAGTCGTGATTCAAAGCCGACTCAATCTCGCCCATCAGCACCTTTTATAACCTCAACCTTGCAACAAGCGGCCAGTACGCGCTTAGGTTTTGGTGTGAAAAAAACCATGATGATGGCTCAGCGCTTATATGAAGCCGGTCACATTACGTATATGCGTACCGACTCAACCAATTTGAGCAAAGAAGCGGTCGATGCTTGTCGTGATTATATTGTTGATAATTTTGGTGATAAGTACTTACCAGAAAATGCCCTGAAGTACGGCAGTAAAGAAGGTGCTCAAGAAGCTCACGAGGCGATACGCCCGTCAAATGTGCTACTTAAATCAGAGTCTTTATCTGAAATGGAACGTGACGCACAGCGCTTATACGAGCTTATCTGGCGTCAGTTTGTCGCTTGTCAAATGACACCTGCAAAATACGACGCGAGCACCATTCGTGTATCAGCCAATGGTTATGAGTTGACTGCAAAAGGCCGCGTGTTGAAGTTCGACGGTTGGACTAAAGTACAAAACCCTCAGCGTAAGAAAGGTGAAGAAGACTTCTTGTTGCCGGATGTAAAAGAAGGCGAAAGTCTTAACCTTAAGCAACTTGAACCGAAGCAGCATTTTACTAAACCTGTGGCTCGCTTCAATGAAGCATCCTTGGTAAAAGAACTGGAAAAACGCGGCATTGGTCGCCCATCAACCTACGCTAGTATCATTTCTACGATTCAAGATCGCGGCTATGTGCGCCTTGAGAGTAAGCGTTTCTATGCTGAAAAAATGGGTGAGATAGTCAATGACCGCTTGCTTGAAAATTTTGATAATCTGCTGAGCTTTGATTTCACCGCCAAGATGGAACAAGAGCTAGACGAAATTGCCAACGGCAAAGTCTCGTGGAAAGACGTACTCAATGATTTTTACGGTGATTTTGAACAAAAGCTGCACCTAGCGGAAAAAGATCCCGAAGACGGCGGTATGCGCTTGAACCAAGCGGTACCAACGGACATTGCATGCCCTAAATGTGGCCGCCCAATGAACGTGCGCACCGCCAGTACCGGTGTGTTCTTAGGTTGCTCTGGTTATAACTTACCGCCTAAAGAGCGCTGCACCGGCACCATGAACCTCACCTCTGGTGACGAAGTTATCAAGGTGGATGACGAAGAAGAGCTTGAGACTGAGTTACTGAGAGCGAAGCGACGTTGTCCAATTTGTGCTACCGCCATGGACAGCTACTTAGTGGATGAAACGCGTAAGTTACACGTGTGCGGTAATACCCCTACGTGCCCTGGTATCGAAGTTGAAGAAGGCACGTTTAAAATCAAAGGTTATGACGGTCCCATTATCGAGTGCGATAAATGTGGTTCAAACATGGAGCTTAAAAACGGTCGCTTCGGAAAGTATTTTGGTTGTACTAACGAAGAATGTAAGAACACCCGTAAGTTATTGCGAAACGGTGAAGCTGCGCCGCCTAAAGAAGACCCAGTGGATTTGCCTGAATTAGAATGTACTAAGTCAGATGCGCACTTTGTATTGCGTGACGGCGCCTCAGGTATTTTCATGGCAGCGCATAACTTTCCTAAATCACGGGAAACTCGTGCGCCGCTTGTGGCTGAATTAGCGCGCTTTAGGGATCGCATTTCACCTAAGTTTTATTACTTGGCGGATGCGCCGGCTAAAGATCCCGACGGTAACGACACGCTCGTGCGCTACAGCCGTAAAACCAAGCAACAATATGTTATGAGTGAAAACGAAGAGGGCAAAGCCACTGGTTGGTCCGCTTGGTACACAGATAATAAATGGACGGTAGAAGATAAGCGTAAAAAAGCAAAATAGCGCTTTTGAAACCCAGTCTTCATTACTTATAATAAAGTACTGATTTCCCATAATAAAAAGCCGGTAACTTATCCTTGCCGGCTTTATGCATTCTACAAAACCAATAGGCACGAGTATGGCATTGTCACTCCAAGAACAACTTTTACAAGCAGGCCTCGCAGATAAGAAAAAAGCGAAGCAAGTGCGCCAGCAAAAACACAAACAAGCAAAAGAGAAAAAAAATCACAACGTTCAACAAACGAACGAAAGTAAAATTGCCGCTGAAAAAGCCGCCGAGCAAAAGAAAGCCCGTGACAGAGAGTTGAACCAAAAGGCCAAAGCTGAAGCAGAGAAAAAAGCGGTCCAAGCACAAATTGTGCAGATGATTAACGTGAACAAACAATCGCGTAAAGTGGGTGATATTGCGTGTAACTTCAGTGACAACAAGGTTATAAAGCGTATGTATGTTGATAAAAACATCCATACCCAAATTACTCAAGGCCAGCTTGCTATCGTCAAACTCAATGACGTTTATGAACTGATCCCCATGCCCGTGGCGGATAAAATCGCTGAGCGTGATGAAAGTTACGTGCTGTATCGCGCCGATATTCTGCCAGAAGAAAAGGCCAAGAACAGTGAAGATGAAGACTGGTACGCCGACTACGAAATCCCAGATGATTTGAGTTGGTAACAGGGGGGAATGCTCAATAGCGCTATCTGTGGATAGCGCTTTTTGGTTATTGTGGGGCAGGTTTGCGCAACAGCAACTTAGTTAAGATGACGTTATGTAAAGTGGTGCGCCGGGAGTCCGTCGCCGGCTTTACTTTACAGTTACTAAATGATTCCTATGACGATATAACAGCCTAGTAGTCTTACTCGTCACGGGTTTTTACCAGCATGATTTTAAAGCCATTAAATTGCTTACCCATGATGTTTTTCATGGCGAAGATGCCAAAAAATATTCCAAGAGCGGCACCGAACCCTTGAATGTAAGGGGTAAAAGGCTCAATAGATAAGCCAAGAAAGGCCAGCGCTAAGCCGATAGAAAAACCGAAGAGTACGGCAGTGGGTACCGTCCAAATCAAAAACCGCCAAGCCCAACTCCACCAAATGCGCGCTGCTTGAACCCAAGTTACTTTCACTTCTTCCATGATCCACCTTTGACTTTAAGAGTGTGTAGGTTAAACGCGATTAGCTAACGGGCTGCCTTCAAATACAATTATTTAAGCTACTTCTTCAAAAAATCGGTCGATCATTGCCAACGCTGATTGGTTATAGCCCACACGAGGCTCAAGCGGCGCGTCTTTGGGGCGAATACCGAGTTTTATACCGACAATCGAGTTCTCCGTTAATGCGTCTCCACAGGCCGCTAGCGAGCGATGGATTTCTTCTTCTGTCAACAATGAATGCTCAGCACCAAATTCAACAGTCGAGTTTTTCGATGCAGGCATGTGGGTGTCTTTCCAAATGCCATAAGGTGATTCCTGGTCTGTGACACCGGAGAACATCAAGCCTTTCAGCAAACCGTGAGCCTTAACGTGTTTAATGTGCGTTAACACGCCTTCAGTGCTCATGCTTTCAATGGCTGAACGCCCCCAGTTAATTAGCAACCCAAGGTTTGCATTCTTTGATGCATTAAGTTCGTTTAAGACCGCTATTTCATCGTCCAGTGACAAAAAGCCCTTCGCGTGCTCGTGCTCAGGTACAAGGGCGTCGCAGTGTTCAATGACGATATCAGCACCGTGCCAATCCCAGCTGAGCATGGTTTCTAGTGAAGCCTGCAAAGATTTCGCCGAGCCCTCGGCTTTGCTTCGATCTGGAGCCGTTTGTATTTCAATGGCTTTAACAGCCTTTCGCCCAAGGCCTTTATTTAACTTGCCAATGGCGCCACAGGCTTTTTGCATAAAGGCGAGGGCGTCTTGGCGACCGGCTTCATCATCTGATGCGATGCCAAAGCGAGGGTTTTT
Source organism: Paraglaciecola mesophila KMM 241 (assembly GCF_000315015.1). Classification (GTDB taxonomy): domain Bacteria; phylum Pseudomonadota; class Gammaproteobacteria; order Enterobacterales; family Alteromonadaceae; genus Paraglaciecola; species Paraglaciecola mesophila. Next base: position 63,309 of record NZ_BAEP01000005.1, on the reverse strand, counting down.
ACCCAATGCACCCATGGTGCCCGGTACGCAAGTGAATACAAATTGCCAATCAGGGCTTACGTTAGCAATAAACCAGTCGTCATCATGGGGGTGCAACGAGCCGGTGAACGGGTGTTCTAAACCTTGTACATTTTTAAGCGCTTTTAACTGACTAAAGTAAGCGTGTTCAGCTTCAGCATCCCACTGTTCCCACGCGGGCGAGGTGGCGTAGGAGCCTACAAAATAATTCATGTGAATTCCTTTTTGAAAAGTGAAGGTAAACAGTTATTTATCCCCGACTTTAGCACGAAGCCGCAAGGTTGCGAATAGCCATACGAATAGTAAATGGGTAAATGTTTTAACGCAGTTTCTCGCCTTTTCACTGAAGTTCAGGTGAACAGTATTTGTTGGCTTAGGGTTTGCTAGTGAAGAGTTAATAAACATGTAAAGTAAACCGATTTTTTACTCACATGTAGATTACATAACCGGATTAGCATGGTTAAGAACGGCCATGGTTGAACACTTAGGAATGAATACGATGGAAATTCAACAATCAAAAACATCCTTATTTGATTATCTAAACAACTCCAGCGATGCTGATGCGGCATTACAAAGTGTGGTGGATGCCCAGAAAAATAATATTTCTGCTGGGTTGTCTGATGTGCAAAGTAATCTTGCAAATGGAAACATTGATGATGCGTTAGAGCGTTTGAAATCAGGCGAGAACGGCATAAATCTACAAACGCTAGATAATATGCTTAGCTTTAACATGCGCGGGGTCGCTGAAGATCTCACTAATACTGCGAAAAATTTAGGTCTTACGTTTGATGTTAAGCTCACCCAAGAAGAAGGGGCGTGGGTTGTTAGCAGCGAGCATGAGCCTGAGCACAAGGGCCTCGCCCAGCTTCAACAATACCTCGATAGAAATCCTAGGCTGCAAAGTAAGTTAGATGATGTAAATTCGTTGTCAGAGTTTTACGAACTAGGACAGTCTCAGGAATATGCGAAACAACTGCAAGACGCTGACGTACATGAAGACGACGTAGTCACCTACCTAACACAAAGCCGAGAATATTTATTTTCACTGGACAGTTTTTATCTATCTGACGCGGGGCTATCGATAGCCTCTCGCGGGGAGTCAGAAGGCTTGTTTGAACAGGTGAAGAACTCGCTCGGCATAGGCACTTCCGAGATCTAGCTGTATATTTGTTTTAATTTTAAGCTGATGAGTAAGGAAAGTTCTTGCCGTAAATACCAATTTTTGCCGTTTATTGTTCGCTACAAACTCCAGTCTTTTTAAAATAAATATTGCCCTTCGCGTAATATTTTGACGACGTTGAGTCTCGACACGCATATTGAATTCTGTATGCGCTACTTAAAGCTTATCGCTATTTGTTTTATTTTTAGTCTTCCTTTATCCGCCTATCAGTAACTTAGCAGATCCATAAAAGAAAAATTTATACTTAGGTATATGCTTGATTTTTTTCAAATATGTCTATGCTTTAAGCATGTAATGTTTGATGACTTGAGTTAAGTGTATGTCCGGTAAAAATATCCCTCAAATTCCCCCTAATGAAAATTTACAAGGTTACACGACAAAGTTATCGGCCGTTTTAAATACAGTGATTGACGGCATCATTACAATTGACCATCGCGGGGTCATTGATAGCTTCAATCGTTCGGCCGAAAGAATATTTCAATACGATGCAATTGAGGTCATTGGATGTAATGTGAAGATGCTGATGCCAGATCCTTATCATGGAGAGCATGACATCTATATTGAAAACTACTTGTCTACGGGAGATAAAAACGTGATAGGTGCAATTCGCGAGGTTCAAGCAAAGCGAAAAGATGGCACCGTATTCCCCATGGAGTTGAGCGTAAACGAGATGTCGATTTCAGGGGTTAAGATGTTTGTTGGGACTATTCGCGATATTTCAGATATAAAAAATGCAGAACAATCATCTAAAGACAGCCAAGCTTCACTGCAAGCCATTGTTGATAATACCGTTGATGGACTGATTACGATTGATAGACGCGGCTGCATAGAGACCTTTAACCGAGCTTGTGAGGTACTTTTTGGTTATGAAGCGAAAAATGTTATTGGTAAAAATGTGAAGGTATTAATGCCTGAACCCTACCGCGAAGAACACGATGGATATTTGCAAAATTACTATACCAGTGGTACTCGGAAAGTCATAGGTATTGGTCGCCAGGTTGAGGGTAGAAAGAAAGATGGAACTGTTTTTCCGATGGATCTTTCCGTCAGTGAGGTAGAGGTTAAAGGACGAACTATATACAGCGGTATCATTCGAGATATCTCCGATATCCAAGAAGCGCAACTACGTTTAGCCGCGGTGCTAGATAATACTGTCGATGGTTTGATTACCATCAATGAATATGGAATTATCGAACATTATAACAAAGCGTGCGAGGTTATATTCGGCTTCACAATGATCGAGACGGTAGGCAAAAATGTGAAGATCCTTATGCCTGAGCCTTACCACAGTGAACATGATGAATATTTAAGTAACTACCATAAAACAGGAGTTAAGCGTGTCATAGGAAGTGGCAGAGAAGTGGTAGGCCTAAGAAAGGATGGCAGCACATTCCCCCTCGATTTGTCTGTTAGCGAAGTCAACGTTCATGGGCGCAAGCTTTATAGTGGTATCGTTCGTGATATTTCGGTGCGTAAAAAAACGCAGGCCGATATTAAAAAAGCGAATGCTGAGCTTGAAGAATTCGCCTACAGAACCTCTCATGATCTTAGATCACCGCTCATATCTTCTATTAGAATGTTAGATTTAGTCAACGAGGATCTAAGGGAAGGCCAAACAGATGACTCTTTGGAAAAGATCGCTTTAGTTCAAACTTCACTCGGGAAGCTTGAAACGCTTGTCAAAGATATCCTTGTGTTGACAAAAGTGAGACATGCTCAAGAGGAATTGATAGAGGTGAACGTAAAACAAACGATCCACGAGGCAATTGGCAAAATTAAGGGCATGGATAATTTCGAAAGATTAAAAATTGATTTCGACCTGAGTGCACGTAATACATTGTGTTTACCAAAGACACTTTTTGCACTAATTGTTGAGAACTTATTATCTAACGCAGTTAAATATCAAGATATTGCGAAACCTAAATCGTATATAAAAATTAAGACTTACAACATTTCAAAACGATTTATATTAGAAGTATCGGATAATGGTCTAGGTATACCTAAGAAACATCAAGCAAGTCTTTTTAGTATGTTCAAACGTTTTCATCCTAAAACCTCATTTGGTTCAGGCCTAGGTTTATACATGCTTAAAAATACCATTGAGCGCCTTGAAGGCGAGATAGTATTTACGGATGAGGATATGGATACGAAATTCATCGTAACCTTGCCAATGACAAACTAACCCGATAATAAAACTGCGATATTAAAGAGTGAATAGTGATTATGAAAAAGCCTTCTATTCTCATTGTAGATGATAGTGAAATTGAACAATTCTTACTCAAGAATATGATAGAAAAGTACGATACTGAAATAGCGATACATCAAGCATACGATGGTGAAGAGGCGCTCTCTATTTTAGAAGGGCTAGCTACGCCACCGACTTTGATACTGTTAGATATTAATATGCCGGGTATGAATGGTCACGAATTCCTAGATAACTATGAACTTCAACAGAACCATTGCGATACGATAGTTATGTTATCTTCCTCAGAAGAAGCAAGTGATATTCAGCGGTCTCTTTCACATACCTGTGTTAAAAGATACGTAAGCAAACCCTTAGTCATTGAGGATTTGGAATTCATGGTCAAGACTTTTTGTCAGACGTGACCATTAATATAAAATACTTAGCTGCGTATACACATATTCTATAACTGGGCTTCTTAAGCACAGCTTCTAAGACGCGGTCTAGTGTTATGTTTGTTATAAACAAGCCGGTGAGGTTTTTCTGAGCCTCCACTTATTATTCTTAAGATAACTCCTGAACAACCTAAAACGTTGCTAGCGCAATCCTCGCTCGGTCGTTAAATACGTTGCAAAGCTGCCCAGCCAATGGCTGCCCATATAGTGCATATCGTGAATAACGGAATTTATGCCCGCTTGGTGGTGATTCCGGGCTGCACTTTGGATAGCGGCTACTCGTTTATCGTTTGCTGGCAGCGCAGATGCAATCCCCTCTAGCATCCACGCTCGGCTCAGGTTTAGGCCATCTAAGTGTGCGAGTTTTCCGTCACTTTTATCTACGACAGTGGCTACGCTCATCCAATGGCTGTCTCCGTTTTGCGGAATCGACGGCAAAAATGATGTTAACCAAGTCGCATATTCGCTGGGCGGTAAAATGCGGCGCATTAAATCCGCTTCTGCAATGCAAGGTGATAAGAAATCTTGGCCCGATGGCTCATATGCTAATGGGCAATTAACATCATTGGTGTATAAGCGACTCACGGTGCTTTTAAGCAGCTGATTAAAGACCGTATTGTTCGCTGTTTCACTCCAGTCTAACATTAGGCCAAAGGCAAACGCGGTTTGGCTGTGCTCGCCCACACGGATCGGAAATGACAACTTGGGGAGCCAGTCACCAACGTTCGCGACGATTTTATCTTCCAGCGGCATAAGCGTTGCTAACCATTTTTTCGCCTGGGGGTCGTCCCATTCACGTAATTCACTGGTTAGCTGTAAGAACCACGCCAAGCCATAAGGGCGCTCAAAACTGGTGCCTGTATCTTCACGGTTAAAATAAGCCAGTTCACCCTGAATATTCGCTTGGCTAAAGCTTTTATTCAAACTTGCAATTATATCCTGATAATGCTCTGAGTCTGGGTACTGACTGGCAATACGTGCCAGCAACCAATGGCCATGTACAGATGAATGCCAATCGAAACAACCGTAAAAAGCAGGGTACAACTCTTTTGGCGTTTTAACGTCGTCTTTGCTCGTCATCATGTGCTTAATGATGTTGGGGTACTCTTTGTGTACGCACTCAAGGGCAAGTTCGGCGAAACGATCGGTCACTTGGTCTTTGCTCGGCGCTATTACTTGGTCATTTTGCGCTGCGAAGGCGATGCCACAGTACATAGCAATCGACAAACTCATGGCTTTGATTTTCATAAAGAATCTTATTTTTCTCAAATAGTTAAGCGCAGAATACGCGTTGTGTATGAGGGTTGCAAACCTGCAGCGTTGGCGACTAGCAAAAAAAATTATCAATGAAAGATCACATGAGCAACTCTGCAAAGAACAGCAATGCACTGTGAAATACGATGATGAACCTATAAACCGCTTAAGCGTATAAGCGTTAATTCTTAATGCTGCGCATATGTTCCTACTGGCAAATATGCATTCACAACTTGCGTCAAAACAATAAAGCTGGGTAAAATACTGTATGAACTACTGTATGAAAATATTGGCCTGTTGAAATAGGCGATAAGCAATAGATAATAGAAAGTGAGCGCGTCACCCATGAATCTTTTTAAAATTAATGAAAATGACAGCTGGCAATCGGTAAACGATGGCGTGATGGGTGGTGTATCAAAGTCACAGTTATCCCATGTTGATAAACTCGCCGTGTTTAGCGGGCATGTTTCACTTGAAAACAATGGTGGTTTTGCATCCGTAAACCGGCGAGTATTTGTATCTAACGTGCGCGATGAAACCCAAGTGTCGATTCGTGTGATGGGTGATGGCAAGCGCTATCAGTTTCGATTGAAAGCAGCTAGTGAAAAAGGTGCGCCGTCTTATGGTGTCGGGTTCACCACTGAAGCAAATGAATGGCAAACATTCCACTTTAAATTGAGTGAGTTTAAGGCAACATTGCGCGGCAAAAAAGTGCTTGATGCCCCACCACTGAATTGGTTAGAAGTAAAACAGCTGGGATTTTTGATCAGCGATCGCCAAGAGGGTGATTTTTGTTTATTGATTGACAGTATCACTCTTGATGAATGATAAGACTGCCACCGCAAAAACCCCTATACCTCAATAGAACGTAACCTATATGCAAAGTCCTGTGAAATCAGCCCTAATACTGCCTGAGAAATACTACCTCGACCATTTTAACGAGTTCCTCGCTTATACGCAGACCCATTGCGCTGCATTATTACTGCCAGCCCATCACGATTTTATTCAACGCTTTGAGCAAATGGCACACAACACCCAATGCATGTTTGTGCGCGTGGTCAATCGTAAAGGCTCGTTCATCGCCTGCAGCACGTTAACCTACGGGGAAATTGAGGACTGCCAACGGGCGCTAGCGTTACTCACTGAGTGTGGCGTGTTACGTTCGATTGTCGCCAGCGATGTTAGTACATTGCTCGATACGCTGAACAAAGCGCAATTGGTCGAATTATTAAGCTCACAACAGGTGACGTTTAAAAAAAGTGCTGCCAAAGCCGTTTTATTAACGCTAGCCCGAGCGCTTAGCGCTGATGCAATCACCCAACATACCTTATGTGATGATTTCAAAGTAAAGACGTTCGTTAATGAGTGGCAATACTTACTGTTTTTATTCTTTGGTAATCTCAATAGCGCACTAGACAAGTTTTCCATGCGGGACTTAGGCGTCCTTAAAACCCGCAATAAATCTAAGCAACAAGGCCCGCGCTTTGACGGTATTGAAGAAGCCCAAAGTGCCTTCTATTTTGCCCAGCAAAAACAGCGTTTAGGGTTTCTGTGCCCTGAAGGGCTGATTGCATTGGCGCAACAGCAAGAATTACAACAAACGCCCATTGGGGCTACAGCCAATGAATATGCTGCACACTTTTGGTACGAGATAGGCTGTGCCTTATTAGCCATTGATTGTGAGAATGCCAAAACACAAGCGTTGGCATTTTGGCGTTTATCCTCACACCAAAAAGCACAAGAGCGCTTGATCAGAGAAACCTATAAATTTGATAAAGAGCGCGCCAAGTTGGCCCTTGAAACGTTACTTGATGCACCGAAAGACGACGAACTAAGTTTGTTTGCGTTTGATTTTTACCAACGTAAGTTCAATCAAGCAAAGTTAAGCGTTCGTACCCAGCGTTTACGCGAGCATAGTCACAAACTTTACATTGATGAAGTCTACAAAGATCGCGTGGAATTAGGCGTAAAACGCTACTACGAGGGGCAAAACCTGTGCGTCGATAATACTGTGCCTAGGGAAAAACAGCAAAGGGAGCTTCAGAGCGAACCTCTAGAGCAAAACCCTGTGCAACCGCTGGCAAACATATTCGCTTACAGAACCGAAAATCGCTTATTCAGGGCGTTATTTGGTTTAACGTTTTGGCATGAATTGTTTAATGAGGCCGAGCGCGCAACAGGGTCAGAGTTTGACCGCAGACCACGTCTGATAAAAGAAAACTGTTTGTATGATGAGTTAGGAGCTCAGGTGGAAGCGCGTTTAGCGCTGTTCACTCAATCTCAACGGCAAGCCCAATATCAGGTAAGCAGGCCAACCAGCCATGCCATGACATACCTGACGCAAGTTGCAAGTCGTTACTATGGTCAGCCTAACGGTATATTCCGTTGGAACCCTAAAATGCTTGAAATCATCAGTGTATTCTTGCAACACGTAAATGGACAGTGGGTAGCAAACCACTTAAGAGCAATGGCGAAAAATTACCAAGGGTTAAAAGATGGTTACCCCGATTTAATGGTGATTGAAAATCAGCAACTGCGCTTTGAAGAGGTAAAAGCGCCGGGGGACCAACTTCGCGCCAATCAGCTGGTGAGCATCGACGCACTGCAAAATGCCGGGTTTAACGTCGGGGTTTGTCAAGTAGAGTGGCGTTATAACCCCCGGCAACCCTATGTTGTGGTTGATGTTGAAACCACAGGAGGTTGTAAGCCAGGTCACCGCATTACAGAGATTGGTGCCGTTAAAGTCATAAACGGTAGAGTAGTCGACAGCTGGAGTAGCCTTATCAACCCTGAGCGTCGTGTACCCCATTTTATTACCCGTTTGACGGGGATCAGTAATGATATGGTCGAAGACGCACCGCTTTTTTGCGAAGTGATAGATGATTTAGAAGCGTTTATGCAAGACTGTATTTTCGTGGCACACAATGTGAATTTCGATTATGGATTTTTCAAGCTGGAATACGGGCGATTAGAAAGAGCGTTCTCTATGCCTAAGCTCTGTACGGTGCGTGAAATGCGCAAGTATTACCCAGGCTCAAAGTCTTATTCGTTAGGTAAATTAACCAAAGAATACGGATTGTCTCTTGATAATCATCACAGAGCTTTGTGTGATGCTCAAGCTGCCGCTGAACTACTGATCATGGTGAACGAGAAAAAACACACTGTATAGGGTTCGCTTAGCATTAGTTCGCGAGCGCATTTACTGTTGGATTTTAAGCATGGTGTCGCATAGCGTCGCGTGTGTAGGGGTTTGTAAATTGCATGTTCTTATGCAGGTTGAGCTCCCAGCAGCGGTAAGTGTTTTACCTTGTGGTAGGTCATCGCAATTAACAAGCACTGATTTAACGGGGTGTCATAGATGCTTTTGGTTAAAGGAATACTAAGTGCGCGATTGCCCTGATAAGTAAAACTGTTTGGGTACACCTCTTTGAATGTGTCGATTAGGCGAGTTTGGCAGTGAAAATAAACGTTGAAGATCTCTGGTGTTTTGTCTTTCCAGTCGATTCGGATAGGGCTGCCGCCTTGTACTGAAAAACTCGGCTCGCCCCATTTCAGTGACTCTTCCACTTTACCTAACTCATGCGCGGTCGCAATATGCCATATTTCATTTCGAATAGCGTTGAACTGCGCTCGTGCGATTTCAGGGTATTTATCAGGAATGATGATGGTCACAATGTAGGGTTTCTCCAATCTATGACGCTGGGTGATACAGCCAAGTACCGAGAACCTTGAACGCCAGATGACACGTGATGCATTTTACATTATGTCACGCGGGATCACGCTAGGCGCCCCAATAGGTTGGTGCAAGTTCGGTTTATTTATCTCAGTGGCAATCAAGTCTTGCCTTATTCTAGGGTGCATCAAGTGGTTGAAAGAGTCTACTTGTTGATAATCTGGGTCTAACCAAGCGTCTAAGGTGTCGTCCTGCGGCAGCATCATGGGGCTTGATTTGCTATGAAAATGTGCCAGTTTAGGGTGTGGGGGCAGGGTGATAATTGAACAACCAAGGTTGACCTCAGCGCTTTGTTTAGCAATATATTCTTTATATAAGCCACCAAATGTAATTGCGCCTTTGTCTGCGATAATGTCGTGGTAGTGCTTAGGTACTTTTTTATTCCCTTGCGATTCAAATTCAGTTTCACCAAACCCTTTGGCGACAATGATACAACGGGCCGTTCTAAACGGGGAGTAGCCAGCAGAATGTGGCACATTCAGCTTATCGCAGCGAGTATTGAAACTGGTATATTGGGAGGGTTTAAATCCAGTGTCACTCGGTTCAAGTAACAACCACCACCTTGCCTTTTGAAGCACTCGCTGACCATCGACCTCGCGGATGATTTGCACGTCGCTTGCAGCGCGAATAAATCGATTGGGCACGAGCGGCGTCATGGTTAAATCGATACCGAGGGTGACACATAAGCCTTGAACGAACTCATCGTCTATCACATTAAGTCTTCCACACATGTTGCACCGTAAAAATTAGCTAAAGTTATTTGAATTCACAGTATGCTGTATATAATAACAGTATATGTTGAAATTTATTCCTATTAAAGCCTCTGCCGGTATCGTTGGGTTCGAATCTCCTGCAACAGAATACACCCAGTTAAGCCTAGATTTAGACCAACTCTTGATTGACCATCCATCTGCGACTTATATCGGTATCGCGCAGGGGGAATCGATGAAGGGAGATGGTATTTTTTCCGGGGACTTACTGATTGTTGACCGTGCCCAAGATATTAAAGACCAAGATGTGGTGGTCGCGAATCTCAATGGTGTATTTGTGTGCAAAAAAATTGATAAAAAACAGCGTTGTTTACTGTCGTCCAGTAAGCGATTTCCCCCGTATTTTTTACGAGAAGGCGATGATTTCCAAATAGAGGGTGTGGTGACACGCTCTATCCGCTTGCATCGACCTTTTAAAAAGGCAATTTAATGTTCGCTCTGTGTGATGCCAACAGCATGTACGCGAGTTGCGAAAAAGTGTTTGATCCCAGTATTCGTAATAAACCAGTGGTGGTGTTGACCAACAACGATGGCTGCATTTGCGCTGCGTGCGGCATTGCTAAGCGAATGGGGGTCGGCAAGAAGTTCGTACCTTATTTTCAGGTCAAAAAGGAGCTAGAAGCAGCAGGAGTTGTTATTCGCTCAAGTAATTACGAGCTTTATGCAGACCTGAGTCAGCGCATGATGGATACATGCGCGCGCTTTGCCCCTGACATAAATGTGTACTCTATCGATGAATGCTTTTTAAATTATGGTAAAGAAGCCACAGCGCCCCAAGAAGGTTGGGATAACCTTGCGAGCACTATTCGAAAAACCGTGTGGCGGGAAGTCAGGTTGCCTATCTGTGTTGGTATAGGGCCGACGCCCACATTGGCTAAAGTGGCCAATCACGCGTCTAAAAATGTGAGTGGTTTTACCGGCGTGGCGGTGCTGGACAATGAAAATACGCGCAAGCATGTACTGAAGCAACTGGCCGTGACTGACGTGTGGGGTATTGGTATGCGGTTAGGCGCTAAGTTGAATGCGCTGGGAATTCACACAGCTTGGGAGCTTGCAAACCGTGACCCCTCGCAAATCAGGAAGGCATTTTCGATTATTGTAGAAAATACCGTACGGGAGCTAAATGGCGAGGTTCGTCACTGCTGGGAAACCGTAAGAGTGGCCAAGAAAGAGATATACAGTACGCGCAGTTTTGGTAACCGGGTGACTGACTACGATGAGTTGCGAGCAGCCCTTGCTGGTCATGCTGAGACCGTGAGTGTAAAACTGCGCAAACAAAAATGTGTGACCGGCAGTATGACGCTTTTTGCCACCAATTCGCCCCATGATAATGGCGGGTATGTGCGGCGCTCTTTCTTTCATCGCTTCACTGTGCCTACAAATGACACACGTAATATTCTGAATGTGATTGACAGTGCGATGTCTCAGCTTTTTCAACCGGGGGTGTATTACTATAAGTGTGGCGTTGGGCTGATGGACTTACATGAGCAAGGTTTATTTCAGTATGATTTATTCAACGCTTCAAATGACAACCCAAGGTTGATGGCATGCATGGACAATATTAACTCCCGGTATGGACGCTCGACAGTGCAAATGGCGGCCAAAGGATTCGAGCAACGCTTCTCCATGAAACGGGCATTTTTATCACCTCAATACACGACTCAGTGGCCAGATATCCCGAAAATTAAGTGTTAGTTTTTATAGGCGTAACAAACCAATAGCAAAGATTACCTGCAGTACTAAACAGTTAATCTTTAGCTATATGAAATAGGTAGTCAGAGCTCATGCTTAATGGGCGTTATCGAATGCTATAGCCTTCAATTAGTACTTTTTCTGCCGCTGCGCCGAAGCGTTGTAAATCGCTGATATCTTCATCACTGAATGTACGAGGTTTATCAAACAATAGACAAAATGTACCCACTTCGTAACCTTCACCTGTATGTAAAATACTTCCAGCGTAAGCACGAATAAAGGGGGCGCCTGTTACCAAAGGGTTATTTTTAAAACGCTCATCAGCGAGGGAATCTGGAATGATTAAATATTCTTCTTCAGCAATGGCATACGTGCAAAATGATATTTTACGTGGTGTTTCTGACACGTCCAACCCTTGTTTTGATTTGAACCACTGACGGTCTTCGGTAATTAAACTGATAAGGCAAGATTTGCTATTAAAATGATTTCTTGCCTCAAGGGTAATCGCATCAAGTAACTTGTCTTGTTCTGTGTCGATGATATTCATATTTTTTAACGCACGTAAGCGTTCTAACTCATGTGGTAACCGCGGGTAATCGGGCATGTGATACTCAGTTAACGTGACGGGATTTCAATATCGATTTCGTAGTCAGGTTGTGAAAAATAGGGGGCTTTAAAAACGCGGGCGATATTAACATATTGCACTATTTAAGATATAAAATAGTAAAGGAATTGCTGTTGTTCCTGTACCCGACGTACGTACCAAGTTCACTTGCGCAAACGCGTGTAGAACCGCACTATCAATAGCTGTAAAGGATTGGATATCGGCTAAGGTAAAGTCATTTGAGTGAGAGGCGATAGTGGTTAAGGTAAACGTTAGTACACTAAAGTTTGGTTGCGTAAAATCCAAAAAGACGATGAGAGACATTGCAACACCATATGATTGTTCGCTTACCTCAAAAATAAATGCTCCAGCATTTGCTAATTCACGGCCAACCGAATTAGGCGTGAGAGAAAAGAGACTCGGTCGTATTCGATTTCAAAACCCAGAGTACTGAACTGATCAACGTTTGTGGCTGATACGGTGACCGCCAGTGCATCGCTAATGTTTAATTCAGGCGAATTAATATCGAGGGTAAGCAAGTTCGCTTGGCTGGGGAGGCTAAAACACATTGCTAAGATCAACAGTAATTTTTTCGTGCGATATGTTCCATATTTTTGTCCTGTTTGAGTAAGGCGCACAGCGGGTTCGGGTACATGCGGTTTTTTCTTATGATGAAGCCTCACGCAGATACCTGAATAAGTTTGAATATCTTATCCGTGATGAATACGTATGTAGGACGCTATGCGCGATAACGGATGGCGAGTATCATTTGTGACTAATTTGTTAATTCACCTGTATTGGATACTATCCCCATGCGTTTACCGTTGTCATATATGCTCTCATATCCTTTTGCTCGCAAGTGGAGTGTGCCCCTTGTGATTTTTACCAGTAGTTTATTTGCCTGTTCGCACGAGCCGGGTAAGCGAGATGAAAACGTTCAAGATAAGGGGGACGTCGCAGTGTCGAGCATAACGGATGAGCACGTGAAGCCGGTGGTGTACCAGGTGTTTACTCGCTTATTTGGTAATACCAATACCACTAATAAGTCGTGGGGCACAATTGAAGAAAACGGCGTTGGGAAATTCAGTGATTTTACCGATGAAGCCCTGCAAGGCATTAAGGAACTCGGCGTCAGCCATATTTGGTATACCGGCGTACCCCATCACGATGTAATCACCGATTACAGCGCGTACGGTATTTCAAATGACGATCCCGATGTGGTTAAAGGCAGAGCGGGGTCGCCATATGCTGTGAAGGATTATTACACGGTCAATCCGGATTTGGCGGATGACCCAGCAAATCGGCTGGCAGAATTTGAGGCGCTGATAGAGCGCACTCATAAAAACGGTATGAAAGTCATTATTGATATTGTGCCTAACCATGTGGCGCGAAATTATCAATCGCTGGCAAAACCGGACGGAGCGAATGATTTCGGTGAAAAGGATGATGTAAGTCTTGAATATGCGCGGGATAACAATTTTTATTATGTCGTTGGGCAAGACTTTATGGTGCCAAAAGCCCCTCAAGGTTATCAACCTTTAGGCGGGGAAACTCACCTTTTAGCAGACGGGGAGTTCAAAGAATCACCCGCAAAGTGGACGGGCAATGGTTCACGCAAAGCCCAACCTGATGCCAATGATTGGTATGAAACAGTGAAAGTTAATTACGGCGTTAAGCCTGATGGAACATACGATTTCGCTATGCTACCAGCGCAATATGCTAACAAAACCGCTGATGAACATGTGGTGTTTTGGGCAGATAAGAGCGTGCCAGATTCATGGATTAAATTTCGCGATATTACCCAGTACTGGTTGGCAAAAGGTGTAGATGGGTTTCGATACGATATGGCTGAAATGGTACCAGTGGCGTTTTGGAGTTACCTAAATTCGCACATTAAACACATTAATCCGGACGCATTTTTACTGGCTGAAGTGTACGATCCGAGTAAGTATCGAGAGTATATAACTCTCGGGAAAATGGATTTCTTGTACGATAAAGTCGGCTTTTACGACAGTTTAAAAGGGGTTATGCAAGGTCACTTACCCGCTTCTGTCATTACAAAAGCACATTCAGAAGTAGCGGATATAGAGCAGCATATGCTGCACTTTTTGGAAAATCATGATGAGCAGCGTATCGCAAGCCCACAGTTTGTTGGCAGCAGTGAATTAGGCAAACCGGCATTAGTGGTATCAGCTTTAATTAGCCGCGCACCCACACTCATTTATTTTGGCCAAGAAGTGGGGGAAGATGGCAGTGAAAACATGGGCTTTGGCTCTGCCTCTCGCACCACTATTTTTGATTATGCTGGCGTTCCAGCGCATCAACGCTGGATGAACCAAGGAAAATTCGACGGTGGGTTGTTAGCGCCAAGCGAAAGAGCACTTCGGGATTACTATCGCCGGGTTTTGCGTATCTCTGCAAGCCAAAGCGCGATGGAAGGACACTACGTGGACTTGCATTCAGTCAATCTCAATCAGAATAACAATAATGATGTAGCAACGTACAACGAGGATCTTTACTCATTTAGCCGCTTCAATGACGAGCAAAAAATAGTGGTAGTCAGTAACTTTAGCCAAGCGGGTAAACAGTTCGAGTTAGTGATCCCCGAAAGGCTAGTTTCCAAGTGGGACCTACCCGATGGGGGATACACAATGTTCGATTTACTCAGTGATCAAAAAATGAATATTAGAGTGGAAAATCAAAAAGCTCGTATATCAATGACGCTAGGATCGTTACAATCTGTGGTACTGAACCTCGTGAAGTAAAACGCGCAGGTAGAATTTTTTGATAACGACATTGTAAAGGCAGGATAAATGCGGAATTGGGTAGCGAGTTTGAGTCGACTGTTGTTGGCAGTGATGGGTATGGTGTTCACGTTATTCGTGCTTTGGGGTTGCGGTGAAGTTGCCCAGCGCCCAACGTCGGCTGCACCGAATGTATCTGAATTACCTTTTCCATTTTTAATACCTGGACTAGATCGCCAAAGAACTGTTCGGCTGTACCTCCCACCGAATTATGAACATGAGACTCAGTCTTACCCCGTGATTTACATGCATGACGGCCAAAACGTGTTTGATAATGCCACGGCTTATGCTGATGAATGGGGAGTCGATGAAAGCCTAAATACGCTGGCTAAAACGTCGGGACGAAAGTTTATCGTTGTGGCTATCGATAACGGTGGTGATTTTCGAATGAACGAGCTTAGCCCGTGGACCAATAAACGCTTTGGTGAAGCACAAGGAAAAGCATATATGCAGCTGATTGTTGATGTAGTGAAACCTTATATTGACAATAACTATCGCACCAAAGCTGATGTAAAGAACACCGCGATTATGGGCAGTTCAATGGGCGGGTTAATAACGCATTATGCTGTTCATAATTATCCTGAAGTCTTCGGCAAAGCAGGCATATTTTCCCCATCTTATTGGTATTCGCAAGATGTATTCAGTGATACTAAATTACACCGTAGCAAGGATTCCCTGCGTTTATACGTGTTATACGGCAGTGATGAGGGGGACGGGATGATTGCTGACGCCGATAAAATGCAGCGGTTGATAAAGGGGCAAGGTCACCCCCGTGAAAACATGCAATTTGTGACCGTCCCAGGTGGGCAACATAATGAGCAACTTTGGGGAGGTTCATTTACCGATGCGATTGAATGGCTGTTTGAGATACATTAGGCTTGTAATCAGTTGGGAGTCACTTTATAGACTCCTGTAGTGAAGGAAAATGCTATTGCTACAAGGCATTGCAATTATCACATTAAAAAGAATTCACACCGACTTATGATAAAAATACACATTTCAACTGGACGAAAAATGATGATGCGGTTATTCGGTCTTAGCTTTATTTTACTGGTATTTACGGCGACGAGTAGTGAGTATCAATCACACGAATTGAATGGCCAAGTACTGCATATTCAAACTGATGATGGGCAACTTAGCATTACCGCACTGGCCGATGACTCATTTGAAGTGTTTTATCAGCCGAAGGATATAAAACAACTGCCATCATTTGCAATTGACGGTGTCGCAAAGCAAACAGAATTGACGATATCAGATGAGGCATCGCGCCTTACTCTGAGCGCCCCCGGTATTCGTGCACAAATAGATAAATCCCCTCTGCGGATCCGCTATTTTCGTGGTGATAAACTGCTGTTAGCTGAGCATCAGGGTTTCTACTTTGATGCTAACAAGCGGGGTTTTAGTTTCGATTTGCAAGAAAACGAAAAGCTACTCGGTGGAGGTGAGCGGATCCTGGGGATGGATCGTCGCGGACAACGCTTCCCCCTTTATAACAAAGCTCATTATGGCTACACCACTGAATCAAACCAGATGTATTTCGGTTTATCCGCTGTTATGTCGAGTAACAAATACGTGTTGATATTCGACAACTCCGCCCGCGGGGAAATGGATTTAGGTGCTAGCAATAGCGATGAAATGCGCTTTGAAGCTATAGGCGGGCGTACAAGTTATATTGTTGTTGCAGGAAAAACATACCCAGAGTTAATAGAAAATTTTGTCACTGTTACGGGTAAGCAGCCTTTACCGCCACGTTGGGCATTAGGCAGTTTCGCCTCGCGCTTTGGTTATCGTAGCGAACAAGAAGTACGAGATACGGTAAAAAAATATCAAGAATCTGGATTTCCGTTAGACGCACTCGTGCTCGACCTGTATTGGTTCGGAGCAGATATTAAAGGTCACATGGGCAATTTGAGTTGGGACGAAAAGACCTTTCCTACCCCAGTTAAGATGATCAGTGATTTGCGCAAAGAAGGTGTCAAAACGGTAGTGATAACTGAGCCGTTTATTCTGTCTTCTTCTAAAAACTGGCAAGACGCTGTCACTCACAATGCGCTGGTCAAAAATCCTGAAGGTAATCCGTATCAATTTGACTTTTACTTCGGTAACACCGGGTTAGTGGATGTGTTTGATAACGATGCCCGTGATTGGTTTAATCAAACCTACACAACGTTGTATAAACAAGGCGTGGCTGGTTGGTGGGGAGACTTAGGTGAGCCGGAAGTTCACCCAGCAGATGCGCTGCATAACCTTAACGGAATGTCTGCAACCGGTGACGAGGTGCATAATGCATACGGCCATAAGTGGGCAGAACAAGTATACCAACATCAAGTATCATTAGCGCCTAACGCCAGACCGTTCATCATGATGCGCTCTGGATTTGTTGGCTCACAGCGTTATGGGATGATCCCATGGACTGGTGATGTTAGCCGCTCTTGGGATGGGTTAAAACCACAAGTTGAATTATCGCTGCAAATGGGCCTGCTTGGCTTAGGGTACACTCACTCTGATTTAGGCGGATTTGCAGGGGGCGAAGTGTTTGACCCGCAAATGTACATTCGCTGGTTACAATACGGTATTTTTCAACCGGTTTTCAGGCCTCATGCACAAGATAATATTGCCCCTGAACCTGTGTTTCATCAGGGTAAAACGAAGGATATTTTACGTACTTATGTTGAGTTGCGTTACGCCATGATGCCGTACAATTACTCTTTGGCGTTTGAGAACAGTTTGACCGGTATGCCCTTGATGCGTCCGATGTTTTTTGAGAATGAAGATGATGTATCGCTAATCGATGTAAAAGATCAATATTTTTGGGGCGATGCGTTATTGGTTAAACCTATCACTCAAGCAAATCAGAAAGAGGTCAGCATCACCTTACCAAAAGGAGCATGGTTTAATTTTTGGAGTGATGAGCGCTATGAAGGAGGTAAAAATATTACCTTGCCCACCGACATCAAGTTATTACCTGTTCTAGCTAGAGGAGGCGCTATTATCCCCATGACGCTGCCGGTATTAAGTACAGATGACTACTCCACGAAGTCACTCGATTTACACTACTACGCTGACAAGAGCGCTTTGCACTCTACTTCAGTAATGTACAACGATGACGGTAAAAACCCTCATTCTATTCGCGATCAAGCGTTTGAAACGCTGACGTTTAACGCGGCGCGCCAAGAAGACGAAAGCAAGCCTGATTCGTTGGTCTTTAAATTGACGCGAACAGGGGAATTCAAAGGCATGCCAGGAAGCAGAATGGTGTCACTTTGGATCCATAATTGGCCGCAAGATATTAATCAAGTGCTGGTGGGTGATAAACAATTACCTCAGATTAAAGACAAAACGGCGTTTCTAAACGCAAACCGAGGCACCCGTTGGGACAGTGAAACCAACACGCTTGAGGTGAAATTTGGATGGAGCGGAGATACCTCAATTCAGGTGTTTTAATCTTCAGATAATACGCTGGTAGCCATCTCATGGTGGCTATACCCATAGTGATAATTTCACCTTTTATTATTCAAATCAGCTGCTTGCATTAATATCCATTTAATTTAAATTGGTGCTTTACATCATACTGCGTTATTTTTAATCACACTCAGGTCAACAATGAACTTTTGCAGTGATTAATTTTATCTAGGTTGATTTTTGAAATATAGATTAGTAGTTTGGTTAATGACGGGCTTAATAAGTTCTCAGGTTTCGAGCGCTGAGCACAAGTCTATCTTGAAAGCATGTGGACATCACGACTATGCACCATGGAATTGGCTTCAGGACGATAAGATTGTCGGTGTATGTGCCCGAGTCGCAACTGAACTTTTCGGTTCACTTGGGTACGATCTAGACCTCACTTATGTAGGGCCATGGAAGCGATGCCAACAAATGATAGAGAAAGGAGAGGTTGACCTTAATATATGTTCCTTCAAAAACTCAAATCGTGAAGGTTATTCTGTATTTTCCTCTGATCCAATGGCTTCGAATGAGAATGCTATGTTTGTCAATAAAGACAATTTCTTTGATTTTGAGGGCCTGGATACTCTCAAAGGTAAATTAGTAGGTTTAGTCCGTGGTGTAAGTTTAGGAAATAAGCTGGATGATTACTTAGCTAGCAACAGCCATGTTATTCGTGTCAAAGATTATCAAGCATTGTTATCGATGTTGAAACTCAACAGAATAGACGCAGTTATACTTGGGCGTCAATCCGGACGACATTTGCTCAACCTATATGGTCTCAATAATAAAATTGTCGACTCACCTAATGCATTAGTGAAGGGCGATCTGTACTTTTCCATTTCAAAGAAATCACCTCATACCGGCTTACTAATCGATGTGAACGAAACATTGAAGTCTGATGAGTATAGAGCATGGTTAGCCAGCCTATTGGTACAGTATTCCCAAATGCATAAAGAATATAAACAAAATCAAGGTGTAACAGATTAACCCGCTAGAGACAATGCGAGATAGAATTGCGCTGAATAGGTCATTGGGAAAATAGCTATGTACTTTTTTAAATACCTATCGCGCTGGTTTGAATGCAAAATGTTGTTATATTGTGGTCCTAAACTAGGGCATAGATAAAGAATTCGAAAATGGGAAAATTAATCATCTTAGCGGCTGTGCTGTTTGCCGCTCTTCAATATATTGGGGAGCCCGAAGCACAATTAAATACACAGCAACCGGAACAAGCGCCCAAACCAACGCGACAATCCCCCGTTGAAATGCGGGTTAATCAATCTCCTAAATTAGCAGTATCCCCAGCGAGAAAACCGGCACCTATGATAATGAACTTTCGTTGTGATGGCCGCCAATATTGTGGACAAATGACATCTCGTGCTGAAGCCGAATATTTTTTACAGCATTGTCCGGATACAAGAATGGATGGCGATGATGATGGAATACCGTGTGAAAATGACACCCGCTTTTAGGCTAGCGTTTAGCAAATATTCCGAATAATGTACTGTTTGTAATTCGAATTACTCGTTTTCATACAAATTTCAGTGCTTAATTCTTCAAGTAATTCGATAACCTTGCTAAAAATAGGTGATTTAAAAATATACAATCTTTGATGATGTAACGCACGAGATATTAGGTGATCAAAATGGACCTATTCGTGGTCAAAATGGCCGAGTTCATTCAAGCAGAAATGGACACCGATGCGGCACACGATTTTCAACACGTAAAACGCGTTGTTCTGAATGCGAAGCAATTATGTGAAGCAGAAAAGGCTAACGAGTGGGTTGTAATGCCCGCGGTGTGGTTACATGATTGTATGACTCTACCAAAAGACCATCCTGAAAGGGCGTTAAGTTCTGGGATGGCAGCGGATAAAGCTGTTACTTTCTTATCCGAAATCGGCTATCCCCAAACGCATTTTGACCATATCCATCATGCTATCGTTGCCCATAGCTACAGTGCTAATGTAGCGCCGAAAAGTTTAGAAGCTTGCGTAGTGCAAGACGCTGACAGACTAGACGCCATTGGTGCAATAGGTGTTGCAAGATGTCTGCAAGTAGGCACTTCGATACAGCGCGATTTATACGAACCTGATGATCCTTTTGCGCTGTATCGAGATGTCGATGATAGCCAATTTACTATTGATCACTTTTTTCAAAAATTACTCAGGATAGAGGAAATGCTTCACACCGATGAAGCGAAGAGAGAAGGGCGGATCAGAACTGATTTCATGCATCATTATTTACGTCAATTGCGTCACGAAATTGGTTTACGCAGGTCTTAAAGGCAGGAACTCAGATTGTGTAGTATAGTTTTGTTACCATGTCGAGTGTGCTTCATGGTTAACTTTGGTTGTGGTTCCATCTTGGAACACCTAATTTATCATTAAAATATGTCAGTACATCCTAAAAGGAGCTTTAGTATGTGTCAGTTGTTCGTTGAGGCGGAATCAGAGCAATGGTTAAGTAGAACAAAGTCATTGCGTATCGAAGGTGTTGTTACCTCAATTCGATTAGAAAATTTCTTTTGGGATGTGTTAGCCGAAATTGCCTTTCGCGATGATATGTCAGTTAATCAGCTCATCACCAAACTTTACTTTGAATCACGAGAAGCAGAGTTAGACTTGAGCAACTTCACCTCATTTTTACGGGTGTGCTGCAGTCGATATTTGTCGCTGGTGGCGGATGGTGAACTAACTCGTTGTGAAAAAACCCCGATGAAGAAAGACAACATAGACATTCTACTAAGCCAAGAAAATCAACGTACATTGGCTAGGCGTCGATGCTTTACCCGAGAGCCTTCCGTATAGCTTTCATCACTATATTTTATTGTGTGCGATGTTACTCAATTGAGTAGCATCGCCGGTGTTTTAGTTCATCAAGCCCCCAATCCTCCCAGTCAAGATAAGCTGACAGCGGTTTGTCTATTTAAATTTGAAGAATTCGGTCTCGCTCTGACACTACTCAGTAAATACTTTATGATACTGCGCATTGACACGATCGGCGTTTAGCTAAACCCTATAAGGTATTTCATGAATCAAGAGCTCACGTATCCTATCGGTACACCCGGTATCCCTTGGACCCAGCCTGAAAAATCCCAATGGTTAGCGCAGCAAACCATTAAGCGAAGCTATCAAAATGAAGTGGTTGTTCATATTGATAGCCTACGCGCTCAATTTAATGTGGAGCAGTACGGTACACTAAATTACAAAAGCGGCCCTTACGCCCTTTATGCTATTACCAGCAAAGAATTTGATCTCAATAAGCCGACTGTATTAATCACCGGTGGTGTGCACGGTTATGAGACAAGTGGTGTTCAAGGCGCATTACGTTTTGCTATGCGCCATGGAGTTGATTACCTGGCAGACTTCAACCTTATTATAGCGCCGTGTATCAGCCCGTGGGGGTACGAAACCATTAATCGTTGGAACCCAGTGGCGATAGATCCGAACCGTTCATTTGTGCCCCAAAGCATGTCACCGGAAGCAGCGCAAATCATGGCCTACGTAAGCAATCTGGGCCTAGTAATTCACGCTCATATTGATTTGCATGAAACCACTGATACGGATAACAGCGAATTCCGCCCGGCCTTAGGGGCACGAGACGGCCAAGAGCAAGAGGTCTGGCAAATTCCTGATGGCTTTTACACCGTCGGTGATACCCAAAATCCGCAAGATGCATTTCAACGTGCAGTGGTGAAAAGTGTCGAGCAGGTCACGCATATCGCCTTGCCTGATAACGAAGGTAAATTGATCGGTTCCCCTATGACACAACACGGCGTCGTTAATTATGCGCTGAAAGATTTGGGCTTATGTGCTGGGTTTTCTAATGCGCGCTACACCACAACCACAGAGGTTTATCCTGATAGCGAAACGGCTACACCAGAAGAGTGTATTTTGGCCCAAGTTGCTGCTGTAATAGGCGCATTAGATTACTTGCGTCAACAAGGCTGATAAGGTAAATAGATGAACAACGCGCATAAGCGTTGTTCATCTCGATACGCTAGGATCGGGCGTAAAGCCTACTCTAAGAAGCTGGCATCTTGTGCTAGCAACATCGAATATAAAGGTTGGAAATTGCCCCAAGTCACGAGCTCAGAGCCGTTTGCTGCTTTGGTCTTTCGGGCAATATCTGGATTTATCAAAGTCAATGGGCCCGCCGCTTGTGCCAGTAACTGACTTTGACAACAGCTATCCATCAAAATAAAGTTTGCCACAGCCGCATCAACCGATGAGCCCAGGGTGATCAGACCATGATTCTGTAAAATAACTGCTGTGTGTTCACCCAACGATTCTGCAATCAGATCGCCTTCATCTTTTTCAGCCACTACACCTGTAAACGTGGCAAAAATACCGTGGTTTTCAAAGAACATGCACGCGTCTTGAGAAATCGGCAGCAGTGGTTGGCCTAGTGAAGAAAATGCTCTGCCATATTTAGTGTGCGCGTGAGCAACAGCATTAACATCAGGCCGCGCCATATGAATCCGGGAGTGGATCGCAAACGCAGCATTATTAACCGCATGTGCACCATCAATGATATTCCCTGAATGATCAATACGCACTAAATCAGACGCTTTGATCATTGAAAAATGAATACCTAAAGGGTTGACCCAAAACGTATCAGGCTCAATGCAGTCGCGCAGGGTGATATGGCCAGCTAAACCCTCATCAAAATGATGCAGCGCAAACGCTCTAAAACCCGCAGCCAGGCGCTGTTTTTCATATTGACGCTGTTTATGTTTATCGCTAAACGAGGGGGGCATTGGAATCTTGAATTTACCTGCGCCAATAGCCAAGTGTTGCGCATCTTGTTGAATTTTATTGTTCACGTTCTACTCCAAGTTTAATGATTTGACACTAGTCTAATAATTATTAGAATAAATACGAATGATGCAATTTAATTCCAAAGTATAAATATGCTGCATAGTAAGATTGATTTAAATTTATTTCTTGTTCTTGTCGCTGTTTACCAAGAAGGCTCAATTACTGAGGCAGGTAAACAACTCCACCTTAGTCAACCCGCAGTGAGTCATGCGCTTTCTAGGCTCAGAGATAAATATCAGGATCCGCTCTTTGTGCGCCACGGTCGCAAAATGATACCCACCCAATTGTGCCAAACGATCATGCCAAGGGTGCTCAGCTCGGTGGCAGAGCTAGAATCCACTTTACACGATATTGGCGACTTCGATGTGCACCAATATCAGCGTGAAATGAAGTTCGGGTTTAGGGATATCCTCGAGTCTATTTTCTTTCCTGAGTTGGCCACGGATCTGATGGCTAATACGCCAAATATTACAGTGCACAGCCGCCAGGTGAGCCGCCTAGACATGGAAGCTGCCCTTGAAAGTCAAGCCCTTGATATCGTAATCGATGTGCTTACGCCTACCAATAATGACATCCAGCACACATTGATTTGTGACGAGCATTTTTCGTTAATTTGTCGTAAAGGCCACCCCATTTTATCTAATATGAGTTTGGCAAATTACATCAACGCCGAGCATGCGTTAGTGACCTTAAAAGACTCTGCGGTCAATACCGTGGATATGGCGCTGGCTAAACACGCTGTTGCGCGTAAGTTTGCGTTAAAATGTGAACATTATTTTGCTGCAACCAGTGTTATCAGTCGCTGTGATATGTTGCTCACCATGCCCAATGCCTATGCGCGATTGCTAAAACAACAAATGCCCGTTGAGGTTGTTCCTTTGCCGTTCGAGGTACCCATTTTGCCAGTACATATGTACTGGCATAAGCAAGCAGTGCACGACCCACTGAATAGTTGGATGCGGGAGAAGTTACTCGCTATCGCTAAGCGCGTTATTCCCCCGTCATCTTGAGTGAGCTAGAAGAAGAAAGCGCCTTGCAACAATACACTTCTTGGGCGCTCCACTAAGAATCGATGTGCGTAACTCAATACTTGTAATTAGTTCGCTTGGTTAGAGGTGCATGTATCCATTAAGTTTTTGGCTAGTAAGGACAATGACCATTTCTCACCAGTGCCAGTAAAGCCTATTTTCATGTTTACTTTCTGACGCGCGGCTCAGGGGATGATGGGTTCTAAATTTTCTTCGCAATAGGAGGTTATTTTGCATCATTTTTTACGCGTAATTTTTGGTTATTGCCATATTAGGCTCATTAAGTGCTGTATTGGTTGATATAGTTGTGAATCGAAACAGAATTTCCTGTATATTTCGCCATCGTTTTTTAACCCATCACGCAAATTCAACATTCAGACGTTAGGATATGATAAATAACGTCATGGCAACTATTTACACAGATAGCATGTAAACAAGTTGCGTCTATGTTTTTGTCTGCCAGAAAGAGAAATTAGCATGAACTTTTCATCATTAGATTTAGCGCCAGTATTGCAACAAGCCATTGATGCTTGCGGCTATAAAAAAATGACCCCAATACAGCAGCAAGCTATTGTGGTTGCTCGCCGTGGTCGTGACGTGCTAGCCAGCGCACAAACAGGTACTGGTAAAACAGCTGCGTTTGCTGTGCCTATTTTACAGCAAATGTTAAACAAGCCTAAAGAGACTGCACCGGGTACACCTAGAGCGCTCATTTTAACGCCAACCCGAGAGCTTGCCGAACAGCTAGCAACCAATATTGCCAACTACGCGCAATTCACTGACATTTCAGTGACGGCCCTTTATGGCGGCGTAAAATTAGGCGGCCAAGCCAGTAAATTGAAGGCCGGTGTAGACATTGTTATTTCTACTCCTGGGCGATTACTCGAGCACATGACGTTGAAAAACGTTGAATTGGCTAACGTGGAATTTGTTGTCCTTGATGAAGCAGACCGTATGTTAGACATGGGCTTTATTGCCGATGTACGCCAAATGCTTGCGCAAATTACCTCCGCACACCAAACACTGTTATTTTCAGCAACCATTTCCCCCACAGTGAACGAGCTTGCTCATAAGCTGCTCAAAAATCATCAAGAGATTCGTGCTACGCAACTAAATAGTGCTGCGGATACCGTGCAGCATGTGATGTATCCCGTGTCTGAAGAAGACAAAATTCGTTTGTTCAAAACGTTATTAGCTGAGCAAAATTGGTATCAGGTATTGGTCTTTACCAGTACTAAAGAGCAAGCCGATAAACTGATGGCCGCTCTTAAAACCAGTAAAATTGATGCTGCGGTATGCCATGCAGACAAAAGCCAAGGCGCGCGTCGTCGTGCAATCGCAGATTTTAAATCAGCCAAATTACAGGTGCTTATTGCAACGGAAGTGGCGGCCCGCGGCCTAGATATTCAAGGCCTTGATCATGTGGTGAATTACAACTTACCTTACTTACCAGAAGATTACGTGCACCGTATTGGTCGTACAGGCCGCGCTGGGCAACAGGGGAATGCTATTTCATTTGTGAGTCGTGAAGAAGAGCGCACAGTAGAGAGGATCGAGCGTTTAATCAATTGTAAAATTAAACGCATTTCACGCCCTGACTTTGCATTCAGTAGCCGCGAATCTTTGCTTAAAACGGTACGCAAACACAGTAAAAATAGCCGCACTAATAAGGCATCGCAAACCGTCATTCGTATGGATAAAAGCGCCACTAAGACAAAGCCAAAAGCAAAACCTAAGGCAAAACGAACCAGTAAATAAGCGCAATAAATGTAGAACAAAGCGCGGGCTTGGCTGATTGCCACAGTCAAAAAAGAGAGTTGCTCGTAGGTCAACTCTCTTTTTTTGTGTTGGCATAATACCAAACCCTTTAAATTTTCGCTGAGTGGCTAATTATTTAATGGAGTTGGCATAGCTCAACTAGGGGGCCGGTTCATCTTTGTCGTTTATTGTTGTAGAGCTGTCAGGTTTTGTTTCTCGCCCACGAAAGCCTGAAATGATGCAAGCGACAACTACACACCCGAACGATACATTTAAAGCAACAAGTACCGTTTGTAATAGAGCAGGGTACTGCTGCGGTACGATTTGCGCATCGCCAATATAATAATGCACTAATAAATTCACCATGCTCATGCCCACAAGATTACCTATGGTTCTGGCTAAATTTAATGATGCCGACGCCACGCCCAACTCGGTACTGTGTACTGCGCCCATAATGGCGTTGTTATTAGGGGTAGAGAACAAACCAAAACCAATACCAACAAGCAACAATGAGCTGCCGATATACCAAGCTTGGGTGTCAATATTCATTCGACTCAAAATAAAGAAACCACACGCCACAATAGCGCAACCTGTGGTCGCGAGTAATCTGGGCTGAACCTTATCTGATAGTTTACCCGACAGTGGCGCTAAAAATGCCATCGCCAATGCCTGCAATAAGATAATTTGCCCAGACTCAGACGGGCTAAATCCTTTAACGTATTGCAAATATAAGCTAAGCAAGAAGGTCAGAGGATAGTTGCTGGCATACATCAATAGTGACGTGGCTAAAGACATAGAGAATACTCGGCTTTCCTTAAACATTTGTACCCGTATCAGTGGTTGGTCGCGTTTTGACTGATGCACCACAAACCAGACCATAGAAATTAATGCTATACCCAGCAATATAAAGCCCATAACGGAAGGTAGTCGGCTTAATCCAAATACCAAGCAAGTTGAAGCAATGATGAAAATGCCTGAACCTCGCCAATCAAATCTAGCTTTGCGTTCGTTTTTCCATTCTCCGTGCATACGCATTTTTATTAGTACCAACAGCATGACGACTAAAGGGACTTGAAATAAAAATACTGAACGCCACCCCCACAATTCTGTTAGCCAACCGCCGACAGCAGGAGCGACCGTTAACCCTATGTACACGCACGCTGCGGCTATACCTAATGCGAATCCGCGTCTTTCGGCTGGGGTCACCGAGGTCAAAATGGCCACGCCGGTTCCAAATATCATCGCCGCAGCCGCGCCTTGCATAAATCGCCAAAACAAAAGCCATTCAATGTTAAAGGCTAAAGCGCACATGGTGGACGAAATAACATTAAGCACCAAACCATAGCTATAAATGCGCTTGCGCCCATAGTTATCCGCAAGTTTGCCAAAAGGCAGCATTAACGCCACATTCGCAAGCAAAAATATAGTGGGCAGCCAACTGATCATCTTCGCGTTGGCTTGAAGCTCAGCGGCAAGATCAGGGATCGCAATATTGACAGACGCCATACCCAAAGGACCGATAAAGGAGCCCGCACAGACCACGATAAGGGCTACCGTAGTTAGGGGCAGTTTTGATAAAGAAGGAAATAGAGAAGCCATATACACCGATAGTAGCGAAAAGAATCACTATAATACCCATTGCCGTGATGAGTTTCACTGCTCTAGCTATGAATAATCGACTTTTAGCAAATACGAAGGAGAGGCAGTTTAAAAATCAGGTTCGCAAGTAAACTCAAGCCACTGATTTGATACCGGATGAAACAAGCCCAGATACTGGGCGTGTAAATGTAAACGACGGGCGCGAGTACCGTACAAGTCGTCCCCCACAATCGGCATGTTTAACCCGCGCTCATGGGCGCAATGAACGCGTAGTTGGTGGGTTCGACCTGTTCTGGGATGCAAAAAGACCTTGGTTTGCAGTGTCTTGTGGCGCCGCTCAATTACTTGCCAAGTAGTATGAGCGGGCTTACCTGTTTTTTCACACACACATTGGCGGGGACGATCATAAAAGTCGCCGGCTAAAGGTAAGGTAATTACGCCATCTTCATCAGTTAAAATACCATCAATAAGGGCCATATAGCGTTTGCTGACTTGCCTACTGATAAACTGTTTTTGTAGCACCTTGTGGGCAGCAGTACTTAAGGCGATGACCATCAAACCTGATGTCGACATATCCAAGCGATGCACTATCAATGAGCCTGTGGCATGGGGCAGCATTGCTTTGATGCGGGAATAAACAGAATCATTGATATGCTTACCCGGTACAGATAACAACTGGGCAGGTTTATTGATGATAAGCATTTCATCATCTTGGTAAATGATCTCTATTTGCTCGTCGTCAGCTGCGTTTTTTAAGAGCTGATTTTCCTCTACCATTAACCCCTCAAGCATGTGATTCAAAATGGGTTGGCATTTACCAATACACGCAGGGTAAAACTGCATGTGTTTGCGCACTTGTGATTTAGGGGAGGCTCCCCACCAAAACTCTGCCATGGCGATCGGGGCTAAATTATGACTATAAGCATAATGCAGCAGTTTAGGGGCGGCACATTCACCCGCACCAGCAGGAGGCGTGCGCATAACTGTGTCACTGAATATTGCGGCCAACGATTTCTCATCGCCCAGCGCATTTAAAAATTGGTACTGCTCGAAAAGACGCTGCTGTAGCTGCGCTGAAAGGGTTTTGCGTTGCTTTTTTAGAGATTGTATTTTCTGTTCAAACTGATCGAGGGTGCTCTTAGCCAAGGCTATAGTGCTCAATAAATCGTTTTTGTCTTGGGTAAATTCAAGCTTATCTTCAATGCTTTGTGCTGCTAAGGTTTTGAGCAGTGCATCATGCACTGCGCCATCTGGTTCGGCACTAGGTGGCTGTGCAATATTTGACTCGACAGTGGCGTTGTCTCGTAGCGCTTTTCGTTTAGCGCGATTAGCTACAACACGTAAACGCTTTTGTTCAATTTCAGCAAGGCATCTCGCTTGGGTATCGGCAAAATTATCTTTGGCTACTTGGTATGCAGTGTCGTGCAAAATAGCATCAAACTGGGCCGTGAGCTGTTTAATCACATGCCGCTCATGATGGAAAAAACTATCGCAGGCCAGCATATCAAACACAGGAGGCACAAATTTGGGTAAGTGATTTTGATCAGCTAACTTGCCGGAAAAAGCGCTCAAATAACCCAACTCGCCGTCAAGGTTTTTGACCAACAATACACCGAACATTTTACCAATAATTAATGCAGGGTCGTCGCTTAAACCGAAATTATGATACCAATCACTTTGGGTCATCAAATGCTGTTGCAGCTCTTTTGCAGCAAGCAGACACAAAGGGTGGGGCTGGTAGTAAAATGGAAACGTAAATTTTTCGGGTAACGTGGAGGATAAAACATCTGCCGAAACATCAGCAGAAAACGTCGTAAAGCAAGAGGGTTGATTAGATGTCATTGGCGATAGGGTATCGTTTATATCGATTTAGCATTAGCGTATTAGCGTGAAAGAGCGGCAAGTCTATCATATTCATTGCTTTTACTTTAGGGACTATGACGCATTTATACGACGTTAAGGGCTTCTAATATATAGCCACCAGACTTGCAAGCATCTGCTTTTTCTAGATAGCTTATGGCTCGATAAAAAAATGCCCAGTAATGAGTAACCGTTCCTAGTTTATCCGTCTTTGCATGCTGTATTATCAGTGCGTTTGAAACAGTGCCTGAATGGCTTTTAACAATAATAATAAGGAAACCGAATGAATATGTTTGAAACCGCGTGTCTGCTAATGGGTAGGTTACTGCTTGGCTTATATTTTATAGCGCCAGGCCTACAAAAAATAGTAAGTTTTGACGCCATGAGTCAGTACATGGAGCATCATAACGTTCCGTTTGTAACGCCGCTTTTACTTCTGACCATTGTTATACAGTTAACCGCTGGGCTGGCGATTATCATCGGTTTTAAAGGCCGATTTGCAGCATTTTTACTAGCCGGCCTAACCTTGGTTATTAGTCTGTTGATGCATAATTTTTGGAACTTACCCGAAGGTGGCAATGTTGCTCACGAAACGCAAAACTTTGTAAAAAATATGGCCATTACGGCGGGATTGCTGATATTAGCCGCACGAGGTACTGGCCAAATGAGCCTGGATAACCGTTGGAAATAGCTAGGAGCGGTGCGCTCTACTTTAACCTAGGCTGATAACATGCATTTTTGCGCCAATAAAACTGGTTGTAATGTATTGTATCGTGATACATTTTAGTTATGTGTTTTCATTTTACTAATACGAGGTGACCATATGGAAAATGAACCTAGCTCGCGCCAAGGGATACAAGTAATCTCTCGTGCCGCTAACATCTTGCGAACGCTTGAAGGGCACCCAGAAGGGTTGAGCCTGAGCGCTATCGCCAAGAACGTCAAACTTGCGCGTTCAACCGTGCAGCGTATCGTTAACTCATTGGCTTCTGAAGGCTTTTTAATTGCAGCTAGTCCTACGTCTCGCGTGCGCTTAGGGCCGGGGCTCGTGTCTTTAGGCTCAGCGGCAAAGGCAGATATTGACAGAGTACTCATACCTCACATGAAGAATTTGTCAGATGAAGTAGGGGAGACTGTGGATTTATCTGTGCAAGACGCTGAAAACATGATCTTTATCGATCAGGTCACCACTGATACCCACCAACTACGTGCAGTCTCTGCAGTGGGACATGCCTTTTCTATATACAGTTGCGCTAATGGCAAAGCGATGCTTGCCACCATGAGTGACGAAGAGGTTATCGCTTTTGTCGAAGCTCATCCTATTAAAGCCTTGACCCATTCAACTATCACTAGCACTGAACAACTGCTCACTGAAATAGCCAGTATTCGTAAGAATGGTGTAGCGTTTGATAAGGAAGAGCACTGCGAAGGTGTGTGCGCAATCGGCGTGGCGATTGAAGACCCTTATGGACGCAATATTGCGATTTCCATTCCGGTTCCCACTGTGCGTTTTAATCGCAACAAAAAGCAACTGGCTAAGCAGTTGCGTGAATATAAAACCACCATTGAGTTAGCTTTGGGTAAAGGCGCCATGTAATCCGTTAAACCCATTTACAATTAAAAAGGGCGCCATAGTGAAGTGACCCCATAAAGTTGGACTCATTTCTAAGCGGCAACCAAGGCCTGATGTCGATATTGTATCGGACTCAGGCCTTTTTTACGAAGTGTGTCCCATCCAGAAATAGGGTGGCGTTATTTTTTGTATTTAACGTAGCCACTTAACGCGATTGCGCCATATGCGAACATCATAAAGACCACGCCAGCCATCCAAAATGTTGTTACTGTGTCCATAAATCACCTCTTTTTATTGTGTCTATCTAACTAGACTCACTGAGAAATTTTGCGACCAAAGTACCTAGCACCAGAATGAGTGCGATGATCACAAGGGTTGTTGAAAATATGCTCCAGAACATAAGTCACCTGTAAAATTTATGTTAATAATTTGTTTCTTTTAGGTCAAGGTAAGTTTGACTTTTGAAGTAAGCTTTTTCACCTTTAATCATAAGATTAGCCACACATCCCACTACTACGGAGGCAGTTAATGCCATAACTGCATTGCTTTTAAGTAATCCAAGGTTCAAAGCAATGTCTGAAAAAGACCATAAAAAATTACCTGCCCACACGGTGACCAATGTAATAAGCGCCGCCAGTGCGCTGCGTTGCCAGAACAAGCCGAAAATAATGATGAAAAATACCGGTATTAGCCATGCAAATAACCAAGTCATTGCGGCTAAAATAGGCGGTAAAAACGACGCTACCGCAATGGCAATACTGGCCAATACCACAATCGCGATTTGCGTCACTTTGGTCATTTGCGCTTCGGTCGCGTCAGGCTTAAATAGCCCTTTGTAAATATCATTGCTAAAAATGGTGGCAGGGCTTAGCGCAGTCATAGCGAAGGTCGATAAAATGGCCGCTAAAAATGAGGCTAACAGTAATGCTCCTAACCAAGGTGGAAGATATTCTACTAACATTTGTGTGGCGGCCTTTTTTGGGCCGAGTTCGGCAAATTCAGGAATAGTCATCGCGGTAAGACCCAGAACCACCGCAAAAACACCAAATAAACCATTAATTGGCGCGGCTATCCACAGCGCTTTTTTAATGGTTTTTTCATCTTTGGCGGACATCGCCGTTTGTAATAGCATTTGATTCACTGATTGGCTAAAAAGTACCGCGACCACCATGCCTAGGGTAAACGTCATAAGAATTTGTGAGTTGCCGAAAACGGATATCATGTAATCCATGTCTTGTGAGACGAAGTGCTCAGCGACTGAATCAAAATTACCGCCGGGTAGACGCAAGGCCATAAAAATTGTGGCGAGAATAAGCCCGACATACATCACAACGGCATTGATGAGGTTGATCCAACCGACTTCTTTCATACCGGCTAGTACAACGTAGAATATGCCGATAACCCCACCCGCTATGGCGCCATTGGTGATACCCCAGCCCGTCATCGCATTAATGATAATGCCAAGCCCTTGGGTCTCTATGGTTAGAATACCGAAAATGATCCCGGCCATGACGCAGGAAACGAGCACTCTTATCCCTTTGCCGAAAAGGTGCTCTAGCAGCTCTGGTACCGTGGTTACTCTAAGTCGGCGTACCCACAGCCCCGTGCTGTAACACACGACAACGAGTAAAATAACATGAGCGATACTGAACCAAATAGCAGCTGCGCCCACGCCCCAGACCATTTCAAAAACACCTAATATATGAGCCGTGCCCAGCACGGTTAGTGCCATGGTGGCCGCTACTACTCCCACAGGTAGGCTGCGACCGCCTAGCGCAAACTCACTGTCATTATGCGCGGATTGACTTTTTCCGCGTTTCAACCAAAGGGCGACGCCGCAGATAGTGACAATTTCATAAAGTAAAACAATGAACAACATGCTGGTTTTCATAAAATAGCTCTTCTTATTATTAACAGTCTGGGTGTGGGCGACCAGTTGGGGTGCCCAGCATGGCAATTTCATCACCATGCTAACCTGCTGAGTAACCGCCGTCTGCGTAAATTACATGCCCGGTATGAAAGCTCGACGCATCTGATGCAAGAAAAAGCAGGGGGCCGGCAAGGTCCTCTGGTTCACCTAAGCGGCCCATAGGAATGCGAGCGAGAATGTTTTCTCGGGTACTTTTGCCTGGTTCGTTGTCTTCAAACATCCAGGCTGTTAGGTTCGAGCGAAAT
Organism: Paraglaciecola mesophila KMM 241; assembly: GCF_000315015.1. GTDB lineage: Bacteria > Pseudomonadota > Gammaproteobacteria > Enterobacterales > Alteromonadaceae > Paraglaciecola > Paraglaciecola mesophila. The sequence goes on along the minus strand of NZ_BAEP01000005.1, from coordinate 30,355 downwards.
ACGGTGGGGGCGATAGCATTCACGGTAATGTTGTGTTTCCCCCATTCGCAGCCCAAGGCTCTGGTTAAGCCGTCAACCGCCGACTTAGATGGGCAATACGCTGAATAACCCGCAGGGTGACCCAATTTGCCTCGCGCAGAGGAAACCAATACAACTTTGCCACCGCCGCCTTGGCTCATAAACTGTTTGCCCGCTGCCTTACATAGCAACCACGAATCCCGCACATTGGCATCCATCACCTTTTGCCAGCGTTCTGTACTTAAATCTTGAATGGGATCTACGTCATTTACACCAGAGCCCACCACTAGAATATCGAGCTTGCCATAGGTAGAAACTGCTTGTTCCACCATGGCATCGCATTCTTCTTGGGTACTTGGACGGGTGTTACGAGTGGCAACATGAATTCCTTCTTGCCTAAGGGATTCAGCCAAAGATTCCAGTGCATCTTTGTTGCCGCCAGTGAGTAACAGGTTGCATCCGGAGTTGCCGATCACACGAGCGGCGACTTGACCAAATGCACCAGTGGCGCCTGTAATAAGTGCTACCTTTCCTTTTAAATCAAAAAGACTGGCTGGATTTACAAGATAGTTATTCATTATTTATTCTCCGGATAAGGCATGATCACTAACATGCTGACCGTTTTATTGGTTTTATTGATAAGTGTACGCTTGGCATTAGGGGGGATACGACAACTGTCTAAGGGCCCTAAAATGAACTCTTTATTGTCGTGGGTGATACTGATTGAGCCCTCAAGGACGACGTAAACTTTTTCTAGTGGGGAAACATCACCTTGTGCTCCGCCCCCAGGTAAAAAGTGCGAGAGTCCTACCCAAAAATTTTCGGCGTCACTTGCCTCCCAGCCTTGTAAGCGAAGACCGCAAACATCGAAGTGGCCTGGGGCTTGATAAGGCTTGGCGTCTTCTAATTTGGTTATATTCATCTGTTGCACCTGCTGTCATATATATGACTAACGTTCTTATAGATTGAGGCTAGGGAGACTTGCTCACGGGCCTGAGTATTGCCAGACAGTATCAAAAGCTGACGTTATTCTTGCCTTTGAGGTTCAAAATCTGACGAGCTTCTGTTGGCGTGGCAATTTCTAACGAAAATTCATTTAGGATGCGCTTGATTTTGGTGACCTGCTGGGCGTTACTGGTGGCGAGTTCGCCGCGTCCAATAAACAAGCTGTCTTCCAGACCGACGCGCACATTGCCGCCCATTAGAGCGGCTTGGGTAGAGAAGGGCATCTGATTTTTACCTGCCGCTAAAACGGACCAGTGGTAATCGTCGCCGAACAATTTATCTGCAGTTTTACGCATGAACATCAGATTATCTTCATCTGCGCCTATGCCGCCCATGATGCCGAAGATGGTTTGAATGAAGAATGGCGGTTTAATTAAGCCACGATCGGCAAAGTAAGCCAGATTATAAAGGTGACCCACGTCGTAACACTCATGCTCAAATTTGGTTCCATGGTCGCCCATAATGTTCATGATTTTTTCAATATCACGAAAGGTATTACGGAAAATAAAGTCATCACTGTTACGAACATAGGGTTCTTCCCAGCTGTATTTCCAAGACTTGTAACGATCGGCTAGGGGGAACATGGCGAAGTTTAAGCTGCCCATATTGAGTGAGCACATTTCAGGTTTAACTTCCATTGCTGCCCACAAACGCTCTTCAACCGTCATGGTAGGGCTGCCGCCCGTGGTGAGGTTAATGACTGCGTCGGTGCGCTCATTAATCGCAGGTAAGAATTGTTTATACACTTTTGGATCGCCCGTAGGCTCGCCATTTTCTGGGTTACGTGCGTGTAAATGAATAATCGATGCACCGGCTTGTGCGGCGTCAACAGATTGCTGGGCTATGTCTTCTGGCGTAAAAGGAAGCGCATCAGACATGGTAGGGGTATGCATAGCGCCAGTTACTGCGCAGGTAATAATGACCTTTTTATTCTTTTTCATGATTTATCCTTTCGAATTCACGGAATTTACAAGATATTTGCTGAGATTTTCTCGCAGGGTTTGGGCGCTTTCGTCAGTCCAATGTTTGAAACCTTGGCCGGTTTTTATTCCTAGCTCGCCTTTTTCAACCTTACTTTTAAGGATGTCAGAAGGGACGGTATCGCGGTTAATGCTGGCTAAAATGACATTGTGGATGTCCAAGGTTAAGTCCAGGCCCACTAAATCGGCATTTTCAATAGGGCCAAGAACCGGCATACGCAGACCGAAGCTATTTTTCACTACTGTGTCTATGCCCTCGGCCGTGCAAACCCCGTCATTAATCAGTGCTATCGCTTCTCGCCATAAGGCATGCTGCATGCGGTTACCGACAAAACCGGGTACGTCTTTTTGGATATGCACCGGTTTTTTCCCGGCAAAGGCTAACAGCGACATCATGCTTTCAACCGCAGCCAAAGAGGACTGCTCGCTTTGAACGACCTCCACAAGCGGCACTAAATAAGGCGGGTTCCACCAATGGCAACCAACAATGCGCTCGTTACAGTCCATGCCTTCAAAAATATCTTTGATAGGGATGACTGACGTGTTGCTGGCAAGAATGGCGTCTGGACGGGCAAAACGCAGAATATCTGTAAATATCTTTCGCTTTAAGGGGAGTTTTTCAGGTGCCGCTTCAATCACAAAATTGGCGTTGGCGACGGCTGTTTCTAAGTTGTCGCTTATGTGAACGAAATCAAGCGCACTTAGAGATTGGGATAGCGCAGTCAAATTGGCCGCGATTTTTTGCTTTGCAGTCTGGCGGGCACCTTCAATCGGATCATACAAGGTGACTTGTATTGCTTTACTGGCAAACACTTGCGCGATGCCACAGCCCATAAGCCCTGCGCCAATAACCGTAATGTGAGATGAGGAGAACATAGTCTTATTCCTGCTTGGTGTACTGAATCAGTAAGGTATTACATAGTGAAAAAGCATCGGGAAACAACATCGGGACACAACGCGGATTTATGTGCATGGCATATAAACCCGCGGTTTCGACATGTTTACTCTGTGTCGCCTTGCTCGATACGGTACTCGCCTTTGGGGTCAACCATAGCCACAAGGCGCACCATGCAACCGTCGCCGCCTTTCCAGCGCCAAGGGAATGCAGCAATGGTGCAGCGCTTACCAGTGACTTTGTCTAGTTCGCCACCTACGTTCTCAATGCCGCAAATGCCACTGTTTAACAGCGCTCTATGGCAAGGCTCCCAATCAGGAAAATCTTCTTTGATGCCACGTCCGCCAGTGAATTCACGGTACTCGTCTTCAAGGTGCGGAATAAGAGGGCCTGTGCCATGTGGACCGATTGCCGTACCCAGGGGATGATCAAGTGCTTGTACATCGATACCGACCATTTTGACTTTCTTCTTCGCTAACCATTCACCTGCTTCACGATACAGCCCCGGCCCATAATGGTAATACTCGGCAGAATCAGCATACGTATGGTGCCAACCTGTATTGATAATAACGATATCGCCTTCACGAATTTTTGGACGAACGTTTTCGAGATCTTCAGCCGTAATAACTTCCCACTTTTTCTTTGGAATAGACACCACAACACCTGCACCAAAAAATCTTGGCAGTGGCATTTGATCCATAAAGGGGGTGCCTTCAACTACGTGAGCCGGGGCGTCAATGTGGGTACCTGAATGCATAACCGTGGTAATTTTTTGCGTTAATACACCTGAACGTGAATGACCATGAAGACGCTCAATTTTGACATCTTCAAAGTAAGGCCAACAAGGCTGACCCAAACCCCATTCATGGGTTAAGTCGTAAAACTGCATTCCGGTATCGTTACTTTTATTTTCCTCATCGATCATTTTATCCATATCAACTTTAGGAATTTTGTGGACTCGTTTTATGTCATTAATTTTCATATTTCACCTGTTCGCTATGTGGTACATCTGTATCGAAAACCGAGATTAACAATGAATTTTTTATATGTCAACGAATAGTTAAATTCGTGTCTTAAGATGTTAATTCATTGTATTTATCCTGTTTAACAGTAACTTGCCCTCACATTTTAATGAGTTTTTGATGTGTTAATTATTTTTTTAACAAAAAATAAACATTAATTTGACACTGCATAAAGTGGCCTGTAGTTTAAAAATCGATCGATACACATATATCGCATAGTGGTTGAATTGAACTGCTTAGAGCGAGTCACAAATAAAAAAAACAGGACGGGCACATAAAAATGATAAAAATTAATCGAATAACAGCGAGTTTATTGACGGTACTGGCAGGCGCTATCTCGCCGGTTGCGATTGGCCAGACAGCTGACGCTCAAGCACAAGCAGGGCCTGCGCTAGAAGTGATTGAAATCACTTCTCAGAAGCGGGTGCAAACCTTACAAGAAGTGCCCGCGACGGTAACGGCTGTTTCTGGTGCCCTACTTGATGAATATGGTATCGATGACTTGTTCGAGATGGCAGATTTAGTGCCAGGCATGGTGTTTTCACGTGCGCCCGATGACGGCTTAGCACTGACATTGCGCGGTTTAGGTACGCCTGCTCGTACACAGTCTTTTGATCAATCGGTTGCCTTATTTCAGGATGGTATGTTCGTTGGAAAAGGGCGTATGTACTCAGCAGCTTTTTTTGATGTAGAGCGCATTGAGGTTATTAAAGGAACGCAAAGTACGCTATTGGGTAAAAATACCAGTTTGGGCGCCATAAGTGTTATTTCTAAAAAGCCCAGTGATGTGTTCGAAGGGAATATAAAGGTGGCTCGAGAGTTCGTCAATGACGGTTGGACGGTCGATGGCGGGCTGGATATGCCGTTGGCTGATAATTTTAGTGTGCGCATAGCCGGCCATTATGTGGACCAAAACGGTTGGGTTGAAAATCTAGCTACTGGGCGAGATGTGCCAGAAGATAACGACACTGGGCTGCGTATTACGGCGCTATATGAACCCACAGATTCAATTACCGTGACGGGGGTTTATCAACACTCAGACAGTGAGCGTATTGGCAATGGTTATCAGTTTGTTGATAACGGTAATTATTTCAGCGATGACGTGTTGGCTGTCATCGGTGAAGCGCAACTAGATGACACCAAAAGCGCGGTATGTACACAGTGCCCCAACGAAGAGAGTTACCACGATACCTCCGTTGATTCATTCAATTTAACCGTTGAAAAAAGTCTGGATGATTTTACGCTCACCTCTATTACCTCTTACGCTGAATACGACATTTTATTTTATGACGACTTTGACTTTGGCAATGCCTTTGACGAGTTGACCTACGTCACTACAGGTGAAGTTGACTATTACAGCACGTACTTTAAACGGGCAGAAACCTATGATCAGTTTTCACAGGAATTTCGATTAGCCTCAGAGGGGAGAGACGACTTTGATTATATGATGGGCTTGTTTTACTTTCAGAGCGATTGGGATTCTTTAGAGGAGCAATTTTATAATACTCCCAACTTTCCACCGGATAACGCAGGCCAGTTGTTTAATGGGTCTTTCGGCAATGATTTCAAACAGCAAACAGACACGCTGTCTGCGTTTATTCAATCAGATGCGTATCTGTCTGACAAATTAACGGTCTCTGGTGGTTTACGTTATACAAATGAAAGCAAAGACGTACAGTTTGATCGCATTCAAGGTGAGCTTGCAACGCTTTGGAATACGGTGGTGAATCCTCCGTTTGAGTCTGACTTAACATTTGATGACAGTTTTTTAAATGGCAATGTGAGTGTGAAATACGAGTGGTCTGATAATACTGTTGTTTACAGCTCCTATGGTCTAGGGAGCAAGACAGGAGGATTCGCAGAGTCTGCTGAAGTGAGCAGCGCAAATCCGTCATTAAACGTTGAAGATGGCGGGGCACGAGTGGCGACTGAAGAAACGCACACTTATGAGGTAGGCTCGAAGATGGTGCTATTAAACAACAGCATGAACCTTAATATTGCTTTGTTTTATACCGACATCGATGATTTTCAAGAAACCTCATTTTTAGTCACAGGTACCAGTGCCAGTTTTATTACTCAGAACACAGATGTGAAATCAAAAGGATTTGAAATTGACAGTAAATGGCAAGTTACCCAAGATATTCAATTAAATGGAGCGCTCACCTTTGCCGATTCAACCCATAAAGATGACGGCAGCGATTTAGCGCAAGCGCCAAAGTGGACCGGCAATATTGGTTACCTCTACACCAGTGAGCTCGAGTCTTGGGATATGCATCTGCGTTCAAGCGGCTCTGTGCGCTACCGAGACAGTATGTTCAGTCAAATAAATGAAACTTACGCGTCAGATAGTTTAACCACGTTAGATTTTACCCTAGGTTTATATTCTAACGACGATACTTGGGAAGTGATGTTGGTGGCGCAGAATCTCACAAATGAACGGGCAAGTGATTTTAGCGGGCCGCCGGCGGCACCCATAGGCGCTATTTTAGGTGCTCCAACGGGAGATCAAGGTATTACGTCAGAAACATTGAATACACAACGTACGATTAAACTGCAATTGAGCTACCATTTCTTTTAATCGCTACAGAGTTTAAATTACCAAAGGTATTTTAAGGGTCATTTTTACTGAGCTAATAAAGCGCCGTTTTAATTTACGTGCGTTAAAATTTATAACACCCAATATTAACTAATAGTATTGGGTGTTTTTTTATACTTCTGTTTTTTAGTTATTCAATCTTATTATTTAATTCGATAGTGTGAGATTTGATAGATTAAAATTTGAGTTTTATTCACTCATTCACTATTTTTAATGAAAGATAAATTAATTTACACATTGTAAAGGTTTAAATGTTTTCGTAAACGAATAAAGGATTAGTTATGGAAAACGCAGAAAATAACATAAACCCTCTTTTTTCTTTCACATTATCAAAAGTTGCGCTGGCTTTTTGGCTAAGTACATCGTCAACAAGTTATGCTGCACAGAATATTCCGAGCGACGTTAAACCCGTTAATCAATACGAGACTGAACTCGAACGGCAGCGCATTTTATTAGCCAAGCAAGGTGAGAAAATAGAAGCATTAACGCGCATGGTGAATGCCCTTATGGCCAATAGTCAGGCAACGGGGGCGGATAAAAACTCAAATAAAAGCCCGAATAAAGGTACGCCGTACAATGTGGCAGGTACTAACACATCAACAGCGAAACCTAAGCAACCTATGCCAACGCAATCAACAACCCCGAATGTGGCGCAAAACAAGCCCGTTGGTCAAGCCCCACCTAAGTCGTCAAATACGATTGACGCCAGCGCCATTCCTGAATTAGGAGATACCTTTAGCGGTGTGTTATCAGGGAAAGGCACATTCGTCTTAGAGCCTTCTTTTGGCTATTCATATACAGATAACAATCGGGTTTTCTTAGATGCTTTTTCTTTCATACCTGCGTTAGTTGTGGGCCTTATCGATCTGCGAGAAATTAAACGACATAGCTTTATCGGCAGTATTTCAGCCCGTTATGGAATAACTGAGCGCTGGGAAGTCGATTTAAAAGTGCCTTATCTAGCACGAAGCGACAGCCAGCGGTCACGACCTGTCAGTATAGGAGTGAGTGAGGATGAAATTTTTAATGCTGACGGTCATGGGCTAGGGGACATTGAAGTGTCCACTCGTTATCAACTTAATAACCCAAAAGACGGAGGCCCCATTTTTGTCGCAAATCTTGTGGCGACTATTCCAACTGGTACTAGCCCATTTGACGTTGAATTTATGCAATCGACCCCTGGAGCGGTATTTCCCACAGAGCTGCCAACAGGCTCGGGTTATGTGAGTATTCAACCTAGTGTTACTGCAATTTATGCGACTGATCCCGGTGTGTTTTTTGGAAATTTAAGCTATGGATACAACATGGACACAGACGAGGAGGTAGGAAATGTTGACCCAGGTGACAGCGCAGGTATCAGCTTCGGCCTTGGGGTATCGTTGAATGAACGGGCATCCATGAGTCTGAGTTATTCTCATAAACATGTGTTGAAATCAAAGATCAACGATATAAAAATAGACGGAAGCCAGCTTGATATTGGCCAATTGATTATCGGTTATTCGTTTCGATATTCGCCCTCCACAAACGTGAGTCTTTCATTGGCGATCGGTGTGACGGATGATGCACAAGACACACGTTTGAACTTCAGACTGCCGGTGACGTTTTAGTCTTCACCAATTTAATCGCGAGATGCACCTATTCATTCAGTCATGCGCCTTGTTCAAGCCCTTTTGCACTCTCGCTGAGTGATCACTTATTAACGTTGAATGCTAGTAGGTGTTATTGGTGCGCTATGGCGTTAAAGTAAGTGTTATATAACTGCTCTTGGGAAAAGGCTTGTTTTGCATGTTCTAGGTTCTTTATTGTTATATCAATATTGGTTATTGCCGATAATGTTTGGTTATCCAATGTGTTCTGTAATACGGTATTTAATGTATTGGTAGGCAAAATAGATTGTAAAGAAAATTGGTCTTTGCTTAGTAACGCAAAGTCTTGCGGGGTTTGAAAATAGGAATAACTGGCTAGTTCGCCGTTTCTGAATATGCTTTTTTGAAAATTTAAATCCACCACCACGCCATTACCCAGCACAAACCCTGCGCGAAGCTCTGCTAACGCGCTTTCTGCAACTGGCTCCCAATGAGTATGAGCAGTGAATTCATTAGCCGAAAGGGCGTGAGTTCCATAGGTGCAGATTGCCAAGAAAAGTACGCTAATAACGCTAAAGTGAGTCGTTACAGTGCGAATGGCTGCTGGCATATTCATATGAGTCCTTCACTTAAAAGTCAACGCTGGAGGGCTGTAATACGTTAAATAGCCCTAGGCTGGCATGGTCGATGGCCAAACCTAAGTTTGCCCTAACGAGATGATCATTTTGTTGATCGTTCTTGTAATGATTAACGGCTATGTTCTTTTGGTCTTGTATAACAAACACTATTCGGTCTCCCCACATCTGTTGAAAAGCATCTATTTTTATCGACTTTAAACCGACTGCTGGATCTCCCACTAGCACCTCGGAGTCATTACTGCCTTTGATGATCACGAAGTGCATATAACCGTTGTTATTGATAATCGTAATGGCAGGAAGCTGCGCACTGGCTAATTGTTCAAGGGTGATTTTGAAACCATTTGCGTTATAGCCACGACGGGATAGATAGTGTTTCATATCGAGTAAGGAGAACCCTTGATGCTTAATTTTTTCTTTGTTGCCATGTTCGAACATGTCTTTAAACACGCTTAATTCATTCACTTGGTCATCGTAATGGAACGATAATAAGCTTGCTAACGTGGCTGAGCCACAGCTGAAGTCGTATTGCTGTTTATAAATGGTTTTAAAGCGTAACTCAGCAATACTGAAAACTTTAATCGAAAATTGGCCGTTAAAATCTACCAAGCCGCCAAAAACAGGGTAAGTCGTTAATAGCATTATCAAACAAAGTAAAAGTCTCATGTGTACACCTATTCATCCGTTAATTAGGGGCAATGGTCACTGTGATAATGGTTGAGTCCTGAATAATGACATTGTTACCGGTATTTTGAATAATCGAAAAAACACCAGCCGCTTCATTGAATGAGCCGCGGTCAATCGTGTTATTTCCGGTCACACTATTTGAATTGTAATTGTTGGTAAGTACAGCCTCTAAGTGGCTGCTGTTTGTCACATCTACCACACCGCCCATGCCACGTTCTTGCTCTAAATCTTCAAGCAAAACCGGTAGTATTTCATCTATATTTGCTTGTGCAGTTGCACAAAATGAAACCAATAAAAGTAACGGTAACATAGATAATACACAGGTAACTCTCGATAATATCTTCATGGCTCGTATCCTTATTAATAAGTTACTGGCGTATTTGCCAGTAACTTATTTATCCTTAAAATGAAGCCTACAATAAGGGGCTTATTGTGGGTTCACATTGACATTTCCTTGGAAGGATACTTGCTGCTGAGCTAAGGCATTGTGTCCTAAGTTTTGCACGTTTTGGTTAATACCAGCTGTTCCATTGAACGTATCAGACATAGTATTGTTACTAGCAATGGTTGACTGATTATCAAAGCTGTATGTGACGTAGTTGCCTGTTACTGTGCCAGTCAAGTATGAATCATTGACACTGTAGGTCGTGGTGGCCACACCGCCGTTATTCGCTGCAGATGTTCCCCAGCCTTCTGACCAGGCCGAGCTACTGTCGCTATTATCACTGTTATCACTGTTGTCACTATTATCGACAGAGGCTGTGCTACCACCATTAGCAGACGCTCCGCCTTCGGCAGCATTAGCATAACTATTGTCGCTGTTATCGCTGTTATCACTGCTGTCGCTATTGTCTACGGTTGCTGTGCTGCCACCATTAGCAGAGGCACCACCTTCGGCTGCATTAGCATAGCTATTATCGCTATTGTCACTGTTGTCTGAATTATCTGAGTTGTCAGAATTGTCAGAGTTATCAACATTGGCGGTGCTACCGCCATTGGCAGATGCGCCTCCCATGGAAGAGTTAGCATAGCTGTTGTCAGCGTTATCAGAGTTGTCTGAGTTGTCGCTATTGTCAGTACTAGCAGTACTACCACCATTGGCTGAAGCGGCACCCATCGCATTGGCTCTGGCCATGCTGTTGTCGCTGTTATCACTGTTGTCTACCGATGCGGTACTAGCACCATTTGCGGCTGCAGAGCCCATCGCACTGGCACTTGCCATGCTGTGGTCTGAGCGGTCAGAGCTAGCGGTACTGCCGCCATTGGCTGCTGCGTCCGATGCTGACGCATAGCTGTTGTCGCTATTATTAGAATTATCAGAGTTGTCGCTGCTGTCTGAATTATCAGAACGGTCACTCATGGCGGTGCTGCCGTTATTTGCAGTCGCCTCGGTGCCCATAGCATAACTGTTGTCACTGCTGTCTGAGCTTGAGCTATCTGAATTGTCAGAATTGTCGCTATTATCGGAGTTATCAGAATTGTCACTGTTATCTGAGTTATCAGAACGATCAGTCATTGCCATACTGCCGTTATTTGCCGCAGAGTCGGTTGCCGACGCATAGCTACCATCACTCTTATCGCTATTATCGGAGTTGTTACTATTGTCTGAGCTGTCGGAGTTATCGCTATTATCCGAGTTATCAGACTTGTCGCTGTTATCCGAATTATCTGAGTGATCAGTCATCGCCATACTGCCGTTGTTCGCGGCGGTATCGGTTGCGGTCGCTGAGCTGCCATCGCTCTTGTCACTGTTATCAGAGTTATCGCTGTTATCCGAGTTATTAGAGCGGTCTGACATGGCCATGCTACCGTTGTTAGCGGCAGAATCGGTAGACGAGGCGTAGCTGCCATCGGATTTATCACTGTTATCAGAGTTATCGCTGTTGTCGGTTGCGGCCATACTGCCATTATTTGCTGCAACTTCAGACCCTGAGGCAGAACTTGCGTCGCTGTTGTCAGAAGAGTCAGTGCTGTTGTCGGTATTGGCGGTAGAGTTCTCATTTGCCGCAGCTGAAGAGTCTCCGGTGCTATCAGCACTGGCTGTCGCTGTTTGGGAATCAGCAACTTCGTTTGCGGTGTTGGTTGGATTTGCCCACACACTGGTTGCTGAACCGAGTATGATAGCCATGCTTGCTGCTAATAAACTTTTATTAAATGATTTCATCTTTTATGCTCCATTAAAAAACGATTGGTTACCATTCACTGCTCATCACTCTGAAAATAGCAACGCCTTAATATTCAAATTATGAAAAAGGAAATTGAACATTTATCTTGTTCTTAATCTCCCGCATCAACTGTAGTTAACTGGAAACTATAAATTCCATTAAACACAGATTAAATTAACCTCAAAAAATGCTTTAAGGGTCAGTGTTGGCTTGGTTTTTTAATTTTTAGGTAAAATAAACTCTCTTTTTTTGAGCGGTATAGATCAGTTTTATTTATCGAAATTTTAACTTAAAGAAATCTTGTTAATTAGTATATAAACAATGAATGAACATATTTTTTGAATGAATGCTTATGTTAGTGCTAAATAATTAAAAAATTCTGCACATTAACATGTCGGTTTTTTTTACATGAAAGGCTGATGACAATAATTAATATAATTAAGGTGTAGATTAAGTGTCAGTATTACTTAATGTTAATTTAAGTGGTTCGGTTATTGCTATCCTCTGAGGGCTACGTGAATTAATCAGACATTTCAGAATAGGATTCTGTTTTATTTACTCAAATTAGGCTGTCTTGTGAGTAGGGTCCATCTGGTTAAGACAATTAAAGGATGAGATCATGACGCTTACTCAAGCACAGCAAGGCGTGCTGGTGATATCAAACGACAGCTTTTTAATCGGTTTACTCACAGGTATCAGCATTGCCAATAATTTTTCATTTCGCTCTGTTTCACCGACGCATCCACTCAATATTGAAAGCGTCAATCATGTATGTAAGGTGGTATTGATCGATTTGCGAGCGGCATCGGCACAATCAATGGCATCGCATCTTCAAGTACTGCAGCAAATTCATATTCAATCAGAGATCCCCATATGTGCTATTTACCGCAAAAGTGACGCAGGATTTCATCCGCACTTATCCTGGGTAAACTATTTTGACGAGACGGATTTAAGTGGCCGTTTAGACAGATATCTCAGTCAGGTTATTGCAAATGACAGTCATCAAAGGGAAGAGAGACGCAATAGTGAACGGCGAAATGCTATTGATAGACGTGGTATTCCTGCGATATTTGGTTCTGTGAAAAGTAACTTACAACCAATGGTACTTAATAGCGCAATGCTAGATGAAGAAGAGCAGTACGTGGTTGGACCATTTGTCATAAATCACAACTGTAGAACGGTATTTTGTCAGGGCAAAGATGTGATGCTAACCAGCAAAGAGTTCAAATTGTTTACCTTGTTAGCGCAAGTGCATGACCATGTTTGCAGCACCGAAAAGATTATTGAGAAACTATGGCCAGATACGAGGCGCGCAAACAAGTCGGATTTATATCAGTATATGCATTTACTGCGGAAAAAAGTCGAAGTAGACCCAGATAACCCCAGATGGATCCTCACGGTCAAAGGGGTAGGCTACCGGTTGAATACCAACGAGTTTCTTTTATAGCAAATGTGACACTAAGGCCTATATAGCAGCGCTAGGCTTTCATTGTCAGTTTGTTGCGTCCAAGTTGCGTAAGCAGCGCAGCGACCTTTTGTTGTAGGTGGATTTTAAATGCGTTCACCGTTGGGCTGAGTAAGCGCCTTTCAGCACAAATTAAATTAAGGGGAAATGTTTCGCCTTGCCAACCATCTACATCAAGCTCAATCAATCGCCCTTGTATTAGGTCTTGAACGATATCCAAGTGAGACTTTCTAGCAATGCCTTTTCCGGCAATGGCCCATTTGCGTGTGATGTCGCCATCTTTACATTGCCGATTACCGGTTACATCTATGCTGGTGTTTTTGTTGTCTTTATTAAACACCCAGCGGGTATGCAAAGTATCATTGTGTCCGTGACATAAACAATTGTGTTGCGTGAGTTCTTGCAACGTTTTGGGCGAGCCAAAATGTTCAATATAACTGGGTGAAGCACACAATACCGGAACATTATCAGGGGCGATAGGGATGGCAATAAAGCCGGAGTCTTTTGGTTTGCCGTAACGCAGGGCTAAATCGACTGGCTGACTATATAAGTCCGCTGGGCTGTCAGATAACTGCAGTCGTATCTCCAATTTTTGATGTAGCGCCATAAACTCATCAAGCCACGGCAGTAGTAAATTTCGTCCTAAATCTGAAGGGGCTGAAAGCTGAATCACACCGCTTAACTCTGCATCTTCACTGTGCATTTGTGTGGTGGCTTCATCCAAAATAGCAAGAGCGTCAGTGCAATAGCGTAAAAACTGTTCGCCTTTTTGGGTTAATCGCAGGTTTCGAGTAGAACGAATAAATAATAGAACACCAAGATCGGCTTCTAAACGTTTCAACGAAGCGCTAACCACAGCAGGAGACAAGTCCATTTTTCTAGCGCAAGCCGATAAGCTGCCTTGTTGTGCGGTTTCACAGAATATTCTTAAATCATGCAGGTTTTTCAAAGGGCATTCTTCACTTTCAATATGATTTTGAAAGTTTTCCATAACACGGTTTTATTATCAATGTATCGATAGTAATAAAATACAGTTGAAAATCAAATTCGTGTTGAAGGGATAAGGCTAGGGGCTAGAAGTTGAGCGTTATAGCAGGGTGTAGCCTCACTACGCAGGGCGAAGTGACGGAAGGAAGAAATAGCTCACTGAGGGCGATACCCTCAGTGAAACATCAGGCAATAAGTTAACCCATATTAGGGTTCAATATATACTTACCGCCAGTTGATTTAGCAAAATATTTAACAACCGTTTGCGGGGTTAAGGCTTCTTCAAAGGTCAGCTCGACGCTTGATTCTATCGCAAACGTTGTGTTGATTTCATCTGCTACGCGTTGATGTAATTCAGCCACTTTGCTGGCATCTAATTTGCCTAAGAAGCGCATCAATAACCAACCGCCGACGCTCCACGTCATGCCAAACGCGCGATTGAGTGTGGTAGGTGAGAAATCAAGACCGCCGTATATGTACACTTGTTTGTTATCCAAGGAGCCGTAAGTATTGAATCCTGTAGCATCTTTGCTACCTACCGCTTCCATAGCAGATAAAATATCACTTGCTAGTTCTCCGCCGCCAATTGCATCAAATGCGAGGGTTGCACCCGTTGCATCTATCGCTTTGTACAAATCTTTTTTGAACGTCTCGCTAGTAGAATTAACAACGTATTTAGCCCCTAGCTTTGTTAGTAAATCTACTTGTTCTTGTTTACGAACGATGTTGACCAACTGTACGCCTTCTTTGAGGCAAATTTTATTCAGCATAATGCCTAAGCTTGACGCTGCAGCGGTATGTACTAATGCTTTATGCCCTTCCATGCGCATGGTTTCAACCATACCCAATGCCGTTAACGGATTAACGAATGACGAGGCCGCCGCCAATGGCGTCGTATCATCGTGATGTACAATGCAGGCTTGAATAGGAACGCAGCAATACTGGGTGTAACAAGCGCCCGTTAACACAGCCACTGTTTTGCCTAATAATGCTTGAGCTTTTTCGCTATCACCAGCAGCCACAACCACACCGGCACCTTCATTGCCGATAGGCAAGGTCTGGTCTAATCGCGATTTAATTCGCGGTAACATACCCGGGTGTACAGGAGCAGTTAGGGTTGTTTTGTCATCGCTTAGCGTTGCTTTTGATAGATCCGCCGGACCAAACATGGGCCACATATCAGACGGATTGATTGGCGCTGCGTGCATTTGCACCACTATCTCATGGGGTTTTGGCTTAGGTACGTCGACCTCTTTAAGCGTGATATTGAGTTCGCCTTGTGACGAAATATGGGTAAATAGTTGTTTGGTTTTATTCACTTTTTTGATCCTGTCGTGGTTTTCTTCGAAAACGACAGACAAAATCGTTGCTCGAAGAGATGATGAATGAATTGGGTACAAAAAATTAACATGGGGATTGAAGACGTACGAGTCAATAGAAATGTTACATGATCATCACTGTGATAAATTATTCGCTTAGGACGATTTTTGCGAGGTCAACACGGTTATTTTGTTAGTGTGAGCCGAGTCCTCAAAATATTGTGCACACTGCTCAATAAGGTTCAACGTCGGTTGGTCAACCTTTTCAATGCCCACCCATGCATTGCGTCCGATTTTTTTGGCTTGATATAAGCATACGTCAGCTAGGGCTATCAAGGTTTTCCAATCTGTTTGCTGGCTGTGTTCTAAAATCGGCGGATAACACACATAACCGATAGAGCAGGTGTAATGAGACTTTACCTTATCTGAAAGGCGAAATGCATTAGCACTGACTTCATTAAGTAAGCGCTGAGCTAATAAAGGCGCGTCACTGCGATCTATAAAACGCGCAATCCCAACAAACTCTTCACCGCCCCAGCGGACCAAATAATCTGATTGCCTAAATACACGTGCTAGGCGCTTTGTAAGTTGCTGTAACACTTCATCACCAACATGATGACCGTGTTCATCATTCACCCGCTTGAAGTGATCCATATCAATCATGAAAACGACAATATCCCCTTGTTGAGGGGAGGGGGTTTTACCATCTCGCCAATCATTATAGAGCCGCTGACTTTTTTCCAAATCAGCCACTATATGATTTTCTAAAAAGCGCCGATTGTTGATGCCAGTAAGCTTGTCGGTTACGCTAATGGCTTCCATTTCCTGATATGCGGTTTGTAACTCGACATTTTTCTGGCTCAATTCAAGCGTGCGAAGTGCCACTTCTTCGGTAAGTCGCTTGTTTAATCTGCGCTGGGAAATACGACCGTATACAAGGGCAAATAAAATGACACTGATGACAATTGACGCTAGCCAAACGTTTCTGCTCCATTTTGCTTGTTTCAAAGTGACTTGAGATAGCGCCTGTTCTTTTTCCAATAATTTAATTTGTTGTGCACGGCGCACGAATTCTGTTTGAGATTGCAATGTCGCTATAGTTTTAATACGAGTGGTGTTGAGTATTTCATCATCTAACTTTTTTTGATAAAGCAGTGCATTAAAGGCTTGTCGAAGGGCATCTTCCTGCAGATACACTTCTACCCGCAACGCTTCCAGCAGTGCTTCGTCATGGGATTCATTATTATCTTTGGCTTGCATTACCCCTGCATCAATATGCTGCAACGCCAATTCGGTGTCTTCGTTAAGTAAGGCTAGCTGTGCAGATGTGCGATAAGCATCGACCAATAAGCTCTTATATTGCTTATCATTTGCCCGCTCGATAACACCGTTTAACATGGTGCGAGAAAGGATCAAATTACCCAAATTCATTTCTAAGGTGGCCATGGATAATATTGCCCAATCTGTGTCTCTTGGGGCTTCAATTTGCTGAAATAGTGTCAAAGCTTCTGTTAAGTGATATCTAGCTTGCTCATAATCGGCGAGTTGAATGAACTGGAAGCCCACTTTATTGTGACTATAGGCAATGTACTTCTTATCCCCAGAGGCTAAATCTATTTTGAGAGCGTCTTGAAAATAAGTGAGAGCGAGTTTGTCATCTCCCATCAGGCGACGAAGATCGCCAAGGTTATAAAGGGCGCTGGCGATGCCATTTTTATCATCCAACTCATGATGTATTTCTAATGCACTTTGATGTGCTTGGGCTGCACCTTCCAGGAGTCCCATCTTCTCCAGCACCAGTCCTATACTATTATAGGTAGATGCGACGGCAGAAGTATCATTTTGTTGCTGACTGATTTGCATCGCTGTATAGATGTATTCTAAAGCCTGAGGGTAATTAGATTGGTAGCGAAAGGTCAATCCGAGCTGACGATATGCTCTAGCGAGTCCGGCCTTATCGCCTTGTTCTTGATACAAATTAATGGCTTTATTTAACAAGTCATGTGCGGGCGCATAAAGATTGCGCTCCATGGTATTCCTTGCTTGTTCAAAATACACATCAGCGAGTGCTAAGGCGTCGTCTTTGCTAACGGCTAGCTGCTGAAACTGCTCGGTGAGCGCTTCGGCTTTGTTCATTTTGCCTTGCTTACGGGCAAGCTCAATAGCACGTTTAAGTGGATTGATTTCGGTATAAATAGGAATTGGGTCGACGTGAAAAGGGTTAACACCTACTTGAGCTGAAACACGGCCTTGGCATAGCAGTACGCACAAAAAAATAGCACTTTGCTGTGCTAGTTGTTTCCTCCAATCCAAAATGAACTCCGTTTACATAATGCTAAGCAGATACTCGCGTTTTACACTTGCGTAGAATAAGCGCGTAAAAAAGTGCGTAAAGAGAGCGCCGTATAAATAGTATTCAATTATTACATGAGTAAAAAGTCATAGGTAGGA
This sequence comes from Paraglaciecola mesophila KMM 241, assembly GCF_000315015.1. Lineage (GTDB taxonomy): Bacteria > Pseudomonadota > Gammaproteobacteria > Enterobacterales > Alteromonadaceae > Paraglaciecola > Paraglaciecola mesophila. The sequence continues at coordinate 12,544 of NZ_BAEP01000005.1, read as the reverse complement.
TTAAACGCTTGTTTTTCACACAAATATCAATGGAGATCATGAGCCTAATGTGAATGAACGTTGCTATTTGTACATCAATGGTAACAATTTAACACGACATTATTAGTTCTCAACTGCAATATTAAATAGCTGAGTGGCGATGACAAAACGCAGTCGACAGCAGCATTACTGCACCGATGAATGATGCTTAAAACAACAAGGCTTAAGATGATTATCAAATTAACAAAAATGTATAAACACAACAGAGGCACGTTGCTATTTATTGCTTTGATGTGCGTATTTAGAAGCGCTGTGGCCGATTGGAACGAAGTCCCCACGGGCTCGATGTTACCGACGATAGTCGAGGGTGACCGCATCCTCGTTAACAAATTAGCTTATGACTTGAGTACGCCCTTCGTACATCACTCTTTGTACAAGTTAGCTGACCCGATGCGTGGTGATATCATTGTGTTCGACTCTGCGGTATCAGAAAAAAGACTGGTCAAACGTGTGATAGGGGTGCCCGGAGATACCGTCGCATTAATTGATAACGTCCTGTTTATTAACGACAAGCAAATTGACTATGAAGATTCAGCCAACAAAGACGATTTTAGTGAGATCACGGAGGATCTGCTGGGCGTAAAACACCGTATTCTCGTGGCTAACAACGGTTCTGGGCTATCAAATTTCAGCGCGGTAGACATTCCCTCAAATTATTATTATTTGGCCATGGGCGACAATCGCGATAACAGTGCGGACTCGCGGGTGATTGGTCTAATACCACGCGATGAAATTATCGGCAGGGCAAAACAGGTCGTAATGTCACTGAACTATCACAACTACTACCTGCCAAGATCCCAGCGTTTCATGCATGATTTGTAGCAGTGACAAAGTGTGATGTTAGCAAAGCGCTTTTAACCTTATTAGAACCAATGCTGGCCGTTAAACGTAGCTTTTTTCAATCTTTGAAAACCACTGAAAGCTTTTTGCCACATGCTCATGCCAATATGACCATTGATGCGACCCTGGATACTCGTGGCACATGTGATCGATGCCAAAGGTAAGAAATTGGCGATTTAACCACCGGTTCGATTCAAGCAGTGTGTCATCAGTGCCGCAGTCGAAACGAATAGGGGGCAGAACAGTGGCACTTTTTTCGGCCCAATATAATATGTTTGTTTCTTTGGCATCGGCGCAATCATAAAAGGACAAAGGGGTATCGACAAATTGCGCCATGTCCTCAATGCGGGTTATAGATGAATGAGCAGATATGGCACTAAATTGCTCAGGATATTTTACCCCTAAGCGCAAAGCGCCGTAACCGCCCATGGATAAGCCACTAATATACCAGCGGCTTTTATCTGTTACATAGGGGGCCTTTATTTGCTTTACCGCCTGAACGACATCATCGATTATCCACTTGTCGTAATCACCCTTTTGTCCGAGGGGCAGATAAGCAGAGCCATCTTTTAACCCCCCATCCGATGGCATCACCAGTAAGAACTCCTGTAAACCTTGCTTTCGCAGGGCGTCATAAACCTGATGTATGCCCCCTAAATTCATCCATACCCAGTGGTTGCCATACACACCGTGCAAAAACAGAATGACTGGGATATCTCGCTTAGTTGAGTAAGCATTATAAAGGCTGATATCGTGGCGTCCATCTAAATGGCTAGAATGGACAGTCAGGAACTGTGTCTTTGACGGGCTATATTCAGGGGCTGATACTTCTAGTCGTTCAATGCTCACGGGGGTCTCCTGATTAATCAAATATGATAACGCCTTTAGCGATACGCCCATTGAGCATATCGTCAAAGCCATCAGCCACGTTTTCCAGTGAATAGGTTTTTGTCACGAGCTCATCGAGCTTGAGTTGACCATCTGAATATAAGTCCAATAATGTTGGAAAGTCCGTTTGTGGGTTACATTTACCGTATAAAGGGTTGATGTAAATTTTATCCCATTCGAATAACTCACAGTTAAAATCAATGCGCTGTTCAATACCGCTAACTTGTACCGCAGTGCCCGCATTTCGAATAAGCGCTAACGGAGCCGAGCCTAACGCGGGAATAGCTGTGCATTCAAACGCATAATCGGCTCCCCGTCCTTGGGTCAATTCTTTTACTAGTGCACTCATTTGGGCAAAATCCAGATCGTTTTGAATAGAGATAAGTCCGTGGGAGGCACCAAACGCTTTGGCTTGCTCGAGTCGTTGCTGATTGATGTCAATTGCGATGATCTTTCGCGCGCCAGATATACGCGCCGCTTGAATCACGTTCAAACCCACACCGCCACAGCCAATGACACACACCGTACTGCCTGCTTTAACGTGCGCTGCATTAACCACAGAGCCATAGCCTGTCATTACCCCGCAACCCACAATAGAGGCAGATGAAAAGGGGATATCATGGTCGAATTTAACGACCGCCGCTGCTTTGACAACTGTGTATTCACTTAACGTCCCCAAATGAAATGAACGCTCGATTGCTTTACCTGATTGCGTTGTAGCGCTGTCGTGTGCATGTCCGCAAAGGCCATTACCGCACACCGGCGAGTTATTTTCACAAATGTGTACATTTCCTTGCTGACAAGCAAAACAGTCCCCACAGGGGATTGACCAATTAAGTATCACCTTATCGCCTACGCTCAATCCGGTGACCTCTTCACCAACAGCGTCTACTACGCCCGCTCCTTCATGACCAACAACAAAGGTTTTATCCCAATTCTGAATTGAGTCCCAATCGGTGTGGCACAAACCAGAGGCCTGTATTTTGACTCGCACTTCACCTTTACCTGGTGCTGACACCTGCAAAGTGACCAGTTCATATTGGCCTCTACCATTTGACAAGATTGCTTTGGATTGGTGTACCACTGGTTGCATAAGGGGCTCTCTTAACGGTTTCTATTCTGTAAAAGTGTCAAAATTAGAGCATGGATCCGTAGGAATTTATGTCACATTCCGGTGACAAAGTATCACAAATGAGGGTAGACTGATTTACATTGCTAGTGATTGACTGTTAACAATGAGATTTCAATGAAGCAACAAAATGTCTATTGTGAGCCTTTGTGTATTGCCAAAGAATACTTGTTCGATATTCAAAAAGTGAGTTATCAAGACGAAGAGCCGTATTCGTGTTTGATGCACTTTCATGAGGTACATGAACTGATTATTTTTGAAGACATTCAGGGCAGCTACTTTTCAAGTCAAGGGGACTCTGCATTACAGAATAGCGACATAGTGCTAACACCCGCGTTAGAGGTACATAATTATGAGATAGGCCCTAAGGCTAAGTCTTGGTACCTGATTCAGTTCTTACCTGAGGTTCTTAATTTGCCGCAATTTCAATCCATCAAGCCTTTGTTTAACCGCGGCATGCATCTGAGAATGGACAGCAAGAATACCTTGATTGTACAGCAGCAAACTCGGTGGCTAGTGGAATGTTTCGAGCAGCAACCTCGTAGTGATAAGAGCCTTGCGTTACTGTCATTATTGCTTTTGTGGATTGCAGATCAGGCGCAAGCGGTGACTCAAAATAGCGAGCATACTCTAAAACAATCTCAAGGATTTTCGCGTTTGTTGCCGGTGATTAATCTATTTAAACACGATGAATATGTTAATTTATCGGTGGGAGAGGCTGCTGAAAAATGTCACTTATCGACTTCTCATTTTTCTCGTTTATTCAAAAGTGTCTTTCGCCACACTTACGACAATTATATTTTGCAACACAAGCTCTACCATGGGGCGCGAATGCTTGGTCAAAGCAATTACTCTGTCACTCAAATAAGTTATGAGATGGAATTTTCCAGCCCATCCCATTTCATCGCTCATTTTAAGAAGTACTACGGCGTAACGCCTTATCAGTACCGCAGCGATATAAACCGAAGAATGTTAATGGCAGAAACCGCCTAGAAGTCGTTATTCTCTAACCGGCCTTCGTATACGATTATGTGTACATCAATATGTTATTTTTCGGGCATATATGCTTATTTCTAGCTCATTACCCTTCAATCAAGGTCGAAATTTGATACTTTTGGTGAGTATCTAGGTATTTATCTTTCTTTTACGCTCTTAATATAGCCCTCAAGTTGTTAAACAGTTGTTACCGACATTAAGACTGCATGGGGCTAATAATGAAAAAATACCAATCTTCTGATCCGTTTAAAGACGCTCGCGTGACAAGTGGGTGTGCGCATATGAACGATCAAGATGATCCTGTGACCATGATTTTACGCCTCAAAGATGTGCGTAAGACAGCGCACAACTGGAAGACCTTTCAATCTGGTGCTACTCCAGGTCGCATCGTTATCCCCTCTGAAGTGAATATTCGCGACACGAGGCAAATACCTTTCGAAGTAGACCCGCCATTACACGGCTCTTTTCGCTCCTTGCTTGACCCTTGGTTTAAACGCCCCTTGGAGGAGCATTACCAAGAAACTTTGGCTCAGCAAGTGAATGCCTTGGTTGATGACGTATTAAAGGCCGAGAGCATTGACGTGGTTGAAGACTTTGCTCTATGCCTGCAATCGCGTGCGCTTACCTTATTACTTAATACCGATGTCGGTGAAGCTGATACCTGGATTAGCTGGGGTACGCATGTGTTTCGCAGTGAAGATGACCCACTAGATGGCGACAAAGCGGCCATCTTATATGATTACATTGATGAAAAAATAAAGGCCTCATCCCCCAATCCAGAAGGCGATTTGTACAGTGTATTGTTAGCCGCAGAGGTTGAAGGCAAAAAGCTAACACACGAAGAAATCAAAGGGATCATGATTTTAACGTTCGCTGGTGGCCGAGATACTGTCATTAATGCAGTGACCAACACCATTAGCTATTTTGCACAGCACCCTGAATCATTAGACAGATTACGCAAGGAGCCTGAAATTATTGGCCGTGCGATTGAGGAACTTATTCGTTATTTCACGCCGCTCACTCAGATGGGCCGAGTGGTCACGCAAGACACTCAAGTATGCGAACATGCGATTAAGGCTAATTCCCGTGTGTCCCTTTGCTGGGCATCGGCTAATCGTGACGAAAGTGTTTTTGAATCGCCGAATGACGTTATCTTAGATAGAAAGTTAAACCCACATGTGAGCTTTGGTTTCAGTCATCACAATTGTTTAGGGGCCACCCATGCTAGGCAAATTATGCGGGTATTGATTGAAACCTTGGTTGCTAAAGTGGGCTCAATCGACATTATCGATTTTGAAGAAAACATTGAAAATTTGGGCGAATTTGAACGTAAAGTTGGGTTTCGTCAATTGAACATAAACATTCACCCTCGATAAACTCCCACACTACTCATCAAGTGGGTAGTTCACTTTACCAGCGATCCGCGTGCTTGATTGTCGCGCGTGAAAGCGAAAAATAGAAAGGATGAGAAAATGGCAAAAATTACATTTATTACACAAAACAATATTCCTGTTGTGGTCGAAGGCGAGGCCGGTTCAGTGATGGCTCTAGCAGTAGAAAACAATATTGCGGGTATTGATGGGGACTGCGGAGGCGTGTGCTCTTGCGCAACCTGTCATGTGCATGTGGCACAGGAGCAGTTTGCTTTAGTGGGCGAAGCCAGTGAGATTGAAAAAGACATGCTAGAGCTTGACGATGACGCGAATGAATACAGCCGTCTGTGTTGTCAAATTGACATTACGCCAGCGCTAGATGGTTTGGTGCTGACCGTAGCCGGCTAGAGCGCAATAACCTACTTTGTACCCAAGCAACGTACCCATGAATATGAGTTGGCATAGAATACTAATGAGCATAAAAGGTGACTGAGTCATGACAAGCACAACGATTTCCAAACAAAGTTGCATCATAGTTGGTGCAAGTCATGGTGGCGTTAATCTAGCGTTTGCCTTGCGTAAAGAGGGTTACGAGGGGCGTATTGCCCTTATTGATGCAGACTGTAATCTTCCGTATCACAGGCCACCTCTGTCAAAAACTCATTTGATCGCAGATGAACCTGCAGGCCAATTGCTGAAACCTGAACAAGGTTATCAAAAAGCGGACATTAGCTTGGTGCTAGGGGTGAGGGTGGTGGAGGTTGAAAGTGAGCATAAACAGGTTTTGCTTGATGATGGTACGCGCCATCCGTATACCCAGTTGGTACTAGCCACTGGGGCAAGTCCTATCATTCCGCCCATCCCCGGGATTGACACTGCTAAGCACCTATACACTATACGTACAGCAGATGATGCACTTGCCATTGCCACCGCGTTTAAAACCAGTGAACAAAAACGTGTTGTTGTTATTGGCGGGGGCTATGTGGGGCTTGAAACTGCCGCTTCGTTGCGAAAATCTGGCGCGGTAGTGACGGTGCTTGAACGAGAGCCTAGGTTATTGGCAAGGGTGACTGCACCTATTATGTCTGACTACTTTTATGCCTTGCACCGCCAGCACGGCGTAGAGGTACATAACGGCAAAAATGTCAGTGAGATAAAAACAAACGCTACTGATAATCGCGTTGTGTGCAGTGATGGTAGCGAATACCCGGCGGATATCATCATTGTGGGAGTGGGTGTGCGAGTGAACACTGCCCTAGCGGAACGAGCCAATTTGGAGATCAACAACGGCATAGTGGTTAATGAAGCTAATCAAACCAGTGATCAAAGTATATTTGCTATCGGTGATTGTTGCGCCCAGTTTAACCCGCACTATCAACGATGGTTGCGACTTGAATCAGTGCAAAATGCGTTAGATCAAGGCAAAGTGGCCGCTGCTGCTATCTGTCATAACGCGTTTAAAACTCAGCCTGTACCTTGGTTTTGGTCGGATCAATATAATGTTAAATTGCAAATGGTGGGCTTATCACAAGGCTACGGTGATGTTGTCATGCGCAAAGAGTTAGATAAACCTGATAGTTTCTCAGTTTGGTATTTTAACGGGGATGAGTTGTTAGCCGTGGATGCCGTCAATAATGCGAAAGCTTATGTACTGGGTACCAAGTTTATTAACGCCATGGCACAGGTAGATAAAGATAAACTCGTGGATAATAGCGTGCCTTTGTCTGTGTCTATCATTAAAGAACTGGCCTAAAAAGGCGTTTTTACTGCGTGCTATGAATACACCAAATCTATATTCGCGCTCTGCAGCCGTGCGCAAAGAGCCCGAAATGCTAAGCAACCGTATCTCTAGGCAGTATTATTTCAACAAGCAATCCACCACCGTCAGGTGTTGAAATACGAAGTTCTCCGTGATGTTTGTTAATGGCCTTAAGCGCAATACTCAACCCTAATCCGAAACCATTGGTGTGCATTTTATTGCCTGCGCGATAAAAGGGTTGCAGTAATTTAGACATCTCACTTTCATCCACGCCTGGTCCATGATCACGGACACTGACGACGATACTGTTTTCTCTATTGTTCACGCTAATGTCTACTGGTTGCCCGTCAGATGAATATTTACAGGCATTACCAATGATATTGTCGAATGCTTGTAATAATGCTTCCGGGTAGCCATTCAGCTGTGCCTTGTTATCCGCTTTGAATGTCACTGGAATATCTGGATAGGTGACGGCCATGTTCTTAATCACTTGCTCACACAAAGCGTTAATATTACAAGGCTCCTGGGCTGGGTTACCCTGTTCAAGCTTAGAGTAATCGAGGATCTGTTGGATAAGCTGATCAATGCGCAAACAATCATTGTGTATTTGTTTAACGTGACGACTGTCTGGGCTTTTCTGCTCGATAAGTGCAGCGGATACTTGCAAACGGGCCAGCGGGGCACGCAATTCATGGGATACATCATGCAATAATTGTTGCTGGGCAGTGGCTGCCGCATGGGTTTTATTGATCATAAATTCGATATCTTGTGCTAAATCAGCCACCTCATCGCCTCGGGTGAGCAGCGCTCGCGGCAGTGGCGCAACTTCTTGCTTATTGGCATAGTGGCGACTAAATGAACCGAGATAATTTAATGGCCGCGTTATGCTCCAGCTGAGTAACGCACTGACCAATGCAGATGCAAAAAAGATAAAAACGAACTGCAACGATTGAAACCGATACATCAGTTGCGTGTATATCCTCGGCGCTTGTGGTTTTTTGCTGAAGACTTGATAGCTGCGCCCCGAAGGGCCAAACACCGAATGCGCGAGACGGTCTTCAGGTTTTACTTTGTTCAGGCGGTAATGGTAAATGCGCTGTTTAGTGTCATCCATTATCAGCATCGACATTAGATGGCCGCGGCGATTCTCTTTTTTATTGATCCAATTTTTTAATTTTACCGATCGGTTCGCTTGTGGGACCAACGTCTGTTCATAGCGCCACACGATCCGCTCCGCTTGGGTGAGTACGTCATTGCTGTAGCGTTTGGCATAGTCTTCTGAAGAATATTTACTGATGATCACAAAGCTGGTGGCAAACATCACCAACAAGCTGGATAGCCAAAACCAAATAAAAACGCGCCAGAACAAGCGTCTGAAGCCTAGCTTGTGATACATAGCCCCTAATAAAGTGCTAAATCTTACCATGATTAATCGTCGCTTTGGGCTGGTTGTTGCTCGGTTAACATTTGATAGCCCACCCCGCGAATTGACTTGATCACGTCGTTGATCCCCTCTGAGGATAGTTTTTGTCGAATTCGGCTAATGTGCACGTCCATGGCGCGATCATAAGCTTCAAGGGGGCGGTTTAATACTTCTTGGGTCATGTCTTGCTTAGTAATTGTTTGCCCTGCACGCTCCATTAATAAACTCAATGCATTAAATTCTGCGCTGGTTAAGGGCAGAATATTGTTATTTACAACCGCGGTACGTGTGCCAGTATCGAGCTCGATTCCATGTAATAGAGTATGCACAATCGCTTTGCCCGGTGCGCCGTTAGCAAGAGAATTTTCGGTGCGACGAATGATGGCCTTAATGCGTGCACTGAGTTCTCTTGGGTTACAGGGTTTGCCTAAATAGTCATCGGCGCCCATTTCAAGACCTACAATTCTGTCGATGTCGTCGCCACGTCCGGTTAGCATTAATATGGGAACCTGGCGTTTAGCGCGCACGTTACGCAATACGTCCAAGCCGGACATGCCTGGCATCATTATATCGAGCACTACTGTGTCAAATTCATCACTTTGCAATAAGCGCTCTGTGGCGGCATTGCCCGAATGCAGCGTTTCAACTTCAAATCCCTCTTCTTGCAAAAACTCGCTCAGCAAGGCACAAAGGGTTTCATCGTCGTCTACTAGTAAGATTTTGTATTTTTCATTTTTCATAGGGGGAGATTAACCGCTTTACTTTCAACTGGGTTCAACTTTACTGAACTTTACACTAGCTTAACCCTACTTATCGAACCTAATGTGCATACTGAGTCCTGTTGATTAGACAAACCTGTTACCCACGTCATTTATTTTAATGACCCAAACCAAGTAGGAATATTAAGATGAAAAAATTAATTACTGGCGTTTTATTAAGTGCATGTATTGCAACAACAGCTTTTGCGGGTGGAAAGCATTCTGACGGTCACAGAGGCCAAGGCTTCTTACCCATTCATAAAATGGTACGTGCGCTCGATTTAAGCGATGAGCAAAAAGATCAACTTAAAGCGTTGAAAGAAGAAATGAAAGCAGACCGCCCAGAGAAAGGCACTCAAACCTCGATCAAAACGCAATTAGCCGCGCTTGATGCCAGCGATGCCAATTATGAACAAGAACTCAATCAACTCGCGGATTTAAGTGCTGAACGAGCAAAAGCACGAGTGCTGAAAATGGCTGATATGCGTGTCAAAGTGCAGCAAATCTTAACAGCTGAGCAACTTGAAAAGTTTAACGAGATGACTGAAAAACGCGCCAAACGTGACGGGAAAAAGCGCCACGATAAGGCTTAAGCGAACTAAGTCGGCTTAACGTCCGGCACATTGTAAAAATGATACTGAGCATCTTTTAGAGATGCTCAGTTTTTTGTGACAGTGTGCGGTAACTAAAAGGTTAAGCATCATTGCTTGTGATAAGGCTCAGGTGCTGCGCAATTACTTACCTGTGGTCATTTTCTTTAAGGTTCGGTCATTTTTCACAAAGTGATGATAAAGCGCAGCGAGAACATGGCCTAAGATCAGTAACCACACTATCCAAGCGCCTAATAAGTCTTTGTGGATAAAATCCATCGGCTTTTCAAAGTCACTAAATGTCATACCCAAGCCATTTTCAACCAAAGGTTGATACAGCATCGTGCTTTCAAATTTAGGCAGCTCGAACATAAAAAAATAATTTATGTCGGAGCCCGTTCCTAAGTATCCCGTTATGGGCATGACGATAATCACAGCATACAAAGCATAGTGACCTAGGTGCGCTGCTAGGTGCGCTAATTTTGAGCCGGGCTCTTCCTTAGGCATTGGATTTGCTGAGCGCCAAAGTATGCGCAATACCACAACAACAGCGACTGTAACGCCAATTGATAAATGAATCTGTAAAGCATTGAAGCTCTCAGGTGTTCGGGGCTCTAAAAACCAACGTGAATAGTAGATACTCCCGTATGAGCCTATAAACAAGACGGCGGTGGACCAATGTAACCATTTCGCTATTGTTCCGTAATTTTGGGCTGTGTTTTTTATACTCAAGAGTCTCTCCATATTGTTGAAAGGGTATTAGATACTAATTTTCCGGTTTGTCGTCTGTAGCTGCCCAATTCTTCAACCAAATAAGACCATCAGATACATTGTCAAAGCTGCAAACGTTTTGCTTCGTCTTCGCTGGAATACGGACATCGTTAATTTTACGAATGGCACCGGAAGGAACCACCAAGGCTCTTGCTATTAGGTTTTGCTCGCTCAACCATCCATTATTTTTGTTGGTCTCTTCGTGTGCGTCTGGTGCGTTGCCTTATACAGTTGTGTCAATCAACATAATGGTAAATGACTTACCTTTGAGGTGGAAAATCATACGTTTCATGTCATTCGTAAGGGCTTTTGCGCCAGCCTGATAAAACTATCAGTAAGGGAAACCGTTACGATGTGCTCATCAACCACGATTGAATAATTCCCATTTGGTAGTTCCATACGGTTCATCTTTCTAATTCTCGGTCACTGTTTAACGTGCGTATATGTTGGTTATCTGCGTTTGAAATCAAGAGGTTTGTATACTATTAAATAGGTTGCATAGCACAAAGTATAAGTGTCGTAGGTGAAGAGAAATAATTGAGCATAACGCCACCTGTTATGTATCGGTGCGTTTTGTTTGTATCTTTAGCCAATGCATGGCGTCAGGCATATTTCTAAAGGATTTAATATTTTGCTGGGCTCTAGCAGGAATACGTGATTTCTCCATTTTTAACAATACGTCAATTTTGACCACCGTTGCTTTAGCAATCATATTTTGAGTATTTAGCCACACATTATACTCATCGATTTTTTTGTAGCCTTCTGGCGTTATCCCTTCTAAGGCGAAGTCGTTTAGCAATATGCAGAAAGGGGCCCCTTTGAACTTCTTAATTGTCCTTCTTATATCGTCGGTAAGTGCTTTGGCACCGTATTCATTAAAGCTACCTGCCAGTTCAATTACAATTATATTGTCCTCAACTGTTATTGAATGATGTCCGTGCTCAAGGCTCATGTGATCTCCTTCCTAATTGGATAATAATTACATTGAGGTATCAAATTTACACAGATGCAAGTTAAATCTAACCGAGGGTAATTTTGCATAAATTTACGCAACATGAAAGAAATAGCCGTACATGTTAGCTAAGACATTGCTAAGGCTATGTAAATTATTCATCCATCTATGTAAATAAATGCTTTTTCCTGTTGTTCACCGGGCTTAATAAATAGACGGCAAAGGAGACAGGTTGAGCTAACGCCCTTGAAATAGACAGCTTTAAGGGGCCAGTCAACATATATGCAGGATTGGTGTATTTTATGCTCCCAAATCTGTGTCAAACAAGTTTTACCGTATCTCGGCTACTCAATGCCTGCGGTAATTTCAGTCGCAAATTTTGGAGGACGTTATGAAGAAGTTTTTATTACCAGTATTAGTGGGATCAATCTCTTTGGCTCTTAGCTCAACAAGCTTTGCAGCGCATCATGAAGAAGGTAAAAAAGTGGTGATGAATAACCTGAGTACAGGTGAGAGCATCGGCAGCGTGATGGTGCAGGACTATGACGATGACGGTGTGGTTTTTACGCCTAACTTAAGCGGATTAACGCCAGGTATCCATGGGTTTCATATCCACCAAAACGGTGATTGTTCGTCCGCTATTAAAGATGGCAAAAATGTACTTGGTGGGGCGGCTGGGGGACATTTTGATCCTGAAGAAACAGACAAGCATAGTGTGCCGTGGTCTGAAAAAGGTCACGAAGGTGATTTGCCCACACTTTATGTAGATGAAAATGGTAAAGCCACTCAGCCAGTGTTCGCACCTGAATTAGAGTTAGAGGACATTGAAGGCCGAGCCATCATGATCCACGCGGGCGGTGATAACTATTCTGACTCTCCCAAAGCACTTGGTGGTGGCGGCGAGCGTGTCGCGTGTGGGGTTATCTCAGAGTAGCCCATAGAGTCTCAGCGTTATCTAAGAATGAACCGCAATGGCTAGATGCCTATAAAGCATTCATTTAATTAAATATGAAAGCGACTAATCAG
>NZ_BAEP01000006.1 GCF_000315015.1 Paraglaciecola mesophila KMM 241 | reverse complement strand
ATAAATCTAAACGTACTTGTTCAAGTCTAAATCCTTTAAAACTTATGAGTTCAGGACGCTGCATACACAATCCGTTATTAATAGAATCGATACAGTTCGAAGAATTGGGAAGAAAACACTTATTCCACTCACCTTGATTTGAACAATAGTTTACAAAGCGGTCGACCATATCTTTCGCAGAGTCACATAAATCTCTTTGACTAACGTTTCCTTCGTAGAAACTTAGCCCCATTGCTTCTTCAATTTGGCCTACTGCGTCTGGGTCAATTCCGTTCAAATCTAACATCCAACAACGTCGTTCCAACTGGCTGTCTAACCGACCCCAAGTCTGCAATATGTCGCGATACTCAGTGTAGTCAGAAAATACATCAAAATGGCTCGTGCCAGCTAAAGCGCTTGGTATGGGGTAATCCCGTTCCGTTGACTCTATATTGACTAAATCTTCATCATTACTATTGGCAAAACTGGTAAGCACAGTCATATATTCTGTGATGCTATTAAGCCTCAGAAGGTTACCGGAGTCTGATCCACCGGTTTGCGTACCTATAATTTCAAATGTGTAGCCTTTAAACTCCTCATTTAAACTACTAGCTTCGCTAGAGCTGAAATTACCATCCGCGCTATAACTTTCCAGTGATGCTTTTAACTCAAGAGTTTTGCTCTTTATTTCACTATAACTACTGCTTTCACTTACCACTCGGATCGTGAATAGGATTTTCCTTCCTGTAGTGACTGTATCAATGAATTTGTCACCACAGAATTTACGAAACTCTTTTGGCTGATTATTCACTAAGTAGTTAACGTATGGAGTAGACATCCCTAAAGTGAGGGCTTGTTTAGCTTGATATCGATTTTGTTTATCGATGAAGGACGAAACAATAACAGAGCTCTCAGTCACCTTGGATGTTTCGCTATACAACGAAGAGCTTCCTGAGCCCCCGATAGAAAAACCACCAAACGATATCGAACCGCCTCCTGAACGCTTAACATCTAGTGTTGTAGCGAGAGATTCATAAGTATCTACTTGGCTGAAGGAGTATTTTTGATCGTTAATATACTGTACAGAATCGAGTTGAGCGGCGCCAGATAGATCCCAGCATGAATTCCCGTACACCTCCCCCTTGAGTGCATCGTAGCCTTTACTTAGCGCAGCAAGTGCCGTTTCTTGTTCTGTTTGGTTTGTACTTGAGGTTGAATAGCTTCCTTTACTGGCTAATTGAGAATTTGTTCTCACACTTTCTAATGGTTTGGTTACCGCACCACCATTATCATAGTTCGCATTAATCGAATAATATTGTGACGTTTTGTAAGCACTACACCCAACACTATTACATGCTCTAACCGCATATTTAACGATTTTATCGGCGCCTGGAGTTTGAATAGAGCTAAGGTTATTGCCAACTGAAACGGTGCTTGAGGGTGCCGTCTGGGTTTGGGTTTCACTATCTTGCGGTATTTCATTTTTATATTGTTGACGCAACTCGTAGTGGAAATTCGATCCTTGGCCTGCGCTGCCACCTTGCCACTTTACTTCTACGGAATTACTTCCCTTGGTTCGAAGTACCGCAATACTTTTCGGCACTGACGGCGCGACATCAGGTGGTGGGTCAATTGGCCCCCCACCTCCACAGTCCGTATTGGTATCACACTGTATATTGGCTGACGCCGATGTTTTTAATTGCCAGCCCCACCCTTCTTCAGATCCAGCTGCAGTTTGATTAAATTCAGCGTCATCTTCATAAAAGCTAGATGTTTCTTGTGTGAGGTTCTGGGGGGGGTCGATAGCATATGCATTTCCCACGACCCCTAAACCACTTAATAACAGCACTATTTTATTGTGTTTTAACATTGCGTAATCCTTTCGTTATGCACTCATTGGCGCATCAATCAGCTAGTTATTCTGTTAGTTATGTTCTAAAAACTGTTGTTAATTCGAACATATTTAATTACCCACCCCCTGTTCAGGAGCAAGTTACACCAAGGTAGCAAGGGTAAAAAAAAGTTACAATTAAAGGGTTGTTTTTTTACCTAAATTTAATGGAAATGTAATATTTCAAAGATTTTGATACTGATGCTTTGGCCTTGAAGCACTTTCTGCCCTTTTCACAATCGAAAATTTTATGGAAGAAAAACAAGGTAAAAATGTATATGAATATTGGTATAGGTGTTGGGAGTAGAATAAAGAAGTGTTATGCAGTGTAACTGCATTATTAACCTGCGAAAGAACTTCGCAGGTTAATATACTGGGATTTAGCGGTTATGCTGCAGCGCTTGCGCTGGCCTCTTGACGGCTTGCGAAGTACTCATTATAGGTACCTTGGAAGTTAATCACTTCTTGGTCTTTGATCTCAATAACACGAGTGGCTAAAGAGGATACAAACTCCCGGTCGTGACTCACAAAAATTAGGGTGCCGTCGAATTTTTTGAGGGCTGCATTGAGCGCTTCGATTGCTTCCATATCCATGTGGTTCGTTGGCTCATCCATAATCAGTACGTTGATATCAGACATCATCAACTTGCCAAACAACAAGCGGTTTTTCTCACCACCTGAGCACACATTCACTTTTTTGTTGAAATCATCTGCGCTAAATAACAAGCGACCCAACATTGCACGAACCGCTAAGTCATCGTGCTTAGGTGTGCGCCACTGAGACATCCAATCAAACAAAGTGATATCCATCGCAAAATCTGCCGAGCTGTCTTGTGGGCAATAACCAACAACGGCATTTTCTGACCACTTGATGGTGCCCTCATTCAATTTAAGTTCGTCTACCAAGCAGCGTAGAAAAGTCGTTTTACCCACTCCGTTTTCACCGGTTATGGCTAATCGAGCGCCAGCTTCTAAGATCAACTCACCACCACTAAACAATGACTTGCCGTCAAAACCGTGGCCAAAGTTCTCTAAAATCAAAGCTTGACGATGCAACTTACGATGTTGCTTCAATGTTATTGATGGCGTACGGCGACTGGAAGACTTCACTTCATCTAACTGAATTTTCTCTAAACGTTTAGCACGAGAACTGGCCTGTTTGGCTTTGGATGCATTAGCCGAGAAGCGCGCAACGAAGCCTTGTAAGTCTTCCATTTCAGCGGTTTTCTTGGCATTACTGGTTAACAGCTGCTCTTGAATCAAAGATGACGCTTCGATAAAGGCTTCGTAGTTACCAGGGTAAATACGTAGCTCACCATAATCGATGTCAGCCATGTGTGTACAAACCGAGTTCAAGAAATGGCGATCGTGAGAAATAATGATCATGGTGCATTTACGCTGGTTTAGCACATCAGCCAACCAAGAAATGGTGTAAATATCTAAGTTGTTGGTAGGCTCATCCAGCAAAAGAATATCTGGGTTTGAAAACAATGCTTGGGCAAGTAGTACTCGTAACTTCCAACCCGGTGCCACTTGGCTCATTAGGCCATAGTGGTAGTGCTCAGCGATACCCGCCTCTAACAGAATGTCACCCGCGCGGGCTTCTGCAGTGTAACCGTCCATTTCAGCGAAGTCTGTTTCAAGCTGCGCGACTAACATGCCATCTTCTTCTGACATTTCAGGCTTTGCGTAAATTGCATCTCGCTGCTGCTTCACTTTCCACAAGGCTGAATCGCCCATAATCACAGCATCTACAACGCTATACTCTTCAAAGGCGAACTGATTTTGACTCAAAATACCTAGTTTATCACCAGGTGTGATGGAAATATTGCCAGATGAAGGCACTAAGTCCCCACTTAGAATTTTCATAAAAGTCGACTTACCGCAACCGTTTGCACCAATCAGGCCGTAACGATTACCGTGACCGAATTTGGCCGAAATGTTTTCAAATAAAGGCTCAGCGCCAAATTGCATGGTGATGTTTGCGGTAGATATCAAAAGAAAATTCCTAGGGATGGTGTCTGTATTTCAAATAAAGAGGGAGTAACATTATTGCCGTTAAGGCTTAGCGGGGCGCACTATAAAGAAACATGGGGTATATGTCGAGGTATGTTGCTTAATTAATCAACAAAAAAGGCACTTAGCGCGCCTTCGTTTATGGTTTGTTCTAACTTGCCCAAACGTCTGAATCTGGCTGTTTTCCACCGAGCACTAGGCGGAAAACTTCGATAACTGTAAATTAAGATCTTTAGTTCTGCCTGAGAGCAAGCCTGCTTCGTGATCCATGGCGGCGATCTTTGTGAGCTCATCTTGGTTAATAGACTTCAATCTTGTGGCTGCACTTTGAATTGTCTCGCTGTTATGTATTTGTTGCTCACAAGACTCCGTCATTACATTGACCGCTTCTGTCATCTGCAAAATATTATGCTGAACCTGGCTCATTAGGTCGCGAGCTTTTTGTGTTCTGGTATTAGCGGTTTCACTTAGCGATAGGCAATCAGCCATTGAATCGCTGGATAATTTCGATGAACTCAGCAGGTTATCAATAATGAGGTTGACCTCTTCTGTGCTCTTTTTAGTGCGTGAAGCGAGCGTTCTCACTTCATCTGCGACCACAGCAAAACCACGGCCATGTTCACCTGCCCTTGCAGCTTCAATAGCAGCATTCAACGCCAATAAGTTAGTCTGATCGGCTATCGATTTTATGGTCTCAAGTACTTGTGAAATATTTTGACAATTATCAGCCAGATTACGCACATTCTCATCCGTTTCACCCAGTTTGGCCCCTAAGTTAGTGACGTCTTCTTTCGTCTCATCCACGGTTTTTTCTGCTTCTTGGGCATGACTGTGCGCCTCTGTAGATTGCTGTTGCACCCGCTTTGTGTCTTCGTTCATGGTGCGTGAGGATTGATCCAATTCAATTGAAGCCGTTTCGATATGCTGCACTTCAGTCATACTCTTTTGCTTAATCCCATGTAACTCAGTGCTATTTTGGTTGGTGATCACGGAGGTACTATTAATTTGCTCTGCAGCCCCGCGCATACCAGTGATAAGATTGTCGAACATGCCAAGTAAATTATTGAACGCCACCACAGAATCGGCATTGAGTGTTTGATCTGCTCTGACCTTCAAATCGATTGCAGCTCTGTCGCTCATGATTTTTTCGATACTGCTGGTAAGGGCTGCAGCAGAAAGTGACTCAACTTCATTACTTTTTGCCATTCTAGCGAGCATGGTTGCTTGCACCAGCGCATAAACAGCATGCACGATGATAAGGTAAAACAGCAAACCACCATCCGCTAAAACGTACACCCCCATACCTTTTGATTGCATCACAAAGAAACTAAGATGGTGCACAACCACCACTAAAATCGCAGTGACGTATAAATGCCAATTTCGGTAATACGCTAAGAACGAGAGCAGCACAAAGATCCCAAAGTGCATCTCTACTAGTCCATGCATTTGGTGAATATGCAGTGCCGTAAACAGCATTAGACCAATGGCCACCACATGTTGTGTTAAACGTGACTGAGGCTTTAGGTAAATAAAGGTTAAACATATAACACTCGTTGAGCAGCCAACCAGGATTGCTTCTATCCACGTTTGATTAAAATTGGCCAAGGCTAAGCTGATAATAGCTAACGCAATGAAGGTGATTTGCATATTTTTATTTGCGCTAGTGACCCAAGAATAATGAGGGTTTGTCATAATTGTTCTCCAAAGACTTAAGCTGCTAACACCACTGGTAAGATCCACACTCTAACGGCAGCAAAAACAGTTCGTTTAAGGTTTAATTTAATGATTGTGCGCTTCTTAGTTTCGCCGCGCAATATCTATAACAGCGCTAAGCGCATCCTAGAAACGCCCCATGAGTGAGCGTTTTAACCTACGTGGAATAAGCAACTTAGACCATAAACTAGGCGCACTCAGCACCTAAGAAGTCGTACTTGCATTCGCACAGTAGCAACCGTAGCCATCGCTGACCACAGCACTTCCCACATGTTTGTTTTCGATAACATTGGTTAAAAATCTATCAACGATGGCCGTGTCGGTTGAGCAAAAGTAACCAGAGGAATAAGGCCCGAAATAACCAAGCTGCCCTTGCTCGTCGAACACCATAACGGCAGGTAAAGAGGGCAAAATAATTTCTTTAGGTATGTCACTTACCGATACATGAACAGAATGATAGGCAGATTTGTCCAAAACGGTGTCAATACGATCTACGTGTATATTGTTGGAAAAGTTGCAGCTGCAATCGGCTTGCTGAATATGCACCACCGTTTTAGCTAATGATGGATATTGTGCATGCATACTTGTCGTTACTGCCGGAGCAAATTCTGCTGACATGGCAGCCAGAGCCAAAGTTTGTGCTGGGTCAAATTCCTTCTGCCTTTGCGCACTTGAGTAAGCTAATCCGCCAAGTGTCAATAAGACCCAAGCGATTAACGCCCCTACTATCACAACATGTTTAAAGGAGTGTGTTAGCAATGACATTTAGCTGGCACCTCATATAACTAAACTAAAAACGTTACTATGCGAGCTCACAAGCAGACTCAAAGCGATACATTAAGAACGAAAAGCCGACATTTGACGATTTAATGCTTCACTCATGTCATTTAGGATTTGAGCATCCTTATTCATCGATGAAATCGTCTCCAATTCTTTCCTATTACTTTCTTTAAGAGTAAGTGCGGCATGATGGATCACATCACTGTTGCACGCTTGTTGCTCACAAGACTCGCTCATCTTTGCAACTGAATCAGATACATCTTGGATATTATGCTGAATTTCACTCATGAGCTCGCTTACAGAACCCGTATGAGCACTAGTGACCTGACTAAGCTCTACGCAATTGGTCATTGATGAACTAGAATCTTTTGAAGAGCTTACCAGATTAACGATGATCTCATTGATCTCTTCTGTGCTCGATTTCGTGCGAGAAGCTAAAGTGCGCACTTCATCAGCTACAACGGCGAAACCTCGACCGTGCTCTCCGGCTCTTGCTGCTTCAATCGCAGCATTTAGAGCAAGCAAGTTAGTTTGATCCGCAATAGATTGAATGGTTTCAAGAACCTTGGAAATGTCTTGACAATCTGCCGCCAATCTTTGGATAGTTTCACTGGTCTGCTGTAGCTTTGTTCCTAACTGTGTAACGTCTCTATGAGTTATCACCATGGTTTGTTGAGCTTCATCAGTGTTTGCTTTAGCTCTGTCAGATGCGGCCTTGACCTGCTCATTATTATCATTCATGGCATTAGTTGATTGCATCATGTTCTGTGACGACAATTCTATGTGTTCAACTTCTTGAATACTTTGCTCTTTCGCTTGGCGTAGAGAGGAATT
The DNA here is from genome assembly GCF_000315015.1 of Paraglaciecola mesophila KMM 241. GTDB lineage: Bacteria > Pseudomonadota > Gammaproteobacteria > Enterobacterales > Alteromonadaceae > Paraglaciecola > Paraglaciecola mesophila. Next base: position 11,207 of record NZ_BAEP01000006.1, on the reverse strand, counting down.
GTATTGGCTATTAGAGGTAGAGTTATGGTCGATTTGGTGCGCAGCTGAACGCACATCATTAATCAACTTATTAAATAGGTTCAATAAGTTGTTAAAAGCAGAAACCGAGCTCGCACCCATTTTCTCATCCGCTCTTTTGGTTAAATCAATCGCTTGTTTATCTTGCATAATAGCTTCGACACTGGAAACCAAAGACGCCGTCCCAAAAGATTCTTTGCGATTATCGTTGGCCATCTTGCCAAGCATTGTAGCTTGCAAAATGGCATAAAGCGCATGAACAGCTATCAACCAAAACGCTAAGCCACCCTCAAGCAATATATATACGGGCAAACCATTCTTTTGTAGAAAAAAGAATGATACATGATGTAAAACCACGACTGCTATCGCAGTAATATACACGTGCCAGTTTCGGTAGTAGGCTAAAAAAGATAGCAGCACGAATACACCAAAATGCATTTCAACTAGGCCATGCATTTGATGGATCTGCAACGCGCTGTACAGCATCAAACCCGCCGCAACAATATGCTGTGTTAAGCGGGATTGTGGTTTAAGGCGAATGGCAGTGATCCCTATAAACGTAGTAGACACACCTACAAGAATAGCTTCCCACCAGGTTTGGTTTATCCCTGCAATGGCTAAACTAATAATAAGCAAAGCAACAAAGGTCACCTGCATTCCTTTGTTGGCACTATTTACCCATGGGCGGTCAATATTGTTCAATGCGCTTCCCCGCTATCAATACATAAATATAAGACTATTGCACGTCTCGCGCTTCTTGATGTGAAGCAATAAACAAAAAATCGTGACCAAGCAGACACTTAGGCACGATTCACTTATACGTATTATCGGAAGATTCAAGATAAAGTTTAATAATTAACCCCTGCTCTGGAGGTATTTTTCCTTCGCATACCTGACTATACGCTTGCGCAAAATCCTCTAAGCCATTTAGCTCTTTTACTTCAAGCCAGCTTCTACATTTCATCGCTGTTTCTGCCATAAAACCTATTGTGCGCTGTTCAAAGCCTTGCGGCCCCCAGTCTGCAATGCGTTTTTGAATATGCCCTGGAGCAAAGAAAAATTCACTTCGGTCAGATTCAGCAGCACTTTCTGCTGAGAATTCATCCCAATGGGTCAGGCCTACGTTGATGCAATAGGTAAGATTATTCCCAAAATGCGCGCCTAATTTCGCCAAAATATCTGCACTTCCTGACATATCAACAATCACGGTGGGTTTATTCGGGTCTATGTCGCTCGTTTGGTTATAACTTACGACTTGGTCGTATACCCCTACTTTTTGCACAAATGCCATGTTTCCGCTGGACGTTAACCCCACACTATGGGGTGCGTTCGCATCATCATTCAGTGCGTAGCCCAAGCCCAAACTGGTTTTACTTGACGCACTGATGACCACCACCTGCTGAGCCTCAAACCAGCTGTTGTCTTGTAATCTGTCCCACAGACAAAATGAGGTGATATGCAGAGGGAATAACAACATACGTTCATTATCCAAGTCTGGATTATAACCTTTTTCACCACTTAAACGTTTGTAGCTATTGTACCCTGGAGGCAACATTGCGCGATGCCCTGAGCCGTCAACCAAGCGCTGCTGAGAAACATTAACCGGAGTCATCACCACCTGCTGTGCTGGCGGAAAGTAACCAAATAAGCGCTCGCCCTCTTCAATGCCTTCGGCCTTAGATTGGGTAACCAGAGCAAATCCCCATACTGGGATGATACCCCATTGTTTGTCGTTATTATCCGCAGGTGGGAAGAACTGCCAATAACCAAGTCTCTCTCCCATCATGCCGTAAGTAATGTTGTTGGCGGTAAACGAAAAACTTTCGACTTTAAGTAAAATTTGCCCTTTTTCGATAGTTTCAATGACTGGCGTTTGCACCAACCTATGGCTCGTTAACTGCTTTTGTTTTACCTGAAACTCACTCATTTTATGCTCCTTGAGCAGCTTCAGCTGCTAGGTATTGTTGTAATTTACCCATCGCAGGCATGGCATTTTCGCGCAGGCGCCCAAGGATCATCATTTTTTCCGTAGCGGTTTTATCCACGCTGCGCACGAGTTGACTAAAGCCGTCTAGACGGTTTTTGAGCAACCACGCTTTTAAATCGTTGTCTTGTGACCAAATATGTTGGTTACGCATGAAGGCGGCTGTCAAACGCACCCAATCCATCACGCTATTTGGCAACGGCACAACGCCACACATATGGTTTTTAGTTTTTTCATCTGGGTACTTGGCGCTGGCTTCAATATGAGCAATAAAGGCTGCACTAAAGGCCGGTTGATAAGAGCGCACCGTTTGCGGCGTAATAGTGTTGTCATTGAAAATAGGCTTCACCTCTAAATTTGTAATCGCACTGGCGGAGCAATCCACGTGAATATGTTGCGGGCTAGTTTTTATCTCGCCTTGTTCAAGTTGAATGCTGTTTTGGCCTACGTGGGTCACTCTGCCCATACGCACCACATTTCTGATTCGCTTAAGCTCAGCTAACTCCAATTGACTGACGGTGGCACCGTGAAACATTTGTGGCCAAACGTTTTCATCTAAGCGCAAAAATACCCCGGCCCTTTCAAGGCGCGAGAACATGTCATCTACCGAAGTAGATTGGGCGATTGCTTCCATTTGCGCGGCCTGCGCGCCAATCGCATCATTGAAAAACTCGATAGTTGGCTGAGTATTTTTTCTATCAATTAACCATGCATCACGGGGGACTATCCACTGAATGTCGTCTGGGTTAACCTTGTTTTCAAGTAACCATAAACAGGCATCGATTCCGGTTTTTCCCCCACCGATTATGACGAATCCGGCCGGTTTCTTATCGATATTTACCAAATCATTGATAGGCATAAACTGGGCGCTACAATCCACTGTGAAGCTTGGCTTATGAGTACTTGGCACCGACGTTTTTAAGTAAGTTGCATCAACTATTTTTTTATTAACGGTCACCTGATGCTCATCATCATTGATCACTGAAACGAATTTGCCGTTACCTTTGTATTCACTCATTGGATAATAACTCACGCGCCCAGAGGGCAAAAATCGCTCACGCATGACGTTATCGAAATAGGCACTGACTTCAGCGCCGGTAGCGAGCTCATTCAAGCCTTTGTTTAAACCTCCTTTATCGATACAGCCTTTACTTAACTCCGTAGAGCTTACGCCATAAAACGCAGATGGTTGATGCAAGGTAACGAACGGATATGCAACATTCCAGTGGCCGCCAGGCTTGTGATATTTGTCTACTATCATGATGTTGGCGTCAGTCTCGCTCAATAAAACGTCCGCAAACGCCATACCGACGGCGCCAGCACCAACAATTAAATAATCTGTTTCATGGGTAATAGTTGTCATGCTTGTTCCTGTGTTGCTTCAATTAAAGTGTTTGCACACGAGATTCAACACGGGTGCAGTTATTTACGTTTCTACCGTTGGCAAAAATAACGATTGAACATAACAGCGTTATATTAAAGAATAACATCGTTATATTTGTCAAGAGAATGTTAATTGAATATTGCGAAACGTAAAATACTCCAAGCTGCATCCGAGTTATTTTTAGAAGGGGGGATTGCAGCATTAAGTGTACGCTCAATAGCCAAGCACGCTGGTGTGTCGACCATAGGTATTTACAGTCACTTTCAAGGCAAAGAAGGAATTTTGGATGAGCTGTACATCCAAGGGTTTGAATTAGTGATGCAAGCTATGGATTTCGAGCAACATGACCTATCGCCAAAAGAGGTAATGCGTCGAGGTATTCGTGGTTACTTCGCCATGGCTGAGGCTCACGAAGGCCATTACCGGTTGATTTTCGGCGAAAATGACAGCCGCTATACTCCCTCAGAAGAAGCGAAAAATGTGGCCGAAAAGGCGTTTGGCCAATTGCTAAAAGTGACAGCTCTTTTACTACCCGATGATGCCAACATGGCCCTCAAACACAAAAACGCCTTAGAAATTTGGGCTTTTGTGCATGGCTACGTCAGTTTAAAGCACCATGCTGTTGCCAGCATTTTTGAAACACCTGATTGGTACGTCATGGCCGAAGATGCTTTATGCATGCACATTGACGCGATCCTAGCCACACACACTCATCTCAATTCTGAGTAACTCGCTCATAAAAAAAGCGCTAATTAGCGCTTTTCAAGTCAGTTAACCGGCAAGCTAATCTTGCATATAATCCGGTGGCAGCGCTTTAAACATGGTGACACCTGAATCAATCGCGGCCTGCGCGACTGCGGTAGCCACTCGTTGCAACAAACGCGGATCCATTGGCTTAGGAATAATATACTCACGACCAAACGTTAAACTCGTTAAATTACTGGCGGCCAATACCTCTTGTGGCACCGGCTCGCGCGCAATACTTCGGATCGCTTCAACAGCCGCTATTTTCATTTCATCGTTAATTACCGATGCGCGTACATCCAGAGCACCACGGAAAATAAACGGAAAGCAAAGCACGTTATTCACCTGATTCGGATAATCTGAACGCCCAGTGGCCATGATCACATCATCGCGCACAGCATGGGCCAACTCAGGTTTTATCTCGGGATCTGGATTTGAGCAGGCAAATATAACAGGGTTCGGTGCCATCAACGCCAACGCTTCTGGTGGCAACACATCAGGACCAGACACCCCAACAAATACGTCTGCGCCGTCTAGCGCATCTTCCAGGGTACGCTTGTCAGTATTATTGGCGAACAGTTTTTTATGGTGAGTAAGGTTATCGCGTCTGGTATGAATCACCCCTTTGGTATCAAGCATATAAATACGTTCACGCTTGGCACCACATTTAATCAACAATTCCATGCAGGCAATAGCCGCTGCACCCGCGCCCATACAAACGATGGTTACGTCAGAAAGTTCCTTACCTTGCACCTCCAGAGCATTGAGCATTCCTGCTGCGGTCACAATGGCGGTACCGTGTTGGTCATCGTGAAATACCGGTACATTGCAGCGCTTAATCAGTTCTTGCTCTATTTCAAAACACTCTGGCGCTTTTATATCTTCTAAGTTAATGCCACCGAATGTGTCAGCAATATTCGCCACCGTGTTAATAAAGTCTTCTGTGGTGTTGTGCTTTACTTCTATATCGATGGAATCTAGCCCAGCAAAGCGTTTAAACAATAGCGCTTTACCTTCCATAACCGGTTTCGAAGCCAGTGGGCCTAAATTACCAAGGCCAAGAATAGCGGTACCGTTTGAAATGACGGCGACCATGTTGCCTTTAGCAGTGTATTTGTATGCAGCATTTGGGTCTGCAGCAATCTCTCGAACAGGTTCAGCGACGCCAGGGCTATAAGCTAAGGCTAAATCGGTCACGGTTTCCGCAGGCTTTGTCAGCTGAATCGCTATCTTTCCCGGTACAGGCTTAGCATGGTAGTCCAATGCTTGTTGACGAAAATCAGACATCGTGGTCTAGATCCTTAAAGTGTAGGGTTAAATCAGAGTACGTTAGCTTTCTTATTGTTTTATTCCCGACTTACGGTTCCACAATTCGCTTAAGTGAAATCATGTGTCCGAACGGCTTATTATTATTTTAGTGAAAGCCCGTTAAACGTTAACTTATCAGGTATGTATCTACATCACTGATATGCCTGACTACATCATAGATTAAGCAAGATAGCCAAGGCTAATAACCATGGTGAATTATGAATAAAGTTTTACTGAAATATTAGACAGTTAGGAAAGAATAAATGACAGGCACAAAAAAAGGCGCTAGAAGCGCCTTTTTCGTCACGTTTTTACGCTTACTTCTTGGTGCTAAGTGCGCTGAAACGTTTGTTGAACTTGTCAACACGACCGCCAGTATCAACGTTACGTTGCTTACCAGTGTAGAAAGGGTGACACGCTGAACATACGTCCAGGTTAAGATCTTTCTTCAAAGTTGAACGAACAACGATAACATTGCCACATGAACAAGTTGCTTTCATGTCTTGGTAGTCTGGATGTATACCTGTTTTCATGGATTACCCCTAAGTAAGGCCGTATCGCTATCCAACCCGAAGTTGAACACCATACGAAAATTAAATTCGATTTATGCGATCAATGCGGCTTGCCGCAAAGAGCCGGGCATATTAATGTAACGCCTTGCCCTGATCAAGCTCTATTGGCGAATATATGGTCAAATAAGCAAACTTCAACTGCCAATTCACTTTAACACCACCAACTTACAAGATGATTAGCCCGTTATGCCCATTATTCGCGTTGCCGTTCCTGTTCCTAAGCGCCAGTTTTTTGAGTACCAACATAGTAGCGCGCTAGAACCAGGTATTCGGGTACGTGTGCCATTTGGGCCGCGCAAGTTAATAGGTGTAGTGCTTGAAACCACCAAAGAGTCACAATGGCAAAGCGACAAGCTCAAAGCCATTCTTGATGTACTCGACGAAACATCCATATTCAGTTCAGTTCAACTTAAACTATGCCAATGGCTGAGCCAGTATTACCAACATCCTATTGGCGACGTACTGCATAGCGCTATGCCTGTTTCCTTACGCAAGGGCGGTTCGAGCCAACCTAAGCCAGTGAGTTTTTTACGCACGACCGACGAAGGCCAACAAATCCCTTCTGAAAATTTAGGCAAGGCCCGCAAGCAACAGCAATTACTTGCCCAATTACAACAGGGCGAAGCCAGCTATTCCAGTATTCTTGCTCAATATGCTAGCACCACTGTCAAAGCTGTAGTGCAAAAGAAGTTGATTGAGCAAGTTGAGCGCATTCCTTCCCTTGATACCGATTGGCTAGCCCACTTAAATATTGGCGAAAAACCACTTCCGAATGTTGAGCAAGCCATAGCCATCAGCCAAATCACTGCAAAAATAGGTGAATATGCGAGCTTTTTAATTGAAGGGGTGACTGGCAGCGGCAAGACCGAGGTTTACCTACAGGCCATAGAAAGTGTGCTTACTCAGGGTAAGCAGGTACTTATTCTGGTACCAGAAATCGGCTTAACGCCGCAGACCGTTGAGCGCTTTGCCAAACGCTTTAATGTACTTGTGGGCATATTACATTCTAATTTAACCGACAATGAACGTTTACTGGTGTGGCAGCAGAGTCAGGCCGGGCAACTACCGATCATCATTGGCACCCGCTCAGCTATCTTCACGCCCATGAAAAACCCAGGCATGCTGATTGTTGATGAAGAGCATGACTCATCTTACAAACAGCAGGATGGCCTGCGTTATCACGCAAGAGATTTAGCGGTGATGCGCGCCGCACAGGAAAAAATCCCGCTTATTCTAGGCTCAGCCACACCCGCGCTTGAATCGTTGAACAATGCGCTAAATGGCAAGTACCAGCACCTGCTTTTGAATGAGCGCGCAGGCAACGCCTCTCATCCTAAGCAACAAGTGCTGGATATTCGAAATCAACCATTAGAATTTGGATTGGCGAAAGGCATCATCGAGCGGATTGGCCAACATTTGGCCCAAGAAAGTCAGGTGATGCTGTTTATCAACCGCCGAGGATATGCTCCTGCTCTTGTGTGCCATACCTGCGGCCATGTTGAAGAATGCCCTGGTTGCAACAAACCTTACACCCTGCACAAACAATTATATAAGCTGCAGTGCCACCATTGCGGCAGCGCCAAAGCAATTCCTAAGCGTTGCCAAAGCTGCAACAGTACCGAGCTCAGTGCTATGGGTTTAGGCACAGAACAACTCGAACAAGGCTTACAAACACTCTTCCCCCAATACACCAGTGTGCGTATCGACAGCGACAGTGCCAGAGGCAAAAACCGCCTAAACGATATGCTGGATAAAATTAACCGCAACGAGTATCAGATATTAATTGGTACACAGATATTGTCTAAGGGTCACCATTTTCCCAATGTGACCTTAGTGGTAATCCTCGAAGTCGATGGCGCTCTTTTTAGCGCTGATTACCGTGCAGCTGAGCATTTGGCCCAACTAGTGACTCAGCTAGCAGGCCGCGCAGGGCGCGCTGAAAAACCCGGGGAAATGTGGTTGCAAACACATGACCCAAGCCACCCCTTGTTGCAAGATTTACTCAACAATGGCTATTCGCACTTCGCTCGCTATGCCTTACTTGAACGTGAGCAAGCCATGCTACCGCCACACACTTATCAAGCGTTATTCAGAGCGCAATCGAGCGACCCGCGTCTAGCGAACCAATTACTTATGGATATTTCCATGCAGTTTAGCCATTCAAAACACGTGCAGTGTATTGGGCCTTTGCCCGCATTAATGGAAAAGCGTCAAGGGAAGTTTCGTATGCAATTGGTGTTAAGCAGCCGCAATCGTGCTGCTTTACAACATGCCCTAAGTCAAGCTATGCCCAATATTGAACAACTCCCTCTTGTCAGCAAAGTACGCTGGGCACTGGATGTAGACCCGCAAGATTTTATGTAAATAGCCCCTGGACAATGCGACCCGGTTCATCTTGCTAATTATATTTCACAGATTAACCAAATTCTGATTGAGGATTAGACTGAGCAAGGTAAAATCCGCGATTCTTCTAGCCTTAGTATTCGGATGTAAAGATGGCTCACAAAGATTATGTTGCCCGCGGGCGCAACCCCAAAAAGGCTCCAGAGCCTGAAAAGCGCCCGTTGCCTTGGGCACGTATCATTATTACTTTGGCCCTAGTTTTTGGTTTTGGTTATTTTTTATGGTCAATCAACGATAAAGCTGAAGATCCAGCCAACAAAAAAGACAATGCCCAAGCAAAGCAAGTGGACCCACTGCCAGAAGTCCCTAAAGAAGAGTGGGAATTCATCAAAACATTACCCGAATACAGCGTAGAAGTAGAAGTTGAAGAGCAAGCAGCTTCAGACAAGCGCTATTTGATGCAATGTGGCTCATTTAGAAAGCAAAGCCAAGCAGAAGAATTGAAAGCACGCATTGCCTTTCAGGGCTTTGAAGCTCAGGTTCGCCCTAGCGAAGGCAGCTCTGGTCGCTGGTATCGTGTGATTATTGGCCCCTACGAAAGCAAACGCTTGGCTGAGAAACAGCGCCACACCTTACAACGCGCTAAAATAAATGGCTGTAAAATTTGGCTGTGGAATTTGTAATACTCGCCCTCGTCCCCCCTGCGTGAAAAGCGCCACAACTATGTGGCGCTTTTCCGATTTACGGTGTTTACCTTGTTTACGTTTTGACACTTTCTTCTTACTTGAAAATTTATGAATCCTCCCCACATCTAACTCAATTGTCGCAGTGCCCCATCCTATTAAGGAAGCATTGCAGTTAAACCATTGAGGAATTCCTGTGACTACAATCGTATCTGTACGTCGTGGTAACCAAGTTGTTATCGCTGGCGATGGCCAAGTTTCGCTTGGCAATACCGTAATGAAAGGCAACGCAAAAAAAGTGCGCCGCTTATACAACAATAAAGTCCTTGCTGGCTTTGCCGGTGGTACCGCCGATGCCTTCACTTTATTCGAGCGTTTCGAATCAAAACTCGAAATACATCAAGGTAATTTAACCCGAGCTGCGGTCGAGCTAGCCAAAGATTGGCGAACGGACCGCATGTTACGCAAGCTAGAGGCCCTACTTGCTGTAGCCGACGAAACCGCATCTTTTATCATCACCGGTAATGGTGACGTTGTTCAGCCTGAAAATGACTTGATTGCCATTGGTTCAGGTGGCCCATTTGCCCAAGCTGCGGCGAGTGCATTGTTAGATAACACCGAGCTTTCCGCCGAGGAAATCGCTGAAAAAGCCTTGACCATAGCCGGTAATATCTGTGTGTTTACTAACCATAATCACACCGTAGAGAAAATCGATTATTAGCCCAGTGTTTGCGCAAAAATGCTGCTATTACGCCGTTTCACGGCTGTTTAATACCAAATTAGATAAGGGTTGAATGTATGTCAGAAATGACCCCAAGAGAAATCGTCCACGAATTGGACCGCCACATCATTGGCCAGAAAAATGCTAAGCGCGCCGTATCTGTTGCTCTACGTAACCGCTGGCGCCGTATGCAGTTAAGTGGTGACCTTCGCCAGGAAGTCACCCCGAAAAATATCTTAATGATCGGCCCTACAGGTGTGGGTAAAACTGAAATTGCCCGTCGTTTAGCCAAGTTGGCTAACGCGCCTTTTATCAAGGTTGAAGCCACTAAATTCACCGAAGTGGGGTACGTGGGCAAAGAAGTCGAAACGATCATTCGTGACCTGGCCGATATCGCTGTGAAAATGGCCAAAGAGCAAGAAACCAAAAAAGTAAAATACCGCGCCGAAGAAGCCGCTGAAGAGCGTATTTTAGACGTGCTATTACCGCCAGCTGAAAATCAGTGGGGCGAAAAAGAAAAGAACGAAGATAAAGGCACCCGCCAAACTTTCCGTAAAAAATTACGCGAAGGTCAGCTTGACGACAAAGAAATCGAAATTGACGTTGCTTTGCCTCAAGTCGGCGTAGAAATCATGGCGCCTCCGGGTATGGAAGAAATGACCAATCAACTTCAGGGCATGTTCCAAAACTTATCTGGCTCGCAAAAGAAAAAGAAAAAGTTGAAGATCAAAGAAGCGTTTAAGTTATTGATCGAAGAAGAGGCTGCGCGCCTAGTCAACCAAGAAGACTTGAAAGCCAACGCCATCGAGTCACTTGAGCAAAACGGCATTGTGTTTATCGATGAGATAGACAAAATCTGTAAGCGTGAAGGCTCTAATAGTGGCGGTGATGTATCACGTGAAGGCGTGCAACGTGACCTATTGCCATTGGTAGAAGGCTCAACCGTATCGACTAAACACGGTATGGTTAAAACCGACCACATCTTGTTTATTGCTTCGGGTGCATTCCAGATGGCTAAGCCATCAGACTTGATCCCAGAGCTACAAGGTCGTTTACCGATTCGCGTTGAATTAGAGGCCCTAACCGCTGGAGATTTCATTCGCATTTTGACCGAGCCAAATGCTTCGTTAACTGAGCAATACATCGCCTTGCTCAAAACGGAAGGCGTAGACGTTGATTTCACTCAAGATGGTATTGAGCGCATTGCTCAGGCTGCATGGCAAGTTAACGAGCGTACTGAGAATATTGGTGCGCGCCGTTTACACACTGTGATGGAGCGTTTGATGGAAGAGATTTCATTTGATGCATCAGAAAAAAGTGGTGAGCAGCTAACGGTTGACGCCAAGTACGTGAACGATCACTTAGAAATGCTGGTTGAAAACGAAGACTTGAGCCGCTTCATTTTATAAAACAAAACCTAATGACAGAAAACAAAAAAGGGCAAATTCAG
>NZ_BAEP01000007.1 GCF_000315015.1 Paraglaciecola mesophila KMM 241 | reverse complement strand
CCTGCACGGGTCTAGCGCCTTTTTCGTATTCGCTTATAAAAAGGTTAAGCTTTAAGACAGTTAATCGCTTGCTCTAGTTGTGAACGGGGGCAGCCGAAGTTAATGCGTACAAATTGTTTATCTCCAAAATCAATACCGGGTGATGGCCCAACACCTTTTTCTTCAAAATACGCTTGGGGGTTTTCCACGCCTAAGCCGCTAGCGTCGATCCAAGCGAGGAAGGTCGCTTGGGGGGCAATAACGCGTAACCCTTCGATTTGGTTGATTTGCTCCACTAAGTAATCACGATTAGCGCGTAAGTAATCTAACTGGGCAGCCAACCAATCATCACACTGAGTAAACGCCGCTTCTGTTGCAGCTAAGCCCATTACGTTCACCCAAGGTACTAACCCTTGCCCTGCTTGAGTAAAACGCTGACGCACTTTCGCATCAGGAATAATCGCAAATGACGTGCCCAAACCGGCTACGTTAAAGGTTTTACTGGCTGCCATTAGCGTGACTGAATTATTTTCTGCACTGGCGAGTTTACCCGCAGGGATATGTGTAGCTTCTTTATCAAGAATCAGATCACAGTGAATTTCATCAGAACAGAGCATCACATTATTCGCTGCGCACATGTCTGCCACCCGAGTAAGTTGCGCCTCGTCTAACACACTACCCACTGGGTTCATTGGGTTGCACAAAATAAATAAGGTGCATTTTGGATCTTTAGCGTGCTGCTCTAGCACGTCAAAATCAAGCATCCACTTGCCATCCACTTCCACAGTGGGTACATCAGCACGCGCCAACCCATTCAGTTTTGGGGCCGCCAACATAGGCGGGTAATTTGGTGTTTGCACAATAACCTTGTCGCCGGGCTGGCAGAAAGCTTGGCACGCCATGTTAAAGCCAGGCACGACCCCTGGGGTCCAAACCAGCCACTGTGGCTCAATTTTCCAATCATATTGTTTGGCCATCCAATCAACCACAGCTTGAATTGCGCCTGTTGCGTGATTAGGCAAGGTGTAGCCGAGTAATCCATGTTCAGCACGAGCTTTTAAAGCATCAAGAATAGGCTCTGCACAGCGAAACTCTGTGTCGGCAATCCACATAGGGAGAATATCTCGGCCTTTGTAGCGTTCCCATTTGTAAGCATTAGAGGGGGTTCTATCAATAATTTTGTCAAACTGCATAATTCAATACATCTCTTTTTAGGCTGGACTAATTTTCTCAAGTAGTGTTGATAGCTTCTGAGTGAGCTCATCGGAACTGAAAGGCTTGGCGATGAAATCCGAGACACCAAGGCGTTTGGCGCCCATCACTAAATCCCGGGTAGGCATTGCCGTTACCATCAAAAAAGGACAATCTTCCAATTTTACACGCAAGGTTTCTAGAATTTTAATACCACTGACACTGGGCATTTGCCAGTCACAAATCACCAAATTGATACGTTGTGCATCTTCAGTCAACAAAAAAGCATGGGCCTTAATACTGCTTGAGAAAACAAGTATTTCACCACTGACCAATTCATCCACAATGTGCTCAAGCAATGTTAGGGTAATATCATCATCATCAATTATCATTACATTTACATCGTGCACATTTTCTCCTTAAAATTTACCACAATTGAAACCAAGGCGAGGTGCTTAGCTTACTAAAATAAACCCAATTGAGCACTGGTTATCTCAGTAAAAGATAGCCCGATAAAGGGCAAAATACTCTCAGCAATAGGTCGTATTTGCTTATCAATATAATGCTCGTAATCTAGCGCACTGTTTTGATACTCAATAGGCTGCGCGCCATTTAAGGTAATCACATAAGCAATTTGCCCTTTATGTTGATAGCGCAGGGGTTTGCCCAATTGCTGATTCTGTTCGTCCGCTAGGCGCGCTGCCTTAACGTGGGGTGGGACGTTTTTGGTATATTGCACCAGCGGACGCCTGATCCTCTTGCGATATACCAGTTGTTCATCCAACTCCCCATTTCGTGTTTGCTCTACGACGTGCAGCACATAGTCTTTCACATCTTGATCCGCAAAGACCCGCTCGTATAACGCCAGCTGGAACGACTTTGCCATAGGCGTCCAATCTGAGCGTACCGACTCTAATCCTTTGAAAATTAGCTCGTCAGGGCCTTCCGTTTGCCTTTTTAAACCGGCATAACGTTTCTTGCTACCCAGCTCAGAACCACGAATTGTCGGCATAAGAAAGCGCTCAAACTGGGTTTCAAATTCAATTTCAAGATAACTCTGTAATTGGTGTTGTTCGGTGATGGACTGGGTCCAACGCTGATTAATTTCACCCTGCAATTTCTGCCCGATGTCATGCCCTTCATCAGCGCCGATAGCATCACCCAGCCAAACGAAAATGGAATCGGTATCGCCATAAATTACCTTGTAGCCCATGCTTTCAACCCAAGTGGCGGTAGTTTGCATGATTTCATGACCGCGCAACGTAATTGAACTGGCCAATCGTGTGTCGTAAAAAGGGCAGCCGCCCGAGCCAAGCACCCCATAAAACGAATTCATTAGTATCTTAATCGCTTGAGAGCGCGCCGCATCTTGATCGCGTTTGGCAGTATCCCTTTGTTGCCATAAAGAGGTGATGATATCTGGCAAGAAATGCTGCTCTCGGGAGAAAACAGCATTTTTAAAGCCTTGTATGCCGGTCTCCGGATGCCGCAGGCCTTCTACCAGACCAAGGGGATCTATCTTAAAGGTACGGATGATTGACGGATACAAACTCTTAAAATCGAGCACGAGCACATTGCGATAAAGACCCGGCTGTGAGGTCATTACGTATCCACCTGGGCTGGCTAACCCACCGTCAATAGGGCGGTTTGGCGATACGTATCCTGCGCGATGCAGTTTCGGTAAATACAGATTGACAAAAGCAGCCACTGAGCCGCCTACACGGTTTAACTCAAGGCCTGTTAACTGACTGCGCAATGTCAAAAAGTCCAACATTTTTGTATGCTCAAAAATCTCGAGCACGAGTTGGCAGTCTTGCAGATTATATTCAGCTAGTTTGACTTTGTTGTGTAAAAAATCGTATTTAATTTTAGCGAGTCTGTCATCAACATCATCCGTGAGTTTGCCTTTACCCAACAGCGTTTGAGCTACAAACTCCAAGCTGAAACTGCTAAATTGATACGTTGCAGTTTTAAGCGCATCGATACCGTCTATCACCACTCGGCCAGGCATGCTGATATAACCTTGATTCACTTCATTTAGCGCATCTCGCCAGTAAACGGCTTCGCCACCTCGGCCTAACGTAAGCTTCAGATTATACAATTGGGCGCGCTCGATAAGCAGCCGGAAATCAAAATTAACCACATTCCAACCAATGATAATATCTGGATCAATATGGTTAACCTCAGAAATAAAAGACCGTATTAGCGCCTCTTCATTATTAACCCATTGCAACCACTCCGGGCTTTTTTCGGCTTCACCAATCATAAACACTGTTTGGTAGTTACTCTGCGCCAGGCCGATTGAATACAGCTCCCCTTTTTCACTGCACTCAATATCAATTGACAGCACTGAAAAAGTCGGGGTGTACTGGGCAGGTTTTAAGTGGCTTTGGGTATAGGTGACATAAGGCGATGTTCCTTGCTGAACACCGCTGATATCGGCGCTTGCATAGATAAAGCGCTCCATTAAATATCTGTCAGCTAAGCGTATATCGGCTTCGTAAAACGTCACCTCATGCACTCTTAAACGCTCTTTGGCAGCATAAGCTTGCTTCGTTCTAGCAAAGTAAATCGCACTGACTAACTGTTGGTCAAACCGCTTTAATGGCAATGCCTTTAGGGTAAAGCGGAGCTCACTTGAGGTCAAAATATCAGATACTTTCTGTGTATCTTGCTGACTGATAAAGAAAACCGACTGCTGTGCTTCAGTGGTGACTTTAATTGGCCCATTGTCGCTCAATAACCAAAATTCAAGACAGGTTTTTGCGCCAATATCGCGCTGATCCGAGGTAAGAATAAATCCTCGATTAGTATTTCCCATCATCGATTGGTGAACCTACTTACGAATTAACTGGCGTGCTCTGCGGATGGATCACGACCTGATCGCGTCCTAGGGTTTTGGCCTGATAGAGTGCGGTATCGGCATCGGCCATTAATTGCATGCTCTCGCGGCCATCGGTATTGAATGTCAAACCAATTGAAGCACTGATGGATAGATCTTTGATATCAACCACATTATTCACCATAGATATTTTATGGCGTAAACCGTCTAGTGCATTATACCCATCTTGCAAATTGGTGTGCGGTAAAATGACCAGAAATTCTTCGCCGCCAATGCGCCCAATAATATCGGACTGCCGTAGGTTTGTGCGGCATGTATCACTGAATTCAATTAACACACGATCACCCACTGCATGGCCATAGCTGTCGTTGATCTTCTTAAAAAAATCTAAATCGATAATCGCCACACATAAATCATACTTGTAGCGGTTCGCTGCATTTACTTGTCGATCAAGCTGCTCGATAATGTGACGCCTGTTGTACAAGCCGGTCAGATCATCTGTGATCGCAAGTTTTGTAAGGGCCTTACTTTGCGCCTTGACCCGATAAACCATCACAGCTAATAAACAACACACTAGCAACAGAATACCCAGAAACGCCCACAAATAAAGATTGCGCTGCTCTTGAGAATTAAGTGCAAAACGCTGTAAACGATTTTGATGCTCTAGTATCTTGTTCTCCTGTTCTGAGGCGCGCACGCGATAAATGGCCCGCAAGCGATGAAGTTGTTCAGAGTTTCTCGTCGCATGATATTCACTACTCAACGTTAGGGCTTGCTGCATGTGTGCGTAAGCCACGGCTAGATCTCCCTGGGCTGCTGCCAATTCAGCTTCAAGTTGCTCTATCTCTATGGTGTCGCTAGGCATGGTGGTAGGGTTCAAGAATTCCTTCGCGCGATCGCGATGTCGCTCGGCTTTATCGAGTTCCCCCGTGGCTAAGGCCACTTCAAACAAACTTTTTGAAATCTGAAAATCTATCGGTCTATTTTCGCTGTCAGCAAAGATTTCTGCCGCTCTTTTCAAACGCTTTTCAGCTAATGCATAGTCTTGTTTCTTTATACTGATTTTTGCTAACTGCTTGAGCGCATATCCAACCCCTTGGGAGTCATCCAACGAACGAGCAATATCCGCGGATTCAATAAGTTGTGTTTCGCCTAAATCAATATTACCTGCGCGAAAGTTAGCTGAGCCTAGACCAAACAATACAATGCTTAAATTCAGTGGTTCGTTATTTTTACGTGCGTGGGCAACAGCTTCAGCGTAATAGGGGATCGCCAGTTTATAATCACCACGGTTCTCGTACATAACCCCAATCATACCGGCAATATTAGCCTTGGAAATTTTGCCGGTATATTGGGTAGACAAACTATAGGCTTCTAAGAAGTTCTCTGCTGCACCGCTGTACTCGTTCAACGATGTAAATAACAAGCCCCGAACGTATAAAGCGAGTATGTATGTTTCTTCGTTGTGATTATCTTGTGCCCACGCCACCGCTTTATTGACAGCCAACAACGCATCAATGGGCACACCCGCCATTTCTATCGCCGTCGCTTCGATTAATTTCAAGTTATGGTACAACCAAGGTTCTGATTCTTCAGTGATAAAACTCAAACCTTTTTGCGCACTCTCAATTGCTTTTTGCGGATAAGTTAACGCGTAGTAGGTATCACTTAAAATGGCATAGTACTCAGCTTTAACCACATTACTTGCGTCGCGTTGCGGCGCTGAGTTTATTAACTCTGTCAAGACTTGTTGAGGCTCAGTGGTTAGCCTTGACGTGAGGAATTGATATTCATCTGAAAAGCTATACACCACAGCTTGGGCAGCAAAAACGTTTGCCACACCCGAAAAAATCAACACAATACAAATCCATATAACTTTGATCAATCGCTATCCTCTGTAACCCGAGCACCCAGAAATATCAGCTCAAAATAGCATATAAATTGTCCAAAAGACTAGGTACAAACATAATTAGGCAGACCCGATTTGGACAAATAAGTTCGTAGAATTGTGAGTGATTACTTTCGCTTGAATTAGCTAGTGCTAAATCCCCTGTTTAAAGCTCGTTTGGTAAACATATGTTTTGTTTACTAAGAGGGAAATGATTTCATTCGGCCGTTGAAGAAAAGCCACAACGACTAACTCCACGTCACTTGAGCAGTTAACCTCGGATGTGCAACCCTTATTTAAACTTTAGCTGAGTCATCATTTATTAACGCGGAAGGGTATAAAAACAGATAAAAAAATAGCCCCAAAAGGGGCCATTTTTTAAGGAGCAAGTAGCGCTACTTGCTTACCATGTTGAAATCGGTACCTCTGCTCACCTAAGTATCATGATGACAGTGATAAGAATTAAATGCGGTCGTTAAGCACACTCATAATAGGTGAACCGTTCAAACCATTTTCAGATGCCCAAGCGATAACGGTTTTGCCGTCTTGCTCAGGGGTAGACAATTCACTCTTAGGCATTTTCTTTACCAATAGCGTGCCTGCTTCAACTGCATCGCTCAGCATGGCGGTGCGAATTAAGCTGTTGCCACCGCAAGAAATACCTGAGTAATAATCTTGCAATTTCAAACGATAGTCAGACTGTACACGCTTCATTTTTTTACGAAGCTCACCTTTGTCGTCCGCTTTTACTATGGTACAAATATTTTGTAATGCTTCTGCTACGTCTGCTTGTGCTGCACCCGACATAAATAATGAAGTGGCGGCGATAGCGATAGAAGTTTTAACTATTTTCAACATGGTCAATTCCTCGGTTAGTTCAATGGGTTATTTCGTTTCGTTGAGGCAATTAAACCCCAATCCCGCCGGCGGTAAAATCTATAAGGCGATACTTAGGTATGCCACCTAATACCTTATAATTGGTCATATTTCGTTTTCTACCTATTTAGACTTGGGTAATTTAAAAAATCGCAAATGCAAAGGTTTTCCTTAGCAGGTAAGTTTATATTTATTGAAGGTGAATATGAGTGTGTAATGGCGGAACAAAAACTGAAAAAACAAGACTCGGGAATACAAGAGCTAAGAGAAAAAGAAAAAATTCGCTGGGGTGTATTAGGCGCAGGACGCATTGCCCATACATTCTGCAATGACATACAGCATTCGCAATTTGCCGAGCTAAGCGCCATTGCATCTCGCACTCTTGAAGATGCACAGAACTTTGCAAAAATTTATAACGTACCTAATGCGCTGCAGGGCTACCAAGCCTTGTATCAACACTCAAACGTAGATGCCATCTACATTGCCACACCACATAATTTTCATTTTGAGCAAGCAAGCGCAGCGCTTAATGCCGGCAAACATGTGCTGTGTGAAAAACCAATAACCGTTACACCTGAACAATGCCAACAGTTAATTGATATCGCACAGCACAACGACTGCTTTCTTATGGAAGGCATGTGGAGCTATTTTTTGCCCGCTATTATCAAGGCAAAAGAATGGGTAGATATGGGGCGCATTGGCAAAATCGTTCACATCAAAGCCGATTTTGGTTACCCGGTAAAGTACGTTGAAGGGGATCGCATGTATAACCCAGAGCTTGCTGGGGGCTGCCTGTTGGATATGGGAATTTATACCTTAGCCATAGCGCAGATGTTTACCCGCCAGCCTTTTAACCGTCAGCAGTCCGAGCACAGCATTTATAGCCACAGACGGGCTAAAACCGGTGTAGAGGATGACTTAACAGTTGTCACGCAATATCCTGACGTTACCACTACATTAGCCTGCTCCTTCAGAGCAAGATTACAAAATTCAGCGCACATCATAGGTGAAAATGGTTACATCGAAATACCTGACTTTTGGCGTGCAGACCGTTGTAGCTTATTTCAACTAGATGAAAAGATAGATGATTTTCACCACAAAAGAGCTGGGTTTGGTTTCGAGTTTGAAATAGACGCTGCCAGTAAAAGTATTCTGGCTGGTGAAAAAGAAGCCAAATTAATGCCCTTATCCACCAGCTTAGTTTTGCAGCATCAAATGCACACTATTCTGCAGGGGATCGCCATACGATAAGCCGTTATTTTTTGCGCGCTTGCTTCTCTTTACTGCGGCGTCGAACGCGCTCGATACGGTGTTCTTTCTGGGCCTTTTTATCACGCGTCAGCGAGCCGGTTTTAAAGCGCTCTTTACGCAAGGCTTTTTCTTCGGCTTTCTTTGCTTCAGCAGCGGCCATTTCAGCCTCTTCCTTCACAATCATTTCAGGGGTTTCAAGACTAATGCGACCTAACTTGCCTGAGCGAAATTCGTTAACCAAGACTTCGCATATCTTATGCAAATTCACTCGCCCGCCTGCACGCAATGCACCGCGCTGGGCTGCAGCCATTTCGAGAAACTCTATTTCCGTATCCGGAATATGCTCAAGCTTGTAGCGCTCTTTAAGTAAATCTGGGTAGGCCTTTATTAAATAATCTGCTGCAAAAAAGCCCACGTCATCATATTCCATCGCAGTATCTTTAATTGCACCGGTTGTGGCTAAACGATAGCTACTTTGCGGGTTTTCAACCTTAGGCCATAAAATACCTGGCGTATCGAAAAGAATAATCCCGCTGCCGAGGTTGATCCTTTGTTGAGCTTTTGTCACCGCCGGCTCATTCCCCGTTTTGGCTATGATACGCTCTGCCAGTATATTGATAAGGGTAGACTTGCCCACATTCGGAATACCGCAAATCATGGTATTAATGGTCTTAATGCTGGCGTCTTTTTCGGGTAACATTTTGCGGCACAAATCGATGATCTGCTTCATTTTCTGCGGTTGTTCTGTGGTGGTAGTGAATGTTTTCACCCCGCGTTCTTGTTCAAGATGCGCTTGCCACATTGCGGTTACGTCTGGGTCAGCTAAATCAGATTTACTTAATACCTTAATGCAGGGCGTATCACCGCGAATGGCTGCAATGGCGGGATTTTCACTGGAATAAGGAATTCGCGCATCAAGCACTTCTATCAGTAAATCTACTTGTGGCAATAACTCTTTTATTTCCTTCTGGGCTTTGTGCATGTGCCCAGGATACCAATGAATCGACATATAACCCTGCTCTCTCGCGTGTTCAAAGAATGCATTGTACGTTAACCGAGGCAGCAAAGGTATGCAGTAGCGCCCGTGTTAAAAAATAAACCTTTACGCCAGCCCGCAGAAGGATATATCACTAAATTGTTGCCTTTAAAAAGTGTAATAATACGTAAACATAATTAGCGCATTAGTTTATACTACGCGCCTAAGAGACCCCTCTCGATATCCTTTTTTTACTCATGTGTTTTGTTGGTAATGATAGCCACAATGCTGAGTAAAAAAGAACCATAATTATAATGACGCGATTATAACAAGCAGTTAAACCTTTTTAGCTTCTTATACTGCTGCGCGTCAAACAACTTGGAGAGCACCCTTGGGCCCACAACAGAACACACACACACGTTCACGCAACATTAGCTTACTTGGCGCTGCTATTTCTTTAGCATTAGCAGGGCATGTTGGCGCGCAAACCACAGAAACCGAACAAGCATCGAGCGACGACTTTGAAAACATCACAGTTACCGCTCGTAAACGTACAGAAAGCTTGTTTGAATCGCCGACTGCGATCACGTCTTTAAGCGATAGCTTCATGGAAGATGCCAACATCAGTAATTTAGATGATGTGGGCAAATACGTGCCCAACTTGAACGTCAGCCGTTACGGTGGCGGTAACTCTGCCCACGCTTCTATTTTTATTCGCGGTATTGGTTTGCAAGATCACATCATCACCACCGACCCCGGCGTGGGCGTGTACGTTGATGGCGTATATTTAGGTCGCCAAATGGGCGCTAACCTAAGCCTGCCTAACATCGCAAGCGTTGAAGTATTACGTGGCCCACAAGGCACATTATATGGTCGAAACACCCTAGGTGGCGCGGTTAATATCATTACTAAAAAGCCGGGTGATGAGTCCATGGCCAGTGTGGCCGCAAAAGTCGGCACCCTTGGTCGTGTAGCCGCTGATTTATATATTAATGGCGACATTAACGATGACGTGAGCATTGCGGCAAGCGGTTCATTCAAAAAACGCGATGGTGTCGGCAAGGCTGTCAATCTGGCCAACCCTGAAAAAGAAATTGGTGAAGAGCAGGAATTCAGTGGTCGCTTATCTGCCAACTGGAACGTCAGCAATAACTTCTCACTATTGTTCGCAGTAGATGGCTATGACAACGAAAGTGGTCAATCGCCTTATACCATAGAATTTACTGACCCAAGCCCAGATCCAACTGATATTTTCAACGGTGACTTTGCACTATTGACGCCCGATTTAATTCCTTCAGATCCTGATGACTTAGGCACCACAGTACCAGGCCTTGAGTCTACCGCTTCTGCTGGGTGGGGCGCATCAATCACCGCCAATTGGGATATTAATGAGAACTACGCCACTAAGTTGATTACGAGCTTCCGTAGTTCTGATTATGAAGGCGGCCTTGATGATGATGCATCCCCCCTTAATTTATCTGAATTCCCTGAAACAGGTGAAGCTGACCAATATTCAGTAGAACTGCAAGTGAATGGTACCTTTGACAACTATGACTTTGTGTCAGGTGTGTATTTCTTCAACGAAGAAGGCTCAACAGAGTCTGGGCCTTGGGTATTTAGCCCGTTCAATACACCAGGCGCATTGAATAATGACGGCACGCCAACTGGGTTCGGTGGCGATTATGGTTTCTTCGATTTACATCAAGAAACAGATGCATTCGCAATTTACGCTAATGCGTCTTACGACGTGTCAGAAAAACTGACCGTGGGCGGTGGTTTGCGTTATTCGAAAGATAAAAAAGACGCGGATGCCGTGTTCCCGTCCTTTGCCGAGCGTGCCTACCGAAGTGCTGAATTCAGCGAAGTCACTTGGGATGTCAACGCCGCTTATCAACTTGATAATGGCCTGAACGTATACGCCCAAGTACAAAAAGGCTATCAAACAGGTGGTTTCCCACCGCGTCCATTTGGTGGTTCTGACCAGTTCGTACAGTTTGATGAAACCACATCCGTCAACTACGAAACCGGTTTAAAAGGTAAGTTTGCTGAAAATGTCTCTTTACTTGCCGCAGTATTCATCACTAAATACGACGACTTAGCATTGCCTTTCTCGGACCCTACAGCGGGTGGTGGTTTTGTAACTATCACAGAAAATGCGGGTAAATCTGAAGCCAAAGGTATCGAGCTTGAAGCCACGGTTGACGTAACCGATAATTTCTCGCTTCGCGCTGCAGTTGGTTTCTTAGATGCTGAAATTACTCAAGTAGACGAAAATGTAAACGGCGTTGGCGTTGGTGACTCACCCGCCCTTACACCAGAGTGGACGCTGATGATAGCGCCTTCTTATTACATGGATTTAGACAGCGGCGCGACGCTAGCATTTAAGGCGGATTACTCCTTCCGTGATGAGATGCAAGGCCAGTCAGTATTTAACCCGAACGAAACGATTTATTCTCGCAGTATTCTCGGTTTTGATATCAACTACACCTCTGTAAATGGGGACTGGTCGTTGAGCCTTTACGGCGAAAACGTAACAGATGAAATTTACGACCAAGGCCGCTTACAACAAAATGGTTTTGTAGGGATCGTAAGAAGTAATGACAGACGTGAGTTTGGTTTACGTTTCAAGAAAGAATTTGAAATGTAATCAGCTACTCGGTGTGTAAATAATCACACAGATAATAAATTTTAGGGGCCGAAAGGTCCCTTTTTATTGCCTGAATTTCGTCCATTAACCCTAGAATTTCTTTTTTTGAAACAGTAGACTAGCGCTAAGTTAACGGACATAACGTGGCAATTTTATTCACATAATAAAGCACAGCAATATGGTGGGTTGGCTGACGCATTTCGCGCAGATGTTCCTGTTGTGCGCTTTGTTGTTCAATGCCACAGGCGCTTTATTTGCGTCTAATAGCATCATTAATCAAGCCCAAACGTTCGCCAACGACGATGCAGTGCTGATTTGTACTGGTCATGAATTTAAATGGATTTCACTCAGCACGTTTGAGCAAACGGGCACATTAGAATTTATTCAGCCTCCAGAAGACGCCCCCACCAATGCCCATGGTATTAAGTGTACGTTTGCCTATTTGGCCGATTGCCACAATGATAAAGCGCTAGTCGCAACAAACGTTGTTAGCGTTGCCCCACTCACTCAAAATAGTCTTTTTTTACCTAATCTTTCTTTTGTAAAAACCCATCCATATATTTTAGCCAGTACCCGCGCTCCCCCCATTTTTTCTTAAACGCAACGATCGATACTAAAAATAAGATACCAAAAAAATAAAATGTGGCCGAATGGCATACGTTAACTATTGCGAATAAGAGTAAACACATGAACAAAAAAACTATTCTAAGTGCATGTTTTGCAGCACTTTCTTGCCCCGTCGCTTTCGCCGACTCAGACAACGACCATAACCCATTGTACCCAGATGATCATGCGCCCATCGGCGTCATGGGGGATCACATGCATGCTGCAGGTGAATTCATGTTTTCCTATCGGTTTATGCACATGAATATGTCGGGCATGGTACAAGGCAAAAAAAGTATTTCAGCCAGTGATATTGCCACCAGCGTGGCTAATCCTTTTGCCCCACCAGCCACGGTGCGCGTAGTGCCAAAAGACATGACGTCCAATATGCATATGTTGGGCTTTATGTATGCGCCCAACGATGACATTACACTAATGGCCATGCTCAATTACATAGAACGCGACATGGATTTAACCACGTTTCAGGGCATGATGGGTGGCACAGCACTAGGGCAGTTTTCGACTGAAGTGTCCGGTTTGGCTGACAGCAAACTAGGCTTGCTTTACCGTTTATATGACGAAGGAGGTCATCACCTGCATTTTAACTTAGCTTGGGTTATTGCAAACGGCTCGACGGATGAAACCGATGATGTTCTCACCCCTATGAACATGCGAATGACCATGCGCTTACCCTATTCTATGCAACTGGGTTCAGGCAGCGATCAAGCCGAGTTTGGCTTAACTTACACTGGTAAAAACGAGCAATTAAGCTGGGGGGCTCAAGCACTCACAACCACGCCCCTTGAGCGTAATGATGAAGGTTACACAGTGGGTGACAAATACCAAATGTCCAGCTGGCTAGCATATCAACTGCCCCAATCGACGAGTCTGTCACTACGCCTGATTTACAATCACAGCGAGGACATCAAGGGCCAAGACAACCAAATAATGGCCCCGGTCACGACAGCAAATCCAGCAAATTACGGCGGTCACAATTTACAAGCCGCCATGGGGGTGAATACCGTATTGATGAACAAGCATAGAATTGGTTTGGAATATCAGGTACCCATTAATTATCACGCCAATGGTATACAAATGGACATGGATAACATGCTAACACTCGGTTATCAGTTAGCATTTTAACCTTTGCCAGCAATGTATAAGCAACCCAGCAGCTCGCTTCTTATGCCCGAGCTACTGGGCGCTTATCTCATCTACATCAATTTCCTTATACTTTCCACCTGCGCCGAACGTTTTTAAATACAATTTATCTAAAACGAAAAGATATATACTGAGCAGCTATTAACCAAATAAACACAATTGTATTACCAATAACATAAATAAAAGTGTTAGCAGCATCTTATTTTCGTTAATTGTGCAATCCTTCGTACCGTCTATAAATGTAAATAGTTAACGCATCTGATATTTACTTAATCCCCTCTAAGCGCTTAACCGAATAAGGAAATAGTAATCCTTTTCAGTAAAGCTCATCAAACATCGAATAAAATATAACCCACTAAATTCATACACTTAATTACACTCATTAGGATTAAAGATCGGCTGCAGGGTAAAATAACGTTCCAGCCAAATAACACTCCGATTCTCCTCCACCACTCTCTGCAAAAAATAAATATTCAATATAACTAACAACTTAGCTACATATATTACAAATTTTAGACTAATTGGTAATACACAATTGTAAACTTAGGGTTAATGAGATATAAATGCGCTCACCGTTTTGAATACCAATAATTCAACCAAGATACTCGATACATACAATATTGGTCATACCAATCAGGACAAGGACACTTTATGCAACGCTCAACCATGAAACTCAATCAAGTCAGTGCCATATTTAACAAAGCCAGAATAACCGCCAGCAATATTGCGATTTTCGGCACCGCATTAACGGCTATGCTTATCGCGCCTTCTTTAGCCGCGCAAACGCAAGGCGAAGATGCCTCAGCCAATGAAGATTTAGAAGTGATTCAAGTAAAAGGTATCGCCGGCAGTTTAGCCGAATCTGCACGTCAGAAGCGCTTTGACTCGCGCATCGTCGACGCCATCGTTGCTGAAGATATTGGTAAATTGCCTGACAACAACATTGCAGAAGCACTACAAAGAATCACTGGTGTGTCGATAAGTACTGATTTCGGTGTGGGTGAATCTGTCACTATTCGTGGTATTTCTCAAAACCGCGTTGAATTAAATGGCCGTTCAACTTCTGGTAGTGGGCGTGGCGGCATTAGCTTAGACGACTTCCCTTCTAGCTTCTTAAAAACCGTCGAAGTGATTAAATCGCCTACCCCTGAAATGATTGAAGGCGCGCTAGGTGGCACGATCAATATGACCACAGTGCGACCTCTTGAACTAGAAGAGCCACTTATCGCACTCACTTTAGATGGCGAGTACGCTGACAAAACTGAGAATTGGGCTCCTATGGTCAATGCCGCAGCAGGCATGAACTGGGATTTAGGTGATGCAGGTACGTTTGGTGCCTCGTTTGTGGTGGCATATCAGGATCGCGAGTTACGCCGCGACGAATTCATCAACCTGGTGACGCCTACCGAACTAGATTTAGATGGTGACGGCACGAGCGACCAAGCCAACACAGCAAGCGGCAATTACCTCGTCAGAAGCCAAAACACGGTTGAACAGAAAACCGAGAAGCGTGAACGTACGGCATTAGGATTGTCCTTACAATGGGCACCTAAAGACACTGATGGTTTTATTTATTTAGACATTAACACCACAGAACTCGACGGCGGCCAAGAAGCTTACTCAGTGCTGAATGACAGTAAAGACTACAGTGATTTGGTGCTTGATAACGCCTACGGCGACGGTCAAGGGCAACTGCATAATTTCGGTTCAGGCAGTGTATTTGTGCAGCCTAAAACCTGGTCTGACTTTACCACTAATGAATCGTTCTCTAATGCATTGGGCGGTGAATTTCAGCTAACAGATCAGATAAAAGTATCTGGCGAAATTTCATACGCTAAGTCTGAGGCAAAACGTAGAAACTCTGAATTTAACTTGCGTCCTATTTCTCGCGAACAATATGATGCCGACGGCACCATCACTGAGCATTTATTCACCATCACCATGACCCAAGACGGTGATCAAGTACCGGGGCTTGCATTTTCAGACCAGGATGCCCTTCTTGACCCAGATAACTTGGCTATTCGTCAATTCACGCATCAACGCTACTCAGAAGACAACGAAGAAACCGCTATTCGTTTCGACGTGGAATACATTGAACCGTTTGCCGGTTTGGACTTCCTTCGCTCGATTAAAGCCGGTGTGCGCACCACAGATAGCGAGTATGAACTAGACAGATTCGATCTTAGAAACAACGGCGATGAGCTTAAAAACTTGCAAACGAGCGTATCGTATGACGGTGTTGTTACACCAACTTGGATAGGTGATTTCAATGACGCCTTCGGTGGGTTCAAGGCCATTAATCACTCAAACTCATTCGATCAAGCTGGTATTTCAGGTAATAACGCCTTAACCAATTACTTTGTGTATGACGGTGCAGCATTAGCGTATGACATCAATGGTACCTACGACCGAGTAAAACAAATGCTCGCTGGCAGCAATCTAGAGTTGACTGGCACATTAGACGAGAACATGGCTCGCAACACAGGTTCTTACGCGAAAATTGAAGAAGAAACTCAAGCCATATATACCCAATTCAATTTGGACTTTGATCGTTTAACCGCAATCATTGGTGCCCGTTATGTGACAACAGACTTAACCTCGAGCACTTTCAATGACGTAGCTGAACACGACTATTCAGACTTCTTGCCCAGCATTAATGCGACGTACAATCTTACTGAAGAAACTATTCTACGCTTTGCTGCAGCTAAAGTGATGCGCCGAGCAGAATTTGGTGAGCTGAGTCCTGCATTAAACGTCGATAACTCGATTGTAACGGGCACACAAGGCTCCTATAAATTAGACCCTTACCGCGTAACGCAATACGATTTATCTGCTGAGCATTACTTTGGTCAAGGCGGCTTAATGTCGGCGGCTATTTTCTACAAAGACGTAGAATCCTTCACTGTTAGCAGCAGTTCGTGTCAAGCAAGCGCAAACACTATTGAAGGACAAAACGTAACTGAATACGTTAACGTATGTCTTCTCGATACTGCTGGTGTTAGCCAAGCCAATGTTAATTACGCTTCAAGTGATCAAGACCTTGCCTATGTTGAAGGCCAACGCGATGCAGGCCTAACCGGTATTGTTATTAACACTGACGTGAATGGCGGTAGCGGTAAAATCGTTGGTATTGAATTAGCCTACCAACAACAATTTAGCTCATTACCAGGTGCATGGTCTGGCCTAGGCATTAGCACCAACTACACCTACGCGGACAGTGAGCAGCCAGATGGTAACCCACTATTAGATATTTCTAACAACACGGTCAATGCTCAAGTGTATTGGGAGTACGAAGGATGGCAGGTGCGCTTAGCATACAACTGGCGTGACGAGTACCTTGATACCCAAGATGAGAAACGTGTTCGCCCAGTAGGTGCTCTTGCAACGGGTATATACAACCGAACGGACCCTAGTGCTGAATTCTACGACCCAACGTTAGGCAATAACTACCGGGATGCGCGTGGCCAATTCGACTTTTCTGCTAGTTACGATGTTAACGAAAACATAACGCTAGTAGCAAACGCAGTGAACCTGACAGGCGAGCCTATTCGTCAAGTCACTGAGCTGGGTAGCATTTGGCAATACAGCGAAGCAGACCGTCGAATGACTGTGGGTGTAAGAGCTAAGTTCTAATTAGGTTCAACGCGTTAGTTAATCGCGCTTGAATGAGTACCCATTACTCATGAAGACCATAGAGCCTATTCATACAATAGGCTCTTCTTTTTATTCAAATACAGTCGATTCAAATGCAGCCTTATACAAGCGCGGCTTTATCCGAAGGCCATTCTTAAACGAGTCGATAAATGCGGGATAATATATGACCAATAAAAGCGTTGTGCTAGCTACATCTCTTACATGTGTGTTATTAGCTAGTTGTGGTGGTACGCAGTCAACCTCACCCACTGAACCGCATCAAACAAGTTCGATAGAATCGCAAAAAGCCCCTGGGAGTTCGTTTGATTTAAGCCATTGGTATCTCACCGTTCCGCTTGATGAAGACGGCGACCAAGTGTCTGACATTTATGATGTGGCGGATTTACAGGCATTCTCCCATCCAGACTTTTTCTACCTTGATAGGCAAAATAATATGGTGTTCGCTACACCGAATCGAGCGGCCACAGAGCGCACCTCAACCAATACGCGCAGCGAATTACGCTACATGCTTCGGGGTGAAGACACGTCTATTCCTGAGGGCGCATCGGGGAATAACTTCGCTTTAGCGGCACATAAAAATGCTCAGCAGTTTGCCGCTATTGGCGGGAAATTAGAGGCCACCTTACACGTTGACCACGTAGCAACAAATGCGCAATACCCAAATAAGCCTCCCGCTTATTCTGTTGTCATCGGGCAAGTTCATGCCTTCCAATTGGACGATGAGCAGCAAAAAGCGGGATATGGTTGGGGTAATGAACCTCTAAAAATTTCTTACAAAAAATGGCCAAACCACTCAACAGGGTCGGTATTTTGGACATACGAGAGAAACTTAGCCACAAACGATCCCGACCGTATTGATATTGCTTACCCTGTTTGGGGCAGTAATTGGGATGACCCTAGCGACCCGGGTGACAAGGGCATCGCATTAGGTGAGGAGTTCAGCTACGAAGTAAACATCGTTGAAAATACCATGCACCTGGTGTTCACCAGTATCGAACACGGCACGGTTCATCAACACATTAACTTAGCGGATAACATCGACGCAAATGGCAATATCGACGAAGCGGATTATCCTTTGGCTTACCAAGACGAAACGCTGTATTTCAAAGCGGGGGCGTATAACCAATGTAGCACCAAGAAAAACGACCCTAGCTTTCGCTACCCAGGTTGTTCCGGTACTGGCGATTGGAAAACAGACTTAGCCAATGGTGACTATACCCAAGTCACATTTTCCTCATTAGTGGTTAGCCCTGCAACGCCTGTTCGAGGCACTACCGGGGCACATAAGTGACCATTAAAACAGAACTGAACTCATTACTTGCCATGCCTTTTTGCTTGCAAGGCGTACAAAAGAAAATCAGGAGTATAAGTAACATGTCCACAGTGTCTAACAGCCGTTTATCATCCATTTTAATACGATCTATAAGATTACCAGCACTCGCGCTGGCGTTGCCACTACTGACGCTTTCTCAATTAAGTCACGCTGCGTTAGTTGAGAACA
Organism: Paraglaciecola mesophila KMM 241; assembly: GCF_000315015.1. Taxonomy (GTDB): domain Bacteria; phylum Pseudomonadota; class Gammaproteobacteria; order Enterobacterales; family Alteromonadaceae; genus Paraglaciecola; species Paraglaciecola mesophila. Next base: position 136,614 of record NZ_BAEP01000007.1, on the reverse strand, counting down.
TCAAACAGTTCAATGACGCTGTATCCTCCGTTAAGCCAGGTGATGAAATCGTCCTCGCAAATGGTTCATGGAATGATGTAGAGCTAGTGCTAAAAGGTAAAGGTTTGCCTGACAAGCCCATAACATTGAAGGCGCAAACGCCGGGCAAAGTCATTATCACAGGGCAATCTAACCTTGCCTTTTCTGGTGAGTATATTGTGATCTCAGGCTTAGTGTTTAAAAACGGTGCAACACCAACAGGCGAAGTCATCTCGTTTCGCACATCGAACGAAGACGTCGCAAATCACTCACGTGTGACCAATACAGTGATTGATAACTTCAGCACCGATTTACGTCAAATGTCTGATTTATGGGTGGCCATGTATGGTAAGCATAATCGCCTTGACCACAACTCGTTAGTGAACAAACGCAACCGCGGAGTAACGGTTGCCGTGCGAATGAACTCTGAAGCCAGTCGCAAAAATCACCACATCATTGAGTACAATTACTTTGGTCCTAGACAAATACTCGGCGCCAATGGCGGTGAAACCCTGCGTATCGGCACCAGTCATTTTTCTCGCGAGTATTCGAATACCACAGCTCAGTACAATTACTTTGACCGCACAAACGGCGAGCACGAAATCATCTCCAATAAGTCCAGCGGCAATTCGCTTATCAAAAATGTCTTTTTTGAAACCCAAGGCACGTTAACTATGCGCCATGGCCATTTCACCAAGGTGGAAGGCAATTACTTTTTAGGTAACCGTAAACCCAATACCGGCGGCATTCGCATTATTAACGAAAGCCAAACCGTGAGTAACAACTATATGTACGGGCTAACCGGTAAACGTTTACGCGGCGCGTTAGTGATTATGAACGGCGTACCTAACTCGCCACCAAATCGCTACGATCCGGTAATTGATTCAGCGATGAACAACAACATTGTGATCGACAGCGACCATATTGAACTTGGTGCAGGTGCCGATGAAGAACGCTCTGCCCCACCTTCAACCTCTGAATTTAAAGGCAACATAATACTTGGTAAGTCTAACCTTGAACCTTTTACGTTATACGACGATATGTCAGGGATTAATTTCGAAGGTAATTATTTAAACGAGGAAGCCAGTACCCCCATTAAAACAGGTTTTGCTAGCACGCCTTACTCGGTTACGACTAACCAATATGGCTTAAAATCTCCCGATAAAGCATTACTCGATGAAATTGGTTTTGGTGAAGTGAAACTGCCAGTAACAAAAGAAGAAGTAGGTGCTGATTTTTATCCTAAAAATGAAGCTTTGGTTGCATTTCAAAGCGGTAAAACCATTCACGTAAAAGCAGGTACAGATACGCTTACCAGCGCTCTAGCAATGAGCCAAGCTGGGGACGTGCTGGTGCTTGAAAATGGCGCTGATTACCTACTCACCAAGTTTGCCGAAGTGCACCACCCCGTCACAATCATGGCTAAAGAAGGCAAAAAGCCGATTATTCGCTCACAAAAACCTAACTTCATTAATATCGAAAATGGCGGTGCCTTAGAAGTTGAAAACCTTTGGTTTGACGGCGCTGAATCTCCTGATTACAAGGGTAACACCATCATAGGCACCAGTGGCTACTCGATGAATATTAACTACAACTTGTCGGTGCGTAACGTGAAAGTGACCGACTTGGATGTGAACGGTTATTTTTACTTCTTTAAAGCCAACGCCGGCACCTTTGCTGACTCCATTGAAATCATCGATTCAGAATTTAGCAACATTACCGGTGCCATTTTGCAATTAAACCGTGAGGTGGATGATTTAGGTGTGTACAGCGTTGAAAACCTAGTGATCTCGGGTAACACCTTCACCAATGTGAAAGAAGAAGTGGTCACAGTATATCGCGGCGGCACTGACGAAAGCACGTTTGGCCCAATGGTCACCGTCAGCGACAACACCCTGACGAATGTGGGCAAAGGCTCTACGCATAGATCAGGCGCGTCTATGTATTTTCACGGTGTGCAAAAGCTAAATATCTCTGACACAAATTGGGATAACAGCGCTCCATTAGAGCTGTACTTGACTAATGGCGGCCCCATCACAGTGATTGACAATGTTGAGATGAAAAACACTGACACAATCCGCGCCAATAATGATGAGTTTAAAAGCTCGAATGTGACCTACAACTAACTTGACGGGTTAAGCGTAGAAGGGCAGGTCAGCATAAGGTTGAATTCATTTTAGCCTAATGCCTCTGCCCTCTCCTCAAGCAAAAGCAAAAGCAAAAGCAAAAGCAAAAGCAAAAAATTAAAGATTCAGGAACACTAGATATGACAAAACTTGTTGGAAAAAACGTACTTATTACAGCGGGTGCACAAGGCATCGGCGAAGCTATCAGCAAGCACCTGATTGATAGCGGTGCAAATGTGGCTATTCACTACTTTTCTAGCAGTGATAGCGCAAATCAGTTGGTTGAATACGCGACAGAGAAGGGCCAGACAGCCATTGCGATCAAGGGCGATTTAACCAATGAAACAGACGCCAACGCCTTAATTGAACAAACAGCAGCAGCCCTAGGGGGCCTCAATATATTGATTAATAATGCGGGCTCTTTGGTGGCAAGGCGCTCGCTTAACGATATGGATGCCGAGTTTTGGCACAAAGTTATGGACATAAACCTAACCTCCATGATGTTTGTGACCCGCGCAGCCGCCCCTTATTTAGCAAAGCATGAAAGCAGCAGTATCGTGAATTTGGCCTCTCTGGCTGGTCGTAAAGGTGGCCATGCAGGCTCATTAGCCTATTCCACCAGCAAAGGCGCTATTTTAACTCTAACCCGTGCCCTTTCTGCTGAGCTAGGGCCGCAAGGTACCCGTGTAAATGCCGTGGCGCCTGGGCTTATTTTAGGTACCTCATTCCACAATACTCACACCACCAAAGAATCGGCGGATCAAACCATCGCAGGTATTCCTATACAACGAGCGGGTAATGCAAATGACGTAGCGCGAGCCGTGGTGTATTTAGCGTCAGAATATGATGGCTTTATTACAGGGGCAACGCTGGACATAAACGGGGGCGTTTACAACATGTAAACGTGGTTATTCACATTGATACGAGTAAAACATGCTTAAAACCGCAGTTATACACCCCACAATTTTAGAGGCTCTTGGACGTTCAGGTCATTTTGCTCAGGTCGTTATTGCCGACGGTAATTTACCCGTGGGAGCCATGACCGGGCCTAACTCAACACTTGTGCATTTGAATTTTCGCCCCGGCTTATTAGATGCTCTCAGTGTACTTGAGGGCATATTAGCAGTGTGCCCAGTGCAAGGTGCTATCGTGATGGAAAAGCCCCCTGAGGCAAATGCCGAAATTCACACGGCATACCAAGCTCTATTAGGCGATGTGACATGGGAAGCCATGGAGCGTTGGGCGTTCTACGACAAAATTCGTGACCCAGCGACCACCTTGATAATTCAAACCGGTGAACAACGCCGATTTGCCAACCTAATCCTGACAGTTGGGGTAGTAAAAATGGCAGAAGAGAGTCGTTTTTAATCGTTAACGCTAAATAAAAAAGCGCGATAGAAGCACCTATAGCAGGCGATGAAAGCCTACAAATAACAATATTTATGTTCATATTTTGAGGAATAATAGTGTCAGCATTCATGAGAGCTATTCTGAGTTTTGGTCCAGCATTTTTAGCCATTGGTTACACCATTGGTACTGGCAGTGTTACGGCAATGATTGTCGCAGGTAGTACCTTTGGCATGCAGCTGTTATGGGTTTTATTATTAAGCTGCTTATTTTCAGGGGTGCTTATATATGCCTACGGTAATTTTGCCTTGGTAACAGGAGAAACCGCGCTTTATAGTTTTAAGAAACACCTTAAATTCGGTAAGGTGATTGCTATTCTCATTATCATAGGCGTCTCCTTTGGTCAGTGGAATTCGTTGACCGGTATATTGGGGATTTCCTCCAATATTTTATTTGAAATGATCGCCCTGTACTTCCCCGCTGTGGTCCCGCACAAGTATGCCGTGGTAGTAACAATAGCCGTGCTTGTGATCAGCATTATGTATGCAATATTACTCATAGGTAAGTACTCATTATTTGAAAAAATACTGGTGATTTTTGTGTCTTGCATGGGGTTATCTTTTATATTGTCACTGTTTGTTGTGCACCCCATGCCCGCAGAAGTTGTACGCGGACTCATTCCTGTTATACCCGATGTAGTCGGCGGAAAAATGATGGTAGCTGCGTTTGTAGGGACTACCATGGCCTCTGCTACTTTCCTGTCTAGGCCTCTGTTTATTCAGGGCAAGGGCTGGGGTATTGCTGACAGAGCACAACAAAAGAAAGATGCGATTGTTGCTGCAGTACTGGTGTTTATTATTAGCGGCTCAGTTATGGCCGTCGCCGCAGGGGCCTTATTTCATGAAGGAAAACCCGTAACAGACGTACTGGATATGGTTAATGCCCTTGAACCCATAGCAGGTAAATTTGCCTTAACGGTATTCTTTTTCGGTACGCTCGCAGCGGGTTTGTCGTCAGTGTTCCCTTATATGTTGATTGCCCCGCTGTTAATTGAAGATTACCGCTCGGGTAAATTAGACACCCAGTCTACGCAGTTTCGTATCATCACAGGTATCGCTGCGTTATTTGCTCTCACAATCCCGGTATTTGGTTTTAACCCTGTTAAAGGGCAATTATTGACCCAAGTCTTTAATGTATTTGTTCTGCCATTGGTTATTCTAGGGATCATTTTAATGATCAATAAGAAGAAGATGATGGGAGAGCATGCCGCGGGATACTTACTCAATATCGTATTAGGCTTAGCGTTTATGTTTTCAATTTTGATTTCATTTAACGGTATTCTTGGCTTATTAGAGTAATTAAGAATAATAAGGGTAAATCATGATTGTAATTGTTTGCGGTGTTTCAGGAACCGGGAAATCAACCATAGGTAAGATGCTAGCTGACGCCCTAGCACTTCCCTTTTATGACGCGGATGATTTTCACCCTAAGGCCAATGTACAAAAAATGCAAAGTGGCAAGCCGTTAAATGACGAAGACCGTCAGCCATGGCTTTTGGACCTGGCCACTCAATTGGCTAATTGGGAGCGTAAAGAAGGGGCCGTGCTTGCTTGCTCTGCATTAAAAGCGGCATACCGAGAAACACTGGCGGCAAAATGCGCCAGCCCTATCGAGTGGATAATTTTACATGGCTCAAAAGCCCTACTTACTGAACGCTTAGGCGCACGTAAAGACCACTTCTTTGAGCCTAAATTACTCGAATCACAGCTTAATACATTAGAGCTACCCGATAATGTTTCAGTCGTGGATATACAGCCTCCACCAGAAGATATAGTCCAATCAATCGTAGCGCGCTTAACTAACTCTTAAATCCTGTTATGAGGACCCAGCAAATAAGCAGCAAACGCTAAATTGAATCAGAAAATAAAGGAGTACCCAGAATGAAGACAAAAACACTAGGTCTGATGACCTTAAGCCTGCTAACACTAGCAGGGTGTAATGCTACCAATAAAGAAAATGCAAAAACGTCATTAGTGCCGGCCGACAAATTCGATTTAACTCATTGGAAAATTACCATTCCCACCGACAGTAACAATGATGGGAAAGTTGATGGGATAAGCGCGAAGGAAATACAAACCTACCAGCATCCTGAATTCTTTTATCTAAATGGTGATGGCAATATGGTATTTGCAACACCAAATAGAGCGTTTACCACACCGAACTCCAGTAATACTCGCAGTGAGCTACACCAAGTGGTTGCTGACATGGATGCCAAGAACGACAGCTTTGCGGATAACTTTGCTTTGCAAAATAACAAAGACGCACAGAAGTACGGTCAAATTGGCGGCAACTTACAAGCTAGCCTTGCAGTGAATCATGTGGCGAAACGCGCTAAGTACCCAAATAAGCCCCCTGCATTCTCTGTGGTGGTAGGTCAGATTCATGCCACCAAGGACAAAGAAAGAGTTGCTGAGGGTAAAGGCTATGGTTATGGAAACGAGCCGCTAAAAATCTACTATAAAAAATGGCCAGAACATAAATACGGTTCGGTCTTTTGGAATTACGAGCGTAATCTAGCCAAAGAAAACCCAGACCGACAAGATATAAGCTATTTGGTTTGGGGCACCCCATGGGATAAACCGACAAACCCGGGTGAGCAAGGCATAGCGTTAGACGAATCCTTTAGCTACGAAGTGAACGTGTATCACAATACCATGTATTTAACGTTCACCAGTGAGCGCCTTGGCACTAAGGAATTTGAGATAAACCTAGCCAATAATATCGACGCCAATGGCCAAGTAGATGAGCTTGACCACCCGAATGGTTATACCGGTGATGCTAATTTCTTCAAAGCGGGGGCCTACGATCAGTGCAGCATTAAAGACGACCCAGGCATGTGGTACCCAGCGTGTTTAGGCACAGGTGATTGGCAAACAGATATGAAAAATGGCGACTATGCTCAAGTGACATTCTCCCGTTTAGTAGCTGGACCTGCTAAAGAACCGCAAAAATAAAAAAGCACAGAGAAATCAAACAGCAAAAAAGCCATCGGATCAGCCGGCATTAAATGCGCTAATTTGATGGCTTTTTGCATTGTAAATCGGGCTAAGTATTACCGGGATAACATTCTAGAATCGACATACCCGCCGCGGATTCGTACTCAAACTCGGTCACACCCGCCGGACAGAAGAAGCGCTCCCACTGCTTCAACTCTGTTACTTCATCACTAATACGCAACGTACCCGAGCCTTGTGTTACCACACCATAGAAGAAGGCCTCTTCGTTGCGCTTGAACGTGCCATTCATGGTGGCGCGCCTAACGGTAAAACAAGCAGTATTTTTTGCGCCGATCAGCTCTTCTAAGGTATTACCTTGCTCATCAGTGCTAAGCATTTTGGGGGGACAACGAAATTCAGTATCCACTTGCTCAGGGGGCACAGGGCTAAAATCGAATACGTCTAACGCGGTCTCAATTCCCCTATCCATGAATCTGGCTTGCTCAGGAATTACGTATCCGCAACGCTCAAACTCAAATCTGACCGCCAGATCAGAAGGCTCCATGATCTCCAACATCAATATGCCCTCACCTAATGCATGGGGGCGGCCGCCAGGAAGCAGAAACACATCCCCCGGCTTAACTGGAATGGGATCGAAACAGCTTTCAATCGATTTGATATCTTGAGTTTCTATCCACTGTTTTAACTGCGCACGACTAGGCGGGCGCTGAAAGCCCGCGTATATATAAGGCTCGCTGACATCTTCGCGCGTTTGTAGAATAACGTAAGCCTCTGTTTTACCGCGTGGTAAACCCAGACGTTCTTGGGCAAACTCCCGTGTTGGGTGCGCTTGAAAATGCAATCGCGTTGCGCTGTCTAAGTACTTAACCAGCGGAATATCCTCAAGCGTACGCTCTGTGTCACCACTTTTCCCCAAAAAATAATCTTTGTTTTGGGTTAGCAAATCGCGAAACGGCACAGTATGCCCGTCGTCACTAGTGACCATGGCTAGCCCTTCAGAGATGTGCTCTCGCCCGACATTTCGCGCTTCAACCGTGGACCCGATCCAGTCCTCAGGAAAGCTTGAATCCTCGGGGGATTCTTTTCCTTCGATAGTATCGAGCAGTTTACCGCCTTGATAGGTGCGCCATACGCGATTCGCATTGAATTTAAAAATCTGATTCATAAAATTATTTCCATTACTGGTATCGGAAATGAGAGATGACCTCATCAACCGAAAATCTAAAAAAATACAGCTCAATAGCTTCAGAATAAAAAGTCTTTAGTTGAGCACTATGGCTCAATTAACATGGTAAATAAGCGCTCAAAGCGATGTACAATTACATCGCTCGTAAAGTAGAAAGAATGCCGTTGTAGCTCATGTAACTCATCACTAGCGCAAAGATAAATATTAGCGATAACAAGATATTGGTGATAATGGAAAACTTATGTTTCCCCATTAGTGCTTTCTTATTACCGATGTAGAAAATACAACCAACGGTCGCCGGTAACACCAAGGCCCCAAATGCTTGAGAGCTGACCATCACCGCAATTGGCTTTGCGTTAAAAATCGGCACAATTAACCCTAAGCAAGAGATGATAAGCGCCATAATGCGATAGCTTGGTCTTTTCAAATTAGGCTTACGTTCGTGAAAGTCATCTAACAACCACGGCAGTAAAGCGACGTTAGGAAACTGCGACGATACACCTGCCGCAATCAAACCAATGGTGAATATCGCTACCGCTGCAGAACCCGCTAAAGGCTCAAGAAGATTGATCATTTGGGTTACATGGACCAAGGTGATCCCTTGTATATACAAAGAGCCTGCTGCCGCTGCCATTATTGATGTGCTTACAATAAACATTAAAAAAGCTGAGAACAGCGCATCGCGGTTTTGAGTTTTCAAATCAGCCATGGTCCAACCCGCTTCTTTTACCAGAATGGTGCGCAGTATAAACAGTCCTGAGAAAACAGTGGTACCCACCATAGAGGCAATAACCAAAAATGAACTTTTGCCGGGCGCTGTATCCGGTACGTTTGGCACCATTCCTTGGAATATTTCCATTGCGGGTGGCATTAAAATCGCGAAGTTAATCAAAAAGCATAACGCCATGATGCCTACGAACAGAGCCAATACCTTTTCGAATACTTCCGTTTTACCGATTAGAAAAATCACGTACACAAAAGCGATAAAAAACAGTGCAAAGTACAGCTGGGATACCCCCCCTTCAACAAAGTTCTTTGACCATTCGTAACACACGTCGGCAAGAATACCCATTACGCCTATCACACTTCCGCAAATTTGCGTGGTAAGGGCCACAATAAAGAAAATACTGACCGCTGGGTGTATATGTCTTTTGAAGGACTGCAATGCAGTTAAACCGGTGACGAGGGTAAACTTGCCAAACAGCTGAATTAGAAAGTAGGTGATGGCGCAGGAGATGGAGATGGTCCACAAAAGAGACATGCCATAATCAGCCCCTGCTTTTGCCATGGCGGTCACGCTGCCCGTGCCCACAGTAAACCCAAACAAAAATATGCCGGGCAGTAGTGATTTAAAAAACGTCTTTATGTTGCTCATATTAGTTCGTACCGTTTGGTATTATTATTAGGGGACGATTAAAAGAGACGAATTTAATCTTTACCACGACCGACATAATTCGTCTTTTTTGCTGATGCACTGTCAATGCGTGCATCTACCAATTCTGTAAACTCCTTATTTCAAAGCTGACAAAGCACGAATAACGCCGCGCACTTCAGCTAAACCTTTCATCCGGCCAATGCCTGAATATCCAGGGTTAACGGCTTTGCCTATATCTCCCATCATTTGGTGACCGTGATCTGGGCGAATGAAAATGCCTAAGCTGTTAGCACTTTCTTTTGAACGACGCGTTTCTTCATTCAGCAACTCTTTAACGACCTGCACCATGTCAATATCGCTATCCAGATGACTGGCTTCATAAAACGAACGCTGTTCACCGGGATCACGACTCACACCACGTAAATGTGAAAAGTGAATACGCGGGCCAAACTGTTTAGCCATTGCAGGTAAATCATTATCAGGTCGGCTGCTGTAGGTACCCACACACAAGGTTATGCCGTTTGATTCACTAGGCAGCGCCGCAAACAACAACTCTAAATCATCAGCAGTACAAATGATCCGAGGCAGGCCTAGCATGTCACGAGGGGGATCGTCTGGGTGAATGGCAAGCTTAACGCCCATGGCTTCAGCCCGAGGCAGTACTTTAGATAGAAACGCAAACAAATGGCTGCGAAGCACATCACTGCTAACGTCTTTGTAATTGGCAAGCATGGCGCGAAAATCGTCTATTCCATAACTGTCAGTCATTCGCCCCGGTAAACCCGCGATAATGTTATTGGTCAGTTTGGTTTTCTCTTGCTCTGACATTTCATCAAAAACGCGCTTAGCTTCGTTTAACTCTTCTGTACTGTATTCAGTTTGTGCGTTTTCGCGCTTTAAAATAAACAAATCGAAAGCGGCAAATTTTTTCTGATCAAAACGCAGAGCGTAAGCACCTGATGGCAACTTGAAATTAAGATCGGTACGAGTCCAATCAATAACTGGCATAAAGTTGTAGCAGATAGTTTTAATACCGCACTTTGCCAAATTCTCCATGGAGAGGATCCAGTTTTCTATGTATTTTTCATGACCTGGTCGCGCCAACTTGATGTCTTCATGGACGGGGATACTTTCAACCACACTCCACTTTAACGGTGCTAGCCCTTGCTCGCATTCTTCAATCAAGGCTTGATGCTGATGTATAGCCTCGATGCTCCAAACCTCACCGGTAGGAACGGTATGAAGCGCACTAACGACATCTGTGGCGCCGGTTTGTCTTATTTCGTCTATGGTGACGGGGTCATTCGGCCCAAACCATCTCCAGGATTCACGCATAATTGTTCTCAGTTAAGTAATTTAAAATGGTTGTTAAGTTTATTATTCGAAACAATGCTCGATTGCTTGTTCGACACCCATGTCATTTATATAGTCATGGTATTCGTGTACTGACGCCATAAAGCCCATGTGGCTAAAAAAGCTAAACTTGTTCGCTCCAGCCAAGGTAAGAAATGCCAAAACGTCGGACGAAGCACCGGTTGATGAACAACTTATGAACTCACCAATTAACGGATCGTTAAGGTCGCCTCTCACCAATGCCTTATGGATAAAACATACCCATGTCGCCACCGCGAAAGCTAAATAGTTGGTATCACCGCTTTGCTTGAGCGCATCATCGATACTCGGAAACCAACGTTGTTGGATTTTTTGTGAGCTATCCGTAGCCACCTGTAAAGCTGCATAGGGAAGGTTGCCATTTCGAAAACGAGCGAATACCTGGGCTATATAGTGCTCGGCTATAAGGCCATCTGGCACAGCGGTCACTGGCATCACATTTAGTTTGAGTGCTTGCTCGGTAAATCGAGCAAATATTGGGCGTTTAAGCGCTTCATGGATGAAGCGATCCCCAGCTAAATACCCAAGCGCTGCAAGCATGGAATGGCCTGCATTGAGGAAGCGTAATTTAACCCGTTCAAAAGGCGCTATATCGTCTACAAAAAGCGCACCCACCATATCAAATGGCGGGCGGTCACCTGCAAAATTATCTTCGATAATCCACTGAGTGAATGGCTCTGTGGCAACCGGAGCGGCGTCCCTAACACCAAGCTCTTTCGCAACGTCGCTTTTCAATAGTTCATCTGTTGCTGGGGTGACTCTATCTACCATCGACGCACTAAAAGCGACATTCTTTTTTACCCAATTGACAGTGTCTGGGCTGTGCTTAGCCAGTAACATATGCACCCCATCCCGCAGGCGCTCACCACCCGCATTCATGTTGTCGCAACACATTACCGTTATTGGTCCATCCCCTCGGGAGGCCCTTTTAATTAAGCCTGCGGCTAAATAACCATAGGTAGTTTTAGGTGAAGCAAGCGATGCTAGGTCGTTGGCTATATCGGTACTATCAGGATCAATAACACCATTTTTAAGGTAATAGCCTTTTTCGGTAATAGTAGTCGTAACCAACTGGGTTGGTTCACTCGCCAATAAATCAATTACCGCTTGAGGATTTTCAGGCCCTACCAACAGATTTTGAATGGCGCCGATGACACGAAAACGAGTCTCTTTTTCACCTAAAATCGCTAGCGTATATAAATAGTTCTGGGGGGCAAGGTTGTCACGCATTCCTGGCGAGCGAAGAGAGACACCTGTAATTCCCCAGCGAGTTTCACCTTGGTTAAGCAGTGCATCGCAATATGCGGCTTGGTGAGCTCGATGGAAATTACCTGCGCCAAAGTGGACAATGCAGGGTAAAATAGTACCTAACGCATAGTGAGGCTGCTTAACGTTGTCAGCCACATTTAGCATGGAAGAAATACTTAGTCGTTCTATATTCATCAATTCTCATTCTCAGATTGCATTAGATGGTCTTAGCGTAAAAAGCACCTAACTTAGACGCTTGAGTGCTCGCTCTCTCAAAGACTCACTTCAGATAGAGTTCTGTATCACTTTCATAACTTTCGCCCTCTTTGCGCGAAATACTTAATCGGCAGACAAAGAGTCGGTAAAAAATTCACCCCAAAACGATCCTGTGACTATAATTTACTGGAACTTAATATTATTACCAATAAGACCAACACAAACTCAAATGTTAACAAAACCATTATGACCATCTCAAAATTAATGTCTAGTGCATAGGATATAACCAAAAATTAAATAGCTCGGATTTACCCTACTCTTTCCTTAAATTAAGAATTAATGCTCACTACCGAAATCAATATAAGCCATTGATTTATATTGAATAACAACTACAACCTTAACTAGTCATGTTAACAGGTAATATATATTTGAACATATTGGCCTTACCAAACTAAACCTACTTTAGTCTTACATACATGATTAAGGGTTGACCAATTTGTTTTTATGGAATACTTTTGTAACAACCTTGTTAGCGTTTTGCAGGCCTTATGTAATCTTGATGTTGCAAGGTGCAAAAGCTAAAAATTAACAATGTGGTGTAAAAGGGTCCACTCAATCCTTTATTCGCTGCACTAGGAGACACAAATGGGACACAAACTATCTAAAATTACCTTAGCGGTGTTATCAGCTACTTCGTTAAGTTTCGCTTCATCCGCTCTTGCTCAAGAGGCTCAGCCAGTTGAAGAGGGGGACGTCGAAGTCATTGCTGTATCAGGTATACGTAGTTCACTTACGAGTGCTCTTCTAGAAAAGCGTGAAACAAATAACCTGATCGAAGTCATTGAAGCAGTAGACATCGGCAAGTTACCAGACCAAAACTTGGCTGAGGTACTGGAAAACGTAACAGGTATTCAAATTACCAGAACCGCAGGTATAGGTACCGGAGTGCAGATTCGAGGCAGCAATGCTAACCGAGTCGAAATTAACGGTGCATCTACCGTTGGCTCAGGTACTGGACGTAGCGGAATGAATTTTGAAGATTTATCAGCTGCTATTATTGCAGGTGTAGAAATAACGAAGGCGCCGGAAGCAAAAACAACCGAAGGTTCAATCGGTGGTACGATCAACTTACGTACTATCCGCCCACTGGAATTAACAGAAACGCTAGGTTCTATTCGCTTGCAAGGTGAAGACAGCAGCCTAACAACTGACGGTGTGCAGCCAAGGGTTTCAGGTGCATACGGGGATAACTGGGAGCTTGATTCCGGTAGATTTGGTTTTGTAATCAGCGGTAGTTATACCAAACAAGAAGCTACCTCATTTCGTCCGCGCCTCGACCGTGATGGCAGCTTAGTTGAAAATGTGAATGCAGATGTTATTCGAAGCGGGGAGTTGGAGGATCAAGCAACAGACAGACCTATAGCCCAATCATTTGATTTCCTTGGCATTCAATTTTTGAATCAAGAATTGGAAAACTTCGAATACGAAACAACCAATATTGCAACGACGTTTGAATTTGCGCCGAACGACAACATGAAATTTTTCTTCGATGCGGTTATTACTGACCAAGAGCGTCGTCAAGATAGTACACGCGTACAAGCATCTGGTGTTGGCAGTGTACTAAATCATAGTTTACCAACTGAGTTTGAAACCGTTAATTTTGGCTCTCTTGATGGTGTGAACTTAGGCAGCATTCAAGCCGCAGTGAGAGGCACAATTCAGCCTAACTTGGGTGTTGATGATGACGATCCAAACCTTCGCTTTAACAGTGATACAGGCGCGCGGATCACAGACACTGAAATATTTAGATTAGGTGGTGAGTGGCAGGGTGAAAACTTGTTCGCAAGTTTTGAGTTTTCAAGCGCAAGCTCTGATACAGAAACCCCTTCATTAAATACCCAGTTAAACTTTATAAACCCGAATCCGCTTACACCGCTGGATAACCTTGATGAAGACGGTAACCCCACCGCAGACACCAGTAATGACAATAGTGTACCGTTCATATATGACTTAACCGGTGACTCCTTGGCGTTTGGTATAGATTTCGCTTCACCATTTGCGCCCACTGTGGCTGATTTGTTAGATCCCAATAACGTGGTGCTGGATCAAGTCGATTTGACGCGCAGTACAACTGAAAATTCAGAAGATGCTTTTCGTACCGATTTTACTTATTTCATAGATGACTCCATTGTTACCTCTGTTGATTTTGGTTATCGCTATAATAAAACTGAACACAGTTCCGTGAGTATCTCTGACCGTATCGGTGGCTTTAGTAAACTGGTCGACAGTCCAAATGGTTCATTATTTTCAGAGTTATTGGTCGCAGGGCCTGATCACTTTGGTGATGCCGATGGTAGAGATTTAGCTTTCCGTAACTTCTTGATTGTCGACCCAGACCGTGCGTTCAGTGATAGAGATGGAACCTTGGAGATACTTGAGTCGGCCATAATTGCCCACGGCGGTAATCAAGATTTAGCAAACTTAGTACCTGACTCTTCTGAGATTTTTAGCATCGAAGAGAAAACTCACGCTCTGTATGCACAAGCTAATTTTGAGTATGAAATGCTCCGCGGTAACATCGGTGTGCGCCATGTAGAAACAGACATTGAATCTATAGGTAACACCGAGATAAATGGTGTTGTTTCTGCGGTAACAAACAAAGGCGATTATAGTTATACACTACCCCGTTTAAACCTTGTTGCAGATGTTGCCGAAGACGTCGTATTGCGTCTTGGTTGGGGTAAAGATATTCTACGCCCTAACTTTGGCGACTTAAACACGTCTGTTTCATTCGGTACTAACGAGAATCAATCAGTTGAAATTGGTAATGCGGGCTTAGAGCCAGAAGAAGTAACCTCTTTTGATTTGTCAGCTGAGTGGTATTTTGCAGAAGCTGCGGTTGTCAGTATCGGTTATTTCAAGAAAGACCGTACCAACTTGTTTGTTACTAACTTAGAAAGTGCGACTCTTGATGCAAATGGCTTGCGCGACAATAACCCTGCTTGTTCTGGTGGTGGTATTTATAACCCTGCGGCTCAACCTAATGTGTTAGGCGACCCAAATACAACGGGTTTGTGTGTTGATGTTGAAACATTCTTCAATGACTCCGCCACTACCACTCAATCTGGCGTAGAAATGGCCTTTCAGTATGACCTTTCAAGCTTCGAGGACGACTTAGGCTGGGCTTCTGGTTTTGGTATCTTAGCTAACTACACCATTCAAGAGTTCGATGGTGGTTCTGCTTTTTATACTTCAGCTACTCGAGGTACAGATGTATTTAATGCAATAAACGGTGTTTACGACGACAGTCAATTCGTAAAAGTAACCTCAGAGCGAGGCTTACTCGACTTCTCTGAGAATGCCTACAACTTTACTCTGTATTATGAAAAGTATGGTGTATCAGCTCGCGTACGCTACACCTGGCGTGAAGCGTTCCGTACTGAAGATACTGCAGCGGGCGCAAGCTTGAACTCAACGTTAGGTTTCCCAGTTGTAACACATGACAGAGGACAGCTTAATGCCAGTATCAGTTATGATGTGAACGATCAATTAAACTTGGGTGTTGAAGCCGTTAACTTAACCGAGTCTGATATTACTCAGTCTTGTGTGAACGAAGATGCTTTACTTTGTGCTCAGGGTATAACAGATCGTCGTATTACCTTTGGTGCAAGTTATCGTTTCTAAATTGTTAGAACGAAAGTTCAAACAAGAACAGTGATAAGCAAGTAAAAAGCTAACCCCAGCATAATGCTGGGGTTAGCTGTTATTCACTACTCAACGATTTGACACGTTTTTTCGGATCTTGCAGTTGTAACATAAAGCATCCGGTTGTGAAGGAAGTACATAAACACAATACTGCTCGGATAGGCATCCGCTAATCCGCTGAATTAACCTATTATTCCCCCTAGAACATCTACTTAATCGGAGAAAATAGCGATGAAGAAAATGAAAATCACTGCCCTACTGTTGGTGGCAGCTGCACTCAATGCGCCTTTGGCATTGCAGGCGCAGGCGCAAGAACATCCAAATCTGATTATGACCAAATCAGGCATTGAAAAAGTTAGACAAAACTTAGGTGCTGTGCCTTTATTTGATGCCTCAGTACAAAGTGTAAAGAATGAAGTGGATGCTGAAATTGCCTTAGGCATCGATACCCCCATCCCTAAAGATTTTTCTGGTGGCTACACCCATCAAAGACACAAACTTAATTTCTTAACCGCGCAAAAAGCCGGCGCACTGTATCAAATATTGCAAGACGACAAATACGCAAAATACATTCGCGATATGTTATTTCAATACGAAACTATGTATGTAGATTTGCCTGTTCATCCACAAGAACGCTCATATGCTCGCGGTAAACTATTCTGGCAGTGCTTAAATGACAGTAACTGGCTGGTGTATATGGCTCAGGCTTATGACGCTATTTACGATACCCTTTCAGAGCAAGAACGAGACAAACTCGAAAATAATCTGTTTCGCCCTTTTGCGGATTTTATCTCCATTGAGAATCCACAGTTTTACAACCGAGTGCACAATCACAGTACATGGGGGAACGCCGCTGTAGGTATGATCGCCCTTGTGATGGACGATGAAGAACTGCTAGACAGAGCCTTATACGGTATCGAAGATGATGGCCTTGAATTGGGTGGCCGGGATAATGACGGCGGCTTTATTAAAATGGCTGGTCAAAAAGCTGGGTTCTTAGCGAATTTGGAAGACCCCTTTTCACCTGATGGTTACTATACTGAAGGCCCATATTATCAGCGCTACGCCATGTATCCTTTCCTGATTTTCGGTTTAGCCATGAATCATGTTAAACCTGAAATGAAGGTGTTTTCACACAAAGATAATGTGCTGCTTAAGGGCGTGGATGCACTGCTAAATTTAACCGACGCAGATGGTGAGTTCTTCCCGCTCAATGATGGTCAAAAAGGCATGTCTTACTACACGCCTGCGTTGGTAACTGCAGTTGATATTGCCTATCAATACGGTGAGCAAAATCCGCAACTATTAAGTATTGCCGAGAAGCAAAACCAAGTGCTGCTTGACCAGTCTGGCTTGGCAGTCGCCATGGGGATTCGAGATGGAAAAACCCAACCTTTTGTGAAAAATTCTATTAACTTGCGTGACGGCCAAGAAGGTGATCAGGGAGGCGTGGGTGTACTTCGCCATGGCAATGAAGACTTAACCCTAGTTTTTAAATATGCTGCTCAAGGGCTGAGTCATGGTCATTACGACAAACTTTCATTTTCCCTTTATGAAAGTGGCGATGAAGTGCTACAAGATTATGGCCTAGCACGATTTGTTAACATCGGTCAGAAAGGCGGTGGCAATTATTTAAAAGAGAATAAAACCTGGGCTAAAACCACTATTGCCCATAACACCCTGTCGATAAACGAGCAGATGCACTTCAGCGGCAAGTACGAAATTGCCAGTGAGCATCACTCTGACCTCTATTTTTATGATGACACAAAGGATGATGTGCAAGTTGTTAGTGCAACAGAGGGCAACGCTTACCCAGGTACCCAAATGCATCGTACAATGGCCATTATTAAAAACGAAGATTTCGAAAAGCCATTTTTACTGGATATTATGAAGGTTAAATCTGACAGTAAAAACCAATACGACCTACCATTTTACTACATGGGACAAGTATTGAGCGACAATTTTGAGTATAACTCCCCTACCTCCCTCAAACCGTTAGGTGAGCAAAATGGTTATCAACATCTGTACTTAGAGGGAAAAGGTAAGCCATCTTCAAGTACTACGCAGTTTTCTTGGTTAGGCGATGGAAAGTACTACACTTTGACCTCAGCCACAGAGGAGTCTGATGAATTATTACTGACTCGGTTAGGTGCAAATGATCCAGATTTCAATTTACGCAGAGATGCCGCTTTCATGCTGCGCAGAAATGGCAGCGGGAATACCACTTTTGCTTCCGTTGTCGAACCACATGGCAGCTACAGCCCCGTATCAGAATTGTCAGTTAATTCTGACAGTAGCATTGCCGAGCTGAGCATAGTGCATGATGATGACGCATATACTGCTGTATCGATTGAAAGTATTAAAGGCGTTAGAAGCCTGTTTATTTTAGCGAACAAAGACGCGGCTAAAAGCAAACAACACAAGCTTAAGGTAAAAGGTAAAGAATTCAGCTGGACTGGCCCCTATTTATATACAGGGTCTTGATTATATACCTGAGTCTGATGAGTTAGTTTTTGCTTTTTAACGAGTCAACAGTCAATAAAAAGGGGGATTACCATCAATAGGCAATCACCCTTTTTTCTTTTATTGGCCTAGCATAGCGAGTGTATTAATGATTAAGCAAGATTAGTCATCTCGACATGCTTCTTCAGGAAACTCAAATTCAATAGTGGTATGGGAAAGCTTGTATTCACTTAAGCACTCTGCCACTTCACATTTAATCGCCACGAGTTGCTCAGGCTGTAGTAGTTGCTTCAACACCAGATGCGCAGTTAGCACGTGTTGTTCACCGTCTAATGACCAGAAATGTAGATGGTGAATATCTTCAACAAACTCTATTTGTTGTAACCTTTTTTTAATTTGCAATTGAATCTGCTCATCGGGTGCGCCTTGTAAAAATAGCCCAAGGGTCAAGTTAATGTTGCGCACAACGTTATACAAAATGAATAAGGTAAACGCGATAGAAAGCAACGGATCCAGAATGGGCAAATTAACAAACATCAACACCACTGACACTATCAGCACCGCTACCCAACCCATAACATCTTCAATTAAGTGCCAATTTAGCACGCGCTCATTAAGCGTATTTCCTGCACTTAATTTGTAAGCAGCAAACCCATTTACGCCAACGCCTAGTAAGGCAAGTAGAAACATTCCCTCAGTGTGAGGCATTTCTGGGGCAAACAAGCGCGGTATGCTTTCAATCAGCACCCATATCGAACCGCACACCAGCACAACCCCGTTAAGCATGGCAGCTAACAATGACAGTCGCTTAAAGCCATAAGAAAATCGCTCAGTCGCTTGTTTATTGCCCGCGCGCTGTAAAAACCAAGCAGTGCCAATAGACAGACTATCGCCTAAATCATGTACGGCATCCGCCATGATTGCGGTACTGTTGGTTAACCAACCGCCAATGAACTCAATAATAGTAAAGGTGACATTGAGCAGAAATGCCCAGCCAATACGATCTGATGAAGGGTCGAAATGATGGTGCCCGTGGTGAGAATGCCCATGCTCTGGATGTCCGTGCTCAGAATGAGTATGCGCGCGCTTTGTTTCTTTTACTTGAGCCATGATCTGAGTTATTGATCCAATTTCTAACGTTGCGATATAACTATCACAAATCTAATTGTCTTTCATTTCCTCAATCAAAGTATGCAAAGTGTAAATGTTTAGTTTTATTGCTCTAGCACGCTTGCATTAATTGAACTTGAGCGTGCAAACTCTGTCTTTTAAACAGCCTTTACCTACTGAGAATACGCCGCTTTATGAAACACTATTTTTCCTTAATACTTGCTCCTCTAGCATTATTTGGATGCGCCACGTTGATACCATTAGAAGATGGCTTAACGCCATTCAAGGGGCAACCTGTTAATCAGCTTTTTAGCGTGATTGGTTTCCCTGATGATATAGAGTTGGTTGATAATAAAATCATTCATACCTTTCACATTGAACGTAATCATATTGGTTTGGTGACCGAGACAGAGCACGCAAACGGTTTAGAAGGCCAAGATCCCCTTATCGCCAAAGACATGATGCAGCCTTCACAAGTCAATGTTGAATGTGCGTTAACCGTCATCACAGATAAGAAAAAAATTATAGAGCAGTGGCATTATAAAGAAGCTTATGAAGGGTGCACGCCATACCGCGAGAAGCTAGCGAATTTCGAAAGTCGATAAACAATCGTACCAATTCCATTAAATTTTTGCTGAGTGGCTAAATATTTAATTGAGTTGGTATCAAATGCACATAAAAAAGCCCTCTTGGCATACTAGTGCCAAGAGGGCTTTTCATTGGTTGGAGTGATTTTAAATCATCCAAACAAAGGCAGACTAATCATTAAACTGCCTAACGATACTGCTCAGTGTTTCTTTTGCATCACCGAATATCATGCGTGTATTGGGTTTAAAGAATAGTGGATTATCGATACCCGCAAAGCCTGACGCCATGCCACGTTTAAGTACAAATACGTTCTTAGCTAGGTCAGCATTAATAACTGGCATACCGTATATAGGGCTGCCTTTCATTTCACGAGCGGCCGGATTAACCACGTCGTTCGCACCGATAACCATAGCCACATCGAAGTTTTCAATGCGCTTATTAATATCGTCCATCTCGAACAGATGCTCATAAGAAACGTCAGCTTCAGCAAGAAGTACGTTCATGTGCCCAGGCATACGCCCAGCAACAGGGTGAATAGCATAAGCTACTTCACAATCGTTTTCTTCAAGCTGAATTTGCAACTCTTTCATTACGTGTTGTGCTTGTGCAACCGCCATACCGTAGCCAGGAATAACCACTACTGACTGCGCGGCTTCTAATACATAGAAGGCATCGTCAGCGGAAAGAGGTTTCACTTCCCCTTCGATAACCATGTCGGATTTATGCACCGCCATAAAGCCTGAGAACAGTACGTTACTCAATGAACGATTCATCGCTTTACACATGATATTGGTCAGAATGATACCGCTTGCCCCTACCAGAGAACCTGCAACAATTAGGATATTGTTTTGCAGTGCAAAACCGGCTGCACAAGCCGCTAAACCTGAATAACTGTTAAGCAATGAGATAACCACAGGCATATCAGCGCCGCCGATAGGCAGAACCAACATGATGCCAAATAGCAAGGATAACGCTAAAGCAACATACAAAACCTCTGCTGACGATAAGGCAAAATCGGGCTGTGCAACAAAGGCGTACCCAGTGGCGACTATCGCCAAAACGATAATCACGTTAACAATGGCTTGGCCGCTAAACGTCACCGCACGGCCCGTGATACGCTCACTCAACTTGGCCCAGGCAACAATACTGCCTGAGAATGTCACGCCACCTATCAACAGTGCTAAAAAGGTAACGATTAAGATAAAGGCGGTTAACCCGGCACCACTTTGAATGGTCGCCCAAGCAACAAATACACTGGCTAAGCCGCCCACACCATTTAGCAAAGACACCATTTCAGGCATGTCTGTCATGGCCACTAGGCGCGCGGCAAAGAACCCAACAACACCACCAGCAAGCATGGCGATGGCAATCCATTGGAAATTCACAATATTGTTATCAAGTAAGGTTACTACTATTGCCAATAACATGGCGACAGCAGAAACAAGGTTGCCTTTACGGGCGCTTGATGGGTGACCAAGAAGTTTTAAGCCGAATATGAATAAGGCTGCAGAAATTACATAAGTGAAATTTATCACTAAATCTATATTTGATGTCATATCTTGTTCCACCTACTGCTTTTTCTTGAACATGGCTAACATTCTATCGGTGACCAAGTAGCCACCCACAACGTTAATCGTCGCCAAAAATACGGCAAACGCACCCAAGTACATGGCATATTCACCCAAGGTTTCATCTCCAGCTAAGGCCAGAGCACCCACCACTGTGATCCCAGAAATCGCATTCGCCCCAGACATCAAGGGCGTATGCAAAGTAGCAGGCACTTTTTGAATTAGTTCGAAGCCGACGAAAATCGACAGCAATAAAATAAATAGCAAATAAATGGCTTCCATTACGCTACCCCGTCTTTTGTAGTTTGTTTTTGAGATGCATAAAAATCACTGATCATGGTGTTCACCACCTTGCCTTGATAGGTGATAATACAACCCGATTGCACTTCATCTTCGATATCCAAAGCGAAGCGGTTATCGTCTTTCGACCAAAACTCGCTGATCAAGTTATATAAGTTAGCGGCATACATCTGAGTTGCGTGTTTTGCTACGCCATTTGCCCATGCGCCTGTACCGATAACATTCACACCATGAATACTAACTGTTTCCCCTGATACGCTGCCTTGAACGTTGCCGCCAGTCTCAGCAGCCATATCAACAATCACACTGCCTGGGCGCATAGACGCTATTGTTTCATGGTTAATCAGCACTGGAGGCTTACGTCCGAACAGTTGTGCAGTGGTGATCACAATATCTGAATCAGAAATACATTTGGCTTGCTCACGTTGTTGAATTTGCATTTGCTCAGGTGTCAGTGCTTGGGCATAACCTTGTCCGGTTTCCCCTGTTTCGCCTAAATCAATGTCCAAAAACTTAGCGCCTAACGAACGTACTTGCTCTGCTACCACGGTACGCGTATCGAATGCAGTTACACTTGCCCCTAAGCGTTTCGCGGTCGCGATTGCTTGTAACCCAGCGACACCAGCGCCAATAATAAATACCTTAGCTGGCTTTAATGTACCCGCGGGCGTCATCATCATGGGCAGTACAGTAGGTAAAGTATTTACGGCTTGCATAACCATCACATAGCCCGCCAAACTGGCCTGGGAGCTTAGCGCATCCATCTTTTGACAACGGCTAATACGCGGGATCATTTCCATGCTGATACTGGTTACACCCTTTTGGCATAAGGTATCCACGAATGTGGGTTCATTGAAAGGGTCCAAGTAACTCACCACAAGTGCGTCTTGCTTTAACAACGAGACTTCGTCAGCACTGAGCTTGTGCAAACTCAGAACAATGTCGCCTTTGTTCAACAACTCACCGCGGTTGGCAGCAACACTCGCCCCCGCCTCTACATATTCATTATCAGTAACGTTAATATGCTGACCTAAGCCAGATTCGATCAGCACATCAGCACCCAGTAATTTGTATGCCTTTACGTTAACAGGTAAAAGCGCACAGCGTTTTTCACCTGCTTTCATTTCAGCCGGAAATGCAATAATAGGCATAGGCCCTCCAAGTTTTGTTACAATTTGACTCACAACAGTGCACAAACTATGCACTGCTCGAGTGCAAGTTAATAATTCAGTTTAGTTATATAGAATATGTAAAAATCGTTATAAAAACGTAGACTTACATTAATTGCAGTGATGAATGTCAACTATTGTTGATTAAGACGCTCAATAAATTCTGACTCAGGAGTGATGGCGCCAGGGTACTGAATAACGATTGCCGCTGCCTTAGATGCTAGGCTCACAGCATGCTCTATCTCTTTACCTGCCAATCTGGCTCCAAGATAAACACCGTTAAATGAGTCGCCCGCAGAGGTGGTGTCAACAACATGCTCTACTGGTGCGATGGGGAGGTGGATAAGATTACTACCTAACTGACAGTAAACGCTGTTAGCACCATTTTTTATGACTAATTCGTGAATGTCATAAGGCTGGCAAAACTCTAGAATTTCACTGAGTTGCGTTAAATCATACAACTGAGCGAAGTCATCAATCCCAGGTAAAAGGATATCTGTCAGTTGATAAGCGTAATGAAATTGCTGTTGCGCTTCTTCTGGCGAGGCCCACAGTCTTGGGCGGTAATTAGGATCAAAAGCTAATTTGACCCCATTCTCTTTTAATTTTTTAAGCATTGCCCAAAATGCAGGTCGATCATCCGGGTGTATCACTGCCAATGAAATGCCTGAGAAAAATACCAAATCACTGTCCAGCATGGAATCGACCATCTCACTGTCAACGTAGCGCATAAGTTGGCGAGCGGCTGAGTTTTCTCGCCAATAAAGGAATGAGCGCTCGCCGTGTTCGTCGGTTTGAACCATGTAAACTCCAGGGTTCTGTTCACTTTTGCGTGACAAGTACTGGGTGTTCAAAGATGCCTTTTCACAGTGCTGGAGTAATTTGTCACTGACCACATCTTGGCCAATTGCGCTCATGAAGCATACATTTTGCTTCGGAAAACCACGCTTCTGATACACCGCAGTATTATATGCATCCCCTGCAAATGACTGATGCATAACACCATCTTTACCTTCGCGCAGTTCCAACATGCACTCGCCTATCAACACAACTTTTTGCATAACACACCCTGGGTATAAGTGATTAAAGAAGCCCTACGAACTTCGATCAATATTGTTTAAATGAGCTATTTTTGGCTTTTTAAAGGCTCTACTTTCGGGATTAATACCCAAATCGCCAGCATCGCAATTACAGCCAGAGAAGCACCGATAACGAAGGCCGGAGTGTAGTTGCCGTCGGCCGTTAAAATCGGCACTAAAGCAGTTAACCCCAAAGCACCTAATTTTGCTGCCATACCTGAAAAGCCAGATAAGGTACCCACCGCTTTTTTACCATAAAGATCACTGGGTAGCGTTTGCACGTTACCTATCGCTGTTTGAAAACCAAACAAGATAACAGCCATGATGATAACCGCAGTCGTTGGGCCGCCGGGGTTAGCCATAGCTAATAAAGCGGGCAACATGATCAGGCAACCTAAGGTAATGGTGAGCTTGCGGGTTTTGTCCACATTCCAGCCCGCTTTAATTCGATTTTGCGCCAATAAACCACCAAACCACGCGCCAATCATAGCGCCTACATAAGGCACCCAGCCGTATATACCAATGGCTTTTACATCCATCTGGTACACTTCGTTCAAGTAAATAGGGATCCAAAAAACAAACAACCACCAGATGGGATCAATCGCAGCAGAGGCAATAATCACGCCCCAGCTTTGCTTGCGCGACAGCAACTCCTTTGTGGTTGGGTTGTACTCGTCTTCTTCGCTAGTGGTATCAGACTCAACTGTGCGCTGACCACTTAAAATGTATGCTCGCTCATCTTCTGTGATCCATGGATGTGATTTCGGCGGAGCCTTTACTAGAATAATCCACGGAACGAGCCACAATAAACCCACCAAACCGATCACAACAAACACCATCTGCCAATTGAAAAACACGGTCAAATAGGCAATAAGGGGGATCGCAATGATGCCGCCAATAGCGGCGCCTGAATTAAAAATCCCTTGGGCAAGCGCACGTTCTTTGCTTGGAAACCAATCAGCATTACTTTTAGCTGCACCTGGCCAGTTCCCTGCTTCTGCAACACCAAGAATGGCGCGAAATATACTGAAACTTAGTACGCCCTGAGCAAAGGCATGAGCGGCAGTTGCCAAAGACCACACGCCAATAGACAAAACGAAGCCTAATCGAGTACCCACCCAATCAAATATTTTACCAAATATCGCTTGGCCAAAGGCATAAGATAAAATGAATACAATCGAAATATTTGCGTATATCTGTTTACGTTCTAAATCTGATTTTTCTGGAAAGAGATCTTGTACGATATCAGGCCAAAGCACGCTTAATGCAGAACGATCTATGTAGTTAATCACGGTTGCTAGGGCAACCAGAGACACTACCCACCAACGTAAATTTTTCATTTTCATATTTTTATACTCTTGTTTGTCTAACGTCATTATTAGACCAAAAAACGCATTTAGTGATTAAAGGACTGTATTGCCGCTTATTGTTGTCGTTACACCGCTAAGTGGAAATAGGTCTTTGATGATGGGTTCTGACGTCCCTTCAAATACGTTATCGGTTATCCAAGTTTTCGGCTCTCCAACGGTAAGTTCAAAGATCACAGGAGCTGAATTAATAAACTTATTCGCCGTTACCTTATTCACCTGAGTACCGTGCAATATCAAACTCGCTTCACTCTTATTACGCTTGCCTTTGCCAATTTCACTGAATGTGTTGTTGTTTAGCACAACATGAGGGCCAAAGGTGCTTTCATCTGTTCCACCTCGATAGACCTTGGCTATCGCCCCTTCAAGGTTCATTACCGTGGAATCCTCAATAGTGAGATATTCAACATTGTAAATACCCAGATCATCCGTCTCTTTGTTCAAGCGAAATAAGTCACCGGTAATATGAGAAAAATGGCTATTAGTTACTTGAATGTAGTCTGCAAAACTGCGATTACCTACATCAAAAAAGTGATAGGAGTGGTTAATATTAAGGTTTTCGAAAGTACTATTTTTTATTACCACGCGGTAGTTGCGTTGCATAGGTAAACGGGTGGTGCGAATAAGCGTGTTCCCTGCCGCATCAGGGGCATTCTTAGCATCAACCTGCACGCCATCCAATGTTAAGTTACCCATATTATTGATTTCAATAAGCGTAGAGCGTTGAGGGTAAATCACAGCGGTGTCTTTATCTTCCGCTTGGATGGAAAGGGTTTTGTCTAACTTTAGTATTTTCGAAACCCAGTACTCACCAGCTTGCAGAACTAAAACGTCACCAGACTCGGCAGAAGCGACCGCCTCAAACAAGGTATTGTCCCCTGGCGTCACAGAAATAGTTTTTCCCGACCCGAAGGCGACGTCTGGCTCCACTTTAGGATACCAACTCACGCCGACGTCATTTTTGGTAACTGGTTTGATATCAATGCTCACACCAAACTTACGCTGTGCTTCATCCGCCGGATACAATAGTCCATTATCCGCGCGCTTCAGGGTAATCTCGGCCTGCTCGAATCCTTTATCAAGGGTCGCTTTTGCATCTTGATTAAGCAAATTACCTTTAAACTTAATGCCACTGATATCATCAAACACGGTTATTCCGTCAGTGCCCTGAACATTCATGATCAAGTTGTTTCTCACTAATGAGTTAACTGGCGTTGCAGAACGCTCTTTGTCACTGCCTGCAGCAAATTGAATATGCTCCACATCAACTAAAGTGTTGTTTTCGATCAGGGCATTGTCTACTTGATGGTAGCGATTAATTTTTGAATTCGGTACGCCATTCATCACTGTTAAGCCACTGCCAAAGCGATAACCAGTTAAGCCTTCAAGGTAGTTATTTCGAATAATTTGATCACGATTGATCACCCGTATGCCACCCGTATGATCAACCCCATTACCAAAGAACACGTTATTTTCAACAATATTACCGTTACCGTGGCGTAAGGTTAACGTGCCTCGAGATTCGAAAAATACGTTGTTGCGGATACTGTTTTTGCCCGACTTATTTGAGATGATTTCCACTTCGCCGTTACAGCGGTCAAAGTAATTATTTTCGATGGTAGTGAAAGAATTCGTTAATGAATGATGACTCGTACCAATACGCAATGTTTCACCGCCGTTAGAGCCCAAAATAGGGCGCGGTCCGAAGTAATTATGGTCAATACGATGATAATTTTGCTGGCTAGACTCGCTAGTCAAACGCACTGCCATCGTCACACCTTTATTGCGCTTACCCACTAAGTGATTATGGTCAAACCGATTATGCCTGCCATATACCATCACCCAGCTGTCTTGTTCGAATTTTTCAGGATTACTGAAATTATCAATAACGACTTGGGTTACGCGACTGTGGTTAGCTAGCTTGTCTTTATTCCGGCGAAATGCAATGACTTCCCCCGTGGGGGTATAACCATCTTTAAAGACTAGCCCACTAACAACGAGATGCTCACCAGCTAAACGCAAGTTTGACTGCCCAGTAAGAAATACTTTACCGGGCGTTTCACCACGTAGGGTTATGGGATGCTCTTTGTTGCCTTTGGCTTCGAGTAAAATTTCAAAGTTTTGCCATGTACCATTAGCCAAAATGATAGCGTCACCAGGTTGAGCGCTTTTTAGCGCGTCTTCATAGGCTTCAGGCGTTTTGACCAATGTGTCTGCTGCCAAGGCGTTTTGACACGCGATGAATACAAACGACAGCAGAGCTGGACGAGCCAAAGAAATAAAGTGAAAATTCGCGCGCATAAATGAGTGCCCAATCCTGTTATGAAAATTAACAAACAATCTGATGCTAACCATCTTGATTGCTACATGTCTGCCGCATTAGCACAAATAGTAAGTGCGCTTTACATGTGCGGATGCAAAGCGCACTTTAAAGATGACAGCAGGGTCGAAAAAAATCGCCAAAGTACACAATAAGTGTAGGGTACAGAGGGTTTGTGTAAGTTGGCGATCTAACCCGTTACTTGTTGCATACGCCTTTTTATTCTTTCGCTCGTGCATCACTTTAATATGCTCTTGCGATATTATCCGTATACCACACCTCCAATGTAACCAATAGTCGAATTAAATGTCAAACTAATATTAACCAATTTAACAAATATGTTATTACCAATAAATTTGATATTGGTAATAATGATAGTTAAGTATTTGCTACATAGTTGTTAAAATATGCTATACCTATTTCTAAAGCGCTTGCATAATCTGCAAATGTGGTAGAATGCCGGTAAGTAGTAGATAGATAAGAAACAGAGCGGGATGTCTAAAATGAAGAGTCGTCGATTATTCTGGAATATAGTCGAAAAAATAGAACAGCTTATTGAGTCCGGTTTATACCAGCCAGGAAGCCGCTTACCCCCAGAACGCGAGTTAGCAGAAACGTTTGACGTCAGCCGTCCTACCATTCGAGAAGCGATTATTGCTTTGGAAGTAAGGGAACGAGTTGAGGTAAAAACAGGCTCTGGTGTTTACGTGTTGGCCAGCAAACATGCTCCAAAACCGTTGAATAACATTAGTGCCTTTGAGCTCACTCAGGCCCGAGCGTTGGTTGAAGGCGAAGCTGCCGCGCTTGCGGCCACAACCATCACTGATGATGAATTACGTGATTTGAAAAGCACGCTCGACGCAATGGAAAAAGAAGAAAACCCAGAACATGCTGATCGCGATTTTCATATGATTATTTCTCGTGCAACGCGTAATAACGCGATATTGCTTGCCGTTGAGAACTTATGGCAAGTACGCGATACCAATGCCGAGGTCAAAGCAGCCTATAAAGGTGTTTGTAGCCAAAGTAGTTCAAAACGGTTACACGAGCATACTGTCATATATCAAGCCCTTAAGAAGCGTGACAACCAAGCCGCTCGCGCTGCTATGCACCAGCACTTTAACCGGTTGATAAACGCACTATTCGAAGCTAAAGAAGCGCAAGCGTTAGAAGAAGTACGCCGTCAAACGATTGAAACCAGAGGCTTATATTCACTGTCGCACGTCATTAAACAAGCATAGGCGTACGTTAGTTTTTAAGTACTCTCGTACCTCGATGAAGAATTCTAGCCAATAAAAAAGCCAACATATGTTGGCTTTTTTTACATAAACGATAACTCGATTATGAGAACAACATACCACCGTTGATATCAACGTTAGTACCCGTCATATACGATGCTTCGTCAGATGCCAAGAAGGCAACCAATTTAGCCACTTCTTCAGAGTTACCTTCACGTTGCAACGCTGTAGAGCCAGCCACTTTCTCACGCACTGCGTCAGGGGTGAAAGTATCGTGGAAGCCAGTGCTGATCATGCCTGGGCAAACGCCATTAACACGAATGTCTGGACCAAGCTCTTTCGCTAGACCACGTGTAAATGTCATTACTGCGCCTTTCGAAGTAGCATAAATCGCTGCACCACCGCCGCCGCCATCACGACCCGCTTGAGATGCTAATGTCACTATGCTGCTGCCTTTAGGCATATGAGGTATACATGCGTGAGTCATCATGAAAAGTGATGTTAGGTTTAAGTCCATCACTTTATGGAAGTGGCTAAGACTCATGTCTGCTACTTTAACACGCTCAACCAAACCACCTGAAACATGCACTAGGCAATCTACTTTGCCAAATTTATCAACTGTGCTTTGTACACACGCATCAACATCTTGTTGTTGTGTTAAGTCGGCTTTGATTGCAACCGCACGAACACCAAGTTTTTCAATTTCTTCAACTGCACTCTGTGCGGTAGCTTCGCTGGCAAGATAAGTGATCACCACATCTGCACCACGGCCGGCCAATTCTAATGCACAAGCGCGGCCAATATCACGCCCACCACCTGCCACTATGGCTACTTTGCCTTTCATTGTCATAATATTCTCCACTGGGTTTTCAAATTAGTATATACATAAACTTTCAATCAGTTCCCCAAGGAGCACCGCACAGCCCGCCTAAGTACATTACCAATCCAAGTCTACAAGGCTAAACTAACTAATTAACACACTCATTGTCAACCAATTAATTAACTTTGGCTTTACCAATTGTTGTTTTTTTAGTTTTTTTGTTAAAAAGTTTACTCGAAGCTATTTTCTCAGTACTAAGAAGTAGTGCTGCTAAATGCGGCCGTCCGAGAGTATAAATACGTTCTGCGGTCATAAGCGAGGCAAGAAAAAATCAGCGCATGATTAATGCACTCCCCCTTAAGCTTGCTTGACCAATTAACTTTATCGCTAATTCGATTGACGCTATTGGTTAAAGCGATAAATAAATGACATAGGGAATGAAGCAAGGTCTGCAGACATCATGTTTAAAAGCTTCAAAGCCTGTAGTTTCATTTTATTACTCAGGCCTTGCATGTGATATAAACCAGCGTTGTTGGCGGCCATTTTTTGTACTTTAGTCACTCGTGCGAGACGCTGAGATTGGTAATTCAAAAGAGCATGGTTCATCCGTGGTTCACTTAATAGCGCTTTAGCTAAACAAGCACCATCTTCAATCGCCATCGCTGCACCTTGTGCCACAAATGGTAACATGGGATGACAGGCATCGCCTAAAAGGGCTACCTGCCCGTCTACCCAAGTTTCTAATGGTGCGCTGCCGAATAAGCCCCATAAGAAACAGTCATCCATTTTACCCAGTAGTTGCTGCACATCAGGATGCCAGTCACAGAACAAGGCACGTAAGGCTGTTATGTCGCCATCAACGTTCCAGCGTTCATCGTCCCACTGTTCACGCTCTTGCACTGCGATTACGTTAATTTCGTCGCCACCTCGAACGTAGTAGCTCACTACGTGCGCCCCTGGGCCAACCCATAAGTTTGCCTCAGGGTTCACCAGTCCCTTGGGTACGTTCTGACTTTTTATAGTGCCGCGCCATGCCACCTGCCCAGTAAATTGGATTTCGGATTGGGGCAACATGCACTTTTTTATTGAAGAGCGAATACCATCAGCTCCAATTAATACATCGCAGTGCAATTCACCACCATCGGCCAATTCAGCTTTTACTTGCTGTGCATTACTTGTATTAACATGCTTGTAAGATTTTACGCGTGCATTTAAGGTTATTTTTACCCCGCGCTCTAAAGCGCTTTGGTAGAGAATTTTGTGTAGGTCAGCGCGATGAATATGTACATAAGGGGCACCATATTTTTGCTCAATCGCAGAACCTAATGGCATCTGTAAATACGTTTTTGCTGTTTGATAATGACGCATCGTGGCATTTTGCGGCAAAAAACCAAGTGCTATTATCTTATCCTGCACACCTAATGCCGTTAACGCGTGCATGGCATTTGGGCTTAGCTGTATACCCGCCCCTACTTCTTTTAAAGCGTCACTTTGCTCAAAAATATCTACGTCAAAACCTTGAAGGTTGAGCGCAAGTGCTGCGCTTAAACCACCAATACCGCCACCAGCGATAATCACTTTTTTAGGCATAAAGCATGTTCACCATTTTACCGCACTATTTATCGCATTATTTATCGCACGACTTATCGAACTACTTATCGAACTACTTATCGCATTATAATTTTACGGATAGCTTCGCGGCGCATAACCTGTGAGCGGAGTGTATCAGTATCAAAAGCAAAAAACGCCGTAGAATACAGCGTTTACCTTAGTGATTTACACTGCGCTTAGTGTTTTTTCCACAACGTTAAATGATTTCGCTGTCGCTGGCTGCTTCTACTATCTAACTGGACATCACTAATAACCTCAGACTCGGTAAGCAATTCACTGTGCACTGCTAATAAGTGCTTTAAATGTGTCTCGCTGGTTTGATTTTCACCGTTAGCTTTAAAGCCACCTAGCCATTTCTGCTTAGGGGTCAGCGCCTCTGACCATTGGTAGGCGCTACAGAGCAGTAAAATTCCACCTTGTTTCAGGCGGCCTAACATTTGATTAATAAATAATTGCGGATCGTAAAGTACATCAAGTACGCGATGAGCAACAATCAGATCGTAATCATCAAAATGCGCCTTCAAGTTATGCCCATCTCCTTGGGTGAAGTGCAGATTGTCATAGCACCCGTTCAGATTGACGTCTCGCAAACCTACTTCTATAAATTGCTGCAGTTCACCCTCATTAGGCAATGCATAACGCAGCTGACCACGGTTTTTTAGTTGTAAAGCCTGCTGAATATGACGCGCGGTAAAATCTATACCGTCCACCTGCTTGAATATATGGCTCAACTCGAAACTCAAGCGCCCGGTGCCACAGCCAATATCTAACGCTTTAGTATTGTTGCATGTTGCGCTGCTCAACATCGTTTGGCAGTGATATAACACCTGCTGAATATCGTGCCCTTTATTACCACTGTTAACGCCATATTGATGATGCAGCATTCGACTGATATCGACTTGGCTTTCGTAGGGATTCACCTCGGTAATGGGAATATCTTCCTTATTTGACTCAACATATCTAAACCCAGCGTGTTGAAAGAAGTGCCGTCTAAAGGCATAGCGCGAATCTCTTGTCGCCTCATTGCCGGTAGAAATCCAAGAGCCGCCCTTAATTAAGTTATGTTGGCCGTCAAATGTTGGTGTCGAAAAGTCATCATAAAGAGGGTGCACCGCAAAACCATCAAAACCGTCTATGGGGCTTTCGGTCCATTGCCATACATTCCCTATCACATCAAAAAAATCGCCTTGAGGGTACAAGTCCACAGGACATGAGGACGCGAAATGCTCAAGATTAATATTACCTGGCGCGGTGTCCCAATAGGGTAAATCGCTCTTTAAGGTGTCTCTTAGGACTTGCCACTCAGCTTCGGTTGGCAGGCGCACAAAGCCTTGTGATGATTTTGCTTTCCAATTACAAAACGCTTTGGCCTCAAGGTAATTCACTTCAACCGGCCAGCTAGCGGGTAACGGGATTTCTTGGATGAGATTACGCTGGTAATAAACACCAGCATTAAGCAACCAGAAACGCGGCATAGTCGCTTGGGTATATTTCAACCAAGCCTTGCCCTCATCTGTCCACAACTCGGGCGTTTGATAACCACCGGCATCAATAAATTGCAAAAATTCTTGATTAGATACTAAGGTTTGACTTGCCTTGAAAGCGCCCACTGAAACATCTGAAATTCCATATTCGTTATCCCAGCCATAGGTGTTATTACTGCTCGGTTTACCCAGTCGAATGTCTTGAGGGGAAACATTGACCAACAGATTTTGTTGGTTTTTCGGTTTAACAAATTCGACATCAGAGCAAGCCGGCCATTGACCATTATCAGACAGGTATTGTGTGTCGAGCATACGCATGATGACCGAAGAGGTTTCTATATGAATGCCTTCATGCTCACACCCCATCAGAATAATCCATGCTGGGGAATCTTGGGTGATAGGCAATGTCAGCGGCATGTCATCGATAAACCGGCTGACCATAGCTTTCACTTTATGACGGTAGTCACGTACAGCGCTGACTGTCGGCCACTGGTAATTATCAGGGGATAAATCGTCCCACGACATTTCATCCACACCCACCGCACAAGTAGACTCAATATGCTTATCGACTCGCTCGCCGATAAAATTCCCCAACATCAGCTTGTTAACGTAAAAAACGGCCGTATGACCAAAGTAAAATATGAGCGGATGGCGCAGAGGCTCCGGCCTTAAATAAAATGCTGAGTCGTCATTAATCAAGTCAAACAATGACTCATAAAGCGCCCAATTTTGTAGGAAATAACGTTTCAATTCACTGCGCTTGGCAGCAACATTGGTTCCGCTGAGCAAGGGAGGCTTGTTCAGCCTAGGCATCTGCTCTACTTCTGGTTCAGCGATTGTGTTTAGTTGTTGTGCATGCATATGATTAACTTCTTTAATTACGTGATCAATTCTGGCGTATAGCGCCGCAAAAACTGTGTTTGTAGCCAGGTGCCTACTGATTCAAATTGCCCCAAAAAGGCCTGTTGACAATAATAATCGATTTGCTGAGGGAACCAGTTCTGCTGAGAAAATAGCGCCAATGCTCCTGATTCCACCGACCCATCGTTCTTTTGACTATCATGCAAGGAAGGTGGAAATGCTCGACTAGTAAAGGCCGGGGGCAAGTCATCTTTACTGTGCCAACTCTGAATGGCTTGTAATACATTTAATAGGATAAAGATCATATTCAGATATGGATCATAAGCAGGGCTTGTGGCCCCGACTCGATGCTCTACTCGCGCCGTCTTTTGCCAATTATGGCTATAACTCAGTACCTGGTTATTGGCTCCATAGAATAACGGCTCTTGCCCCATAGGTTGGTTGTGCTTGCCCACTTCTTTATACAAGGCAATACTGCCCTGATGACCGCCAGATAACATAAACGGTGAACTCAATTCAGCATCAAGGCCGTAATCGCTGCGCAGGGAAAGACGCTTGAAGGCATCCTCTTCAGGTAGAAATAACAAACAGCAGTGAAAACTATTGGTCAGTAAATAGTGTTGTATCCACTCGCCTAAATTTGAGTGCGGTATAAGGTTTCGACCAGTATTATCCGCCACACTTACATTCATTTGAATCGCATTAGGTATATGAACAGAGCGAGTGTCAGTTGAAAATATTGCGCCGGAACCTAGCACATATCGCCCTTTGTCAGCTGCCCAAGCGACGGGCTTTAGCAAGACATTACTGGCGCCAAAGCGGCGCATAATAGTCGGTAGCAATTGCATTGCACTGGCTAAATCTTGCGCCTCTTTTAGGGGTGATTGACCGTTAAACAAGGAAACGTATTCCCATTGCTGATGCCAAAATTCTGTTTTTAGGGCCCCGTTGATGCCCAAATCCAGCAACGACTGGTTTACTCTCGCAAAGTCTAAAGAATGCTTCGCTGACGCGGTTTCATAGACTCCTTCTAGCTCCACATGCACCAGAGGCGTTAGCCCTAAGTCGGCAAAGCGTTGCAACAATTGACGAAGCACTTGCTGGCTGATTTGCTGACTATGAGATGATACTACTACCTTTTGCACCGCGGCCCTTTCACTTTAGCTAATACCATTTTCACAACGGTAATGATGAAAACTATGACTGGTCATTACGGTTAAGGACCGAAAAAGTTTGTCGTTAATTGCATTTTATTATCCAGCCCTAGCTTTGGCGGATTGTTTTTACTGTGTACGATGATATTTGTGTTGCTGGCGGTGTTAATAAGTAACAACTATCAGAACCACTTTTTCCACACCATAAAGCCTCCTAATACGGCAACAAGCCCCAACATAGAGAAGGTTAAAACATTGAACGCGTGCGGGTTATCAATACCGGGCAATCCGCCCACGTTCATGCCAAAAACGCCGGTCAGAAATGACAGAGGCAAGAAAATAGCCGTTACTAGAGACAAAACGTACATCACCATGCCTTGGCGATCTGCAATTCGGTTACGTACTTCGTCTTGCAATACGATTGCACGTTCACGGGCGAGATCTAAATCCTCTACATAGCGCGTGGTTCTATCGCTAAGCTCTCTCAACCTAAATGCTTGCTCGGGGGTCAAAAACTGGTTGCTGCGGTACAGTGTATCGAGGGCGTCTCGTTGCGGTGCCAGGTAACGGCGTATTGAGGCGGCTTGTCGGCGCACAGTGGACAAACGTTGACGTGCTTTGCTATCCATAGATTCTGATGTTTCAAAATCGACTAGCTCTTCATCTAAAATATCCACCATTTCGCTTATATGGAAGACCACTCGCTCAATCACTTCTAGCAGCAAATCACCAGCGCTGGATATCTTACTACCTTGGTCAATATCATTTTTAACGTCTTGTACTGAATATAATTTTCTATCTTTACGCCTGGCTGACACAATGCCCTTTTCGGTTAGCCATAAGCGCAACGAAACCATGTCTTCTGGATCTGCATCAGGGTTAGTATTAATACCGCGTAAATAAACGACTAAGCCACCATCAATACTTAAGGTTTTAGGCCGTGTCTCTAGGGCGATCAGCGAGTCAGCAACGTTTTTTGACA
This sequence comes from Paraglaciecola mesophila KMM 241, assembly GCF_000315015.1. Classification (GTDB taxonomy): domain Bacteria; phylum Pseudomonadota; class Gammaproteobacteria; order Enterobacterales; family Alteromonadaceae; genus Paraglaciecola; species Paraglaciecola mesophila. The sequence continues at coordinate 100,870 of NZ_BAEP01000007.1, read as the reverse complement.
ACCCTAGGTCATACATTGTTTGCTCTGCGTCAATCGAGTCCGACTGCAAATGCACCCACGTAAAGCCCGGTTCATTCTCTGTAGCTTTCAGTCCTAATAAATCAACAGGGCTGGCCGAGCCGTCCGTAAAATAATACGCCCATAAAAAGCTATCGTGTTGATTTAAAGACTGTTCTTGCTGATGTTGCATGGTGTTACTCCCACCGTACGATAAGTGTGGCGAATATAAAGCACCTTTTTGTGTATGCAAACCTGTTTTTTGCGCTCTCAGGGTTTAAAAAATCTTAAAAGGTGTACACTACACATATTCAGTCGTCACTTCATATACGACTTCCAGTAATGACTTCAAATCCAATGAATAGACACGCTTAACAACGTGTTTGATTGCATTCTTTGTCCGGGTTTAGGCTCAGTTTACATTCATTGATTTTTCAGAGATCCACATGAAAATAGCTATTTTATCGCGTAACCAAAATCTTTATTCCACCAGACGCCTCAAAGAAGCAGGCGAAAGCTTAGGTCATGAAGTCGATATTATCGACACACTGCATTGCTACATGGACATCAGCAGCAACCGCCCGGCCGTTCGCTTTAAAGGTGAAGCCTTACCCTATTACGACGCTATTATTCCGCGCATCGGTGCATCTGTGACGTTTTATGGCACAGCCGTGGTTCGTCAATTTGAAATGATGGGTACCTTTAGTATTAACGAGTCTGTGGCCATTAGCCGTTCTCGCGACAAATTGCGCTCGATGCAGTTATTGTCGCGCAAGGGCATTGGTATGCCTCGTACAGGCTTTGCTCGCCAGCCTGACCGTATCGATGACTTGATAAAAAATGTCGGGGGCGCTCCGGTTGTTATTAAATTATTAGAAGGTACTCAAGGCATAGGTGTAGTACTAGCTGATACACAGAAAGCTGCTGAATCTATCATTGAAGCTTTCATGGGATTAAACGCGAATATTTTAGTTCAGGAATATATCAAAGAGGCTGGCGGTGCGGATATTCGTTGCTTAGTCGTAGGCGGTAAAGTGGTTGCCGCCATGAAACGCCAAGCTGCTGCAGGTGAGTTCCGCTCAAACTTACACCGCGGAGGTTCCGCCAGCTTAGTGCGGCTTTCGCCACAAGAACGCAAAACAGCTATTGATGCGGCGAAGACCATGGGCCTAAACATGTGCGGTGTGGATATTCTGCGTTCAAACCATGGCCCTGTGGTAATGGAAGTCAACTCGTCCCCCGGATTGGAGGGGATTGAGACAGCGACAGGCAAAGATGTTGCTAGCATGATCATCGAATTTATTGTAAAAAATGCCAAACCTAATAATACCAAGACCCGCGGCAAAGGTTAGACGCTACGATTCAACCTAGGCGCGCTTTGTGTAAAACCTGCTTGCGCGCCCATCCTTGAAGAGATACAACGATGCATAGATATTTAAATAAGCCTATAGTCGGCACCCTGGAATTGTGTGACTTACCAGAACTGACGATCCAATCGTTAAACGTTAGAGTTGATACTGGCGCTACGACCTCATCGCTACACGTAGACAATATTGAAGAGTTCGAACGTGGTGGTAATACTTGGGTCAGCTTCGACATTCATCCGAATATCCACAATGTGGCTGAAATTGTTCGCCGCGAAGCAAAAGTAGAAGCCATCAAGCGTGTGAAAAGCTCAACCGCCACCCTTGAAAAGCGTTACACCATTAAAACTGAAATCCAAATGGCCGATTTGACATGGGACATTCAATTGACACTTACAGACCGCTCTGAAATGACCTATTTGATGTTATTAGGTCGAGAAGCAATGGCAGGGAAATTTCTGGTTGACCCTTCACTTGAATATGAGCTCAGCGCGGGATCAGTCAATTGAATGGCTTTTTTTAGCCAGATTGAACATCATTAATATCGTTTGGTTGGTGCTATTTTCCATGAAAATAACGCCAACTAATAAGAAGAATTTACTTTCTTCGATTTGAAATTTTACAAAATAGCATTATTCCCCGCCTTGCTACACTACCCAGAATATGAACTAACTCATTGATTTTTAAACTCTATTTAAACGAACATTTGAGATGGCATTCATTCTGCTCCCTGAAGCGTAAATTATTAATCAATTTATAGGGGCAGAATGCGCAGGTCACTCGTGTTCGGGTTAACAATTTTCTTGGTCGTACTCTCAGGTACTGTTCATGCTAGAGAGCAAGGGTACGCAATTGACTTTTTAAATGGTGAAGGGAGCACGCAAGGGATCCGATTGGCTTACCGGCCTTTTACCCATCAGGTAGCCGAAATACCTTGGCTGGGTAAGGTAGATTTATATTGGGAAGTCAGCGCCAATTTCTGGGAATACGGAGAGCAAAATAGCCACCAGACTAATTATGCGGTTTCTCTGTCACCGGTTATATCAAAGCAATTTGCTACGTTATGGGACCAATACCCAGTGAAATGGGAAGCAGGTATCGGCGTGAGCCTAGTAAAAGATAGAAAATTTGCCGGTAAAGATATTGGCTCTCACTACCAATTTGAAGACAGATTGGGAGTAAAAGTTGAATTTGGTCAGAACAATACATCATCCTTGGCGTTACGATACATGCATTATTCCAATGGTGGCCTGGGAAGTAATAATCCTGGAATGGACTTTTTGAACATTGCATACGCAAAATCATTTTGATGAGTTAACAACAAGGTTAACTCACGTGATAGAAGTTAAAAAGTTGAGAAGATTGCGACAAGCGCACTCTATTTAGAAATGAATTGATCCCGGCCGCTTGTTTTAGCAACATACAAACGCCTATCTGCCGTGTCGATCAATTCTTGCAAGGTCTTTTTGCTACCGTCACTAGCCGCTATACCTATACTTCCTGTCACCACACCAAAGGGTGAGCCTTTGTGTTTAATCCCCAGCTCGCGCACATTAGCTAGCAGCTTTGTAGCCACCAGAATTGCACCCGCTATATCGGTTTCAGGTAGCACAACAGCGAATTCTTCCCCACCGAATCGGGCAACGAAGTCCCCAGGGCGCTCTACAGATTGCTTTAATACCTTGGCCACCAAGCGCAAACAATCATCACCGGCTAAATGACCATAGTGATCATTGTAAGATTTGAAAAAGTCGATATCGAACATCAACAGAGCGAAGAAACTTCCACTACGTTGGCTCAACTTTTGTTGACGCAACAGGTACTCATCGAAATAACGCCTATTACTGACTTGAGTTAAACCGTCTTGGTAGGCCATACGACGGAGCTCATCCGTTAACTCTTTTAACGCGAGGTGCGACTTAATACGATGATTTAAGGTATTGGCGTTTACCGGCTTGGTTAAAAAATCAACGCCGCCTGCTTCCCAACATTTGTCTTCAGCATCTGAATCACCATGTCCCGTCACGAATACGATGGGGATATCATGTGTTTCACTTTTTTCTTTCAACGTTTTACATGCTTCTACGCCGTTGATGTCAGGCATGTCCATATCCATTAACACCAGATCGGGTGCGTGCGTCATGCAAAACGCGATCGCTTCTCGTCCTGAGGTAACCGCAAATAGGTTGTAAGTATCATTTAATGCGTTGGATAGGACATGAATATTTATCGGCTCATCGTCGACTATCAATATTCGCGCTTTTTCAGCGTTTTTAGGCATTTTACTCACTATGAAAATATACGTATGAAGAAAAGTATTTTAATATCTGAACGATTGTAGTAAACCCACTACAGGAGGTGATTGCAAGCTTTACTGATTGATTTCAAAGCCAATTCACGACGCACTATATACTAAAGTCTGATTGACTTTAAAGGGTGTCCCCATAATTAATCAGAAAAATCTCGATTAAAAGTATAATCGCTTATAACAACAGCACTTCGCAGTTGAATAATCCAGTTACTCTAGACGTTTACGCACAACACACTGCCGTTCAAGGCGTCAATTAACAGCAGCGATTGGGTGGTAAAATGGACTCGATAGCATTGCTGAGCTTATTGAAAATGCGTGATTTACAAGGTTTCAAAATCCAAGTTACGCTTAGTTTAGCACAGACAGGATTTGACACTGATAACTCGCAAAGGTATTCTCACGCTACTTGAACATTCGTTCAAAAAAATCTATAACTTGCTCTATACGCCTGCTCACCTTGAATCAGTTTATTCGCATCAGCGGTATTACATGTCCTATATACGACATTCGATGCAGGACATGCCACACGTACTTTGTATGACTGATGGGTATTAGTTGGTATAAAAGGCAAACCAGAACGGGAGGCAAGCATGGCTAATGTTTCAAAATTCGATCGGGCAGACGTGCTTGAAAAAGCCACTCAGTTATTCTGGGAGAGGGGCTATATAGGCACCTCGACTCGTGAATTACAAAGTGCGCTTGATATGCGGCCCGGTAGTATTTATGCAGCATTTGGTAGCAAAGCCGATTTATTCGCTACAGTACTCAACCATTACGCGCAAGCACTAACAGAACAACTGAACACGCAAGTGATGAACAATGCTAACGCTCTACAAGCGTTCCAGCAACTGCTCCACGACCTGGTGTTATGCCCCAATAACACTAGACCTAGCGAAATGTGCATGCTGGCTAAAACACTGGCAGAGCTCGATGAAAGCCATAGTGAAATACTGAGTTTGGTACGTACTCTACTCAATCAAGTCGAGGCCAGGTTTGCAGATGTATTTACCAAGGCAAAAGAGCAAGGTAACTTGCCAGCAGGCACCGATGTCGTCGCGGCAGCCAAAACACTGCAGATAAGCATTATCGGTTGGCGTTCTTATCTCAAAGCAACAAGAGACACCCAAGTTGTGGAGCAGCAAATTGAGCAGCTTTTTCAGCAGCTCACCCACCCGATACACTGACATTGTACTTTACCTTAGGCACTGAGTGACTCAAGCTCAGTGCAAGGATTTGCGTTCGTTTAGCGCTATCTTCTCTCACTTTGTCTTTATTTTTTTGTGCCTTAACGTCATTTTCACCCTACTTTACACTGCTACAGTCCACTATTGTCTAATAGCACTTACGGCGCATCCTTCGTAAAGTTTTACTCTGGCCAAAATAGTAATGATTACTATCGGCGAAAAGAGTAGTGCGCAAAGTGCGCTGCAAAATACAATGCGAACACAAGTTGTCGTTCGCTGAAAATAGATAACAAGGGATGTACCATGGACTCGTTCGAAAAACAGTTGCAAACTTTCTACGATAAAGCGATCACGCTTGGCACCGAGTACGGCGGCCAACTTATATTAGCCATTGTTGTCTTAGTGGTTGGCCTGTGGATAATAGGTAAAGTCAGTAATGCCGTTAGGCGCCACGCAGTTAAAGGGCTACCAGATGAAACACTTGCCCAATTCTTAACTAATATTTTTGAGGTCGTTCTCAAAGTACTTCTTGTCATTAGCGTGGCATCAATGGTGGGTATCGAAACCACTTCATTTGTGGCTATATTGGGCGCCGCAGGTTTAGCTGTTGGCTTTGCGTTGCAAGGCAGCCTCTCTAACTTCGCAGGGGGCGTGATGATCCTTATCTTCCGTCCATTTAAAGTAGCGGATTATGTTGGTGCACAAGACGTAGAAGGGGTTATTTTAGATATAGGCATTTTTGTCACCACATTTGAAACGTTTGATAAGCGCATTATCATTGTGCCAAATGGTCCTTTAGCTAATGGCAATATTACTAATTACACCGCAAGCAGCGTAAGAGCCGTGGAAATATCTATCGGTATCTCTTATTCAGATGATATCGCCAAAGGTAAAGAAGCGATGGAACAAGCCATCATGAATGACCCCCGCGTTCTCAAAGAAGAAGGCAATGTGGTCGCTGTGGTTGACTTAGGATCAAGTTCGGTTGATTTCTTAGTGCGTGCATTCGTTAAAACGGATGACTACTGGTCACTGTTTTTTGATATACGCCCGATGCTTAAAACTGCTGTAGAAGAGGTGGGCTTAACCATTCCATTCCCTCAACGAGATGTTCATATCATTCAAGAAAACAGCTAACAGGCATTATTAAACAAAGAGTTAAATTGAGTGCTGAACAAAAAAAGTACCTAAAAAAAGGTTACACATTTGTGTAACCCTTTTTGTTTCGCCGCATAAAAAGGCCGCTAACGCCCTAGAAATAAGGCGCAGCGACAACACACAAAACTATTTTGAAGGCGATATTGAAAATAACATTGAAACTGATGTTACTAATCGAAAACTAGGCCACAGCTTGTTCCAGTATTGCGCGGCTTTCAGTCAGCGTAATTGCTTGGTTTTCACCTAACGCTTTCATGCCGTGAGCTTCAAGTTGTGACACCACAGCATCTACTGCCTGTGCTTTGTCACCACCGTGCTCGGTCAATTGAGTAGCCACTTTCAAGCTATGATAGAAGGCTTCGATAGCTGAAATGGTACGCTCAGCTAAATCTTCTGATTCGCTTAAGCCGAACACATTTCTGCCCATTTGCTCTAATTTCGCTTTTTTCGCTACCAATTGGTTACGCAATAAGGATGGCTGAACAATGGCCAATGAACGTGCGTGATCCACACCATACAAAGCGGTCAACTCATGTCCAATCATGTGAGTGGCCCAATCTTGAGCGACGCCAGAGCCAATTAAACCGTTCAATGCTTGATTAGCTGACCACATTAAATTGGCACGCCATGCATCGTCTTGCTTATCAAAATTATCACCCAAGGTTTTCAGGGCTTTAAGCAATGCTTCAGCGTAGCCATCTTGTACCAGCGCTCCAGCATTGAAGGTCAGGTATTGCTCACAAGTATGAACCCAAGCATCAACTAAACCGTTAACTAACTGGCGCTGAGGTAAAGTTTTCATTACGTCTGGGTCCATCACCGCGAATTTTGGTTGAACTGCAGGCGCCATAAACGCAAGCTTTTCCTGGGTGGCTGCTTTACTGACAACCGAGCCTGAGTTTGACTCTGACCCAGTAGCAGGCAAAGTTAGCACTGCACCTAAGGGTAACGCTGCGGTGACTTTATGCTTACCTTGAAGAATATCCCAACCTTCGCCGTCATAAATTGCAGCCGCTGCGATGTATTTAACACCGTCGATAACAGAGCCACCACCTACACCGAGTACGAAATCAACTTTCTGCTCTTTAGCGATTGCAACGGCTTTATCAAGCACTTCAATTGTCGGGTTAGCACCCACGCCTGAAAACTCTAGCCAGTCGTGATCCCCAAGAGCTGCAACGACCTGATCGTAAACGCCGTTGGTTTTAATTGAACCCCCACCATAAACCACCAGCACTTTTTGCGCTTTAGGGATAAGTGCACCCAAAGACGCAATTTGCCCTTGGCCAAATTGAATTTGTGTTGGGTTTACATAACTAAATTTCATCGTATTTTCCTCATATTTGTAATCAATTTCGCTAACGCTCTCAGCCTGCTCTGATGACTCTCTCACCGGTTAGTTAATGTATAATATAGACACACATACCAGTAAAAAAGCGTAAATAACGCCAAAAGCTTGCCTAAAGCTATCAAACACTATAATTTAAACCCTTAGGCTAGTTTAAAGAGAAAAAATATGAGCACTTTGGTCGATGGGATCCACCTTTTCGCAGATAAAGCCGGATTACTCAACCTTGAAGGGCACGTTGAAACAGCATTGCCTGGGGTGCGTTTCTTTCGCGCGAGTAAGGGGAGTCCGAGGCAGCCACTGGTTTATCAGTCTGGCATTATTATAGTGGTGCAAGGTAGAAAGGTGATCCACTTTCCTGATCACCACATTCAATATGGTGCGGGGGACTACCTAGTACTCGGGGTGCCAATGCCACTGGAATGTGAGGCCTTTGTGGACAATGGCTTGCCTATCATGGGGTTATCCATAGATGTTAAGCCCGCATTATTGCATCAACTTGTTAATCATATGCAGCAGCACCAGCGATATACTCAAAGCGAGCCATGTAGCCAAATAAGTTGCGCACAAGCGGCTAAAGTAGACGCACCCTTAGAGAACATTATTCAGCGCTTACTGGTGATACTGTCAAATCCTGTTGAAACTGATATTTTTGGAGCGGATGTGATCAAGGAATTGGTATACAGAGTGTTATGTGGCTCCCAAGGAAAAACCCTATTTGGTTTGGCTCAGCATGATGGCCACTACGCAAGAGTAGCAAGGGCGCTAGCGTCGTTACACGCTAATTACGCCAGTCCTATAACGGTAGAAACCTTAGCTGATGAAGTCAACATGAGTGTATCGGCCTTTCATCGGGCGTTTAAGCAAGTCACGTTTGAATCACCTTTGCAATATTTAAAGAAAGTGCGTCTAGTCAAAGCAAAGGATCTGATCACAGCCAATGGCAGTCGCGCTAGCGAAGCGGCATTTCAAGTGGGTTACACCAGCGCGTCTCAATTTAGCCGCGAATTCAAACGCCATTTTAATCAGTCACCAAGTGAAGTATCAATGAGTGCCTAATGCAGCTGTATGATATTCAGTGACCCTAATGCTCGGCTCTGGACACGCCGCTTGCCTAGCAGAACTATCAAGTAACAGCCAATTTACTCGGTGGGCTAAGCCAACAGGGTACCCCTGCGCCATATCAAAACAATCAGTGGGTGTCTGAGCATCAAGCAAAATGAGCCCATTTGGATGAGATTTTTGCCAGCGCCAAGCTGCCTGCATCTGAAGTTCAGTTGGCGTGTGATAGCCAAAATGAGTCACTTTATAGGGTGAAAAAAGAATAAACTGCTCGGAGAAATTCACTAACGCCAGAAGTCTGCCTTTAGGTACGAATGATTCCATTTCCGCAAAGACATTTTTGGGCGTTTTAACGTCATTCAAGAGCGTATATCCCCATGTGGAATACCCAACCCACAGCACAGGTATAAACAGCAACCAACTGCACGATAAACTCAGCCGATACTTTCTTACAATTAGCAGAACAGCGCATACCAGCAAACCTACTATGCCCATGGTGAGCAAAAAAAACCAAGGCTCAATGCCATATTTAATGCTTAACTCGCTGGTAAACGTTGCATCAAAAAGTCCTGCAAAACCAAACGTAAACAGCGCCAGTGACAGTAGCAATACAACCGAATAAACAAGGCCATTTAGTATTTTACTGCGCATAATCTGTGGTAAATATGGCGCGGTGATTATCGCGAGCATAGGCAATGCAGGCAAGATGTATACGCCACGTTTACCTGGGCTTATACTGAAAAAAATCAATAACAATACGACCCAACCCAGTATCAAAGCAATGCGCCAGTCACCCCCTTTTATCGCCCTCACCCAAGGTGTGATAAGCCATGGAATAAAGAGGCATAGAGGCAACCAAAAAACTGGGATGACATTGGTTAGGTAATACCAGAATGGCTTTAAGTGGTGCCAAGAATCCGCGTAGCGGGTAACCGTTTGCTTGAATAGAATATTGTCTCGATACGCATCGAAAAGCGGGTTATGCTGAACATCTACCCAATAAAGCATGGGTAAAAACCATAGGGCAATGGCCCCTAGCATCACCACAGGCCCTAGCAGCCAATGCCAACTCCACCCCCGTATGGTGCCTAATATATATGTTTGCTGACTAAACCGAAGCGCGGTAAATGGTATAAGCATGAGTAGTGGTAGAAACCCGACCCCTTTAGTGACAATCCCCAAGCCCATAAAGAACCACGCTAGAAAATACCAAAACCAGCTACCGTAAAGCAGCAAGAAACGTAATAAGCCATAACACCCCATGGTAATAAAACAGCAAACCAAAGCGTCAATTTGAGCCGTTTTCGCTTGTAGGGTGAATTGCAACGTAGCAAGCAACAACAAACCTGCATACCAACCAATTTGCTCAGACCACAGCCTACGACCAATATCGTAGGTCAGTAGAACCGTCACTATCCCAGCAATCGCACTGGGTATCAGGAAAGCCATTTTCACAGAGCCTAACAGCGCGTAAAATAGGGCGATACACCACATGAATATCGGTGGTTTGTCTGGGTAAAGCTCACCGCCACGCATAGGGAAAAACCACTGACCTGAGTCGACCATTTCTTTTGCTATTAACGCAAAGCGCGGCTCATCTGCGGGCCAAGGGTCTCGCAAACCCAAGCCGACTAGGATCAAAGAGCAGGAAATGGTCAGTAACCAGATAAGATTAAAAATATGGTCCTGACCTGAAGTGAAATTGTGCCAGCTAAAAAGCCTAGGGAAAGCACTTATCATACGGTGAATATCTCAGCAAATAGCTTAAGCACGAACCGATTCACTGACCGCTGAAGCCGCTGTTGATTGAATAAGTTTTGAGTGCTTGTATTGCTTATACAAACGCACACTTAACGCAGTTGATATGCAAAACAGCAGCACGCTCAAGCCGATTTTCCAAATAGACAACACCACTATGCCTTTGCCCATCAAGGCGAAAATAGCCATTTGTGGAATATAACCTATTGCCGAGCCGGTTAGAAAGTGACGCGCTTTTACGTCAGTCACACCAGCGAGTATATTCGTTAATAGATTATTGCCCGCGGGCAACAGCCTAATGACGATGGTTTTGGTCATTGGTTTATCTTTTAAGAAATCGTTTACGCGTAAAATCCGCTGAGCATAACGGCGTTTAATAAACGGTCTAAATAAAAAGCGAGAAATAAAAAAACACAGTATACAGCCGATTAATGCGCCCGCGACGGATAGCAATGTGCCTTGCATAAAGCCAAAGGCGTAGCCGCCTAAAAAAGCCATCACTTGACGGGGGCAACCAATCGCCATTGCACCAGCGCTGAACATCATGAAATATCCCACACCTAATACACCATTGTTACGAATGGTTGAGTCAACCCATTGTCGATTAAAGGTATCGAACAGAGGCAAGGTGCTGATTAGGCTTCCCAAAATTGCGCAAACTAATAGAAAGAGTAATCCCTTTTGAAGCCCTTTTGAGGCAAACAGTGAGCATATTTTTTGGTACATTTATTAATCCAAATATTCCGCTACTTTGACCCTACGTTGCAGCCACAATACACCAAAGATATCGACTACCCCAACGCGAAGGCGACCCAGCATATTGTACTTCGATTCACCTGCTTGACGGTCTCTATGATTCACTTCAATCACAATCACTTGTCCATGTATGCGTTTCACCAAGGCAGGAATATAACGGTGCATATGATCAAAGTAAGGTAGTTTCATAAAGGTGTGCTTGGGTATGATTTTTAAGCCGCAGCCGGTATCAGGCGTGCCATCCCCTAATAGGCGAGCACGCACACCATTAGCTACTTTAGATTGGAAACGCTTCCATGGAGTGTCTTTGCGTCTGCGGCGATATCCCGCCACACAATAATCAGAGCCTTGAACAAGACCACGTGCAGCGCTTAGCAACTTTGGAATGTCCGCAGGGTCATTCTGGCCATCTGCATCCATGGTCACGATGAGTTCACCGCTGGCGGCTTTTACCCCACTCATAATGGCTGTACTTTGTCCCACACTGACTTTGTGTCTAACAGGTTGAATACAGTCAAAACCTGCATCAATGATTTTATACAATTCATTTATCGTGCGATCGTCACTTCCATCATCTACATAGACAATTTCGAATTCAGCTACACCGTTTAGAACATCGATAATTTCATGGATAAGTGGCGCAACATTTTGCGCCTCATTTTTTGCAGGAATAACAACAGACAACTCCATTTCACACTACCAAATATAAGCTGCCAAAGGTAGAGATAGCGTCAGATCAAACGTTATCTCACCGATGGCAGTTCGGGCATGCCCAAATTAATCAATAACTCAGTGTATTGATTAATTCTTAAGGAATTATTAACGTCATGAAATGCTTATGATTAGAAACCACGAAAATATTAAGCAGCCACTTTTAAATAACGCTGGATTGTTTCGCTACCATTGTTGGCATGAATAGGTTTGAAAATAAAACCTGAAATACCTAGAGCTTGGCATGATTTCACTAATAATTGATCGGTAACAGAGGAAAGCATCACGATTGGCACATCTGAACCCAAGCGGCGGATTTCAGCTAAGGCTTTATCCCCATTGAGTTTATCCATCACTACATCCATGAAAATGAAGTCGGGTGGATTACTTTTTACCATTTCAACCGCCCCCTTACCATCATCTGCCTCGACGACATTGGTGTAGCCCAACTTATTTAAGAAGCGTGAAAGCGCTTTTCGGATCATGGCGCTGTCGTCCACCAGCAAAATGCGACTGTCTTTCGCTAAGTCAACATTATGGGGGTTTTCAATTCCGACACTTTCTTCACGTTTAATACCGCCCTCGCGATAATCGACACTTCGTACCAACAAATTAAAATAGTAGCGCCCCACTCCCTCAATAGAAATAGGTACGGTAACCACTTGTTCGACACCTTCAAGGTACTTGTCCATCTGACTTAAGTCTTCAACAAAATAAGGGCTGGAAAATCCATACTCTAAGCTATAACGGCTATGTAAATCTGTAGAACGGCCGACTATGGTATTCCCCCATTCAGCCAAAGCGTTACGAAGATCATCGGTCATTTCTTGATGGTCATATTTCTCGTCGAACATACTCTGGCAAACCGAGTTTCCAATAGAGATAGCCGTTTCAGGATAATGATGCATCATGATCACCCCGTCTAAGTTCCCCGTTACCTCAGAACAGACGGCGTATCCCTTGAAACGAAAATCTTCTACGCTATCCATGAAAGCTTCGCCTGCAGTCCCTGTCAGGTTGGTCATAGCCTTTAGGCTAGCGAGAGATTCATTAATGAAAGGATAAAGGATTACTTTATAGATAGTGTCAACTGACATAGAACTTCTCTTATTATTGTTATTTTTGATTGAGTGCACAGCAAACTACTAAAGCTGGGGTGATTTTGCAAGAATGTTAAATGCTTGAAAGGTTATTGTTAAGCCAAGGCGAAGGGATGTTTTTGAGACAAAGCAGGGTGGGGGCCGTCTATCAGACTGACGGTGTATTTTGTAGGGAGAGTTAAAACGGCGCGCACCGGCTGATGCACGCCATATTTAGGTTTAAAGAGATGTAACTTAGCTTGGCATCGCAGCTAACACCGCTTCAGGGCGTATGGGCAAATCTCTCACCCGAGCACCCACAGCATTAAATATCGCATTTGCAATCGCTGGTGCAACGGCAATTAGCCCAGGTTCACCTAAGCCCGTTGGAAACTCGGTGTTCTGCACGAAACTAATATCCAGTTCAGGTAGGTTATTCATTCTAAGCGGTGAATAGGTATTGAGGTTAGTGTCTTTCACTTGGCCGTTTTCAAAAGCGGTACCTTCGAACAGCGCTAAGCTCAATCCCCACAACATAGAGCCTTGGGTCTGTGCCAATGCCCCATCAGGGTGAACAACTGTGCCGCAATCAAGTATGCCAGTTAATTTATGCACTTTGACTGTACCTGATTCGACATCAACCTCTACATGAGCAACACACGCTCCCCACGTAGGCATATCACGCTCTTGCCCTGAGGATATTGCAATCCCCATTCCTTGATTTTTAGGCAAGGTCTGCCCCCAATTCGCCTTGCTACGAATATCTGTTAATACTTTGGCTAAACGCTTTGCTCCACCAACAGATACAGGTGCTTCTCCGGCATTTTTGCCGCTGGCGTCCAGCATAGATAAGCGAAAATCGATGGGATCCTCATTTTGCTTATGAGCTAATTCGTCCATGAATGACTCTACCGCCCAACCTGTCCAGCCAGGGCCTACCGCGCGCAGCCAGCCTGGCACAAAGGTTTTCTGTGCCAACGGATTATTGATCGCTCGCACGCGGTGATTTTGCAGGGTATACCAGTGATCAGCACCTGCAATTGAAAATGGGTCAAATTTACCTTTTTTATCCACGCCTTCAGGCATAAACCCAGGCGCCATGGCAAGCGTAGGCCAGCCGGCGGCTGCGCCGTGCTCAATCCCTAGCAGTTTGTCGTCGGCATCCCAGTAAGCATTCATTTGTTGCACAGACGGTGAACGCACGCAGTCAAAACGTGTATCGTCTTCACGGGTGAAAACCAACTTAACTGGTTTACCAAGCGCTTTTGCGGTAAGCGCTGCCGGAACCATATAGTCCCCAGCAAGGCGACGACCAAATCCACCACCAAGGTAATATTGATGAATAATAACTTTGTCATCACTCATACCAACAGCTTTGGCGACAACGGGTAAAAATAGCGATTGCCATTGGTTACCACAATGCACATGGCAAATACCGTCTTTAAACTCTACGGCGGCGTTGACCGGCTCCATAGTGAAATGCAGCACAGAGGACGTTTTATATACTGACTCAAGGGATGTTTTCGCATTTTTTGCGGCGCTAGCAATGTCCCCTTTATCAACCACCAGCGTGCCTGAGGTTTTGTCTCTAGCCAATGTTTCACCTTGGCTGATGATGTCCTGCTCATTGACGTTCGCAGTCTCTCCGAGATCATATTCAATTTTAATCGCATTGCCCGCTTTAACAGCACCGAAATAGGTATCTGCTAGTACTGTCACCCAGCCCTGAACCGTATCGCTTGGGTCTTGGAGTATTTCATATCCTTGATATCCTTTTACCGATTTAGCCAAACTGTCATCAACACTCTTTACCTTACTGCCGTGACGGGTCGGTGGAATGACCGGACGCGCGTAAACCATGCCTTCAAGCTCAATATCGATACCGTATTGTGCTGTGCCATTGGTTTTCGCTGGGATATCCAGTGCCTGGCTGGATTTCGCAATTAACTGACGGCTAGCAGGGCTCTTAGGCTGAAATTCTGCAAGCTCATCAGCACTAAAAGTACGCTCAATATTGCCATTTTTGACTACGTCTGCGAAGCTTATTGACTTGTCACCCGCCACGATTTGACTATTTTTGGTTGTACAGTCTTGCGGTTTAACACCTAATAATCTTGCCCCCGCTTCGATGAGGACTGTGCGCCCTGCTGCACCTGCTTGAGACATGGGAACATAAGTTTGAAATACCGACCAAGAGCCCCCTGTGACCATGTATCCCCATTTGGGATCCGTATCCACATGCTTAATTTCAACATTGTTCCAATCTGCCCCTAGCTCATCAGCGACGATACGCGCTATTGCTGTGCCTACATGTTGGCCCATTTCAGCCCTGGCAATATTCACCAGAATTTGGCCGTCAGTGTTTATTTCAAACCACACTGTAGGATTAAATGATTTCGCTGCTAATTGCTTCGAAGCTCCCCCAGTGACAACTTCAAGGGCATTGATACTGGGTGCAAAGGCCATTAGTAAGCCGCTGCCGACTGAGCCAATCAAAAAGCTACGACGGCTATGCTCAACCTTATCTTTACGTAATCGGGTCATGTTAGCTTACTCCCTGCACTTCACGTTTAGGGTTGTATATCTGCACCACGGAATCTGATTGTGCCGCAACGTCTTGGATGGCTTCTTTGATGCGGGCGTAGGTCATGCAACGGCATAAATTACCACTCATATAAGCCTCTATTTCTTCTTCACTGGGGTCAGCATTAGTCGCGAGTAAACCCGCTGCTTGCATTATTTGCCCAGATTGACAGTAACCACACTGAGGCACTTGATGCTCTACCCACGCTTTTTGCAGTGGGTGCTGGTTTTCCAAGCCTTCGATGGTACGTATTTCAGCATTAGCAATTGCACTAATGGGCAGTGAGCAAGAACGAACGGGTGAACCATTAAAATGTACAGTGCATGCTCCGCACATCGCGATCCCGCAACCAAACTTGGTGCCTTTTAAGCCGAACTCGTCTCGTATAACCCAAAGCAAAGGCGTATCAGCCTCGGCATCAGATTTGATTTTTTTTCCATTCAGTGAAAATTCAATCATGATGAATACCTGTTTGATTAATATTAATGTGTTGGTCCTACTACCCGGCTTATATTGTTTACGTCGATCTAAGCGCTTAGATCACGTATAAAACGGGTAGCTAAAGTGTAGTTCAAGGTTTGATGTCTTAAGCAATTTCCCTCAAAATGTAAAAAAGCCACTAGTGAGTGGCTTTCCAAAATCCGTTAGCGCCCAAATTAATTTATATCTTTCCTTCAAAATCTGCGGGTGAGTGGCGCTCAGGCACTTGTTCATCAGGCTCGCCCCACGTGCGATTCACCATCAATCCGCGCTTAACCGCTGGACGTGCAGCGATATCGTTTGCCCAACGAACGACATGAGTATATTCCTGGGTTTGTAGAAACTCAGCCGCTTGGTAAACCACATTACGCACAAGCGCACCATACCAAGGCCAAATTGCCATATCAGCGATTGTGTAATCATCACCCGCAATATATTTATTGTTGGCTAGTTGCTTATCGAGCACATCTAGTTGACGTTTTACTTCCATCGCATAGCGGTCAATGGGGTATTGATATTTTTCTGGGGCGTAGGCATAAAAGTGTCCAAAGCCCCCTCCTAAAAATGGCGCACTGCCCATCTGCCAAAATAGCCAATTCATACATTCGGTGCGTCCCGCTGGGTCTTTGGGTATAAACGCCTCGAATTTTTCCGCTAAATAAACCAGAATAGAGCCAGACTCGAATATTCTGGTCTCAGGAGTCGTAGTGGTATCAATTAACGCAGGGATCTTAGAGTTCGGATTGATGTCCACAAACCCGCTACCGAATTGGTCACCATCACCAATATTGATCGGATAGGCATCATATTCAGCCGCACTAATTCCCGCTTCAAGTAACTCTTCAAACATAACACTGACTTTTACGCCGTTAGGCGTAGCCATCGAATGCAGTTGAAAGGGATGCTTACCTCGGGGTAGCGTCTTATCAAAACGAGCGCCTGCAGTAGGTCGATTAATATTGGCAAATTTCCCGCCATTCTCGGCGTCAAAAGACCAAATTTTCGGAGGGGTATAAGTAGGGTCAGACATAATTTAAATTTCCTCGGCTGTTTTGATAAGTCTTAATATGTAATTGGGACTGACAGTTTAAAACCAAGCGTTAGCATAATTCATTTATGTACCAAGAGGGACAAAAACATGTAACCACTTATATTATTGGCTGATTTTAGACATAAAAAAACCCGCATGAAGCGGGTTTCGAAATAGTGTATTAGCACTAAGCGTTTGCAGGTTGCTCTGCCGCTTGATCTTTAGTGATGGCATCGCCAACACGTAACTGTAGATTCTGAATAGGTTTATCAGTGTTATTTGACAAATGCACCAAACGATTCAGTTGGCCAAGTGACATAAGTACCGCGTAAGCTGCACCTAAGAAACCACTTTTATGCAAGTCAACCACTTGCTCTTCAGTAAGATCTTGTAGACGTTTTTCGCTGACACTGAACATGCCGGTGATGTTGCGTTTCTCGCCATTGGTGTAGTTAACCAATAATTCGATCGGATCAAGCAAATCTAACTCAACCAATTTTTTAATGAAGCGCTGTGTTGCCATTTCGCTATTTGCTAACTCAGAAAGCAATTGCTGGCGGTTTTCTAAAAACGGGCTCGGCTCGCCTTCAGGGGTAAAAACAGGCTCACCGTCGTCTGTGATAAGTGCGCTTTTTTCGTCAAAGAATACACCTAACTTCTCGCCATCAGGACGCACGTCAAACGGGTAACGCTGAATATTCATAGGCAAGCAATGTACTTGCCATTTGCCTTCATGAACGAAAAGGTTCGAGCCTTTTTCAGTGCCTAACATAGCCACAGAATGGAAGTTTTCAGAATTTGGATCTTTTACAAAGACAACCGGCATTACGCTAGCTAGCTGAGCGTATTCACGGATTGACGCTGCTGCAATATGGGCTTCTTTTGCGTAGCCGAAATCATGCTGAAGGTTAATCTTTAAATTTTTATGTTTCTCTTTATCAAGAGGGATGTAGCTGATTGTCATAGAGGATATCTCTTACTTTAATGTTCAAAACTGGTTGCTTTTAGTAGCCAATTAGCAAACCGACTGATTCGGTAAATTCTGCTATACAGGTACAAAAAAATGGCTCAAGGCCATTATATATGCAGTCCCTAATGCTAATTTCACAACAGCAAGTATCTTTTATTTATTGAGTGATGTCACGAATGTAAATGAAATATAGCTAATTTGTCCATTCACTTGTGAAAGGCGCTATAAAAGCAGCCAACATGCTCTTTATTTTGCTGAAACAAGGCGCCACAGATGATGAGGCGCCTCGAGTAAGCTTAAGCTATCACATCTTCGGCGGGACTAACATCTTTACGTACGCTGGTAATATATTCCTGCAATTTAGCCTCCGCTTCATTACCGAATAATATTTCACAGGCTTCACGTAAACCCGGCGCAGCAAGAATATCTTCTTGACGTACCACCAAGGAAATTTTAGAACGACGGCGCAGAAAATCTTCCAGCTTAGTGACCATTTCACGCTGGGCAGCATGCTCTATTTCTACTCGTAAATACTCTGAATTTTCAATCAGTAACTCTGCCTTATTAGGATTCTCACGAATCGCTTCAAGCATGTTGATAGCATTACGCCCGTAACGACGCCAAAAGCGCGACGTAAGCGGCTCAGAAGAAGTCGTAGGTGTTAACGCATCAAAGTTCATCAGCTTGGCACGGTGGAAGAACTCATCACGCACCGTATCATCAGGCTCGCCATACCATTTAAAATCAGCATAGGGCAAATCGATACCAAATTCTTTGACTATACCTGCGACTTCATCGCCCACATTGATACAATCTGTGAGCTTGCCACCGAAAATAGACATGTATTTATGCTGGGCGTTTTGATCAATCGCATGTTTGCGTGATAGTTGTACCCAATCAGCCTTGCCGCCCGTGCCTTTAATCGCTAGAGGACGCACTCCACAACGCTCGGCAATAACATCGTCTTTGGTTAACGGCTTATCAAGCGCAAGAAGCTTATTAACGTTGTCGAGTACGAATTGACGATCCGCCTCTGTCACATGCGCATAAGGGTTTTCTACTTGGGTATCGGTCGTGCCAATACATGTTTTTGGCCCCATTGGAATAACGAAGAATAAGCGCCCATCATCGGCAAAGAAGGTCAGTACCTTGTTGCTGTCAGTTACTTTATCCACGATTAAGTGAATACCTTTTGAGAACACATGATGATGATCCGTTTTCTCTTCATTCAAATCATTTAACGGGTCAACGAACGGCCCTGCTGCGTTGATCAAGACCTTAGACGTTATCTCAAACTCTTCGCCAGTGATGCCATCTTTTGCTTTTGTTACCCACGTATCATCTTTGCGGGTTGAGCCAAGAGACTCAACATAGTTTGCCGCGATACATCCGTAACTCATACTCGAGCGAATGAAATTGAAAACAAAACGCGCATCATTATCTTGCAGATAGGCGTCAGAGTATTCAAAGCCCCCCGTGACATTCTGAGTATTGATCACGTTTTCTAGCGACTTGATTTTACCGCCCGTCAGGTAGTTAGGCATTTTAGTAAACAGTCGCCCCATTACCCAATACAGTAAGGTACCCATGTAAATGAAGGCAGGCGGAAAACGAAACCCTTTTTGAATACTGGTCAAGAAACGGATTTCTTTTACCGTAGACGGGTAACTACGCATTAAATGGTTACGACTTTTACATAACTTGTTGACCAAACCATATTCGTAACTTTCAAGATATTTAATGCCACCCCAGGCTAAATTTGAAGAGTTAGAACTGGTAAAGCCCGCGAAATCACCTTTGTCAATCAACGCGACCTTCACACCTTTAGCAGCTAACGCCGCCGCGGCCACGGCGCCATTAATGCCGCCGCCAATGATCAATGTGTCAAACGTCCCTTTCGGCAATTTACGGATGTTACTCTTTCTCAGGTTGTTCATGTCTCTTCCGATAATTAAATGTAGTTTAAACGTTATTCTGCTGCTTCGAGGCCGTCGTTACTGCCCCAAGCTAATTTTGCTCGTTGTCCTAATACAAAACGATTAATGAACAATGCGAAGCTGATGCATGACACTAAAGTGATTGGCATAAGATGGATGTAATGCAACGTTGTATACACAGGCGAGAAATCGAAAGTCAATGATCCGTATAGCAATACGCCGAAAATCACAGCTGCAATGCCCGCTCTTGCATCGACATCTTTGAACACCAGTCCCACCACGAATATTGACAATATTGGCATACTTAATAAACCATTTAACTGTTGCAACAAGTTAATAATACTGTCGGCTTGCTGATAAATCGGTACCAATACCAGCGACAATATTGTCAACATAGCCGTTACCCAACCGCTTAAGCGCACTACGTTAGGGTTATCGTTAACGTATGCCTCATGGATATCACATACGTATAAAGCCGTCGCTGAGTTCAATAAACTGTTGTAAGTTGAAAGTACAGCCGCTGCCATTGCCGCTGCAAACACGCCAGTTAGCCACAGTGGCATCACGTCTCCTACAATTCTGCCATAAGCAGCATCACCAATATCGCCGTACAATTTGAATGACACAATACCAGGTAGAACGATAATTGCAGGAACGATGAGGATTCGAATTGCGGCTGCTGCGAACACACCTTTTTGCGCTTCTTTTACATTTGGTGCAGCCATAGCACGCTGGGTAATCGTTTGATTAGTGCCCCAGTAATACATTTGAATAAATATCATGCCAGTAAGCAGTGTTGGCCAAGGTAAAGGCGAGTCAGGACCGCCCACTAAGGTCAAGCGCTCAGCAGGAATACCTGTAAAGTCGAAGTCGATAGCAGCAAGGGACAAGAAAACCACCAACACGGCCATGCTCAATAGCAATACGCCGGAATAAGTGTCTGATACCGCCACCGCGCGTAAACCGCCGAAAATAGCATACACCGCACCAAGCGCAGCAAAAGCAATAGCGATATACATGAGTGGAATGTCCACGTTGAACATGGTTTGCATGAACAACGAGCCGGAATAAATGACCGCTGGCATGTATATCAAAGCGTTACCCAAGAAAAACAACATACCGATAACCGCGCGTATATGCTTGTTTTTATAGCGCTTTTCCAACAATTCTGTGGTCGTCGTACAATTGTATTTGTAGTAAATTGGAATAAACACTTTAGCCAGAATAATCAAACCAATAACCGCCGCAAATTCCCACCATGCAAGCAAAGCCATTTGGTTGCCGTTCATGCCAACAAGTTGGTCGGTACTTAAGTTAGTTAACGTGATAGAGCCCGCAACGAACATCCACGTTAATCCTCCACCCGCTAAGAAGTACTCTTTGTTTTGGCTTTGCTGGTTATGTCCATGTCCACGGCACTTTAAATACGTTAGCAAGCCAATAATGCCTGTAACCAGTGCGAATACCGCCGCTTGAACCATATTTTCTGACATCTGATATTTCCTCTGCAATCATGCTGTGCGCACTTTGATTGCTATTTATGTGCTTAATAATTCAGTTATATACCACCCAGAAATGTGGCAAAGTCTGAACAAGTTTAAAGGGTTAAGATGCCACTCTGTCTTTTGCTACTTCAATTTTAAGTTGAGTGATCTTATTTTGAGTATTACGTTCGTTGTGCTTTCTAAGTAATAGATTTAACTGATAAATCGACAGCAACATGGCATGAATAGCAATTAAGTAGCCACTATCATTTAGCGCAGTCATTTTCTCAGCAGGTAGACTCTGTAATTTGTCCTCATCAATGGTGCACAAACCTGCGATATTCTGTGTATTGCCATCTTCAAAAACTAATTGCAGATCAATGGTTTTAACAAGACCCAACGCTTCGACTTCTTGAGTAAAGCGATAGGTGTCTATGTCTTGTTTGATACTTGCTTCTAATAAATTTTTCGCTTTAGTGAGATACAAGGATGCTCTGCCCGCACTATCGAATATGGCTTCACCCGTTTCTGTAGAGAAAGCTTCACTGTTCTCCAATATGCCGATGGTGTAGCTATTTTCCACCTTGGGAGATTGCATCAAATAAAACGGAAACGTTTGCAAACTGATGGGTTGATAAATCGCGTTCCAATGCCCTTCCTCAACAAACAAATTTTGCATCGGCTCAAAACTGCTAAGCGCTGATAACACCCAACTGCCATCTTGCTGATTACGTGAGAAAAACAGTGGGAAATTAGTTGCAGCTTTGCCTACTTCAGGCACCCGAAGACGCATTATTTGCTGGCTAGCGGCAAATTGCGCCAGGCTATTTTCTTTAAGCTTTAAATCCTTGTGTACGGTATTACTTAATTCGACAAGTGTACTCATGGTTATCTCATACTCTGGGTGCTTAACCACCGCTCTATGTATTCTCTATGTGGAGGAAGCGTTTGCAACAACTGCTGAGTAAGCTGCTGATTACGATGAATAATTTTTTGCGCGTTCGCTTGCTCATTATAAAGATGGGGTTGACGACTAAAATCTGGCTTGAAGCCCATGCCGTACAATACATATTGATAACTGGCAGCGGGGAATAACTCTATAGCGGCGTCAAAGTCGGCCGTTATAGGCCCTCGAAACTTCCAAAGAGCTAAATCTTCTTGCAATGACTCTGGTATAGAATCGGGATCGGTATGCGCCTGCCAATAAGGTTCAGGGCGCTTAGTTAGCATGTAGTGCAATTTAAGAAAGTCGATAATTCGCGACCAACGATAGGCCATTTGTTGATTAAATCGCTTTTCGATTATTGGCGTCAAACTGGTATCAGGTGGGATATTATCCGCAATAAAACGAGCGGATATTTCAACTAACATAATGGCCGTGGCCTCTAACGGTTCAACGAAACCC
This sequence comes from Paraglaciecola mesophila KMM 241, assembly GCF_000315015.1. GTDB lineage: Bacteria > Pseudomonadota > Gammaproteobacteria > Enterobacterales > Alteromonadaceae > Paraglaciecola > Paraglaciecola mesophila. The sequence goes on along the minus strand of NZ_BAEP01000007.1, from coordinate 78,252 downwards.
GCTGCCATACCAACCGCTACGCAGTTTTTCTTCCACACTTGCGCTCGATGACCAGATTTAAAACCAATTTTACGTACTGGAATATCGTCAGATCCGGAGCCTAGATAACGGCGTAAATTCGCTTCGGCTTCATCATCAGATAAATACTGACTAGAGTAAACATGGCCCACGCCGCGTCTATGGGTTAGGCCGATGTCCCAGATCCAACCTGCATTTTGCCCCGTTGCTATCGTGTGCGTGGCAATCGGGCTAGTAGCATCATCATAAGGCATGTGCAAAGCAATGGCTGAATCGTTAAAGAGCACTTTATCAGCACAGATGAAAGGGACTTCTAACGCTTGGCCTAAGAGTAAAGAAGCAAAGCCGGTGCAATCAACGAATAAATCGCCGTCGATTTGCTCATCGCTTTTGAGGGTAATAGAGGCAATAGCACCATCGTCGCTCAAATTTACTTTATCAACTGTGCCGATGATTTGAGTCACGTTGAGGTTGTTTTTACAGTGTTCTTTGAGTACTTCAGCAAACTCACCCGCATCAAGGTGATACGCGTAATTACATTGACCTTTGTATTCGGCCTCAGCCATTGAACGCGGCGCTAGTCCGGCTTCGCAGATGTGATGTTGAAAGTTAGACTCTACGGCGTAGTTTTCAATTTTTTCCACATAAGGCGCTAAATCTATACGCCCATAGCCAAGAGGAACAGTAAAGGGGTGATAATAAAAATCGCCGTTGCCGTGCACCCAATCAACAAATTTACCACCTTGCTTAAATCCCGCGTGACAACGAGCAAAAACCTCGCTTTCTTTTAGACCTATTTGCTGCAAGGTGTTCTTCATGGTGGGCCAAGTGCCCTCGCCTACTCCAATGGTGGGTATATCAGAAGATTCAACCAATACGATCTGTAAACCGTTGTTATCATCTGTTTTATGCTGCGCGGCTACGATAGCAGCTGTTAACCAGCCTGCCGTGCCGCCACCAACGATGACAATTTTCTTAACAGCCTTTGACATGAATGAGTTATTCCGCGTAGTAACGAGTGTGGAGCATTGCGTGTTTCACTCCAGCATTGTTTTCAATCTAAGTAAGGGTTTAACACTAAAATCGCCAGTAAATAACTTACCTGATAAAGCCTGACATCCTTTACGGGGTAAACTATTTAACGTGTTATTTTATAGGAAAAATGGCCCGCTTTATACTGGCGAGCCATGATGTTGTCATCAGATACGCGCAACATGTAATCACATGCTGCGCTTATTTGTAACAAGCTTATATTTATAACAATCTTAGAACTTGGCGCGTACACCCACTGCATAGCGAGCACCGTTATCTTCAACCGAGTAAACTTGGTTGTCGAAACGGCCAGTTTGCACTAGCTCTTCTTCCGTTACGTTAATACCTTCAACGAATACTGTGAAGTTCTCGTTGATGTCATAACTTGCACTCACATCCCATTGACCGAAGGTTTGAGTATTAACAGGCTCGCCGTTAAAACCATTGTCAACGTTACGTAAGAATGCTTCACGGTTGTTAAATGCTATACGTGCTTGCCAGTTGTCTTGCTCATAGAACACAACTAAGTTTTGTGAGTCGCCTAAACCTTCCAAGAAGTCAGTATCAGCGTTAACCACAGTGGCGTTTGCCATGACACCAAAGCCATTTTCGAATACGTGAGTTACTGCAACTTCGTAGCCTGTTACTTTGGTTGTTTCTGTATTTTGCGGACGACTAACGGTATACACTTCACTTGCACCGTTCAATTCTTCAGTGTTTGCAACAACATCATAGTCAGGGCGAGTTGAGTCTAGGGCTAGACCTACTGCACATAAATTATCGCCAGAGTCGTTATTACATCTGAAGCCATCAGCAGCTGTGCGGTCAGAGAAAGTAAATGTCTCTTCGCCAGTCAAGCTCACGATGAAGTCTTCCACTTCTTTACTGAACACAGCAAAGGTGAAGTAACTTGCGTCAGCGTAATACCATTCGAATGATAAATCCCAGTTCTCAGAGGTAAACGGCTTAAGCGACGGGTTACCACCACTTGCAGTTAAGTTCTGACGACGAGGCTCATTGAATGTAGTAGCAGGTGACAATTGAGACATAGTTGGGCGCGTCATTGAATCATAAACAGAGAAACGTAAAACCATTTCGTCTGTTAAGTCTAACTTCACGTTAACGCTAGGTAATAGATTTGAGTAGCTGTCGCCTTGCTGAATGTCGGTAGCAGGACCAAATTCGTTCGCAAACAAGGTTAAATCCGAGGTTGGAACAACATCTTTAATAAAGCTCTGCACTGCAGCAACTTGAATGTCTGTTTCAGCGTAACGTGCGCCTACGTTGACTGCCAATGGCATATCACCGATGTCATACATAAACGTGAAGTCCAAGTACAAGCTAGTCACATCTTCGTTGATGGTATAACGGTTATTCTGCAGCGTGGTTACTATTGGATTACCCGATGCGGCAAGGAAATCTATATACGCATCACCGTCATAGGTATAGAAGGTTTCAGGGTAACCAGGGAAAAAGTTTTTAGCGGTAAAAGGTTCGAAACCGATAGTATCGATAGGCGCTTCAGTACCGTAACCACAGAATGCACATTGATTACCATAAATCTGGAACGCTGATTTTTCACGCTCTTGACGGTAAATACCAAATTGCGCTTTTTGGAAAACGTCTGAATCCGCTAGGTAAACAAAGTCAGCTTTAAATTCGTTGATTTCATCTTCGTCAGTAAATGCCTGGCCTTTTTCGTTGTAGTGTAAACGCGCACGACTCGCATCAGGTAGCGAATCACCACCAAACCCTTCATGAGACACTATCGGGACGCTGCTTGTACCATCGAATGCGTAGTTGTTGATAATACCCACAACGTTGAAACGGTCTTTACCGGCACGATCGTTTTCGGCAGATGAAGTAGATACATCGAATGTGCCTTTAAGTTGAGGAGTAATGTCCCACTCAACGTTTAAGCCAAAACCATCGCTCTGTGAATCACGTGAGTTACGTGTATAAGATACGAAGTCAGACGCTGGGTCACCGCTGCCGCCGTGTAGACCAATTTGCTGATCAAACGTCAGCAAAGTACCCGTTGCTTGATCGATAGTTGCGCTGCCTACGCGGTCAGGTTCAAACCAAGCCGCTAAATCGGTAACTTGTGAATCTACTTCGAACTTAGACACAAAACCATCAAGGGTAATGTTCACTTCATCTGATGGTGCGAATTGGAAAACTAAACTGGCATTAGTACGCGTACGCTCTTGCTGGTCAACGGCCTGATCCCAATTACGAGGTATATAGGCATTGGTTAACAACACACCGTCATTACGATTAGAAATTGTTTGGCCAGGGCGCCAGCCGGCAGTGCCAACTGTGTTAATTTGGATATCACGCTCTTGACGAGAAACGGCTAATAACACACCCATTTTGTCGTCGTTAAATGTATTACTAACTAGGAAAGAGGCTGAGGGAGAAGTTTCTTCTGAAAGGGTTTCGTACATACCTTTTACAGAACCAATAAGTTGGAAACCTTCGTAATCAAACGGGCGCGCAGTTGAAACATTGATTGTTGCACCAATGCCACCTTCTTGAAGATCTGCACGTGTACTTTTATAAACGTCAGCGCCAGTGATTTGATCTGCCGCAAGAACGTCAAAGTTAAACTCACGACCACCACTGTCAGTGGCTAGTTGACGTCCATTTACCAGTACCGTGTTAAATTGTGGACCGAAACCACGAACTGTAACAGCTTGGCCTTCACCACCACTACGGTCAATTGAAACACCCGTGATCCGCTGCAAAGATTCAGCAACGTTCAAATCTGGGAATTTACCCAAATCTTCAGCTGCAATGCCATCAGAAACAATAAGTGCTTCTTTTTTGTCAGACATGGCGCGTTTTAAACTGCTTACAATCCCGCGCACTTGAATCACTTCAAGGTTGCTGTCGTCGCTTGCTTCTTGTGCTGTTGCTTGCATAGATAAACCAGCAACAGTAGGTACTAATAGGGCGGTTTTTACTGCCGACCAAATGTATGATTTTTTCATGGGATGTGCCCCGTTTGTGTCCTGTTAATATGATGTGTTCTTTTTTTGGCGCTTTGCAAGTTTACCGTTCCACTCAAACTACTCGCATAACTATAGGATCATGCCACTCAGCTCACCTATTGATATGTATGTTAAATAGTATTAATACAATTTGTCAACATATGCGCAACATGACTAAGGTCTAAATCGCTATTTGTACTACGCTATAAAGGTAGCTCAAAATTAAAGAAAAACTTGTTATTTTTCATCTAGTTGCTTATGTAAAAAGACTAGTTTTTAGGCTTAATCAAAAACAACCTTTAATAGCATAGTCGTTTATTATCAGTGTGCTTTTGACTTTGGTTAAATAAAGGTAAAATTTACAAAGTCCGTAATTTCAGTGGGCTTTAGCGCTATTATTGGCCATCGAAAAGTCAGCCTTTACTGCACAATATGTTACCAGAAGTTAAATAATACTATTTATATGCTTTAAAAACCGAGTAAAATGTCTTATTCGCTTTAATATGAACAAAATCACTTAATTTGAGGACCCTATATGACGCAACATGCCGCACAATTCATTGCCCTGCATGGGCAAAAGAGCAGCCTAATTTTAGACGTCGGGTACGAAACGCCACAGATCATTTATTGGCGCGCTAAACTGTCAGAACAATCTACCGGCGAGATGATGCGCGCACTCCGCTTACGTCAAGAAGCACCGGTTTCTCCAATTGTTGAACTTGACCTATGCGTAACCCCGACGTCTGGACAAGGCTTTACCGGGTTACCTGGGCTAAGTTTGCATGGCGATAGCGACCAGTGGGCTGCAAATCCTAAGTTAAAGACTGTGACTCAGAGTAATGAGCACAGCGTCACCCTAACCAGTCTTGATTCTGCTCGCGGTGTTGAAGTTGTTGTCACGATAAAGCTAGACCAAGACACAGATGTACTCACGTTTGATACAGCGTTAAATAACATCACTGAGCAAACCATTACGCTTGATTGGTGCGCAGCGGCCACTATTCCGACCCCAGCTGACTTTGATCAAATTATCGGCTTTGAAGGCCACTGGGCGGGTGAGTTTCAGCAGCACTCACTGGATAAATTCTTTGGTTCTTATGTGCGCGAAAATCGCCGAGGTAAAACCTCACACGACAGCTACCCAGCTTTATTGTTGCACCCTAAAACGACCAATCAAGCCCAAGGTGAGGCCTATGGTTTCCATTTAGGCTGGAGCGGCAATCATAAAATCGTCGCTGAAAAAATGGCTGATGGCCGCTCTTATGTGCAAATGGGCGAGTTGTTATTTCCAGGCGAAATAGTGTTGAGTAAAAACCAGAGCTACCAAACACCGACTTTGTTTGCTAGCTACACTGACCAAGGCTTGTCTGTGCTGTCTCAGCAGTTTCATCAGTACGTACGAACCCACATTATTCGACAAAGCGTGCACGATAAGCCTCGCCCAGTGCACTACAACACCTGGGAAGGCATATACTTCAACCACGACGTAGATACGCTGAAAGACCTAGCCGAAAGAGCTGCTGAAATGGGCGCTGAACGCTTCGTGTTAGACGACGGTTGGTTTATTGGCCGCAACGATGACAAGGCAGGGTTAGGCGATTGGTACGTAGACAAAAAGTTTTACCCAGAGGGATTAACCCCGGTCATTGATCACGTTAAAGCCCAAGGCTTAGAATTTGGTTTGTGGTTCGAACCAGAAATGGTCAACCCGGACAGTGACCTATACCGCCAGCACCCTGAGTGGGTATTGGGCAATGAAATCAGTAAGCAAATAGATTGCCGTAATCAGCTTGTTTTGGACTTATCTAGACCTGAAGTATTTGATTATTTGTTCGAGCGTTTAGACTCTTTGCTATCTGAATACGATATTAGCTACGTAAAATGGGACATGAACCGCGATTTGAACCATCAAGGCAACCATAGCGGTAAGCCAGGCGGTCATAATCAAATACATGCTGTGTATCGCTTACTGGATAAAATTCGTGAAACACACCCGCAAGTGGAAGTTGAAAGCTGTGCATCTGGTGGCGGTCGTGCTGACTATGGCGTACTGGCGCGCACTGACCGCGTATGGACTTCAGATTCTAACGACGCACTTGAGCGTCTCAAAATTCAAAACGGTTTCTCGTATTTCTTGCCTTCAGAGCTTATGGGCTCACACGTAGGCCCAAGAGAGTGTCACATTACCCATCGCACCGTTTCAATGGAAATGCGTGCTTCAGTGACCTTGTTCGGTCACATGGGCATGGAGATGGATTTACGTGAGCTAACCGACGCCGAAAAAGTCGAGCTCAAAGCCATGACCGACTTATACAAGCAACATCGGGCGTTAGTGCACAGCGGCGATTTGTTCCGCTTAGAACTTCCAGCGTATATGAATGGGCTAGGTATTGTTGCCAAAGATAAGTCGCAGGCATTGTTCTCATACAGTTTAGTGGCATGCAGCTCGGCCACCCTACCAGATCAATATAAGTTTGCAGGTTTAGAGAAAAACAGCCAGTACAAGCTCGATATCATTTGGCCGATAAAGAACACTGACAAATGGCCTAAGGCTGTCTTGTTCGGTTTTGCTAATCACCTTAGTGCTGTTGACGGTCAAGTCTTTAGCGGTGAATTACTGATGCAATTGGGTATGCAAATGCCCTTGCTTACGCCGCAAAGCAGCTTGTTGTTCCATCTTACAAAAGTGTAACGCGCTAGATTTGTGCCGCGCTTGCTGATTTGGCTAGCGCGGCTTTTTATTTCTGACTCTTCAGCTCACAATCTTTTAATTCCCACGTTTTTAAATTTAACTTAGTTTAATTGCCGCGCCCTTTACTTCACCCCAACTTCCTTTATACCATCGCTAAATACGCTGTAATTAACTGGCGTGTACGGCAGAATCGCCAATCAGCAGCGAGACTCACATCTTATAAAAATATAATCCAAGGAACGACATGAAGACCTTACATAAAACTGCATTATTTATTGCCTGCACACTGGCTATTTCAAGCTCGGTGAGCGCAGCTTATCAGGCATCTGAAGAGGCAACTCAGCTCACTCAAGACACTATTCTTATTGATTCGCATATTGATGTTCCCTATCGCGTCAGTGAAAAATGGGTAGATGTTACACAGGCCACCGATGGCGGTGATTTTGACTATCCAAGAGCAAAAGAAGGCGGTTTAAACGCGCCTTTCATGTCTATTTACGTGCCCGCCAGCCTAGATGATTCTGACGAGTCCACTGCCCTTGCCCATAAACTGATTGATTATGTTGAAGCGATTGTTGGCCGTGCACCGGATAAATTCGCGATTGCGAAAAGCGTTGCGGATGTAAGGGAACAATTTGAACAAGGTTTGATTTCACTGCCTATGGGCATGGAAAATGGCTCTCCTATTCAAGGCAATTTGGATAACCTTAAAACATTTCATGAGCGCGGTATTCGCTATATCACCCTCGCTCATTCCCAAAGCAACCATATTGCTGACTCCTCTTACGATATCCGTCGTAAATGGAAGGGTTTAAGCCCTTTCGGTAAAACCTTGGTCGAAGAAATGAATAACATAGGCGTAATGGTAGATATTTCTCACGTATCAGATAAAGCATTCTATCAAGCTATCGAAGTGAGCAAGGTGCCCGTTATCGCATCTCATTCTTCATTGCGTAAGTTCACACCGGGTTTTGAGCGCAACATGGACGATGACATGATCAAAGCCTTAGGTGATAACGGCGGCGTTATCCAAATTAACTTCGGTTCTACTTTTGTCAGTAAAATTTCACAAAACTGGCGTAATCAGATGACTGCAAAGCGTAAAGCACTTGTGGAAAAAGAAGGTAAAGACAGCCCATTAGTCGCTGCGTTCGATGAAGAGTATATTGCTAAAAATCCGTTCCCGTTCGCCAACGTGGATACCGTGCTAGATCACATTGACCACGTAGTTGACCTTATCGGCATTGACCATGTGGGTATTGGTTCAGATTATGACGGTGTAGGCGACTCATTACCAGAAGGCTTGAAAGACGTATCCACCTATCCCAATTTGGTACAAGGTTTAATGGATCGTGATTACTCACAAACGGATATCAAGAAAATACTAAGTGGTAATTTCTTACGCGTTTGGAAAGCCGTTGAAGACTACGCCGCGGAGCATTAACTTTTAGTCAATCACTAAAAAGCCCGTTTATAACCAGATAAACGGGCTTTTTATGCGGTGGCTTTTATTCAATGCAAAATTGACTGATTACATGCCGTAACGCTACTTGGCGTTTGCGCCGCGGTAAAAGCGAATGCCCGTCGCCCAGCGGTCAGCAAAGCCTGGCCATGCCTCACTCAGTTTACCGTCGCTATCTTTAACCTGAGTGGCATTATCGCGGGTCGGTAAATAAGCGCATTTACTCTGGTCACTTTTCACGAAACAATCTAAAAACGCCAAACTCATATGCATATTCACACGATTAAGCTGCTCGTTATCCCAACTAGGCTCGATATAGTGGCCTAAATCAGCGTCAGTTTCGTATGCCACTTTAGGTGCTGGATGAGGTGCAATGTTATGCCGGGCATTTTCATACACCATCAGATACTTGTTATCGCTGCCGGTTTGCTCAAAAAGTTTTTTAACACCGTTTTCATAACCGGAGACATCGTCTTGATCCCCTGATACATAAAGACTTGGAACCGTAATATTCGCCATCGATTTCGCATCATGTACTGAGGTTTCGCCGCCCCAAGGCGCGTAAGCGATCATGGCTTTCCAACGTGGATCTACTGACTCTCTACCCGCGTTACAACTATTAAATACCGGCACTAGCTGCTTGGCCGCCTCTTCAGGGAACCCTAGACGTTGTAAACCCGCTTGATTGAAGTCGTAGCAGGCACCAATAGTGCTAATTGCGCCAAAGCCGCCCATTGAATAGCCAATCACAGCAGCATCTTTGGTGTCAGCAATCTTCGCGATGTTTGAACTGTCTTGGCTAAAATAATCGAGCACAAATTGTTGGTCCCGGGCACGGTTTATTAAGGTACTAGGGAAACCAGAGAAGCCTGAATTCACAAAATCTACATCCCCGGTTGTCGAGTCTGTATGGTCAATTCCCACAACGACATAACCATGGCTTGCTAGATGCTCACCAAGATAAAACATGATCGTCCGGTAGCCTGTATAACCATGGGACAGCACAACCAGGGGGAATTGACCTGATGCTTGAGGAGAGGCGTCTCGGTGAGCCTTGCCCACTAAGTTAAAAGGCTTGTGCAAGCGGGTGACGTTTTCATAAGTAGCAGTTGGGGTATTAGCCGCTTGAGCATCAGCTGGATACCATACCTCTAAGGTCAGTGGGCGGTCTTTTTGCGATGTAAAGGTCTGGGTATCAAGTTGCTTTTCGTGGGTCACCTTAAGCGTTTGCACGCCAACCGTGTACTGCCCAGCAACAGCCAGTTCCGGTGTAATAGATGGTTGTAATGTGTATAGCTGCTCATCTGCTCGAGCGATTAAACTTGCCGTTATCATGGTCAATGCTGTGAGGGCAGCGGTAGAATTAAATCTCTTCATCTTTTTCTCTTCTTTATGTCTCTTTTTCGAATTGTGGTTACGCGCAGTATATTAATTGAGAAATTTATATTATTTGTAATATTTAAAGCAACACTGATTATGCATGCAAATGTTTTTAGCGCGGAGGATCGATTTGCCCACCGATACTGTTGTTGGTGCGAAACCATCCCGCAATACTGTAACGATCCCTTTTAGCCGCGCGGACTTCGTGGGGAAATTGTTCACTCAAAAAAATAACACACTGGTTAAAAATAGGCTCTACTATTAAAAAAGGTGATACTTGCTCATCATGAAACATAAGTAATTCCCCTTCATCCGCTTTAACCCAATCAGCGTTTAAATACACAACACTGCTAAGCAGTCGATTGCTATTTCCTTTAAAGGCATCCACGTGGCGTTTATAAAAATCACCTTGGCCGTAATGCGCGTAATGGCTCTCGTAATCGAAAAGTCCCATAAACAGACGGCGATTTATCTCTATCCTCAGATTTTCCATTAATTTCAAAAATAAGCGTTGAGATTCACTTTGACCGTTGATCCACGCAATACTGTCACTGCGCACACTAGTATTCACTTGTTGAAGTTGCTCACGGCCAATGGAGGCTTGCTTAAAGTTAAGACGAACATCGCTACTCGCTTCGAGATATAGAGCATTTATCACCAGCTCAGGCAAAAAGTCAGATACAACACAGTAACCTGTAATGGTTAGTTGCTCACAAATATACGCGATCACTTGCTCATCTAAGCAACCGGCTTCATGTGTTTGCATGTAATATTGAGTCCTAATGGATGGCAGAAAGGCCGAGGGTTATGCTCTTGCAAGCGCGCCAGGATTGGCAGATAAATTAACTGTTACGTGTGGCTAAGTAGGTTTGTAAAATAATGGAAGCATCAAAACTTGCACGGTGACGTTGCTCTCCCGTTTTGGATAAGATGCGGGATTTTGCCACATGCCAATTATCCATCTGATGTTCATTTAATATCATTTCAAGCTGACTTAATTCGAAGGTCATACTCATGCCTGCACTTTCGTATAAGCGCGATAACCACGGACTATCTACAACCCACCCATCGGAATAAGCAGTGCGCCCATTCAATAAATGATTAAGTTCGATACAGACTTGATGCACAGGCGCACCTTTTTCAAGCAACATACTCCGAGTGATGCCATGCAGCCGTTGTGCTTCTTCGCTCCAATGTTGCCAGTCATTTTGTGGACGAATAAGCCGGCAGAAGCGTGTGTTAGCGTCCAGTGCAACGCCCACTTCAATGGGATAACTGCCAGCACCGAAACCACTAGCCTCAATGTCGAGGATGATAGGTGAAATCACACTACTTCGCACTAAATTTAGACTCCCCCTGTGATACCTAACAACGCCACGTAAGCGCTAAGAGTTAGGCACATTAACATTATGCCTAACTGCCAAACTCTAAACCAATTTGATATAGCGTATTCTTTTTAAGACCGTATTGCTGGGCAACAATAGCGGCTGCTTTCTTAGGCGGCAATTCAGCCATCAATAACTTAAGCAACTTCAATGCCTCTTCTGGAATGTCGTTTACGTCAGATTTATGCCCCGCAATCATCAATACAAACTCACCTCGTTGATGATTCGAATCCGCGTGCAACCACTCGAGCGCTTCTCCTGCCGTACCTGAATAAAAGGTCTCAAAGGTCTTACTCAGCTCTTTTGCTACCACCACCTTGCGTTCAGCCCCTAGCACGTCAACAACAGCTTGCACTGTATCAGCAATTCTGCGTGGAGATTCATAAAACACGCACGTAGCTGTCTCACGCTCTATTGACTCAAGCACTTGGGTTTTCGCTTGTTGTTTGGCCGGCAAAAAGCCTTCAAAACGAAACCTGTCAGTAGCGAGTCCCGCGCCACTTAATGCTGTAACTGCCGCGCATGCCCCAGGTAAAGGGATCACATCAACACTATTGGCCCTGCATTGATTCACAAACCCATATCCTGGATCGCTGATCAGCGGTGTGCCCGCATCGGAGATAAGCGCAATATTCAAACCTTGTTGCAACTTTTCAATGAGCTGTGTCGCCCGCTGTGCTTCATTGTGATCATGCAATGAGATTAAGCGTGTAGAGATGTCAAAGTGCTGCATGAGTTTTTGGCTATGGCGCGTATCTTCTGCAGCAATCAAATCCACCTCATTTAAGGTACGGATTGCGCGCAGAGTAATATCTTCTAAATTACCGATAGGAGTAGGAACAATGAAGAGCTTTCCAAAATTTGCCACTTTGTATGCCTTTTAAATATGCCGTTGGACATTGATGTCGCTATTTTACCTTGTAACTTCCCGTTTCTCTAAGCCCTGAGTAGGTAGATATTTGTCAGCGTTGGTATAAACTAACGGGCGAATTATCAAGATGTTAAGTGAGTGCACGTTAAATGAAATTAATCAGGTCGGTAGTGGTTGTTAGCCTAGTCGTTTTTATGGCCTCCTGTGCAGATACGCCGAACAAAAAAAACTCGGTAAAACGACCAGATATCAAGGTAGTGCAACCAGACCGAGAGCTTAACAGTCAATATTACCTAAACCAAGCGCAACGTCAGTTTGCACAGACGGGTGACACCACCGAGCGCAATAGGTTGATATTGCAAGCCGCGTCTGTGTTGCAGCAAGAAGATAACTGCAATGCCAGTATCAAGTTGCTTAATATCCTTACGCCTGAACTTATTCACCCTGACCTTCAATCTGAAGCTCAATTGCTGTTGGCTCAGTGTTATATGCAGTTGCCTACCCCTGCAGTATCCCAAGCACAAAAGCTTGTGAATAAATTGCTTAAAAGCAAACATGAGTCAGCTCAGCTCAGTGCATTACAGGCCGTTATTGACGAACAGCAACATGCTTGGTTAGCTGTCAGCAAGAATTTATTGGCAGCTGGCAACCTCAATCAAGAAAATAGCCTTAGATTATGGCGTGCGATTGGCAACCTAACCAACAAGCAAGAAAAGCAAGCCGTGGTAGATGAACCAAGGCTAAAGTCATGGATTGAACTTAAAACGATTATTCAACAGCTAGGCACGCAGCCTCAAAGTTTAAAACTTCAGGTAAACCGGTGGCAAAGTAAGCATCCATCTCACCCCTTATCTGAGGTACTTCCTGAGGCGTTAGTCAACGCCATGGAGCAAGACACTATAGCACCCAAGCGAGTGGCGGTGTTGTTACCGCTAACAGGGAGACTTTCTAGCCAAGGGAACGCAATTAAAGACGGAATTATTGCAGCATATTTAGCTCATTTGAACAGCGCGTCATCGTTAAACAGCCAAGCTTCGGCCCCACACATTGAATTACAGTTTTTTGATTCAGCTTTGAAAACACCCGAGGAGTTGAGTGAACAGGTCACTGACTACGATACGATTATTGGGCCGCTACTAAAAGAGAAGATTGCTCAATTAATAGCATTTTTACCAGCCAATAAATCAGTATTAGCGTTAAATCGTATTGACTCTATTATCGAAAATAAAACGCTGGATACTGCAGTAGTGGATAACACCATTGTGGATCAAGCAGTGCCGGCAGAAAACATGACACTGCCAAATTTTGATGTGGCTCTTGAAACACTTTCCACAGCATCGCCAGAAGTTTTTTACTTTTCACTAGCCCCTGAAGATGAAGCCATTCAACTGGCCAAGCACATCCATGACCTGGGCCTGCGCCATCCCATAGTATTAGCGGCTGACACGAGTACCACCCAGCGCATGTCTGAGGCTTTCATTCAACAATGGCAACAGAATGACCAACAACAAGACTACGTTATCCCGGCAAAAGGCACCTTCACCGACAGTAAAAATATGCGCAAGTTGGTGTCTGAGTTATTAGATGTAGCCCAAAGCCGCCAGCGCGTGAAACAAATAGAGTTACTTACCACCAGTGAAGTATACGCAGTAGAGCGCAATCGCCGAGATGTAGATGCGATTATTCTGTTTGCTAACCCGGAACAGACTGAATTACTTAACCCTATTATTGAGTCGAGCTTGAGTCCTTTCGCCGCTCGCGAAATTTCCGTGTTCGCCTCATCAAGAAGTTACACCTTGGAATTAAACAAAAACAGTATTCGAGATTTACGCAATTTAACCTTTATTGATATGCCATGGATGATGCCCAATAACCCTTGGCAAGACTTAGCAAACGATACCCAGGCCTTATGGCCTCAAACCCAAGATAGTTTATTACGCCTGTTTGCCCTTGGTTACGATGCCTATAACCTAGTACCTAAGCTACGCCATTTGAAACTCCTGCCGATCACTTCGGTGAAAGGCTTGAGTGGCGAGTTGAGTATCAGTGCGGATGGGGAAGTTCACCGCGTACTGCCCTGGGCGAAAGTAGCGCAAGACCGGGTCATCCCCATTGCCATGGACTAACCCGCTGCGCTCTTTAACTAAGGGCGCGCAAGGCGAAGCCAAGGCATTAGCTTATTTAAAGCAACAAGGGCTTAAATTAGTGACGCAAAATTACCGCTGCCGAAGCGGCGAAATCGATATCATCATGCGCGACAATCAAGAACTAGTCTTCGTTGAAGTCAAATATCGTAGCGGACAGCAGTTTGGGAGTGCAGTGGAGTTTTTTCACCCCCATAAACGGCGTAAATTTGAGTCTGCCATACAGCATTACATGCTAGACAATCAGCTGAATCCTTCGTTAATCGCCCATAGAATTGATATAGTCGGCATAGATGTATTAGGTAACAACAATGATAAAATCAGTTGGTTAAAGTATGTATAACAACAACGCGCACTGGAGCATGAATGTTAGAGAGTGTTAAAGCCAATTTTACCGAGAGCATTCAAACTATGATTGCTTCGTTAGAAGAATTACCCGAGCCCATTGCACTTGCAACGCAAATGATGGTCAATGCACTTATCAACGGAAATAAAATACTGTCTTGCGGTAACGGTGGTTCGGCAGCCCATGCCCAAAGCTTTGCGTCTCAAATGCTTAATCGGTATGAGCGAGAGAGACCAAGTTTACCCGCCATTGCTTTGAGCACAGACACCTCAACTATGACCTCTATTGCCAATGACTACAGCTATGACGAAGCGTTTTCTAAACAGGTGCGCGCCCTTGGGCAAACAGGCGATATACTACTTGCCATATCACCTAACGGTGCCTCTAGAAGCGTTATTAGCGCGATGGAGGCCGCTTTGAGTCGTGATATGACGATTGTTGCGTTAACTGGGCTGGATGGCGGTGAAATGGCAGGGTTACTCGGGCCGAATGACGTGGAAATCCGTGTTCCATCAAGTCGCGCCGTGCGTATTCACGAAGTACATTTATTGGTTATACATAACTTATGCGAAGGGGTAGACGATTGCCTTTTCCCAGAAACTTCACAGGAATAATGACGTGTTAAATTATCATCCTAAATTACTTATAGGTGCATTGTTAGCCCTTAGCCTTTTGCAAGGTTGCGCTGCATTAGTGGTAGGCGCTGGTGTCGGTGCGGCCTCTGCCGCCCACGATCGTCGTTCATTGGGCACTCAACTTGACGATAAAACCGTTTCAAGTCGTATCTCTATCGCCTTGTCTGACAATAAAGCCATTGACGAGCAAGCGAATATCCATGTTCACGTTTTTAACGGTTCGGTTTTGTTAGTTGGTCAAGCACCGAATGAAGCATTAATCAATCAAGCCCAAGTGGCGGCGACATCTGTTAAAAACATAGAAAAATTGCACAATCAAGTTCGACTCGGCTCGCCAGTTTCAGCCAGCACCACTACCCATGACGTATGGCTTACCTCTAAAATTAAGGCCAACCTAGTCGCGGACAAACGCATAGATGGCTTCCACATTCATGTGGCGGTCGAAAACTCTGAGGTTTTCCTAATGGGCTTGGTTAGTACTAAAGAAGCAGAAGTAGCAGCCACAGTGGCGCGTAATATTGACGGCGTGAAACAAGTGATCAAAGCATTTGAGTATCTGTAGCAGTACATAACGGCTAAATCAAAAGCGCTGCCTGATACCTCGTAGGGTGCTTGATTTAGTCTTTTAAGTATCGCTGAGAGGTTGATTGTTCGCTGAAAAAGGTATTAGGCTCCAACCTGTTCAAGCAGGAGCACTTACATGCTAGCAGTAGAACAATAGACATAAAAAAAGGTGCCTCTAGGCACCTTTTTTAAATGTGTAACACCTTACTTAACAATAGTTAAATTGGGCTTGCCCTTTTTACTTGGGGCTGGCGCTTTATCTGGTGTATCTGATGATTGAACAGGTGTTGGCGTTAAGTCGCTGCCATCCCCCTCAAAATCATCTTCAGGTGTAAATACCGTACCTGCACCATTTTCTTTAGCGTAAATTGCTAAAACCGCCTTGCATGGAACAACGATATTACGTGGCACACCGCCGAAGCGAGCATCAAAGGTAATTTCGTCGTTGCCTAGCAACAACTTGCCACAAGAGGCGGGGGAAACATTAAGTACTATCTGACCATCACGAACATGTTCTTGCGGCACTAAGGTACCTGAAACATGTGCATCAACCACGATATAAGGTGTCAAATTGTTATCCACAATCCATTCGTAGAATGCACGGAGTAAATAAGGCTGATTTGATGTCATATTGTCATTTCCCACTAAAGAGGGTTATGAATTTCGCGTTCTTGGTCCGTCAAAGATGCTTTGAACGAACTTCTTTCGAAAATGCGATTCATATAAGTGCGTACATCTTTCGCGCCATTGCCGGTCAATTCGATTCCAAGAGACGGCAAACGCCACAATAACGGAGCAAGGTAGCAATCTACAAGACTGAATTCTTCGCTCATAAAGAACGGCGTCTCTGCAAACAATGGTGCCAAGCTCAACAACGCTTCACGCAACTCATTACGCGCAGCTGCTACATCCCCTTTACCCGCTAGAATTTGCTCAGCAAGCACATACCAATCATTCTGAATACGGTGCATGGTCAAGCGGCTTTGCCCACGAGATACAGGATATACAGGCATCAATGGAGGGTGAGGAAAACGCTCGTCCAAATATTCCATGATGATATGAGAATTATAAAGCACCAATTCTCTGTCAACCAAGGTTGGAACCGTGCCATAAGGATTTAAATCAATTAAATCTTCAGACAGGTTGTTTTTCTCGATATAGCTGATTTCTACTCCAACACCTTTTTCAGCAAGTACGATACGCACTTGATGACTATAGATATCAATGGTGTCTGAGAACAACGTCATGATAGAACGTTTATTTGTGGCTACAGCCATTAAGCTTCCTCCTAAATTCGAATATCCAGCTGTTTATACTTTCAATAAAGCCTGCTGAAATATCCAATATCACTGTTTTTACACCCTGGTTAAGGCCGTATTAACAGCAAAACGGTAAATTAATCTACCAGTGATAAGAAAGGGGCACGGGGCCCCTTAAAATTTTGCGGATTATACATTAACTTTTGTAGAATTAATGCACATCTCTCCAATAATCTTTCTTCAATAGGTAAATAAGTACGAAGAACACCAACAAGAATATTATGACCCAGCGTCCGATACTCTCAGACTCTAGGCGTGAAGGCTCACCGGTGTACACTAGGTAGTTCACTAAGTCCAAAACTGCACTGTCATATTCTTCTGGGCTTAACTCGCCAGTACCATCAGATTTGATACCTACGTAGCGTTCGACCATTTCACCATCGACCATATGCTCTTCAGTCGTCTTGCGAGGTACACCTTGCAACTCTTGCAATACATGTGGCATACCCACTTCAGGGAACACTAAGTTATTCACACCAAACGGACGGCTCTCATCAACGTAGAACGTACGTAAATAGGTATACAACCAATCAGCACCACGTACACGAGCTACCAGGGTTAAATCTGGAGGCGGCGCACCAAACCATTTAGCAGCAGCATCAGCAGGCATACCATTTTTAATATACTCGCCGGGCTTTTCACCAGTGAACTGTAAGTTTTCCTGACCAAGCTCAACAGGGATACCTAAATCTTCGAACGCACGTTGATAGCGTTGGTACTGCATTTGGTGACAACCTAAACAGTAGTTCTGAAAGATCTTAGCGCCGTTTTGCAATGATGCCTTGTCTGTTAAATCGTAGTCAGCTGTGTCTAAGTGAGCACCGCCGCCCGCTGCGAATACTGCATTTGGCAATAAAAATGCTAAAACGAGTATTAACTTCTTCATCCTGTAATCCTCGCTGGAACTGGCTTAGTTCTCTCGTTTTTACTGTATATCCACAGTAAGAAGAAAAAGCCGAAATACATTATGGTCAAAATTTGCGAAGCAATAATTTTCCACGCTTCTTGAGGTGTGCCACCTAGGTATCCTAGGAAGATAAACACGCCAGCAAATACGATCAGGTTCCAACGGTGCAGGCCACAGCGGTAACGCCAAGACTTAACACGTCCACGGTCAATCCAAGGCAATAGCGCCAAGGCAACAATGGCTGCGAACATACAAATTACACCACCCAATTTATGCGGTACGGCTTTCAAAATTGCATAGAAAGGCGTGAAGTACCAAACAGGGAAAATGTGCTCAGGTGTTTTAAGCGGATTAGCAATTTCAAAGTTAGGGTGCTCTAAGAAATAGCCGCCCATTCCTGGGTTAAAGAACATGATGTAGCAAAAAGCGATTAAGAACAGGCTGAAAGCCACTAAGTCTTTAAGCACAATATGCGGGAAGAAAGGTACAATATCATCAATAATGTCGTACTTATCTGTGTAGTACTCATGTATTTTGAACTTGGTTTTTTCGGCTTCTGTTAGTGAGCCTTTCTTACGTTTAACGTCGGTTCCATCAGGGTTGTTCGACCCCACTTCATGCAGTGCAACTATATGCAAAAACACAAGAATAACGATAACCAGCGGTAATGCAATGACGTGCAAAGCAAAGAATCGGTTCAGCGTTGCTCCCGAGATAACATAGTCACCTTGGATCCAAATCACTAGGTCTGGGCCGATAACAGGAATGGCACTGAACAAGGATACGATAACCTGCGCACCCCAGTAAGACATTTGCCCCCAAGGTAATACATACCCCATGAACGCTTCTGCCATTAAGGCCAAGTAGATGAACATACCGAACAACCACAGTAACTCACGTGGCTTCTGGTAAGAACCATAAATCATGCCGCGGAACATATGCAAATACACCACAATAAAGAACGCAGAAGCGCCGGTACTGTGCATATAACGTAAGATCCAACCATATTCTACATCACGCATGATGTATTCAACTGATGCGAACGCTCGCTCGGCTGAAGGCTCAAAACTCATGGTTAACCAAACACCAGTCACGATTTGGTTAACGAGTACGATGGTAGCTAGAAAGCCAAACACGTACCAAAAGTTCATGTTACGCGGTGCAGGATATTGAATCGCATGCATGTTTGCCACACGCATGATTGGCAAGCGGTATTCAATCCAATCCATTAAATTTTTAAACATATTATGCAGCCCCTTCTTCGGAACCAATCAAAATGGTGTTGTCATCCAGGTACATATACGGCGGAACAACCAAGTTAAGTGGTGCAGGAACGTTATTGAATACTCGACCAGCCATATCAAATTTAGAACCATGACACGGGCAATGGAAGCCTTCAGGAACACCTTCAACATACTCTTCGAATGCGCCATCTTTTAAATGTTGAGGGGAACAACCTAGGTGAGTACAAATCCCCACCAATACGGAGTATTCCGCTTTAATTGAACGATATGAATTACGAGCGAACTCAGGTTGTTGATCCTCTTCAGAATTTGGATCTTTCAATAAATCATCAATTTTGGTCAACGATTCAAGCAATTCTGGTGTGCGTCTGGTGATCCAAACTGGCTTACTACGCCAAATAACGCGAATAAGCTGTCCAGGCTCGATTTTACTTATATCTGCTTCTACATCAGCACCGGCTGCTCGCGCTTTCACACTGGGGTTCCATGAACCGATGAAAGGTATAGCAGCACCTGCGACACCGACACCACCCACAACGGACGTAGCGACAGTCAAAAAACGACGTCGATTGTTGTCTTGCGGTTGGTTTTCGGTAACAGACGAATCATTCGCATCTAATGATACATTGCTCATCCAATAATCTCCGAGGGTTGAATTTGCTCACACTTCTTTGCAAAAAGGCTTTAGATACCTTACGAACTAAAAGAAGTTATAGTTTTGTCATTAACCGAAAATGATAAAAGAAAACCCACAATAAATACAAGGAATTCGTTAATAAAACGAAGAAATACCGAGACTTAAGAGGGAAATTTGTACAAGACGGCGTTTTAGCTAAAATTAGGCCAAAAAAAACCCGGCGAATAGCCGGGTTTCGAATTCGTAAAAACGATTAACGTTTTGAGAATTGTGGACGCTTACGCGCTTTGTGTAGACCCACTTTCTTACGCTCAACTTTACGTGCATCACGGGTTACGAAACCAGCTTTACGTAGAGAAGGACGAAGTGTCTCATCAAATTCCATCAATGCACGAGTAATACCGTGACGAATGGCGCCCGCTTGGCCGCTAATTCCGCCGCCAGCAACTGTGACGTATAGATCGAATTTTTCAGTCATCTCAACCAATTCTAGTGGTTGACGAACAATCATTCGTGCCGTTTCACGACCGAAGAATTCATCTAGAGGACGTTTGTTAACAACGATGTTACCACTACCTGCACGAAGGAAAACACGAGCGGTAGAGCTTTTGCGGCGACCAGTGCCGTAGTATTGAGTATCTGCCATTTTCTATGCTCCTTAAATGTCTAAGACTTGAGGCTGTTGAGCAGCGTGTTTATGCTCAGGACCAGCGAAGACTTTCATTTTGCGGAACATATCGCGTCCAAGAGGACCTTTTGGCAACATACCTTTAACCGCTTTTTCAATGATCATCTCTGGTTTGAAGGCTTGTAACTTCTCGAAGTTAGTCTCTTTAAGACCGCCTGGGTAACCAGTGTGAGAGTAGTACATTTTACCTTTGGCTTTGTTGCCGGTAACTACTACTTTCTCTGCGTTGATCACAACAATGTAATCCCCTGTGTCCACATGAGGTGTGTACTCAGGCTTATGCTTTCCGCGCAAACGGCTAGCAATTTCAGTCGCTAAACGACCTAGTGTTTTGTCTGCGGCGTCTACCACATACCATTCACGTTTTACCGTTTCTGGCTTTGCAACAAAAGTTTTCATCTAATATTACCCAAAAAATATATGTCTAAATGTTACGTTGTTTCTGCTATTTCAAACCGGAGTTTGCAACCTCAGAAACCGCTAAAATCAATACACTGACCCCTTCGAGTCGTACGATTCTTCCACTTTCCCAAAGTGGGTGTAACTGGGCAGGGCGCGAATTATACAGATGTTTTTACGAAACGCGAGCAGAAAATGCGCATTTTTGGCTGGGTACAGTAAGAAAAATTATCACAATTTGTCACTAACAGTTGGCAATACGAGGAATTTACCACGCAACAAATTCCTCGTATTCCTATTATACCAACTCAATTAAATAATTAGCCACTCAGCGAAAATTTAAATGGGATTGGTATTATAAAAAAGCCTTGGTTCTTAGCCGTAGGCCTTGAACAATGGCGCTTCACTATAGACTTCATTAAAGATATCAAAAAAGGTTGGACTAACACTCAAATTCATCGCAATGCCTAAGCCTTTTGCTAAGTCACTGGCTGATACGATGCCACGGATCTGATGTGCTTCGCTGTCAACCACTAAACAATGTTGTAGGCCGTTGGCTTTGAGCATTTCGACCAAATCACCGACACTAGAGCGTTTTAACTCCCGCAATAAAATCACTTTTAGGTCTGCTTTGGTACGCATAAAATGACGAACGCATAAATCGGGGCGCTCAATACCAGAGGCAATGCGCTTTATTTTTTCTTGATCGTTCAAGTCGTCAAGGCTAATTACGCCGATAAACTTATTAGCGCTATCGAGCACAATTTTCAAGCGTACTTTTTCTTCGATCATACGCTGTTCTACTTCAGAGATAGGCGTATCAGCTTGAATGACAATTGGTTTTGTTTTTTTGAAATCAGTAAACACTGACGTGGCGGGGGAATCAAGGGAAACCCCTTGAAACGTTTCAGGCCATGCTAATTCATCTAATTGATTTAATTCGTAAAGGGCGATGTTTTTCATGATTTTCTTCCTCCCCCGTCATTAGGCAACCTAATGCTGAGGTGTTAATTCAATTAATTTATGTAAGCGCATTGCTAAGTACAATGCGTGAACTGGATATAGATAAATTAAAGAATGGAAGGAGGGGCGCGAATACTAGTTGAACCAACAGTTTGCCCATTAGACGCCTGTGCCGCCACGGAATAGCGTGCTTGCTTGGCTTTTATGCGCAACGTTGGATGTTTGAATCCGATATGGAAATGTTCTTCACGGTCATCCGCTTCTTGGGATAACTGCAAAGATTGTGAGTCTAATACGTCTGACAACAACGCACTGCGTTCGATATTTACGTTGCCGCTGCTCGCCACCCGTCCCTCAACACTGAGTAACGAGAACAACAAAGGAAATAGCAGGACAAGTAACTTATTCATAATCTAACGCGGTTAATTAAACGCAACACCTCTTGAAAATGGGAATTTCATAATACTAAATTTCAAATCTACACCGAGTATGTAAAAAGTGAAATCAAAGTTTGTAACAAGGAGCAACATAGATTGTCTGTAAGCAGATCAAACGTCGATCTAAACAAGGCAACAGATTATTTAGAAAGTGCTTTCGCCTGTTGCCAAAATACTTCTAGCTCATCCAGTGATGTGTCACGGATTGTTTGCCCTTGCTGCTGCGCTATGAGCTCTACTTGCCGAAAGCGCTGCTCAAACTTATTAGACGCCCTTCGTAGGGCCGTTTGCGCATCCACCTTAACGTGACGTGCTAGATTCACCACCGAAAAAAGAACGTCTCCTATTTCATCTTCAATCGCTGATTGATCGGGCGTGGGAGCATTCACTTCAGCCATCACCTCATTAATTTCTTCTTGAAGTTTGTCCAGAACCGGCGCCAGCTCAGGCCAATCAAAACCAAATTTCGCGCATTTTTGCTGCAGCTTTTGGGCGCGAAGTAACGGTGACATACTCGCAGGCACATTGGCTAAAATACTTTTATCTTCCGTTTTACCCGCGGCGATACGTTCTTGAGCTTTAATGCTCTCCCACTGGCCTTTTTTCGCTAGCGTAACTTGGCCGTTTTCATCGGCGAATATGTGCGGATGCCGACGGCGTAACTTAGCGGAGATTCCTCGTGCAATATCATCAAAGGCAAACGCGTGTTGCTCTTGCCCCATCTGAGCGTAAAACACCACTTGAAAGAGCAAATCCCCCAGTTCGTCGCGAATATCGGCCATATCACCTTTATCAATGGCATCGGCAACTTCGTATGCTTCTTCAATCGTGTAAGGCGCTATACTGGCAAACGTCTGTTGCTTATCCCAATCGCAACCATTAGTCGGGTCACGTAGGGTTCGCATAATGCTTAACAGTTCGCTTAACGCGCTTTCATTCGCATTGTTGCCCTTGTCTTGTCGTTTGTTTATCTCTGGCACTGACTCGGATTTCATTAGTTATCTGTACGCTGAACCATTGACACACCTTTTATCCCTTCAATACGACTTATCACTCGTGACAACCCCTGCAGGTCTTTAAGCTCCAACCTTAACGAAATACGTGCGAGGCCGAATTTCACGTCACTTGCACTATTGACCCCTAGTAATCCCACTTTTTCGTTGGCCAGCACAGTCGTGATATCCCGTAATAAACCGTCTCTGTCACTGCAAAATACCTGAATATAAGTTTGGAAAGAGGCATTGATATTACTTGCCCAGTCCACATCAATTTCTCGTTCAGGATGTTGTTCTAACAAATGACTGAGTTGTTCACAGTCTTCTCTGTGCACGCTGACACCACGGCCCTGCGTAATATAACCTTGAATGGTTTCACCAGGTAGCGGTTGGCAACACCCAGCAATTTGCGTCATCAAATTACCTACGCCTTCCACCACAACGGTATCTTTCTTAAATTTATTCGATTGCGGCTTTTTAGGTTTTATCCTTGGGTCGATATCCGCTGGTGGGGCATGCAATTGCTGCAGATAATGCACCACTTGCATTAGGCGAATGTCGCCAGCACCTATTGCGGCATATAAGTCATCTGCGGTATGCATATTATATCGCGCACATGCCTGGGCAATGTCTTTACTATCAATACCGGCTTTTTGTAACTCTCGCTCAAATATCTCTTTACCCGCGGCAAGGTTTTTGTCTTTGTCTTGTTTTTTGAAATAGGTATGAATTTTTGCACGAGCACGAGACGAATGAACGTACCCAAGTCCAGGGTGCATCCAGTCGCGACTAGGGTTGAGCTGCTTACCAGTCAAAATATCGACTTGGTCCCCCGTACGTAATTCGTAGGTAAATGGCACAATTCGCCCACCTACTTTTGCCCCAATACATCTGTGACCCACATTACTGTGAATGTAATATGCGAAATCTAATGGGGTTGAGCCAAGTGGTAAATCGACAACATCGCCTTTGGGTGTAAAGACATAAACGCGATCGTCAAATACCTGACTGCGTAATTCCTCGACCAAGTCGCCAGATTCTGCTACTTCTTCTTGCCATAACAGTATTTTACGCAACCAGTTGATACGCTCTTCATAACCTGAGCGGCTGCTACTGGTACCTTCTTTGTAGCGCCAATGGGCGGCTACACCTAGCTCTGCGTCTTGATGCATTTGCGCGGTACGAATTTGGATCTCAATGGTCTTATCTTCTTTACCTAAGGCGACCGTATGAATCGATTGATAACCATTGGGCTTTGGCGTTGCGATATAATCGTCAAATTCCCGTGGTATATGCTGCCAATTTGAGTGCACTACACCCAACGCACCGTAACAATCCTGCAACCGATCGGCGATAACTCGCACGGCACGAATGTCGAACAGTTGTTCAAAGCTAAGGTGCTTTTTCTGCATCTTTTTCCAGATGCTGTATATATGCTTAGGTCGACCGTACACTTTCGCTTTGATGTGCTGTGCATCTAACGCGGTCTGTAATTCTTCTACGAAATCTTCAATGTATTGCTGGCGATCTGTGCGTCGCTCATCCAATAAATTAGCTATTTGCATGTACGTTTCTGGGCGCAGATAACGAAACGAGAGATCTTCAAGCTCCCATTTCAACTGCCCTATCCCCAAACGGTTAGCCAGTGGGGCATAAATATTAGAGCATTCACGAGCTACTAAAACACGAGTCTCTTCGTCCTCATTTTTGACTTGTTGTAAGGCACAAATTCGCTCAGCCAATTTAATGACGACGGCTCTCACATCTTCGACCATGGCTAGCAGCATACGCCGCACGTTATCTATTTGCTCTTCATCGTTTTTGCGAGCGCTGTTGGCTCTGGTGTGTAAAGACTTGATGGCGTCCATGCGCCTAACGCCAGTAATGAGCTTTTGAATGCCCGTACCAAAGCGCTCTTCAATTTGCTCTTCTGTTAATTCGTGGGTTTGGCAATATGGGTAGACAAGCGATGCTTGAAGCGTCTCATCATCCATGTGCAATTCATGCAGAATTTCCACCATTTCTTGACCCACGAGCAAGATCTCTGGAGTGTCCGACACTTCCCGTAATTTATGCTTACACACATCAGAAAGGGACAGCGAATCTAACCATTCATCGAAAGGGGGCCGTTTGGACTCGTGAACTTTGCGGATAGCAACCATAACGTATCCTTGTATTCAGTAACGTTAACACCCACGCGCTTGCCTAGGCTGAAAAATGATAAATATATACAGTAAATGCGCCAACTTTGCCGAACAGGAAAAGTCCTATAATAACCGCGGCGAACGTGTCGTATTCGCTGCATTACTGCCGGTGCGCAGTTGAAAATTGCCGACAATGAAGCCTAATACTAGCAAAAATATGCTCTCATTAATGTAATTCCTGCATTTTTGGTGCGCTCTATTTATACTCGCGCACCAAAACATAGCATTAAGTCTTAGGGGGACTCTAAAATGACAGTAGCAATTGCGTAATGCTGCTCATCTGAAATCGAGATATGACTTGAGGTAATATTACGCTGCTCACATAGTTGGGCATACTTTGCATAGAACTTCAGAAAAGGTTGCCCGGAGGGTAAATTGTGCACCTCAACATCTTGAAAGCTAATGCCGTTACCTATGCCAACTCCCAATGCCTTGACCGCGGCTTCTTTCGCGGCAAAACGCTTAGCCAAATAGCGGGCTGGAAACGAGTGCTCGTCGAATATTGCCAGCTCAGTAGCGGTCAATACGCGCTGTGCTAAACGATTAGAGCGCGTCAATTGTTTCTCGATACGCCCGATTTCAATGATGTCTGTACCTAACCCCATCACCGCCATTGCGACTCCCCCATCTAGTGTCCGCTGCGTGCTTCTAACATTAAACTGCGCATGTCTGACACGGCTTTATCTAATCCATCAAATGCAGCGCGAGCGATAATAGCGTGGCCAATGTTCAATTCGATAATCTGCGTTATAGCTGCAATGGGTTTAACGTTATGATAATGCAAACCATGCCCTGCATTGACCTTAAGTCCTTTGGCGTCAGCATATTCGATGCCTGCCACTAATTTTGCTAGTTCGGCTTCTTGCTCGGCTTCATTTTTAGCTTCAGCATATTGGCCAGTGTGAATTTCGATATACGGCGCATTACACGCTAGCGCAGCATCAATTTGGGCAAAATCAGCATCAATAAATAATGAAACCAAAATGCCTGCATCACCAAGTTGCTTACATGCGTTTGCTATTTTCTGTTGATTACCCACTACGTCCAATCCGCCTTCGGTGGTCAGCTCTTCGCGCTTTTCAGGGACTAAACAACAGAATTCGGGTTGAGTGTTAAGGGCAATTTCAACCATTTCATCGGTCACGGCCATTTCTAAATTTAATCGGGTATTGATCGTTTGGCGCAGCAGGGCGACGTCTCGGTCCATGATATGTCGTCTGTCTTCGCGTAAGTGTACCGTGATACCATCTGCCCCTGAGCGCTCAGCGATGTCAGCAGCGTGAACAGGATCGGGATAACTCGTGCCTCGAGCGTTACGTAATGTGGCAATATGGTCGATGTTGACCCCTAAAAGAATGTCTCTCAAAGCTCTCTCCCTTTCGATTTAAAATGGGTTTGTTTAAATAACTCTCTGCTCATTAGCGGTTTATTGCCTAACAACTCCCCGAGCGTGGTTCGAGTGATACGCTTAGCGGCTAATAAGCTGTCTTTGTCCCAGTTTTCGCTGGCCACATTTAATAAACTTTGGCCTGAATAGCATCCAGACAAACGTATATCACCTTGATAAACGCAACCGAGCTCAGGAACAATTCGGTAGTATCCATTATCAGCAAGAGGCTGGCCTGTATCAGCATCATGGGTAAGGTCAATTCCGTAACCTAGTGCATCAAGCAGGCCTAGCTCAAAGCTACGCAAAACGGGTTCAAAGTTTGTTTGGACTACCAGAGCATGCATACTTTGTTTATACAGTACGAAAATCTCGGGGTGCGGGATCTCATCCGCCAGTACACGATTCAAAACTTCGTTCAAATACAGGGCGCAATACAAAGCTTGCCCGGCCAAGCGTATCATTGCGCCGGTTGGTTCTACCTGTTGTAAGTTTTTTAATTCAGAACGCCCTGACACGGCAATCAATAGCGGCTGAAACGGTTGAAGAAGGCTCTTTTTGTCGCTTTTGCTGCCGCGAACACCTTTCACGACAGCGGACACCTTGCCGTTTTCCAAGGTAAAAATGTTAACCAGAAAGCTTGTTTCGCGATATGCACGTCGATGCAATACATAGCCATTGAGTTGTTCAGCTGCCACAAGATGCTCTTCAATTGCAGGAGAAAATAACCGGATATTACCGGATATTAAATAGTATTAAGAAACCTTGATCCTAACGACTTTCATAGCTTCAAAAGGAAATCCGGCGACATCTTCAGTGATGGGATAGTAGGTTAAATTGACCCGCGCACCTTCAAGATTTTTATATTGTTTTTTACGGCGAAAGCGAAACGGAACGTCGTAGCCTTTAATCATCAAGGTATTTACAAACCATTGATCTTCATTACGTTGCACGTGAGATTCTACGCTCATATCTTCAGAATGGGTCAACTCATCATGCTTACTAAGCAGCTTATCGATTTCCGATTTTTTTGCCATCATTGCGCCCTGTTTGCCTAAGAATAGATATAATAGCACCACAGCGAAGACAAAACGATATCCAGTCTGCACATGGTTAACATCCCTATTTCGGGGTAATTAAAGTGGATTTAATCCCTCGACTAAAAACTGCAAAGAGGTACGACCGCGAAATTCGTTAATATCTAATTTGTAGGCCAACTCCACGTGTTTGCATTGCTCGTTAGGCCATATTTGGGTATCAACGTTAAACGCAATTGCATCGATTAATTTCCCAGTCGGCATACGCAGCATCATTTTTAAATGCTTTTGGCCGACGATGCGCTGTTCAACTAATTCAAACTCACCATCAAAAAGTGGCTCAGGGAAACCTTGCCCCCAAGGTCCGGCGTCTTTCAGTAATTGGCTGAATTCCAAGGTCAACGAGCTTGCTGGTATTTCACCGTCTGAAATAAGCTCGCCTGCCAGCGGTTTACCTGCTAAATGTTCTTCAGCCAGTTGGGTAAAGCGCAATTTAAATTCGTCTAATTTACCCACTTCGATGCTCAAGCCAGCCGCCATAGCGTGGCCACCAAATTTGATGATAACACCAGGGTAGCGAGTGCTGAGTTCTTCTAATAAATCACGAATATGCACTCCAGGAATAGAGCGCGCTGAGCCCTTAAGTATTTCATCATCTTGATGAGCAAAAGCAATGGTGGGTCTAAAGTACTTTTCTTTGATACGCCCAGCCAAAATACCAATAACGCCTTGATGAAAATCAGCCTGGTACAATACCAAGCCATGGGGCATGTCTTGCTCTGATAATTGTAAATTTTCGAGGGCCGTTACCGCTTCTTGCTGCATGGATTGTTCAATTTCACGACGTTCACGGTTTAAACTGTCTAGCTCAACGGCAATTTGCTTTGCTTTGTAATCGGAATCCGTCAGTAAACACTCAATCCCCATGGACATGTCGTCTAATCTTCCAGCAGCATTTAACCTTGGCCCGATAACAAACCCCAAATCGGAAGCTACCATTTTACGTTTATCTCGCCCTGCGACATCTACCAAGGCTTGAATACCCGGGCGGCACTTATCACTGCGAATACGCAATAACCCCTGATGCACCAAGATGCGGTTGTTTTCATCCAACGGCACCACATCGGCTACGGTACCCAACGCCACAATATCCAGTAAGTCTGCTAAATTTGGCACCGCAAGATTGTTCTGTGTGAACCAATCAATTTGGCGCATATGTGCTCTTAGCGCGAGCATCAAATAAAATGCAACGCCCACCCCAGCCAAGTTCTTGGACATAAACGAGCAGTTTGGTTGATTCGGGTTAACAATGGCATCTGCAACAGGTAACGATTCTGCCGCTAAGTGATGGTCCGTTATCACCACGGTTATGCCTAGTTCTTTGGCGCGCTCAACCCCAGCAAAACACGCTATGCCGTTATCCACTGTCATGATCACCTGAGCACCTTGCTCGTGGGCCACATCAACAATTTGCGGACTCAGCCCGTAACCAAAGTTAAAGCGATTTGGCACTAGGTAGTCATGGTTTTTACTGCCCATCATGCCCAGCGCCAGCATGCTCAGCGCCGTACTCGTCGCTCCATCTGCATCGAAATCCCCTACAATGATTATCCGTCTACCCTTGGCTAATGCATCAGCCAATATACGCACAGCTGTATCAACGCCTGACATGTCTTTGTAATGCAATAGCGCTTTAGCGCTTCGCTCAAGTTGTTGCTCAGAAGTAATGCCGCGAGAGGCGTATATTTGCTTTAAGGTAGGGTTGATGGAGTCTGGTAAATGCTCATCAGAAACAGGGGAACGGCGACGTATTTGCACAAACTTACTCTAGGTTGATAACAATAAATAGGGGTAAACGATAAGGCAGAAAGCAGGAGCATGCACTCCTGCTTAACATATTATGAGGCGTCTTGAATAGCTTGTAGTAATTGCATCGGTGGTTGGTAACCAGGCACTACACTGCCATTAGGTAAAATAATATTGGGTGTACCATTTACGCCTACACTCTGACCAAAATTATACTGCTCAGCGACTTGATTTGAACAACTTGCTTTCGCCACGTTTTCACCACCTTTCGCTTCATTCAAGGCTTTTTGCGGATTAGCTGAACACCAAACTGACACCATATCCTGATACGGCTTACTATTTAAGCCTGCGCGAGGAAAAGCTAAATAACGAACGGTAATACCTAAATCATTGTATTCATCCATTTGATTATGCAACTTACGGCAATAACCACAGGTAATATCAGTAAACACATTCACCACGTACTTTTCTTTATCTGCTTTGTATTCAATCACAGAGTTTTTAAAGTGCTCAACCCCATCAACTCGCATTTTAGTCAATGTTGTTTCAGTCTCGTTGCGCATACCTTCATCTAGATTGAATATACGGGCTTGAAGGAAGTACTTGCCATCTTCACTGGTGTAAAACAAGCCTTTATCAGTTTGTACTTGTAATAGGCCAGGAACTGGCGCATCACCAATGGACGTGACTTGCATGCCCAATGACATTTGGATTTTTTGCTTAACACTATCAAGATTTTGACTGCTACCTGATGCAGCGCTAACACTAAGGCTGACCGATAAAAAGGCAAATGCAGCGACGAATAAAGCACGATATTTCATATAAATTCCAACTTGAACGGCTAAAGATAAGACCCCAGTAGGGAAAAATAATTTCATTTTTATAGGCGAACATAGTAACTGCTAATGGCCTTGATACCAAGAGCACGACACAATTACTCACACTATTGACGGCAATGTAAGAGCGCTATCCTCTGGGGTGATGTGCTGAAACCAATTCTTGTAAACGAGCAGTGGCCACGTGGGTATAAATTTGCGTGGTGGATAAATCACTGTGACCTAACAACATTTGCACAACGCGTAGATCTGCACCGTGATTCAACAAATGGGTAGCAAAAGCATGGCGTAAGGTATGCGGTGATAAATCACTGGTAATGTTGGCTTGCGAGGCGTGAAACTTGATGCGGTGCCAGAATGTCTGTCGCGTCATGATCGTGCCGCGGTTGCTGGGAAACAACACGTCGCTTTCATTTCGCAGCAGTGCTCCTCTCGCCTCTTTCATGTATGTTGTGAGCCAATCTAGTGCTTCTTCCCCTAGCGGCACTAGGCGCTCCTTATTACCTTTGCCGGTCACTCTGACCACACCTTGTGAAATACTCAATTGACCGACGCGCAATGTGACTAACTCAGTGACCCGTAAGCCGGTAGCGTATAAAACCTCAAGCATGGCTTTGTCGCGCAATTGTACAGGGTCATCCGTTTGTGGTGCATTGAGTAAATCATCCACTTGCTGTTCTGAAAGCGTTTTAGGCAGTGGTTTACTCAGTTTAGGGTTTTGCATACGACTGACGGGATCATCTTCACGTAACCCGTGTGCCAACATGTAGCCTGAAAAACGCCGTAAACTACTTAAACAACGTGCACTGCTGCGCTCAGACAAACCACTGTCAAAACGCTTCGCCATGTACTGATTAATATCCTCGGTTTGAATATCAAGCAAATTAACGGTAGAGGATTGCGCCTCTAAGAAATCGCTAAATTTAGTCAGGTCACTGCGATAGGCATCTAGGGTGTTTTCACTCAACCCTTTTTCTAACCAAATCGTATCTAAGAATTGTTCAATTACCTCGTGGTTATCAAGCTTACTGGTCAACGTGCGTTTCCTGCCCACATTGCCAGCAGACCTCAAAATTTCCACCATTGGTTTCGCCACAACCAGAACACACCCATTCGATGGCAGTGTGCTCCTGCATTTGTTCGATAAGAGTCTCTGCTCGCGCCTGCCAGCTAGCATCGTTTAGCCACACTTCTGGCTGACAATCTAAGGGAGATAACTCTCCCATAGCACCGCTGGCGAATTCGTTTTTGATAAAGCATGGGATCTTATGCTCATCAAGAAGCTGTTTGACTTGCCACACCATAAAGCGGTCGTTATTTGTGTAAATTCTCATCATGTCTCAAAAACTGCGTGAGTAGAGTAAATAGCTTAATCCATATCGATAGATACATTTGACAATGAACCTAATGCGTTACCTTGATCAGAATCAAGTTTAATCATCAGGCGCAAGTCATTGGGTGAATCGGCATGGTGTATTGCTTGTTCCAAGCTGATTTTTTGTTCTTGGTACAAGGCATAAAGTGCCATATCAAAACTTTGCATGCCCATTTCTTTGCCTTTGCGCATGGCCTCTTTTAAGCCGCCAATTTCGTTTCGCTGTATCAAGTCAGTCACCAGAGGGGAATTTAACAAAATTTCAATGGCGGCAACGCGTCCTTTGCCGTCAACCGTTGGTACCAATTGCTGTGCAATGACCGCACGCATATTCAAGCTCAAATCAAAACGCAGTTTTTCATGTTGCTCTGGCGGCGCTAAATGCATGATACGCTCTATGGCTTGATTGGCGTTATTCGCATGCAGCGTAGCCACACATAGATGCCCAGTATCGGCAAATGACATCGCATATTCCATAGTTTCCATGGAGCGGATTTCACCAATCAAGATAACATCTGGCGCTTGGCGCAAGGAGCTCTTTAATGCGTCATCAAAAGATTGGGTATCAATACCCACTTCTCTTTGGGTTACAACACAGTTTTGATGTTCGTGAACAAATTCAATTGGGTCTTCAATGGTGAGAATATGTCCTCTTGAATTCTGATTGCGATGGCCAATTAAGGCTGCCAAGGACGTAGATTTACCGGTACCCGTGGCGCCAACAAACAACACCAAACCGCGTTTACTCATTATAATATCTTTGAGTACAGCAGGCAGGCCTAAATCATCTGCTTTAGGAATGTCGGTCACTATTCGCCTAATTACCATGCCCGGCATATCGCGTTGCCAAAATGCGCTGCAACGGAATCGCCCAATCCCCTCTCTGGCAATCGCAAAATTACACTCTTTGGTTTGCACAAATTGCTCTTTTTGCGCATCGGTCATAGCATCTTGCACTAAGCCCCAAGCACCATCTTCATCCAATTTACCGCCGCCTATTGGCGTGAGTTGACCGTTAATTTTTGCGCTGATTGGCATGCCTACCGTGATAAACAAATCAGACGCATCTAAATCAGTCATTTCTTGCAAGTAAGGGGTTAAGTCCATCGTTATCTCTGGTAAGTGCGTTGTTGCATGCGTTAAAAATTCATGCCCGGCTTTTTATCAATCGATAATGAAGCGGCATCTTCATTGGTAATCAAACCTTGAGCGACCATTTTTTGTAAGCACTGATCCATAGTTTGCATGCCATGAGCTTGGCTGGTTTGCATAACAGAGTACATTTGCGGCACTTTATCTTCACGAATAAGATTACGTATAGCAGGTATGCCAAGCATGATTTCATGGGCAGCCACACGTCCACCACCTACTTTTTTCAATAAGGTTTGTGAAATAACCGCCCTTAATGATTCTGACAACATAGAGCGCACCATGGATTTCTCTTCCGCGGGAAACACGTCAATCAGTCTGTCGATGGTTTTTGGTGCTGAGTTGGTATGCAGCGTGCCAAACACTAAATGGCCTGTTTCAGCGGCTGATATCGCTAACCGAATGGTCTCAAGGTCGCGCAACTCACCCACAAGAATCACATCTGGGTCTTCACGTAACGCCGAGCGCAGTGCATTACTGAAACTGTGTGTATCACGATGTACTTCTCGCTGATTCATCACGCACAGCTTATTTTCGTGTACAAACTCAATGGGATCCTCAATGGTCAGGATATGCTCCCGCTTATGGCGGTTTATGTGATCAACCATGGCAGCGAGCGTAGTACTTTTACCCGAACCAGTCGCCCCAGTGACCAATACAATTCCTGTTGGCTGATTAATAATATCTTTAAATATCTGCGGCGCGCCTAAATCATCTAGGCTTAAAATTTTGCTTGGAATAGTTCTAAGTACCGCGGCAGCACCTCGGTTTTGCACGAATGCGTTAACCCGAAAACGCGATAAGTCTTTTACCTCAAATGAGAAGTCAGTCTCTAAATTTTCTTCATACTCTTTGCGCTGATTATCATTCATGATTTCGTATATCAGGGCATGCACTTGCTTGTGATCTAAAGCTGGAACATTTAACCGGCGCATTTCTCCGTCAACGCGAATAATCGGCGGCAGGCCTGCTGACAAGTGTAAATCTGACGCGTTATTTTTAACACTAAAGGCTAAAAGTTCGGTAATATCCAAAGCCTATTCTCCGTTAACAAGTTGCAATATGGGAACAATAGCAGAACGACTTAAAATCGCACTGAAAACAATCACTCAGAGTGTTTGTGACGCTAATCGTCCAGCAAATTCAGTCAAATTACTAGCCGTAACCAAAACCAAACCCGTATCAGATATCGTGCAAGCGTATGAAGCGGGACACCGTTTATTTGGTGAAAATTATGTACAAGAAGGTGTCGACAAGATCCAGCAACTCAGCGAATTCAGCGATATTGAATGGCATTTTATCGGCCCTTTGCAATCAAACAAGACTCGCCCTGTGGCTGAAAACTTTCACTGGGTGCATAGCATAGACCGCTTAAAAATCGCCCAACGATTAAACGATCAACGCAGTGCTCATAAAACACTAAACGTGTGTATTCAAGTTAATGTTGATAATGAGAGCAGTAAGGCGGGGGCGGCAATTGATGAAGTCAGTGCGTTGGCTGAGCAGATAAGCGCAATGCCCAATTTGACATTACGCGGACTCATGACTATTCCCAAGGCCCAGCAAAATGAGGATATGCAGCGCAAAAGTCTGTTAGTTATGAAGGAGCTATTCCTGCAACTACAGACAAAATATCCGCAAATTGATACCCTGAGCATGGGAATGTCAAACGATATGCAACTTGCTATCGAATGCGGTTCAACCATGGTTAGGATCGGCAGCGCTATTTTCGGTTCCCGTCAGTAAAATCGAGCTTGAATACAGTTACTTTGGTTCATAGCAAATTCCATAGGATGCATGAATAGAGAGTATGCATGTAGAATTTAACAAAAGGTGTCGATTTTCATTCTTCGAAAACCACAACATAGGATAATTATGCAACATAGACATATCGCCTTTATCGGCGCAGGAAACATGAGCAGAAGCATCATCAGTGGCATGTGTAACAGTGGCTACCCAGCTGATAAGATCACCGCCAGTAATCCATCTATGCCTAAATTAAGCGCCCTAAAAAGTGATTTTTCTATTCAAATAACGCAGCAGAACGAGCAAGCGGTTCAAGATGCAGATGTGATTGTACTTGCCGTTAAGCCGCAACTGATGGAACAGATGTGTTCAACCTTAAAAGACAACGTCTCGTTAAACGGCAAATTGTTTATCTCTATCGCTGCGGGCATTGAAACCTCGCGCTTAAGTGAAATGCTTGGCGAGCAGACAAATATTGTTCGCACTATGCCAAATACCCCAAGCTCCTTAGGCAAAGGTATGACCGGTTTATTTGCACCAGCCCATGTTAGCCAAGCAGACAAAGAGTACGCTGGCGACCTGATGGCTCAAGTGGGTGAAGTTGCATGGGTTGAAAAAGAATCAATGATCAATGGTGTCATTGCAGCTGCAGGCAGCAGCCCAGCTTATTTTTATGCCTTCTTAGAGGCGATGCAAAAAGAAGCTGAAAGCCAGGGTTTTGATCATCAAACCGCGCGATTACTTGTTCAACAAGCTATGCTGGGGGCTGCAGAAATGGTTTGTCACAACCCGCA
The DNA here is from genome assembly GCF_000315015.1 of Paraglaciecola mesophila KMM 241. GTDB lineage: Bacteria > Pseudomonadota > Gammaproteobacteria > Enterobacterales > Alteromonadaceae > Paraglaciecola > Paraglaciecola mesophila. The sequence continues at coordinate 42,807 of NZ_BAEP01000007.1, read as the reverse complement.
GCTTGAAATCAGTGAATTGCGCGCCCAAGTTACATCAAAAGGTGGCACTACCGCCAAAGCCGTTGAGCATTTTCAAAACAACGGTATAGACACATTAGTGTCTGGCGCAATGCAAGCGGCAGTCACTCGAGCCGAAGAAATGGCTAAATTATTTTAATTAGTTTTTAGGAAGATACATATCTATGAGCGCGATGCAGTTTTTAGTCAATACCCTGTTTGAATTGTATTTAATGGTAGTGCTGCTGCGCTTTTGGTTGCAATTAGCGAGGGCCGATTTTTACAATCCTTTTAGTCAATTTGTGGTCAAAGCCACCCACCCAATTGTGGGGCCGCTGCGCAGAGTGTTACCGTCTATCGGTAGAATCGATACCGCTACCTTGGTATTGGCATTACTGGTGGCAGGGCTGAAAATAGTGGCACTTAACCTGATAATAGGAAACACCAATATCAATCCTTTGGGCTTGGTGATCGGCTCTTTCTATCTAGTGGTCAAAGAAGCGCTGTCGTTAATGATGTGGGTATTGATTATTCGCGCCATCATGAGCTGGGTAAGCCAAGGCTATAACCCCATGGATATGGTGTTGGGTCAATTGACAGAACCACTACTCGCGCCAATTAGACGCCGCCTGCCTAGTTTAGGTGGTTTAGACTTGTCTGTAATGGTGGTGATTTTGGTGATTATCTTTTTGCAAAAGCTACTAGGTGATGTTTTTGGCTATTTCTAAACGTGCGTTATTAGCTGGCAGTATGATGCTGCTGGCAAACTTGTTTTTCTCAGGAGCGGCACTTGCTGAGCAAAAAGAGACACTGGGCAATTGGGACGTACATTATATTGCCTTTAACAGCACCTTCATTACGCCCGAGATCGCTAAGCATTACTCCATAATTCGCAGTAAATACAATGGCGTCATTAACATTTCAGTGCTTGATAAAGCCGACCAAACAGCACAGTCCGCGGTGCTGACAGGAACTGCACGTAATTTACTCGGTGTGAGTAAGAAACTCACGTTTAAAGAAGTGAGTGAAGGCGAAGCTATTTACTACCTTGCTGTGTTGCCTTTTAGCGATCAAGAAACGTTTCGTATTTCAGTTGAGATAAATGATGGCTTAGAGCAGCAAGTCCTTAACTTTCAACATAAATTTTACGTAGAATAGGAAAAAATTAGACCAAAGTTATCGTCAAATAATATTGCGTCACCGTCCGTTCTCACATACTGTTTAGTCTCCAATTGGAGGCTAACATGCATAAACAGTGTAAAACGGAATCACTCGTGAACGCTTCATCTGTCGATAAATCCAAACGAACCACGTTAGAAACGATTGGCAAAGGTGTGCTGCTCGGTACTTCTATCATCAAAGCCCCTTACGTATTTGCCCGCCAGAAACACACTTTGCGCGTATTAGGCACGCACGTGACACTGCAAGAACCACTCAGAAAACGTGCGATGAGTGACTTGGGTATAGATATCCGATTTGAACCCAAAGGCAGCCCAAGTGTTCTGCAACGCGGATTACTCTCCCCTGAGAGTTTTGATATTTATGAACAATGGTCCAATAGTATTCGACCGCTGTGGCGAAATCATTCGATCCAAGCAATTGAAACCAAGCGCATTACCCATTGGGATGAAATCAATTCGCTATGTAAAACGGGTAGAGTCGCACCAAAAGCAAAATATGGCGCTGGTGACGCACCTTTTAAAATTGTAAACGTACAAGGAGATGGTTCGCTGGGCAGTGAGCAAACTGGCCAAGTGAGTTTCTTGCCCTATGTACATAATGTGGACTCATTTGGCTATAACACCAACGAAATCGAACAAGGCATAGCCTACAAAACAGAAAGTTGGGGCTGGCTGCTTGATAAAAAACACAGTGGAAAAGTGGGAATCATCAACGATCCCACCATAGGCTTGTTTGACTTAGTGTTAGCGGCCGATGCAAGTGGCGCAATGAAGTTTACGGATATAGGCAATATATCTGTCGATGAATTAGATCGCTTGTTTGATATTTTGATTGATTTGAAACATCAGAAATTTTTTGGCGGCTTTTGGAACTCAGTGCCAGAGTCTATTGATTTCATGGAAGCGGGACGGGTCCATATAGAAAGCATGTTCTCTCCTGCGGTTTCTGCGCTAAACGGTAAGAACGTTCCTGTCACATTCGCCGCACCTAAAGAGGGGTATCGTGGCTGGCATGGGGTGATGTGCTTATCTTCTCGTGCCCAAGGGCGCGCAAAAGATGTAGCATACGAATATATGAATTGGTGGCTTTCTGGCTGGCCCGGTGCATTCATTGCCCGCCAAGGGTATTATATCTCCAATGCTCAACGCTCGGCTGATTACCTCGAGCAAAGCGAATGGGACTATTGGTATAATGGTAAGCCAGCGAGCCAGCCACTCAAAGGACCCGATGGAAATATATCGGTCAATCGAGGACAAGTACGATCAGGTGGTAGTTACACAGACCGTTTCAGTAATGTGGCAGTTTGGAATACGGCTATGCCGACCTACGACTATACGTTACAAAAATGGTATGAATTTATAAGCTCATGAAATGGCTGAGAAAATAACACGTGTTTAGAACCCTTAAAGCCCAGATACTGCTTGTTTCGGTAATATTAATTCTGCTACTGGTATCACAAGTGTTTGTTACCCGTAGCAATCACAGCTCGTTCGTCAACAGTTTAGATTTGACTCATCAGGCGGTCATAAAAGTAAGCTTAGTACGAGAACTAGAGCGTGATGTATTAGATTTACAACGTAATGTGTTGATTTATAAAGATTCAGCCAGTAAATCTGCGATTACCCGTTTCAATTCATTAATTCAAAGCTCAATCGATAACCTGGCAACACTCGAATCGCTTACCAGCAAAGAAGAACAAGCCGACATCTACCACGGCTTTATTTCTAGGATGCGCAATCATATAGCGGAATACAAAGATAATTTCTCAAACGTTATCGCTGGGCGCAGTAAGCGTGACAAGTTATTTGAGAAAGACTTAACGGTCGATATCGGTGATATTTTAACGTCTTTATCTCAAGGAGATAGTTCATCCTCCATCAGTATATCCAGCGCAAAATATCACATCACTCGGGCGGAAAACGTCACCTATCAATATCTGCTTAACCCAGATTACCAATTAGTAGAAAGCTTCAGAGGTGAGTTGAGTCAAGCGAAGGAGAGTTTATTATTAAGTGCGTTACCGGACGCAACGACATCTGCCTTAATCACAAAGCTAGATAAAGTAGACGGCGAGTTTTTACAGCTAACCAATGTCACAAGCGGGTATTTGTTTTTGGTTAATGTAGTCATGGCAGGCTCAGCTAACGAATTTTTATTTATGGCCAGAGAGCTCAATCGCCTTGTAACCTCAAAATTGGGCGACACCAATGAACAAGTAAAAAGTAACATTGAAAAGAATCAAATAAGCAGTGATTTATTTTCTATTATCGGAATTTTCCTTGCCTGTATTACGGCTTACTTTTTAGCGTCTCGGATCATGATCCCCATCAACACCATTACGGAGGTATTTAAAAAGCTTGCCAAAGGTGAAGACGTTGATGCCATTCCCGGGATCACTAGGCATAACGAAATCGGCCAATTAGCCAACGCAGCTGATGTATTTCACGAGAAAAATAAGCAGACATCCGCCTTACTTGCTCAGGCTCAGCGCCTTAACAGCGAGCAAGAAATGCTAAATGCGGAATTAGTTGAGTCGAAACACAAAGCTGAACAAGCCACTGTATCTAAAAGCATGTTCTTGGCGAATATGAGTCACGAAATTCGTACCCCTATGAACGGCATAATTGGTTTGTTAGATGTGGTGATGAAAAGTGAGTTAACTCCCACCCAGCGCCAGCATTTAAATAAAGTAGTGTACTCAAGCCAGATTTTAATGAGCCTGATTAACGATATTTTAGACTTCTCGAAAGTGGAAGCGGGCAAACTCGATATTGAACAAGTGGAGTTTTCGCTTAATTCTGTGTTTGCTAACTTGTTGACGAATATTTCTGCTCGGGCACAAGAGAAAAACCTCAATGTGCGATTTATATGCGATCCCAATATTCCTCCAACTTTAATTGGCGACCCGTTGCGCATCAGCCAAGTATTACTGAACTTAACCAGTAATGCCGTCAAGTTCACTCGTAACGGCTCAATTACCATATCTATAACCCATGATATTTTACCCAACAGTGACAAGCTATTACTCAAGGCCCGCGTAAAGGATACAGGCATTGGCATGTCTAAAGAACAGCTAGAAAAAGTCTTTGAGTCATTCACCCAGGCCGATGGCTCCACCAGCCGTGATTTCGGTGGTACAGGTTTGGGCTTAACGATAGTGAAGCAGCTGGTGCATCTTATGGGGGGCAACGTCACCGCACAATCAGAGCTCAATGTGGGCAGTATATTTGAGGTGACATTCACTGTGATAGTCCAGTCTAATGAGCAGCATATTTTTCATATTGCGCCTCAGCCTCAGCGCAAGATGTATTATTTCAGTAAGACACCCAAAGGCTTAATTGAACAGCAATATTTCAATAATGTCGACATGGATTATCATCACTTCCCACATATGCAGCTTGAGAAAATGCTGCCTGAAATAACAGAGAATGACATCGTTATCATAGACGTGGCTGACTTAGGTGAGCACAAAGCCATAGGGCCGTCGATACAGAAACTGAAAGACGTTAGTAGAAATGTTGGCTTTATTACTGATACTCAACCGAGTAATTTGCCACAGAAGCTGATAAATATTTGGAGCTTCCCTTGTTTGACCCACCCTTTTACACCTGGCCATTTGGTCTCGTTTATTCACTCACTGCTGAATGAAGAGCAATTTGTATCTGATATCCCTAGTCCGCAGTTCAATGAACAAGTGGAGTACGACGGTCATATTTTGCTGGTAGAAGACAATAGCATCAATCAGGTTGTCACCGGAGAAATGCTACGCGTGCTGGGGATTACGTTTGATATTGCTGAAAATGGCCAGCAAGCGGTCACTAAAGTGATTAATTCCGCGCATTATGACGTGGTGTTAATGGACATACAAATGCCGGTCATGGACGGCTACCAGGCCACCATTGAGATACGTCAACAAGGTCTTCTCGACCTGATCATATGTGGATTATCCGCGAACGCAATGAAAGAAGATTTTGTACAAGCTAAAGAAGTGGGCATGAATGAGTATCTGACGAAGCCGTTGAAGTTAGTTGCCCTTGAAGACATGCTCCGTAAGTATTTACCAGCCAAAATAAAGATAAAAGCACAAACAGAAACCGAATAGAAGGTGCGAAAAATAGCCTGCTTATGCCACCAAAAGCAGGCCAACAGGTGATTATTCCTTTGAGTGCTCCTCTCTGTATTCCCTAGGTGTTTTGCCATAATGCTTTTTAAACACCGCATACATATATTGCAATGAAGGGTAACCGCATAATGTGGCTATTTCCGTTGTAGACGCACTACCTTCCACCAACATATCACAGGCTTTTTCGAGTTTTTCATTGTGAATTTCTGTGTGGATACTATGGCCTCTTTCATCCTTGAAGCGCTGTTCAAGATTCGAACGCGACACACCAACATAATCCAGTACTTGTTCAACTTTTATGCCTCTAGAGGCATTTTGTCTTATAAAGTGCATGGCTTGAATAACATAGGGGTCTTTTAGCGCCTTAAAGTCGGTGGATTGACGCTCAGAAACGCCTGCCGGTGGTACCAATACCCGTTTGTTCTTCAGGTTGCTGTTTTCTAATCGTCTATGCAGTAATTTTGCGGCTTGAAATCCCATTTCAAAGCACCCTTGGGTGACTGAACTCAGGCTAATGCGGCTCAAATAACGTGCGATATCGTCATCATCAATACCTACAATAGATATATTGTCCGGCACCAATTTCCCTATCTGTTCACAGGCCTGGAGTAAATGCCTCGCGCGCGCATCGGTTACGCTGATAATACCCACCGGATTTGGCAAGCCTTGGATCCAGTCAGATAATCGATTCATAGTGTATTGCCAAGTTTCTGGTCGTGTTGGGTGCCCTCGGTAAATTGAACACTCATATCCGTCTGCTTGGCACAATTTAATGATCGCCTGCTCACGCTCTACCGCCCAGCGGTGACCTTTATCACTGGGCAAGCCATAAAATGCAAAACGCTCTAAACCTTTCTTTTTTAAATGTTCGTACGCGGCTTGCACTACGGCGAAATTGTCTGTGGCCACGTAAGGCACGTCAGGGTAGTCCTCATCTTTAGAATAAGAGCCACCAACCCCAACGACCGGAATTTTACTGTTTACGAGCATTTTTTGAATCGAGGGGTCGTCAAAATCAGCAATAATGCCGTCCCCGCCCCAATCTTCAATGTGCTCTAAGCGGATTAAAAAATCTTCTTCTAAGTACACATCCCAATCAACTTTTGAGGATTGTAGATAGTGCCCAATCCCTTCAATTACTTGGCGGTCGTACACTTTGTTAGCGTTAAATAGCAAACTAATACTGTGCTTCGCTTGAAACATATATCACCTAGTCTCTCTTAATGTCCGAGTCTATAGTGCATTAGCCCATATCACGGCACTACTACATTACTCGTTAAGGCGGTTACGAAATTTCGTTATCAAATTTCGTTATTACCTGCATTGCAGTTTAATTTAATCGTTCTGCTAGTATCTGACAAACTCATTATTAAGCAGGTACTCCCATGTTTTTAGGTGTTGATTTAGGAACCTCTGGTATCAAGTTGGTATTAACCGACGACAGCGGTGCAATAGTAGATAGCGCGTCCTGCGCATTTGAAGTCTCAAGGCCCAAGCCCTTGTGGTCGGAGCAAAACCCACAAGACTGGTGGGACGGATTCTGCGCGGCCATGGACAAGCTTCACGCGCAGCACGACCTGTCTGGTATACAAGCGATTGGTTTTGCAGGTCAAATGCACGGCGCAACCTTACTTGATGAACACCAACAGGTGCTTCGCCCTGCGATACTGTGGAATGATGGGCGCTGTGAAGCTCAGTGCGAAGAAATTGAACAGCGGGTTCCCAATGCACGTGAGATTACGGGCAATATTATTATGCCTGGCTTTACTGCACCCAAGTTGTTATGGGTGAAACAGCATGAGCCAGAACTGTTCGCAAAAATCGATAAAGTGCTACTGCCTAAAGATTATTTACGCCTACTGCTCAGTGGTGATTTTGCCTCGGATATGTCAGATGCGGCGGGCACCATGTGGTTAGATGTAGATAAACGATGCTGGCATGCTGACATGCTCAAAGTGTGTGGTTTAAACGAATCTCATATGCCAACTTTGTTTGAAGGCAATGCAATTACCGGCACCTTATCTGATGACGTGGCTAAACGCTGGAACATGAAATGCATACCCTTGGTTGCTGGTGCTGGCGATAATGCAGCAGGCGCCATTGGTGTCGGCATTGTTAAACCGGGTCAGGCGATGCTGTCACTTGGTACTTCTGGTGTTTACTTTGCGGTAAGTGAAGGCTTTCGCAGTAATCCTGAGTCAGCGGTCCACAGTTTCTGTCACGCCTTACCCCATACCTGGCATTTGATGTCTGTTATGTTAAGTGCCGCCAGTTGTTTGCAGTGGTACGCCGAGCAGGTCGCTAAAAAAGAAGTATTAGTGCTGCTAACCGAACTTGAACAAGCCACTAAAAATAAAACCACTGACACACAAGACCGCCCCCAAAACGGACCGTTGTTTTTGCCTTACTTAAGCGGTGAGCGCACGCCCCATAATAATCCCAATGCGACTGGGGCCTTTTTCGGGTTAACCCACTCAAGCTCACAAGTTGCTATGACCCACAGCGTTTTAGAGGGTGTGACATTTGGCCTCGCCGATGGCGTCGATGCATTGCATGCGTCAGGGGTACAGGTGGATGAAATTACCTTAATTGGTGGTGGCGCCAAAAGCGCCTATTGGCGACAACTTATTGCTGATGTATTGCAGCGCCCAGTCACCTATCGCCAAGGCGGCGATGTAGGCCCTGGTTTAGGTGCCGCTCGCTTAGCACAATTAGCTATGCAACCAGAGAAGCCAATCGAACAGATTTGCCCGCAACCCACGCTTGATTCAGTGTATCAACCTAACCCTGAAAAGGCACAGTCTTATGCACAACGCCGGGCTAAATTCTCGGCTTTGTACCAGGCAACCCAAGAATTTTTTTAGCCCATTGAGTAACGGAAAAACCGCGCTCGATGACATTTTAAAAACCAACAAAACACAAAAGTTAATCTAAAAAACGTAATTGTGACGCACCTCATCAGTTGTGATGATGAGGTGTATCAATGAGACGTCAACAGCATTAATCAGGAGAACCTCATGGCTGAATATTTTAAAGACATCCCGAAAGTAAAGTTTGAAGGTACCAGTTCAGATAACCCATTAGCATTTCGCCATTACAACCCAGAAGAGCTGGTGTTGGGTAAAAGCATGAAAGAGCATTTACGCCTAGCAGCATGTTACTGGCACAACTTCTGTTGGGACGGCGCAGATGTATTCGGCGCAGGCACGTTTAACCGCCCTTGGCTGCAAGCAGGTGATGCTATGCAGCGCGCAAAAGAAAAAGCTGACGTTGCATTTGAGTTTTTCTCAAAGCTGAATATTCCTTATTACTGTTTCCATGATGTGGATGTTTCCCCTGAAGGCAACTCAATCAAAGAGTACATTAACAACTTTGCTCAAATGACTGACGTACTTGAAGCCAAACAAGAAGAAACGGGTCTTAAGTTGTTATGGGGCACTGCAAACTTGTTCAGTAACCCTCGTTACGCTAGCGGAGCAGCATCTAGCCCTAACCCTGAAGTATTCACTTACGGTGCGACTCAGGTTATGCACGCTATGAACGCGACTAAGCGTTTGGGCGGTGAAAACTATGTACTTTGGGGTGGTCGTGAAGGTTACGAAACCTTGCTAAACACCGACCTACGCCAAGAGCGTGAGCAATTAGGTCGTTTCATGAACATGGTTGTTGAGCATAAGCATAAAATTGGCTTTAAAGGATTACTGCTAATCGAACCTAAGCCACAAGAGCCCACTAAGCATCAGTACGATTACGACACAGCAACCGTTTATGGCTTCTTGAAGCAATACGGTTTAGAAAACGAATTTAAAGTGAACATTGAAGCTAACCACGCCACTTTGGCCGGTCACTCGTTCCAGCATGAAGTGGCTACGGCTATATCACTTGGCTTGTTTGGTAGCATCGATGCCAACCGAGGCGACCCTCAACTAGGTTGGGATACTGACCAGTTCCCGAATAGCGTTGAAGAATTGTCATTGGTTATTTATGAAATTCTTAAAGCGGGTGGTTTCACATCTGGTGGCTTTAACTTTGACACTAAGTTACGTCGTCAAAGCTCAGATCCTCAAGATATGTTCATCGCCCACATCGGCGGCATGGATCACCTCGCAATGGGCTTGAAAAAAGCCGCGCTGATGATTGAAAATGATTTCCTTGGTCAAGCTGTCAGCAAACGTTATGCAGGCTGGAATGGCGAGCTAGGCAAAGGTATTCAAGGGGGCGATTTCAACCTTGAGTCACTCGCTAACCTCTGCGTAGACAAGAACCTACAACCTAAGCATGTTAGTGGCCAGCAAGAGTTACTAGAGAACAAGGTTAATAACGTTTTATACGGCTAAAAACCTAATGACTGGTAGCTGAATCAAAGTCGTCCCCACTCTCTCGCCTTTGATTCGCTCCTGAGCAATGTCCTGTTTATACGCTCACCCCTAATAGCCTAACCTACGTTAGGCTATTTTTTTGCCTGCTATAAAATCTATTACGCATCAGCACACAGAAGCGAACTCCCCGCCCCACGCGCTATAAATTTAAGTAGCTAGTGCAAAGCAGCGCTCATTTGACCAGAGTTCGTTAGGTACAAAGTACTACTGCCAAGTGCGTTTAGAGAAGCCTTAAGCTAATAGAGAGGCCTAAAGCCAACAGATAACCCTAAAGAAGCTCATAAAGAGACATCCAATAAGCCTATACATGGCCATTTATACCCCGATTATAAAGTCGAGAATTGTTGCGCGTGAGTCAGCGAATAGCTGATGGCAAAAGCGCTGTGTTGAAAGCGTTGTACTGCGCGATGGAGCGGGCGGGTTTGATTAAGCGATGGGGTGAAATAACCTGGCACACATAGTTCACATAAAAGAAAGCCGCTGAAGTCAGCGGCTTAATTGAGCGTAAATCAGTAAGGCTTAGCCTTGCATTTCTTCTAGCTCTTTGCCTCGCGTTTCTTGTACTAACTTGTACACGAAGACAATGGATATTAAGGCGCCAAGTGCATATATGCTGTATGCGCCAGCGAGTCCAATTGAGGCCAAGAATATGGGGAAGCTGAAGGTCACTATAAAGTTAGCACTCCACTGTGCAAAGCCTGCCACGGCCAACCCTGAACCACGGATTTGATTAGGGAACATTTCCCCTAACATCACCCACATGACAGGGCCCCAAGACAGATTGAAGAAAAACACATAAGCATTTGCCGCAATAAGTGCGATTACGCCTTGATCTCCCAAGCTCAAGTTGCCATTAGCATCAAGGCCAGAGTTAGCAAAAATGTACACCATGGTGCCGAGGGCAAATGTCATGCCCACAGAACCAATTAACAAGAAGGGTTTGCGTCCCACTTTGTCAATCAGGAACATAGTCACAAATACGGCGGCGATACTGACTGCACCGCTTATCACGTTGATCATTAGCGCATCGGACTCTGAGAACCCAGCCGCTTGCCATAAAACAGCGCCATAATAGAACACCACGTTAATACCAACTAACTGCTGAAATACCGCTAGACCAATACCGACCCACATAATTGGGCGTATTTTACCGCTTACTTTGTCAATCAAGTCCGTCAGCTTTGGCTTAGATTCTTGCGTTTCACGAGACGCTTCAATTTCTTGTAATTTGGTTTGCCCTTGGGTATCACCATACAAGGCATTTAATACCCGTTTGGCTTTTTCAGTGTTTTTACTCATCACCAAATAACGTGGGCTCTCTGGAATAAACATTAACGCCACAAGAAAAAGTGTTGCAGGAATAAGCTCAATCCAGAACATCCAGCGCCATGCTTGATAGCCCATCCAAAACTCGGCCGTTGATGAGCCAGCGATATTCGCAAGGAAGTAATTACTCACAAAAGCAGAAAATAAACCGAAGATAATGGCCACTTGTTGCACTGAAGACAACGTGCCACGAAAACGCGCTGGCGCAATCTCACTGATATAGGCAGGAGCCATGACCGACGCAGCACCTACGGCTAAACCACCAAGAATACGGTAAACCACAAATTCCATCGATGATGTTGAAACACCCGAGCCCCAGGCGCTGATGATAAAGAAAACCGCAGCCGTAATGAGCAAAGGGCGACGCCCAAATCTATCCGCTAAGCGCCCGGCACTAAATGCGCCAACAGCGCAACCTAACAACATGCTTGATACATTGAAACCCGTACCTGCATTGTCGGATTTAAACGCACCTTGCAATCCATCAACCGTGCCATTGATGACGCCGCTGTCGAAGCCAAATAGGAACCCCCCTATTGTTGCAACGCAACTGACAAGAATGATCATCAGTGTATTTTCGTTATTTTGAGACAAAACCTATTCCTCTTTCATATCCCTGGTGGATAACATCCGATTAAAGCTGTATTTATTGGTTATTTATAAGCTTGAATTGGGCGTTATTAAGTAAAAAGCCTGAACACAGGTTCAGGCAAAAATGTCGTTATCGGTAATAAGCCTGATAAGGGACTATCGTACCGTCCTCGTTATATTTCAGCTCTGCCATCTTCACGCTACGTAAGTGGGTTTGCCCTTTTGATAGCGTGCTATCGTGATAGAACAGATACCACTTGCCTTGAAATTCAGCGATAGAATGATGATTCGTCCAACCGATAACAGGGTCAAGTACCACGCCCTTAAAGGTATACGGCCCCATTAAGTTCTTACTCATGGCATAAACAATTTTGTGCGTATCGCCAGTAGAGTAAGACAGATAGTAATTTCTTTGATACTTATGTACCCAAGCGGCCTCAAAGAAACGGCGGTCTAAATCCCCTTGCTTAATGGGCTCGCCGCTTTCATCTAAAATCATGATGTCCTGTGGCTCACCATCCATAGACAACATATCACCTGTTAGCTTCACGGCCTTGGGCATCAAGGCTGGCGCATCATCTGCAGGGTAGTCATCTTGTGGACTGTACTCATCTTTTGTCCAGCGCTGTAATTGCCCGCCCCAAATACCACCAAAAAACAAATAGTGCTGCTGGTCATCATCCTCAAATACGGCGGGATCCATGCTAAAGCTGCCGGTCATTGGCTCGGCCTCGGGCGTAAACGGCCCAACAGGTGAATCACTTGTAGCTACACCGATACGAAAAATATCTTGTTGGTCTTTTAACGGAAAATAGAGGTAATATTGGCCGTTTTTGCTGGCAGCATCAGGCGCCCACATTTGACGACCAGCCCAAGGCACATCATCAACGGACAGCGCTAAACCATGTTCAGTCACTTCCCCGCCGACTTCGTTCATGGATAAAACGTGATAATCACGCATAGCGAAATGATCGCCGTTGTCGTTTTGAGGAATGCCCGCTTCATAGTCGTGTGACGGATAAATATAAAGCTTATCGTCAAACACGTGAGCAGACGGGTCTGCAGTATATATATTGGTTACCAGAGGCAAAGATTTAGAGCCATATTCATCTAAGCCTTTTTGGCCTACTTGCTTCACTTCTTGTTGTTGCGCTGCGTCTGCGTTCGACTTAGCTGGGACTTGCAAGGTATCTCTTGCTTCTTCTTTATGACTAACTTGTTCTGTACAAGCTGACAACATGACGGCACCTAAGGCCAATAGAGGTAAATAACGTGTTTGCACTTTTATGTCCTACTATAAATTAGTTATAGTCATGTTAACCATATGTGACAAACCCTGTCTACCACACAACATTCAAATTCCTTTTTATGACAAAAATAGTAAAGCCTGAATGAAAAAGCGCAATCTGGCTCTGTTCAGAATTCAAAGTTAAAGCCGTGCTCACATAGCTTTTGATAAACCACCATATCAAATCGATATAGGCTCGCAGCACGATGCATTACGCCCTTTTGTTTTTCTTCACAGTCAATCAAGAGATTCATCTTCAGAATTTTTCGTCTGAAATTCGGCTTATCGAGTTTTACGTCTAATATCGCCTCATACACTTCTTGTAACTGTAATAACGTGAATTTTTCCGGCAATAAGTTAAAACCGATAGGTTCATGGCGAATTTTGTTTTTAAGATGGGATAAAACAGCTTTAACGATGCTGCTATGATCGTAAATCAAGGTCGGTAATTTATGTACATCGCGCCATTCAACGTGTGAGGCTGTTCCGCCAGGCATCATCTTATATAGATCAGGACGCACCAAAGCATAGTAAGCAATGGTGACAACGCGCTCTGCTGGGTACCGTTGCACTTCACCAAATGCACGAAATTGCTCTAGGTACATGTCGTCGACACCCGTGATCATTTTCAGAATTCGCTTTGCCGCGTTGTCGATGGGTTCATCATAGGAAACCCAACCGCCTAATAATCCCCACTGACCTTGGGCTAATCCTGCATTATACTTTGCGGTTAACACCATCAATCGACCGTTTTCAATTCCCAATACCACATTATCTACTGACAAGGCTTCGATCATATGTGGCTTGGATGAGTCATTGCTTTTTTTATCCAATCGCTTTCCCCCAAGCTCTAAAATTTTCCAGTAAACACATCAAAATGCATATTAAACAAAACCACCTTATTAACAATCCGTAAACAAACAGGCCTTAGCTCACTTTTTCATCAAAAATGCGATTTTACTAAAATATAATAATTGATTTACAAATTGTCACAATGACCATTATGATTTCATCTCGTTACACTAGTCAATAGCATGGGATATTACGGCAGTAAAAATGTGCCAATGTCGTCCCCCATTACTTTCAGCGCCAAATAGGGATTTAAGATGAGAATGTGTTCGATCAAAAGCGTGCTTGCTATGGGCTTAGCCTCCTTAGCATTTAATAGCCTTGCGGCCAGTGTTTACCAAGACGCCAGTTTGCCCACCGAACAAAGGGTGAGTGACTTATTGAATCAAATGACCTTGCAAGAAAAAGTCGCGCAACTACAAACCGTGTGGCACGAAGGTCGTGAACTAAAAGGGCCAAATGGCGCCCTTAAGACCAGCAAGGCCGAGAAAATACTGCCACTGGGTATAGGCCACATTGCGCGTCCCAGTGAAGATTTATCGCCTGAAGATACCGTCAAATACACCAATGCCATTCAGAAATGGTTAATCGATAACACGCGTTTATCCATTCCGGCCATTTTTCATGAAGAAGCGTTACATGGCCATGCCGCCAGTGAAGCCACGAGTTTCCCACAAGCAATTGCTATGGCTAGCACCTGGGACCCACAATTAATCTACGATATCTATCAAGCCAGTGCACAAGAAGTGCGCGCCCGTGGCGGCAATCAAGCCCTAACCCCAATTCTTGATGTTGCTCGTGACCCTCGCTGGGGTCGAATAGAGGAAACCATGGGCGAAGACCCATATTTAATCGGTGAGCTGGGTGTTTCCGCTGTAAAAGGCTTTCAAGGTGATGAGCAAAATATTCCTGAAAATCGTGTTATGGCAACGCTTAAACACCTTGCCGGACACGGTCAACCGACAGGCGGTTTAAATATCGCCCCCGCTCCAATTGGCGAACGCGCCCTTCGCGAAGTATTTTTATTTCCCTTTGAAGCCGCCGTAACATTGGCCCACGTAGGTAGTGTGATGGCGTCCTATAATGAAATAGATGGTATTCCCTCTCACGCAAATAAAATGTTGTTAACCGATATTCTGCGCGATGAATGGGGCTTTGATGGCCTTCTAGTCAGTGACTACTATGCGATCAACGAGCTTATCACCCGTCATGGATTAGCCGGAACCAAAGAGAATGCCGCTATCATGGCACTCAATGCCGGTGTCGATGTGGAAATGCCAGACCGAGAAGTGTTCCCTTTGCTTGAAAAACTGGTGAATGACAAAAAAGTTTCTATTCAAAAAATTGATACAGCGGTAACACGTATTCTTCGAGAGAAGTTTAAATTAGGCTTGTTCGAAAACCCTTATACAGATGAAAACGCAGTCAACGCCATTGTTGGCAGTCAAGCACACCGTGACTTAGCGCAAACCACTGCTGAGAAAGCCATGGTGCTGTTAAAGAATGACGGGGTACTTCCGTTAGACAAAACCAAGGTAAAAAGCGTGGCGGTCATTGGTCCCCATGCTGATGAAACCTTGTTAGGTGGCTATAGCGATATTCCGCGTCAAACGGTGACCATTTTGGATGGTTTGCGTAACAAGTTAGGTAAAAATGCCAAGGTTGAGTTTTCTCGTGGTGCACTTATCACACAAGACATTGAAGACCCATTACCCGCATCAGTAAAAGCGCAAAGCTACTCTAAAGAGCGCTGGAACAAGGAGAGCATGAAGCTTGCTGATTTAAGCAACGCCCAGGCTCTTATTGACGATGCAGTTGCACTGGCCAAGCGCAGCGATGTTGCTGTGGTCGTGGTGGGCTCAAACGAAGGCAGCTCCCGAGAAGCGTGGGCAGAAAATCACTTAGGGGATCGCGATTCATTGCATTTACTGGGTAAACAACACGCACTGGTTGAAGCCGTATTAGCCACGGGCACACCGACTGTGCTTATTCTTTCAAATGGTCGCCCGCTGACACTCGGTAACCTGTATCAAGACGCCCCCGCTATTATCGAAGCTTGGTACCTTGGACAAGAAACCGGCACCGCATTGGCAAATGTGCTCTTTGGTGATGTAAACCCTAGCGGTAAGTTGCCCTTAACCCTGCCAAAAACGATTGGTCAGCTACCTGTGTTTTACAACCACAAGCCATCTGCTAAGCGTGGTTATATTTTTGGTGACACCGCGCCTGCATTTGCCTTTGGTCATGGGCTAAGCTACACCACTTTTGACTATGGTGATTTGTCCATAGATGCCGCAAATGCCGAAGCAAACGGCACTGTAAGTGTAAGCTTTACGCTGACCAACAGCGGTGATGTTGACGGCGAAGAAGTAGCTCAGCTGTACATTCGCGATGTATTTTCCAGTGTAACTCGCCCTGTGAAGGAACTAAAAGGCTTCAAACGAGTAGCGCTCAAAGCAGGTGAGAGCAAGAAGGTCACGTTCGAACTACCGATCAATCTACTGGCGTTTTACGATGCACAGATGCGTTTTGTGGTAGAGCCAGGTGAAATAAAGCTGATGATAGGCAGTGCTTCAGACGATGTACGTTTAGAAGACGCGTTTGAAATCACTGGCGAAGTAAGTGAAATACAACAAGCGCAAAAAGCTTATCTGACCAATGTGAGTGTGCAATAGGGGCAGATTAAAAAGGCATAAATCTAAACAAAAAAACGGCCGATTCAGGCCGTTTTTTTTAATACTTAGAGTGATATAACAGAATCACGCCAAACCAGCTCAGGCTCAAACACGTGGCTAATTTCAGGTTGGTTAGCTTGATAAATATTCTTTAAGATCCAGCTGGCGGCCATTTTCCCCATATCTTGCACAGGGTAATTTACAGTAGACAACTTCGGGTACATGTACTGGGCTAACAATACGTTATCGAACCCCATGACCGATATATCGTTAGGCACGGCCATGCCTCTGTCCCGCGCTGCTTGCATGGCACCAGCGGCCATCTCATCATTCGCGCACACCACGGCACTAAACGGGATATTTTTATCCAGTAGTGCCAGCATACATTCATTGCCCCCTTCTTCTTGAAAGTTACCTTCACTCAGTAACGCGTCGTTACAGGTAATACCAAATTCAGAAAGCGCTTCTTGATGACCAAAATAACGGTCACTGGCATCCATTTTCCATAACGGGCCGGAAATATAGGCAATGTCACGGTGACCATTTTCTAGCAAAGCTTTGGTGGCTAAGTAGCCCCCACGACGATTATTGAGACTGATACAGTTATCAGCGATTTGCGGGATGTAACGGTTAATCAGAATAAAAGCGTGTTGGGTTTTGGCTAGCTCGATGAGGTATTCGTCACTGACTGCTTCTACGTGCAAAATAAGTGCGTCGCAGTTACGGTCTATCAAAAACTCGATACCGTCTTTTTCACTGTCTGCATCACTGTGCCCAGCAGCAATAATAACGTGCTTGCCAGCCGTGCGAAGTTGCTTTTCTATGCCGCTCATCATGGCGCCGTAAATAGGACCATGTAACTCAGAGACTAGGATCCCGACACTATTAGAACAATTCGACGCTAAAGAGCGAGCAATGGAGCTTGGGCGATAGTTTAACGTCTCCATGGCTTTGGTGACTTTTTCACGGGTCTTTTCGCTGACCCGCGTCCCCCCATTCATCACCCTAGACACCGTCGCTAAAGACACCCCCGCGAGCTCTGACACTTGATAAATTGTCGCCATAACCTATTGTTTTCACCTTAAATATACCTTGCTCGAAAATATCAAACAGCCTCTTTGACTATGCTCCGTTGAATTTCCGCCACTCTATTATCGTCAAGTTTATAACGACTCATGACCCAAGATACAATGATAAAAGCCACTGCAGGGAAAATAGTAAAAGACAATAGTATGCCGTGAACCGCTTCAGCGCTTTGGGTGGTATCCGCTTCATAACCGTAATATGCCAACAACCAACCCACTATTGCACCACCTACAGCAAGGCCAAGCTTGATGAAAAATACCACCGAAGAGTACGTCATACCTGTGATACGAATACCCGTTTTGAACTGACCGTAATCCACAGTATCCGCGATTTTAGCCCATAATAAAGGCGTGCCCATTTGCAAAAATACATTACCAATAAAGTAAACCACAAAAGCTAGAACTAACTGATCTGATTGGATCCAATAACTCCCTACACAAATTACCGCTGCGATAAACAATACCCCAGTGTACACCTTGATTTTGCACATACGTTTGACCACGCTAGGGGCAACCGCGCAACCAATAATGTTGCCAGTCATGCCTAAAGTAATAAATGCCGTGATTAAGTCTTCCCGTAACAAAAAGTACTTAACATAGTAAATGGCTAAGGTGTTACGCATTACCATGCCAATCAACACAAAAAGCGCCACGCTGGATAAAATTCGCCACTGGTCGTTCTTCCACAACGACGCCATGTCTTGCTTGAAAGTAGAATCTTGTTTCGGCGCAGCAACACGCTCTTTGGTACCAGCAAAACAGACTAAAAACATCAGCACGCCAACAGCACTCATTGCCGCAATTGTTAGCTGATATCCTTTGGCTTTATCCCCCGCCCCAAACCATTCCACTAAAGGAAGCGTGCAGGCCGTTACAATTAAGCCCCCAAGCATGCCAAAAACGAATCGGTAAGACTGCACGGAGACGCGCTCTTTGGGGTCCCCCGTGATCACGCCGCCCAGTGCAGAGTAAGGAATGTTGATTGCGGTGTAGGCAATCATTAGCAATGCGTATGTGGCAAAGGCATAGACCACCTTGCCCTGCTCACCGAAGTCAGGTGTGGTGAACGCCATGACACTTATCACCCCAAAGGGCAACGCTAACCACAGTAAATAAGGGCGAAATTTACCGTATTTTGTTTCCGTGCGATCCGTCATAGCTCCCATTAATGGGTCAGTCACCGCATCGAAAATACGCACCACTAAAAACAGAGTGCCTACCACAGCCGGCGAGATCCCAAAAATATCGGTATAGAAAAAAGACAGAAACAGCATCACTGTCTGAAAAACAATGTTACTGGCGGTATCCCCTAGTCCGTAAGCAATTTTCTCTTTAACGCTAACCATGCTGACTCCTTTGCGACTATGCGCTCTTCGCTAAATGGCGACTACTGATAAAATCTCGATAAGCCAATCCGCTAGCCTTGATGGTGCGCTGTTGTGTTTCATAATCTACGTAGACAATTCCGAAACGTTTCTCATACCCTTCAGCCCATTCAAAGTTGTCCATTAAACTCCAAGCAAAATAGCCACGAATGTCGACGCCTTGCTCAGCTGCATCGCTCACAGCTTGCAAATGACCTTGGAAATACTCAATGCGATCAGTATCTTGTACTTGGCCATCAGCATAGGTGTCTGCCATGGCGGCGCCATTCTCAGTGATGTACACAGGTGGGAGCGTATATTGTTTATTTAGCTGCAACAGGATGTCAGTCAAACCCTGTGGATACACTTCCCAGCCCATCTCGGTAAAAGGCAGTGATTCATCAACCCATTTGTGCCTATCGTTGTTGCCAACGCCTTCATAAACCTCGCGGGTATAATAGTTAAGCCCAATGTAATCTAGCGGTTGACAGATAATCCCCATATCGCCTTCTTTGATTGGCGGTAATTCTTCTTTAGGTAATGTGTTGATTGATTCAGGGTAACGTCCTTCAAGCACGGGCATGGCATACCAATGGTTCAGGTTTTGGTCTGCCGCCCACGCTGCATCCTTATCTTTTTCGCTGTCGGTTTTCGGGTAACACGGGCTTACATTCAAAACGATGCCATTTAGGGTGTTTGGGCTGTTTTTAGCAAGTACTTGCATACCTAATCCATGCGCGAGCAACAGGTGATGGGCAGCTTGCTTGCCGTAGGCTTTGCTTTTTAAACCCGGTGCATGAATGCCCAGTTCATACCCTAAATACGCGCTACAAAAGGGTTCATTCAAGGTGGAGTATGAAAAAACTCTATCCCCGAATGCCTGAGTGATTAAATCCACATAATCACGAAAGTGATAAGCAGTCTCACGATTCAGCCACCCGCCTTTGTCTTCTAGGTGTTGAGGCAAGTCCCAATGATAAAGTGTGACATAAGGCTTAATATTTTTCTGATTTAGGGCATCCAGTAATTGAATATAAAACGCCACGCCTTGTGGGTCTAACTCACCGCTTTGTGTCATCACTCGCGGCCAAGAAATTGAAAAACGATATGCATCCACTTCAAGAGACTCAATTAGCGCTAAATCCTGCTGCCAACGATTGAAATGATCACATGCCACTAGCCCATCCGAACTGTCTTTTATTTTGTCCGGCATGGCACAAAAGGTGTCCCAAATACACGGTCTGCGCGAATCGGCAGCACCCTCAATTTGAAAGGCTGCGGTAGCGACACCATAGGTAAAGTCGGGTTGGCTGAGTGGAGAAGATTCTGCGAGAGATATTTTCATAATTAACTTAATCGTGGCCTAGGGTAAATATAAGATTAGAAGAATGCAGATTGCGCATCTGATGTTACCAAAACCTTTATTTGATTTGACGCAAAGATAAAAAACCAAATGAAAGCGCTTACATTTATGTTATTACTTTGTTACGCTTAGGTCAACAAAACAAGCTCAACTTGCTAAATTGACCTTAACCTGACAGGTAAAAACATGATAAACCCATCCACCGCAGTGCCAGCTCCGTCAGTAAACGGCGCGGCAACGCCCAACTATCATTTTGCGTTAACCTCCTTAACCTCGTTGTTTTTTATGTGGGGTTTTATCACTGCAATGAACGACGTACTTATACCTCACTTAAAGGGTGTGTTTTCACTCAGTTACACTCAAGCTATGTTAATTCAATTCTGTTTTTTCGGTGCTTATTTCCTGGTGTCTGTGCCTGCTGGCTGGTTAGTTAAACGCATTGGTTTTCAACGAGGTATTAGCGCTGGCTTGCTTGTGGCTTGCATAGGATGTTTGCTATTTGTGCCCGCAGCTACCAGTCATGCCTACTGGATATTCCTCAGCGCTTTATTTGTGCTGGCCTCTGGGATTACTATTTTACAGGTGGCGGCGAACCCTATAGTAACCTTACTAGGTAAACCAGAAACAGCATCAAGCCGACTCACCTTGACGCAAGCCTTTAACTCTTTGGGTACGACCTTGGCCCCTATCATTGGAGGAATATTGATTTTCTCAGTGATCGATGAAAATAACATGACGGCAGACAGCGTTATTCTGCCCTATGTGGTGTTAGCCGCGGTGCTGTTTTTGCTTGCCATCATATTTTTGAAAATTAGCCTACCCGACACCAGTCCTGCTGAGACAGTCAATACGGCTAGCAGTCAAAACATGACGAAAGGCAGTCCACTGCAACATCGTCACCTTGCATTGGGTGCGGTGTGTATTTTTATTTACGTGGGTGCAGAGGTATCTATCGGTAGTTTCATTGTTAATTTCTTAGGCGAGCAACACGTTGCAGGTTTAGCCGAATCAACTGCAGCGACTTACCTAAGTTATTACTGGGGCGGTGCCATGGTTGGCCGCTTTATTGGTGCCGCTGTGATGCAAAAAATTCCAGCTGGCAAGTTACTCGCATTCAACAGTGTTTGCGCCATGGGTCTTATCGCTTTGGCTATATCATCAAGTGGAGCGCTGGCTATGTGGGCAATATTAATGGTGGGTTTATTCAACTCCATCATGTTTCCAACGATTTTCAGCTTGGCCTTAGCGGGCCTTGGCGATTTAACTAGTCGTGGCTCAGGCGTTTTATGTTTAGCCATTGTCGGAGGTGCGATTGTGCCGGTACTACAAGGCATATTAGCTGACAGTATTGGCCTGCAATTGTCTTTTGTGTTGCCACTGGTTTGCTACTTGTATATCGCTTTTTATGGCGTGCAAGGTTCAAAACCAACTTCATCAACATCAGTCTAACTTTTTAACGAGATTTCCATTATGAACCTAAAATTTAATCACGCGCTGATGTTGGGAGCCACCTCCCTGAGCATGCTGTTAGCCGGCTGTAGCCAATCCACCTCAGATACCGAGGCGAAAACAACAACAAAAATAGCTGACAGCTCAGTCAGTGCAAACGCCATCGAAATTTGGCCCACTTTAGACATAGCGATTAAACGTGACGAGAAAATTGAACAGCGTGTCGCGGATATTCTCAGCACCATGACACTAGCGCAAAAAGTGGCGCAAACGATTCAACCTGAAATCCGTGACATTACCCTAGAAGACATGCGTACCTACGGGTTTGGCTCTTATCTTAATGGCGGCGGCGCATTCCCCAATGGTGACAAACACGCTAAACCCAGTGACTGGGTTGGCTTAGCAGAGAAAATGTATCAAGCATCTATTGATGACAGTATAGATGGCTCAACCATACCCACCATGTGGGGCACAGACGCAGTACATGGCCACAACAATGTTATTGGCGCAACACTCTTCCCCCACAACATAGGTTTGGGCGCGACTCATAACCCTGAACTCATTGAAGACATTGCCAAAGCCACCGCTGAAGAAGTACTCGCCACAGGCATCGATTGGATTTTCGCGCCCACGGTCGCCACGGTACGTGACGACCGCTGGGGCAGAACATACGAAGGCTATTCTGAAGATCCAGAAATCGTCAGAGACTACTCGGCCTCTATCGTAAAAGGCTTGCAAGGCAGCGCAAACAAAAACTTCCTTGGCGATCGTCAAGTTATCTCTACCGTTAAACATTTTATAGGCGATGGCGGTACGGTGGGTGGTGACGATCAAGGCAACAACATCGCTGATGAACAAACCCTGTTCGATATTCACGCCCAAGGCTACGTGGGTGGTTTAACCGCTGGCGCGCAAACCGTAATGGCATCGTTTAATAGCTGGAATGGCGATAAGGTTCACGGTAATCGTTACCTACTGACCTCTGTTCTAAAAGAACGCATGGGCTTTGATGGCTTCGTGGTGGGTGACTGGAACGGTCATGGCCAAATTCCTGGTTGCAGTAACGAGAGTTGCCCTCAGGCAATGAATGCCGGCCTTGACGTATACATGGTGCCAACAGGCGCATGGAAACCATTACTGGAAAACACCATCGCTCAGGTAAAATCAGGGGAGATCAGCCAAGCTCGTCTCGACGATGCTGTCACTCGCATTTTACGGGTTAAGCTTCGCGCTGGCTTGTTCGATAAACCTGCTCCAGCGGAACGGGTTTTATCAGGCAATAAAGACATCATCGGCTCACCTGAACATCGAGCCGTTGCCCGTCAAGCTGTGCGTGAGTCACTTGTGTTACTGAAGAACCACCAGCAACTTTTACCTCTTTCTCCTAATGCCAATGTGCTGGTAGCAGGTGGCGGTGCGGACAATATCGGTCAACAATCAGGCGGCTGGAGCATTACATGGCAAGGCACCGGCAACACCAACCAAGATTTCCCAGGTGGTACCTCAATTTATCAAGGCATTGAGCAAGCTGTTACTCAAGCAAATGGTAACGCCGAGCTTGCAGTTGATGGTAAATTCACTCAGCAACCTGATGTGGCGATAGTGGTATTTGGCGAACAGCCTTATGCAGAAGGCAATGGCGACCTAGACAACCTAGAGTTTCAACGTGGCAATAAAACAGATTTAGCCTTACTTAAATCACTGAAAGACCAAGGTATACCTGTAGTTTCGGTGTTTTTAACGGGTCGTCCTTTGTGGGTTAATCCTGAATTGAATGCCTCTGATGCGTTCGTGGTTGCTTGGTTGCCTGGTACAGAAGGCGCTGGTGTCGCAGATGTATTATTCACTTCAGCGAACGGCGACATCCAGCATGACTTCAAAGGTCAGCTGTCTTTCTCATGGCCGAATAGCCCCACTCAAACCAACATCAATCGTTTCGATAAAGACGATACGCCATTATTACCCTACGGATTCGGCTTGCATTATGGTGAAAAAAGCACCTTGGATATGGCACTTTCTGAGCAAGTTGCAAACGAGAATGCCCAAGCTTTAACACCTCTTGCGATATACGATAGAAGTGTTCAAGCCCCATGGAAAATGGCGCTAGTGACCACAGAAAAAAGTGCAACGGTCGCCAGTAGCATGCTGGAAAATGGTGGACTTAAATTCAGAACCATCGATCGTCGCGTTCAAGAAGATGCATTCAAAATAGACTGGTTACAGCCAAATGCCGGTCAGGTGCGCATCTATCATGACTTTCTACAAGATCTGCGTAGCTACACTGAAGCAAGCAGTGTAATGCAGTTTGATTACACATTAAATTCGGCCATCAGCGCCCCTGTTTGGTTACAAATTAACTGCGGTGAAACATGCGCTAGTGACATAGATTTAAGCGCACACCTAAAACAGACACAAACGTGGCAAACCCTGAGCGTTGATTTAGCGTGTTTTGCGCAAAGTGCAACAGACTTTTCCAAGATTGGAATCCCCTTTGCGCTCAGCTCAGAAGGCCCGTTGAGTCTTTCCCTATCTGACATTCGCATTGTGCCGAATGCTGCGAATAAGGCTGATATCAGCTGCCCTGCTGAATAACGGGTTAGCGACATGTAGTCATTATCTCCGCCTATGCCTTTCGCTTCGGATCTCACACCTTACTTTGTTAAGGGTGAGATTCGTTACTGGCATGTTACGGGAAATATTCCACTTAAAAATCTAAATAGTAATTATTAATCAGAAGCTTATATTGATTATTGAGTAACAGTATCTATAAACACCTGTGATGACTTCAGGCATTTTTGAATAGATATCACGTTTGATGTTAATTATTTGTTGATCTGGATTAACAAATAACTTAACCTAAATGAAAGCGCTTACATAAGTGCATTTTTTAAAATCAAGAATGAAAGCGCTTACAACCAACTCGTTCATCGACAACCGGGAACACACATGAAAGCTAAAACATTTTATAAAACACGACTCGCGACCAGCATATCAGTGCTGTTGGGTGCATCTATGCTAGCACCTGCTGTTGCTCAAGAAGCGAGCGAAAACGACGTCGAAGTGATTAACGTCACGGGTATACGTGGCAGCATGATCAAGTCTTTAGACGTTAAACGCTCATCAACAGGTATTGTTGATGCGATCAACGCCGAAGATATTGGTAAGTTCCCGGACAGTAACCTAGCGGAGTCGTTACAACGTATCTCTGGTGTGGCGATCGACCGTAACAATGGCGAAGGTAGCCAGGTAACGGTGCGCGGCTTTGGCCCGACCCGTAACCTAGTGACATTAAATGGTCGCCAACTGCCGACCACCACAGGTGAGCGTTCATTTGATTTCGCTAACTTAGCGGCAGAAAGTGTAAGCGGCGTTGAGGTATACAAAACCTCTCAAGCACATGTGCCCACTGGTGGTATCGGTGCAACGATTAACATCACCACGCTGCGCCCACTCAATAACCCAGGTATGCATGCCACCATCAGTGCTCAGGCACTTGACGACACCTCGACGCAAAGTGGCTCTGTTACGCCAGAATTATCTGGCTTGTATTCAAATACATCTGACGATGGCAAATTTGGCGTCGCTATTTCAGCCAGCTATTCTGAGCGTGAAAGTGGCAGCCAAAAAGCCAGTGTTGGAACAGGCTGGCGTAGCTTCCCTGGTATTGCTGATAATGACTGGTCAGGCAGCAATGCGGCATGGGGCGGCGTAGCGAAAGACGATACCCAAACAAATCGCCCGGGTGATGATGATATTTACTCAGTACCACAAACGACTATTTATCAGTTTGAAGAACAGCAACGTACAAGAACTAACGCGCAGTTAGTTTTACAATACAGTCCTGTTGAAGAATTTACTGCTACCGTTGATTACACGTACGTAAACCGTGACGTTGATACCCAGTGGAACAACGTATCTGCTTGGTATGGTTTCGGCGCATCTGAAAACGTATGGTCTGACGGCCCTATCGCGTCACCTCTTTTATACTCAGAAACCTATGCCACGCCAACTGACCTTTCAATGGGTGCGTCTGACGCTGGCACGCGAGACAGAACAGATTCAATCGGTGTCAATCTAGATTGGCAAGTCAACGACAGCCTAAGCCTAGAGTTGGACTACCACAACTCAGAAGCTAAAAACACGCCAAACAACCCACTTGGTTCTAGCAACCAGTTGGCCATGGCTGGCTTTGTACGTACTTCTGCAGCAACAGATTTTACCGGTGATTACCCAGTATTAGCAGTAGGCGGCGGCAACGCGATACAACCGTCTGACATGATTGTCACCGGCAGCGTATTTACCAATGAGCGCAACACAGCTGAAATCGAACAAACCCAACTTCGCGGTGAATATGTGTTCGATAACGGCGGCAGTATCGATTTCGGTGTGTCGTTAACCGACGCCAGCAATCATAGCCAAGAAGTTAACGTTCAACGTAATAACTGGGGCGGTGAAGGGACTGCAGGCCAATTTGACGATGCGTTATTTCCTCGTGAAACTATTCACGACAAGTTTGATGACGTAGACGGCGGCAACTTTAACGACTTCGGCCCTGAAAACTACGATATTTTAAACACCTACTTTGCCTTTGACTTTGAAGGTATTCGTTCAGCTGCTGAAGCGTTGTTCACCCCGACTTCATTTGCAGATGGCACCTTGGTTGGCGATTGCGGCTCGTTATTCTGCCCATCTAGTAACTATGCAGCAGCGACGGACCAGTTAACCGAAGAAGAAATGACCGCTGTCTATCTTCAATATAACTACCAAGGTGAAATTGGCGATATGCCATACGATGTTCACGTTGGTCTGCGTTACGAAGAAACGGATATTACCGCCACCTCTGCTGTGCCAGAATACAACGGCTCACGCTGGGAAGGCACAACAGAAGTCACCCTTCTGGCCAGCGGCATTCAAGAATTTCAAACCCGAACAGGCAGTTATACGCATACCCTACCTAGCATTAACTTCAATATTGAAGTGGTAGAAGATGTCATGCTGCGTGCGGCATACAGCGAAACCATTGGTCGCCCAAGTTATGGTGACATGATTGGCGGGCAAACGTTGAACCAAGGCGCACGTATTACTGGCGGCACAGGTAATACCGGTGACCCAGGCTTGAAGCCACTTGAGTCAAATAACATCGATTTATCCGCCGAGTGGTATTACGCAGAAGGCAGCTATGCATCAGTGGGTTACTTCACCAAAGACGTGACTAACTTTATTTCTACTGCACCGATTTCAACTACGTTTGACATCGTCAATCCTGCGGATGGCCCGTATCAAACTGAAGCACTAGCAGCAGTAGGCAACGACGGCTTAGCCCAGCGTGAATACATCTTTGCCACTTACGGTGCAACTGATCCTAATGTGTTCAAAGATGACAGTGGCAACATTATCATTGTTGGCAACCCAGACACTGACGCAGCAATGAATTTCGATATATTCACCCCAGTGAATGATTCAGAAGAGCGTACCTTTGATGGCTGGGAATTTACGCTGCAACACCTAATTGGTGACACAGGTTTCGGTTTGTTCACTAACTACACATTAGTGAATACCGAGAATGAATATGATAATTTCATTATTGGTGACCAAGTAGCCGAGCAAGGGATCAGTGATACCGCTAACTTTGTGGCCTTCTACGAAGCGAATGGTTTCTCAGCGCGGATTGCATACAACTGGCGTGATAAGTTCTATGTATCTGGCTTTCAAGGGGATGTGGGTCCAGCACCTGTTTACACTGAAGAGTATAGCCAAATCGATTTCAATATCGGTTATGACGTACCTCAAATAAAAGGGTTAAACGTCTTTATTCAAGGTATCAATATTACCAATGAATACAGCCGTAACTCTGGGCGTACTCAGATTGACGTGCTAGATGTTACCCAAACCGGTGCTCGGTACAGCGTGGGTGCACGTTATACCTTCTAATCGTTAGACATTTGCCCGGTATATTGTCTTACATAAAAGGTATATAACGTACACAACGAATAAAGGCCGCTTGGATGCATCTTGCTAAAAGCGGCCTCTGTGTTTTCAATAATCGAGGTTTAACATGGCCAATAACGTATTACTAAACAGTATTGAGCATCAAAATATAAAGGTTATCACTGAACGTTCAGCCGATTATGGTGACAGTGTGTGGTACGCCCTTACCTTTCCCAGTGAATTCAAAAGTTTGCAAACTTACTACCCTATCTTTTTTAATAAAGATGCAAGCACAGGAGCGTTTTTCCCAGTAGCCTTGTTTGGTTTTGAACAACAGGAAAACCTCTTTCTACAAGATGGCAAGTGGGATGCGGCTTATATTCCATTAACAGTTGCTCGTCAGCCGTTTCTTATAGGTAATCAAACCTTTGTAGAAGAAGGACAAGAGAAAACTCAGCGCGTATTGCATATCGACTTAGACAACCCAAGGGTCAACACTGAGCACGGAGAAGCCTTGTTTTTAGAATACGGTGGTAACACTCCTTATTTAGATAGTGTTGCCAATATGCTTGAGGTCATTCACCACGGTGTAAACGACTCCAAGGATTTTATCGATGCATTATTAGCTCACGATCTCCTTGAGTCCTTCACCCTTGAAGTGGGATTAAATGACGGCTCTAGTCATCAAATGATAGGCTTTTACACCATTAACGAAGATAAGCTAAGCGAACTCTGTGCAGACGCCCTAAGTAAGCTGCATGCAAAAGGTTACTTGCAGGCGATTTATATGCAAATTGCATCTCATGGCAATATACGCCATCTATTGAATCGCAAAAATGCCAAACAAAACGCAACTTAAGGCGCTAAACACATCAGTATATTAGCGAACATGGGTCAGTTTGTATGAGTCAACAAGCAAGCATTAAAGAGATCGCCAATTGCCATCCGGGCGATATTCCTGATTTTGTTTTTAGCTCGAGCGAACCTCTCGTACTGCGCGACTTTGCAGCCGATTGGCCGGTGGTAAAAGAAGCCCAAAAATCCAGTAAACACGCCGCCGATTACTTGCGAGGGTTATATCGAGGCAACCCCGTATTTGCCTGTTATGGCCCACCGGAGAATAACGGCCGCGTATTTTACAATGAACAAATGAATGGCTTTAACTTTCAGGGCTCAAAAGTCGATTTAAACTTAGTGCTGGACAAGTTATTCGAACAAGCAGCCCAGCAAAATCCGCCAACCTTGTATGTTAGCTCCACTGAAATAAACAGTGTGTTACCGCAGTTCAACCGCTTAAATAATGCAGGCTTAGACTCGCTTAATCCGCTGACTAGCATCTGGTTAGGCAACCAAACCAGGATCGCTGCCCATTATGATTTTCCCCATAATCTAGCGTGCTGCATTGCAGGACGCAGACGCTTTACGTTATTCCCGCCAGAGCAGGTGGCAAATCTGTACGTTGGCCCAATGGAGTTATCCCCAGGCGGGCAAGACATCAGCTTAGTGGATATAGACAACCCTAATTTTGATACCTATCCCAAATTTAAGCAGGCTCTTGATGCATCCCTCACAACGGAACTCGCCCCTGGAGATGCATTATTTATCCCCAGTATGTGGTGGCACCATGTGGCAGGGCTTGAAGATTTTAACGCCCTTATCACCCATTGGTGGCGAGACACCCCAGCCTATTTGGGGCGCCCTGAAGCCGCCCTAGAATTAGCCATATTGAGTTTACGCAGCCTGCCAGATGCACAACGAAAAGCGTGGCAGAGCTTGTTCGAGCATTACGTGTTCGAGCCTGACTTACAAAAAGATGCCCATATACCAGCAGATGCCAAAGGAATGCTGACCCTGCCGCTAGACTTGCCCAATGCTAAAAAAATCCGCGCAGGTTTGCTGAATAAATTAAAAGTATAAACTGAGCGATGCGTCGCACAAACAGGATAAACAAATGGATAAACAACCGATTAAACGTGTCGTCATCTCTGGCGGTGGCACTGCAGGCTGGATGGCCGCGGCCGCCTTTTCTAAGTTATTGGGCAAGAATTTAACAGTTTCCCTGATTGAGTCTGACGACATCCCTACTGTGGGGGTCGGTGAAGCGACTATACCTACTCTGCATATTTTTCATCGCTTACTTGGCATAAACGAACAAGAGTTTATGGCGGCCACCAATGCCACGTTCAAATTGGGAATAAAATTTGAAAACTGGAAAGCCCAAGGCGAAGACTACATTCACTCATTTGGTTTTCTAGGCCAAGGGTGTTGGGCCGCAGGTTTTCAACATTTTTGGCTTAAGGGCAAACAAAAAGGCTTGGTCACGCAAATTGGCGATTATGTGCCAGAGCATCTAGCCTGCCGTGAGGGCCGATTTGCAGTCTTAGCCAATCAAGAACAGAACCACGCGTATCATTTAGATGCAGGATTATACGCACAGTTTCTACGAAAAATGGCCGAGCAGCATGGCTGTAAGCGTATCGAAGGTAACATTCAAGCGGTTAACCTAAATGAAGAGTCAGGCGATATAAGTTCGCTGTCGCTCGCCTCTGGTGAGTTAGTAGAAGGTGATTTATTTATCGACTGTACGGGTTTTCGCGCCCTTTTGATTGAGCAGGCCTTGCACACTGGCTTTGAAGATTGGAGCCATTGGTTACCGTGCGACAGCGCAGTAGCAGTACAAACAACCGCCAAGCCAAATCCTGTACCTTATACACGCTCAATCGCTCGAGATGCTGGTTGGCAATGGCGCATACCGCTACAGAATCGCACAGGCAATGGATTAGTGTTTTGCAGTAAATACATGAGCGATGAGCAAGCCAAAGCGGCGTTATTAGCCAATGTTGAAGGGGAAACCCTGAATGAGCCTAGGGTTATAAAATATAAAACCGGTACGCGGCGTAAACATTGGAACAAAAACTGTATTGCAGTGGGCTTATCTTCAGGCTTTATTGAACCGTTGGAATCCACCGGTATTCATCTTTTTCAGCGCGCCATTGTACGCTTGATGCTTATGTTTCCCTCAAACGGAATAGAACAAGCAGATGTGGATGAATTTAACACCCAAAGCCGCGCCGATGTGGAAGATATTAAAGACTTTATTATTTTGCATTACCATCAAACAGAGCGCACAGACACGCCGTTTTGGCGATACTGTAAAAGCATGCCCATCCCAGACACCTTAACTCACCGCATGGAGTTGTTTGCAGGCACCGGGAAAGTCTTTAAAAAAGCCGAAGAGTTATTTGGTGAAACATCATGGATACAAGTTATGCTCGGCCAAGGTATTATGCCCAAACAATATCACCCCATAGTAGACATGATGAGCGACGACGAATTACAACGCTTTTTGGAGAACATTAAAAATAATGTGAAGCGCAAAGTGTCGAACTGGCCTGACGTTAACGACTTTATCCGTCACTATTGCCAAACTAAAATAGCCAACTAATGTCACTCCCCTTAGGGATCAATCCGAACAAAGTGTTAAGCATCAAGCTCGTGGGCGCAGAGCAAACCCCCGTCATCGTTATTGATGATGTATTGCTAAGACCAGAATTGATCGAAACTGATGCGTGTAGCAACAATGGCTTTACTCGCGACGAGAAGGGCTTCTACCCTGGCGCTCGCAGCAGTATGCCAAAAGATTACATCATTGAAATTTTACGAGCTACTTATCAACAGATAGCGCAGGTGTATAAGGTTCCAACGGCGTTGCAACTCAAACCCCAAGCTGGTTATTACTCGTTAGTCACCAAAGCTGAAAGCGCGCTGTCTACCTTACAGCGCATTCCGCACTTTGATGCGGTACAGCCTCATTATTTTGCTTTGCTGCTTTACGTTAACCCAAGAGCTCATGGGGGGACCGGCTTTTTCAGAGATAACACAACACAGTTCGAACGCATAACTAGGGAAAAAGAGCAGTACTACCTCGACTCTGCAGCGCACTACATTAACCATGTAGCATCACCCCAAGCCGGCTATATTTGTGATTCTACGCAACAATTTACTCTAACCGAGCACGTTGATTATCGCCCTAATCGCTTGGTCATTTACCCAGGTAACTTATTGCACTCAGGTTTGATTAACCCACAAACTGACATTAGCCTCGACCCAAAGAATGGGCGATTAACCGCTAATATCTTTATTAATTTTAAGTAACGCGCAGCTGCCTTTATGCTATGTCTAGCAAAATTGGATAGTGATCTGAAAACTGGCGCGTCTCTGGCGTTTTAAGCACGCTTGCGCTGATACTACTGATGTTAGCGCTATGCTCTGCTGTGCGCTTTAAGTCAAATGATGTCCACATTCGATCCAATCTAAACAGTGGCCAAGCAACTGGGAAGGTGGCTCGTACGGGATTCTCATTCAGCACTTGGTGAATATCTTTGAACGCCTTAGTCATAAATTGCCATTCGTTAAAGTCTCCCCCTAATACAATGGGTATTTGCGAGCCCGCCATCTTTTCCCGTAAATATTCAGCTAGTAAGGCAAACTGCTTGCGTCTCTCTTGTTTTTTCAGCCCTTTGTGGGTATTTATGACTCTGAGGGGGCCTAAACTAGTGTCTAGTACCACCTCTTGAATATTGCGCGGTTGAAACCCGCTTTGACTCACATCTAAGGTTCTTTTAGATAACACCGGATAACGGCTCAGGACAGCATTACCATACCAACCACTTGCTTCTTGCAATGCGGGGGACGCGATAAGCTGTGCAAAATGCCCTGAGCATAACTGTTCAACATCATCCTCGATGCTGCGCTCGGGCGACCGGGTGTCCATTTCTTGAATTAAGGCAACATCCACATTCTGACTCGCCAAAAACTGCCCAATACGTGCGTAGCATTGCACCTTATCAACCCCAACGCCGCTATGAATATTGTAAGTCACAATTCGCATAAATTTTAACTCGCGTCTGCTTTCTTCAATTGATACATGCGCGCTAACTTTTGACATACGTAAATCATAAGCGCCCAAAAGGCGATGCCTGCTACCAAATAACCTATGGTTTCAGGAGAAGGATTTGTAAAAATTTTACCCAATGAATCCCCTACCAAACCTTTCGCAATCATAGGAGGAAACATGCCTAGGAATGTGCCTGCTAAAAATTGCACCAGCCCAATAGATGAAATACCTGCAACCAGATTTACCAAGCTAAATGGCGCGATAGGAATCAGCCTGATAACAGCCACACCCACTACACCGCTGTCTTTAAATTTATCATCTACGGCTTGCACTTTAGCACCGCCCATCTTGCGCAGCCCTTTGATACCCATAAGATGGCCCAAACCAAACAGTGTTGCAGAGCTGAGCAAGGCACCGAGCATGCCATAAACTGGGCCCCATATTGGCCCGTAAACTGCCGCCACCGCTAAAGACAAGACAGTCACGGGGAAGAAAACCAACCCAGCAATAATATAGATGACACAAATGGTAGGAATGACCCACATCGTACCTCTCGTGTCCTGTAAAAACTGCTCTAAGTTGTCAGCTGTTAGCCAAGGGATGGAGTGGCCAGCCCAAAAAATCAACCCGCCTAGAACGAGTATCAGCAAAGCAATCATCATGAACACAATGGTTTTCTGTTTTGGGTTGCCTACTCCAACCACTTTGCCATTAGACATTTGTATTGGCGCAATCAATGGTTTTTCGGGATCTGATAACGAGCTAAAAACGGGTTGCCACGCTTTGTTGGTGAATTGATCATCGCGCACTTCAGCGAGTTGATACCCATGGGGTGCTTGGTCAGTTATAAGGTTATTCAATGGGTCTGGCGATTTAAATACCTGCTCCACTTGCTCAATAGTACGGCCCGTATGCTCGGCAAGTAAGTCATGACGAACACGTATAATATCTTGCTGGTTCTGGCTTGTATCACCAGCAAATACTAAATCAACTTCAGTATCAAGACTCATAGAGCGATTACTAATATTGGATGAGCCAATCACTAAATAGCGATCATCAATACTCATGACCTTTGAATGCACACGCTTTTGGATACTTTCACCTGCTTCATTAGTCAGCGTTGAGTACGTCACTTTAACGCGATTATCATCCACCCCGTTTTCTAAAATACGTTTGAAATCAATCCTGCTCGCCCAATAAGCTTCACTCTCGAACTTACCTTTTGGCTCATAGGAACTAACGATAATCACTTGTAATTCTGGGCATGCCTTTAAACGAGCATTAAGTGCCTCCGCTATTTCTTGGCGCGTGGTGAACTGATTTTCAATGAAGATGAAGCGTTCGGCTTGCGCGATAAGGTCGAGCAACATGCGTCTCACTTCTTGTACAGGTTCAACCCCATCCATAAACGGGATCGTGCGCGCCACAGCGCAGGGTAAATCCGCCATGGTAGGTGGGAAATTGTTCGGCCATGACGGAGGTACTCCGCTGCCTGTGCTTTTAACAGGCGAGAAGGGGATCGCTTTTTGCTCGTTTATCCTGTCCCAGCGCCACCTAACAAGCTGAGCGAAGCTTTCAACAATAGGCCCACTTGTGAGCACTTGCACGTCATGTAGTGGTCCATGGGGACCGTCAGGTCCCACTCGCTCAGGCTGATCAATAAGATGCTCTCGGGTGTCCCAGCGATTAGTCGATACATCCATACCTCCAGAAAACGCAATTTCATCATCAATAACGACTATCTTCTGGTGCTGGCTTCCCCCCATAGGGATGGTGCTGTCCAGAGTGGTTTTAACGTTGTCTGGGGTTTTGTTGTCCCACACTTCTTTGGCCCACATCTCTCGTTGGCTAAAAAACGCGAGGGATGAATCCCAGCGCAGTAAATAAATTTTGATGTTTTCGTTTTGCTCCGCCTTCCATTTTAATAGCTCACTTATCACTGAGGGGGCGCTGGCGTTTTTTTCCTCGTCGCCGCGCAATAAGCGAATACGGCTATCAATGTCCCACCCAACAATGAAAATGCTGCGCTTAGCATTGCAAATCGCTTTGTGTAGAGCCCGATAGTAGTTAGCTCCATCAATTAAAGGGGTAGCATGAGTTGCTTGACTTGTTTGCCAGCAATTTTCATTTTCTTTAAATAAAGATGAAGCGTTATTAGACATAATGTTCCCTTTTAGTTTAATTCGCTCTAAATACCTGTGCGTACTCAAGCGAAATTGGACGGAGGTTTATAAGATTTACACATAGCGTGTGTACAAATTTTCACAGTCTAAAGAAGGCGACGTTAAGTAAGCTAGTGCACGTGCTGCCTAAGGTTGAGACTAGTTTTCACTGTCGTTTTAGACGCCTTCACCTCGTAAATTAATGGCTTACTAGGACAGTGAGCAAAATACACGCCAGCTGATGAAAACCATAGGGTTTGAAAAATTGACGAGCAAAAATATGAACTAAACGTGGAATTGAGCGGATTTACTGAAAAATAACCTATACAATGGTTAACGCAGGTTTTCTGCAAACAATATTTTAAACAAAGTAGAGTAGATTATGAGTCAAGGTACAGTTAAGTGGTTTAATGCGGATAAAGGTTTCGGTTTCATTACTCCAGAAGACGGTGGAAAAGATTTATTTGTTCATCACTCAGAAATTAAAAGCGGTGGTGGATATGCAACTTTGAACGACGGCCAAGCGGTTGAGTTTGAAGTTGGTCAGAGCCCTAAAGGCCCATGTGCGAACAACGTAGTTCCTGTTTAATTACAGACTTACGCTAGTAATCGCCTAAGACGAGCCGCATAGCGGCTCGTTTCATTTTAGGCGTATAAAAGTTCTAACCTGCCATTATCAATAACTATAGCGCAGCAATCGCCGCATCATAGTCAGGCTCATCAGCCGTTTCAGTTACTTGCTCGGTATAAATAACCTTACCGTTTTCATCAAGTACCACCACGCTACGTGACAACAAACCTGTTAACGGTCCATCAACGAATTCAACACCATAATCGGTACCAAAATTACTCCTGAAACTTGAACCTGTAGCAACGTTTTCAATCCCTTCAGCACCGCAGAAACGCGCAGCCGCAAAAGGTAAATCCGCAGAGACACATAACACTTTGGTGTTTTCTAACTTGCTCACTTGCTCATTGAATTTACGAACAGACATGGCACAAGTTGGGGTATCGACTGAGGGGAAGATATTCAGAACTAAACGTGAGCCCTTATAATCAGCTAGGGTCGTTTCAGATAGATCTGTTTTCACTAAACGAAAATCAGCCGCACTTTCACCAACACTTGGTAAAGCGCCGACGGTATTAAATGGGTTGCCTTTTAAAGTCACTGTGCTCATATGTTCTCCAACTTTGATTGATAGTTTGTGTTCTGAGGATACTAAAATGGGGGACGAAAGAAAGAAAACAATAGCGAGGTCTTATAATTACTTTTACCTCGCTGAATAAAGAGCTAGGGCAAAATGTCAGGGAA
This sequence comes from Paraglaciecola mesophila KMM 241, assembly GCF_000315015.1. Taxonomy (GTDB): domain Bacteria; phylum Pseudomonadota; class Gammaproteobacteria; order Enterobacterales; family Alteromonadaceae; genus Paraglaciecola; species Paraglaciecola mesophila. The sequence goes on along the minus strand of NZ_BAEP01000007.1, from coordinate 6,837 downwards.
AATATCAGGAGCATGCTTTGCGCCACTCATCCCGATTGCCATACGGGCAGGCTAGCGCTGAGCGTTAATGCCTTTAACCATGCCGCAGCCCACTTTTGACGCTAAGGCCTAGCATCATTTTCAGTCAAACATATGGCTATGTGTATACGTTAGCGTTTCTGGGCGCTCAGTTTGCGGTGCTCGGCAAACAAATAGGCTACCTTGCTAAGGTAACGAAGCGATAGGGATGCGGGTTTTTCTCATCAGGGTCGTTAGATTCACTTTCAATCTCTTGCCATGCACCATCCGAGTAGTTTGGAAAGTAAGTGTCCCCCGGGGTATCTAAGTCAATAAAGGTCAAATATAAACGATTAGCGTGGGGCAAAAAATGCTGATAGACCGTTCCCCCGCCAATGACCATCACTTCTTGCTCGAGCTCTGGCATTCCTTCGTTTTGCATATGTGAGGTGGCTACAGCAATGGCTTGCTCACAGCTATGTACAATGCTCGCATCTACCAGCTGATAGTTCTGATCGCTTGTGATAACAATATTAAGGCGACCGGGTAAAGCCCTGCCAATTGATTCGTAGGTTTTTCGTCCCATCACAATTGGCTTGCCTAAGGTGACACGTTTAAAGTGTTTTAGGTCCGCAGGCATATGCCAAGGCATTTGATTATTAAGACCAATGACTCGTTGGTTTGCCATTGCAGCAACCATAGCTATCTTTGCCATGCTAGAACACCTTACTTTGAACTACATTACTTGCTAACCACACGGCAAACCTAGGTTAGCTGAGCGCCGTTTGGCAGAGCACTTCCTCGCTGGGCACTCTCTAAAGAGCACTCCCAGCTAACCCTTATGTGGCTTACTTTTGGTAAATCACTTCGAAATCGTCGTCACCGTCGAAGTCATCATCATCGTCGTCATCAAAATCATCGTCGTCTTCGTAATTTTCCACTGTCTCTTTATGGTAAGTATCCCATTTAAAGCCAACTTCTTCATCGTCAGATTCTTCGATAGCGTCTTCCGGCAAGCTTTCAATAAAGTCCATTACCTTGATGCATAACTCTTTGGTGTTCTTGCCCTGCACTGCGGAAATACTGTGGTATTCACCTTCCCAGTTCATAGCATCCGCGATTTTTTTACACAGGTCTTGCGCTTCGTCTTCAAACATCAAGTCGACTTTATTGAACACCAACCAACGTGGTTTGCCGGCCAATTTGGGACTGTATTTTTCTAACTCAGTCACTATCGCTTTGGCGTTATCCACTGGGTCTGACCCATCAGCAGGCATCAAGTCAATAAGGTGTAACAACACTCGGCAGCGCTCAAGATGTTTAAGGAATTGGATCCCTAAACCTGCTCCTTCTGACGCACCTTCGATCAAACCAGGAATATCGGCAATCACGAAACTACTCATGGCATCTAAACGCACAACACCTAAATTAGGCACGAGTGTGGTAAACGGATAATCCGCTACTTTTGGCTTGGCGGCAGAAACGCTACGGATAAACGTAGACTTACCAGCATTTGGCATGCCCAGCAAACCTACATCAGCCAATAACATAAGCTCTAGTTTAAGCATACGTACATCGCCCGGTGTACCTAATGTTTTTTGCCGTGGGGCGCGGTTAGTACTGGTTTTAAAGCGTGCATTGCCTAAACCGTGATAACCGCCTTGCGCTGCTTTTAGGCGCTGACCATGTTTGGTCAAATCACCCAATAGCTCACCTGTTTCGGTATCCGTTGCGCGAGTACCTACAGGCACTTTGACTTCCAAGTCTGCTCCTTTGCGACCAGTACAATCAGCGCTTTGACCATTCTTACCGCGTTCAGCACGATGAAATCTCTCAAAGCGATAGTCGATAAGTGTGTTTAGGTTTTCATCCGCAACTAAGTAGACGCTTCCACCGTCACCACCATCGCCGCCATCCGGGCCGCCATCAGGAACATATTTCTCTCGGCGAAAACTAACCGTACCGGCTCCGCCATCACCCGCTTCTACGCGGATCTCAGCTTCATCTACAAATTTCATCGTTAACTCAACTTTCAGGTAAAGAGTATAAAGAGTTTATACTACTTCGCAGTTGCTGCGGCGTCACACCGCAACTGTGCTTATTTGTCTTATTCAAGCAAAATGATAAATAAGACGTCTCAAACAAAAAACCCCGCACAAGCGGGGTCTTTAAAACTATGTAAGATTGCTAATTATTCAGCAACGATACTTACAAATTTACGGTTTTTAGGACCTTTAACTTCGAATTGAACTTTACCGTCTGATAAAGCAAACAAAGTGTGATCTTTGCCGATACCCATATTGTTACCAGCGTGGAAACGAGTACCACGTTGACGAACAATAATGTTACCAGCTAAAACTGACTCGCCGCCGTAACGTTTAACACCTAAACGTTTACTTTCTGAGTCGCGACCGTTATTAGTACTACCACCAGCCTTTTTATGTGCCATTAGTTCGAACTCCTATTAAGCGCTTATACCAGTGATTTTCACTTCCGTGAACCACTGACGGTGACCCATTTGGGTACGTGAATGCTTGCGTCGACGAAACTTAACAATCTTAACTTTCTCGCCACGACCATGTGTTACTACTTCAGCAGTAACTTTTCCGCCACTTACAAAAGGCGTACCGATCTTAACGTCTTCACCATTGCTCACCATCAAGATATCACCGAATTCTACCGACTCACCTGGAGCCACTTCGATCTTCTCAAGACGAACGGTTTGGCCTTCAGCCACACGGTGTTGTTTGCCACCACTTTGGAAAACCGCGTACATAATTAACTCCGCTCTGCGCCTAATCTTAGCGCTATATATTCAAAAACAGGGCGCGAATTGTACGTGAACCGTCCAGTCGTCGCAAGTACCAAATTGAATTTATTTGTTCAAATATGCAGCAACACATATTTTACGCGACTTTGCGGGCAATTGTTACATAATGTCCGCTGGATACCCTGTGTAATTTCTGTAAAATCGCACGCTAATTAATACCTTATCGTCAGAGTTGAATTTTAAGTATGGATTTAGACCACATCCTTTTACTCGCTGAGCCAGATATGCTCGCGGTCAATCAACTGATCCAAAAGCAGGTGAATTCAGATGTCTCGCTGATCAATCAACTTGGCTTTTATATTGTTAATAGCGGCGGCAAACGACTTCGCCCGCTACTAACGGTCTTAGCTGCAAGAGCTTTGAATATTCAGACCGAGCAGCATCACACACTAGCCGCGATTATTGAGTTTATTCATACTGCGACATTACTACATGACGATGTAGTTGATGAATCAACCATGCGTAGGGGCCGCGAAACCGCCAATGAAGTGTTTGGTAATCAAGCCAGCGTGTTAGTCGGTGACTTCCTTTATACCCGTTCATTCCAAATGATGGTGACCCTAGACAGTATGCGCGTCATGCAAATATTGTCTGATGCGACCAATGTAATTGCTGAAGGTGAAGTGTTGCAGCTCATGAACTGTAATGACCCTGACACCACAGAAGAAAGTTACATGGAGGTTATCTATAGTAAAACGGCCCGTTTGTTCGAGGCTGCCACCTTGTTAGCTGGGGTACTGACTAAGCAAAGTGAAGCGATTGAAAACGCCATGCAAGACTATGGTAAGTATTTGGGCACCGCATTTCAGCTTGTTGATGACATCATGGACTACGCTTCTGACAGTGAAGAGATGGGCAAAAACATGGGTGATGATCTAGCAGAAGGTAAACCTACCCTCCCGCTTCTATACGCAATGTGGCATGGCAATGAACAGCAAACCGCCATAATCCGCGAGGCTATCGAAACAGGGAACGGCATGGATAACCTGGCACCGATTTTAGAGACGATGGAGCAAACAGGGGCATTAACTTACACCAAACAACAAGCCTTAAAGGCCTCCCAACAAGCCATTGACGCTTTATCCCCGATAGAAGAATCAGTCTACAAAGAAGCACTAATTGGCTTAGCCCATATTTCTGTTGAACGCGTAGCATAGAATTCACTGCTGCAAGTTAGATAGGCATTATATGCGTTATCGATGCCTTATCTATCGTATAAGATTTAAGTAGTCCCAAATAAATTTTATATTTCCTATGTAAAATTCGACCTCATCCTAAGCAGAAAATAGTTGAATATGTTGATTAACGACAATAACGTACAAAATTCAACCTACTGTCCAGTAAAATGTACAGCCTGCCTTTTTAGAATATTGTAACCGTATGTGGTTTGTTTTATATTCGCTTACAGTTCAACTCACTATTGAACTATAAGAAGCCACGAAAAGCGGCCTAAATAATAATATCTAAGGGATCATACATGTTCACTAAAACCGAATTGGCGAAGTCAATTAGACTCGCTGTATCAGTCGGTGCGCTATCTGCTGCATCGTTTTCAACAATGACCACAGCACAAGAAACACCCGCAACAGAATCCGAAGCGCTTGAAAAAATTTCAGTAACTGGATCTCGTATTGCCCGTGCTGAACTTTCATCGCCAGCCCCCGTCATTTCATTAAGCTCAGAAGAAATTTCACGCTTTGGAACACCAGATCTAGGCAGCATACTAGCCGAAATCCCCGCTATTGCAGCAGGCTCAAGCTTGATTGGTAATAATAATAGTAACGAAGATGCGGGTTTGAGTGCGCCAGATTTACGTTCATTAGGTCGTGACCGTACCCTAACTCTCGTTAACGGTATCCGTCATGTAGCGGGTGCACCGGGGTCATCGGCTATAGATACTGGCGCAATTCCATCTGCTTTGATCGATAAAGTTGAGATCATTACTGGTGGTGCGTCCGCTATTTACGGTTCAGACGCCGTATCAGGTGTTATTAACATTATACTGAAGGACGACTTCGACGGGTTCGAGTTTAATGCTGGTGTTGCAGATAGCACAGAAGGGGTTGGTACCAAGAGTCATAACTTCAATGTATTAGTCGGCTCTACGTCCGACGATGGCAAAGGAAACGTCACGTTTTTTGCCGGCAAGTCAGATATTCGCGAAGTATTACTAACTGACCTTCAGCAACACGATTACGCTGGTACCGTTATCAACCCAGATGATGGTGGCGAAGATGACGGCATTGCCGATAGATTCCGCGTTCCTTTCGTAGGTTCAGAGATGATCAACGACTTTGGTGTTATCAACCCATTTGGCGGCGGTCCTCGCATCACGTTTTCACCAGATGGTGTAGGTATGGATCAAGTAGAGCGTATTGAAACCAACAGCTTTGCTTTTGGTAACTTTGCCGAAGCCTACGATACGATTTTCTTCCCTGATAACTATGAAAATTACTCTCCGTCACAAGAAACACTCACTTTAGCATCTACATTCCGTTATGACTTTAACGACAATGTACGTATGTACGGTGACGTGAAGTACGTTGATAAAGATATTCGTCAACAATTTCAACCCGCTTTCAATTTCGGAGGCTTAAGCATTAATGTTGCTGATAACCCTTTCTTAGATTCCGCAACTAGACAGCGCCTTATTGACGGAGGTCAAGACACTACTGTTCCATTCTCTCGCTTCTTTGGTGATTTAGGTAACCGTTCTGCGGCAAACGACCGTGAATTGTTCCGTGTCGTTGTTGGTTTTGAAGGTGGATTCGAACTTGGCGAAACACTTTTCGACTACGACGTGTTTTACACCCATGGTGAAACCAAAAATACGCGTCGTACGCTAAACGATGTTATCGAAGCTAATGTAGATGCAGCACTCGATGCGGTTATCGACCCTGAAACTGGCTTAGCGGCATGTCGTAGCCAAGTACCTAGTGCACAAGGCGACGATTATGAAGATCCAGCTTCTGTCAATGGCGGAAATTGTGTCGCATTTAACCCATTCGGAACAGGAAACTTCAGCGCCGAAGCTGCAGACTTTATTTCTGGTGATGTTTTACGTGAAGACGAAATCACTCAAGACGTTTACGGTGCATCTTTATCATTCGATACAGGAGCATTTTTAGAACTTCCTGGTGGTGCCATCGGCGTGGCAGTTGGTTATGAATACCGCGAAGAAACATCAAGCACCATTACTGATGAATTCACTAAAGCAGGCTTCTACTCTTCTGCAGCGACCCCTGACTCATTTGGTGGTTTCGATGTTGAAGAGTACTTCATCGAAGTGAGTGCACCAATCATCACTGATGTATTCTTAATTGAAGAACTTACATTGGACGCGGCATATCGTACAGCTGATTACTCACATGCAGGAAACGCTGACGCGTGGCAAGTTGGCTTAGGCTGGGCACCTATCGAAGACTTGCGTTTCCGCGCAACAGTCAGTGAAGCAGTTCGTGCACCAAACGTAACAGAAGCATTTAGCCCTGTTTCACCTGGCTTCGCCCGCGTATCCGATCCGTGTGATGCAGATAACATCAACGAAGATCCAGATAGAGCAGCAAACTGTTTAGCATTGGGTATACCTGCTGGATTTGAAGCTAACGATAACGTGAGTGTCGATACACTTTCTGGTGGTAACACTGAGCTATTCTCTGAAACAGCTGAGTCACAAACCATTGGTTTTGTATGGACTCCAGCCTTCATCGAGAATTTCTCAATGACTGTCGATTACTACAACATCGAAATTTCTGACGCCATTAATTTGGTTGAAGCACAAGATGTTGCCGATAACTGTGTTGATGCAACGGGTGGGCCAGACGTTAACTTCTGTGGACAAATCGACCGTGACCCTACCACCAATGACATTGCATTGGTGCGTTCTGGTTATATTAACGCGGCAGGTTTCGACACAGACGGTATTGAAGCAAACATTCGTTATAGAACAGACTTAAGCCAGTTTGATTTACCTGGTGAAGTTAGAATCAATATCTCAGCCACTAAAGTTT
>NZ_BAEP01000008.1 GCF_000315015.1 Paraglaciecola mesophila KMM 241 | reverse complement strand
GCGAAGCGTCGGTTTAAGCCGGCTATTAGCTGTATTTGTACAGAAATAAATTATTATGTGGAGTAAAGACTAAAACTTAAAATGGTGCCCGGGGCCGGACTTGAACCGGCACGTCCTTACGAACGAGGGATTTTAAATCCCTTGTGTCTACCAATTTCACCACCCGGGCATCGGGGGGATACTTGTTAATAATAACAAGCTGGTATTGCTAAAGCGTATATGGAGGCGGAACCCGGAGTCGAACCGAGATCCACGGATTTGCAATCCGCTGCATAGCCATTCTGCCATTCCGCCACATTTGGAGCTAGAAACGAAATTCGTATCCAACGACCAGTAGTAAAAACCTCTTTACTACTTACTGCATTAATTTGGAGCGGGAAACGATATTCGTATCCGGCCACCGCGTGGTTGCGACCCCTTGGGGAAGCTACCGGTAGTAAAAGCTTCTTTACTACATACTGCATTAAATTGGAGCGGGAAACGAGATTCGAACTCGCGACCCCAACCTTGGCAAGGTTGTGCTCTACCACTGAGCTATTCCCGCACCTGTTTTAAAAAGCTAACTGTTTAAGTAACGATGTCTTGTTTACTTAGCGAGTTGTGTGCTGCTCTCTAAATCTGGGCTGCATTCTACATTCACTATCAAGACTGTCAACAACAAAAATAACATTTTATGACTGACTGCTTGATTTTTGACTAATGCGCTTTTTTTTCAAACAATTTAGCGTAATTAACCCTATTTCGCCTCTGATTTTGATAAAGAGGGCCATGCGGCAAGTGTATAAGAAATCATCGACCAGAAAGATAATACCGCTGCAAAATACAATAATATATATCCTAGGGTGACCCAATAAATGGGAATTCCCATAAAATACTGCAATTCTGAGAGTAAACCTATCAAGGCTAACATTTGTGCCATCGTTTTCGCTTTACCCATAAATGATACTTTAACGGTATCTTGCAACCCTTTTTGGCCCATCCATTCGCGCAGCGCTGAAATATATATTTCTCGGGCTAATAGTAAAATTGCTGGAATGGTTATCCAAATGGTGGCGTAGGTGTGGGTAATTAACACTAAGGCCGTTGCGACAATGAGTTTGTCAGCTACTGGGTCTAAAAACGCACCGAATGCGGTAGATTGTTGTAATTTACGGGCTAGGTAGCCGTCGAACCAATCGGTGATGGCTGCAAACCAGAAAACAAATGCAGCGGCTTGGTGCGCCCACTGCCAATCAAGAAAATACACAGCGACAAAAATCGGTATCAGTAAGACCCGGATCACTGTGATGATATTTGGGATAGTCCACATGGAGCGGTGAGTCCTCGTTATCTGTTCAGTAGGCTGCCCTACCTGCTACGTGTTAACCACGCGCTGTTATTAATTATGGATATGGTCATAAATCGTATCCGCTAGTTCTGCGCTGATCCCTGGCACATTGGCGATTTCACTGCGACTGGCTTGCAAGATACCCTGCAAACCGCCCATATATTTCAATAAACTTTGACGACGTTTTGCCCCAACGCCTGGAATGGATTCCAATTTCGAGGTCTTTTTGTCCTTTTGACGCCGCGCTCTGTGCCCAGTAATCGCAAATCGGTGAGATTCGTCACGAATATGCTGAATTAAGTGCAGCGCAATGGAGTCACCAGATAACGGGATAGTAGCATGGTTGCCAGCCAAAATAAGCGTTTCCAATCCTGCTTTACGGCTACTGCCTTTTGCGACACCTATCAGTAAGGGTTTCTTCTCGTGCTTCCAATCTTCAAAGTAGTCCTCAGCTTGGGTCAATTGACCTTTACCGCCATCAATAAACAAAATATCCGGTATTTTAATGTCATCTTTTACATCGCGATACCGCCTTGCTAGCGCTTGCGCCATCGCTGCGTAATCATCCCCTGGGGTAATGCCTTCAATGTTAAAGCGCCGATAATCTGCTTTAAATGGCCCTTCACGATTGAATACCACGCACGAGGCCACTGTTAATTGACCCGAAGTATGACTGATATCAAAACATTCCATGCGTTGAATCGGTTGCTCAAACTCAAGTATTTTTTCTAATTCGGTGTAGCGTGCAAATACAGACTTTTGCTGGCCTTGTTTGGCAATTAATGCGTTTTCGGCATTGGTATTGGCTAAATCCAAATAGCGGCGTTTTTCATCTCTAGCACCGCGATAAAACTGGATCCGCCGCCCTGCTTCTTTGGTCAGCAACTCTTCTATTGCGCCTTGTTCGTTTAATTCAAGTGGCGTAACAATTTGTTTAGGGATGACTTTGTTACCGGCTAAATAAAACTGCAGAATAAAGGATTGAAATACTTCTTCTTCTGTTACATCAGCAGGCACTTTAGGGTAGAAGCTTTTGCTGCCTAACAGTTTGTTGTCACGAATAAACAAGCCTTGAATACTGGCAATACCGTTGCGATAGGCAAAACCAAACACGTCCATTTCTTCTTGGTTACCACTGACCCACTGCTGCTCTTGCACCTTATTTAGCGCGCTGATCTGATCGCGATAGCGCGCTGCAGCTTCAAAGCGCAAATCCGTGCTTGCGCGCTCCATATGCTGCACCAAGGAGTCAATTACCTGCTTGTTCTTACCTTTGAGAAACATGCGCGCTAAATCTACTTGCGCTTGGTAATCCTCATCGCTCACTAGGCCTTCAACACAGGGCCCGGCGCAGCGTTGCAGTTGATATTGTAAGCAGGGTCTTGAACGAGCCCGATAATAGCTGTCTTCGCATTGGCGAATAGGAAAAATTCGCTGCATTGTACGCAAACTTTCGCGTACCGCCCAGGCACTTGGATACGGGCCAAAGTATTCACCTTTGAGCTTTTTAGGACCGCGATGGTTGGCTAAGCGTGGGTGTTGATGGTCTGATAAAAAGATAAAGGGATAAGACTTATCATCTCGCAGCAATACGTTATAGCGAGGCTTATATTTCTTTATAAAGTTGTTTTCAAGAATGAAAGCTTCCGCTTCGCTGTGCACCACAGTGACATCCATGTTCGCAATATGCTTCACCAGAGATTGCGTCTTGATGCTATCAACTTGACTACGAAAATAGCTAGATACACGATTTTTCAGATTTTTGGCCTTCCCCACATAAATCACATCCTGCTTGTGATTATACATGCGGTAAACGCCGGGCTGGTTAGTGAGATCCTTGAGAAACGCTTTAGAATCAAACTCGATAGTGTCACTCATGAATTACAAATTTTCTGAATTTATCAACTTATGGCGCAGTGCCAAATGAGTCAGCTCAACATCCGTACTGACATTGAGCTTTTCAAACATACGGTAACGATGGGTGTTAACCGTTTTAGCACTGATATTTAAAAACTTGGCAATGTCTGGAACTTTTGAGCCTTTAGTGAGCATAAGCGTGATCTCTAACTCGCGCTCTGACAAACTCTCAAAAGGGTTACCGTCACTGAAATCCAGCGCCCCAATTGCAATTTGCTGCGCGATATCAGGGGAAACATACTTTTGACCCGCGGCTACTTTACGGATAGCCAACTCCATCTCTTTAGGATCAGAGTCTTTCGTCAAATAACCAAATGCTCCCATACGCATGACTTTTGCAGGAATAGGATTTTCTTTGTGAACCGATAACACGATAACACGTGTATTCTCACTAAAACGCAAGATTTGCTTGGTCGCTTCCAATCCACCAATGCCAGGCATACTCATATCCATTAATACCAAATCGGGCGCATTTTTACGGCAGAATTTGACTGCCTCTTCACCCGTTGTAGCTTCTCCAACTACGACAAAACCTTGTACATCTTCCAAAATACGTCTTATACCGGTTCTGACCAGCTCATGGTCATCAACCAACAATATTTTTATCAAACAAGTGCTCCTAGAGGAGTGTTATTTTTCTCAATTAAGGCGTTCAATATCACATAAATGAGAAAATATTTCAGCCTTCAATTACCTTATATTCACTAATAAGACATGTTTATTTTCATAAAACTGTGTGAATTTTGTACTTATCGGTAAAAGTGTGTGCTTAATCGGTTCCAACCTAGAATGGTATCTTTTAGACCTTGCCCCGTATTTCTTGCCAAACAAGTCGCTACAGAACATCGAATGATCCATCGGTTTTCACAATCTGGGACCCTAGCGGGTGCTGTAGGAGTGCCTCCGCACCGGCATTTACTCGGCATATCTGCTATGTCGGCGAGGCGATTAGCCAAAGTGCCTACTTCATCTTTGTGTTTCATATATTAATTGAACTGATATTACCGTTAGGCAAAGAGCATAAAGTAAATAACCCTACAAAGTCACGGTTATATTTTAACGGGCGTACTAATTAAGCGATTTACATCATTATTTTATGGAACTAAACGATATCGTTGTTTAGGAAGGTGATCTTAATGGGAAGTATCAACTTAGCAATAGTCAACTCAAAACCTATAAATAGTATATCTAACGATGAGTAAGTGACACCAAACTGATTTTGACTTGCCGATCCCACTCGTTGAAAACGAATAAAAAACCGCGGGGGGTCTCACCCTCGCTATCGACATGACGAAAACAAAAAAGCCCCAACGAATACGGTTGCCGATCTAGCTATTTGATTATGCACGTAGCTATTTGATTGAGCGCATACGACGCGAGGGATGTACTCAGGCACTTCCTTGTGCCTGACGCTACGCGCGCCTGCGGCGGTAGTGAATGTTCCTGACATTCGCTCGAACCGCGGGGGGTCTCACCCTCGCTATCGACACGACGAAAACAAAAAAGCCCCAACGAAAAACGTTGAGGCTTTTTTGTATTTATGGCGGATAGCGAGGGATTCGAACCCCCGGTAGGTTTGACCCTACGTCTGATTTCAAGTCAGGTGCATTAAACCGAGCTCTGCCAGCTATCCAATTCTTTTTGTGTAAACAGATTCATATCTAACTGATTTGTATCTATTTAACTTTCACAATATGGCGGAGAGGGAGGGATTCGAACCCCCGGTAGGTTTGACCCTACGTCTGATTTCAAGTCAGGTGCATTAAACCGAGCTCTGCCACCTCTCCGAATTGAGGAGCCGAATATTAATGACGTTTTACGTGCTTGTAAAGCCTTAATTAGCCAAAACTTACTGACCGACTACAAAATAGCCACACTGGCCATTTTTACATCAAGTTACTAATATTTCGCATAATAGTCACCCCTAGCACTTGAATAATTGAACAAAACCCCATACAAAGGCATCATAGATATATTATCTGTTTTCACTACATCACTTTACCTATTGGAGGTAACAAATGGAACATCGTACTACGTATAGCAATACTGCTCAGGGTTCTGCCCTGCAAACAAACAAGGTCTTGCGCAATACGTACCTACTATTGGCAATGACTCTGACATTTAGCGCAGTGTGTGCTGGTATCGCAGCTGCAATGAATATCGGCCCAGGTGCTGCGTTAGGTATGAACCTTGCCGCATTGGTTATGATTTTCTTTTTAAATAAAGCGTCACAAAGTTCAATGGGTATTTTATTCGTATTTGCCTTCACCGGTTTATTAGGTGGCTCTTTGGGCTATACCTTAAATTACTATGCTGGCTTCCAAAACGGTCCTGAAATGATCATGCAGGCCTTTGGCGCGACCGCGTTAGTCTTCTTTGGTTTATCCGGTTATGTTTTAACAACGAAGAAAGACTTCTCTTTCATGGGTGGTTTCTTAATCGTTGGCTTAATTGTGGCGGTTGTTGCATCTTTAGCTAACCTGTTTTTCCAAATTCCAGCGCTTAGCTTGGCTGTCAGTGCTGCTATCGTGTTTATTATGTCGGGCTTCATCTTGTTTGATACTAGCCGTATCATCAACGGTGGCGAAACCAACTATATTCGCGCGACGGTATCAATGTACTTGAATATATATAACTTGTTCACCTCTATCCTTCACCTACTTGGTGCTTTCGGTGGCGATGACTAATCGTTAATATGTTGCAAAAACACCCCGCCTCGTCGGGGTGTTTTTATTTGTACTAAACTTAGGTGACTTTCAATTATGGCAACCTTCGGTTTACTGGTTACCCACGCTCCGTTTGAGCAACAACATGCGTTTACTGCTTATCGCTTTGCGCTAAGTGCTCTGGCTTTAGGGCATGAAATAAAGGGCGTTTTCTTTTATCAAGCCGGAGTGCAAAATGCTAATGGCTATCAGGCGGGTCACAGTGATGAATTTAATGTACACCAAGCATGGGTAGAGTTAAGTGCACATCATGGCATACCGCTAAATGTATGCGTCACAGCAGCTAACCGTCGAGGTGTCATCAACGCACAAGATGCCAAGGATAACGACCAACAGGGATTTAACCTAACCGAGCCTTTTATCGAAGTAGGTTTGGGTGATTTAGTTGAGCTAAGTCAAGTCAGTGATAGGGTGATACAGTTTTGATGACAAAAACCTTAGGTGTTATTAATAGTACCGCGCCCTATGGTGTGTCTAACGGGCAGGAAAGCTTGGACTTAGCGTTGGCCTCGGCAAATTTTGGCCAAGAAGTGACGCTATTTTTTATAGATGATGGCGTGTTTCAGTTACTCAAATCTCAACAACCCATTCCGGAACAAGGCAAGCATTACAGCAAGACCTTCTCAGCGCTCACGTTTTACGATATTGACGACATTTATGTTTGTCAGCAAAGTCTCAATGAAAGGAGCTTAGAGGTGTCAGACTTGTGCATTGAGGTCACCGCCCTGCCCCCAGAACAGCTAAATCAGCAGCTAGCACAGCTAGACCACTTGATGAGATTTTAAATGACACTGCACATAGTAAGTACCAGCCCTTTTGGCACCACTCTATTTGAAGGTGTGTTTCAGCGTTGCAGTAAAAATGATGGGATCATGTTAATACAAGACGGCGTATATGCGTTAAACCATGTAGAGGTCTATCGTCAGTTAAAAGAACTGAACCTATCGTTGGGTATTGCTTGCTTCGCCCTAGAAGATGATGTGGTTGCCAGAGCAAATCAGGTCAAATCTGCGGGCGTAGACTCTGAGCTAATAAGGTGTATCAGCATGGAAGACTTTGTAGTACTGACGCTTGACTTCAAAGCGACGATCAGTTGGTAAATAATGATGCAGATTTATAACCAAGGTGAAGTAAGTCGCCCGAGATTAAAAGATATTACGAGGTTTCATTACACGTGAGCGGTTTTATAGAATACAAAGAGCAACAGATCCCAGTAGACAAACAAGGCTATTTATTAAATGTGGCCGACTGGCAACCAGATTTAGCGCCCATTTTAGCCGAAGATGAGAACATAGAATTAACCGATGCCCATTGGGAAGTAGTTTACTTCGTACGCGATTTTTATTTGGCGTACAATACCAGCCCAGCTATGCGTGCCTTAGTCAAAGCCATGAAGGTAAAATTTGGTGAAGAAAAAGCCAACAGCCGCTATTTATTTAGATTATTTAAGAAAGGTCCTGCCAAACAAGCTACCAAAATAGCCGGTTTACCTAAACCCGCTAAATGCTTGTAGTTTACAGCGAACTGAATTAACAAAAAAGCGCGACCCCTTCGTAGATAAGTGGCCGCGCTTTTTAGTCTCAATAATGCCGGGCGTTATAACGTTACTTGACTTCACCAATCATAGTTACACCATTCATATAAGGATGAAGCACTTTAGGGATGGTAATGCTGCCATCAGCTTGCTGGTAGTTTTCCAAAATGGCCACTAGCGTGCGCCCTACTGCCAACCCAGAACCATTTAACGTATGTAGCAACTCGGTCTTATTCGTTTGCGGGTCGCGGTAGCGTGCCTGCATACGACGCGCTTGGAAATCAAGCATGTTCGAACAGGACGAAATCTCACGATAAGTATCTTGCGCTGGTAACCACACTTCTAAATCGAATGTTTTGCTTGCCCCAAAGCCCATATCACCAGTACACAACAACATCTTACGGTAAGGTAATTCAAGCAACTGAAGTACTTTTTCAGCGTGGCCGGTTAATTCGTCCAAGGCGTCAAATGATTTGTCTGCTTCGACCAATTGCACCATCTCTACTTTATCGAATTGATGCTGACGAATAAGACCACGCGTGTCACGGCCGTATGAGCCCGCTTCACTCCTAAAACAAGGAGTATGCGCCGTCATTTTAATCGGCAATTCGCTTGCAGCAAAGATGCAATCACGGGCAATATTGGTTAATGGCACTTCTGATGTAGGTATCAAGGACAAGCCTTGGCCTTCTTCGGTAGCTGGTTTGGTATGAAATGCATCACCAACAAACTTTGGAAATTGTCCCGTACCCAACATGCTTTCTTCGTTCACCAAATACGGCACATACATTTCTTGATAACCATGCTGCTGGGTGTGTAAATCAAGCATAAATTGGGCAATGGCGCGATTTAATCGCGCTATTTGGCCTCGCATTACCACAAAACGAGAGCCGGTTAATTTAGTAGCGGTTTCAAAATCTAAACCGTTAGCAACACCAGCGCCTAAATCAACGTGATCTTTGACTTCAAAATCGAACACCCGAGGTGTTCCCCAGCGTGATACTTCTACATTCTCTTCTTCATCTTTACCTTCAGGCACACTATCATCAGGCAAGTTGGGTATATTCAAAGTCAGCGACTGAATTTCATCTAATAAGCCTGTCAGTTCGGCTTTAGCCGCATTAAGCTCATCACCAAGTTGGCCGACTTGTGCCAGCAAAGGCTCAATATCTTGACCTGATGCTTTCGCTTTACCGATAGACTTGGAGCGCACATTACGTTCATTTTGTAATTCCTGAGTGCGCATCTGTAAAGATTTGCGCTTTTCCTCTAGCGCTGTGAACTGAGCGACATCAAGGGTGTAACCTCGTTTCTCGAGTTTTTGCGCCGCAATGTTTATATCGTTACGTAAATACTTAGCATCTAACATCTTGTTTGACTTAACCTTTAACTAGTTGTGTACCCAACCATGCTGCAAATAAACAGCAGGTGATATTAATAAATATATTGAACGCCCCCTTCAGCCACATACCTTGCTGCAACAGAATTAGGGTATCCACTGAAAACGTTGAGAACGTAGTAAGAGCGCCTAAAAAACCGATACCAATAGCAGTGCGCCAAATGACAATTTCCAGATGCCCCTGTTCAATGAGCGTATAAAGCAGTCCTAAACTGAAAGACCCTACAATATTGACCAGAAGTGTACCAAAAGGAAATCCTTTGCCAAACCATTGCAACATCAAACTGGAAAGAAAAAAGCGTAAACAGGCTCCCGTTGCGCCCCCTAGCGCAATATATGTGTATATAGCAAAACTATGCTGCATCTACTTGTACCTTTTATGAGCGCTCTTGTTATTTAAATCAGTCAGAAAGTCTAATTTCGCCTTCAGTTTTATTTCAAGCCCTCTCTCATTAGGCATGTAGTATTGTGTATCTTGCATTTCAGCTGGTAAGTAGCTTTCACCCGCAGCAAAGGCATTTGGCTCATCATGGGCATAGCGATAGCCATCACCGAATCCCATTTCTTTCATTAACTTAGTGGGTGCGTTACGCAAGTGGCTGGGCACTTCGTAATCGGGTAATGTTTTAGCATCGCGCATAGCTTGCTTGAACGCTGTATAAACCGCATTACTCTTGGCGGCACTTGCACAGTACAAGGTAGCCTGTGCAATGGCTCGTTCGCCTTCAGCAGGCCCAACACGTTGGAAAATATTCCACGCATTGAGGCAGACTTCCATCGCTCGAGGATCGGCATTACCGATATCTTCTGTAGCAATGGCCAATAAGCGCCGTGCCACATAAAGCGGATCACACCCAGCATTTAACATGCGTGCATACCAATACAAAGCACCATCGGGAGATGAGCCGCGCACTGATTTGTGAAAGGCAGAGATTAAATCGTAAAACTGGTCTCCGCCTTTATCATATTGAGCAACCTTTTCGCCTACCGCTTCTTTAATGGCTTCAAGGGTGATTTTTCCTTCAGTTGAGAAGTCAGCAGCCAATTCAATATAATTCAAAAGACGCCTTGCGTCACCGCCTGCAAGCTCAGTTAAAAGCGCTATACCCTTGTCTTCTATTTGCAGGGCTAATTGCCCTAACCCACGGGACTCGTCAGTTAACGCGCGCATAGCAATATCTGCAAGGTCGTTCTGAGTCAGCGATTTAAGCACATACACCCGGGCGCGAGATAACAAAGCACCGTTTAATTCGAAAGATGGGTTTTCTGTGGTGGCGCCAATAAACGTAATCGTGCCGTCTTCAATAAAAGGCAAAAATGCGTCTTGCTGACTCTTATTAAACCTGTGTACTTCGTCAACAAATAAAATGGTGCGCTTGGCCTGGTTAAGCGTATTTTGCTTGGCTTGTTCAATAGCACTGCGAATATCTTTCACCCCAGAAGTAACCGCAGAGATACGCTCGATATGCGCATCGCAATGCATAGCAATTATTTCAGCTAATGTGGTTTTACCTGTGCCAGGCGGCCCCCAGAGGATCATCGAATGGCATTGGCCGCACTCAATCGCGCTGCGTAGGGGTTTGCCTGGACCAACAATGTGTTGCTGGCCGAAATATTCGGCAATATTTTGCGGGCGCATGCGCGCAGCTAATGGTGCGAAGCTTGGGTCGTCTTGATGGCTAAAATCGAATCCTTGATTCATCAGTTACGTTGGTCGTCCAAGTCGTAGCCATCAGGCAAACTAAAGGTAAATACTTTATCACTCACCGTTTTATTTTGCTGAATATCATTGAAATACAAGTCGCTGATTTGTTGCTGGCTGTCTTGCATACTCATCGACGTTAACTGTGCCCCATCAAACACCAATACGAGTGAGTGTACCGCTGAATCAGGATTTTTCGCATCAATACGAAAAGTATCATTGGTATAAGAAACACTGAAATTCTCCCAAGCGTCACTGTTCGGCTGAGTTAGCAGAATAAGGGGATTATTTGCCACTGCTTGATCTTGACTAATGGCAGTAACTTGCTCAACAAAAGGATCCACATTCCATAGTGTGTTGCCATCAGCAATAAGAATATTTTCATTGGGCGGGTTGAGCTCCCAATATAGTTTGTTGGGTTGTTTTAGCTTTATCACCCCAGTCGCTTCTTGCAAAACTTCGTGATTCGCGTCGGTCACTTTTTGGGTAAAGGAAGCGCTGAAATTATGTAAGGTTTGCAATCGCGCTTTCAGTTTATCTTCATCGGTTTGCTGAGCATTCGCGCTAAAAATAGCCCCTAGTGTTAGCAACAGGATCCCAGACAACTTCGCCACGTTACCGATATATTTCACACTGTTCATATTTTGCTGAATACCTATCATAAATTAATCTCTTGGTGGTGGAGGTGCCAACACTTCTCTATTACCATTGTGCCCTGGTGGCGTTACGACACCACTTTGTTCCATTTGTTCGACCAGACGCGCTGCGCGGTTGTAACCAATTCTAAATTTACGCTGCACACTCGACACTGACGCTCGGCGTGACTCAGTGACGAACGACACGGCTTCATCGTAAAAAACATCAAACTCTTGATCGCCGCCTTCTGGTTGCTCACCCGGCAGTAATACTTCAGCGCTGGTGTCACCGTTGAGAATCTCATCAATGTATTGCGGTGCACCGCGACTTTTCCAATCGGCTACAACAGCATGTACTTCAGGGTCATCAACAAATGCGCCATGGACCCGTGTAGGCACGCCAGTACCTGGTGGCAAATACAGCATGTCGCCCATTCCCAATAAGGTTTCAGCGCCCTGTTGGTCCAAAATAGTCCGTGAATCTATTTTTGATGACACTTGAAACGCAATACGGGTAGGAATATTGGCTTTTATCAAACCAGTGATAACGTCAACTGAAGGGCGCTGGGTGGCGAGTACCAAATGAATACCAGCAGCCCTGGCTTTTTGGGCTATACGGGCGATAAGCTCTTCGACTTTTTTGCCAACGATCATCATCATGTCAGCAAATTCGTCAACAACGACTACGATAGCCGGCAGTTTTTCTAAATCAGGCGCTTCGGTTAACATGCTCTCTTCTGACTTCCACAAGGGATCTTTTATTGGTTGGCCTGCTTCAATCGCATTTTTGACTTTCTGGTTGAAGCCTTTGAGATTACGTACACCAAGGGCTGACATCAAACGGTAACGACGCTCCATTTCCCCAACACACCAGCGCAGTGCATTAGCCGCTTCTTTCATGTCGGTTACCACTTCAGCGAGCAAATGCGGTATGCCTTCATACACTGACAATTCAAGCATTTTCGGGTCAATCATGATCATACGCACGTCTTCTGGCGTTGATTTATACAACAGGCTTAAAATCATGACGTTAACACCGACAGACTTACCTGAGCCCGTGGTGCCTGCCACTAATAGATGCGGCATTTTAGCTAAATCAACAATCACAGGTTGACCTGATATGTCTGCTCCTAACACCATGGTTAAATCTGACTCAGCTTTTTGAAAAGCGTCACAGCTAATCACTTCGCTTAAGCGCACCATGTCGCGCTTTTTATTCGGTAATTCTAAACCTATTACCGATTTACCCGGAATGACTTCCACCACGCGCACTGAAATAGCAGACATCGCGCGGGCCAAATCTTTTGAAAGACCGGTAATCTTGCTGACTTTAACCCCTGGCGCTAAGTCCATTTCAAAACGGGTGATAACAGGCCCAGGATAGACACCGACCACTTGCGCATCGATGTTAAAGTCTTTTAGCTTTTCCTCAAGCAGGCGAGAGACCATTTCAAGCTCTTCAGGGGTGATCGGGTTTTTAATTTTGTCTGCCCGTTGCAGTAAATCAAATGACGGCATTGGCTCTGGTGGTTTACTGTCGGCAATCGCTTTAGCTTCAGCTTGCGCCTCAAGATTGGCTTTAACGTCATCGGATACATAAACACCATTGTGCGACTTGTCCTTGGGTTGCACAGCGGGGGCGTCTGGCTCATGCTGCGTTTCATCCATGTCGTCTTGCGATTTCTTTTTACGACCAAAGCCTATCTTGTCTCGCAACTCGCTGATTGAAACTGGGCTCGATTCCTCTTTTTTCGGTTCGGGCTCGAACAACACTTCATCGGGAATACTAAAACTCGGCTCAGGCTCATCACTGCCAAAAGGAGTTACACTTGGCTCTACACGTTGTTGAGCCGGCGTATAAGCCGGAGGAACTGGATTGTTCAGTTTGTCATCGGCACTTACTTGCTCGTCTTTATTATCGCGATTA
This sequence comes from Paraglaciecola mesophila KMM 241, assembly GCF_000315015.1. Taxonomy (GTDB): domain Bacteria; phylum Pseudomonadota; class Gammaproteobacteria; order Enterobacterales; family Alteromonadaceae; genus Paraglaciecola; species Paraglaciecola mesophila. The sequence goes on along the minus strand of NZ_BAEP01000008.1, from coordinate 64,413 downwards.
AAACCGAGCCGTAGCATGGGTGCTTCTTGTATTTTCTGTGGCAGAGCCCAAGCACCGGTTGCGAATGCGACGGCCATCGCACCAGTTTTATCGACAACAGTTAGCCATGAAATACCGGTTAAAAACGTAAAGCCGGTGCAAAACAAGCTCAGTAAAATAAGAACTGTACCTGCGAAATTAAGATAAGGAACAAGCGATGCGCTAATCACATCCCCTAACATTCCCCCTGCTGAGAAATAAAATAGGTCGTTAAAGTTAAGACTGGCTATTCCCGCCGCCCCAACCAGAGCCAATAATAGCCCTAAAATTCGCAGTCCAATGGTTAAATAGTCAAACTCAGAGATACGCTTACGCTGCTGGAACATGAACCAACCTGCGAATGCCGCTGTGAAAGGGAAAATATAAGCAATGTAGCCGAACGTAAAAAATAAAATATCAGCTAACCAAGCGCCAATTGCGCCAACCCAGTTATGAATGTCACCTTGCAAACCAGCTTGGCTCCAGCTTGGGTCGGCTGGATGAAAAGAAGCCAATGCGAGGAGTAAGAAAAAAGCAAATGCGCAACTGAGCATCATGCCTACTTCCATAATCCGTTGGATACCTGTGAGTCTTGCCATAGCGTTTTCTTTCAACTTAGGGTTACTGCGTAAAATTAGCTGTATAAGATACCAGTGCTTTGGTCAAAATCCTAGACAACGGCGTGCTTATGCCCAGTATTTGAGCAATCTTCGGTTAAACAGTTCAGCGTTGATTAATTTTCACCATAGTGGTGTCTTTGACTTCTTCCATCACAACGTAAGTTCGAGATTCATTCACGCCAGGTAATCTGAGTAAGGTATCACCAAGTAACTTACGGTAGGTTGACATGTCTGCCACACGCGCTTTAAGCAAAAAGTCAAAGTCACCAGAGACTAAATGACACTCTTGGATGTCTTCATGCTGTTTTACCGCAGCAGAAAATAGCTCAAAAATATCAGGCGACGTTTTGGTCAACGTAATTTCCACGAAGACCAACATCGCTGCACCGAGTTTTTGTGGGTCGACTCTCGCATGATAACCCAAAATATAGCCTTGATTCTCAAGGCGCTTAACTCTTTCTAAACAAGGGCTTGCACTTAAGCCAACTTTATTAGCTAAATCGATATTTGATAAACGGCCGTTTTTTTGCAGCTCACTTAAAATATTGCGATCGATTCTATCAAGGTGTTTGGGTGTTTTTATCAACATAGATAATACTGCATTTATTAACTTTATCCCTATTTTATACTTAAAGCGGTAAATCTTCAGAATAATTTTCTTCGAACCTTCACTTATACTTCGCTCATTATGCAATACCGCATTCAATCGCCCTCGGGTTCAACCGTTAAAGGAAAATTTATGCTAATTGGTGTACCAAAAGAAATTAAAAACCACGAATATCGCGTAGGCCTTACGCCTGCTGCAGTGAAAGAGTTTGTTGTTCATGGACATCAAGTATTAGTTGAAGATAATGCGGGTACCGCTATTGGATTTACCAACGAAGAATACATCGCTGCCGGTGCTGAAATAGCCGCTGATGCGGCAACCGTTTTCGCAAAAGCTGAGATGATTGTAAAGGTTAAAGAGCCTCAAGAAAACGAATGTAAAATGCTGCGTAAAGGCCAAACCTTATATACCTATTTGCACCTTGCCCCCGATCCTAAGCAGACTAAGCTACTAATTGAATCTGGCGCAACCTGCATTGCCTACGAAACAGTAACTGATAACCGTAACGCCCTGCCCCTTCTTGCACCTATGAGTGAAGTTGCTGGTCGCATGGCTGTTCAGGCTGGCGCGCACTACCTTGAAAAAGCACAAGGCGGTAGCGGTACATTGTTGGGTGGCGTGCCCGGCGTAGCTCCGGGTAAAGTCCTTATTATCGGTGGCGGTGTTGTTGGCACAAACTCAGCGAAAATGGCATTAGGATTAGGTGCTGATGTTACTATTTTAGACCGCTCGTTACCGCGTTTACGTGAGTTAGATGATATTTTTGACGGCCGTATCAAAACCGTTTTTTCAACAGTTGATGCTATTGAACATTATTCCTCCAAAGCTGACTTAGTAGTGGGTGCAGTACTCATTCCTGGCGCTGCAGCACCTAAACTATTGACCGCAGAACATGTCAAAAACATGAAAGAGGGGTCAGTAGTGGTTGATGTAGCAATTGATCAGGGTGGCTGTTTTGAAACCTCAAAAGCGACGACTCATCAAGATCCGGTTTATATCATAGATGGTGTTGTTCATTATTGCGTTGCCAACATGCCTGGCGGTGTTGCACGTACATCTACTATGGCATTGAACAATGCAACGCTACCTTTCGGTTTAGCTTTGGCTAACAAAGGGCCAAAGCAGGCTATGTTAGATGATGCACATTTGCTTAACGGCTTAAATGTGCATGAAGGTAAAGTCACGTACAAAGCGGTAGTTGATGCACTTGGAAAATCTTTAGGGTTGACCTACACAGACCCTAAAACGGCACTGAGTGCCTAAATATTAAGGGATGTAGATTGAACACAAAAAGGCACTCGAGAGTGCCTTTTTTATGCGCTTAAAACCTAATCAACAATTTACTGACAAATTAAAACTTCAGAGCCGAAAATTCGGATCACGCAATAGACGCGTTAATAGCCTCAAGTGCAGCGACAGGATCAGCAGCTTGAGTAATAGGTCGGCCAATAACCAGGTAATCGACTCCTACTTGCATCGCTTCTTGTGGGGTCATGATGCGTTTCTGATCACCGACTTCACTTCCCTGGGGACGAATACCTGGAGTCACCAACATAAATTCCTTGCCCAGTGTCTCTTTTAACATTGCAGCTTCTTGTGCCGAGCACACCACTCCGTCTAGTCCTGCTTGTTTGGTTAAAGATGCAAGTGTTAACACGTGCTCCATAGGCGATGATTGAATACCAATTTGTGACAGCTGTCGCTGATCCATGCTGGTGAGCACTGTCACAGCGATAAGATGAGGTTTGTCTTGGCCGAACTGAGCCAAACCCTCTCGGGCGCGTATCATCATATCTTCGCCACCAGAAGCATGCACGTTTACCATCCATACGCCTAGATCTGCGGCAGCTATGCACGCTTTGGCCACGGTATTAGGAATATCGTGAAACTTAAGATCGAGGAATACATCGAACTTCTTTGCCACCAAAGTGCCAACAAATTCAGGACCGAAATACGTGAACATTTCTTTGCCGACTTTTAGACGGCACTGGGATGGGTCAATTCTATCTACAAAATCAAGTGCGTCTTTCTTTACATCAAAATCAAGTGCGATTACCACTTTTGGATCTTGCATTACCGTTTATTCTCCGTCTAAGCCTTTAATCGGTTTAACCTGGCCCCATTTTTTACAGGATGGGCACAACCAATGTATTTGCCCGCCCGAAAAGCCACAGCTGTGACAGCGATATTTGGGTCGTTGCTTAATCTGCTCTTCAACAAGCTCTTTTAATAGCACAAGGCTATTCATGGATTCATCAGGGCCTTGTTGTTCAATATACAAGCCCATAAGAGTTTTAAAGCCTTTCATGGTAGGATGCTTGCGTAATTGATCTAGCAAAACATCAGCCGCTTCTTTTGTTAAGCCCTGGCGCGCCATTAATTTCACTTTGGCTAGATAAGATGTGGCACATTGCTGCCAATATTCATTGAGAATTTTTTCTAGCTGTTCAAGATCGTTCAATGCTTCAGCGCTTTGCTCGATCAGCGGCACCGCTTCACTCAACCAAGAGATATCGCGCAAAGGCACTTGCTGTAAGTACTCGATAGCGGTCTGATATTGCTCTTGGCTAATCGCTATTTGCCCGAGCATTAACCACGGGCGAACGGTATTTTGGTCAGCCATAATGGCTTTTTGCAAGGTTTTCTCGGCTAGATTAAGTTCATTTTTACGTACGTAAATGGCCGCTTGCTCGCAATAAAAATGCGAGATACGAATGCATAGCTCATCGCTATCACCATGATTTTCCATCATATTCTCAGCAAGCTCTATCCCTCTGCCCCATTCTTTGGTGGCTTGGTAGATATCGAAAAGCTGCTGTTGTGCATCTAGAAAGTGTTTGTCTGAATTTAATAACTGCAGGAAGGCATTCTCAGCGCGCTCCAAAAAGCCTGCGAGCACATAGTCTTTTCCCAATTCTTTGAGGGCAGATTCCCGCTGTGCAGGGGAAATCTGTTCTTTACTGACAAGGTTTTGATGAACACGGATTGCTCTGTCTAACTCGCCCCGGTGTCGAAAGAATTTACCCATGGCAATGTGGGTTTCAACCGTATCACTGTCGAGGTTAATCATTTTAATGAGAGTATCGACGGCCTTATCGGGCTCATCGGATAAGAGGAAATTTAAGCCCTTGTAGTAATGCTTAGATAAAATACTAGATTGCTTACGCTGTGCTTGACGTACGCTATTGCGCCCCATTACCCAGCCATATCCGGCGGCTACAGGTAATAGCAGAAAAAGCAGTTCAAGCATAATTAAAGGATTTCTACACGATTAGATTTTTTAAGTTGCCGCTCTAAACTTGCTACTCGCCACTTTAATCGTAAAACATAAAGTGAGAATAAAATTACGCTGAGCAGCACACCACATAAGAACACAATCAGCATAAGTAATGAAACGCGCATGTCGCTCTGCGCTACAAGATAATTTACTGTGACACTATGGGTATTTTGAGAACCAATAAAGCCGCCAATTAACAGCAAGACTAATACAGCAATAAGAGATAGCAATCCCTTCAACTTCATACTTATTTGCCTCCTAGTGGGCATTTGGATTCGAACTCTTTTTTATAAACATACTTCACTCATTCCTGAATCAAGTATTCGAAACAGCTATCTTTACAGCCAATGACAAACGTTGTTTATAAATGCCATTTATAATTTACTACACTCTAACAAAAACGGCACCCCAATTGGAGTGCCGTTTTAATGATTTAGAGATAAATCAAGCAATTAAATCTTCGTTGACCCTTTCTCGTAACTCTTTACCAGGTTTAAAGTGAGGAACGTGTTTACCGTCTAACTCCACTGTCTCACCTGTTTTCGGGTTACGACCTACGCGAGGTGCGCGGTAATGCAAAGAGAAACTTCCAAATCCGCGGATTTCGATGCGTTCACCTTTTTGTAAGGTTTGCGCCATTTGCTCTAGCATTTCCTTGATAGCCAACTCAACGTCTCTTGAAGGTACGTGACGGGCTTTATCCGCTAGTCTTTCGATAAGTTCTGACTTTGTCATTAAAACTCTCCTTCAATATATAAGTACGTTGTGAAAATTTATCGGTGCGTATAATACGCACCTTAATTGATTAATCTTCGCTCTTCGCCGCTTTAAAGGCTTCAGCAAATGCGTTAGCAAAACCAACTTCTTCTTGTTGGTTAACTTTGTCAAGTGCTTCTTTCTCGTCTGCTTGGTCTTTTGCTTTAACAGACAAGTTAACGATGCGGTTCTTACGGTCAACGCCCATGAATTTAGCTTCGATTTCTTCGCCTACAGATGCTACTTCAGATGCATCTTCAACACGTTCGCGAGCCAAATCAGTTGCGCGGATGTAACCTTCAACTTCTTCTGCAAGTTTAACAGTTACGCCTTTGGCGTCAACTTCAGTCACAGTACCAACAACGATAGTACCTTTCTTGGTATCTGTCAGGTATTGGTTAAACGGATCTTCTTCAATCTGTTTAACACCTAAAGAGATACGCTCACGCTCTGGGTCAACTTGTAGAACAACAGCAGAGATTTCGTCGCCTTTCTTGTATTCACGAACAGCGTCTTCGCCAGTCTTGTTCCAAGAAATATCAGACAAATGTACTAAGCCGTCAATGCCGCCGTCAAGACCGATGAAGATACCGAAATCAGTGATAGACTTGATCTTACCGCTAACTTTATCGCCTTTACTCTGTGCCTTAGCAAACTCTTCCCAAGGGTTAGGTTTACATTGCTTAAGACCAAGAGAAATACGACGACGCTCTTCGTCAATTTCAAGAACCATAACTTCAACAGTGTCACCCAAGTTAACCACTTTAGATGGGTGAATGTTTTTGTTAGTCCAATCCATTTCAGATACGTGAACTAGACCTTCAACACCGTCTTCGATTTCAACGAAACAACCGTAGTCAGTTAGGTTAGTGACTGCACCGCTCAATTTAGAACCTTCAGGGTAACGTTCTGCAATTTCTTGCCAAGGATCGTTGCCCATTTGTTTCATGCCTAATGAAACACGAGATTTTTCTTTGTCGAACTTAAGTACTTTAACGTTGATTTCATCACCAACATTAACGATTTCACTTGGGTGCTTAACGCGTTTCCAAGCCATATCAGTAATGTGTAGAAGACCATCAACACCACCAAGGTCAACGAACGCACCGTAATCAGTAAGGTTCTTAACGATACCTTTAACTTCATGGCCTTCTTCAAGGTTAGCAAGAAGTTGATCACGTTCTGCGCTGCTTTCTGCTTCGATAACCGCACGACGTGAAACAACCACGTTGTTACGCTTAGCATCAAGCTTGATAACTTTGAATTCCAGTTCTTTACCTTCAAGATGAGTAGTATCGCGTACTGGGCGTACGTCAACCAATGAACCAGGTAAGAATGCACGAACTGTATTCACTTCAACCGTAAAGCCACCTTTGACCTTACCATTGATAACACCTTTAATCGTTTCTTTGTCATCGTAAGCTTTTTCTAGCTCAACCCAGGCTTCGTGACGTTTTGCTTTTTCGCGAGACAAGATTGTTTCACCGAAACCGTCTTCAATTGCATCTAGAGCAACATCAACTTGGTCTCCGATTTCAACATCAAGTGTACCGTCAGCATTACGGAATTGTTCAGCTGGGATCGCGCTTTCAGATTTCAAACCTGCATCTACAAGTACGATGTCTTTGTCGATAGATACGATAGTACCCTTAACAATTGCACCTGGACGGGTTTCGATTTCTTTTAAGCTTTCTTCAAATAGTTGAGCAAAATTTTCAGTCATAGTTAAGTTATTTGTTTCATTTTGACATCCACACTGCAATCCGGCTAACGTGGGGTTGTTATTCATTGCCAACTTCATCCTGATGTTGGGCAGTTTACAAGTTAGGTAATGTTAGCTCTTAAATCAGATTTCGATTTTAGAACTAGCAAATTCAGTAATCTTATCAATTACTTGCGTTATTGTTAATTCCGTAGAATCGACAATAAGCGCGTCTTTTGCTGGTACTAAAGGCGCTACGCTGCGATTTGAGTCGCGCTCGTCACGAGCCTCGATGTCAGCCAAAAGGCGCAATATGCTAACATCATGACCAGCTTCTTTCAACTGATTAAATCTACGGTTAGCACGCTCTTGGGCGCTAGCGGTAAGAAATATCTTTACGTCTGCTTCTGGGAATACAATGGTACCCATGTCACGCCCGTCGGCGACAAGACCTGGCGATTCTTTAAATGCCCGCTGGCGACGAAGTAACGCCTCACGGATACTTGGTAATGATGCCACTTTGGAGGCCACCGCCCCAACTTCTTCTGTACGAATGTCATCGCTGACATCTTCACCTTCTAGAATCACCTTACAGCCATGCTCTGCTGGCTCAAAATTAACATCCAAGCCTGAAGCCAATGGCAATAGGCCTGCTTCGTCATTAGGATCAATTTGATGATGGATAGAGGCGATAGCCAAAACACGATAGATCGCGCCGCTGTCGAGGAAGTGCCAACCTAAACGATTGGCTAATAAGGTACTCACGGTGCCCTTACCAGCTCCACTTGGGCCGTCTACTGTGATGACGGGAAATAATTGCATGCTCTCTCCTGAGCTAATGAAAATCGCGCGCAATTATACCCGTTGAATTTATATAAGCAATGTAAGCAAGTTTACAATCTTGTGAACACTGTAAACACGAGCTCATGTTCACAGCGGTCACTAATTTAGACGCTTATTTGCTTTAAACGAGTGAAGTAATCAGGGAAAGTTTTAGCCGTACAGTCAGGATCATTAATCGTCACGGGTGTATCGCTCAATGCCACAAGTGAAAAACACATGGCTACGCGGTGATCATCGTAAGTATCGATATCCGTTTGAACCAACGTGTCCGGAGGCGTAATAGTGATGTAATCATGACCTTCAATAACCTCGGCGCCCACTTTACGTAATTCACACGCCATAGCAGCTAATCTGTCTGTTTCTTTGACGCGCCAATTATAAATATTACGAATTGATGTGGTGCCTTTAGCAAATAACGCGGTCGTCGCGATGGTCATTGCTGCATCAGGAATGTGGTTCATGTCCATGTCAACAGCAGTCAAAGGTGCACCTGTGACTTCAATATAGTCTTCGCCCCATGTGATTTTCGCGCCCATTTTTTCGAGTACATCGGCGAAACGAATATCCCCTTGGATACTCTTCTTCCCTACGCCAGTAACACGCACCGTGCCGCCTTTAATCGCACCTGCGGCTAAAAAGTAAGATGCAGATGAGGCATCACCTTCAACCAAAAAATCGCCAGCAGCTTGGTACTGTTGATTGCCTTTAATAGTGAAGGTTTGGTAGTTATTGTTTTCAACTATTATACCAAATTGCGCCATGGTATTAAGCGTAATGTCTATATAAGGTTTAGATACCAACTCACCGACAATATTGATAACGCTGTCATGTTCAAATAATGGCGAGGCCATCAGTAGTGCGGTTAAAAACTGACTGGAAACCGTACCTTCTACACTAATATTACCGCCTTTTAAGGGCATGCCTTTCATTCTTAATGGTGGATAGCCTTCATTTTTTAAATAGGTGATCTCAGCGCCAGCCTGGCGTAACGAATCAACTAAGGCGCCAATTGGGCGCTCTTCCATACGGGGTTCACCCGTTAATTCAAACTCACCTTTGGAGGTGGCTAAAACAGCACACAAAGGACGCATAGCGGTGCCGGCGTTGCCTAAAAATAATGTCTCTAGGTTATCCACACTAAAACCACGACCTAAGCCTTGCACCCAACACTCGGTTTTATCGTCAGATAAGCGGTATTTTACCCCCAGTTGTGTCAATGCTTTCAACATGTGACGAATGTCTTCACTATCGAGTAAATTAGTCAGGTGCGTTTCACCATTTGCTACTGCGGCAAGCAACAAAGCACGATTAGATAAACTCTTAGAGCCGGGCACATTAACTGTACCCGAAATCGCTGAAATAGGATTGAGGAGTAGTGGAGCTGAACGACTCATATTAACCATTCCTCTTGGCAAAATCTTGCATGAAGTTGAACAAAGTTTGCACACCTTCGATTGGCATGGCGTTGTAAATACTAGCGCGCATACCGCCAACAATACGATGACCTTTTAATGCTTTTAGTCCGGCATTTTCGGCTTCAGCTAAAAACTGCTTGTCCAGTTCGGCGTTTTTCAAATGGAACGTGACGTTCATCCGAGAGCGATACTCTGGAGCAACGTTGTTGCTATAAAAATCTAACTCATCAATGCATGAGTAAAGCAGATCTGATTTAGCTTTGTTGCGTTCAGCCATCGCTGCTACGCCGCCCTGCTCTTTCAACCACTTGAAAACCAAGCCAGCTAAGTACCAAGCAAATGTAGGTGGCGTGTTATACATAGAATCATGTTTGGCGATAACCGTGTAATCGAAGATTGCAGGGGTAATCGAGCGTGCCTTGTCTAACAAGTCGTCGCGTACTATTACAACGGATAAGCCTGAAGGCCCAATATTTTTTTGGGCTCCGGCGTAGATCACCCCAAATTTACTCACGTCTATAGGCTGCGACAAAATATTCGATGACATATCGGCCACAAGGGGAATGTCTCCGGTTGCTGGGATCCAGTTGATTTCAACGCCATCTACCGTCTCATTAGGGCAATAGTGAACATAAGCGGCATCAGGATTTTGATTCCAACTGTCTTGGACAGGCATCACCACTAGGCCGTCTTCGCTGGTCGTAGTGGCGGCAATATTCACGTTAATATATTTTTGCGCTTCATCAACGGCGCTTTTTGACCAAGAGCCACTAACGATATAGTCAGCGCTGTCACCTTCTTGTGACAAGTTCAGAGGCACTGCAGAGAACTGACCACGGCCACCACCGTGAGTAAACAACACTTTGTAGTTATCAGGGATACTCAATAAGTCTCGCAAGTCTTGCTCGGCGGTTTCAGCAAGGGCGATAAACTCTTTACTACGATGACTCATTTCCATCACCGAACAACCTTGGTTCTGCCAGTTGATGAATTCATTTTGGGCTTGCTGCATCACAGCTTCGGGTAACATGGCCGGACCGGCACAAAAATTATAAACCTTGGTCATTCTTTAATTTCCGATACAAAAAGAGCGGCTAAGCCGCTCGTTTTAATAAACTATAGGACGATAAAGTAAGCGTGCAGCCTACCTTATCATCTACGGGCTTTACTCTTCGTTTTGAGGATCTTCATCCGTGGTGTTATCCACGTCTGTTGCTGCGGCTTCGACTGTCTCGTCACCCTCAGCTAACGCCTCTAGTTCTTCTTCTAACTCTTCAACTTCGTCGATGCGCTGCAGACCTACTACATGTTCGTCCTCTGCAGTGCGTATCAAACGTACGCCCTGAGTGTTACGGCCCACGGTAGAGACTTCACCAACGCGAGTACGCACTAAAGTACCTTGGTCACTGATCAGCATGATTTCGTCGCTTTCATTGACCTGTACAGCACCGACTACCTTGCCATTACGCTCTGACACCTTAATGGATACCACACCTTGCGTGGCACGGCTCTTAGCTGGGTAATCTTCGACTGGAGTACGTTTACCGAAACCATTTTCGGTGGCGGTTAAAATTGCGCCATCACCTTGAGGTACAATCAACGACACCACTTTTTGGCCATCTTGTAAACGTATGCCACGAACACCCGTTGCGGTTCGACCCATTGGGCGCAGTGCTAGGATTTCTTCGCCAGTTTCGGGATCAATTTTAACTGCCCCTGTTTCTGAATCACGCGCTTTCTCATTAAAGCGAACGACTTTACCCGCATCCGAGAACAACATAATATCACTGCTGCCGTCGGTGATATCAACACCGATTAGCTCATCACCGTCGTTTAAGTTAACCGCAATAATACCGTTTGCACGTGGGCGAGAGTATTGAACCAAAGCGGTTTTCTTCACTGTACCATTGGCCGTAGCCATTAATACGTACTTGCCTTCTTCAAATTCTTGAATAGGCAAAATCGCAGTGATACGTTCATTTGCTTCCAACGGTAAAATATTCACAATTGGACGACCGCGCGCATTACGACTCGCTAATGGCAATTGATATACTTTTAGCCAATACAATCGGCCGCGTGTAGAGAAGCACAAAATGTGATCATGGGTATTGGCAACTAGTAACTTTTCGATGAAATCTTCTTCTTTCATCTTGGTCGCTGATTTACCTTTACCGCCACGGCGCTGTGACTCGTAATCGTTTAGCTTTTGATACTTAACGTAACCTTCACGAGATAGTGTCACCACAACCTCTTCACGTTCAATCAAGTCTTCAATATCGATATCATGAGATGCGGCAGTGATTTCGGTGCGACGCTCATCTCCGAATTCATCACGAATTTTTTCAAGCTCTTCACGTATGACTTCCATCAAGCGCTCTGGGCTACCTAATATATGCAGTAATTCTGCAATCAGGTCTAATAACTCTTTGTACTCAGAAAGAATTTTTTCGTGCTCAAGACCGGTTAACTTATTCAAACGTAGGTCAAGGATTGCTTGTGCTTGCTGCTCTGTTAAATAGTACAAGCCATCACGAATACCAAACTCAGGCTCTAACCAATCAGGACGAGCAGCGTCATTACCGGCACGCTCTAACATGTCAGACACATCACCTAACGCCCAACCTTGAGCAGTCAATGATATTTTGGCATCAGACGGGCTTTTAGACGCTTTAATCAATGCGATTATCGGGTCTATATTAGCCAATGCAATCGCTAAACCTTCAAGAATATGGGCACGCTCACGGGCTTTCTTCAGTTCGAAAACCGTACGGCGTGTTACCACTTCGCGGCGGTGTAAAACGAAGGCTTGCAGTATCTCAAGTAGGTTGAACACTTTAGGCTGGGTTTTATCCAGTGCCACCATGTTGATCCCAAACACGGTTTGCATTTGTGTCTGCGAATACAAGTGGTTTAGTAAAACTTCACCTGACTCGTTACGTTTTACTTCAACTACAATACGCATGCCGTCTTTGTCAGACTCATCACGGAGAGCTGAAATGCCTTCAATTTTCTTTTCTTTTACTAGCTCGGCTATCTTTTCAATTAGACGCGCTTTGTTGACCTGATAAGGAATTTCGTGCACGACTATGGTCTCTTTACCATTGTCTTCACGCTCAATCTCTGCGCGGGCGCGCATATATATTTTTCCACGCCCCGTACGGTACGCTTCTTCAATTCCTTTACGACCACTTATAAAGGCGGCGGTTGGGAAATCTGGCCCGGGGATATATTCCATCAACTCTTCAATGGAAAGCTCAGGCTTATCAATTAACGCAATACACCCGTTCACAACTTCCGTTAAGTTGTGAGGAGGAATGTTAGTCGCCATACCAACAGCAATGCCTGAAGAACCATTGATTAATAAGTTAGGTACTTTAGTGGGCAGCACGTCAGGGATGAATTCAGTGCCATCGTAGTTCGGTACGAAGTCGACGGTTTCCTTTTCTAAATCCGCCAATAATTCATGGGAAATTTTCGCCATACGGATTTCGGTGTAACGCATTGCAGCGGCTGAATCACCATCAACTGAACCGAAGTTACCTTGACCATCTACCAACATGTAACGTAAAGAAAACGGCTGAGCCATACGTACTATCGTATCGTAAACAGCTGAGTCTCCGTGTGGGTGGTACTTACCGATAACATCACCGACAACACGTGCCGATTTCTTATATGGTTTGTTAAAATCGTTTTTCAGCTCGTTCATAGCGAATAAAACCCGGCGATGCACGGGCTTCAAGCCATCTCTTACATCAGGCAGCGCCCTGCCTACAATTACACTCATGGCGTAATCAAGATAAGAATTTTTAAGTTCTTCTTCAATATTAATAGGAAGAATTTCTTGGGCGTGATCAGTCATATACAGCCTTGTCCCTAGTCATTATTATTAGAAATAGAATTAGACATAAAATTTACAATCCGCGTCAGTGCATTTGAGCTAGGCCTCAAAATAACAGTCAACGATTAACTCTGGAATTTCGTATTATCGAGCCTTGGGATTCTATCACTGACCGTAAAAAATAAATAGATAGGATCCGCTCATATAGTAGCCAAAGACGCTAAAAAACCGCATATATTGCGCTAGCCAGCTTTAATACATGCTGGCTATAATAGCGAAATTCGAATTTTTGGACCGCAATATGAACTCAGCGCAAAATGTTGACCATCAAGAAATACAGAAATTTGCCGATTTGGCATCTCGTTGGTGGGACCTAAACGGGGAGTTTAAACCCTTACATACCATCAACCCCCTCCGAACCGATTATATCGTGCACCGCACTCAAGGGCTTGAAGGCAAAAAAGTGATTGATGTGGGCTGCGGTGGCGGTATTTTAGCGGAGAGTATGGCGCGCTCTGGTGCTGAGGTAACCGGCATTGATATGGGCGAAGCCCCCCTTGAAGTAGCAAGATTACATAGCCTTGAATCGCAATTAAGCATTGACTACCAGCTCTCAACAGCGGAAGAGTTCGCTGATGCCCACACTGGGCAATTCGATGTGGTGACGTGCATGGAAATGCTCGAACATGTGCCTGACCCGTCATCTGTTGTTGAGGCCTGTAGCAGACTGGTTAAACCTGGCGGCACGGTATTTTTCTCGACCATAAACCGTAATATCAAATCATATTTGATGGCGATAGTCGGCGCAGAGCACATTCTTAAGTTAGTGCCAAAAGATACCCACAATCACGACAAATTTATTAAACCCTCGGAATTATTAAACTGGGTAGACAATACACCTTTGGTGGCAAAACATATGACAGGCCTGCATGTGAGTCCCATAACTCAACAGTTTTATTTATCTGACAAAAACGTTGATGTGAACTACATCGTGCATTGCCAACACAGTGGTGATGCATAACATGCTAGATAAACCCAAAGGCGTATTGTTCGATTTAGACGGTACATTATTAGACACTGCACGAGATTTAGGCAACGCCCTAAATTGGGTTTTACAACAACACAAAATGCCCTCGTGCGCGTTCAGCGTATATCGTAATATTGCTTCTGATGGCTCTCAAGGTCTACTCGAAATAGGTTTTGGCGATAGGCTCGCGGATTATGACGTCGAATCACTCAAGGCCCTTTTTCTTGAAAGATATGAAAAAGAGATATGTGTAGATACCGTTTCTTTTAACGGCATCAAAGAGCTACTTGCACGCTTAGATAAGGATAATATCCCTTGGGGTATTGTGACCAATAAGCCACAATGGCTCACCGAGCTTTTGTTGCCTCATTTTGATGAGTTTGCCCAGTGCCAAGTGGTCATCAGTGGTGACACCCTAGAAAAACGTAAACCACACCCTTTGCCCTTGATACATGCAGCAAATGCGATGAATATTGATCCTGCAGACTGCTGGTATATCGGTGATGCTAAACGTGACATAGATGCAGCGAAAGCCGCGAACATGTTTAGTGTGGTGGCAAACTATGGTTATATAGGCCCAGAGCATAGATCGGATAGCTGGAATGCGGATCTGTACATCGATCAACCACAGGCAATCCTCGCCCACCTATAACAGCAAACACGATATGTAGTGGTTTTGTAAACACTCACACACTATATATCGTGAAATTATAACAACTGAATTTTCCGATTAAAAAAGTTTATAAAAAAATAATTCTTAAAAATGATCTTGCATTCCCTATACGTGCAAAGCGAATAGCCTTGTTAGGTGAGTCATTACTAACATAAATTTCTTGTTGATTTGAACGTCTACAAAAGCACCAGATGTGGGGTTGCAAAGGCACCAAAACCTCATTATCTTGTGTTTTATCGACAGGATGGACGTTGTAAAAAGGATCCGCAACTTTCCCTCTTCGTCAAGCACAATTTCCACAGAAATGGTGAAATTCATCGTTTCTATATTTTGTAAAAACTATAATCAAAACGGCGTATACATGAATAACAAACTCTTCGTTACCAAGCGAACTGGCGAGCGCGAAAGCATTGACCTCGAAAAAATCCACAAAGTCATTACTTGGGCAGCTAAAGGCCTTAATAATGTGTCTGTATCTCAGGTGGAAATTAAAGCGCATATTCAGTTCTACGACGGTATCAAGACGGAAGATATTCATGAGACGTTGATCCGCTCTGCGGCCGATCTTATTTCAACAGATGCGCCAGATTATCAATACTTAGCAGCACGCTTGGCTATCTTCCATTTACGTAAGAAAGCTTATGGGCAGTTTGAGCCCCCAGCGCTTTTCGCCCACGTTACAAACATGGTTGAGATGCAAAAATATGATCAACATTTGTTGAGTGATTACAGCGAAGCTGAATTTCAAGAAATGGATGATTATATTGATCACTGGCGCGACATGGACTTTAGCTACGCCGCAGTCAAGCAGCTAGAAGGCAAATACCTTGTTCAAAACCGGGTGACTGGCGAAATTTACGAGAGTGCCCAATTTCTGTATATATTGGTAGCAGCGTGCTTGTTTGCTGATTACCCAAAAGATTCGCGCATGGAATACATTAAGCGCTTTTATGATGCGACCTCTAAATTCAAAATTTCACTGCCGACGCCCATCATGGCTGGTGTACGTACACCAACAAGACAATTCAGCTCATGCGTATTAATTGAAGCTGGCGATAGCCTTGATTCAATTAACGCGACGGCCAGCGCCATTGTTAAGTACGTGAGCCAGCGCGCCGGTATCGGTGTTAATGCAGGGCGTATACGTGCTCTTGGTAGCCCTATTCGTGGTGGAGAAGCATTCCATACGGGTTGTATTCCATTCTACAAGTATTTCCAAACTGCAGTGAAAAGTTGTTCACAGGGCGGCGTTCGCGGCGGTGCAGCAACACTTTTCTACCCACTTTGGCATATGGAAGTGGAATCACTTCTAGTATTGAAAAATAACCGGGG
Organism: Paraglaciecola mesophila KMM 241; assembly: GCF_000315015.1. Taxonomy (GTDB): domain Bacteria; phylum Pseudomonadota; class Gammaproteobacteria; order Enterobacterales; family Alteromonadaceae; genus Paraglaciecola; species Paraglaciecola mesophila. The sequence continues at coordinate 48,305 of NZ_BAEP01000008.1, read as the reverse complement.
GGTAGAAGAAAACCGTGTTCGCCACTTAGATTACGGCGTGCAATTTAATAAGTTGATGTATCAGCGCTTGATTAAAGATCAGCACATAAGCTTGTTTAGTCCATCTGACGTACCAGGTTTGTATGATGCATTTTTTGCTGACCAGCCTAAATTTGAAGAGCTATACGTTAAATACGAGCAAGATGACAACATCCGTAAGACCCAAATCAAAGCGGTTGAGTTGTTTAGTTTGTTCATGCAAGAGCGTGCCAGTACCGGCCGTATCTACTTACAGAACGTGGATCACTGCAACACGCACAGTCCTTTCGACCCGAAAGTTGCACCGATCCGTCAAAGCAACTTGTGCCTTGAAATCGCTCTGCCGACTAAACCCCTTGAGCACGTTAATGACGAAAACGGCGAAATTGCCCTTTGTACATTATCAGCGTTTAACCTAGGTGCTATTGAAAGCTTGGAAGACTTCGCAGAAATGGCTGATTTGGCCGTGCGTGCGCTAGACAATCTACTCGATTATCAAGATTATCCTGTACCCGCTGCGTATAACGCCACGATGGGACGTCGTACTCTAGGAATAGGCGTGATCAACTTCGCTTATTATTTGGCTAAGAACGGGGTTAAATACTCAGATGGCAGTGCAAATGGCCTAATTCACCGTACGTTTGAAGCCATGCAATACCACTTGATGCGTGCGTCTTGTAACCTAGCAAAAGAGAAAGGCGCATGTCCTAAGTTTGATGAGACCACTTACTCTCAAGGCATCATGCCAATTGATACCTACAAGAAAGACTTAGATAAGATCTGTAACGAGCCACTGCATTGTGATTGGGACAGCTTACGCGCCGACATCAAGCAGTATGGGCTACGTAACAGTACCTTATCAGCCTTGATGCCATCTGAAACGTCATCACAGATATCAAATGCCACCAATGGTATTGAGCCGCCACGTGGCCACATCAGTGTTAAGTCCAGTAAAGATGGTGTGTTAAAGCAAGTGGTACCTGAGTACGAATTGCTGAAAGACAAGTACGAATTGTTGTGGGATTTACCGTCTAACGATGGTTACTTGCAGTTAACCGGTATTATGCAAAAGTTTATTGATCAAACGATTTCAGCTAACACCAGTTACGACCCGAACAAATACGACGGTGGCAAAGTCCCCATGAAGTTGTTGTTAAAAGACTTGCTAACCGCTTATCAGCTGGGCGTAAAAACCTTGTACTACCACAACACTCGTGATGGCGCAGCAGATACATCACAACAAGAGCTGAAATCAACCCAGTTCGTTCCACAAGAAGCGGTCGTTGAAGAAGACGACGATTGTGCTGGCGGTGCGTGTAAAATTTAATCCTTCTGCGTACTTTCTTTCTGTGCCCTTTAGTGCGTGACTAAAGGGCGAATTCAACTCTAAATGGTCTGCTAACATTCATGAAATACACAACGTTTAATCAAATCAATAACGACCCTTTGCAAGAACCTATGTTTTTTGGCAATCCGGTCAACGTTGCCCGTTATGATCAACAAAAACACAGCATTTTCGAAAAACTTATCGAGAAGCAAATCAGTTTTTTCTGGCGCCCCGAAGAAGTAGATGTCAGTAAAGACAGAGTTGACTTTCAAAAGCTGAGTGAATCAGAAAAGCATATTTTTATTTCGAATTTGAAATATCAAACGTTATTAGACTCTATTCAAGGTCGTAGCCCGAACATTGCGTTCTTACCGATTATTTCTATCCCTGAGCTAGAAACATGGACTGAAACATGGTCGTTTTTTGAAACCATCCATTCACGTTCGTACACCCATATTTTGCGTAACTTGTTTGGCGACCCTAGCAGTATTTTCTCTGATATCGTTGAAAATGAGCAGATCAAAAAGCGCGCAGCTGATATCTCTAAATACTACGACGACTTGATTTTTTACACCCAACTTTGGCAAACACTGGGGGAAGGTACGCACACTATCAATGGTGAAGAGCACGTTGTGACTATGCGTACGCTAAAGATAAAACTATTCTTGTGCATGAATTCTGTGAATGCCTTGGAAGCAATTCGTTTTTACGTGTCGTTCGCGTGTACGTTTGCTTTTGCTGAGCGTGAATTAATGGAAGGTAACTCTAAAATTATTCGCCTGATTTCACGTGACGAAAATCTACACTTGACCTCGACGCAGCATATTTTGAACTTGTGGGCGAAAGGTAAAGACGACCCTGAAATGGCTGAAATCGCCCTTGAATATAAACAACAAGCCACGGATATATTCCTTGATGCAGTCAATCAAGAGAAAGAATGGGCTGAGTACTTATTTCAGAACGGCTCAATGATTGGCCTAAATAAAGATATTTTATGCCAATACGTGGAGTTTATTGCGAACCACAGAATGTCAGCGATTGGCCTAGGTCAGCCATTTGATATTAAAAATAACCCCTTGCCTTGGATGAATAATTATTTGAATTCAGACAACGTACAGGTTGCTCCGCAAGAATCCGAGATCAGCTCCTATCTTGTCGGCCAAATCGACTCTGAAGTCGGCAGCAACGACTTCGACGAGTTCGAGCTATAGTGTGCAAAAAAGTCACGGTTGTTGAACATGACCCAGACGCCCCCTGTGAGCAAACGATTTCGTTTGCTCACAACAATCTCCTCGACTGTTTACTCACCCATAATATTCCTAAGGAATACCACTGCAAAGAGGGATTTTGCGGCGCATGCAGAACGCAGTTAATCGAAGGTGAAGTAGAATACTTACTTGATCCTCTTGCTTTCATCGATGACGGTGAAATACTGGCTTGTTGCTGTAAACCCTTGGGCCATATAAAAATTAAAGCGTAATCCAATCTCCCGTGCACTCGCAGCGTCGATCGATTGGAGTTGGCTAAAAAGAGGCTTGTTAAATTAACGGTTATAAAACAAAAAAAGCCAGCAAACTAGCTGGCTTTATGAATCTCACATTTCAAACGAGATAGGAGTTTAGTCAATAAGCTGGTACTTATCCCGTAACACATTGATCACTTCTTCTTTAGGATTATCACTGAGCACAATTTTTTGGCCGGTGATTTTCTCAGCTATTTGCGTATAGGTCTTTGATATGTCCATTAACACCTTTATAGGTAAGGCATTGTCTCGGGCTAATGCCTCGCGTTCATCCATACGCTCTTTGTTAAGCAAGATGTCAGGATCAGGGAAGTAATTAAGCAGCAACTGCCTGAACCCTTCTTTTGAGTTCTCGACTATACAGCCTTGCTCGTATTGCTTGGCGTCCCATATACGTGATGAATCTGGGGTACCCACTTCATCCATATAAATTAATTTATCGTTGCCCTCTACGTCTTTTACGTATCCGAATTCGAACTTTGTATCTACGAAAATTTGCCCTATTTTGTCAAGCGCATGGCTTATGACCCCGAAGCCTTCAGTCAATAATTTTTCGTACAAAGCAATGTCATCAGCAGAGTTAAAATTAAACGCAGCATAGTTTTGCGCTATATCACTGCGAGATACATTGACATCATCTGCTTCTGGCACACCCTCAATGCCTTTAAGAACACCTTTGGTGGACGGAGTAATCAATATATTGGCTAACTTGCTGTCTTTTGATAACCCTTCCTCCAGGCGGATACCGCAAAACTCGCGCTCGCCTTTTTCATAGGCGCGCCACATGGAGCCCGTAATATATTGACGGCAAATCGCCTCAATCATGATTGGGCGAGCTTTCTGAACAATCCATACCAATGGATGAGGAATGTCTAATATATGACTATCAGCCAGCTCCTGCTCTTTAAATAGGCCAAACCAATGGTTTGAAATAGCATTCAAAGCTGCGCCTTTCCCAGGTACGCCTTGCATACCTTCTTCGCCATGCCAAATGCAATCAAACGCTGAAATACGATCGCTTATCAACATGATGGCCAATGGCGTGTCTTTCGGAACTGGGTAATTATGCTCTTCAATAAGACGTCGGCTGTCATGTTCTGTTAACCAATAAACAGAGCGAACTTTGCCACTGTGTACAGGTAAATCAGTGCGAATCGGAAGGTTGTCATTAACAGCAAGCACTTTATCAGCGAAGCTCATACAAGATTGTCCTCAAAAAGGGTTGCCTAAAAATGAAAAAGCACCCTTGCGGTGCTCTTTCAAACGATACCAAATCTACTATATATCTAGATTGTCGTCTGCCATTACACGGGCAAAAACATCATACAACCCAGTCAGTTTTTCTTTTGTAAATGGTGTGCTTTCGTTATCAAGCACAGTCAACGAGGTTTGCTCTCCCGCTTCTTCCACTCTGAAGCGATATTCCTGCTTTTCGAGGGGTAAAGCATTCTCGTCGTTAGACCATACTGAATCCCACCAACCACTCTCGGTACCGTTGTATTTAACAAACAGTAAACCATTAGATTTGTCGTAATCTTTCACGTCAAAACCAAGTTTCCGTAACACCAACAGTACGCGGGGCCATGCTGTGTCGTAGTTACTGTCGATAATAAACGCGGGGGCATCTTCGTCATCTTGGCCAATAGTAATTTGCATACCACGGCGAATTTCACGTATGCGCTTTGCATCAGCCACTCGAATTTGATATTCGTAATGCCCAATCACCTTATTCAAAATGTCGACTTCTTTAGCGCGTGAATCTACATCAGATTTATCAGCAACAACGGCTTCCCCCTGACGCTCTTTATATTCCACTAAGTGCGCGTTCAATGTTGCTGTACGCCCGTGAGATTTCATTTCTAAATCAAATTCGAAGCGTTGGCTGGTGTCACGCTCAACAGATGACCAACTGTACCAATGATCATCTAAAATCTCTTTGACCACGACCCAATCGGTAACGAGGCGCTGTTTGTCTTTATCGAACGAATCAATGCCAATGCCCTGCTCTTCTAAATAACTTAGCAGCGAATTCCAAATGGTGGTGTCTAGCGGTTGGCTATCGTCGACTTGGTCGAAAAACACTTTCGCGTCTTTACTGCCATCATCAACATGAGAGCCAGTGACTAAAGGCAACACCAACGAGGGTGAAACGACCTTGAGCTTTTTGCCGATAAAATTGCGCGGCGCATCAGCATCTAAAGCAGGAAGCTTATAAGCCTGACTAAAATTAGGACGGTCAACATCGGCTGGTACTTGAATATCATGACCTGGCTGTTGCTTGGTATATTCAAAATTACCGCTGGCGATTTGTCGCTCTTCTAATGAACTACACGCGCTTAAAACACTAACCGCGATAGCTGTGCCAATGAAAAACTTAGTTGTCATGCAATCTCCTTAAGATAATACGCCCGAATTGCGCATGACTTGTTCGATATGATTTTGGCTATCAAGTTCCGATTCAATTAACGGTAAACGCAAAAATGCAGATTGAATGAGCCCCATTTTGTACAAAGCCCACTTAGGCAATACTGGATTTGGTTCAATAAATAGAGCGCTGTGAAGCTCGGCTATTTGCTGATCGATTTCTTTAGCTTTGGAGTAATCACCAGCAAGCGCCGCTTCACACATCTGAGACATTTGTTTAGGTACAACATTCGCCGTCACAGAAATAACGCCATGACCACCTGCGGTTAAAAATTCACAACCTGTGGCATCGTCGCCACTTAAGAATACAAAGTCCTTATCGACTAAAGGCTGCATTTGTTTTAAACGGGCAATATCACCGGTGGCATCTTTAAGGCCAACGATTTTAGGGTGCGTCGCAAGTTCCGCCACTGTGTCAGGCAGCATATCTGCCACCGTACGCCCGGGTACGTTGTACAATAGAACCGGCAGGTCAGTTGCATCAGCAACCGCGTTGAAGTGCGCCACCATGCCTTTTTGTTGCGGTTTATTGTAATAAGGCACCACACTGAGGAAACCATCAATCCCAGTACCCGACATTTGCTCACTTAAAAATATAGCCTCAGCGGTAGAGTTGGCTCCACTTCCAGCGATTACTGGAATCTTATTATCGGCGAACTCGACCATGCGCTTGACCACTTCAATGTGCTCATCAAAGGGCAACGTGGCAGACTCACCCGTGGTGCCCACAGCAATTAAGCCATGGCTGCCATTGGCAATATGAAAATCAACCAACTTCTTTAACGACGGATAATCTATCTCGCCTGATTGGTACATGGGGGTGATTAATGCAACGTAACTACCAGTAAACATGCCTACTCCAGAAAAAATTCGCGCCTAATGGTAAAGAGCATGTGGGGTAAAAACAAGTAATGAATGCGCAGAATGCAAAACCAATCTTGAAACTGGAAATACTAGGGGTAATTCAGGTATGTTAGTAGAGTCAAAATTCACGAAGTAAGCTTAATACGTTAATGAAACAACAATTAATCATCACCATTTTAGGTGCCAACAAAGTCACCATGCTCAGTACAATTACTGATGTGGTTAGTGAGACTAATTGCAACATTCTAGATAGTCGCCAAGCGGTTTACGGTCAGGATTTTTCACTTACCATGATCGTAGAAGGCACGCAGAGCGCTATTGCACGTGTTGAGGTGGCTATACCACTGGCTTGTCAGCAGCTTGATTTGTTATCCATGATGAAACGAACCAAACGCCATGCTAAACAAAACCTAGAGCACCTTGCGGACGTGACCTTCTCAGGTGTTGATGCTGTAGGCGTCATTAAAGAAGTGACGCAATTTTTCTCCACGTTTTGCGTGACCGTCAGTGCTCTGCGTTTAAAGACGCTGCAAACATCCCCAGATGAACCAGATGAAGTGAAATGTAAAATGGTTGTCAGTATGCCTCACGATATTGACATTGGGGATTTCGAGAAAAAGTTTGAAGTGTTGTTGCAACAGCTAGATTTACATGGGGCTATTAAGCAAAATCACTGAACTTTCACTAATCACATTTCCACAATTTTTTTACATCCAAATTAAGGACATTTTATGAATAGACTGACAGCGGGTGCACCAGCACCTAAATTCTCCTTGCCAAATGAACACGGCGAAACCGTGAACCTAACGGACTTCAGCGGTAAAAAGGTATTGGTGTATTTCTACCCCAAAGCCATGACGCCAGGCTGCACTGTACAAGCTCAAAACCTTCGTGATAATAAAAGTGAACTAGAGAAGCTAAATGTTGTTGTGCTTGGCGTCAGCCCAGACGCCGTTAAGCGCCTGCCTAAATTTATTGAAAAAGAGCAACTTAATTTCAGCCTGTTGTCTGATGAAGACCATGCTGTGGCAGAGGCCTTTGGCGTTTGGGGTTTAAAGAAGTTTATGGGCAAGGAATATGACGGTATTCACCGCATCAGCTTTCTGATTAACGAACAAGGCGTGATTGAACACGTGTTTGATAAGTTTAAAACCAAAGACCATCATCAGGTCGTACTTGATTATTTAAATCAATAAGATAACACCGTGATGCTTGCTTACACTAAAACCATTTCCAGTGCAGGCAAGCATCGTCCGAAAGCTTAAATAGCAGGGGGAAGTTCCTGCAGAGGCCCTTTCCAAGCGTTAATCACCGCTTTTACCAACGTAGCCAATGGTATGGCAAAAAACACGCCCCAAAAGCCCCATAAACCGCCAAAAAATAACACAGCAATAATGATGTACACCGGGTGTAAGCTCACCGCTTCAGAAAATAGTACCGGAACAAGCACGTTTCCATCGAGTGCCTGAATCACCCCATAGGCAATCATTAACCACCAAAAATCCGGTGTGATCCCCCACTGAAATAGGGCCACTACCGCCACAGGAATAGTCACCACTGCCGCGCCAATATAGGGTATCAATACTGAAAAGCCCACCAACACGCCAAGCAATAAGGCATAACGTAAATCCATTAAGGCGAAGGTTACGGCTGAGATCGTACCCACGATAATAATTTCGATTACCTTACCGCGAATGTAGTTGGCAATTTGGGTGTTCATCTCACTGCCCACTTGTTTAATAAGCCTGCGCTGAGACGGAAGAAGCGGTGACAAATTGTCTAACAGCTGGTCTTTGTCCTTGAGCATAAAAAACACCATTAATGGCACCAACACAAGGTAAATCAACAACGACGCTAAGCTCCCAAGAGAACTAACAGAAGCTGAAAGAAGCTGTTCTCCCAAACTAACGATACGTTCATTCACGCCATCAAGCATGTCTTGCACATCACCCAAATGTACAAAATCGGGATACTGCTCAGGTAGCTGCAATAACCATACTTGTGCGTGCCCCCAAATTTGTGGCATTTCGCGAATGAGGTTGATGCTTTGCTGTGATACCACAGGCACTATGCCGATAAAGGTCAAAATACATAATGTCAAAAAGCCAAAGATAACCACACTACAGGCAAAGCCTCTACGCATACCCGCACGCGACAACTGACTTACAGGCCAATCCAATAAATAGGCGATGACTGCCGCTACCAATACCGGCATTAAAATGGTGCCTAACAACGCCAAAAGCACAGACACCGCAATCAGCATGATCAGCAACATAACGGAATCAGGATCAGAGAATTTGCGCTTATACCATCTTTCAAACACACTTATCATATAACTGTTATACCTCTTTAAACCGCGGTTAAAATTGCTTTGACTCGATGTAGATCACATCTAAAAACGCTATTCGTTAAATGTGTGCCGTGCAAAAATCGATTAGCGCAGCATAATATAGTGTGCCACTAAAGAAAGATAAGATTTTAGCAAAGTAGTGATGGCTTTTTTGCCCATCTGTTTTAAATAACGCTTAAGTGTGTTGCTTAGTGCCAATAAAACACTTGAAGTTAGAGCCATTCAACGCAATATTAACGGTTATCATCAGTTTTTCGGAACTAAATCAGGCTATTGCCTTTCTTATTAACGAAGTTGTAATTGATTAAATAGGTGAAATGATTAAAACATCCCCAGTTTACAAAAAAGCATTGCTTAGTTTGGCTGTATCGCTCGGAATTATGACGAGCGCTACCGGCTTTGCTGCTAACCAAAAGAATGCTTTGCCCGAAATAGGCGTCGTTGCTTCAAGTGCCATTAGCTTGGACAAAGAGATGCAAATTGGTGATGTGTTAATGCGTCAACTCCGAGGACAGGCCCCTATTATTAGTGATCCTCTGCTTGATGAATATATTCAAGATTTGGGTAACCGCTTGGTTGCCCAAGCCGATAATGTTAAATTTCCGTTTGAGTTTTTCCTACTCAATAACGCCGACATCAACGCCTTTGCTTTTTTCGGTGGGCACGTGGGTGTACACACAGGTTTAATTTTTAATGCGCGTAACGAGAGTGAATTAGCCTCAGTACTCGCCCACGAGGTCAGCCACGTTACCCAGCGGCACATCGCCAGAAGTATCGCCGCACAGCAGAAATCGTCACCTTTGCAGTTAGCGTCGGCCTTGGGGGGTATTTTACTTGCTCTAGCTAATCCAGAAGCCGGTATTGCCGCCATTAGTGCAGGCTCCGCTGCATCGGCACAATCCTCAATCAATTACACTCGCCAAAACGAAAAAGAGGCGGATAGCATAGGTATTCGTATACTCGCGCAAGCAGGTTTTGACCCAAATGCTGCCGGTGAGTTTTTTGGTACATTAGTGGAGAAATACCGCTTAAAATCTAAACCACCTGCTTTTTTATTAACTCACCCATTGCCTGAATCTAGGGTTGCAGACGCCCGTACACGTGCTGCAAGTTATCGCACAGCAAGAGTGGCTCCAAGCTTAAGCTTCCATCTTGCTAAGAGCCGTATTTTAGCCCGCTATTACGCAACGCCTGAATACAACGTGAGCTATTTTGAAACCAGTTTAGAGCGTGGTAGCTATACTTTTAAAGCCGCTTCTGAGTATGGTCTAGCCTTGGCTTATTTAGCAGATAAACAGTACGACAAAGCCCGTAACCTCATCGATGGTTTGCTAAAAGATGATCCGCGTAATTTGTTTTATCTCGATACCTATACCGACATTGCACTTGAGACTGGGCGCGTACAAGATGCCATCGACAAACTCATGGCCCAAGCAGCATTAACGCCCCGCAATCGCGTCATTACACTGAATTTAGCCAATGCGTTGGTTAAAAATAAGCAATATGATCGTGCTGTACGCATACTAAAAGATTACTTATTGGTCGAACCTGACAACATGCTCGCCCACCAAATATTGTCTGACGCTTACGCCGAAAATCAGAACAAATTGGAGATGCACCAAACCAAAGCTGAAGTCTACGCATTGGCGGCGTCTTACCCTCGCGCAATAGATGAATTACACAGTGCGTATAATTATGCAGGCGCGCAAAATATTGAAAAACAAAGAATACGCGCTCGAATCGAGCAGTTTCGTGAGTTTCAAACCCGGCTAGAGAGTTTGTAATATCTCGATAGCGCTGTATAAAGACGCAGCGCTTTGTTCCCCTAACAATTGTTTTTTAACTTCTCCGTCAGGTCCAATAATAAAAGTAGCGGGCAAACTGTTTGGTTTTGCCATTGGCAGCGGCTGCTCAATATCGGCAATAACCGGAAATTGGATCGCAAATTTTTGTTTCAACTCGGCTAACTCTTGTGGAGTGACGTCATCGAAACTAATCGCAAATAATGGAATGTCACCTTCATTTTGCTGATGAAATTTGTTGAGCTCGGGCATTTCTCGCAAGCAGGGGGCGCACCAGAGTGCGAAGTAATTGACTACAACCCACTTTCCTTCGTAGTCGCGCCATTGGTGTGAGAGCCCATCATCTGTAGTAAAATCATTTCTAACCAAAGAATAGCCATACATTCCCGCCAACAACCCGGCAATAATAAGCAGCGAAAATAGAAATTTACGTAACATTGTACAGCCTTCCCTTTTACCAATGAGAGCGAAACGATAGAATAACGGTATTCATTGCAGATAATAGTAGAATTTACCATGTCGAAGCTGACCATACTACACAACCCACGTTGTTCAAAGAGCCGCCAAACGCTTCAATTATTGATTGATAATGGCCAGCAACCTAAGGTAATCGAATACCTTAAAAATCCGCCGAGCGTAGAAGAACTACAAGCTATCTTACTGATGCTGGGTATGTCAGATCCACGCTCCCTAATGCGTAAAAAAGAACCTGAATACAAAGCGCTAAACATAGACAGTGACAATATATCTCCTGACGAACTGCTCACCGTTATGCACGTCACCCCCAAGCTTATTGAGCGCCCAATTGTGATAAAAGGTGCGTTAGATGACCGAGAAAGCTTAGCCGCAATCGGCCGCCCGCCAGAGAATGTTCTTAAGCTACTATGAACAAGCATATTCTCATTTTATATTACAGCCGACACGGCGCCACCAAAGCGATGGCAAACCGAATTGCCCAAGGTGTAGAGTCAAAGGGTATGCAAGCGAAGCTTCGTACTGTACCTGAAATATCTAACGGGATTGATTTCAGCCAAGCCAGCGTGCCAGATGAAGGTGACCTATTTGTACAAAAAGATGACTTGAAGACGTGTGCGGGATTAGCGTTAGGCAGCCCCACCCGCTTTGGTAATATGGCTTCTGCGTTAAAGTACTTTCTCGACAGTACCAGCAGTCAGTGGTTGTCCGGCGCGTTAGTCGATAAACCAGCGAGTGTATTCACATCAACAGGAAGTATGCACGGCGGTCAAGAAAGTACGTTGCTCAGTATGATGCTACCGCTACTACATCACGGGATGGTCATTGCAGGGTTACCTTATACTCACCCTGAACTACATAGTACCACCACAGGCGGCAGCCCTTATGGTGCAACCCATTATGCCCATGGCGAAAAAGGCAACAAACTCAGTGATGATGAACGCGCACTGTGTTTTGCCCAAGGTCAACGCTTGGCAGCTATCGCACAAAAGTTAGCATCTCAATAGTTTATTAAAATCAGGACACCACATGACCCTAAACACCCAATTCTATAGACGCCTTGCTTTGGGCAGTTACTTTTTATTAATTGCATGGCTAATCGTTTGGCACTTCTTTCTCACCATAGATAAAAACACATCAACACTGTTTACCCTATTACTGTGGATAGTCCCTATCCTGTTGCCGATACGTGGCTTGCTTGCAGGCAAACCGTACACCTATGCATGGACTAATTTTATTGTCATGTATTATTTACTGCATGGTTTGACCGCTGTATACGCCGTAGAGGGTGAACAAGTCTATGCTGCTATAGAGATATTATTGTGCGTGGGCTTGTTCACTGGCTGCAGCTTTTATGCTCGATTACGTGGAAGAGAGCTCGGTACCGGCATTAGAAAATTAAAAGAAGAATTACAGGAAGAAAAAGAAGCATTTGAAGCGCACAAAAAAAATCGTTAATTGAGATTAAGCGCTTCTTTTACAAATGGGATGGTCAGCTTTCTTTGCTGTTGTAAAGACAGCTGATCCAGCTTATCTAATGTACTCATCAGCGATGGCATATCGCGCTGCCAATGATTCACCAGATACATGGCGACTTTCTCTGGCATCACCAGACCTCTTTGTCTCGCTCGCGTTAAAAGCGCCACACAGCGCCCCTCATCACTTAAACTGGCTAACGTGAAACTTACCCCCCAAGCTAAACGAGATGCTAAGTCCGCTAGTTGCAGGTTTAATGACGTGGGCCCACCGTTAGCGCACACGACCACATGACTGCGACCTAGCTCTTTGACTCTGTTTAATAAATCAAAAACCGCTATCTGCCATGTTTGGGAATCCTGCAGTGCATCTGCGTCGTCTAAACAAATGAGTTGGCTGTGCTCTAGCCCGTCAAGCACTTCAGGGGAGTATTGCTGTTTATCTTTAAAACTAAGATACACAGCGCTGACATTCGCCGATTGGGCTTTGTGACATAAAGAATAAAGAAGATGACTTTTACCTACGCCATGATCGCCACTGACAAACGTTAGCCAAGGTTGATTTTTGGTATTCAACGTTTTGTTGAGCAAACTTTTGAGCCGGTGAACCAAGTGCACGTTTTCGCCAACAATAAAACTATCAAATGTTTCTGTATCGCGTAAATTCACAGCTAAAGACAATTGCTTGCTCATTATAGTTTCCAGAAATACTCCAACTTTTGCTTATCCAGTTCGAAGCGATTCACCGGAGAAATTCGATTGTCTAAGCTCATTGCATCTACGAGGTTGTCTACCTCACCCAACAAGCTTAGTTCGAACTGCGCCACTTGGCCGTTTTGACTCACTAAACTGGCGGAACTTACGACACTAAGACTATTAAAAAACGTTAATATTTCTCCGTATTGTCTGAGGCTACTCAAGTTATTTATAGTGACTATGGTGCGCATAGCTGCTGGGTCGAAACGGCTAAAATCAATTGCATATTTGTTCGCTAGGTTGTCAGCCATTCCTTCGATTAGCGCACTGACCACTTGCTCTTGATCTGCTCCTGAAACAGTCCCACCGCTTGTGCTTCCCGCTTCTAGTAGCGTCCAATCAGCTTGCCAAGCAACCTCAACGCCTTGGGCACTACCTTGGTCATCCTTTCCTTCAGCATCGTTGTTTTCCAACTTGTAGATCCTAGCTGAAAGCACATTCTCCACGCCATAACGCTTGCTTGCCTGTGCTAGTTGATGCACAAAACCGCCCCATACATCATAGATACTGATATTTTGCATATCATCTAAATCTAATAGAGGTTGAACAATCTCGACGCCTCTACGTTTTGCCACGTTTTGCGCAGCAACAAACAATTCTTGATGATTGCCTTCAGAGACCAACTCACGACGACCGTTAGGCTCCTTGATCGCCAACCATAATATGGTTTCTGGGCGAAGCTTGTCCCAAATTCGATAACCCGAATCGCGTAATTGCTTATCTACTTTTTCCTGATCAAAGTTAACCGCAAGATACAAATGCTCTGGAGTTTGCTCAAACCGATAAGTGCGTAAGTATCGTTTCGCTTGCTTAAGCTGTTGCTTGATTTGAGGGTCATTCAACAAAGTCGAATTACCACTGACCTTGACAAATACATCTTGTAGACCATCGCGTATGGCCGCATTCTGCGTGGCCGTTGATTGATCCGCAACCTCAATTTGCGCATTGTATAATCCTTCAATGACACCCGCATTAGCGCTCGCTAAACAACATAATGTCAGACAAAAAATAAGGTGCAATCGAGCTACAATAGCGACGCCTTTGAACATTTATCAACTTCACTCCAGAGTAGAAAGGCCCTATTGTCATTGATTTAAGTAGAAATTTCATCATTTGTTTCACCCTAGTTAAATTCCCCTTGAGCAAAATTGAGTAGATTAGCTGTACCTTTTGCCATTCTGAACTGGTAAAATCTGCGCTCATTTTTGGACCCTCACCCTCAAATAGGTAATTACGTGACCGATAATAAACCCTCCTTAAGCTATAAAGACGCAGGTGTCGACATCGATGCGGGCAATGAACTTGTCGAAAGAATCAAATCTGTAAGCAAGAAAACACATCGCCCTGAAGTCAGAGGAGGTTTAGGTGGTTTCGGCGCGCTTTGCTCGCTTCCAACTAAGTATAAAGAGCCGCTACTCGTTTCAGGCACCGATGGCGTAGGCACTAAACTGCGCTTAGCCATGGATTTAGAGCAACATGATGGCATCGGTATCGACTTAGTCGCAATGTGCGTCAATGATTTAATCGTTCAAGGTGCTGAGCCGTTATTTTTCTTAGATTATTACGCTACAGGCAAACTTGATGTTGATACCGCCGCCAAAGTTGTCACAGGTATTGGCAAGGGTTGCGAATTATCGGGTTGCGCATTAATCGGTGGTGAAACCGCTGAAATGCCAGGTATGTACCACGGTAACGATTATGACGTTGCAGGTTTTTGTGTCGGCGTTGTAGAAGCGGCCGATGTGATTGATGGAAGCCGAGTAAAAGCAGGAAATGCTTTAATCGCGTTGGGCTCTTCTGGCCCGCATTCTAACGGTTATTCTTTGGTGCGTAAGATACTCGAAGTATCAGGTTGTGAGGCCAGTGAAGTATTCGACGGTAAACCTTTATCAGAGCACTTGCTCGAACCTACGCGCATTTATGTAAAGTCAGTCCTTCATTTATTAGAGAGTGTACAGGTGAATGCCATTACACATATTACCGGTGGTGGTTTTTGGGAAAACATCCCTCGTGTATTGCCTCAAGGCACAAAAGCCGTTATTGACGAAAGTAGTTGGCAGTGGCCAAGTATTTTTAACTGGCTGCAAGAAAATGGCAATGTTAGCACACATGAAATGTACCGTACCTTTAACTGTGGCGTGGGTTTGATGATTGCCCTTGAAGCGGACAAAGCTGACGAAGCCATTGCGATCCTAAAAAGCCAAGGCGAAAATGTGTGGAAAATTGGCCATATTGAAGACAGCAATGATAGCAATCAGGTTGAGATTAAATAGTGACAGTCAATACCGATATCACAAAAATCGTAGTGCTGATTTCCGGTAACGGGTCAAACCTACAAGCATTGATTGATGATATAGCTGAGCAAAAAATAACGGCACAAATTGTTGCCGTTATTTCTAACAAAGCCGACGCCTACGGGTTAGAGCGCGCATCTCAGGCGAATATCCCCCATCATGTCGTAAATCACAAAGATTACGCATCACGTGATGAATACGACGCCCAATTACACAGCACAATTGCAAGTTTTTCGCCTGATCTGGTTGTATTAGCCGGATTCATGCGCATATTAACTCCTTGGTTTGTTGAGCAATTTACGGGTAAGATGTTAAACATTCATCCATCTTTATTGCCAAAATATAAAGGTTTAGATACGCATCAACGAGCCATAGATGCTAAAGATGAAGAACACGGCGCTTCGGTGCACTTTGTTACCCCCGAGCTAGATGGCGGGCCAGTTGTATTGCAATCCAAAGTACCTGTTTTTGCTGATGAAAATGCCTCACAACTTGCATCAAGAGTGCAAGAACAAGAGCGCCAAATGTATCCATTAGTTGTCCGTTGGTTCTGCCAAAAAAGACTGCTAATGCTTAATAATAAGGCTTATTTAGATGGAAACGAGATACCAATTACGGGTTATGCAGCTGATTAGCAAACGTTGGCTAGTGGGCCTTTTATGCATAATAGGATCTGTGGCACAGGCAAGCGCTCTACCCACATTTGATGCTGAGTACACCGCATTTCGTTACGGTAAGAAGTTAGGTTATGCCTTGCTCAGCGTTGAAAACGTAGATGATGAAACCTATCGCATGGAATATCACTCGAAGGTTTCCTTATTCTTCTTATCTGATAAGCGCACTGAGATAAGTGACTTTGCTTTTATCGACGATAAAATAGTGCCGAAAAATTATCGGTATAGTCGTACTGGCACCGGCAGCAATAAGAGTATCAAAGTTGTTTTCGATGCAGGCAAAGAGAAAATATTTATCGATAAAGAGCCTGGGATTGACTGGCAAGATCAGTTTGACAACCAACTCTACCGGTTAGATTTGCAACAGAAGCTTGCCCAAGGCCAGAAAGAGTTTAGTTACCAAGTGATTAATTATCGCGGCCAAGAACGCGATTACCATTTAAAAGTCATGGGAACTGAACAGCTAACTTTGCCTTACGGTATGCTCGAAGGCATAAAAGTGGAAATTGTTCGTCATAACTCAACACGAGAGACCTTCGCATGGTTTTCACCTCAGCTAAATTATCAGCTTGTACGTTTACAACAGTTCAAAGACGATAAAGAACAAGGTGATATTCAATTGAAGACCTTCACCGCCACTCAATAGTAAAATAATTATACAGTGACTCATCTGAGTCACTGGTACATCACATCGGCCCCCTACCCTTACCATCCATTACCCTGTTAGATAATCAACCATCAACTAAAACATTAACCAAATAGTGACAATTGGCGTAAGCTAAGACTTGATATTGTGTTGGCAAAATACTACTCTGACACTCTGGTCTGACCTCTACATCTGGAGTCTTTATGCAAACGTTATTATGGACACTTATTATTATCGCCACCCTTGGTGCGGCGAGCTACTTTAGAATGAAACTCATGAATGCCACTATCGCAGTGGCGGTTGCTATGTTGCTTGGCAGCATATTTGGCCCTGTAGGCGGAATCGCTTGGCTGGTATTTTTAATCATTGCTATTCCACTGAACGTGGAATCTTTGCGTAAGAAATATCTTACGGCCCCGATTTTAGATACCTACAAGAAAATCATGCCTGAGATGTCAAGCACCGAACGCGATGCCATCGACGCTGGTACAGTGTGGTGGGACGGTGAAATTTTCAGCGGCAACCCGAATTGGCAAGCCTTACATAGTATCCCGCAGGCGCGCTTGACCGCAGAAGAACGTGAGTTTTTAGATGGTCCAGTCGCACAAGTGTGCGAAATGGTCAGTGATTGGGACATTACCCATAAAGACACAGATTTGACACCTGAAGTATGGCAATTTCTCAAAGACAATAAGTTCTTTGCGATGATTATTAAAAAGCAATACGGTGGACTTGAGTTTTCAGCCTATGCGCAATCCCGTGTGCTGCAGAAACTGTCAGGCGTCAGTGCTGTATTATCTACCACCGTGGGTGTACCAAACTCCTTAGGTCCAGGTGAATTACTTCAGCATTACGGCACCAAGGAACAACAAGACCATTACTTACCTCGCCTTGCAACAGGTGAGGAAATTCCGTGTTTCGCATTAACAGGCCCAGAGGCCGGTTCAGATGCTGGCTCACTGCCTGACAGCGGTATTGTGTGCAAAGGCGAATGGGAAGGTAAAGAAGTCATTGGCCTGCGCTTAACATTTGATAAGCGTTACATCACCCTTGCACCGGTAGCCACCGTTATCGGACTTGCATTTAAAATGTATGACCCTGAAGGACTGGTAGGCGACAAAGTAGATATTGGTATTACCTGCGCCCTATTACCGCGTGATACCAAGGGGATGGAAATCGGAAATCGCCATTTTCCTCTCAACGTACCGTTTCAAAATGGTCCCATTCGCGGAAACGATATATTCGTGCCGCTTGACTACATCATTGGCGGCGTAGAAATGGCCGGTCAGGGCTGGCGCATGCTGGTTGAATGCTTATCAGTGGGGCGTTGTATCACTCTACCTTCAGCATCAGCAGGGGGGGCGAAAAGTATCGCTCTGGCCACAGGTGCCTACGCGCGTATTCGCCGTCAATTTAAAATGCCTGTCGGTAAGATGGAAGGCGTAGAAGAAATGTTGGCCAGTATTGGCGGTAATGCTTACTTGATGGATGCCGTCACCAGCTTGACGACCAAAGCTGTAGATTTAGGTGAGAAACCGTCGGTTATATCAGCAATTTGTAAATACCACTTAACCGAGAAAATGCGCCAGTTAGTTAATGACGCTATGGACGTTCATGGTGGTAAAGGCGTCATGCTTGGGCCAAATAACTATTTGGGTCGAGGTTATCAAGGTGCGCCTATCGCCATCACGGTAGAAGGTGCCAATATTCTTACCCGTAATATGATGATATATGGCCAAGGCGCCATGCGTAGTCACCCTTTCGTGCTTAAAGAGCTTTATGCGGCAAGTAATGAGGACAAAGAGCAAGGCTTAAATGAATTTGATGATGCGGTATTCGGCCACATCGGCTTTGCCATCAGTAACACATTCAGAAGTATTTGGTTCTCTTTTACAGGTGCGCGCCTAGCGGGTGCACCTTTTGATGATGAGACTGCTGGCTACTATCGTTCTTTGCAACGCTACAGCAGCAACTTGGCCTTATTGTCTGATATTTCCATGGCCGTACTCGGCGGTGAACTAAAACGCCGTGAACGTATATCAGCGCGTTTAGGCGATGTGTTGAGCCACATCTATTTAGCCTCTGCAGTATTGAAGCGCTATGATGACCAGGGTCGTTTAAAGGAAGATTTACCCTTGGTTCATTGGGCCATGCAAGACACTTTGTTCAAGCTTGAAACAGCCTTGATTGAATTGTTCGAGAACTTCCCATCGGCAGTTTTGGGCCTGATGTTAAAAGGAATAATCATGCCGTTTGGCCGTTCATACCGTCGTCCTTCAGATAAGGTAGAACATAAGATTGCAGCTATTTTGCAAAGCCATAATCCCTCACGAACCCGTTTGGGTGAAGGGCAACATTTCGGTGGGCAAGATTGCTTAATGGGTGATTTAGAACAAACGTTGAAAGATGTACTTGCAAGTGAGCCCGTGTTTGACAAAGTGTGTAAGGCAGCCAAAGAGCGTTACCCTTTCACTGGTCTTGACGTAATTGCGCAAAAAGGACTAGAACTAGGCGTTATCACTGAGCAAGAGGCTGAACTGCTTACACGCACCGAAGCAGGCCGCTTACGTACAATCAATGTGGATGACTTTGACCCGAAAGAGTTGATCGCTAATACACAGGCGACTAAGCCTAAACGTCGTACGACTAAGTCTTCAGAAGCAGCCTAATCATCATAGCTTTAGGATGATAGCGCTCTAATGAAACAAAACCGCTTCAATTGAAGCGGTTTTTTTATGGGTGCAGTTTTCTAAAAATTAAATTGTCAACAACGATAAATTTCAGGTATAAAAAATCCGCTGCCTAGCATGCTAGGTAGCGGACTAATTGTTAAAACCGACTCGGTATTACTCAGTCGGTTTTGTATTCTCTACGCGGCTTTTGAGCTTTTGACCAGGTCGAAATGTGACTACGCGTCTCGCCTTAATAGGGATGTCTTCACCCGTTTTGGGGTTGCGCCCTGGTCGTTCACTCTTTTGTCGTAAATCAAAGTTACCAAAACCAGATAGCTTAACTTGCTCACCTGATTCCAATGCCTCACGGACCTCTTCGAAAAATGCTTCAACAAGATCTTTGGCATCTCTCTTGTTCATGCCCAACTTTTCAAATAAATGTTCCGCCATTTCGGCTTTGGTTAACGCCATATCCGTCAATCCCTCAATGTAGCCCCAAATTGCTCTGACAGTTTAGTCAGAATACCATCGACCACGGCTTGAATTTCAGCTTCTTCAAGCGTTCTTGCCATGTCTTGTAAAGTCAATGAAATAGCCAAACTCTTAAACCCTGGCTCGATGCCTTTACCTCGATAGATGTCGAACAAGTTTAGGCCAACTAGTTGATTTGCGCCAAATTTTTGGATGCAATCTAAAATTTCACCAACAACTTTATCATCGTCTACAACGATTGCAATGTCACGTCGATTTGCAGGAAATTTCGATATTTCTTTCGCTTCAGGTAACTTTTTCTCTCCAAAAGCGGTAATTTCCAGCTCAAATACGAAAACTCGGCCATTTAAACCCAGTAATTTCTCAAATTTAGGATGTACCGCACCAATCACGCCAATAAATGTATCTCCGCGGTAAATAGCGGCGCTTTGTCCTGGATGAAGAGCACTATGCTCTGTCGCCTCGAAACGGAATACGTCAATAGGAGCAATAAGGCTGAGTAGAGCTTCAACATCTGCTTTAGCATCGAAAAAGTCTACCGCTTTATCTGCTCTATCCCAATTGGCCTCGTGTAAATTGCCTGCTATTACACCAGAGAAAACTGTTTCTTGACGCACGCCCATCTTTTCAGATGCATCAGGAATAAAACGTAAACCTGACTCAAACAAGCGAACCCGCGCTTGCTGACGTTTTTGATTGTAAGAAACAGCTTGCAACAATCCAGTCCACGCACTTACGCGCATAGCTGACATATCAGCGGAAATAGGATGCGGTAGTACAATGGCGTCAATCGTCGGGTACAATAGACTCTGTACCTTAGGATCAACGAACGAGTACGTAATTGCTTCCTGGTAGTCGCGGTTGGTCAGCGTTAGTTTGAGTTCATTCACGTCCATCGCCTGCTCTTTACGACCAGACATTTTTAACGCAGCTTGTGGCGCCACGTTAGGAATATTGTCATAACCGTAGACCCGCGCGATTTCTTCAATCAAGTCTTCCTCAATCGCGATATCAAAACGGTAAGCAGGCACTTTCACTTGCCATTGCCCGTTTGACTCATCGGCATCTAGCCCTAAGCGCATCAAAATATCACCGACTACGCTTGCTTCGATTTCTATACCCAAAACACGTGTCAGACGGGCAGCGCGGAGCACCACATCTTTAACTGGCGGGATGTATTGTTCGTCAATTGCTTCTACGATAGGGCCAGCTTCACCACCTACTATTTCAAGCAGTAAAGCGGTTGCCCGCTCCATTGCTTGGCCTTGCATTTGAGGGTCAACACCACGCTCGTAACGATGTGATGCGTCAGTATGTAACCCGTACTGGCGCGCTTTACCCATGATTGCGTCTGGTGCGAAAAACGCACTTTCTAAAAATATATTTTTACTATTTAAGGTAACACCGGAATCGAGTCCACCGAAGATGCCTGCCATAGCAAGCGCCTTTTCCTGATCCGCAATGACCAAGGTGTTGTCTTTTAACTTAACCTTGGTTTCATCTAATAAGACCAACTCTTCATCTTGCTTAGCCATACGCACAACAATATCGCCACTAAGCACATCGTTATCGAATGCATGCATTGGGTGGCCTAGTTCTAACAATACAAAGTTAGTTACATCAACCACGGCGTCAATACTACGCACACCACTGCGACGGAGCTTTTCTTGCAGCCACAAAGGTGAAGGAGAATTAACATCAATCCCTTTAATAACGCGGCCTAAATAACGTGGGCACGCTTGTGGTGCCGCAAGTGAAATCCCCCTAGTATCAGCAATACTCGCTGCCGTTTCTGGATAAACAGGCATATCCACATTGCTTTGATTCAACACGCCTACTTCACGTGCTAGGCCGCGCAAACCCAAGCAATCTGCACGGTTCGGCGTTAAATCAACTTCAATCGTGACATCATTCAAATCAAGGTATTCGCGAATATCTTGACCTATAGGTGCGCCAGCTGGTAACTCAACAATACCATCATGATCATCGGAAATGCCGAGTTCAGAAAAGCTACACAACATGCCAAATGAAGGCTGACCACGCAATTTCGCTTTCTTAATTTTAAAGTTACCAGGTAACACTGCGCCGACTCTTGCCACAGCCACTTTTAAGCCTTGACGACAGTTCGGGGCACCGCAAACGATATCGATTAATTCATCATCACCTACGTTTATTTTGGTTACTTGCAATTTATCTGCATCTGGATGTTGACCACATTCAACCACCTCACCCACAACTACGCCACTGAACTCACCGGCGACAGGCTCAACACCGTCTACTTCAAGGCCAGCCATAGTAATTTGATCTGCAAGCTGCTGTGTAGAGATATCAGGATTTACCCATTCTCTTAGCCACTTTTCACTGAATTTCATACTTTCTCGCCCTTACTTAAACTGCTTTAAAAAACGAAGATCGTTTTCGAAAAATGCGCGTAAATCATTCACGCCATAACGCAACATGGTGAGGCGTTCCACCCCCATGCCGAAGGCAAAGCCAGTGTATACCTCTGGGTCGATGTTTACGGCGCGCAATACATTTGGATGCACCATGCCGCAACCGAGTACTTCTAACCACTTACCATTTTTCCCCATCACATCCACTTCTGCTGAAGGTTCAGTGAATGGAAAGTACGATGGGCGAAAACGTACTTGCAAGTCCGCTTCGAAAAAGTTGTTCAAAAAATCGTGAAGAATGCCTTTTAGCTGCGTAAAACTTACATTTTTATCCACCATTAACCCTTCGACCTGATGGAACATCGGGGTATGAGTTTGATCGTAATCGTTACGATAAACCCGTCCAGGAGAGATAATACGCAGTGGCGGCTGCTCTGCCTCCATAGTGCGAATTTGTACACCTGAGGTCTGCGTTCTTAACATCACATCAGGGTTGAAATAGAAAGTATCGTGATCAGCACGCGCTGGGTGATTCGCCGGAATGTTCAATGCATCAAAATTGTGAAAACCATCTTCAATTTCAGGGCCGGTTTTTACGCTAAAACCCAGCTCCGCAAAAAACCCTTCAATACGATTGATAGTACGCGTGACTGGGTGTAAACCACCTAGTTCAGTTGAGCGACCCGGCAAAGATACATCGATTGATTCAGCAGCGAGCTTGCTGTTCATCTCTTGCTCACGAAGAAGCTCTCCGCGTTGATGAATAAGTTGCTGAATTTGCTGTTTAGCCTGATTTATTTTTTGACCGGCTGCAGGGCGCTCTTCGTTAGACAGTTTACCTAAGCCTTTAAGTAGCTCAGTCATACGGCCTTTTTTACCCATGAAGTCTACGCGAACCGCATCAAGCGTGCTGGCATCTTGGGCGACGTTGATTTGCGTTTCTGCCTCTTTGATTATGGCATCAAGATCCATAGTTTCCTCGAATTGGATTAAATATTGAGTCACTGACCATAGATCTAAAAGCATGGCTGGACATTTAAAAAGAACCCGCAATTCTACACGAAAGCAACTGGGTCAGGCTAGATGCAATTACCGGAAAGTACGGATATTAAACGCTTTTTCATTGATTTATTGTAAACAAGGAGAGTTATTACATGCAGGATCGTAAAGGTAAGTTTGATTAAACAGAGATTAAATTCCAAACAAAAAAAAACGGCGAGCATCCTGCTCGCCGTTCTTCGAAAGAACTTAAACTTAATTGTTAATTAATTAAGCTAATGCACCTTTAGCGGCATCTACTAATGCGCTAAATGCGTTTTTGTCATGTACTGCGATATCAGCCAAAATCTTACGATCGATTTCAACAGATGCCTTCTTAAGACCGTTAATGAAACGGCTGTAAGACATACCATTTTGACGAGCCGCAGCATTGATACGAGCAATCCACAATTGACGGAATTGACGTTTCTTTTGACGACGGTCACGGTAAGCGTATTGACCAGCTTTTGTTACTGCTTGAACAGCAACGCGATAAACTCGACTACGAGCTCCGTAATAACCTTTGGCTTGCTTTAGTACCTTTTTGTGACGGGCACGTGCGACAACACCACGTTTTACTCTTGCCATATTCTAAATCCTCTCTTAAACGTAAGGTAACATGCGTTGAATCAACGCTGTGTCAGCTACATGGGCCAATTTCTTGCCACGAAGGTGACGTTTACGCTTAGAGCTCTTTTTAGTCAAAATATGACGCAAGTGAGACTGCTTGCTTTTGAAACGACCTGAAGCGGTTTTTCTAAAACGCTTGGCTGCTCCACGGTTTGTTTTCATTTTAGGCATTGCTAAAACTCCGCATTGTTAATGACTAAACTGCTTTGCAGAAACAGTAAGTCGTAGTTACATAGTGTGTAATAAGGTGAGCTAGGGTGCAGTTCCCTGACTACTTGTAGACCTTAATTACTTCTTAATTGGGGCGAGCACCATGATCATCTGACGACCTTCAACCCGGTTAGGGAAGGATTCGCAGTTGGCAATGTCTTCTAAATCAACTTTAACGCGATTAAGTAGATCAATACCGATATCTTGATGAGCCATTTCACGGCCGCGGAAGCGGATCGTTACTTTAGCCTTATCACCACCTTCTAGAAAGCGACGCAGGTTGCGCAGTTTTACCTGGTAATCGCCTTCATCAGTGCCAGGGCGAAATTTAATCTCCTTGACCTGAATTTGCTTTTGTTTCTTCTTTTGCTCTTTCTGAGCTTTACTCTTTTCGAAGATGAATTTTCCGTAATCCATTACCTTACATACAGGCGGTTCTGCATTAGGGCTAATTTCAACCAAATCTAAATTAGATTGCTCAGCCGTCTCGAGAGCTTCAGTGATTGATACAACGCCAATCTGCTCCCCATCCTTTCCAACCAAACGAACTTCATTTACTGTAATTTCTTCGTTAATACGAGCTTTGCCCGAATCTTTAGCCTTAATGTTAGCGCCTTTAATATGTTATTCCTCCACGAAATTTACTGAATTTGTTTGCTTTTGATCTGTTCACAAGCCAATTCAATGAAAGCATCGACCGACATCTTACCAAGATCATCGCCTTTGCGTGAACGTACTGCTATTTCGCCAGCTTCAATTTCTTTATCACCAACTACAAGCAAATACGGGACACGCCTAAGCGTGTGCTCGCGGATTTTAAAGCCTATCTTCTCATTTCTCAAGTCTGACTTGGCTCTAATTCCAATTTCTTTTAGTTTTTTTACTACTTTTTGCGCATATTCACTCTGATTATCAGTAATATTCATCACAACTGCTTGAGTAGGGGCTAACCAAAGTGGGAAGAAGCCTGAATACTCTTCTATCAAAATACCGATAAAACGCTCAAGTGAACCTAAAATTGCACGGTGGATCATAACTGGCACTTTACGTTCGCCATCTTCAGCGACATAAGTTGAACCTAAACGACCAGGCATTGAGAAATCCAACTGGACTGTGCCACACTGCCACGCTCTATCGAGGCAATCGTGCAATGTGAATTCTATCTTAGGACCATAGAATGCGCCCTCGCCAGGCAAATATTGGAAATCAATCCCCTTTGACGTGAGTGCTTCTGCTAGTTCTTTTTCTGCTTTGTCCCAGACTTCATCACTGCCCACTCGTTTTTCAGGACGAGTAGAGAGTTTTACAGAGATATTCTCAAAACCGAATATTTTGTAGATTTCATAAACTGAGTCAATACATCCACCTACTTCTGCCAATATCTGGTCATCGGTACAGAATATATGTGCATCATCTTGGGTAAAACCACGTACACGCATCAAGCCATGTAACGCACCTGATGGCTCATTACGGTGACAACAACCGAATTCAGCCATACGCAACGGCAAATCACGGTATGATTTAAGGCCTTGGTTGAAGATTTGTACGTGGCCTGGGCAATTCATTGGCTTGACCGCATATTCACGCTTTTCTGATGTGGTAGTGAACATATTTTCAGCGTACTTATCCCAGTGACCTGATTTTTCCCATAAAGAGCGGTCCATCATCAAAGGGGCTTTGACTTCATCGTATTCGTATTCACGTAATTTGCTGCGCACGAATTTTTCAAGCTCTGTGTATATACTCCAACCATCGTTGTGCCAAAACACCATGCCAGGAGCTTCTTCTTGCCAATGGAATAAATCCAGCGCTTTGCCAATTTTGCGGTGATCGCGCTTTTCAGCTTCTTCTAAACGATTCAAGTAAGCTTTCAGTTGTTTTTTATCTGCCCATGCGGTGCCGTAAATTCGTTGCAACATTTTATTGTCACTATCACCGCGCCAATAGGCACCTGCCACTTTCATTAATTTAAAGTGCTGGCAAAAACGCATGTTGGGTACGTGTGGGCCGCGGCACATGTCCACGTACTCTTCGTGATGATACAAACCAGGCGTTGCATCTTTTGGAATGTTCTCGTCTAGGATCTGCAGTTTATACTCTTCACCGCGTGCTTCAAATGTGTCTCTGGCTTCTTGCCAGCTAACGACTTTCTTAACCACATCGTAATTGGTTTTCGCCAATTCAAGCATGCGCTTTTCTAACTTGACTAGATCTTCGTCGTTAAGGGAATGCTCCATATCAATGTCATAGTAAAAGCCGTTGTCAATCGTAGGACCAATCGCCATTTTTACGTCAGGCCATAATTGTTTAATTGCATGACCGATTAAATGCGCGCATGAATGGCGAATAATTTCTAAGCCATCTTCATCTTTTGCAGTAATAATTTGCAACTGTGCGTCTTGCTCTATCAGGTCACACGCATCAACGCGAACGCCGTCTACTTTTCCAGCTATGGTGGCTTTGGCTAAACCAGGGCCAATATCATTTGCCACGTCTAGTACTGAAACTGCGTTATCGAATTGGCGTTGACTGCCGTCGGGAAGTGTAATTATGGGCATAATAATCCTTGTGCAGTGGTGACACCTACCAAGCGCCACATGCAAAATCTGTGTTGCGATTACATCGCGAGAAAAATAAAAAAACACCTCTAATAGGTGTTTTGTCTGCTGTTCTGTTACGATCAAAACAGAACTGGGATTATAACGAAATTTGTTTAAACTATGCAATCGTCTTTCAGGCACTATCTATTGGTAATATATGTAAGTGCGAGCTTTTCTGAAGTCAGTCTTGCTCACGACCTGCTAGCTCAGCCTATTCCAGATTGGGAGCTTGCCACTACGAACAACAATGTGGCCATTTACCAACAAGACACTGACAGTCGTCACATAAAGGTGCGCGGTATAGTACATGTTCACAATAGCCCTGAAGCATTTATAGAATTGTTAGAACAAACACATCTAGCGCCGAAATGGATCGCCCATAACCAAGCCGTCCACTTGCTCAAGGAAAATGACAACGTTCGCTTAGTTCACAGTAAATTCGATGCGCCTTGGCCCATAAGAGACAGGGACATGGTGACTCAATCCATTACCTATGTTGAACAAGGCAATGTGTATATCGATATTGTCGATGCGAGTGAGAAATATCCAGAATCAGAGAATTTCGTGCGGATAAAAGGCGTAAGTGGTCGCTGGTCACTCAGTGCACATGCCAATCGCTTCACTTATATTGAGTATCAGGGACAAGCCAATCCCGGAGGCAATATTCCCATATGGTTAGCCAACCGTACTTTAATATCCTCAATAAGTGAAACGTTTGAAAATATCGTACAACAGCTAGATAATCCCTCTTTAGTGCCGCAAGATTAACCGCTAAGCTAAATCAACAGGTGCCATTCCTGTATTTTACATGTGTAATACATCCAGCAGTACGAGTGTTAACGAGTAAAGTACACCTGAAATTGAGCGCCAATAATCAAAGCCACCATGGAGCATTATGTCAACCAAAGTTGCCTTTATTACCGGTAGTGCCAAGCGTATAGGTGCATCTACCGCCACCTATTTACATAACAAAGGGTTTAACATTGTGCTGCATTGCCATCACTCTGTATCCGAAGCCGAAACCTTGCTAGTCAGTCTTAACAGCCAAAGGGAAAATTCCGCGCGCTTGGTGGTAGCCAACCTGTGCGAAATCGACGACTTAGGTTTACTAGCAGAGCAAGTGGTTGGAGCATTTGGGCGCTTAGACGTGCTAGTCAATAATGCGTCTTCGTTTTACCCCACTCCCATGGGTGATATCACGCAAAGCCACTGGCATGATCTATTTGGCAGTAATGTACAAGCGCCGCTGTTTTTAGCACAGCATCTAGCTGAGAATTTGACCGTTAATAAAGGAGTCATTATTAATATGGTTGATATTCATGCCGATAGGCCACTTCAACAGCATACTGTTTATAGTATGGCAAAGTCAGCACTGGTGACTATGACCAAATCATTGGCCATTGAGTTAGCGCCAGATATACGCGTTAATGGTGTCGCCCCTGGTGCAATTCTATGGCCCGAACAAGCGTTATCTGATGCTGACAAAAAACAGGTGTTACAACAAATCCCAGCTAAAACCTTAGGCACACCTGAAGATATTGCTCAGGCTATCCATTATTTATGTGAAGCCAAATATGTGACAGGGCAGATCATTGCTGTAGATGGCGGGCGCAGTGTCGTGTCGAGCCATAAAGTATGATGTAAAAGATGAGTCGGTGTCAGGCTATTTATTTCATGTTTACGCGGTTCACTATAGCGTTAGCCCTAATCATTGCTATGGTAGGATGCGGGCGAAACGACATCAGTCATACGATAAACCAATACCAAGAGCGCATAGCTAATGTATTAGACACTCCGTTTAATGCCCCCATGCCAACCACGACATCTGTCTCACTGGTTTACCCAAGCAAACGATTATTAGTAAATGTAATCACCCCACCCCAGTTGGACGTAAAGCAATTCTTTGCATTAAAGAAATGTGACCTAAATTTGTTGATAGCCCAGCGAAACACCCCGTTAGGGCGTACACAACCACCTTCAGTACGCTACCTTTATGAGCGTGAAGTGGTTGAGTCGTTGTCACGCTGTAAGGTGCTGATGCCAGAGTACAGCGCATTACTCGATGACTGGCTGGAACATAAACTCGCGGCATTACCATTAGCATGGGCGAATTTAATTCAAACCAGTGATGAAACCATTAATGCTTTTAGTAACAACAGTGATTTTTTTGACTCAGCAAGCTCAACTGAGCTACATACAACAAAAAGTGCTTTATCGTATTTGCTAGACGCAAATAGCCAACTACGCACAGCCTCAAATAGCCAAGAACTAGAAAGCTATTTATCCCAACTCTCAAAATCGCACTTACCGACCAAAACATGGCGAACCCAATCGGTGATAAGAGAAGAATTAAATAGAACCACACTATGGTTACAAAAGCAGGATCTGCATGAGCAGTGCGAGGATGGCCAACCCAGTCAGAAAATTAAGTACCTGAAAAACGTATTTACCTTGTTTTTTATCGAGAAAATTCAACCTATCGGCAGTGAACTGAACCGCGTGCATTATGCGCTTTCACCGCTCTATCAAAAGTTGAGTGCAGAACCGAATTTAGCCTTGCCATTTCGCCGGTTTATCGACGTTCAAGGTGACAAGGGTTTTAACGCATATCAACAAGCAATCAAATCGCATGTGCAATTTTGGCAGACATTATTCAAGCAATGTAACATGTCACCAACGAGCCTTAACTCCAGATAGCTGAGATTGGCGCGTTATCATCCGGGTAATGTGACGCTATCTGGGCCTGCAGCAATTCTGCACATGCCAATGCATCGGTTAACGCATTATGTTGTCGATAATAAGGCAAACGATAGCGAGAGCGACAATCGGTGAGCCGAATGGACGGCGTTTTCTGCCCCAATAAACTGCGCAGAAATGTACGCTTTATGGTGCGGGAAAAGCGCGCTTCCAAGGCCATTGTATCGATACACGGGAAAACAATTTCCTCGCCGATATAATGCTTTAGCGCTGAATTTAAAAAACGAACTTCAATATCTTTGTGATGAGCCACCACTACTTTGCCCTGCAAGTGCTGCAATAGCTCATCCAAAACCCTGTTGAATGACGGTGCATCCGCTACATCAGAGTGGGTAATACCGTGGATCACCACCGACTTGGTTTTCAATTCAGTATCCGGTTTTATTATCCAGTGCTGCGCCTCTTGGCAACGAATACGCTTCACTGTCATTGCCACCAAACCAATACTGACAATGCTATCCGTTTTGGGATTTAAACCTGTGGTTTCAAAATCTAGTGCGACTAGAGGTGCCTCTGCGATAGGGGTATCTGCACTTATTACCCCTTGGGCGTAGTAATGTTTAAGTGCAGGATACTTTGCTTGTTTTTGGCGTTTTGCAAACTCACCCGTCCAATTAAATCCTTTACCAGCAGGTTTATTATTTGGCGTATCCTGCAGCGCTTTTTTATCTAAATAAAACATCCGATGACCTTTTGCATTACAAGTGACGACCAGGTTGATATCGATACTTCATGTATTTTTGTGCATCGCTGAGAATTTGAAAGGCGTCTCGCAAGTTTTTACGTTCAAAATCCGACAAATACTCTGGCTCAATGTCATTATCAGGAACACGTTTCATTTCCAAATCAAATGCTTGATGGCGAATGCGCACCATAGCGATAAACTCGAGTGCGTCGCGTAAGTCGACTCCGCGGCCTGGGGGCAGTATTTTGGCATCAATCACACCATTGAGCCGCGAAAAGCTATTACGCCCCTCAGCCCCAACCGACAAAGCATGCACCCGGATTAAATCGGCAATGGGGGCCGTCCCCCTACGCTTCATATTAATAGAATTGGTTTGCCGTCCATCCGTTTCCATCACAAAGTCTTTAAAGAACCCCAAAGGGGGCGTGCGCAGCAATGCGTTTCGCGCCATGCATGCCAGAAAACGGGAATTTTTAAAGGCTTTCTTGCGAATCAGTCTATTTAACGTGTCGGCCCACACTTTTTTCCCCCACACTCCGTCTAAATCGAAAAATATTGCGCTATGTAAAAGTGTTTCAGGCGTCGGCTTATCTATCCATTGAGTGAAATACTGCTCCCATACTTTCAATGGTTGACGCCATTTTTTATTAGTTGCCATAATCCCACCTTTGCAATAGGTATAACCGCAGCGGTCTAAACCGTCACAAACAAAGTTGGCCAAGTCATTAAAATAACCGTCGTGCAGTTTGGGTTCAAAGCGGTTATCGAGCACCAAGGCATTGTCTTGATCTGTTACTATGAGTTGCTCATCACGCGCCATTGAGCCAAGGGCGAGAAAACAATAAGGTATCGGCGGCGGGCCAAACTCTTCCTCAGCCAACTCCAATAGTCGTTGTTTAAAACTGCGGCCGATAACCGCCATTGCACTGCCGATCATTTGCGAGTTTGCATCTTCGTCTACCATGCGTGAAAAGCATGTTTGCACTTCATCCTTAAGTGCTGCGAGTTCATCAACGTTTTGTGCATTAAAAATACTTTTGACCACGAACAAACTGTTTTGTGATTCGTAACGCAGTATGTCTTGATGGCTTATCAAGCCAATGGGTTTCGATTTTCTGAGCACTGGTAAGTGTGTCACCTTGTGTTTTAACATTAACATCATGGCTTCAAACACGTATTGGTTGCTTTGCACTATCGTGAGTTGCGTAGTCATGATGTCCGTCACCGGAGTGGATAAATCGAGTCCGTGAGCCACCAGTCGGCTTCGAATATCCACATCGGTAACGATGCCAATGACCGGCTCGTCATCTGAGCTTGCATCATCGCTTACATGCTCATTTGAAATGAGTAGAGAGGAGACCCCCTCCTCGGTCATTCGCAGAGCAGCATCTTGCACACTGGTGTGGGGTGGTAAGATCAGCGGCAATTGCTCAATAAGCTTTTCCACCTTTACCGTTAACAACGCATTATTGTCTTTTTTATCTGGGCTGGATTCACGTAATCGGCTGCGATCTTCTACCTCTACGAAATCAGCGAACTGCTCATCGTTGTCGAATAAATTGTTAAAAGTATCAGCGTCGATGAGGTAAACCAAGGTATCTTCAAGGGCAACCACGGGAAAACGCACTGGGCGGTTGCGCATTAAGGCTAATTCGCCAAAAAAGTTTCCTTCACCTAAACGGTTGTATAACTCGCCGTCTCGACGAAACACTTCAACAGCACCGCTTCTGATCACAAACCAATGCGTGTTGTCTTGACCGAATGTAAGAATGGGTGAGCCTGCCTTGTAATAGGCTATTTCTACCCGCGACGCCACATGAGATAACTCAGACGCCGCTAAGTCTGAAAACGGTTTATGTCGTTGTAAGAAATCGGTAACTTCAACTTGTTCAGTGGCCATAGAGCAGCAATTCCTGTTGGAAATAGGCAATGAATAACAACTTATTGAGGTAGATTATACCGGTTAGTTGTATCGCGTAAAAACAACAAATCCAGCCTGATAGCTGGATTTGTATAATCAGATAAGTGACTTATCTTGGTTCAGACATCAAGCCTTTGACCATAGAGAATGCCGCAATTAACAACACTATGGTAAACGGGAATCCAGTGGACACAGCCATGGCTTGAAGTGCAATGAGCCCGCCGCCTAGTATCAGAGAAACGGCGACTAAACCTTCAAATACACACCAAAATACGCGCTGAGGTGTCGGCGCTTCTACCTTACCGCCAGCCGAGATAACATCAATCACCAAAGAGCCTGAGTCAGATGACGTCACAAAGAACACTATAACTAACACAATGGCCACAAACGAAGTGATATTCGCTAAAGGAAGCCCCTCAAGTACAGCAAACAGTTGTAATGGTAAGTCAGCATTTACCGCTGCTTGGTAACCATCAACGACAACTTGTTGAATAGCGGTTCCACCGAACACTGTCATCCAAAATACACAAGCAACTGATGGCACAAGCAGTACTGAAATAATGAATTCACGAACCGTACGGCCACGAGAAACCCGAGCGATAAACATCCCCACAAAAGGACTCCAGGAAATCCACCACGCCCAGTAGAAAGCAGTCCATCCAGTTGCGAAGCCGGTATCCTCACGCCCGACCGGATTCGCTAACTCGGGTAAGTAACGAATATAAGATACCATGTTGTCAAAAAATCCTGTCAGGATCGCTATTGTCGGCCCGACAACAAGTACAAAGGCCACCAATAATACCGCTAAAACCATATTAATTTCAGACAGCTTTTTAACGCCAGCATCAAGGCCGGCTACCACTGAAAACAGCGCCAACGCTGTTATGCCTAGCACTAACAATATCTCAGTTGTCTCACCTAACGGTAATCCGAATACTGAATGTAAGCCTGATGCGGCTTGAGATGCCCCTAGCCCCAATGATGTCGCTAAACCAAATAAGGTTGCCAAGATCGCCAAAATATCAATGATATGACCAGGCCATCCCCATACTCTCTCACCTAAAATAGGATAGAAAACCGAGCGAATAGTCAGTGGCAATCCCTTGTTGAAAGAGAATAATGCCAAGCCTAAGGCCATAATGGCGTAAATTGCCCATGGGTGAAGTGCCCAGTGATAAATGGTGGCGGCCATCGCCAGTTTTTGTGCTGCAACCGCGTCGCCGGCTGCGCCTGCTAGGGGAGCGTAATCGGTGCGAACGCCGTTCTCGAGTGTCGGTCCAGCAAAAGCAGTACCGAAATGCCCCAATGGTTCACTAACGCCATAGTACATCAAGCCTATGCCCATGCCTGCAGCAAACAGCATAGAAAACCAACCTAAATAACTGTAATCAGGTTTCGCTTCGGTGCCGCCTAAACGCACGCGACCTAAGGGGGAAATAACCAATACCAAACATAGTATGACGAATATATTCGCCGCTCCCATAAAAAAGCCATCCAAATTACCCGTTAGCCAATTTCGAATGTCACCGAAAAAGGGTTCAGCTTCCGCTTGGAATAATAATGTCAGTGCCACGAATGCAATAATCATTACCCCTGACACCGCAAATACGCGGTTGTGTATGTCTAATCCAAACGGACCAACACTGACCACGATATTGTCTTGTCCCACTTGATAGTCAGTATCAATGGGGTTGACCTCCCCGTCCGGTATCATCGGATCTTTATTCTCTTTCATCGAAATGTCCTTTTTATTAACCTGTGTTTCAAAATTTTTTGAGTATGTGTAACTTATTAATGTGCTTCAAATTGAGTGTGTTTGTAATCGTATTTATAAAAATGAACACAAATACCATCGCGAAATTATCGATTAGAAGTAGTAGCCAATATTAATATTAAAACGTTGCTCCGTTTCATCGGTATCACCCGCAGCACTGCCCCCCACAAAAGGTTGATTCTTTGCGTGCACCAAATCGAAATAGGTGAATAACCCACCTGCTGCCACCGACATGCCCAACACATTCATCATGGTATCTTCGCTGTTGTCAGACTTGTCATATACCAATCCAAAATTGTTGTAGAACTGCAAGTCAGTTACAGGGCCGAAATCAACAGCCATATCATAGGCAATGTTGAGTGTGGTTGATTTAGCATCAGCAGCAATTGAATCATAAAACGAATATGCCCCAACGGCTAAGCGGTCAGCCTCTCCAATATCATAGTCATATTGACTGTGTTGAAATTGTAGATGCCAATTTCTGTATTGACTGCTGGTATGAAACGCCCACGCTTGATAATCCCCAGCGCGCTTCTCACCGTTATGAATACCGCCTTGTAACGCAGATACCCCGACCTCCGTCTTCACCTCACCCGAGGTAAAATGATAAGCGAAGCGGCCAGCTAAGGTATTGTATTCCCCTAACCCTTCGGTGGGTTCATCGTAAATACCATCACCTTGCGCTCGAATACCAACAATATCATATGAATAGCGGTCTGAGCGATTGTCTACGTAGCCATCGACGCCGCCGAGTTCATCATTTTTAAAGAAACCTACATCTAGCTGCCAGTTGTCGGCTACGCTGCGTTTAAAGACCACACCCAAATCAAAATCATCCTCTAAACCCAAGTAATAGTTGGTACTGAAAAAATAATTTTGTGAGTTGTATGCTTGGTTACCAAACGGCACTTGAGTGATACCGGCCTGTACTTGCCAGTTCTCGCTGAATTGATAACCTGCGTAAGCATATTTAACAGCCGTCATGTAATCAAAGAAGCGAATTTCACTATTTAATGTGACCCCCCCTACTTCGCCACTCATGTTGATGCGGAAGATATCAAAATCGAAGTCACCACCTCGGTTCTTATTACCGTCATCATAAGAGGTATAACTGTAATTCGTTCGAATGGCACCGCCAAACGTGACCCCATCGGTCGATTCAGGCTCTGCACGTTCGGTTTCAACAGTGTTTGTTTCGACTTTCTTATCTTGTAGAGTTAAATCAACTGATTCAGAAGATTCTGCGTTGGATGATAGAGGCGAATTTGCCGCAATATTAGTGGGATTAGTTTGGTTTTCCAGCTGTTCTAAGCGAGCCTGCAACGCTGAAATTTGTGCTTTTAGTGTCGCCAGTTCTTGTTCGCTAACTTCTACAGCCGATGTGCTGAAAGAGCTCGCTAATGCACCTGATAGAAGGGCTGGTCCGATACACTGTGTGAGTTTCATATTATGTCCTTTCACTATAAAATAAATATTGGTTCCTCATTACTAACTTTATTGTCGACAACATTTAAGCGCTGAACACCCTCTACGGCCTAGTAATAACCAGCCCTAGCCCCTACTATGCGTAACGCAAAAGCGGCCCCAGAAAATTGGTCTTACTCATCACTAAAAACACGGTTTCTTTGCTCTTGTCATTTCTTATTATTAGGTTTGTGCCACATAAGTGACATTTTCCTTCCTATTACTAGTCTTGCACTTTTATTGTTATTGGCCGGGTTAACGATATGGCCCTTAGTATTGTGTTCTGAATGCTAAATCCTTTAATGCTATTTTCCTAAGTAACGCTCCTTCTCTAGAGGGCTACAAGTACTAGGCTCAAAGCACTGGGCTTTTAAGAATTTTTCAACTAAAAGCTGTGCCCCTTGTACTGAGCGAGCAAGATATACACCACATGCTTTTATACTTATATCAACCAACTAAAATGCATTGAGTTAGATCTATTAATTAAAATTTAGACACAGAATCACAGGTGAAATTTTAAAAATCACATTTGACATCAGCTTAAATACAGTGCTTAGGCTAACATACCAAACTCTTTTATTCACACAGAACAGATAAAAAAAAGCAAAAAAAATAACATTAAACCATTAAATTCAACATGTTATACAATAAAATCCAGATTGTATTTTATGAGAATGTGAGATTTGTTATCAGCTGATAAAATTTTATTGCGCCACTTGTAACAATATTGACAATGTTAATACTTGGGAGGGAGATTAATTAGAGTACGAATTAAAAGTGTGGATTTAATGACTAACAAAGC
This sequence comes from Paraglaciecola mesophila KMM 241, assembly GCF_000315015.1. Classification (GTDB taxonomy): domain Bacteria; phylum Pseudomonadota; class Gammaproteobacteria; order Enterobacterales; family Alteromonadaceae; genus Paraglaciecola; species Paraglaciecola mesophila. The sequence continues at coordinate 12,241 of NZ_BAEP01000008.1, read as the reverse complement.
GGATCAATTCAAACAGGAAATTCAATCACAGAATACCAATCGGAAATAAAGTAACGCTATTGTAAAATATACAAAAAAGGGGAATGTAAAGAAGTGGTGCGTCCGAGATGACTCGAACATCCGACCCCTACCATGTCAAGGTAGTGCTCTAACCAACTGAGCTACGGACGCACTGTGTAGATATTGCCTGAGGAATCCCTCGAAGCGGCGCGTATAATAACGATGCTATTGACTGACTGCAAGCGGTTTTTCATCGCAAGTGATCAGATGCTGAATTTATAGACAAATAAGATAATAGCGGTGCTATCCACCTATGCTTTTCATCAATTCCGAATGCCTAGTAAATTAAAATGTTACACCAGTAAGTCGAAAATCCCACTTGTCTAAGGCGATAACCAGCTAAAAATTTAATAGACTTATTACAACTTTATTCAGCAATATCATCTCAGTTTGGGTAAGCTAACTACATATTTTTAATTACGTTTTAGCTTTGATTATGTTAGATATTTACGCAGGAAAGTCAGCCCTAACGCTGATCGAAAAAGAAGGATTTCAACAAAGTATTTTCAGTTCTTTTCTAGGCGCTAGCGGCGGTCCTAAGTGGTTTAGTTTATTTGGCTTAGATAAGTACTTATTCGGTGAGTTCTTTGCTAATCGAACTGACCCTTTGAACCTCATCGGTTCATCGGCAGGTGCTTTTCGTGCAGCTTGCTTTGCACAAAATGATCCCGTTAGCGCTATTACTCGTTTAGCGAAATATTATTCTGAAACGTCCTATGAAGATGATGTGACCCCACTAGCTATTAGTAACAGTGCTCGCGCGCTGCTTGATAGAGTTTTTGATGAGCACGGTGCTCAAGAAATCATTGATAACCCCATATTCAAAGCACATTTCTTGGTAGCTAAATCAAATGGACTGGTTGCTTCTGAGCGTAAGCCGCTACAAATTGCTGGCCTGGTTAAAAGTTATGCTTTAAATAGAATGAATCGACGTTTACTGACCAAACAGTATGAACGTTTTGTTTTCCAAAATGCTAACAGTACACTGAGTATTGAAGACGAAAGTGGTTTTCTGACTCATAAAGTGCCCTTAACTCAAGCCAATATAAAAGAATCATTATTAGCGTCTGGCTCAATCCCAATGGTGATGTTAGGTATTAGGAATATTCCCGGTGCGCCAAAAGGTATGTACAGAGATGGTGGTATCATCGACTACCATTTCGATATTTCACTAAAAAATTCCCCTAAGTTAACCTTATATCCGCATTTTAATGCTCAGCCTAAAGCGGGCTGGTTCGACAAGTCTCTTAAACGCAGGGTCAACGCCCTTAATTATGATAAAACGGTGATGTTAGTGCCATCTGATGAATTTATCGCTTCTCTACCATTTGGCAAGATCCCCGACCGAGAAGATTTTACTAAAATGCCTACCCAAGAACGTATCGAATACTGGCAACAAGTATTACGTCAAACTGAGGCACTGGCGGACAGTTTCAGTGAATTTATTAAACAACAGGATTTTTCACGCATCAAATTGATGGGCTAAACATCTGATAAAATCGCGATCGAATCCGATCGCAGCCAGAATGATTAACATTTAAACAATTAAAACTAACCAAAAAGGTGGTTTTAACTATTGCAAGTTATCAACATAGATGCTTTCCAATTAAAACTGTGCGTTTTACAACCAACTTAAAAATTGTTAGTCATATCAAGCGATTAAGGCACAATATCAAAGAACTCAACAAGGTTATCCACAGATTCAGTGGATAACACCGGTATAATTCACAGTTAATGTGAATAACAGACCACAAATTTGTGAATAAGCAACAAATAAAATGATCGACCGTTTTGCCGTACGATCAGCAAACGAACGATCTGTGCCGAATATATAGCCCTGGTCCAACCAGACCCTACCTGTCGCTGACGTTCATGGTGTTGACAATATCCAATGCATGAATAATCAAGCAGAAGTACTTGCGTTGTTCGCCAAAGGCCGCAAAATAGACGCAATTATTAGTTGAAAACGGACTCTTCATGCCTAAACAGACGTTAGCCCTTCATTCAGCAACTTTTTGTATCCACAGCTTAGATCACGACTCCCCCATTCCTGATGACGTTCTCCAATCCCCAATATTCTTTATCAGTAAAACCGAAGATGAGTTAAGCGTAGTGGTGCCAGATGATGTAAAAGTGCAAAGTGAAGCCAGTGACGCTAATTGGCGAGCGTTAGAGGTGCTAGGCCCGCTAAGTTTGTCCATGGTGGGGATCATGGCGCAGTTAGGCTCGGTATTCGCCAAAGTGAATGTGAGCATTTTTGTCGTATCCACCTTTGACACCGATTACTTTTTGATAAAACACAGTGATTTAAAAGCCGCCGTTGATGCTTTGCGCACCGATGGCTACAAAGTCACAGAGTAAGGCCTTGTTTAAATCTATCGTTGCACCATCGCCCCCTAAGACTTTTAAAAAGGCATTGCCGGTACAGTCCCCTTTGTCAGGTAGGATATCGCCAATTGTGAATATCCCCAACGCGCTTTTTAGTCAAGGCATGTACGGTGACGGAGTGGCGATTGAGCCTTCTGGTTATCAACTCTTCGCCCCTTACGCAGGTATTGTGACCGCTTTGCCTGAAACCGCTCATTGCATAACCTTAGTCGCTAAGAATGGCCTGCGGTTTTATATTCAATTAGGTATGAACAGCCACACCATGATGGGTGAAGGCTTTAAACGTATCGCTAAGGTAGGGCAACAATATAAGGCGGGTGATGTATTGTTAGAATTTGATTTGATTAAAATGCGCAGACGACTTGATAGCACTCTGTCAGCATTTACAGTGCAAAACCCGCAGAACCTATCAGCCATTCAAGGACATTACTATCAGGCCATAGCAACGAAAGATGTTGCTATGACCTTATACATCTAACGCCTATTTAACGTTATACCGAGTACACTTTGTTTACGGGTAAAGCGCGAATACGCTTACCAGAGGCCTGATAAATCGCATTGGTTACCGACGCGGCTACAGGCGGCACACCAGGCTCACCCACGCCACCCGGCGCAGCGTCTGACTGAATAATGTGGGTCACAATTTTCGGGCTCTGGTGCATACGAAGTACAGTATAATCATGGTAATTAGACTGCTCAACTGCTCCTTCTTTGATCGTAACTTCCCCCATTAAGGCAATTGATAAACCAAATATCATTGCCCCTTCTTGCTGTGATTTTACTCGGTCAGGGTTAATCACCCTACCCGCGTCAATCACAGAATGCATTTCAAGCACAGAAACTTTGTCGTTTGCTACTTGCACTTTAGTCGCCACCGCCACATAAGACACGAAGCTACGATGCACACTTATCCCCCAGCCTTCATTATCGGCTGTAGGGCTATTCGCACCCGATTTCGCCATCAGTTCGTTTAACACATTCTTCAAGCGCTTCGTTTCGATAGGAAAATTATCGTAAGACTCACCATAGTTCTCATATTTAAACCCTTGGGTCTTCGGGTCAACTATTCGGTCATCCCCTATAAGATTTAGCCACATTTGGTGTGGGCTAACCGAAGATTTTGCCGCTAATTCGTCCACAAACGAACCAATCGCAAAGCCGTGCTGAATATTGCTAACTGAACGTATCCAACCAATACGCACATGGGCCGGCGCTTTATGAGTTTCACAAGACAAGTTTTCGATAGCAAAAGGAAGATCACCAAAACCAAGGGACAATTCCCCCGTTTGCGGCTCGTCAGTGGTGCCGGTGAATGTCCAACTAATACTTGGAAACGCAGTGCGTTGAACCCAACTTGTGACTTTACCGGCCTCATCTAGTCCAGCTTGGAAATGTTGGGCGCTGATCGCATGATAATAGCCATGGCGAATATCATCTTCACGGCTCCACACCACTTTTACCGGCTTACCGGTTTTTTGCGCCAATACCGCCGCTTCTACTGAAAAGTCAGGTTTAGATTTACGTCCAAAGCCTCCGCCCAACAAAGTAACGTTCACTTTTACCTTGCTCTTATCAATCCCTAGGGCACCGGCAACATTCTGTTGAGTTGATTGCGGCGTTTGGGTACATGCCCACACTTCACAGTGGCCATCTTTAAACACTGCGGTGGCCGCAGGTGGCTCCATGGGGGCATGCACCAAATAAGGCACTGTGTAGGTTGCATCAAGTTTCGTATCTGCCGTATCAAATGCTTTATACGCATCACCCACACTGCGAATTGACTTGCCCTTGGTGACTATGCGCTTCTCAAGTTCAGCTAAATAAGCATCTGAATCGTGACTTTGGTTATCGCCTAAATCCCAGGTGACATTTAACGCCTTGCGACCTTGTAGTGCCGACCAAGTATTACTAGCCAATACCGCAACGCCATTCAAATTCTTAAACAATACCGGAAAACTTTGTTCGGGCATTTCAATCACGTCAACCACATTTGCCACGCCACGCGACGCTTCTTTATCGAAGGCTTTTACCGTGCCACCGACAACTGGGCAACGCTCAATGCTCGCGTAAAGCATGTCGTCTAATTGCACATCTTGGCCGAAAACCGTGTCTCCGGTCAGCACTTTAGGTAAGTCCACCGATGTCACTGGCTTGCCAATGAATTTGAAGTCTTTTGGCGACTTAAACGTTAAATCTTTTACCTCTGGAACGTTTTGCTGGCTTGCCACCTGTGCTAGTTCACCAAAGCTCAACGACTTACCTGAACTTTTATGCACTACCGCACCGTTTTCAGCGAAAACGTCACTGACAGGCACGCCCCATGTCTGCGCGGCGGCATTTTCAAGCATGGTTCTAGCGGTCGCACCCATTTCGCGCATCGTGGTATAAAAACGGCGAATTGAGCGAGAGCCATCGGTATTTTGGCTGCCATATGCTTCGTCACCGAGTCCTTGCACCACATTCACTTTTGACCAATCAGCACATAACTCATCAGCGACTATCTGTGGAATACCCGTGCGCACACCTTGTCCCATTTCACTACGATGACAAACGATGTTGACGGTGCCGTCATTATCAATGCTGACAAACAAGTTCAACGTATTTGCAGCATCGTCAACAGTTGATGAAGCCCAAGCTGGCGTTATGCTAGGCAGCAACGTGCCCAGTACCAGAGCGCCACCAGCAACACTGGTATAGCGGAGGAAGTCTCGGCGACTGACTGATTTTATGTCATTACGAGCGCTCATGCCTGACCTCCAACTTCTTTAGCTAAAGTGTAATCGAAAGCAGTTTGCTTATTTTTAGCAGCGGTTTTAATGGCCGCTTTGATGCGTGGGTACGTACCACAGCGACAAATATTGCCCTGCATGTAGGAATCTATTGTTTCATCATCTGGATTTGGGTGTTCCTCTAACAACGCCACAGCACTCATGATTTGCCCAGACTGACAATACCCACATTGAGGTACATTGTGCTCAAGCCACGCTTGTTGAACAGGGTGTTCGCCGGTCGCTGACAAGCCTTCAATTGTGCTAATGTCTTTATCAGCAATAGCAGATAATGGCATGACGCATGACCGTATAGGTTGACCATCAAGATGTACCGTACATGCACCGCACTGGGCCATGCCACAGCCAAACTTCGTGCCCGTCATGCCCAGCACATCACGCAAGGCCCATAATAAGGGCATATTTGGGTCGGCGTCGATTTCTACTGGTTTAGTGTTTAGGTTAAAACGAATCATTTAATGCTCCATTTAGGTGATTATCTTTTGCTAACGAGTGCTGTCGTCCGCTGGCGTTTGTTGCCAGCGAGCAAGGTCAATTTGTGTATCTATATCATACTGTGCATGAGTAATGTCTATCGCCAACACATCTTCTTGGTGTTGCTGCAGTATTTTACGTGCCCCAACGTCGGCGTTTAATGCTATTAGTTGCACGAAGTAACGACGAGGGAAAACAACCGGCGCACCCAGTACACCTTTGTATCTAGCGGCGATGATCTTATCGGGCGAAGCAATACAATGATGCAGCATTGTGGCTATATGCTCACGTGTTAAAGCGACCTGATCAGCTAAAGTCACCAATAAATGGGATGACTCGCTGTTTACTTTTTTCACGCCAAACGCCAGCGTTGCCCCCATTCCTTTCTGCCAATGCTCAAATATATGGGATGTTGCATAAGCAGGTACCACAGAAAGGAGCTCCGCGGCGTTAGCGCCTAAAATGACATTCAATTCGGTCAGCTTTTCAAGCAAAGACCCATTTGATGTCAGATTATCAAGGGTGTGAAGCAACATGGGCTTGCCATTCACATCAGCCAATTGCTTAGTGCCATTAAAGCGCTTACTTTGGCCTGCTGCCAACATTAGCGCCGCTATTGAAGGAGGTTTACCATGGGCTTCATTCATTGGGGGAGAATGCCGCTGATAGATAACCCATTTTGCTGCTCAATAAAGGCATGGGCCTCAGATAGCATAGATAAAGCAATTGATTCAGGTAGCTCTCCACCTAAGCGTAATCCAACCGGATTAGCTAAGGGTTTAACAAGCTTTTCACGGGTGGTGGGGATCAAATCAAGCACCCGATCAGTACGGTGAATTGGGCCAAGCATACCTACATACTTTGCGCTACTTTTCTGCGCTAGTGCCAACGATTTGGCATCTAATGTAATATTGTGAGTCATGATGATGACCATATCAATTTGCTGTAACCATCGACTTTGCTCCAGCGACTCAATGGCGTCACGTACCACGTTAACACTGTTATCAAAATGACCATTTCTTGCGTAACTGGTGCGTGGGTCGACCAAGGTCACTTGCCACCCAAGTTGCGTCGCTATAGACACCACTGGGCGAGCGTCTACACCGCCACCAAACACGGCTAGATGTGGCGCGGGTTTTAGGTATTGCTTGAAAACCACCTGCTGTGTTTCATTGTCACCGTCGATGTCCGCCTCTTTCAAAGCTAATTGACTTGACGTTGCTTGCTCCGGAGTTAATTGCTCCGGATTTACTTGCTTTGACGTTAGTTTCTTTAACGTATTAAGCGGGGCTTGCTCGTTAATGACTTGGCAATATTCTGCGGTTTGGTTGTTTTCTAATAGCGCGTACAACGAATCAAGCTGCAAATACTGATTCGCCTCATCCACTGGTTGCAATAATATGCGCACCATACCACCACAGCCAATACCCAGTTTCCACGCCAAGTCTTCTTCTTCACGCATATCATATTCGACGATACGGTTGCGCCGTGAATCCCAACATCGACGCGCTTGTAACATAATATCGGACTCTAAACAGCCGCCACTGAGTAACCCAAAATATTGCCCTAAATCGTTGATCATCATCATTGCACCGGCTTTTCGATAGGAAGAGCCGTCAGTTTCTATGATGGTGGCTAACACCCACTTTTGTGAATTTTTACTGCCCTGCCACTGCTTTAACAATTGGTTTAATCTATTTGCCACTTAACTACTCGTTGTCTGTTGATTCATTTGATGTTGATTTAACCGCTGATTGCTCGGGTACGGTATGAGGATGCACAAACTCCACTCGCTCGTTACGTAAGTCGATCACTAACGTTTCAGAAATTTTGTCTTGGATTGCTTGGCGGTTAGGATCCCAGTAAATTTGTAAAAATCCTAATAGTCCTGTCGCTATCCCTGCGCCATAACCACCATAGCGGCCAAAGCTTTCCCATAAATTCAAACTACTACCATCCAGCTTAATGACCTGAATACCCAGCACACGTTTACCCGGCGTTTGTCCGTGCCACCAAGCGGTGAAAATACTAAAATAGAAAGCTGCCCAGCCAAATCCCAGGCCAAGATCGGCAGCTATTCCTTGCACCCAAGCCAGAATACTCGGTGGCGACGAGCCTTTCGCACGTGGCCCTTCAATTTCGCTCAAGGTGTCAAAAAAGGATTGGGCATTTTCTTTTTGTTCAGCGCTTTGGCCAGCATTTTCACTTTCATCGTTAGTATCAAGGTTGTCAGGGAGAGCCTTACCTTCAGTACGTGTTTTAAAAGCGTTTTCAAAGTCAATATTGTCTACCTCACTTTGTTCAATTTCACTTTGTTTTGTATCGCTTTGCGAAAGGTGGTTCTCGCTATACATGCGCTCATACGTTTGTGTCATGGCAACCTCTAGCTGGCTTTTTTGCTGAGGAGATAAATCGTCACTGACTGCATCGCGATACCCACTAAACAGCTCTTCAGCAACCTTTTTATCTATGGGCATAGTGGCTAAATCCGTCGCGAGTTTTTCACCTAGCGTCGTCCAGCAAACTAACGGCTCAATGCACTTGCCGTATTCGATGTCTTTAGCCACGCTTTTCGTTTCAAATAGATATTTCGCGGTTAACCCTATCAAAGCTAAATCTTCGACCTTATCCAACTCTAAATCGCCGAGTACATCGTCTTCGACTAATTCTGAGCGTACTTTTTGATTTTCGTCTGGGGTTTCTATTACCTCTTGCACGAACTCAATACTTTGTGCAGCAATTAAAAAAACTAAAATGGCCGTAACAAATCGCAGGGAAATTCGCGCAACGTTAAACCGCTTTTTCTTTTTTAAACGGTTACCGGCCCTGAAAAAAGTGATGGCTGCAATAAGTGCCAGCAAAATGTTACTTGCCTGACTTAGTAAACCAATAAGTGCGGCATCTATCAGCAGTGCAAACGCGCGTTTGATGGGACGAGCCAAAGGCGTTCCGAAAAGGGACTTAGAAACATGAAACGCATAGGGCGTAACCATATTGCGTGTTTCTTTTTGGCTTAAATGAGCGGGATTTACGGGCGCGTCTTCTGTAGCTGATTGTATTGGTTCGCTCACGCGCCCACCTTTTTTATTTTTTGTGTAGCGCTTTTATTGCCTCCCCTAAGCCGTCGATCGTCAAGGGATACATGCGCTGTTCCATAATGTCTTGCATGATACCGATAGAGGCATAGTAATTCCAATATTGTTGAGGCTGCGGATTTAACCAAATACCATGTTTGAAATGCTCCAAAATGCGTTGCATCCAAAGGGCACCAGGCTCTTCGTTCCAGTGCTCAACACTGCCACCAGGATAGGTAATTTCGTAAGGGCCCATGGTGGCATCACCGACGAAAATCACTTTGTAGTCAGCGCCATATTTGTGAATAACATCAAACACCGACATGGTTTCCTTGCCCCGGCGTTTGTTGTCTTTCCACACGCCCTCGTACACGCAGTTATGAAAATAGAAATACTCTAAATGCTTAAATTCTGTGTGCGCCGCCGAGAATAACTCTTCACACTCTTTAATGTGGGCGTCCATTGAGCCCCCTACATCAAAAAACATCAACACTTTAATGGCATTACGCCGAATAGGCATCATCTGAATATCAAGCAAGCCTGCGTTTTTAGCTGTGCCCTCTATGGTGTGAGGCATATCTAGCTCTTCGCTGGTGCCACTTCTGGCGAATTTACGCAGTTTACGCAAGGCAACTTTTATGTTCCGAGTGCCCAGCTCAACATTGCCTGCTAAGTCTTTAAACTCGCGCTTATCCCAAACCTTGGCTGCCGAAAAGTTACGATTTTTGTCTTGTCCTATCCGCACACCTTCAGGATTGTAGCCATTCGCTCCAAAAGGTGATGTGCCACCAGTGCCAATCCATTTATTGCCGCCTTGATGGCGTTTCTCTTGTTCAGCAAGGCGTTCTTTTAGGGTTTTCATCAACTCATCTAAGCCACCAAGGGCTTTGATTTTAGCCTTTTCTTCTTCACTAAAATGACGCTCAATTTCTTTACGTAACCATTCTTCTGGAATGTCTTTGCCGAATAAGTCGATTTGCTGCACACCTTCGAAGTAATCCGCGAAGGCTTTATCGAATTTGTCATATTGGCTTTCATCTTTGACTAAACACAAGCGGGCCAAATAATAAAATGCTTCAATATCCGCAAATACCACGCCAGCTTGTAAAGCGCGCAGTAAGTCCATTAGCTCACTTAAGCTGGTTTTGAGCTTGTACTCTCTTAGCTTAAAAAAGAAATCAACCAACATTAGCGACGCGCCATAAATACCAGTTTTTCAAAAAGATGAATATCTTGCTCGTTTTTAAGCAATGCACCGTACAGAGGAGGGATCGACTTTTTGCTGTCTTTATCTTTTAACGCCTCAGGAGAGATATCTTCTGCCACGAGTAGTTTCAACCAGTCGATTAGCTCAGAGGTAGATGGCTTTTTCTTTAAACCTGGAATATCACGTAAGTTAAAAAACGACTCTAGCGCTTGGCTCAGCAGATCTTTTTTAATGTCCGGGAAGTGAACATCCACAATGCGTCGCATTTCATCTTGATCAGGAAACTGAATGTAATGAAAGAAACAACGACGCAAAAATGCATCTGGCAGTTCTTTTTCATTATTAGAAGTAATGATCACGATCGGACGTTGCACCGCTTTTATGGTCTCGCGAGTCTCGTAAACAAAGAACTCCATCTTATCCAGTTCTTGCAGTAAATCGTTCGGAAACTCGATATCCGCTTTATCAATCTCATCAATGAGTAATACTGGGCGGTTGTTATTTTCAAAGGCGTGCCACAACTTGCCTTTGACGATGTAATTTTTAATATCGTGTACTTTGTCATCACCTAGTTGAGAATCACGTAATCGAGACACGGCATCATATTCGTATAAACCCTGTTGTGCTTTAGTGGTCGACTTAATATGCCATTGAATCAACTCAGTGCCTAAACTTGCTGCGAGCTCCTCTGCTAGCATGGTTTTGCCTGTTCCTGGCTCCCCCTTAATCAATAATGGGCGCTCTAATGTGATCGCCGCATTCACCGCCAGCCTTAGTTCATCGCTAGCAATATAGTTACTCGTTCCATTAAAAGACATCAATACCTCGGTTTATTCGTTGGGTTAATCGACCACTGCTTGTAGAAGCAGTAAAGCCATAGATACATTATTTATTAGGGGAACTGCGCCCGATTTGAACTGCCTACAAAGACGAGTGTCATTACTTACGCAACTTTATTTATGCAATAGTTAACCGTGAGCGCAGGTCAATTACCAATGAATAATGCTTAGAGTTAACTATTTCCATAAGATATAGCTAAAAAGCACTTTGAATTTGGTCACTTCGCCTTAATCTAAGTAACCTGACCTTAGGTGTCAGAAAAACCTAAGGCGTGACACAGATTAAAATTCTTAGACAGAAAGTGCCATTGACTAATAAGTATAAACTTACGTCAGCTTAACGAAAGACGTAACAAATTAGGCACTACCCAGACCCCAGAAAGGAAAATTTATGCAAGTTTATGACGACAATTCCCTCGCTATCGGTAAAACCCCGCTGGTTAAATTAAACCGTGTTACTGGTGGTAACGTCTATGCAAAAATCGAATCCCGCAATCCGAGCTTCAGTGTAAAATGTCGCATTGGCGCCAACATGATTTGGGACGCTGAAAAACGCGGAATATTAACCAAAGATAAAGAATTGATTGAAGCAACCAGTGGTAATACTGGGATCGCATTGGCATTTGTAGCGGCTGCTCGTGGCTACAAAATTACCTTAACGATGCCAAGCTCTATGAGCCTTGAGCGTCGTAAGTTGCTAAAAGCACTGGGTGCCAATCTCGTATTAACTGAAGCAGCTAAAGGCATGAAAGGCGCAATTGCTGCCACTGAAGAGCTTATTGCGTCAGCGCCGGGCAAATATGTCCCTTTGCAACAGTTTGAAAACCCAGCAAACCCTGAAATTCATGAGAAAACCACAGGCCCAGAGATTTGGAATGACACTGACGGAAAAGTCGACATTTTCGTAGCCGGTGTTGGCACAGGTGGTACTATTACTGGTGTCAGCCGTTACCTTAAGAATACCCAAGGTAAGGACATTATCTCTGTAGCAGTTGAGCCAACTGATTCCCCTGTTATCAGCCAAGCGAAAGCCGGTGAGCCATTAACTCCTGGCCCACATAAAATTCAAGGCATTGGCGCGGGCTTTATCCCTGGTAACCTTGACTTGGATATTATCGACGCCGTTGAGCAGGTAACCAACGAAGAAAGTATGCAGATGGCGCATCGGTTGATGAAAGAGGAAGGTATTTTAGTGGGGATTTCCTCAGGCGCCGCAGTCGCGGCTGCCAAACGCTGGGCAGAAAAACCAGAAAACGCCGACAAAGTTATCGTTGTATTACTCGCAAGCGCCGCTGAGCGTTACTTAAGTAGCCCACTTTTCGCGGGCGAATTTGGTGACACCGAAGAAGTTCAATAAGCACCGGTCATACTGCCTCACAAAGGCGCTTAAAAGATCGTAAAAGGGAGGCA
>NZ_BAEP01000009.1 GCF_000315015.1 Paraglaciecola mesophila KMM 241 | reverse complement strand
TGAAGTGACCCCCAATAGTTGGACATTCCAATTACTGGGGGTCTTTTTATGTCCAAACATCACAGAGTATTTAAGTTAAAGCTCGCTCGCCTCTTCCAAGAAGAGAGCTCTAGGGCGTTAGCCTTAAAGTACAAAGTTAATTCTAGCCTTATTTGCTACTGGGCTCAGGTCTATAGCCTCAATGGTATTAATAGCTTTATCCATAAACAGTATCCGTATTCCTGTGAATTTAAACTTCACGTACTTAAGACAATGGCAACTAACCATTGGTCCCTTAGCTACACCAGTGCCTACTTCGACTTATCGTCCCCTGGTATTTTATTTCAGTGGCAAAAGCTTTATGCTCGCGACGGTATAACTCGTCTAAAACCACAGAAAAAAGGTAGGCCTCGCGTGACAAATCTCTCTCCTACACCAAAACCATCGGAGCAGATGACTGAGAAAGAGCTCAGAGATGAGTTGGAGTATTTACGTGCAGAGAATGCTGTTCTAAAAAAGTTGGAAGCCTTGGCTCAAGCCAGACAGAAAAAAGCAAAGACAAGACGGTAGTCGTCGAAGAGCTCAAGGCAACATACAGCTTACAACACTTACTAAAGGCCACAGGGCTGTCCAGAAGCGTATATTACTATCACCGTAGTACGCTCAAACTGCCCTGTGCCGATACTGACTTACGCGTAAAAATACGTGATATCTATCACAAACATAAAGGCCGATATGGCTATCGCAGAATAACCAGTGCCCTGAGAACAATGGGCTTGGTGATTAACCACAAACGCGTTCAGCGTCTTATGAATGAGCTTGGTCTTAAATCGAAAGTAAGGCCTAAAAGATATAAATCCTATAAAGGTGAAGTCGGCAGAATCGCCGAAAACGTCTTAAACCGAGATTTCACAGCAAAGAAGCCTAATCAGAAATGGG
>NZ_BAEP01000010.1 GCF_000315015.1 Paraglaciecola mesophila KMM 241 | reverse complement strand
TCAACGGCTGCGGGGAATGACCAAAGCCAAAGCGTTGTTAAAACGCGCATAAGACATTGCAATTAACACATCTAATGCATCTCTTGTAGCGTTGACGCTTGCCTAAAAATTGACCTGACGCGCCGTTTTCTTCCGCAACACTTAATATTCCAGTAAAAATCCCCAATCATTCAGATCAAAAGTACTTTAACGCCTATTGAGGGGTTTCTTCCCCTATGCAGGAGAGTTTTTTACACGATTCTAAAGATGGCTGTCTCTATTAATATTTACGATTCTAGAGTTGGATGTCTTTATTAATAGGATGTATTTATTAATACTGATGTCTTTATAAATACTCTTAGGCCATCCTTCGGATGTTCAAATTCATTCCCGATAAATTTGTGCTTACTTTTCTTAGCTGTTGAAGAAAAGTAAGTTGGACGGAATGGATTCCGTTTGAAAAAGCGTCAGGGATGACGTGGGCGAAGCCCATAAGTGCACGAAGTGCGTAAAGTGTGCGCAGCTCATAAGTGCACGAAGTGCGTAAAGTGTGCGCAGCTCATAAGTACGCGAAGCGTATGCCCTAGTAGCCGAGAGCTATCAATAAGCACCGCGCATGCTTAGCACACCAGTGTGTAGACAGCGAAGCTGTGCTCTGTGCACGAAGCCCATAAGTGCACACAATGCACAAATAAGCGCAGCGCATAAAGTGTGAAATCACATTTCATCAGGTAGAATGCCGCCACTTCGATTATTAATTCTTTTGGGTAGTTTCTCGATGCAAATCAATCGTGTACTTCTCACTGCCGTAGGCAGTGTATTGCTCGCTATGGTGACCATTCAATCTGGTGCATCTTTAGCCAAACAGCTTTTCCCTATCATTGGCCCTGATGGCACCACCGCCCTGCGTTTAGGGTTTGCAGCTGCCGTACTTTGGTTAGTGTTTCGCCCGTGGCGAGCACTCCCGCAGGGGCGAGATTGGCGCAGCATTATTGTCTACGGTCTGTGCTTAGGCGGTATGAACATACTGTTTTATTTGGCGATTGAACGTATTCCCTTAGGGATTGCAGTTGCCCTTGAGTTCACCGGCCCGCTGGCTGTGGCGTTGTTTTCATCTAAACGAAAAAGTGACCTAGTGTGGGTCGCCTGCGCCATAGCAGGGATTGTGCTTTTGATGCCTGATTTGTCCAGCGCACAAGGCCTCGATATTACCGGTGCGTTAATGGCATTAGGCGCAGGTGCTTGCTGGGCAGGTTATATTTTATTTGGCACCCGCACGGGCAAACAAGCCTCTGGTGGTATTACTGTGGCGCTCGGCATGACGGTGGCGGCTATTGTGCTGGTCCCCGTTGGCGCTGTGACCCAAGGCTTAGCCTTATTTAGCTGGGAAGTCCTGCCCCTTGGTTTATTGGTGGGTGTGTTATCCAGTGCCTTGCCCTACTCTTTGGAAATGGTCGCGCTTAGAAATATGCCAACCCAGGCTTTTAGCGTATTAATGAGTTTAGAGCCTGCCATTGCCGCTTTAGCGGGTTTTGTTATTTTAAGTGAGTATTTGAGTGTGTTGCAATGGGGGGCTATTGCCTTAGTGATTATTGCTTCAATCGGCAGTAGCTTCACCCCCAAAAAAGCAGTCGATATGGGCGTATAGTGATTGTGCGAATATACAAGGCTATTGCGCGCTCAAGGCTGCATTGTTCTCTAGGCGGAGCTCACCGCCTAGGTTTGCCGAGGTGATTTATAACGTTAAGAAAATGACTGGGCA
>NZ_BAEP01000011.1 GCF_000315015.1 Paraglaciecola mesophila KMM 241 | reverse complement strand
GCGGACACACAATGGTAATAGGGCGTATCGATTAAACTAATTTGGCTTTTTCGAGGTTGAGGCATAATCCATTTACCTGACAGAATGAAACACAAACCAAGTGTAGTTTAGCCCTGAAAATTGACCATTTTTATCATGGGTGTCATTGTATCGTCTCCTGAAAATTGACCATTTTTATCATGGGTGTCATTATATGACCATTTTTATCATGGGTGTCATTATATCGTCGGTGTCATTATATCGTCCCGTTCATGAACACGAGTAATGATCTCTTTTCCCTTATAAAGAACCTCTTTTAGCTTTGAAGTAATCAGTCCATCAAACCAACTTGTTTTAATCAGTCCACTGGTTTGTTGAGCAGCATTTCATAGTGCGGGCTGGCCACTTGCTTTAAGGGCGATCAAATCACCAATTTTCTTCATCCTGTTCTGCGTGGAAGGTAGTTTCTGAGATTTGCATGTGTATTTGTAGCGCTTGTAAGATTTTGAAAAAGGTCTGCAGCTGACAAAGATCTGGATGGTTCTCGAAGTTTGATATCGTAGCTTATTTGACCCCTGCTTTGGCCGCAATGTCTTGCTGGGTCCAATTGTTCTTGGTGCGGATTAGTAACAACTGATTGGCCAATTGTTTTGGACTGTAGATCATCTGAGTCTCCTCTATACCTTCAAGCGGATAAAAGACACTATATCCCCTTTGGAGGATGTGTCAGCAATATCCTCTACTGAGGATATTAATCTAATTATCCTCTTGAGCGGGTAGGTCTTCTGAAAGTCTACTCGCTACAGGGTCATTTTCTTACAAAGTCCGATATTTGTTACGCCGCAGCCTATTCATTTAGTCACTAAATACGCGTCTATACTGCTCCCGCAACTCCACCTTTCTGACTTTCCCTGTGCCTGTGACCGGCAGGGCTTCACAGATGAAAATGGCTTTGGGCACTTCGAACTGCCCTAGCTGGGCTTTGCAGTGCGCCTCGATTTGAGGAATGTCTGATTCGTTCAATGTTGCGCTGATAATACAGGCGCAAACGGCTTCGCCCCAGTGGGGATGGCTCACGCCGAAGGCGGCCGCGCGCTCGATGCCCTCTAGTAACTCCAAGGCTTGCTCTACCTTTTGTGATGAGACATTTTCACCACCCGATTTTATCGTGTCTTTGATCCGGTCAATAAACAGCAGTTGGCCTTGGTTATCGATTAAGCCGATATCTCCCGTGTGATGCCAGCCGAATTTACCCGCTTCCGCTGTGGCTTGCTCATTTTTATAGTAGCCACTCATAACTTGTGGCCCGCGCCATACGATCTCACCCGCTTCGCCGTTGGGGAGCTCGTTGCCTTGCTTATCAATAATCGCTTGCTCACCAGTACAAACGGGCTCCCCCCAATAATTACCTTCGCTGAATTCGGTTGGGGTTTTATCTCGATACATACAGGCAACAGGGGCGAACTCGGTTTGGCCGCTGCCCAAATGCATCACGCACCCAAAGGTTTTGCGTACTTTTTCTAGGCTTTTACTATTCATAGCAGCCATGGAATACACCCCTAATTTGAAGTGTTTAAAGTCGCGCTGTTCAACATTCGGCGTAGCGAGCAGTGCATGCCACATCATGGGCATGAACACGGCGGTTTCGATTTTTTCCTGCTCAAGGCTATCCACGATGACGTTAGGGTCAAATGCGGCGTGTAGCACAGTGCAGCCCCCGCGCATCATGACTGGGTGCAGCACAGATAATGCCGCACAGTGAAACAGCGGCAGCACCAACAACATGCGATTATATCTATTTAGCTCAAGCTCAATGGCACCGGTTAACGCCGCAATGGTCAGGGCCAAATGGGATGACTCAACCGCTTTAGGCCTTGACGTGGTACCCGAGGTGTAGATCATGTGGGCCGTGTCTCTGTCCTCAATAATGCGGTCATTAACCTCTTGCTCACTTTGATTATCGAGCAGCGCTTCTAAGCTGTAATCAGACTTGCCTTTGGTATTGCCCATTTGCACCGTCAGCTTGATGTGTGGATTACCTTGGGTGCTGGCGTGCACTAGCTCGGTAAACATCGCTTCGTAAATAACGGCTGAGGTTTCGCTGTGTTCAAGGTTGTAGCGCACATCGTCTACGCCTTGCATAAAATTAATCGGTACGGCAATGACACCGAGTTTGTAGCAGGCAAAATACACGGTAAGCATGTCGCGCTGATTGGTTGAGAATAACGCCAGTTTGTCCCCTTGTTTAACGCCCTTTGCGATTAAGCCGTGGGCCAACTGATTCACCCGTTTGTTTAATTCGTTATAGCTGGTTGCACGGCGCTCACCGGCTGGAAAATCTACAATGGCGGGCTGCTCGCCGCTGTCTCTGCTGCGCTTACGTAGCAGGTCACCTAGGGCAACGCGCTCTATCAGATTTCTATTCAATGCGTGGTTATTCATCTTCATATCCTCGTTGATATTGTGCTGGGCGTTAGCGCAAAACCTTGGGCGGCGCTGAGCGATGAAAGCCGTCCCATGTTGTGCTGTTAACGGGTGCTGTTTGACCAAGTGGCGCAAGTGCAGGGGCAGAGCCCATACTTGCAGCGCCGTCTACCCATATAGATTGGCCGCTGATAAAGTTGGCGCCTGGACTCATTAAAAAGCAAATCACCGAAGAGACTTCTGCTTCGCTAGCAATACGCCCCAGGGGTACTGCATGTTTTAGATTTTTTATCGCGGCTTGCATCTCTTGAGGGTAGGTATCAAGGCCAGAAGACGCCACCCAACCCGGCGCCACCGTATTCACTCGCACGCCATATCGGCCCCATTCCCACGCGGCCGTTTTGGTGAGGTTTTCGACCCCAGCCCGCGCTGCACCCGAGTGGCCCATACCCGGCATACCGTTTTTATTATCCGCGGTGATATTCACTATGCTGCCGCCATGGGCTTTGAAGTATTGTTTGAACAATTCTCTGGCCATTAAAAAGCCGCCCACAAGGTTGGTTTGCACCACGCTTTCAAAGCCTTTTTTACTGATGGACTCTAATGGCGCGCGAAATTGCCCACCTGCGATATTCAGTAAGCCATGTAAGTGTTCATGGGCTTGTAAAATGGCGCTTACGGTGGTGATGACCTGCTCTTCATCGCGGATATCTAAAGCAAAATAGTCTGCACTTCCGCCATCTTCGATGATCTCATTACTGGTGCGCTTCAATTTCTCTAGATTACGGCCAAGCAGAACAACGTTTGCCCCTAAACTTGCCAGTTCATGGGCGGCGCAGCGGCCTATGCCACTGCCGCCACCCGTGATGACATATGTTTGTTCAGCAAAACAGTTCGCCCTCAAGCACGATTGATAGCTCATGCTTTTTCTACCCAGCTTTTCGGCACCGTAATCGGCATCGATAACAACATTTGTGCTGCGGCCTTGCCTTGTGTGTCCGTTCTGAGTGACGCCGTACCACCACCGCCTAATGCTTGGGTCATCAAGAAGTTAAACCCATTTATGCCTGGTAGGTTATAGCGCAAAACGTGCCCTTCAAGTTGATGAGCAAAGTAGGTAGCGACGACCTGTTCAGTCACTTGTTGGTAAAGTACAGGTAAGTATTTAGCTTCTCGCGCAATAAGCCCAATATTGACGTTATCGCCTTTATCACCGCTGCGAGCATAAGCCAGTGTTACCAGCGGCACGCTAGTCAGCGACTCACTGCTTGAAGTATCAGAGCTTGTAACGCCAGCTTTAATCGCATCTGGCGAAAATTGCGCAGCCTCTGCAACAGGCGATGACTCTGGAGTCAGGTAGCATTGTGTGAAGTGCACGGTTTTGTTTAATTGCACCGTAACGGGTACGTCTGACTTATTAATCAACGCTGAGTGCACACGAATCAATGGTTGTGGTTTGGGCCGCCCTGCCCCAAAACCACTCATGCCCGGCGCTGCTGACGTGGCTAAATAGGCGATTTCACTGGCGGCAAAGTGCAATGCCATTTTGTTATCGTGATGCAAACCAAACTTGGCAATGACCTCCCGAGTATTTTGCGCTTTTGCGTGTGGTCCGTAGGTATCTTCAGCACCAATAATTTCGATACTGGTGCGCCGATAACCGCCCAGCCCTTTTGCAGCAAATGCTCGCTCTGTGCGTTTAACAAGGGCGTTTATGTTAACTCTGGCTTTATCCGCTGCCCGCTCGCCACCCATAAAGAAAGAGCTTATCAACTTGTAGCCATCGACGTAGGTGGCGCACACTTTATATTGATTCCCCGGCGCTCGCCCCTTCGCCCCTGAAACGCTGACCCGATCTTTGCCCGTTTGGGTCAGGGTGATATTGCTAAAATCACAGGCAACATCTGGCAATAAATAATTCGCTGGGTCGCCTATTTCATACAAAATCTGCTCGCCGATCGTGGCCTCAGTCACCATGCCACCTGTGTTTGGCACTATACCTACCTCGAACGCGCCGTTGGCACTCACTTGAGCAATAGGGTAGCTCATGGTGGAAAAGTCAGGCACCAAATGCCAATCAGTAAAATTACCGCCGGTGCACTGGGCACCACACTCTAAAATATGCCCGGCCAATGCACCTTGAGCCAGTTTTTCGTACTCGTTTTCTTGCCAGTTAAATTCGTGCATTAGTGGCCCTATCACTAAAGCGCTATCCACTACGCGCCCTGTTACCACCACATCTGCACCAGCCGCTAAGGCGTCAGCGATGGGGCGCGCACCTAAATAGGCGTTGATGCTACTCAAACGCTCGGGTAAAGGCTGCCCCGTTTGCATTTCTGCAAGGTCATCGCTATTTAGATTCTGGCGATTGGTGGATAAATCATCACCGTACACACCTGCAATATTCAAGCTGATATCAAGCTCACTGCATAGTGTCTGAAGTGCCGTGATGCAGCTTGGTACGTTCATACCGCCCGCATTTGCTATCACTTTTATGCCCTTTTGGGCGCAATCGGCCAATACATCTCGCATGGCCACAGTGACAAAATCTACGGCATAGCCATAATCACTGCTTTTGGCTTTGGCTTGAGACAAAATCGCCATAGTGACTTCGGCTAAATAATCAAACACCAAGTAGTCAATATTGCCATCGTCCACCAGCTGGCGAGCTGATAGTTGACTGTCGCCATAAAAGGCCGATGCACCGCCAATTCTTACTGTTTTGTTGCTCATAAACGTCCTTGGTTACGCATCGCTGTGCGTATCGTCGTTGCTACTGATAGTGACCAATAGCTCTTTGGATTTCACCTGCTGGCCTATTGCTGCGCGCACCTCAGTGACTAGCCCTGTGCTCAGCGCCTTTAACTGATGTTCCATTTTCATGGCCTCCATGACGACCATAAGTTGCCCGGCTTCAACGGCATCCCCCTCTTTTGCCAATACATCAACTATCACTCCGTCCATGACGGCATTGATTTCGCCACTCGCGTTTTGTTCACTCACACTTGCTGGCAGCTGGGTAATATCGTCTATTCGGTAATGGCCGCTGCCATCGTCTAAAAAGAGTGTTTTGTCTTGCAGCGCATAGCTAAAACCTTGGCGGATCCCCTCTTCAATCACTACGGCTTGATTAGCCCCATGACTTACTAGGGTGAGTTCGGTCTCTTGTGCTTCACTTTTAACTAAGTAACTATCCTCTTGTTTTTGTATTTGCACTGCGTGAGCCTGCTCATTGATTTTCAGGGTAAAGTGATACACCTGAGGCGCTGCACTGCTCCAAGAGGGCTGGCCAAATAAAGGGTGCTGAAAGTAAATCATGGCGGCTCTGGCAAGCGTGCCTATAGCGAGGGCTGTATTTTGGGTACTGGCATGCTCAGTAAAATGTTGTTCGATAAAGGCCGTTGTCGCTTCGGCGTTTATAAAAGCGGGGTGGCGCAGTACATTGAGTAAAAAGCGTTTGTTGGTGTTCACACCCACTAGTTGAATGTCTTCAATGGCACTGGCGAGTCGCCTTGCGGCGGTTGCTCGGTCTGGCCCAAAGGCGATGACTTTAGCCAACATGGGGTCGTAATGGGCACTGACGGTATCGCCGCAATGAATACCGTGATCAACGCGAATACCTTCACGTTCAGGGTATTGCCATACAAGAATATTGCCCGTTTGCGGCATAAAATTTTGGCGAGGATCTTCCGCGTACAACCGCACCTCAATGGCGTGTCCGTTGAGTGAAACGTCCTCTTGGGTCAGTGGTAGCATTTCACCCGCCGCTACCCGCAGTTGCCACTCAACTAAGTCCAGACCTGTGATAAGTTCAGTGACCGGATGCTCTACTTGTAAGCGGGTATTCATTTCTAAAAAGTAGAAATTTTTGTCACTATCAACCAAGAACTCAACCGTGCCTGCACCTCGATAACCGCACGCTTTGGCTGCACTCACAGCAGCTTGCCCCATACGTTCCCGCAGCCCTTCATCCACAAAGGGCGATGGTGCTTCTTCAACCACTTTTTGATGACGACGCTGTATCGAACAGTCACGCTCACCTAAATAAACGGTATTGCCCTGACTATCAGCAAATATTTGGATTTCGATATGACGAGGAGCCAAAACAGCGCGTTCAAGAATGAGTTCACCGCTACCGAACGCACTAAGTGCTTCAGAGCGTGCAGTTTTGATTTGCGCGGCCAGTTCACCTTGCTCAGTGACCAAACGCATACCGCGCCCACCGCCACCGGCTGAGGCTTTAACCATGATGGGAAAGCCCACATCTGCCGCCTTTTCAATCAGCACTTGGTCGCTTTGTTCTGCACCTTGATAACCGGGGATACACGGCACGCCTGCGTCTAACATGGCCACCTTAGACAAGCGCTTGCTGCCCATCAATTCAATGGCCGAGGCATCAGGGCCAATAAACTGAATCCCCGCTGCAGCACAAGCCCGCGCAAACGCTGGGTTTTCAGATAAAAAACCATAGCCAGGGTGAATAGCATCGGCTTGGGTTTTGTGCGCTGCAGCAATAATGTTGTCGATCATCAGGTACGACTCGGACACGCTGGCAGGGCCAACGCACACGGCTTGATCTGCGGCGAGTACATGGGCAGCGTTTTTGTCTGCCTCACTATACACAGCCACTGTGCGATACCCCATTTTTCGAGCCGTACGAATAACCCTAACGGCAATTTCGCCACGATTGGCAATCAGTATTTTGTGAAACAGATTTTGCTTTTTTAGCCCATGCGGTTGTATTGCACCAGCTTGTGTATCGCTATTTTGAATCTTCATCATTTGCTCACTACTCATGTATGCCTGCCTCTATTTACACCAGCCATTTACAACAGCTCTATTCACACCAGCTTGGTTTGCGTTTTTGCATAAAGGCTTGAGTGCCCTCTTTACCTTCGTCAGACGATAAGGCTTGGGTAAATACATCCGCGGCTTCATCCAACAGGGTTTCCAGCTCGACTGTTCCTACCTTCAGCATCAGTGCTTTGGTATTGGCATTGGCCTTTGGCGCACCGCGCTGTACTTGCTTGAGTACCTCATTGAGCTGGACTTGCAGTGCTTCTTGTGTCTCGCAAACAAAATGCACAATGCCCAAAGCTTGGCTCTGCACTGCACCAACACGTTCCCCGAGTAACGCTAGACGCCGTGCTTGGGTTAGGCCGATACGCGTCACAACAAAAGGGGCGATTTGTGCAGGTACTACACCAAGCCCAGTTTCAGGCATCGCAAACACCGCACTTTGATGGGCGATAGCAATGTCTGAAACGCACGCCAAACCAAAACCACCGCCCAATACCGCCCCCTCAAGTAAGGTAATAACCACTTGGGGCGCCTGATTCACTCGGGCGACCATGCGCCCGAAGCTGCGATTGAAATTCCAAATAGCTTGTTGCTTATCTTGTTCACTGCCCGCGTCGCTGTGCATATCTGAAATATCGCCGCCAGCGCAAAAGTTGCCTTCACTGCCACAAATGACCACTGCACGCACCGAGGTGTCATCCGCTATATCGCTAAATACCGCCATGACTTCTTTAACTAGGGCTAAATTCATCGCGTTTTTCTTGTGAGGGCGATTAAAGGTGATGGTCAACACCCCTTGAGTAAGGCTGACTAAAATTTCCCGATACTGCTGTTGGCTTACATTCGACATTTACTTATCTCTATTTGGTTATCTCTATTCCGTTAATCGTGACTAGCCCAAATAAGGGCAGTCCCCATTACGTTTATCTACCGCTAGAAGCGAGGTACACCAAACTGGCTGGTATTGACCTTACGCGCTTGGCCTTCGCGGCAAATATTTAGCACAAATGCCAGTATTTCTCGGGAGTCTCTTGGGTCAATGATGCCGTCATCCCATAAGCGAGCGGAATTAGCCAAGGCGCCAGACTTTGCCTGCATCACTTCTACCGTGCGCTTTTCAAGTGCGTCCAATTTGCCTGTGTCAATCGCATTAGCTCGGGCCATTTTGGCGCTGGCTACCGCTCTGAGTACACTGCCTGCTTGCGCTGGCCCCATCACGGCCACAACCGATCGTGGCCAAGCAAACATAAAGTGAGGTTCGATACCACGCCCTGCCATAGCGTAGTTGCCAGCGCCATATGAGCCGCCCAGCACAAGGCTGATTTTAGGCACGCTAGTATTAGTGACCGCTTGAATGAGCTTGGCGCCATGCTTGATAATGCCGGCACGTTCTGACTCTGTACCCACCAAAAAACCTGTGGTGTTGTGCAGGAAAACAATCGGCGTGCCCGACTGTTCACATAGCTGTATAAATTGCGCTGCTTTGGCTGCGCCGTGGGCAGTGATAGGTGCATTGTTACCAATAACGCCGCATACCATGCCGTGCAATCTCATGTGCCCGCATACGGTTCCCATGTCGTACTCAGTTTTAAAGTCGAGAAAGTCTGAGCCATCGGCAACGCGTGCGATGACCTCGCGCACGTCGTAAGGCGTTTTTGCCTCTTTTGGCACTATGCCCAATAGCTGTTCTTTGTCGTACAAAGGCCCCTGGTACTGACTTACTGCATGAGAGTTAGAACTGTCATTCCAGTCCAAGCTAGCGGTTATCTCACGCACAATGCGAATACCGTCTGCGTCATTTTCAGCTTGATAGTCGGCAACACCGGAAATTTCGCTGTGCATTTGTGCTCCGCCAATTTCTTCGTCGGTGGCGATTTCCCCCGTTGCCGCTTTTAGCAGTGGCGGCCCCGCCAGATACACAGTGGATTGCCCTTTGATCATGACCACATAATCTGACAGCCCAGGTTGGTAAGCACCGCCCGCTGTTGCACTCCCATGTACAAGAGTAATTTGTGGTATACCCGCCGCAGACAGCTTGGCCTGCAGAGCAAAACCCGCGCCTGAGAACCCAAACCAGTCCCCCAATGAGGTTAAGTCGCCGCCACCACTTTGGGCTAAGGCAATCACCGGTAACTTGTTTTGCAAAGCCATTTGATACATGCGCAGGCGCTTATGACTGCCCAGCTGAGTAATACTGCCACCTTTGGTTAAGTAGTCATCAATCATGACCATGCAGCGCGCGCCCGAAACATAACCAATCCCGGCTATTACGCCGCCACCGGCAGCGGAGCCGTCGGTATCACCTTCTTGCATGTACCCGCATAAGCTCGCTAATTCTAAAAAGGGGGCGCCAGGGTCAACTAAGCGTGATAAGCGCTCTCTGGGTGGGATAAGTCCGCGTTTGATATAGCGCGGGGCTTTTTCGTCGGCCAACTGAATAACACGCGTTTCAATCGCTCTAACCTCAGAGACTCCGGCGCGCATTACGTCGGCGTTTTGCTTAAACGCTTCGCTGTGGCTATCTAGTTGTGTATGGAAAACGGCCATGTGACCAATCCTTCTTTAATAAGTGGAAACTTAAGGTGCTGGGCATTACGAGACATCTACTTATCCGCGATGACATTAAACGCTGGAACGGATAAAGCCCCGCGATACTCTTCTTTGAGCTGCTCAACTAGCTCGGCCATAGGTAGAACGTGCTTAATACCCGCCACGCCGTGCCCTGCGCTCCAAAAATCTTTCCAGGCGTTACTTTCACCTAAGTCCAGATCCACATGGGTTTTAGCTTCAAAATTAGCTAAGTCGACGCCCGCCCGGGCAATAGAGGGCTTCAAGAAGTTGCATTTCACCCCGGTGAAGGTATCTGTGTAGATAAGATCGCTTATCTGTGAATCCACCAGCATAGATTTATAATCTGGGTCTACTTCTGCTTCTTCGGTTGCGATAAAGCGGGTGCCCATATAACTAAAGTCAGCTCCAAGAATTTCGGCAGCGCGCATGCTCATTCCATCATTTATCGCCCCAGCAAGCGCCAGTGGGCCGTCCCAAAATTCACGAATTTCGCGCACCAAGGCAAAAGGGTTAATTTCCCCGGCATGCCCACCCGCGCCAGCGGTGACTATGATGATGCCGTCAACACCGGCCTGAATGGCTTTTTTGGCATGGTCAGCGCGAATAACATCATGAAAGACCAACCCGCCCCATTCATGTACCTCTGCAACGACGTCTGCGGGGTTACCTTGACTGGTGATCACAAAAGGCACTTGGTGCTTTTTAACCACTACCCGATCACTTTCTAATCGCGTATTTGAGGCGTGCACAACCAAATTAACCGCAAAAGGTGCAACAGGCTTTTTGGGATTTGCAGCAGCATATTCAGCAAGTTCGCTACTGATCTGCATGAGCCATGAATCAAGCAAATCTTGGGTGCGTGTATTAAAGGTGGGAAACGAACCCACGATGCCATTTTTGCAGGCGCTGATGACCAACTTCGGGCTAGACACCAAAAACATCGGCGCACAAATCATCGGTAAACTCAGTTTATTTTTGAATAAGGCGGGTATCGCCATGTTACTTATCCTTTGTTAATCCTTTATTTATCGAGGGACGATGGCTCGGGTGCGCTGGCTCATTACCTGAGCCGCTAGCGCCTGCCTGCACTTGTCATAGAGCGATTATCGACGCTTGGGGAATATATCCATGTGCTTGGCAATAATGCCCAACATCATTTCATCACTGCCCCCCGCGATAGATAGAATTCGCGTGTCGCGGTAGGCTCTTGCAATTGGGTTATCCCACATAAAGCCCATACCACCCCAGTACTGCAGACACGAGTCGCTGACTTCACGCCATAAACGGCCGCTTTTTAACTTGGCCATCGACGCTAGATAAGTGGCATCTTCACCACCGATATGTTGCTGACACGCACGCCATGTTAATGCGCGAAGGGCTTCAACTTCAGTTTGCAGCTCAGCTAATTTAAAATGTACGACTTGATTATTCAGCACAGGTTGACCGAAGGTGTGGCGCTCTTTGCACCACCCTATGGTGTCTTCGATCATACGCTCCATCCCTTTTAGAGCAGTCGCTGCGGCATACATGCGTTCTTCTTGAAATTGCATCATCTGCATAGTGAAGCCTTTATTTTCTTCACCTATGCGATTTCGTTTGGGCACCCGGACGTCATTGAAAAATATCTGTCCGGTGTCACTGGCGCGCATACCTAACTTGTTTAGGGGCTTAGAGATTTCAATGCCAGGGGTATTCAGGGGTACAACTATAAGTGATTTATTGGCATGCACATTACCGTCGCTGGTATTGGCTAACAGGCATATCCAATCCGCTTGCGTGGCGTTGGTTATCCACATTTTGCTACCGTTGATCACATAATCATCGCCGTCACTTTTTGCTGTGGTTTTCAAACCTGCCACATCAGAGCCGGCTCCGGGTTCACTCACGCCAATGCACGCCACCATGTCACCAGCAATGGCAGGCGCTAAAAACTCACGCTTTAATTCATCGCTGCCAAAGCGCGCTAATGCGGGGGTTGCCATGTCAGTTTGTACACCAATGGCCATTGGTAACGAGCCGCCATAAGCCCTACCGAGCTCTTCGGCGAAGACTAGATTGTAACTGTAATCAAGCCCCGAACCGCCAAACGCCTCTGGTTTATGAATACCTAGCAACCCCAAATCACCCATCTTTTTAAACAGGGCGTGCAAGGGCGCAATACCGGCGTTTTCCCATTCATCAATGAAGGGGTCCATTTCGTTATCGACAAAGTTTTTCACTGTTTTTCTAAGGGCATCGTGCTCTTCACTAAGCTGCATTATTTTCTCCAGATTCAACATCATTGACCCTATCTTAAAGATGTAAAAATTCTGTTAACAGCGTGACTCAGGTCATTTAGCTGGCCATTCGGGCCAATTTTGTAAATAATGCCAAATAAAAGGAAATAAACATGCTTAAGCACGTGACATTGTTTGCCAGCGAGAATGCAATGGGACTCAGTTTGGGTTTGACTCATGATGTATTGGCGTTTGCCTCTACCTTGCAGCAGCGCGTGCTAGGTCAGCCAATTGAAATATCCTTGGTAACAGTAGATGGCAAACCCACTACTACATTCAGCGGGTTGGCCATCACACCTGACTGCGCATTGGATGAGGTTCAGAATACAGATTTGATTATTCTGCACAGCATTTGGGGAGAGGTAGACGCGCTACTGAGTAAACAAGCAGCACTTTACCCTAGGCTTCGCACTTGGCACGAACAAGGCAAACCCATTATGGGCGCGGCAACCGGCGCTTACTTTTTAGCAGAAGCAGGGTTATTAGACGACAGGATAAGCACTACCCACTGGCACAAGCAGGCAGACTTCGCTAAACGATACCCCAAAGTCGATGTCAGACCCGAACGCTTCATCACAGCGACGGGTGAGCTCTATTGTTCGGCTGGCATGAATGCAGCACTGGAAATACTGGTTTACTTGATTTCTAAACTCTCATCGCCATTGGTAGGTGAGGCAGTAGAGCATGCATTTTTAGTGGACTTTAGAAGCGGTTATGCCGGCGAATTCACCTCGATCAGCCATCAAACTTACCATCAAGACGACGAAATACTGTCGATACAGCAATGGCTAGAAATGCACTTTATGAACGCAATTTCTATTGAGCAATTAGCAAGTAAAGTGAACATGAGCCCAAGAACCTTTAAACGGCGGTTCAAGGAAGCCACAGATGAAACGCCGCTAGGTTATATTCAGCAATTGCGTATTGAGCAAGGAAAAGAACACCTTAAACACAGTGATAAAAGTATCGAAGAGATCTCATGGGCTGTGGGCTATCAAGATGCAGGGCACTTCAATCGCTTATTCAAACGAAAATATCGCAAGAATGCCTCCGCGTGGCGTCAACAATACCGCTCTTATTGAGACATTTTAAGATCACGCTCTTGTTTGGCGGACTTATTTGGCCCCTCTTGCACCGAACAAACCTACGTCGACTCAGCCTGATTCACTTGCCTACCTTCATTTCCTACCAGAGTTATCTGCCGGTGTCCCCTCGCCAGCAAATAAGCAGCGTATAGGGCAAGTGGAATATTAATTTGTAAGGCTGCAATGGTAAAGGCTGCGGAGCCGGCTTTGACTACGTAAGCTGCGATAAATAAGAGCAGTGAGAACGCCAGGGTCTGCTTGAGCCGAGCGACCCATAGCTGCACGTTTTGCTGGCGGGTCGATACAACGAGTGCTGCGACTAGGCCAAGCCAAATGAATAGGTCGATTCGCACATGCACAAACAAATTGAGTAGCGCACTCACACTAAGTATTAACGGTGTGCCCCACACCAGAGTTGGCCACCAAAGATTAATCACATCGGTCGTTTTACGTTTTCTTAGCCAAATATTGATACCAGTGGCCGATACCACGGTCAGCATCATGCCCAGAACAAAATACAATAACTTGCTTGCGATGCCAGCAAATTCACCAAAATGCAGGCGATACATTGAAAAGATAATTTGTTTAGTGGGATCACCATCGCGGTATCCGGCGGTTTCTAAGAAATTACCCTGAATATCAAAACGATAATTCTCGGAGTAAATTAATCGGCCAGGCTGTTTAACGTAAGCTTCGATAAATTGCCCTGGCGTATTTGGCTCGTGAATGGTGATAAATAACGGCGTACCTTCAGGATTATGCCGCTCAATATACTCCATCGCGCGGCCAATCTGCGGCTTTTGTAAAGGTTGCTCTAAGGTTGGCTCGGGTGTGAACAACTCATCCAAAACCGCTTGATTATCCCCTGCATAGAACGCTTGTGATACTAGCCCAATTAATACGGTTGCCAGGCCGAAATAGGCACCCGTTATGCCAATCATCAGGTGAAAAGGCGCGGCCCACACGCTGAAACGATTGTGTAAATCGATGTTTTCTTGCAAGCCTGTTCCGCCACGACGAAAACGAAAAGCGTCTTTAATTATACGAGGATGGGCAAGAAAACCAGACAAAATTAGCGCACACAACAGCGCACCAAACGCACTAACGAGGATCATGCCGAAGCTTTTGGGCAGATGTAGATAAAGGTGCAAGTCCACTAGCATTTTAGTCCAGTGAGACTGTTCTACTTCACCTAATGACCCATCAGGATTAACGAAATGCGCAATGTGGTCGTTTTCAACCACCACCCTTGGAATACCTGTACCAGGGAAGACCACATACATGTGCTCGGTCTCATCTGGGTAGGTTTCAACAAAATTATCGTAAGCTTTTTCGATAACGGCGATATCAACCTCGCTTGTTTCTGGGATTTGCGGTTGCTCCCAGCGCTCCAGCTCTTGATGGAACACCGCCAAGGTACCCGATAAACAAATAATGTACATAAATGCGCTAACAAATAGCCCCAACCAAGCATGGGCCGAGAGCGAGCGTTTACTGAGAGTCGGGGTATTCACTGCGTTTTTTTGAGAATCTGCTTTGGAATTTTTCATAGCTTAAACAAATAAATAAAGGCTAGAGGCAAGCGATATAAATACGCTAAATATAAGAGGATTGCGTTTGTTCTCGCAGGCCAAATGCCAGAATGACAAGCCCGACCAAACCACTGGCAAAATGATGACCCCTGTCACGAGCTGAGTGGGCCGCTCTAAGGGCAGTATATCCAGTGAGGCAATCACTAATAGGCTACTAACGATCATCAGTAAAACAAGGTGATAGAGGATAAATCCACTATTTTTTGCGAGCTTATTAGCGTTGAACTGCATTGGTTGATTGGGTTTTACAATATGCTTGCTAGGCATTGTTGGTTTCTGTTCACGTAGTATACCTAACCACACGTAAAGCGCGGGTAAGCCCAGAGCAAACACAACGCCATATTCTACCCCAAGTGCCACGATCAATAGTGGCAAGGTGGCGAATAAGCAACCCCACCCAGCAAGCGCATAGCGAGCACTGTGCTGCTTCCAGCTTATATAAAGTACATAGCAGCCCACTAAGCCTAGCGCTGCGGAGAGTGACAGTATCATTGGTATTCCTGTGGTTTTTATTATGTGTAAATCGCGTGCGACAGATTGCCTTTGTTAGCCCTGCTCTGCGATGCACAAGAGCGCTAAAGCTTATGTTGCTATGGCTAAACACTGATGCAGGCTCAATCATCACCGCGCTTTCCCTGAAAGGCTTTCTAAGCGCTAGTAGTAAGACATTCTACAAACACTCAATAAAAAGATAATGATAATGATTACCATTAATACTATAAAGCGGTTTCGGTGTATCTGCAACTCAACTGTTACACGTACTTTCAGCTTTGCTTGCCAATTCCTCGGTAACCAAATGCCTTTCTTATTTTAATAGGGGGCTTCAAAATTTCTTAAGCACACTAAAAACGACAGCCAAAAAATGCGAATGCAAATAGTTATCATATAGAATAAAATTTGTGTATGATCGCCGCGCTCGTCTTTCACAGAATGTTAAAACATACACATAAACAAGGAAAACTAATGAAGCTGTACAACCTATTTAGCTTGTCTTTATTCACCCTCGCCATACAAGCACACGCTCAAGAAGCGACAGATGCTAATGAAATCAAGCAAGCAGATGCTGAGGTTGAACACTTACTGATTTCCGGTGTACGTCAAGACAGAATCAGCGAAGGTGCAACGGGCTTAACAATGGAAATTAGCGAAACGCCTCAATCGATTAGCGTTATCACGTCAGACTTGATGAAGAATTTCGCCGCCTTCAGTATTAATGACGCCCTGCGCTTAGCCACAGGCGTTACGGTAGAGGCCTGGGAAACTAACCGGACTAATTACTCATCTCGCGGGTTTGAAATCAAGAATACCCAAATTGACGGTGTGGGTTTACCAAATGATTGGGGCATAGTGACAGGAGCAATTGACGCCTACGGTTACGAGAGTATCGAAGTGATTCGTGGCGCCAATGGTTTGTTAACAGGTGTAGGTAACGCGTCAGGCACAATCAATTATGTGCGTAAACGCCCTACTAATGAAACAGGCGGTGAGGTCAGCGTTATCGCAGGCTCTTATGATTTCAAACGTATTCAAGCCGACTATAACACCTTGCTCACGGATGATGGCCGCTGGGCTGCTCGGTTTGTGGTAGCTGGCGAGGACACCAACTCCCATTTAGATGGGTTGTCAGATGACCTGGGCTATTTTTACGGTGTGGTTGACGGCCAGCTAACGGACCACTCCACCCTTACTGTCGGGATATCTCATCAAGACGCCAATACTGATGGCAATTTGTGGGGCGGCCTAGTATTTAATTATACAGACGGTACACAAGCACAGTGGGACGACAGCGACACCACCTCTCAAGACTGGGCCATGTGGGATACCCAAAACACCAATGCGTTTGTAGAGTTTACCCATCAAATTAACGACAGCTGGCGCCTTGATGTGAACTACCACAAACGCTATTTCGAAGAGCAAGATAAGCTCTTTTATGCCTCTGGCACACTCGACAAAGAGACTAATTTGGGACTTTTGGGTTACCCTGGTCGTTATGACTCAGATATCGATTCTGATTTACTTGAAGTAAAAACATCAGGGTTTTTCAGTGCATTTGGCTTTGAACATGAAGCCACCTTTGGTATTAGCTACGCTCAAAGTACAGACACAATGTTTAACTACGCAACCGATTTTACCGAAGAAGCGTGGGGCGCACTGCCCGCATTCCCTTACGCTCTTAACGCTATCGCCGAGCCTGATTGGCAAGAGCGCACATTGTATTCTGAAATTAAGCAAAACCTAACGCGCATATTCGGTTCAACCAAAATTACCCTGAGCGACAACTTATTCATGATCGCTGGTGTAAATGCCATTGATTTTGAGCGCAGCGGTGACAATAGTGGTACCACAATTGATAATAGCGAAAGTGAGCTAAGTCCGTATGTAGGGTTTACCTATGCCATAACCCAAGACATTAATGCCTACGCCAGTTATTCAGATATCTACCAGCCCCAAGAACAGTATGATTTATCGGGGCAGTACCTTGACCCAACCAAGGGTAAGAATACCGAGGCAGGTATTAAAGTTCAGTGGCTTGATGATAGCCTACTGACTACGTTTGCTTACTTTACCGCGGAGCAGGAAAACCTAGCGTCATATGCTGGTATTAATCCTGACAACGGGCAGTATTACTACAACGGCATCGATGTAGATTCAAAAGGTTTTGAAATTGAAATGACCGGTCAGCTCACAGATGATCTTAGCGTGATTTTGGGCTATACCGCCATTGAAATTGAAGACGACCAAGGCGCTGATGCCAATACATGGGCACCTCGTGACTACGTTAATTTCTCACTGAATTACACCGTACCCGCGCTGCCTACCCTAACAGTGGGTTTAAGTGGACGTTGGCAGTCAGAAACCAAAAACACTGATTACAACGTTACCCAAGACAGCTACTTCTTGCTAAACGCCTATGCCAGTTACGACATTACCAATGACCTAAGCGTTAAAGCAAATTTGAATAATATCACTGACGAAAAGTACCTTAGCAGCCTGCACAGCTCGTTTTACTACGCAGCCCCTATTAACGGAACAGTCAGCGTGACTTACCGCTTTTAAGTCTTTTGCTTCTAAGCAATACGAGTGCAGAAAAGGGGCTTTACTCATAGCCCCACAATAATCACCCAACAGGGCAAATCGACTTTGCCCTTTTGGGTTTCTCGCTGCATATCGTTATACCTTTGCCATCGCTATCTGAATACACCTTAACGTGATCTGGCAGGTTGGATTAAAAGGCTGTCATTCAAAGTGAGCGCCGAGTAAGTGAAAAAAGCCGCACTTGCGGGTACTTATTTAAGGTTATTGAGGCGCTCCAATTATTTTGCTAGGCTTCAAGTCATGAAAATATCATTCATTCATATTGCATCTATCAAGTGGTGGCGCTCACTCTGAGCGGCACAGAATTCGTACATTCTTTTGCTGCTGGACGGTAGCTAAGTTTGTATTTTCTTTATATCTCCAGTGGCATTTTTTATTTACCTAGAGATATATCATGAAAAATCAACTACCCACAAAACGAGAAACTATACTTACTGGCGACAGAGCCACCGGCCCACTTCACTTAGGCCATTATGTTGGTTCGCTGAAGCAACGCGTATCCCTTCAAGACAAGCACGATCAAACAATCCTTGTCGCTGATATGCAAGGGCTGACAGACAACGCAAACAACCCTTCAAAGGTGTCATCCAATATACTAAACGTAGTAGCTGACTACTTGGCTGTTGGCATAGAGCCCACGAAAACCACTATTTGCCTGCAATCTCAGCTACCAGCCCTTGCTGAGCTAACAATGTATTACAGCAACTTGGTCACTATCGCGAGACTTGAGCGTAATCCAACCGTGAAGAGTGAGATAAAAAGCAAAGGCTTTGAGCGTTCTGTTCCCGCAGGTTTCTTAACGTACCCGATCTCTCAAGCGGCAGACATCACGGCATTTAATGCTACATTGATTCCTGTTGGTGATGATCAACTGCCAATGCTTGAACAAACGAATGAAATCGTCAGAAAGGTAAATTCGTTGGCAGGTAAGCCTGTGCTCAATGAATGTAGGCCATTACTAAGCCAAACGTCACGATTGCCAAGCACAGATGGCAAAAACAAAATGAGTAAGACAATGGGCAACGCCATTAACCTTGGCGCTTGCGAAAAAGAGCTAAGAGCCGCTGTGCGTAGTATGTACACTGACCAAAATCACCTGAGAGTTGAAGATCCAGGTCAAGTGGAAGGAAACATTGTCTTCACTTACCTAGATATTTTTCATCCGGATATAGAGTATGTCAGCCAACTTAAAGAACATTACCAACGTGGTGGTCTTGGCGACGGCGTGACAAAGAAGATCCTTGAGGAGTGCCTGCAAGAGTTATTGAAGCCAATCCGTGAGCGCAGGGAGCAGTATCTGAATGACAAATCACAGTTAATAGATATATTGCGCACGGGTAGTGAAATCTCTCGGCACAAGACGAACATCACTCTTCATAGTGTAAAAGATGTCTTCGGTTTGAATCCATTTTTCTAGTCAAAAACGACTGAGCTAGTCCGCCTAGCAAATGTACGCGCATAACGACATAGTGTGTACATTCTAACGAAGGCCTAAATGCGCAGATTAATTATTAAATAGAGATAAAGCCGAACGACATGAGTTTGAGTCGCCTATCAGTTCAGGTTCAAACCTATTGGTAGCAACGTCACAATTATATATAAGTTATTGCGCACTACGTTGTTACGCCAGTCCAAACGCAGTTCCCTTATGGCTTAGCTCTGTTTTGGACGGCTTAGCTTACAGCCCTGTCAGCTAAGTCGTTTTCCATCAAGGTAAATACATAGTGGCCGTCTTCGTTGGTCTCTCTGGTGACTTCGCCCTCGAAATATAAATAGTTAAGGTGCGCTAGCGCTTCGGCAATAGCGAAGAACATATTGTGTTCATTCAACTCCCGCTTAAACAACACAGGTAAGCATTCTTTAATGGTTTTACCTTGTGTGCAGAACGCTTTTAGATTGGCGAGATGCTCATGATGATGCTCGGCCAACTCATCGACTCGCTTATGCAGCCCAA
Organism: Paraglaciecola mesophila KMM 241; assembly: GCF_000315015.1. GTDB lineage: Bacteria > Pseudomonadota > Gammaproteobacteria > Enterobacterales > Alteromonadaceae > Paraglaciecola > Paraglaciecola mesophila. The sequence continues at coordinate 33,087 of NZ_BAEP01000011.1, read as the reverse complement.
CAAAAGGTTGTTTGTGTGATGGCAAAACCAGCGAGTCCTTTGGGAGGTTTTTGAACTGCGGTAAGGTGTCTAAATACATTTTCAACGAATTAGCGTTTGGCTCAGTGCTGTACACCCCAATATTCGGGGTGATGATGGGTAAAACGTGATCCCCCGATATCAAAACGTTGGTAGTGGGATTAAACAAACACACATGCTCTGGCGAGTGCCCTCTACCAATTAATACCTGCCATTGATGCTCGCCAATTGTCAGCTCTTCACCTTCTTGCAAGCGCTCATGATGTAACGGAATAGGCCGAATAACCTGCCCTACCCCTTTATTGGTTTTGCGATTTTCACTGGCGGTGGCAACGTACTCAGCCGACATACCGCAGCGCACTAAATACTCATCATCTTGCCAGTCTGATGCGCCTCTGCTACCCGCGCTCATGGCTCTGCCAACAAAGTACTCAGAATGGCTCATGTATAATGGTGCGCGGAATTTATCGACCAAATACCCCGCCATGCCGATGTGATCAGGATGCATGTGGGTCACAATGACCTTAGTCAAAGGCACATCCAATTTACTCAGTAAGCTATCCCATAACTCTTCAGTTTTGCTAACCCCGAAGCCAGTATCAATGAGCGCGAAGCCTTTCTCGCCCGTGGTTCGGTCATTGTCTTCTATCAAATATAAATTGATATGATCCAGCTCAAAGGGTAACGGCATGCGCAACCATAAAATACCCGGTGAGACTTGCTGCCACTCACCCGGCTCAGGCGCTTGCACATCAATAAAGTCGATTGTCATTGGGCGTACTCCGCAATTTACATCACCCTATTACAATCAACTTTGATCTAGATCACCACGCACAACGATGAATCAATAACTATTAAAGCCTTGAATAGCACACTGGCGATTAATCGTTAAAATAAGCCTGCTCTTCGCTCGCTTAACCATGCAAACACTTATCTTTACAAGCATTTACTTTTGCAATGATTATAGGCGAACCCAATGTAGCATTCATCGCAATTAGATTATCAATAGAGGACACGTAATGAAGTTTTTAGTTTTTTTGGGCACCGTTCGCGATAGCACTCCCCCGCGCCCTGCCCGCTTGGGTCTTCGTGTCGCTAAAGTATGTATGGCATGTTTAGACACGCGTTTTAATCAACATGAGATTGAATTGATTGATGCGCTGGATTACCCACTTGAGCCTGTCTTCAAACCCCATTTTGCGTACGCTAAAAGCAAAGCGCCTGCAGAATTGAACACTCTCGCAGAAAAGATAGCATCCGCAGATGGCTTTATTATGCTAAGCCCAGAGTACAACCACTCCATGAGCCCAGCTTTGGCCAACTTGCTTAATCACTTTGGCAGTTCGTTGTTCTCCTATAAGCCTAGCGCCATCGTCACCTACTCTGCTGGACAATGGGGGGGTATGCGCGCTGCGGTTGGTATGCGCACGTTTTTATCAGAACTTGGCTGCCTACCTGTTTCAGCGATGATCCACGTTCCTAAAGCCCAAGAAGTGTTTACTGAAGATGGCGCTACACAGACAGATGAAGATCAATCGTCATGGTTTGATTATTTTAGCCGTACATTTACGCAATTAGCTTGGTGGGCACAGGCCACTAAAACACACGGTGAAACAGTAAACCCACATGAAATGCTTAAGACATTTAACACCACACCCGCCCAAAGAAATGCGCCTTAGGCGCATTTAATGTCATTTTATAGGTAAAATCGTTAAGTTAAGAAACGCCACAAAATTTTAAAAATATCAGGCAGATAGCCTCGATTGTAGCGCTTTTTTATAAGCTTCAAATGCGGGTATGACTGAGGTGATAATGGATGCTAGCGCAATAATCACGGCGATTTGCAGCGTTTCCCACGACAGCAAGTTAGCACTTAGAAACAAGCCGTAATGGGCGGCGAGCTCATCGCTAAATAGCGCGAGAGCCCCGCTGACGAGCGATATGGCACTGGCAATGGCTATCACTACCAGCATCAGCGCTTCTAATAATACCAAGCCAAAAATAACGCTCGGGCCTGCTCCTAATGTACGCAGCACGGCTATCTCGCCTTTGCGCTCGTTCATGGATGCGAGCAACATGGTCGACAAACCAAACAAAGATGACAGTAACACCAGCACGCTAATGACCCTAAGTACGTTCTCAACGGTCCCCATCATTTGCCATAACTCTGCTAGTGCCACCCCAGGCAAGACCGCCATCAATCGGTCGGCTTGGTAGTTGTTTAAATCTCGTTGTAGCTTAAAGGTGGCGAACTTGGTTTTTAAGCCCAATATCACCGCCGTCACGCTATCTGGTTGTACACTTTCTTCTCCTCCTCCATCCAGAATTTTTGCTAATTGAGACGGGGGTAAATGTATTGCTTCTATGGCGGGCAAGGTAACGTGCACGGATTTATCAACTGGCGTGCCGGTGGGTTTTAAAATGCCGCTGATCACAAACGGACTGTGATCATGGTGACTAAAGCTGGTGTGGCCGATCCCATGGGCAACAACAATCTCATCACCCACTTGGTAACCTAGCGTTTTAGCGACATCCGCGCCGATTACAGTGTCAAACATTCCAGCAAAAGGCTTACCAGCTGTGAACTCAAGAGATTTTTTATCCCCAAACTGATAGTGCGTGAAGTAGTCACCATTGGTGCCAAGCACCCTAAAACCACGGTGAGAATCTCCCAAAGAAATAGGAATAACCCACGCCACCTGCTGGTCGTTTTTAAGCATTTCGTAACTTTGGTAGTCTATATTGCTGGTGGGATCGCCCATACGAAATACAGAATATAAAAGCAGATTGAGTTGGCCACTTGGCGCACCAACGATCAAATCAGCCCCAGAAATAGTGCGATTAAAACTGGTTTTAGCTTGCTGGCGAATATGCTCAACGCTTATTAGCACGCTGATACTAATCAACAAGGAAAGAAAGGTTAAAATAACTGATTTTTTGCGGCTACAAAGGCTGCTCCAGGCGAGAGAAATCAACATGCTGCATTCCCCTTACCCTGGCACAAACTAGGCATATCAATGCTGGTACTAAAAAAGCGCTGCAATGACATATCATGGCTCACGAACACCAAACTCGCCCCCGCGTTCTCGCACATATTCAGCAGAATATCCATAAATGCGTCTCGCGCTGAGGCATCTAGCGCCGAGGTGGGTTCGTCTACCAATAGTAATTCAGGCTGATTTATTAGCGCTCTGGCAATGGCCACCCGCTGCTGTTGGCCCACACTCAGTGTATTGGCAGCTTTATGCATCACATTTACAGGCAAATTTAACTTTGCTAACAAGGCACTAGCCGATTCTTCTATTTGTCTATCACGCTTGGCAGCAAAGTAATTGGCTAACTGAATATTCTTTAGCACGCTTAAGTAAGGCACCAAATTAAACTGCTGAAATACCACACCAATATGCCGCGCCCTGAAGGCGTCCCTGCGCCTAGCCGATAAAACTGAAAAAGGCTGGCCTAATAATTCGATGCTACCTTGTGTTGGGGTGAGTATACCTGAAAGTAAATTCAATAAGGTCGTTTTACCCGAGCCAGAATCGCCGTGCAGGAACACTCGCTCACCTTGGGCAAGCTGCCAATGAGGAATATCTAATACCGTTTCGCTGCTCGATGTGCCGTAGCTATATCGAACGCTTTGTAAGTTAATCGCCAGAGGCGCATTATGTTTAATGCTATCAGCGTTTTTACCGTTAGTTGCGCTGTCGCCGCTTATCATGCTGTCTCCGCTCGTTGCGCTGTGGGCACTTTCTACGCTGTGGACACTTTCATCTGTATTCACTACTTTCATAAGTCCGTCTTTGGCGCTCTCTTAAACTATAAACTTAATTATTGATATGTTATAACATTTACATCAAATTAAGACGATGCAATTTTGCAAGCAAAGATGTAAGAAATGAAGATACGAATTTTAAGTTCATGGGTCACGTTATTAATCCTTAACTTTATTTTGCTAAGCACAGCAAATGCCGCACAAACCGCTGAAAGTTATCAAGAAATTGAATGGATAGCCTTAATGCCGAAAGACGATCTTGAAGCATTGATGAACCCGCCTGAGTACCTGTCCGGTATCGAAGATGGCTCCGAGCAAGACTCGGTAGAGGCGCTTGGTCAACAAGAAGGGGTTGACGAAAATACTAAGCGCTTTCAAAAAGCCTTGAGTTCTACCCGCGTCATCGACACTTATGAAAATAAACCGATTCGTATCCCCGGGTTTATCGTACCTTTAGAGTCTGATGACTCCCAAAACATCACCGAATTTTTCATTGTGCCTTATTTTGGCGCTTGCTTACATATGCCACCGCCACCGCCTAACCAAATTATTCATAGTAAAGCTGAGCAAGGTATAAAACTAGGCAGTCTGTACGATCCGTTTTGGTTTGAAGGCACCTTGGTCATTGATACCACAGAAAATACGCTAGGCACTTCAGCTTATCGTCTTAAACTGAATAAGGCCTATCCGTTCGAGGAGGAATAAATGCAAACACAACATTCTTTAACCACTTCATTCAGGGCCTTTATCATGTCAGTACTGGGTAGCGTGCTTGCTGCGCCAAGAGCGTATCCTTTGCTAAGAAGACTGTCAGTGATTAGCTTAATGATGTTAAGCGTCATATCGATACAAGCAAACGCTTGTCAGTTTCACGGTGGCCGCAACTTTGGGATTTTCCCCTCGTTTCACCCGCTGCAAGACATGCTTTCACAAGAAAAAGTCAGCCAACCTATTTCAGTTAGCCACCCTAGATCAACCGATACACCCCCTAATACAGATGCAACGCTGAATATTCAGTACGATATTCCTGATGGTTATCAAAATGTAGTGATTACCTTTTCAGGTAGCGAGAGCGTTCGCTTTTTAGAAGGTGTGCAAATGCCGGTTCGCGGGGTCTCAGGCAGCTATCCATTAAAATATCAAGTCAGCAAGCCGGGCAACCACAAGATATCGCTACATATTAATGCGTTAGAAAAAGACGAGCCGATTAGTTTTCAGCAAAACATCCAAGTAAGCGCGACAACTATCCCAGCATAGCCGCTATCTATGCTTTCGGTCACACCCAAGTTTATGTTTATCGGTAATTTTCTCTCATACTTTTGACTTTTAAGATCTCACTTGTGCATGTGGTACTATAAAAACACAAGTTGGAACAAGCTGTTGCGCCTCTGCGTATTTAAAAGCAGCGACTGAAAAAGGTAAACATATTGAATCCTATCGCTTCTTCTAAACATCTGAATAAAATTGTTTTTCTGGGAGCATCAAGCGTGATTGTCGCTTTACTCCTATTCGCGTTGATCTCTCCCGAATATGCAGACCAAACCTTTTCACAGGTGCAAACTGCTATCGTTGATAACGGTAGTTGGTTTTATGTATTAACTGTGGCGAGTATTTTGATGTTTGTGTTGTACTTGGCGATATCACGCCATAGCCAGGTCAAACTTGGCCCTGACCATTCGGAGCCTGATTATTCTTTTGTGTCTTGGCTTTCTATGTTGTTTGCTGCAGGCATGGGCATAGGGTTGATGTTTTTTGGGGTGGCTGAGCCACTGATGCACTTTTTAGCCCCACCGACGGCTACACCCAGCACTATAGAGGCTGCCCGTGAAGCGATGAAGATGACGTTCTTCCACTGGGGGCTACATGCGTGGGCCATATACGCTGTGGTCGCGCTCATTTTGGCCTATTTCAGTTATCGTCATGATTTACCGCTGACTTTACGTTCGGCGCTGTACCCTATTATTGGCGACAAAATCTATGGCTGGCGGGGTAATGTCGTCGATATCTTCGCTGTCATCAGTACTATTTTTGGTGTTGCTACATCTTTGGGTTTAGGAGTCACCCAGATAAGCTCTGGCCTTAATTACTTGTTTGGTTTTCCGGTGACAGAGGGCTACCAACTGATATTAATTGCTGCCATTACGGGCTTGGCAATTGTATCTGTTGTCAGTGGTTTAGATAAAGGAATACGTATGCTATCTGAGCTCAACATGCTACTAGCGGTGGGCTTATTATTGTTTATTTTATTGGTCGGCCCTACGGTATTTTTGCTCCAAGCTATGTTGCAAAATACTGGCGCATATCTGTCTGACTTAGTGCGTAATACCTTTAACTTATTTGCTTATGACAAGAAGGATTGGTTAGGCGGCTGGACTATATTTTACTGGGGCTGGTGGTTAGCATGGGCGCCGTTTGTAGGGGTATTTATTGCGCGTATATCAAAGGGCCGTACTATCCGCGAATTCCTAATTGGCGTGTTGTTGATCCCCTCAATGTTTACGCTAGCTTGGATGACCATTTTCGGTAACAGTGCAATCGAGTTAGTGCTCAATCAAGGCAGCACCGAGCTGGCCAAGCTGGCCACAGACAATACGCCTGTTGCACTGTTTCTCTTTCTTGAACACTTTCCTTGGTCTGATGTGATATCCGGCGTAGCAGTGCTGATGATTGTGGTCTTTTTCGTGACCTCATGCGATTCCGGGGCGATGGTAGTCGATATGTTGTGCTCGAACGGCCAAAACGACACCCCAGTGTGGCAACGCATTTACTGGGCGGGAGGCGTTGGGTTAGTGGCGGCTATTTTGTCGATGGCTGGCGGCTTAAGCGCTTTGCAGACCATGACGATTGCCAGTGCATTACCGTTTGCGGTGATATTAATCATTGCTATGTACGGCCTAATTAAAGCCTTGCGGGTAGAAGAGTTTAAGCGTGCCAGCATGACTTTGCATGCCCCTTCTGGGCAAATTAACGCGGGCAATGACAGCTGGAAAGAGCGTTTGCAAACCATTGTCGACTTCCCAAATAAAGCTGCAGTAGAACGATTTGTGGAACAAACGGTCAAGCAAGCATTTGATTCGGTGGCCAAAGAGTTAACTCTTAAACATATCGAAGCAGAGATCAGCCACAGCGGCGAAGCGGTAACATTAACCGTTAAGCATGGCGAAGACGCTGAGTTTATTTATGCGGTATACCCGACTATTCACCACATGCCAGAATACAGCCAGTCAAGTGAGTCGCAATCAGAAGGCTCAGTTGATGAGAACACCTACTACCGCGCCGATGTGCATTTGAGTGAAGGTGGGCAAAATTACGACATCATGGGCTGGTCAAAGGTAGCGGTTATCAACGATATTATCGATCAGTATCACCGCCATCTACACTTTTTGCACTTAGCGGGATAGGCCGTTTGCACCTAAGGGCTTCTTTAAGTCTTTGTGACTTAAAAACAGTATTGTGATTTTAAAAAAACCGACTTTTTAGTCGGTTTTTTGTGCCTCTTTCGGACCACATAAATCGTTTTAGTGAGATTATTAAATTAATAGTGATTTTTAAGATTTTGGCGCTATACAAGATTGCCTTTGGGTGATTGAGCAACTGATCATGATTTTTTGCGAGTGCCTGTTTTTGTCATTTATGTTTTCTAGTAATAGCTTGGCGGCTTCTTTGCCTATGATGTAGGGCTCTTGCTTGATAACGGTCACAGGGACTTTAAAGAATTCAGCCATGGGGATATCGTCGAACCCTATTAAGGATACGTCATCGGGAATGGCTATGTTTTCTTGATTTAAATGCGTTAATAGTTCCGTTGTGATGGCCAAATGTTGGGTGAAAAATGCGGTGGGCGCGGTATCTGATTCAAGCACGCTTTTTGGAGAGTGCTCAAAACCTGTTTCTCTTTGCCAATACTGGATTAACCCGGGGTTATTAGGAATACCGTATTTTTCAAGCGCTGCAGCATAGCCCGCGTAGCGCTCATTTCTGGATTTTACATTTTTAAAATCTTGGGTCATAAAGCAAATGCGCTGATGGCCCAGTTTAATTAAGTATTCGGTGGCATCAAAGGCGGCTTGGCGATAATCAGACAAGATCAGGTTTTTCTCACTGCCATCGTGCTCTAACTGAAAATGTACGATGGGCATGCCCTTGTCTATATATTCAGAAATTAATTTATTATTTTGCCCCGACGAGGCAATAATGATCCCATCAACGCGCATCTGGTATAGCGCTTCGAGTGATTTGGCTTCGGTTTCTGGGTCAAAATCTGTATTGTAAATTAACGCGTTGTAATCACACCCTTTACAAAAGTCATCTACCCCTCGAATCGTTCTACTGGTATCAAAGCCGGTAATGTCACGCACAATCACCCCAATAGTTTTGGTTTTGTCAGCTTTCAAGTTTCTGGCAATGGGATTGGGCACATAGTCCAATTCTTTGATTGCGGCGCGAATGCGTATTTGGGTTTCCTTCGACATATAGTCAAATCGGCCATTAAGGTATTGAGATACGGTACTTTTTGAGACTGAAGCAAGTTGTGCAACGTCGATAAGTTTTACTTTTGCCATTGTTTGTTTATTCAACACATGAGGTAGAGGTTGGTATGTTGACATATTGCGGGATTATGCTAATCTGTTCAACTAAACCGGTTTAGTAGGTATTTAGTTGAACACTTAGGCTCATTTTTGCTACACACAAAGCGCATCAGTAATGCTGTGAGTAGCAAATTGTTACCAGCTTATATAAAGATGACGATAAGAGGATGTCAGTTGAAAATTACCCAAGTGAAGGTATTTGTTTGCAGCCCAGGCCGGAATTTTGTCACCGTTAAAGTGATGACCGACGAAGGGATATTCGGCTTAGGCGACGCAACGCTGAACGGCCGTGAAATGGCGGTTGTAGCTTATCTTGAAGAGCATGTAGCCCCTTGTCTGATTGGGCGAAATGCGCATGATATTGAGGATATTTGGCAGTACCTTTACAAGGGGGTTTACTGGCGCAAGGGCGCCGTGAACATGGCAGCCATCGCTGCAATTGATATGGCCCTATGGGATATCAAAGGCAAAGCCGCGAATATGCCTGTTTATCAACTGCTTGGTGGCAGGAGCCGGCGAGGTGTGACGTTGTACGCCCATGCCAGTGGTGAAACGATTGGCGATACCTTAGACAAAACCGCAGAGCATATTGCTCAGGGTTTCAAAGCTGTACGCTTGCAGTGTGCAGTACCAGGGTTGAATGTAACTTACGGCGTGCTTGGTGATAAGGCTGATTACTTTGAGCTACAAGGCAGCAGGCCGTTACCTCCAGAAGAAGATTGGTCAACGCAAAAGTACTTCAACATGGTAGTGGATTTGTTTAAACAGGCGAGAGAGCGTTTTGGTAACGACGTGCATTTACTGCATGATGTACACAGTCGCTTGACGCCTATTGAGTCTGCGCGTTTAGGCAAATTACTCGAACCTTACAATTTACTATTTTTGGAAGATGCGTCGATCGCTGAAAACCAAGACAGCTACAAAATTATACGCCAACACACGACAACGCCGTTGGCGATTGGGGAAACCTATAACACCATTTGGGACTGCAAAGATCTGATTCAAAATCAGCTTATTGACTATATTCGTGTAGCAGCTACCCATGCTGGTGGTATTACTCCTCTTAAGCGTATTGCCGATTTTGCCAGTATTTATAATGTAAAAACCGCACCTCACGGAGCACCTGATCTTTCCCCTGTGTGCTTTGCTGCACACATGCATTTAAATTTGTGGGCACCTAATTTCGGTATCCAAGAGTTTGTTGGTTTTGGGAACGAGCATTCCAAGCGTATTTTTAAACACAGCGTAGAAGTGAAAGACGGTTTGGCAAACGTTAGCGAGGCCCCTGGCCTTGGGATAGAGTTTGACGAAGAAGCCGCGAAAGAATACCCCTATAAACGTTCATATTTACCGGTTAGCAGGTTGGAAGACGGCACCGTATGGAATTGGTAATACAGTATTTTTAATTATGAATTTAGTCTTTGATAAGTAGAGATAAATAGCATGAGTAAAAGCATAAAAGTTTTAATACAAGGTACAGGTTTCGCCGGGCAGGGCCACGCAGATGCGTTTAGGTCGGTCGGTGCTGAGGTGGTAGGTATTGTCGGCAGAACGCAAAGTGTTGTCGAACAAGTCGCCAAGGACATGAATATTCCTTTTGCTGGCACAAACTGGCAAGAAGCGCTGGTTGAATGCAAGCCTGACGTAGTCTCGATTGCCACGCCTGGCGGTGCCCACGAGGAGGCAATTACCCAAGCGATTGAGTTTGGATGCCACGTGTTTAGCGATAAGCCTTTGACCGCTACTGGCGAGTCCGCTAGAAAGTTACATGAATTAGCCCTCAAGAAGAATGTTAAAACAGCCTTCGCTGCCAGCTTTAGGTATATGCCTGATGTGATTTACGCAAAGCGGATTGTAGCAGCGGGTGCTATAGGCGAGCCTTTAGAGGTGGAATGTATATCGCACTTTAATTTAGAGCGAGATATTCCCTTTGGTTGGTCACATCGTAAAGAAGACGGCGGTGGGCGTCTAAACAATAACTTCACCCATAAACTTTCGATTGTCACTTCGATTATCGGCGAAAAAATATTGTCGGTGATGGGCGAAGTGCGTGACGACCTAGGGCGAGCACCTATCGTTGATGGGGTTCACAATTTCAAGAAACGCCGTGACTTTATTCCTGATGATTTGAACGACCCATCTTTAAAATGGGGTGAATCAAATGTGGAATGGTCATATACGGTGTTGGCGAAACTCGAAAGTGCAATGGCCGAGAAGCCGGTATCAGTGTTATTCAAGCACGGTGGTTTACATCCGCGTTTCAATGAAGATCATATTGTTATTTATGGCAGCAAGGGCGCTATTTACATTAAAGGTCATTATGGCAGCGGCCCTTTGTATTTTTACGACTGCAATAACCATTGGACGCGGTTGCCGTTGCCAGATGATATCGTCGAAAACACGCCACAGGGCGAGGGTGATACAGAGCGGAACTGGCGCTACCTTATTCGAGAGTTGGTTAAAGATATTCGTGGAGAAAAAGTACTTCCATATCAGACCTTTAAAGAAGGGGCGCAGTATCAACAACTTATTGATATTATTCGTAAAAATGATAATTGGGTTGACGTTAGTCATCTTCAATAAAAAGGCCTTTTCATGTTCTATGAATACTTGGTTATCGCGGGCTACTTTTTACTGATCCTAGGCATTGGTTTTGCCTTTAAAAATATGGCGAAAAACTCCACCAGTGATTACTTTCGTGGTGGCGGTCGCATGCTCTGGTGGATGGTTGGTTCGACGGCGTTTATGGCGCAATTTTCAGCCTGGACGTTTACTGGAGCGGCTGGCAAGGCCTTCACTGATGGCTTTGCGATTAGCTTGGTCTTTTTCGCTAATACGTTCGCTTATTTTTGTGGCTGGGCTTACTTTTCGGCGCGCTTCCGCCAAATGCGCGTTGATACCCCAACAGAAGGCATTAAGCGGCGTTTCGGTAGCCAAAACGAGCAGTTCTTTTCCTGGGCATTAATCGTTTTTAGCTTTATTAACGCAGGCGTGTGGCTAAATGCATTAGGTGTATTCGCCAGTGCCGTTTTCGAGGCAGATATTACTTTAACCATAATCGTGACCGGACTAACCGTGGTGTTTGTTTCTGTGCTGTCGGGGGCGTGGGGGGTTGTGGCATCTGACTTTGTGCAAACCCTTATTGTTGCGGTTATCTCGGTAGCCTGCGCCATTGTTGCTTTAGTGATGGTGGGCGGCCCAGTAGAATTAGTGCAAAACTTTCCTACTGATTTTGTGATGGGCCCAGACATGAATTACGGCGTGATCTTAATAGGCACCTTTATATTCTTCTTAGCCAAGCAAATGATCACCATAATGAATATGCACGACGCCTTTCGGTTTTTGAACGCGAAGGACTCAGACAATGCCCGTAAAGCAGCGCTACTGGCCATGATCCTGATGGGTGTGGGCAGTATCGTGTGGTTTATACCGCCTTGGGCGTCAGCGATTTTGTACCCAGATGCGGCTGCGTTATACCCAGAATTAGGCAACAAAGCGGCCGATGCGGTGTATTTGGTCTTCACACGTAATGCCATGCCGATTGGTACGGTAGGCCTATTACTCGCTGGGTTATTCGCTGCCACCATGTCATCAATGGACTCAGCTCTTAATAAAAACGCCGGTATTTTCGTGCGCAGTATTTATCAGCCCTTTTTGCTTAAAAAGAAAAAGAACGTGGGTGACAAACAACTGCTGACAGTCAGTCGTTGGGTGAGCTTTATCAGCGGTATTCTGGTCATCGTGGTGGCATTGTTCTTTAAGTCATTGAAAGAACTAAGCCTGTTTGAGCTGATGATGAGCGTGTCGGTGATGGTACAAGTGCCTTTACTCGTACCATTAATCTTCGGCTTGTTCGTAAAGAAAACGCCGAACTGGGCACCTTGGGTAACGGTGCTAATCGGTATGCTTGTGTCTTATTTAACGGCCAACGTATTCACCCCACAAGTATTTGCCAACTGGATAGGCTTAGAGCAAGCCTTTACGCGTAGGGAATCAATCGACGTTAACTTGATGATCACCATTGCCGCGCACTTAGTGATCACCGCTGGGTTCTTTTGTGCAACTTCGTTCTTCTACCAAGAGGAACGAGACGAACATAAAGAAGGAACAGATCGCTTCTTTAGCGATCTAGAGACCCCAGTCATTGCCGACTTCGAACAAGACGAATATGACAAACAACAGCGCCACAAATTGGGCTCCATGGTGATGTATATGGGGGGCGGTATGGTCGTAATGATGTTAATACCCAACCCAATGTGGGGGCGCATGGTATTCGGCTTGTGTGCGATAACCATTTTAGTGATGGGCTATTTATTAAGAAATAGCGCTAAGCCAAAGCGAGTTTCACTTCAAGTAGAAAAAGGGTAACCAATGTTCAGCTTAACAACAAAAAATTTCGCGTCCTTGCTGATCATCGCTGGCGTTGTAACAAGCATTGGCTGCAACACGCGCGGTGATAGCAGTACACAAGCTGCTCAGGAAGCAATAAAAACCAGCCCAACTTCGGTTACCCTTACTCATGGGGTTGATGAGTCAGCGAGCGAGCTGTCAGCGTACATAGTGGAAATAGCCAACGCGACTTTTTATCTCGAAAAGCAAGGCGGCGGGCTATCGAGCCTGCTTGACGCTGATGGAATTGATTGGATAGGGTTTAATAATGCGAAAGGTTCCGGTTGGAAGGGCGAGTATCGGGGTTTTCCAAATGCCGTACATAAACAAGATGGTAGTTATTTTCACGCCATGAACGCAGGTACAGACCCCTCTACCTCAAAAGTAACCATTGAAACCGCGCACCACGTGCAGATTGTATTTACCTCAGGAAACGGTAAGTGGCAAAGCCAGTGGGACTTCTACCCTGAGAGATGCGATTTCACCATGACACAAGTGAGCGCAGGTTATCACTACTGGGTTCAGTACGAAGGGGTACCCGGCGGGCTGATGGATGAAAGTGACTTTTGGTATAACTCAGCAGATAACCAGCCACACCCGATCAATGAATCATTCAAGGGGGATTTACCCAGCCCTGAGTGGTTCGCTTTTGGCGATGAAAAATCACCTCGAATGTTCTATTTATTGCACCACGAAGACGATGCGTTTCTTAATAGCAATGAGCAAGAAAGTAAGCAGTCTGTAGATAAACAACAAGAAGATAGTCACCCCGATGATTACGTTAGTCGTCCCTACATGACAGTGCTCGGCTTCGGTCGCAGCAACAAAGAAAAATTCTTGAATACCCCGCAGCGCTTTTCAATTGGATTTGTTGAATCGACGCGTTACGCGGCTGTTGATAAAGCCGTTAAAAATCTAATTGCTAAGTAAACCTGGGGCGTTAGGACTAATTTGATAACGTAAAATACGGTGTTAAAAATATACCGTGTTGTGACTATTGTATTTATTTTTAAGCGAGCTATCATCGAGCACATACTTTGAGGAAATCATGTTTAAGAATAGCAACATCAACTTCATAAAGAGTAACCTACTCACCTTACCAAATTAAGCCGAGCGTAGTCCTTACGCTCGGCAGCTATCCCCTTTTTGTTCATTTTTAAGTAATCAGTTCGGTTGGAGAATTAGCCGTGCTTATGCGTATTTTTAGATTGTTTAAAACCTTACTTTGTCCACCTGACTTTATGCTGCAAGACGCAGGCTATCGGATTTTATTAAATCCTATGGCGCTGTCTTCGCTGTTAAATCGCTTGGCGTTTTGTGACGGAGAAGGCGCATGTCATCGAGATTGCGTGCGTATTGGTAGCACAGTTGTATTACGAAACATGCTCAATAATGAACCGTTAACGGTCCGAATTGTGTTGGCCGAAAGACCCCAACCGGCGCAAGGTGTCGTGTCCGTTACTTCGATGATCGGTGCGTCGCTATTGGGTCTTCGTTGTGGGGACATGGTGACGTTAAAGAGGCCGTGTGGTGAGCTCAAATGGGAGCTTATGGTGGTAAATCAAAGCGCGACTGAGATAGAAAATTCTTTGTTGTTGCGTCATGCAAATGTGGAGGGTAGTCCCTTGGAGTGATTAATCTTTTAAAGGCTAATAATACACGTAAATGTATTGAAATTTTTAGAGGAAATAAGCTCATGAAAATAGAAAAAGATAAGAAGAAAGCGCAAAGAAAAACAAAAATAGCCAGTCAACCTAAGGGACTCAATTGAGCCCCTTTTTTTAGTTAATACGAAGAAAAGAGATTATGGAAAAACAACCAGACATTATTATTTCTACTGCTGATTTAGCAGAACTTGAATACCAACTTGAGCGATCTAAATTACCCGTTGATGCTATCCGGGCGATCGAAAATGAGTTAGACCGAGCAACCATAGTGGCGTGCAAAGACCTACCAGAAAATGTGGTCGCAATTGGTAGCCAGGTCACGTTTAAGATTTTAGATAGTCAAAAAGTATTCACCAAAACCTTATGCTTACCCCATGACAGCGTAAAGTTCGAAGACAGCATTTCAGTCTTCGCGCCAATAGGCTCGGCCTTAATAGGACTGAGTACAGGCCAATGTATTAAATGGCAAACCCAGCGCGGCCAGCAGTCTGTGGAAATTATCAAGGTAGAAAGTAGAAAGCTCTAGAAAGCTCTAGAAAGCTCTAGAAAGCTCAACCGACACAATCAAAGCAAAATAAAGAGGGTAATGAATGACATATATTCAACAAACGATAACGGATTTGAAGCTTAGTAGTCCGGCGCAGTCTGAGTTTTATCAGGCAGTTGAAGAGGTGTTGCACTCGCTCGAACCAGTGCTAGAAAAGAACCATCACTATCAACAGCAAGCCATTATCCAGCGCATAGTTGAGCCTGAGCGACAAATTATGTTCCGCGTACCCTGGGTGGATGATAATGGCGATATTCAAGTCAACAAAGGCTATCGGGTTGAATTTAATTCAGCGTTAGGCCCGTACAAGGGTGGTTTACGTTTTCACCCAACAGTAAACGCAGGCATTATAAAATTTCTTGGCTTCGAGCAAATATTTAAAAATGCGTTAACGGGATTACCTATCGGTGGCGCTAAAGGCGGGGCTAATTTTGATCCCAAGGGACGCTCTGACGCCGAGATCATGCGCTTTTGCCAGTCTTTTATGAGTGAGCTTTATCGCCACATAGGGCCCGCCTGTGATGTTCCTGCCGGGGATATAGGAGTGGGTGCGAGAGAAATTGGCTATCTGTTTGGACAATACAAACGCTTAACAGGTCGCTACGAGGGCGTAATGACCGGCAAAAGTCTGTTGTGGGGCGGCTCGTTAGTACGAAAAGAGGCGACTGGCTATGGCGCCGTATATTTTGCTGATTATATGCTTGAGGAGCGCGGCGATAATTTGCAAGGCAAACGTTGTGTAGTTTCAGGGGCGGGCAACGTAGCTATTTATGCTATGGAAAAACTGTATCAACTAGGTGCTACACCGATAAGTTGTAGTGACTCTTCGGGTACGCTTTTTCATGACAGCGGAATAGATCTAAAATTAATTAAACGACTGAAAGAAAGCCATCGCTGCAACTTGCTAGAGTACCTTAAAACCTATCCTGAGGCTGAACATACAGCCGTTGCTGATTATCCCGCAAGCGGCCACGCAGTGTGGCGCTATCAAGCTGATGCAGCCTTTCCTTGTGCTACGCAAAATGAACTGACGCTCCAAGATGCTCAAGCGTTATTAGAAAACGGCTGTCAACTGGTCAGCGAAGGAGCAAATATGCCCTCGACCAACGATGCTGTTGATATATTTTTAAATGCTGGCATTGCCTATGGCCCAAGTAAGGCCGCGAATGCTGGAGGCGTAGCAACCAGTCAGTTAGAAATGGCGCAAAACGCAAGTATGCAAACCTGGACCTTTGAGCAGGTGGATCAAAGACTCAAACAGATCATGAAAAATATATTTATCGCGGCGAGTGAAACGGCCAAAGAATTTGGTGAAGACGGAAATCTAGTATTAGGCGCTAATATTGCAGGATTTCGTCGTGTGGCTGATGCGATGATCGAGCAAGGAGTCGTTTAAAAGGGAACGCCCAAAAATAGTTGACAATATCAACTACACCTTTATCATCCATGTTTCAGATTTCAATTCTGGATCTGGTTGATTGTGAGTAAACACTATGCATAAAACCTTGAAGAAAATTTTGCTTGTGGCCGCTATGGTCACGCTCGTTGGCGGCACGTTTACTGGCATTATGACGTATTCAAACATTGGCTTTAGTGACGCTTTTGCAAGCCAGTGGGCATTCTCGTTTATCCAAGCGGTGTGCGTGATTTTCCCTATGGGTGTGGCGGTGATGTGGGTGATGCACCAAGTCATTGAAGGCTTGTTT
This sequence comes from Paraglaciecola mesophila KMM 241, assembly GCF_000315015.1. Lineage (GTDB taxonomy): Bacteria > Pseudomonadota > Gammaproteobacteria > Enterobacterales > Alteromonadaceae > Paraglaciecola > Paraglaciecola mesophila. Next base: position 16,399 of record NZ_BAEP01000011.1, on the reverse strand, counting down.
GACGGTTTATCGAGCTTATACAAAAATCTGATTTTTGGTTTCGGTATGGCACTTAGCATGGAAGCCATCATGGCGCTGAGTACAACGTATCGCAATATCGGCTTGGGCGACTGGCAACAATTTAGCCAAGCCTTTCTCGCTAGTTACTTGATGGTCCTGCCCGTTGCCTTGGTACTCTCCCCCATAATGACGTTGTTAATAAAGCCCAAGATGGAAGCGTTTTTAGCCAGCTAATGATGCTGCGACCTGCTCTGACTTTGACCGAATAGCCGATTATCCCGCATTCGCTCTAAGCGTCTGCTGAATAAATGGATGGTCTAAGACGGCGTTTATTTTGAGGATTGCGAGCTCTTCACGAAACACATTAATACGTGTGGTGAGGGCTTTTAATTCCGCTTGAAATGCATCGGCTTCTCGGTTGTTGAGCATAAAAAAATCGCTTGAACCAAATTCAAACTGTCGCTGCTCTTGTTCAAACAGCTTGCGTGATAATACGACCTGCTTGGCTTGCATATCATGCAAGCGCTTGGCATAGGACAGATTCACCAGACGTTCTTGTAGTTTTGCATCAATTGATTGACGTAATGCGTTTGTTTTTGATTCCAGCGCGTAGATTTCATACTGAGTTCTGCTCTTTTTGGCTTTGGCTTGCGTGCGGTCAAAAGGAACTGAAAAATACAGGCCTATCTTGGCCTCAGTGTCTTGCAAAGACGTGGGGCCTGAGCCTATATCTCGCGCGACCTTGGCTTCGATATCGAGCTTGGGTAAAAGTGCGACTTCCGCTAAGCGCATTTTTTGTTTTAAATCCTGCATTTCGAGCGCTTTGGCTGCCAAAGCAGGGTGGCTAGCAACTCTTCGTGTTTGTACTGCTGCGTTAAATGAAGCAGGCCAGGTAATTTCTGCCGCGCTTTTCGGTTGCGTTGCTTGTACTTTAGCTGAGTGATCATTGTGCATGTAATAACGTAATTTTTGCATGTTGGCTTGCACTTTCCGCTCAGCTGAAAGTAGAGATGATTGGCGCTCTAGTAATCTGGTTTCAAATTCCAACAGTTCTATCTCTGCCACGTCGCCTTCGGCTACTCGTTTTTTGATCCCTTCTTGGCGATTAATGCTAACGGTAACTAACTGTTCTATTTTGTTGAAGTAACTCACGGCCTCGACCCAATCCAAGTAGGCCAATATGGCCGAGTAATAAAACTCGCTTTGGGCCAGTTTAGATTCTTGGCCCCACTTTTTGTATTTGAGGCGCGCACTGGCCATGGCCGTACGATTCTTATCAGTTTCGCGGCCTTGCAACAGTGACAACTTAACGCCCATCGAGGCTTCGCCGCCAGAAAGAGTGGCGTATTCTTGCTCGTACACGGGGAAATCACCATCTGAAATGCGGTACTCAGTGAAAACTTCCGCATTGTATGCTTCAAGAGGTTTTAAGTATTTTTGCGAGGCTTGTAGGCCATCATAATAGCCGGCTACACGGGAAAAACTATTGTGCTCTAACTTTGCATCATACGCACCATCAGCGTACTGAATGTCAGCACCGTATTGCCCTGTGGTGGCATCGATTGCGAGGATTTCTGGATGGTTATTGGCCACAGACGACAAGTATTGTTGCAAGGTAAATGCAGCTAATGGCGCAGCAAAGCTAAGTAAAACTAAAACACTTATCACAGAAACATACATCAGGTTGAGCTCTCGCTCGTCTCTTGGGAACGCACGGGAGGGAAGTTGTTTAATTGTCGCCATAACTCGTACCCTAACCTAACTTCTTCTAAGAGGATCCACGCCCTTACGCGGCTGCCTAAACGTGCGCTTTCGTGTTCTGGCCAAGCCACGGTTGTATTTACAGGGGCAATCCATACAGTGAACATACCGAATTGATCTGCCACTGGTTCAACGAACGACACCACACCCTCAAACGTGCCTACTGACAAGCCAGGCCAGCCACTAAATTGGAAAGTTGGCCAACCTTCAAACTGGATACGTACTTTTTTGCCTTTGGTGGCTAATGCTGCGTCCAGACCATTAATTTTGATACTAATCTGGCGCTCAACATTCGCGGGAACAAACCAGCCTAAAATGCTGCCGGCAGTCACATAAGTTGCACTGCCGCCAGATTGAAGCCTGACAATCGTGCCGTCCATTGGTGCATACTTGGTGCGCGTTTCTTGACGGGCCAATGTCATCTTAAGGGTATCAAGGTCTTCTTCTGTTTTTGATGCTTCGGCCTTTAGCTTTTCAAGGGCGATCTCAACCGCTTCAACTTCTTTTTGTGAGACTAGCCCTTCTTGCAGTAGTTTCCGCTGGCGGGAAAGGTTACTTAGGGCGTTTTGCACTGACAGTTTGTTGGACACATAACGCTGATTGGCGGCAACCTGTTGTGATCGAAGCTTCTCAAGTCGGTCTGAATCCACGTCAACTAGGGTCACGATAGGCTGTCCTTCTTTGACGTTATCTCCTTCTCTTACGTGCCATTGCTCAATTTGACCATTAAGCAATGCCGAGATGGGTTGAATACGATACAAAGGGTCAGGAGAATTAACGGAGCCAGTACCGTAAGCGGTTTGCACCCAAGGGGTGAATGTTAGCAGTAGCACAGCGGCAATAACTAAGGTCACCACAAGCCAGATAATAGTGGTATGGGTTTTTGGCACCTTCAAGTTTTGCAAGGTTTTCATTGCGCCCATAAAATCACTGTGAGCGTTACTCATGGCCCACCTCCTGATTTGAAACGGTATCAACAGGTGACTCTTTTTTGCTTTCCAACTCTATAATGCCATCGAAAAATGCTGTTGTCGGTGCATTAGAGAAATACAATACGGTTAAATCAGTATTTTGGATAACGCCTAAAATACGCTCTCGTCTGATGGTCGGGATTGCATCGAAATGCTGGTTGATCACCAGCACTTTTGGCTTAGAAAGCATCACCACGACTAACTTTAGCAAGATGAATTCAAGGGGTTGCAAAGGTGTACCCACTGAGGAAATCGGCGTTTTTAGTTTTAACGGTAAGGAATTAATTACATCCGTTAAGCCTACCTTTTCAATAATATTATTAATTTCACTCGTGGACACACCGGGAACACACATATGTATATATTCTTCGATCGTGCATTCGATAATCAACGAACGGTCTAAAACAAATACGGCTTGGCGTAAATCGTAGGTGTCGTAATCAGATAAATCGCTATTATCAAGATTTATCCACCCAGAAGAGGGGTCTTCATACCGTTTGAGTAAATTAACGATGGTACGTTGGGTCCAATTGGTCTGAGTCGAAACGAAGTACTTGTCCCCTTGGACTATTTTTTTGTCGATAAGGCATGATTCGTTTTTACGTTTAATAATGACTTTATTGAATTCTAGAGTGCCGCCAGCTGGCGCAGGCTTAGATGTTTGCTCTAACACCTCTTGGGGGATGTTAATTGCACCACCAATTTTGTCTGCGGTGCCATATAACTCGTAATATAGTTTTAGGTAATGACTAAAACGAGACAAGCCGACAAATACCGCAGCCATGATGAGTTCTGCTGCTACTAATTGGCCGATTGATAATTGCCCACTGATTACTAGCCACCCACCTAAACCAAGTAAGGCTGAGCTTGCTAACGCATATAGCACCAAAAACATGACCACCTGCTTGAAGGTGAACGTAAAGTGACGAGAATGATTGTCGACGTATTCAGACACATAACGCTCGGTTTTCTTGCCTGCATAATCGAACTGAGAAGAGGATTTTAAGAAGTCGTTAGCCGATGCCAAGTTGCTCAGCCATTTTGCAGTAGAGTACTTTGATTCGGATAAACGCACAGCTGTTATTTTGGCTTGGGTCGACCAAAGCCGCCAAATGATATACATGATCAGAATCACGCATAGGTTAAATGCGAGCAAAAAAGGATGATAAAAAGACACGAGAGTAAAACCGACAATCATCTGCAGTATCAATGCGATACCGTCAACCATTAAGCTAGGAACATTCTTTTGCAACGTCATGATATCGAAATAACGATGAGTGATCGACGTGTTTTGGCTGCCTTCAAAATAGCTGTGAGGGGCTAAGATTGTACGCATACTCAACTCGGCTACAAGGCGCGCATAAATGCGCCTTTCGTAATATTCCATGACTCGCATGCGCAAGGCAGCAAAGCAGCCTGAAAGCAGTAAGGTACTGAACAGCACAATCGCAAGCGTGGCGACCGCGCGTGTTGACGCGATATTGGCGATGGTATTGATTAAGGTTTGAACTGCAATCGGCACCGCTAACGTCAACAGACCAATAACAACGCTATAGGCGATGACGACAGCAAAAAACGAACGTTCTGGTTTTAATAGCGCAAACAAGGTTTGGCGTAAGTTAACTAGGTCAATATTTTTGGAGGACATTTTGGGCTCGTCTTTTATGGCGTCAATACACGGTCAATTTCAATGTTGTTAACTTTATAAAAACTGAGCTATCACAGGAAAACTCTACAGTGAAAGGTAACTTGTACCAAATTCACGCTAGATAGCTTACTGATTTATTCGCAAAATTAAAATGGATTATCGCTGCTGAGCATATAAAACTGATTGATATCTAACGCGCTTTTACGTGAAGGAGAGCAATTTGGCTCATTTTAAATATACAAATTATATCGCGGGCACTGTACGTTATTTCCAACCTTGGTGCCATTGGCTGGTGTTTTTTAATTCCTGCCAATCTATAAAGATAGCGCGTTTCGTCATTACAGCCTCAATGCAGCAGATTAAAACTGCACCTTCTTCATCGAACTCCATTTCAGAGACAATGAAGTGCTTTTCTTTGTTCTGAGGCCTTACCGCCGTCCATTTACTATTGAGTAACTTTTTAGGATTAATTTGATGCATCTACGGCCCTTTAACTAAGTATCTAATTAAGCAATGAGCGACGATGCTAATAATTCATCAATTTCTGCTTTGAGCTCTTTATCTTCGATTTTATTGGCACTGATTTTCGCTGCCTGTAGGTTCTTAATAGCCTCCCCGGTGCGATTCAACTCTATTTGCAGTTTAGCCATCGAATAACCGATAGACGACATATGGTCCTTTGAGTTGATCGCTGTCGCCTTGTCTAACGCTTTTTGGTAAATAGGCACAGCATCACTAACGTCTTCGGTGAAATCGGCTAGTGTTTCCCACTGTTCGGGATGATCTTTGTTGGAATTTTGATGCTCAAGACAAAGTGCTTTCAACTCATCGTACAGACGATCAAACGCCTTCTGATCGTTCTTGTTAGCAGCCGCCATCAGCTTTTCAGATAGGCCATAAACCGCTTTGTATATTTTGGTGTTAATCATCACGCAACCCTTTTAAGCATCATCAAGCAACGAAAACATCTTCGAAACTCATTTTATGCCAGCAAAGATAACATGAAACATGGAATTCATATTGAGATTAGTAAGCTCTGAAATGCAAATATCATTTGCACTTCACAGAGAATTATTGGACGCCTAGGGTTATTAAAGCTGCCCCTTTGTGTGCTGGCGGCGCGTTTCGAAGCATCAACACTACACCGTGGTTTGGCGCTCGAAGCTCAGCGATAGGTTCGCCAAAGTAATCTCGCACTATCCCTAGTAGCGCCGCTTATTGAACGAATACGGCGATTTTGCGCGTAGTCTCAAAAAAGCCTTTAACTGGGGTTTCTACTCCGATTAACTGTTTGTAAATTGTTTGTCCTTTATAACAGGTAAGGTGCTGCGAGCTCGTCGCCATGGGTTCTAGCAGAAAGGGATAACACAATGGAAAACGGTGAACGGGGTTGCAACGCTAGCGAAGAGTAGACACTGCTTACCTTGAGGAATGCTGTTACCTGCCAGTTCGAAGAGCGAGCGATATTTGTTCGAGAAGCGAAATGTAATGGATGCGTTCGATACAATCCTAGTTGTAACTGCAGTCTAAGGGCGAGCGAAGCTCATAGATATCTAAAATACAGACCGACCAGGCTGCGCTTGAGGCTCGCAGCCCAAAGAGTTAACGAAAACTACATTTGCACGTTAGCGCTTTGCAAGTATTGCATATTACTTAGTTTAAGCAATGACAGACCACGTGTTGCTTGTTCGGCAGCCATTTTACTCCAACCTGAATCAGCATGTTTGCGCGCTATACCAAAATAATAAGCGGCGCGTTGAACACGCAATTTGGTATTACGGTCTGACAAGTCATATTGCATGCCGGTCAATTTTGCCTCTAACTGTTGTAGCTCAACAGGCATTACCGACATTGCTGCGGTATTTGAGGTGGAAACACTCTCGTCAGCCTGCGCATTCAATAAAAAGCCACCAGCGGCTAAAGTGATTACTGTGGTCAATGACAATAAGGTTTTCATGGTTTCTCTCTTTAAAATTAATGGTTAAACAAGACCTTAGGCCTTGCGCTAAAACAGTATTTGCAATATCGATACCTTTTAAGCCAGAAAGCTATATAAGGAGCTCACCAATTAAAAATCTGTTTTGAATCATAAAGATAAAGAAAAATAAACGACTGCTTCACTGCTTATCCCACCTATTATTAATCATCAACAGGCCTGTATCTTCCTGAAAAATTGAGAGTTTTTTACACATGTCAGATAAAAACTACTGACGATGTAATTGAATGCTTTCTATGCCTTATCGCTACATAAAATAAGCACCCGTCTCTAAGGCGCAGAAAGTAACACAACCCCAAATGGTTAACGATTAGACAATGTATGTAGAAACCACAGAACAATGCCGATCACCTGCCATAGATCAGGTATACGGTGAGATTAAGAGGGCATGATTTTCAGCAGATTGAAAAGCCCTTGGCGCTGCGCACCATCTTTCGGGTGTGCGAAATGACTCCAAAAAATTTCAGCTGTTGAAGAAAAACGTTTTCGAGTTCGTGCAGCATACGCCTTGAGAGGGATATAAAATAAGCTTAGGGGTCATCATAAGTGTTAGACGCAGAGCGACGCAAGGGCACTAGGCTAATGCTCCAGTTCCTAGGCTCCTGTGTGTGCAGCCTATAGATAACTCAGAGTGCATGCTGTAGTGGCGGCGAGCCCATACACATGAAAATCTCGTTAAAATACCCTCGACTAATCTACTAACTCAATCCCTAATGCTCCCAACAATCCCAACGCCTCAATGCGGGAGAAACGAGCCTTATCTACACGATTTTGTCTCACGTCGATTTGATAGCCTTGGGCTTGAGTGAAATCAGCTGAAGTTAAATTCGTATTATAAAAGCGGCTTTGATTTAACTCACTGCCTATAAAACGCGCTTTAACCAAACTGGATTCAGTAAAGTCGACGTCATGCACTATGCAATTAAGGAGCTGTATTGCGCCCAGGGCTAATCCAAAAAAAGAACCTGAATTGAGTATGCAGTCTTTAAATTTTGGTGGTTTTCCCAAATGAGTAGTCCAATCTGCTTGCGTCCAGTCAACACCTAACAATTTACAGCGAATAAAAATGGCACTGTGAAACTGGCTATTGTTTAAGATCAGAAGCGACAAATCACAGTCAATAAATTCACATTCATCAAATATACAAAAGCGCCATTTCCCTTCGCTCATATCAAGCTTTTTGAACCTGCACTGCTCGAATCTCGCGCTTTCCCAACAGGATTCACTGGCTAAGGGGTGCTGATAATCGATGTCGTCATCGTAATATTCGGTTTCCAATAGATTATCCACTTCGGTTAGCTACACCTATTAATCGAGCCCTTGAGAGACAGGCCGCTGCTCGTTAAATTGCTGCGTACTGAGCAATTGGAAAAACTCGTCAATGTCATGGCCAGTATCGACACTACCTGCGAACCAAGGATGAAGCTTTAATAATATGTTGATGTGATTAATACCTTCACCGTACAACCGTGTTTGCACTGGCTGCTGTGCTTGTTGTAGGGCTTGTGCTAACTGTTGTTGATTGAATTCACCCACGGCCGAGTCACCCCGTGCATGTAACAGCAACATGGGTGGCTCGTTGCCATCAACGTGGCTGGTGGCTTTCATTGTGTGAAAATTCTCTTCACCGAAGGTGGCGATATATTCAGGTGAATCCGGGGTGAACGCATAAGGCCCAGCTATGCCTGCAAAGCCGCTGATATCCCCAACCGACATGCCGACGTCAGCCAAATAGCGTTTGTCCGTCATTAGTAGCGCGCCGGTGTGCGCGCCCGCTGAATGCCCTGCGAGATAGATTTGTTGTGGGTTACCGTTGTAACGGGAGATATTTTCTTTTACCCAAACAAGTGTCTTTGCACCATCTTCTATAAACTGGGGAAAGTGACCTTCAGGGTATTTTACATAGTCAGGAATAACCACAGTGTAACCACGTGAGACAAATGCATGAGCAACGAAATAATACATGGACTTGTCACCCCAATTCCAACCTCCACCGTGAATAAATACGATAACCGGCGCCACTGGGTGAGAGTTGTCGCTTGGGTACACATCTAAGGTTTGCCAAGACTCATCGCCAAAGGCGATATCATAATTGACTGTGATGGGGTCAATCAGTTTAAGTGTATTGTTAAAAATAGCTAAGCCCGTGCTTCGACTGTCTTGTAATAAACACGCCCCAAGCCACACGAGCAATCCCACAACGACCAGTAGTATCCCCACGAATATTTTTTGCATTTTATTATTATTTTTTAGGTTTAACCTACCTCGAGTATAAAGACAATTACGCTGCTGGAAAGCGCAAAAATGCATACACGATCGAAAAAGCCCCCTAGGGCTGCGAGTCACTAGGGGGCGTAAAAAATACTTTTAGCCTGAAGGTGTGTATGGATAAACACCTGACGTTATGCCATCAGCTTACTTTAATATTTCAACCAATTCGCTCAAGTCTTTCACGATATAATCTGGCTTTTGCGCCAATGGATAAAGCGCTTTTCCTGGGCGCGCTACAAACGCAGTTTGCAACCCTGCAGCCTTTGCACCGGCTATACCCCACCCGTGGGCAGCGACCATTAAGGCTTCTTCAGGTTTAACGTTTAATTGCTCAAGCGCCCATGCATATGAACGCAAATCAGGTTTGTAGACTTTAATGTCTTCAATGCTCATGCGCTTATCGAAGTAATCCGTTAAGCCAGCATTTTTAAACTGAGTCTCCACACCGTTGTTAGATGAATTGGTCAAACTAACAATTTTGAATCCTTGCGCTTTAAGAGCGGTCAAACCTGCCTTAACATCAGGATGAGCAGGTAAAGATAATAGTGGTGTTTTAATCGCCGTTACCGCTTGCTCTTCGGTAATATTGATATTGTTGTTCTGCGCCACCATCATTAACGCCGCTACGCCAATTTTACCGAAATCTTGGTAGTCCCCTGTCACTGTAGTCACGAGTGAATGATGCAACATAGTTGAAAACCACAAGGTCGTTAGTTCTTCTTGACCATCCAAAGCCTTACCAATTGAGGTGCGCATGGTTTCTAAATCGAGAAGGGTTTCGTTTACATCGAAAATAATAACTTTAGGTTTGGGGGCTGCATGAGCCATAAAATTCGCTCCTAATAATGAAAAGAAAAGAAAGGTTAGCGTGAGCAACCGCGTTCGTTTTGCTAAGTGCATAAATAGGTACTCTGGTTAGTTATCAAGTGTAGTTAAAATTTTTACGACCTCAGACGGCTCAGATCGCTTAGTGTAATCCTCAGATACGAACGCATATACAATTTGACCACTTTGGTTGATGACATACGTTGCAGGCATAGGCAGATTGAAGGTGTTGTCACCGTTAAAAGCGGGAAGATCCACGCCAGACTGGTCATAAATAGGGCGTAAGCGCTCATCTAGGCTAAATACCAAGCCATAGTCATTCGTCACATTGTTGCCCACATCTGACAATACAGCGTAAGACAGCTCGTTTTTATCTTTGGTGGTGAGTGAGTTATCTGGGGTTTCAGGCGATACCGCCACCAGCTGCGCGCCTAAATCTTCGATGCGTTCCAGCACTTCTTCAAACGCTCGAAGCTCGTAGTTGCAATAAGGACACCAACCACCGCGATAGAAATTTAACACCACCGGCCCATGGGCTAGCATTTCAGCTAACGTGACGAGCTCGCCATGCACATTTGGTAAACTAAAATCAGGCGCGTAATCCCCCACTTGCAAGGCATCAGAAGAAATACCCGTCGCCATCAAGTCACTAGTAGCTAAGGCCATGACGTTCAAGACGTCTTTGGGCGCTGTGGCATTCTTCTGTTTTTCGTATTCGGCTATTTGTGCCTGTAACGACATGATTGTCTCCTGCTTAAATTACAATGTTCATTGTGTATGGGTAAGATATGGGGTTAGACAAATTAAAACCTAGCAGGTAAAACCGAAAGCATGGTTTAATATTTTCGAATTATCAAACATCGGCCCTCTTAATGTACACAATCAATGAGTTAGAAACCTTTATCGCCATAGTGGAAAACAAAGGTGTGGTTTCTGCGGCCAGCGCTTTGAACATATCCCCGGCCACAGTCAGCCATAGACTGTCTAAACTTGAACGCATTCTGGGCACTGTTTTAGTATTTAGAGATAGCCGGAATGTGCGCCCATCGGCCGAGGGGGAAGAGTTTTATCAACGTGTGGGAGATATTTTAGCTGCCTTGTATGATGCCGAGTTTGCCATTGGCGCCAGAGACAATGCGATTAGCGGGCGATTGCGGGTGACACTGCCACCTTGGATATTTTCGATTTATATTCTGCCTAACCTAGTCACATTTGAGCAGCAATACCCTGACGTTATTTTAGATTTTCTGGTGACTGATCAGTTCGTTAATGTAGTGGACGACGCCCAAGATGTCGCTATTCGGGTGGGTACCCTTGCAAACTCAGGATTACTGGCGCGCAAAATAGTGAATAACAAGCGGATCTTATGTGCTTCGCCCCATTACCTAGCACAACACCCACCTATTATCGACGTACAAGCACTGACCGAGCACCGTTTTGTCGCCCTGCCATGGCAAAAACAGCTTAAACTCTTACATAATGATGGCAGCGTATTTGCCTTGAATACCAAAACTCGGTTTACCATTTCTAATTCTGACAACATGACCCAAGCCCTGCGTGCGGGTCACGGCATTGGCATAAAATCGGAAATTGCGATTAAGCGCTGCATCGAAACGGGGGAATTAGTTGAAGTATTGCCCAACGTACTTGCTTCGCCAGAAGCTCCAGTGTGGTTTTTACGCCCGCAAAATAGTTTAGCAACCCGTAAAGCCGAAGCCTTCTTCGAATTTGTAAAGCAGGCTTTCAGCCACTGCTAGACCCGCAATATGTCCTGAAATACCCATAGCACGGTGAAAAACAGACAAAAAAATACCAAGGAAACAATCCTTGGTATTTTGAATTTACCTGTTTTTAATAAAGCAGACTATAAACCTTACGGCGATATTGAGATTTAAGAGGCTCACCATCTGGCAGAGCATTGATCATATCTAACATCAACTTTTTAGCATCTTCAAAGTTCAAATCTTTCAATAAAACAGAATGCATCAAGCCTAATGCTTCTTCGATTTGATTAGCTTGACGCAATTGCACTGCCAATTTCACTTTTAAATCTAGGTTATCTGGGTCACTTTCCAGTGCTTGCTGTAAAGCAATAATTTCGGGAGACTCAGCTGCTTGCTCGGCCAATTCAATTTTACCCAAAATAGCGCGGTAATATCCGTCTTGATCCACCAAGCCAATGGTCGCTAATATTTCTTTAGCTTGATTCACCTGCCCTACTTCTACTTGGCAATCCGCCAAGAGCAACTTGATATCAGCTCGGTTAGGGTCTAAATCGAACGCCTGCTTCACAAGGGTAAACGCTTCTTGGTAATTGGCTTGCTCTGCCATGGCAGTGGCTTGGGCAAATAACTCGTCTTGAGGCTTAGGTAAGTGTTTATCTAACATGGCTTGAACATTCGCTTCACTTTCAACACCGGCAAAGCCATCAACAGGTTGTCCATCTTTAATCAACATAACCGTAGGCAGGTTTTGCACGCCAAATTGCGCAGTAATATCTGGCTGTGCCTGACAATCCACTCGAGCATGTAATAAATTTTCACCTTGTTTGCTCGCAATCGCTTGCAATACTGGCGCTAGTTGCTCACTAGGCTCATAACCTTGAGCCCAAAATTCAACCATAACCAATTTGGTGGCTGATTCTTGCAAGATGACTTGCTGAAAATTCTCAATGGTAATGTCTACGCTATTTTGCATGTTAAATCTCTTATGCTAATGATGAACAAATGGTGGGGTCGTTTACGCCAAACTCAAGTCGTTTTCTACCTTTGAAAAGGCAAGACTGTCGCCTATTAGACAATCTCACCAATATTGCCCGTGCTAACGTCTAGTTTATTAGAACATATAATGAAGGGGAAACCCCGTGCCACAGAAATACCAAAGCTTTGCTGATTTTTATCCTTATTACCTAAGTGAACATCAAGACACTGTTTGCCGACGGTTACACTTTGTGGGTTCTAGTCTGATTATCTTCACCATTATATACGCAGTGTTGACTGCTCAATTTGCCCTGCTGTGGCTTATTCCTGTATTAGGTTATGGTTTCGCTTGGGTTGGGCATTTTTTCTACGAACACAATAAGCCCGCCACGTTTACCTACCCTTTTTATAGTTTCCTAGGGGACTGGGTGATGTTCAAAGACATGCTCACGGGAAAAATTAAATTTTAATTTGTTTTCGACCTTCTCTCAATCTTATCTTGCTCTTGCCATCACAACCTCTTAACCCCAGTAATGGTAGGGTTTCTGTGTAACATCCCTGCCAGTTCGGCTACATTTAATTTACACAGCTGCTCAGATATCACTCAGCATAAAGTGAGGACATGGGAAATTTGCCATGTTCTATAAGTGTCAAGCCCAAAACGTTAAAAAAACTGACAATTTGTTCAAAATATAGCCTTTTCAAGTCTGTAAAAAAACCGTAAACTTGCCGCCCTTTTTTGCAAACCGGACAGTTTTTGCGCGATTTCGCGTTTTGAATTATGCAGATTGGTCCTTACAAGCTTGAAAACAATTTGATTCTGGCGCCTATGGCAGGTGTGACAGATAGGCCTTTCCGGCAATTATGCAAACGCATGGGTGCAGGCTTGGTGGTATCTGAAATGCTGTCGTCTAATCCTGATGTATGGCGGTCAAGTAAATCCAAGCAACGTATGGATCATGTAGGTGAAAAAGGGATCCGCGCAGTTCAGATTGCTGGCGCTGATCCATTATTAATGGCTCAAGCGGCACAGTTTAACGTGGACAACGGTGCCCAAATTGTTGATATCAACATGGGGTGTCCGGCTAAGAAAGTAAATAAGAAGTTGGCAGGCTCTGCACTATTGCAAGATCCACAATTGGTTGAGCGAATAGTTCAATCAGTGGTCGAAGCGGTGCAGGTTCCGGTAACGTTAAAAATACGCACAGGTTGGAATACGGACAATCGCAACGGGGTGCAAATTGCAAAGATCGCCGAACAAAACGGTATTCAATCTTTAGCAGTTCATGGTCGCACCCGGGCCTGTATGTACAAAGGTAACGCTGAGTACGACACCATTAAAGCCATTAAACAGGCCGTGTCGATACCCGTCGTTGCTAACGGTGATATTACCTGCGTGCACAGTGCAAAACACGTGCTGGAATACACCAATGCAGATGCGTTGATGATAGGCCGAGGTGCCCAAGGTAACCCTTGGATATTTCGCCAAATTCAACACTTTCTGCAAACTGGCGAAATACTGCCTTCGCCCCCATTAAGTGAAGTGCGCAATGTATTAATGGCGCACGTAGCCAATGTTCACCAATTTTACGGTGAATTTAAGGGAGCGCGGATAGCCCGCAAACATGTGGGTTGGTATTTAGCGGAACATGACCGTGAGCGGCAGTTCCGAGCTAGGTTCAATGCGATTGATGATGCTGCAGAGCAACTCGATTCATTGGCACATTATTTTGACCACTTGGCAGGCGAATCTACGACTCACCTCGTATCACCTGCTGCCTAACGATGACTAACTAAAGAGCAAGATTGTATATGTTCGAGCAAAATGTAACTTCTCCTTTTACCACTACGGTAACGACTCCTTCACAAACACAGGCACAGAAGCCTTTACGTGACTCTGTAAAACAAGCAGTGAATAAGTACCTTAAGCAACTAGACAACACAGATATCGAAAATTTGTATGAACTAGTAATGGCCGAAGTTGAAGCGCCAATGTTAGAAGAAATCATGACTTTCACTCGCGGAAACCAAACCCGCGCGTCAATCATGTTAGGCATCAACCGTGGCACGCTACGCAAGAAGCTTAAACAGTACGGCATGAACTAAGCAAAAAAATGAAAGAGCACCCTAGGGTGCTCTTTTTGTATGCGCTATACTTCGCGCCCCTGGCATCATTGTTAATCCTTTTTAGAAGATAAACACACTATGACGACTCAAAAACCTATTCGCCGCGCTTTATTAAGCGTTTCTGACAAAACTGGCATTATAGAATTTGCCACTTTCTTAGCCGAGCAAGGCGTTGAGCTTTTATCGACCGGCGGTACAGCCAAATTATTAGCAGACAACGGGCTAACCGTTATCGAAGCATCTGCTTATACTGGTCACCCTGAAATCATGGACGGCCGTGTAAAAACCCTGCATCCAAAAATTCACGGCGGCATTCTTGCGCGTCGCGGCCAAGATGAAGCAGTGATGGCTGAAAACAACATAAACCCAATCGATTTAGTCGTGGTGAACCTTTATCCTTTTGCCGCCACCGTTGCCAATGATGATTGCAGCCTTGAAGATGCGATTGAAAACATTGATATCGGCGGCCCAACTATGGTGCGCGCTGCAGCCAAAAACCATAATGATGTGACTATCGTAGTCAACGCTAAAGACTACGCCCGTGTTACCGAGCAGATGCAAGCCAATAATGGCTCAGTAACAGCCAATACACGTTTCGATTTAGCTATCGCTGCATTTGAACACACAGCTGAATACGACGGCATGATCGCCAATTATTTCGGCGCCATGATTGAGTCCGATGCGCACGGCGATAGCTGCGCTGACGATTGCGGCCATGTACACAGTGCATTCCCCCGTACATTCAATGTACAAATGAGCAAAAAACAAGATTTACGCTACGGTGAAAACAGCCATCAAGATGCTGCATTTTACGTAGAAAACAACATTCAAGAGGCCTCCGTTGCCACCGCTACTCAGTTACAAGGCAAAGAGCTGTCGTTTAACAACATCGCCGACACCGACTCTGCATTAGAGTGCGTGAAGGAGTTTGCAGAGCCTGCGTGCGTTATCGTTAAGCATGCTAACCCCTGCGGAGTAGCGTTAGGTGACAACATACTTGAAGCATACAACCGCGCTTACCAAACAGACCCAACCTCAGCATTCGGCGGGATCATTGCTTTTAACCGTGAATTAGATGGCCCAACAGCGCAAGCGATTGTAGACCGCCAGTTCGTAGAAGTGATCATTGCCCCTAGCGTTAGCGATGAAGCTGTCGCGATTGTTGCCGCGAAAAAGAACCTTCGCTTACTAGCGTGCGGCGATTGGCAAGGCCAGTTAACTGACGGCTACGACTTTAAACGTGTAAACGGCGGTTTATTGGTTCAGGAACGTGATTTTGGCATGGTTGACATGGAAGACTTAACCGTTGTCACTAAAGTACAACCGACTGAGCAACAGCTGAAAGACTTAATGTTTACCTGGAAAGTCGCTAAGTACGTTAAATCTAACGCTATTGTATATTGCAAAAACAGCATGACAATCGGTGTCGGCGCAGGCCAAATGAGCCGTGTTTACTCAGCCAAAATCGCGGGTATTAAAGCAGCTGATGAAGGTTTACAAGTAGAAGGTTCTGTAATGGCCTCTGATGCGTTCTTCCCGTTCCGTGACGGTATTGATGCCGCTGCCGCAGCTGGGATCAGCGCAGTCATACAGCCCGGGGGTTCTATGCGTGATAATGAAGTTATCGCCGCAGCGGATGAACATGGTATCGCCATGGTATTCACTGGTATGCGTCACTTCCGCCATTAATTATCTGCATTAATCGCAAGCGAAGCGCGTTGTTTCTTCCATCGCTCTTCGCTGATTTGAGCAGATTTACGACATAGGTTTAAGCTACTTGATATTTAGTGTTGCGTAAAAAAACGCTACACTAGGTCCGTTTAAAGACTCATTACAGGATTTGCTCATGTTTAAGCGCGCCACGCAGTTAGTTTGTTCTATTACGTTATTAGCTTCTTCTTTTGCTCAAGCCGATGCCCTTATCGATGCTTTAGCCGATGAAGGGCGCCCTACCGAACAACGTTTACGTGACGAATACCGTCATCCGCAGCAAACTCTTCGCTTCTTTGAAGTTCAGGAAGACATGGCAGTAGCCGAGATTTCGCCTGGCGGTGGTTGGTACAGTAATATTCTTGCTCCGCTATTAAAGGAAAAGGGCCAG
>NZ_BAEP01000012.1 GCF_000315015.1 Paraglaciecola mesophila KMM 241 | reverse complement strand
TAATCAGAGCGCTAGCCCTTTGAAAAGCCAATGCCTGGCTCACATTTTCTGATCCTGTTACAGGTATTGAGAAAATATATATAAGCAGACACGTGCACCAAGACCAATGGTCTTGCTTTATCTTCAGCTTTTACCTTGACGTTATTTATTTTCTAGCAGCTCTTGTAATGTTTTGGGTAATCGAGTGCGTAGCTGATAAGTTAGTTTTTGTTCGTGCTTTTGCCAAAGGATCCCCAGATAAACAATAAACGCACCTAATAAGGTGAGCATAATAGGAAAAAGCCAGCTGTCTTGAAACACTTCATAAGCCAAGTATCCCACATAACCACACACGCCGAGGGCGCCAAAAATAACCAAGACTCTGCGTACCAATACAATGCCAAACCCCATCATAAACAAATTGATACAACAGTAAGCAAACTTAGACCACTCATTGTCAGAGTGTTGCATAGACAAGCCACACCAAAAAGCGATAGTGCCAAACAGGTATAACCAAAATGCGTAATCTAGTGAAAGACGGGAACGAATATCTACCCAAAATGCTAGGCCTAAAATGAGTAAACCCATGTACATAGAAACCAATGCACGTAATTCGAACTCGGGATAATCTCCTGAAAGCATAACGGCGAGATCCATCGATAAGTACCACAGCGTGAGTGCAATGGGCATAAGTAAAAATGGATATTTATAGTTTTTGGCTAATATTACGCCTACAGCGAGTGTCCCTAGTTCCATGTAGAGCCAGTGCCACTGAACATAGCGATGATATTCACGGTAGCTATCGTCACCGGGCCAAACACCTAGCGCGTGCTGCAAACCGAAAATAGCCAAGGGAGTAAGTGACACTACAAAGGTGGCACATATGCCTGCAACAATGGGTAAGCCTTTCTTTGCTAGACGGTTGGCTAACATTATTCCTGCTATGGCGTATACCGCACACAATATAACAATGCCCCAACCACCAAATGACTCCCAGCCTAAGGTCATAAAAAGCGTCATTGCTCCTATGGCCACTAAGCCACCGAAGTAATACAGCACATGGGTAAAATCAAACTTTGCAGTGGTGCTCGGTAAACCGTCAACGAATAGACTTAATTGCTCCGCTTGTTCACGACTCAGGATCCCCTCTTGAACCGCCTGTGTGAGCTGGCTCTGGCTAATATCCATGTGACTTACTCCCTTTTAACGATGGCTTATGTAGTGGCCTGTGCGTTATTTTGCTGACTCACATCATCAAGTAACAGTAGTAGCGAGTGATAAGGAATACCGCTGTGCTGACTTAGCCCTATCTCGCACGTGCGACTATTACTGTATCCCACATTACACCCGACAGGTATTTGCGCTTTCAAATGGCGCAGTGCGCTGGCGTTTAGTTCAGGAACAAACATCCCTTTATCTCCCGCGAAGCCGCAACATTCAATCCCTTGGGGCTCTATCACCGTTTTACTACAGGCACTTGCTAGCGCCTGTAAATATGGCGCAAGGCCCATTTTTCGGCTGCTACAGGTGACGTGCAGCGCGACCGGCTCGACTTGCGCGGTAATCGTTAAATCAGCAATCACGTGCTTCACCATAAACTCACTAGTCTCGAAAATCTGCAACCCCTCTACATTTTTCAGTTCCTGGATATGTTGTTTGCAAGGGCTAGTGTCAAACACAATAGGTATTTTCCCCTCGCTGCTAATGTCCCTTAATTGCTGAGCTAATTGCACGCCCTTTTGTTGGGCCAAATCTGGGAAACCTTTACTGCTAAAAGGCATGCCACAACACAACTCATCAAGCTTATCAGGCAACATGACCTGATAACCTGCCTTGTTAAAAATAGAACGGGCTGCGTCATACGTAGAGCGCTTTTCATTATCTGAAGCAGCGGCCCCCATGTTGCGACTAGCACAGCTCGCAAAATAAATGACTTTTTTCGTTTTAAGTGCACCGTCGATGGTTACTTTCTTACCTTTACTCGGCCATTGACTTTGCCACAAGGGCATTTTTTTCGCTGACAACTGGTGCATTTTCGCACCTATTTGGTCAGTTAATGCATTCCCTAGCAATTTGGTGGCACTGCTTGAGAGCGCAAAGCCAACCCCCGCAGACTTGCTGACCAGCGAGAAATGTTCTGCACTGAATTTAGCGATTATTTCGCCAACGTTCGTTTGATTTTCACTACGCAGTTGCCTAATTAAATCACCTGTATTAATTCCCACAGGGCAGCGCTGAGCACACAAACCAGTAGCCGCGCAGGTATCAATACCCATATACTCAAAGTCTGTCTCTAGCTGATGCAGTTCCTGGGTTTCACTGTCGTTCACTATCTCTGCTTCACGCAATTGTTGTATCCGCCGCCAAATCGCGATGCGTTGTCTTGGGGTAAAACTTAAATCTTGTGAAGGGCAAACAGCCTCGCAAAAACCACATTCAATGCATTTATCGACTATTTCGTTTGCTTTTGGCAGAAGTTTAAGGTTTTTGATGTGACTTTGTGTATCCGCATTGAGTATCACACCCGGGTTCAAAATCCCCGTTGGGTCAATGATCTCTTTGAGTTTTGTCATCACACTGTAGGCTACACTCCCCCACTCTAATTCAACAAAGGGAGCCATGTTTCGGCCCGTACCATGCTCTGCTTTAAGCGAACCCTTAAATTCTACCGCTACAAGCTGAGCGACCGCTTGCATAAATTCATCGTAGCGCTGTATTTCGCTGGGTTCATCAAATGCTTGGGTGAATACGAAATGTAAATTACCCGCAAGCGCGTGACCAAATATGATTGCCTCTGAGTATCCGTGCTGGTCAAATAATTGATGTAAACGCTGTATCCCCTCGGCCATATTGGCGATTGGAAAACACACATCTTCTATTATCACGGTTGTGCCCGCTTCACGCACCGCGCCTACGGCGGGAAACGTGCCTTTTCGAATAGCCCACAACTGTTGGTTGAGTATAAGATCGCGACTAAACGCAATAGACTGTATAGGCGCGTAGCGGACTATGCATCGTTCGATATTAGTGCAATTCTCCGCCAGCGCCTTCTGGTTGCCTGCACTGGTTTCGATGAGCAATGCCGTGTAACCGTCATTAGGGGTGCAAAACGTATCAGGCAGTCCTGGTTGGCCCTTAACTGAGTTAAGCGCACGCTGATCCATAAGCTCCACAGCATCAACATTTTGTTTTTCAAGGGCTTGTACCAATGCACAGGCTTGCTGAGCACTGGCAAATAAATACAGACCACTGGCTTTGTGCGCATTCTCAACAACGGTTTGGTAAGTAATGTCAGCGATAAAACCAAGTGTACCCTCAGAGCCAATCATTAAATGCATCAACACGTCCAATGGATCCCGATAATCAATCAATGCATTAAGTGCATAACCACAGGTATTTTTAAGTCGGTATTTGTGAGTAATAAGCTCGCGTAATCTTTCGTTCCCTTGGCACTTTTGGGCCAGCGCTTCAAGCTCGTTCAGTAACGAAGAGTGAGTCTCGCGAAACTGCGCCTCGCTACTTGCATCACTGGTATCAACCACGGAGCCATCCGCTAATACCATGGTCATGTCTTTCACTGTGTAATAACTATTGTGCGCTACGCCGCAACACATACCAGAAGCATTATTAGCTGCAATTCCGCCAATTTTACAGCTATTGATAGAGGCTGGGTCGGGCCCGATTTTACGACCGTAACCCGCCAGTATCCGATTAGCATCGGCACCAATAATACCAGGTTGCAGCTTGATCCGCAGACCGCCATCAATGACCTCGTGTCGGCGCCAATCATCCGTTAAGGTCACTAGCACAGAGTCAGATACTCCCTGCCCTGATAAGCTAGTACCTGCAGCTCGAAATGTTACGGCCACCTCAAATTGATGACTTAGGGCAAGTACTGATTGCACCTGCTGAAGGTTTGACAGTTTTAGAACAAGCTGAGGAATAAGTTGATAAAAACTCGCGTCTACTCCTAACGCTCTGCGCCGGCTAATATCCTGAATGATTGTCTCTGGCGGTAAAAGGGATTCAATTTGACTGAGGTATTCGACAGGCAACGGTGTCATTTCATTGTCCTAATAAAGGTATTGAAGGATTGAGTTGGGAAGAAAACGGCATGTATGAGCAAAGAACAATAATGCCCAAAACATGCTAACTCGAATAAGAAGGAAAAGAATCGCATCTTGTGGGTACGGCATCAAGTACAAACCACAACTGGTTTTATACAATTAATTTTATCCAAAGCACTACCCATTTAACAATGGCGATTATCGTAAAAGACGGTTATTCCTTACGTTTGGCTATTCAGAATGTCCTCCCCAATTTTAAACACTGACCTTTTTACAGTCAAAACGCTTCTATAAATTTCTACCTCACCCACGGATAGATCCATTCGACAAATTACACTGCGCGATGAGGCAACAAACGTGATCAATCACTCAATTGATCAGTAATTTCGGAAAATCTGTAACCTTTCAACATATACAACATCAATACTCACTATAGGTAACAGAGCATGTTGGCTGCTCAATATTACCTAGAGGCTCCTAAAAGTAAGGTTTGAATAGTGATACGAATGATAAAAACGTAAAAACATTGTAAATTAATACTATTAATCAGTCAGTTATAAGACCAATAAAAAATCTTTTAATACCAATAGCCTAGGATAGAAACGTTTAAATTGGTCATTTTTGGTGCCCCTTGAGCTGATTAGAGAATGTTTTAATTACGCCTTATGATAAAAGATTATCAAATTATGAAATTAACAATGTTTTATTACACACCCACTTTCAAAGGGTCGCTAAAAGTGTTTAAAATAGGTAACAGAGCGAGCTTAATGTTAGAAAAGTAGACACCAATATTTTTCACTTTAAAGGATGATGGCTTGGCTCTCTTAAGTTAGGTCAATTCAAATCGCACATACCGTTTTATCGCCACAGCAAAATGAAGGGTTAGTTAATGAATATACACAAATTGTCCGCAGAGTTAGCCAAGTTTGGCATTACCGATGCCACTGAAATTCTACATAACCCCTCCTATGACATATTGTTTGAGGAAACGACACACCATAGCCTTGAAGGTTATGAAAAAGGCGTCGTCACCGAATTAGGTGCCGTGAACGTGAACACAGGCAAGTTCACCGGCCGCTCCCCTAAAGACAAATACATAGTGCGCGATGACGTCACCAAAGATACCGTTTGGTGGTCTGATCAAGGTAAAAACGACAATAAACCGATTTCTCCTGCCGTGTGGGACGACCTCAAAAGTACAGTGACAAAACAACTCAGCGGCAAACGCCTGTTTGTGGTAGATACCTACTGCGGCGCAAATGAAGACACCCGTTTGAAAGTGCGTTTTATTACCGAGGTCGCATGGCAAGCTCACTTTGTCAAAAACATGTTCATACGCCCAACAGAAGAAGAACTGATTAATTACGATCCTGACTTTGTGGTAATGAATGGCGCAAAAACCAATAACCCCAATTGGAAAGAGCACGGTATTAACTCTGAAAATTTTGTGGCATTTAATCTAACCGAAAAAGTCCAGCTGATTGGTGGTACTTGGTATGGCGGTGAGATGAAAAAAGGCATGTTTTCAATGATGAACTACTTGCTTCCCCTTAGAAACATTGCCTCTATGCATTGCAGTGCTAATGTAGGAAAAGACGGCGATGTTGCAATCTTCTTTGGTCTGTCCGGTACCGGAAAAACCACCCTATCAACAGATCCAAATCGTGAATTAATTGGCGATGATGAACACGGCTGGGATGACAATGGTGTGTTTAACTTTGAAGGCGGCTGTTACGCGAAAACCATCAATTTAAGTAAAGAAAACGAACCGGATATCTATAATGCTATTCGCCGAGATGCCTTGCTTGAAAATGTGACAGTTGATGCCAATGGCAAAATCGATTTTGACGACAACAGCAAAACAGAAAATACCCGAGTATCTTACCCCATTCACCATATCGACAATATTGTGAAGCCCGTCTCGCGAGCAGGCCACGCAAACAAGGTCATTTTCTTAACGGCAGATGCATTTGGTGTACTTCCAGCAGTGTCAAAATTGACGCCTGAACAAGCCCAGTATTATTTCTTGTCTGGCTTTACCGCTAAATTAGCGGGCACTGAACGCGGTATTACAGAGCCAACGCCGACGTTTTCTAGTTGCTTCGGCGCAGCCTTTTTAAGCCTGCACCCTACGCAATATGCTAATGTGCTTAAAAATCGTATGCAGGCGGCTGATGCTCAAGCTTACTTAGTCAATACTGGCTGGAATGGTACCGGCAAACGCATCTCTATTAAAGCGACTCGAGCCATAATCGACGCAATTTTAGACGGCTCTTTAGATAATGCTACCACAACTACCCTACCTATTTTTAACCTACAGATCCCGCAAAAATTAGGTGAACTAGACACGGATATTCTTGACCCGCGTAAAACTTATGAGAATGAAAGCCAATGGACAGATAAGGCAACAAGCTTAGCAGGATTGTTTATTGATAATTTTGACAAGTTCACAGATACCGACAACGGTAGAGTGCTTGTTGCGGCTGGGCCTACCCTGTTTAGTCATGCTAAAAGCGCATAAAACACGCTAACCACATTGACTGAATAGTTTAAACATAAGCAAGTACACCTAGGTGTACTTGCTTAGCTCCTCTTCCATCTTCTAACTCTAACCTCATCAGCATCACGATTCATCGGTAACTTAAGTGCTTTGGCGACATTACTGCTTTTTTATCTTCGATTTTGTGCTATCGATAATAACAGCATCACAATTAAGTGATGTGACCTACCTACAGAGGTTTATATGTCTTATATCGATGGTTTTGTTGTTGCGGTGCCAAGCATAAATAAAGAAGAATACAAAGCGTACGCGAAACAATGCATTAAAATTTTCAGAGAAGAATATGGCGCTTTAAGCTGCACAGAGTGTTGGGGCGAGGACGTACCCGCTGGTGAAGTGACGTCTTTCCCTCTGGCTGTACAAGCAAAAGCGGATGAAACGGTGGTCTTTTCGTGGATAACTTGGCCGTCAAAAGAAGTTAGAGACCAAGGTATGCAAAAATGCATGAATGACCCGAGATTTGACCCTGCTACCGCCCCCATGCCATTTGATGGCAAACGCATGATTTATGGTGGTTTTGAAGTACTCGTAGACGAGTAATTAAGCGAACCCTCTGTAGTAGTCAATTTGGCGCCCACAAAAAGAGAACGTGGGCGCACTAAAGCACAGCGGGATTTTCTGAGCGTTAGTCCACTTAGGCAGACACACAAAGAGAGAATGAACCTAGTGTAATATCGCACTAGCATAACATACGATGATTGCTCTTCTCAGCGCATTGCCGTTATATTTTCACTTTTGCTTTGCTAAAAACACCGAATGCTTACTTTTCTATGAATGCTTGCTCAATGACATAGTGCCCTTGAGAGCGTGAATTCGCTTTACTGAATCCCTTAGCGTCTAAGATAGCGGCTAAATCTTTTAACATGGCGTCATTGCCACACAGCATAAACCGGTCATTTTCTGGGTCGATATTCGGTAGGTTTAAATCATCAGTCAATTTGTTTGACAGTAACAAATCGGTTATCCGTCCTTGATGACGGCACATTCCATCAGCTGTTTTTAAACTGTTGTATTGGTAGTCTTCTCGCGTCACTGTTGGGTAATACAGTAGTTTGTCTTGAACAAGATCGCCAAAGTACGGATTGTTCGGTAGTGACACTTCGATTTCTTGTTGATAAGCCAATTCTGACGCCCAGCGCACTCCGTGAACCAGTATGATTTTGTCGTATTGCTCATAAATATTGGGGTCTTGAATAATGCTCATAAACGGCGCTAAACCGGTGCCTGTGCTCAATAAATAAAGGTTTTTACCGGGCTGTAAGTAACCAGGTACCAAGGTACCGGTTGCGCGTGTAGTGAGCATAACTTCATCACCCGCCTGAATTTTCTGTAATTGTGACGTAAGCGCGCCATCGGGTACTTTGATGCTGAAAAATTCAAGTTCATCCGCGTAGTTAGCGCTGGCGATACTGTACGCACGCATAAGCGGTTTACCGGCAAGCTCAAGGCCAATCATCACGAATTGACCGCTTTCGAAGGTAAAAGATTTTTGTCGAGTCGTTTTAAAACTAAACAGTGTTTCATTCCAGTGGTGAACAAAGGTCACGCACTCTTTAATCACATTACGCATTTCGTTAAGTTCCTCCAAGTTTCGAAACTTAGTATCTCACAAACACCATAACAGTAATAATTCTTATTTGCATCTAATTGTAACGACAAATGTAAGTCTTGTCTTTTTTACACATTACTGTGCACCATGATCGAGCGCTCGCACTCGATCTACAATGAAAGAGAAATACAAACACCTCCAAAACTTAAACGTTTAAGTTAGACTGTATATGCGCTATGTTTCATATTTGAAACGATAGACTGTTGTTAAGTAAACAAGCTAGGTTGAAGGTCATGAAGGCCCATCACGCTTTGTACTCGTAGGTATAACGTGCTTTGCGCCCTTAGGTGTATTGCGCTGTGCCCGCATAAACACTGACTTTAGTAGTACTGCTTGATAAGTTAAGCGCACCGTGGCGCAATCTTTGCTGGTATTTTTTCCATATTGCATCGCTAATGGCCATAACAAAGAAACACAGAAATGGCCTTTAACCTATTGTTCACTATTAGCCAGCCAAGTTAGATGATATAAGCATTCACAACTTGGCATTACTCATTTTCAGCGTGGGTATGATATTTGTGTGTCACAAATTAGATACGCTGCGCATAGACGGAAGCAGATTGATTCGCTTCCTATGAATTAATTAGGATCTTGTATGCAAAATCTTGAACTAAACACCCAATTAGACTCGTATTATCAACAAATTAAATCGATTATTTTAGACAAACAACATCCTGTCAGCGGCTTATTGCCAGCCAGTACCGCCATCACAATCCATGGTAATTACCAAGATGCCTGGGTAAGAGACAACGTTTACAGTATTCTAGCCGTATGGGGCTTAGCCCTCGCCTATCGCAAAGTAGATAGTAACGATGGCAGGGGGTATGAGTTGCAGCAGCGCACAGTAAAATTGATGCGCGGATTATTGCGCTCCATGATGGCACAATCCGAAAAAATAGAAGTCTTCAAGAAAACCCGCAATCCTATTGATGCTTTGCATGCCAAATACGACACCATCACAGGTGATAGCGTGGTAGGTGATGCAGAATGGGGGCACTTACAAATTGATGCGACCTCAGTGTTTCTGCTAACACTGACGCAAATGATTGCATCAGGCCTAGATGTTATCTGGTCTGACGAAGAAGTCTGCTTTATTCAAAACTTGGTATATTACATTGAGCGCGCGTATCGCACCCCAGACTTTGGTATTTGGGAGCGCGGCGCTAAAAGTAACAGTGGTAGCGTTGAATTAAACGCCAGTTCGCTTGGCATGGCAAAGGCAGCGCTTGAAGCGCTCTCTGGCTTTAATCTATATGGCGCGAAAGGCTCGTTGAGTTCGGTAATACACGTTATTCCTGACAACATTGCTCAGTCGAATATCACGTTGAGCGCGATGCTACCCAGAGAATCTAACACCAAAGAAATTGATGCGGCGTTACTCAGTGTCATTGGTTTCCCTGCGTTTGCCGTACCTGATAAAACCCTGTCAGATCGGGTCAGAACTGAAATCGTTACCAAACTAGAGGGCCGATATGGCTTAAAGCGCTTTTTACGAGACGGACACCAAACCGTGCTTGAAGATGAAGGGCGTCTGCATTACGAAGATAAAGAGTTAAAGCAGTTTGAAAACATTGAATCTGAGTGGCCATTGTTCTACGCCTATCTCTATTTAGATGCTATTTTCACAGATAATAAACCACAAATTAAGCATTATCGAGACAGATTAGATAATGTACTGGTTGAGCAAAACGGTTTTAAATTGCTTCCTGAATTATACTTTGTGCCCGCTGAATCTATTGATGCAGAGCGCGCAAAGCCACAATCGCAAAATCGATTACCTAATGAAAACGTACCATTAGTTTGGGCCCAAAGTTTATTTTTACTCGGTACCATGCTCGAAGATGGTTTGCTCAGACCTGGAGACTTAGATCCCCTTGGGCGCCGTCACGGGAAACCGAAAATGCAGCCTGTTGTTCAGCTGATATTTTTAGCAGAAGATGAACTATTACAACAAGAGTTGGCCGCGCATGGAGTTGCCACAGAAACCTTAAGCGATATTGCACCGGTAAAGGTTTATCGGCCAGAGGATATCGCTGCGGTACATGGCCAAGTCGGCAGATGTGACAGTTTAGGGTTAACGGGTCGTATCCCTAGAATGCTAAAAAGCTTAACCACCAGCCGCGTTTATATGTTCAACAAACAGCGCGCCGTGTGTTTGACTCCTTCGTTCATGCAGCACGAGTACTTCTTAAGTTATGACATTGATTTTCTTGTACGTCGCTTTAAGAGTGAGTTGAGCTATTTGCACTCCAATTGGACCGAAGTTGGGCGCCCTACCGTCACGGTATTATTAACGCATAACTTGTTGGATGGTGATCGCAGTTCGTTTTTTGAATTAATGGCGCAGATAGTCACTGGTGAAGTGGATGACATACCGGTTAAGCATGGCACCATGGCACAGCTTGCCCCTACCTCGGCAGTGGAGCGTGTCGAACAATTAAATGATTTAGTGCTACCAGCAGAGCCACTACGTAATTTGTTCAGCCATTCTTGCGCCCTGTCGCTGTCTGGCAATCATATAGCGCTGACATCAGACCAAGAGCGAGAGATTGACTTGCTCACTGATGCAAATGAGCTGCATGCTCGTCTTGAACAATCTAATAATCTGTATCAACAAATTGCACTTCTTGCCGCCATGAGCAAGATTCTATCTCTTGATAGCACCATTACCTATCACGGCCAACATCACACTGTTAGGTCGTTAATAGAAGAGATTTACTTGCAAGCAGGTCGGTTGCGTTTGTGGTCTGTGCTTCGCCATGCATCTGGCTTGTTAGGTAAAGTAGACGGTGACTTAGGCTTAGCCGTGAGCGCGTTACTTGTCGCCCAGAAGTTTATTCAAGTGGGCCGTGCCTATAGTAACGAGTCGCTTATTTCTAAACCCTTACAAGATGACGAGCTGCTAGCCAAAATCAATCAATTTTGCCGTGAAGATGTGCGCGACCAAGTATTAACTCAAGAAGTGTTGTTGTCCCTTGGCATGTTGGTGAAGTCTCGACCTAAACTGTTCAGTGAATTGTTAACGGTACGTGTGAGTTACCTTATTGTACTACTCACCAGTCAGATATCTCGTGAACATAACAAGACCCCTGATGAGGCGTATGAACACATTATGAACTTGGCTCCTTCTGAAATTCAGGATCAGATCGAAGCGGTGCTCGAGGAATACCAAAATCTAGCTGACTTACCGATCAAACTCGAAGAGCTTCATGCTGAATGTGTTTCAGGCAAATTAGACTGGGATCAAGATTCAGGCTTTGAAGAGCTCGCTGAGCCAGCCGAGGGTTGGTATGTATGGCGTCAACATCAAGGCGTAATAGACAGACGCCCCGCGGGTTTCATCCCCCAAGTTTGGAGCATCTTTAAGCATACCACTGGGCTGGTGATTGGTAATAAAATGGATAAGCGTAACCGGGTTGCCAGCGATATGGTGCTCAGTGATATGACCCAAGGCGAAGCCGCATTTGCGCTGTTAATAGAGCAGATGTTAAACAACATTCAAGCGCCTGAATATCGCCAGCTTACGGTGGAAACCATGAGTGCCCTAGGTCGCTTTTTTGAACAAAACCCAAGTTTGCAGATTGACGAAGCGCTGACCGTCGATGTAACCATCGGCCATGCTGTGCACTTAGCCTACAGTGAAGTTCACCCCGAACGAATGGATAATTACGCAGAGCATAAAGGCCAAGCTTGGGATAGTTTTTATCATCGCTCCCCCATGGAAACCACCCTATTTATCGTCTCTGCACTGCGTAAATTGTTAACGGTACGCTCTGCAGGTGACGATCTACCGAGCGACGAAATCACTAGCAGCGAGGCACCACAACGCGAACTAAGCACTAATGCTGTGGTCAGTGACGACGTGGCCAGTGAAGCATCGCCCTTAGAAACACAAGGGCAGCCTCAACAGCCATAATCTCTATCGTTCTCAATTTATTATTGTAAGGGCACTAGGTTTACATCAAATCTAGTGCCCTTTTTTGTCAGTAGGCGACAAGGTTCGCTCGTGTTGCACGTGGTTCTATTATTAAACTATTTAGGCAATGTTACAGCGCGTTGGCTCATTACATGAAGTCTGCAAAATCGTTTAGATAAGTATGTTCGCCATAAGACGCAAAGCGATAAAACCCCACATCGTGCCTTTAAGGGAAGCAGCCGATCGTATCCCTAGCAAATCAAACTGATATGGGTAAACTGCTCGCTTTGTAATTTACCAACTTGGATGCGCATTCATGCCAGATTTAGCTATTCTCGCGGTATTTATTCCCACTTTCTTTTTCGTTTCTATTACACCCGGTATGTGTATGACATTGGCCATGACCTTGGGAATGAGTGTTGGTGTGCGCCGGACCTTGTGGATGATGATAGGCGAAGTCATCGGCGTTGCTCTTGTCGCCATCGCTGCAGTCATCGGTGTGGCCAGTGTGATGCTCAACTACCCAAGTGTTTTCCAAGTCTTCAAATGGGCGGGCGGCGCATATTTAGCTTATTTGGGGATTAAGATGTGTTTTGCACATGATAAGGTCACCACAGAAGACAACCCTACTTTTACCTCTCGAGGGAAGCTTGCAACACAAGGGTTTATTACCGCGATTGCTAATCCCAAAGGTTGGGCGTTTATGGTGACCCTTTTACCGCCCTTTATTAGCGTGACCCAATCCCTTTCTGGGCAACTTGTTGTACTGGTGAGCTTGATCATGTTCAGTGAATTTTTGTGTATGCTTATTTATGCCACCGGGGGGAAAAGCTTGCGATTATTTTTAAATCGCGGCAATAATATCCGCTGGATGAACGCCATCGCTGGTAGCTTGTTAATTGGCGTTGGAGCCTGGTTAGCGTTTATATAGGTTAGCCTCTAATTAGATAAGCCATTATTAGCGCTTCATCAAACGTGCGATGCTCAACGCATTGCGAAGCGCTGGTATCACTTTTCTACTAGCCCATGGTCTACCGCGTAACAAATTAGCTCAGCCAAGGATTCAATATTTAATTTGCTTTTCATATTGCGCCTATGCGCTTCTACTGTGCGAAAACTGATATTTAAAATGCGCGCAATTTCTTTACTCGATTTGCCTTGAGCGACATGGGTTAAAATGAGCTGCTCCCGGGTAGTGAGCTTTTGACTGGTGTCTTTGATTGGCTTATCAATCAACATTTTTGCAATTGAACTGCTGAAATGGGTTTGTCCTTTAGCCACCGCCTTAATCGCGTAATACACCTCTTCCGATGTTGTGTCTTTTAAAATATAGCCAGATGCCCCCGCTTGAATCGAACTCGTCACAAACTCGGGGCTGTCGTGCATGCTAAATATCAACACTTTGGTGTCATCGAGACTGTCGGTGATAATTTCAGTTGCATCGATACCGTTCATAGAGGGCATACTAATGTCCATTAAGATCACATCCGGTTTTAAATCGAGGGCTTTTTCCAGCGCATCCTTTCCATCATGGGTCATACCCACAATTTCAATGTCATCATAAAATGATAAACAGGCGCTAAGCCCCCCTTGCACCATAGGGTGATCATCTACCAGTAATAGTCTTGTAGGTTGCTCACTGTGTGTTTCGGTCATACTGAAGGGCCCTGTGTAGCAGTGTGAGTGTTAGCGTAGCTAGCTTTTGGAATTCGCGCTGTAACCTGTGTTCCGTCATTTGACGAGCGAACGTTAAATTCTCCTAGATGATATTCTACCCGCTCGGCTAAATTCCGTAATCCTATTCCATAGTCTTCAGGTTTATCTGTGTTGTGGGCATCAAAACCACAACCATTGTCGCTGATCGTCAACGTTAGCCATTTGTCTTTGATTGTCATCTCGATATTGACTTCGCTGGCATGTGCGTGCTTTTGCACGTTAATCAAGGATTCTTGCACCACGCGGTACAGAGTCGTGCTGATCCCATTTTGAACCAATTTACGTACAGCGGGTTTAGTCACATTCACTGCGATGCCTGTTTGTTCACTAAATTCAGTGGCCAGTGCGTCCATAGCGGCAGACAAACCCAGCTCGTCTAATATTCTGGGGTGTAGATGATGTGATATACGGCGTATTTCACTGATGGCATCTTGAAGATTACTTTGAGCGTGCTCCAAAGGTTGCGGCTTATCTACTTTGGCCTTTTTCAGCCATAAACCAGTCGCTTCTAATGAGTACTTAATGGAGACTAACACTTGCACAATACCATCATGTAATTCTCGCGAGATGTGCCGGCGCTCTTCCTCTTGCATGTTGATGATCTTAAGCCCCAATTCACTGATTTTTTGATCGGTCTTTTTCTTTTGACTCAGATTTAGAATCAAACCCAGCAGAAATATAAGGAATATGGACGACATGGCAACAAGCAATATAATTTGCTTAGTCTTATTAATATGCTGGTCGATTTCTCGCTGCAGTTTACTCAGTTGACTGTTTACGTCATCTAAGTACACACCAGTACCAATCATCCAATTCCATTTCTCAAGAAAAACCGAGTAACCCATTTTTTCCGACATTTCACCAGCAGAAGGCTTTCGCCAAGGGTAACGATGAAAGCCCCCACCCGCTTTGGCGTTAGCCAGTAGAATTTGTATGGTCTTATCACCGTTTTCCCCTTCAAGCTCCCACCAGTTTTTACCCACTCTGTAGGGCTCTTTAGGGTGCACCACGCCATTGCCATCACCGTCATAAACAAAAAAGTAGCCGTCGTTACCGCTGTAGGTCATATCGTGAATGATCTCGGTAACTCGGGCTTTTGCTTCATCGTCGTCAATGGCGCTGTTTTCGTAAGCGTCTGACATGGCTGAAACAGCAAGCAATGTATAGTTTTCCAGCTCTTGATGCTTTTGTTCAATAAGAAAGTTTTCTAAGGTATCAACACTTTGATTGGAGAGATCTCGGTATTCATCTGTCACTAAGAAGTACGTCAAGATAGACGTTAATACTACCTGCAGCACTGCAATAAACAGCAGTCTTAAGGGTAAAGTCATGTTAATTGCGCCTTGGAGCCGAGCAAAATCAGCGTGTTAAATTATTGTGAACGTTAAAGAAGGATTATTTCAGTCTTTCCGCTTGGGCGCCAACCTACTTCTACCTAGGTAAAACTACCTAGTGCAAATGGGTGTTCATACGAATAGTTACACACTCACAAACATTTAACATTCCCCTAACAGTTTTTCACTTGGCGTTAGCAAATCGCCGATGTGACCTTTGAACGCTTATTAGGAATCCCAATGAAAGCAAAACATTTATTACTCACCGCCCTAGTTCTTACTCTAGGCCTCAGTGCAACGGCCAGTGCTGCCGATGGCAAAAAATATCGCTGGCGCCTAGCGGAAACTTGGGGCCCTAACTTCCCTATATTCGGTGATGCTAGCAAAAACATGGCAAAAATGGTTAAGGAAATGTCAGATGGGCGCTTAACCATTCGCATCGATTCAGCCAACAAACATAAATCAGCGTTAGGGATTTTTGATTTTGTAAAAAGCGGCCAGTACCAAATGGGTCACTCAGCGTCTTATTATTGGAAGGGCAAAGACTTTAATACCATGTTTTTCACCACAGTGCCGTTCGGTATGACCGCCCCTGAGCAATATGCCTGGTTCTATTATGGCGGCGGTATGGAGTTGATGAAAGAAACCTATGACCAATACGGAATATTGTCCTTTCCTGGTGGTAATACTGGCGTACAAATGGGTGGTTGGTTCAGAAAAGAAATCAACAAGGTTGAGGATTTAAAAGGTCTTAAGATGCGTATTCCAGGTTTTGCCGGTGAAGTACTGGCTAAACTGGGTGCAAGTCCAACGAACATCCCATCTGCCGAGCTTTACACAGCATTAGAGCGTAACACCATTGATGCCTTAGAATGGGTTGGACCGTCTCTTGATTTACGTATGGGTTTCCACAAAATAGCGCCTTACTACTACACCGGCTGGCAAGAGCCTGCAACAGAATTGCAGTTTATGGTTAATCAAAAAGCTTATGACTCATTGCCTGCTGATTTACAGAAAATCCTGACTGTAGCAATGAAAACCGCCGCTTACGATATGTATTCTCAGTCTACCCATGAAAATGGCGTGAACTTAAAAGCCCTACAAAGCGAGTACCCTAATGTAAAAATTCGCACGTTCCCGCAACCAGTGATGAATGCGATTCGTGACGCGAATGACGAGCTCTTAGCAGAGTTTGCAGCAAAAGATAAAGAAACAGCCAAAATCTTGAAGTCCATCAAGAGCTACCAAGAGCAGGTGCGCGCCTGGACTAAGTTCGCTGATCAAGCGTACCTAGAAAGCTTCGAGTCAAACGAGTAACCAAAAAGGCTTGAAGAGTGACTTTAGTATCACTCTTCAAGCTCATTCCCTGTCCCATTACTTTTTAATTTTAGGCTAGCTGCCTGTCACTGTTTATTGCTTAGGTGACGGCACAGACGCCCCGTGTCAGAGATTTATTATGAATTCAGTCGTTAAGCTACTAGGCAAATTTATAGATGGTGTTGGCCATCTATGCAGTGTGCTGATGATGTTAATGATTTTGAACGTGTTTTACGACGTGATCATGCGTTACTTTTTCAATGAAGTCAGTATTGGTATGCAAGAGCTCGAATGGCACTTGTTCGCAGCCATGTTTATGTTTGGCATTGGTTATACCTTAAAAGCCGATGGCCATGTGCGAGTCGATGTATTTTACGACAACTTCAGTCCGCGCGTAAAAGCCTACATCAACCTGTTTGGGGCGTTATTGTTTGTACTGCCTGTGACCTTCCTGATCCTTTACTACAGCTGGGATTACACCCTTGAAGCCTATGAAATGGGTGAAGGCAGCGCCGATCCCGGCGGGTTACCCCATCGCTTTATTATTCGCGGCGTTATCCCTGTTTCATCTGTGTTTCTTATTGTATGTGCGTTGTACGTCGTGCTTGAACAACTGCAACGCCTCACAGGTAGTACGCCTTCTTCTACAGATCATAAGGATGCCATCTAATGACGGGTTTAGTTTTATTTGGCATTGCCCTGCTGTGCTTGTTTTTGGGCTACTCAGTGGCGTTTACGTTCGCTGGAGTTTCGGTATTAATTGGCGTAATTGTGCTAGGTGCAGACTTGTTTGCTTTTATGCCTTATCGCATTATGAGTATCATGGAAAACACCACCATGATGGCTATTCCCATGTTCGTCTTTATGGGCATAGTGTTGCAAAAAACCGGCCTTGCTGAGCGTCTACTTGAGTCTTCAGCCAAACTGTTTGGCGGTATATCAGGCGGCGTTGCCGTTTCAACCATCATAGTGGGTGCGTTGTTAGCGGCCTCAACGGGTGTAGTAGGCGCAAGCGTGGTCGCAATGGGCGTTATCTCTCTACCTGTCATGCTGAAAAATAATTATCACCAACCGACCGCTGCTGGTGTAATATGCGCGGCCGGCACGCTAGGGCAAATCATTCCACCGTCTATTATCTTGATAATTTTAGGTGACGTAATGGGCGTACCGGTAGGCGACTTGTTTCGCGCAGCCGTCATTCCAGGCGTATTACTGATAGTGGTTTATACCCTTTACATCCTCGTGTTAGGAAAAATAAAACCTGAGTTTTGCCCGCCGATTGACGTTACAGAAGATAAGCGAACCATCATTGTACAAGCTATTAAAGACATCTTTCCGCCGTTACTACTCATTGTTACCGTACTGGGCTCGATATTCACAGGGATTGCCACCCCAACTGAATCATCTGCCATCGGCGCTGTGGGTGCATTAGTCTTGTCTGCTATGTATGGCCGCTTTTCTTTTAAAGGGGTGCACGAGATTTCAGGCGAAACGGTCAAAGTGACTGCCATGATCTTCGCTGTACTCGTTGGTGCTACCGCATTCTCAATGGTGTTTAGTTATTCTGGTAGTGAATATTTAGTCGAAGACTTCTTTCTAGATTTACCTGGTGATAAATGGACCTTCATCGTGCTGGCCATGGTGACCATTTTATTGCTTGGTTTCTTCATCGACTTTATTGAAATTTCCTTTTTGATAGTGCCTATTCTGACTCCGGTTGCCATGTTGCTAGATATTGATTTGATTTGGTTCGCCATCTTAATTTCAATGAATCTACAAACATCATTTTTAACCCCGCCCTTTGGTTTTAGCTTGTTTTACCTCAAAGGCGTGGCCCCTAAATCTCTTAAAACCACGACTATTTATAAAGGCGTAGTGCCGTTTATTTTGATGCAAGTATTGGTCTTGCTGCTAGTCGTGATATTTCCTGAACATCTTATATTGCAATAACACACACATAGGACACACACATGAAAAAATCTATGCTCGCGTTAGCCATGCTTTCTCCCCTCGCAGCCAGCCAGTCTGCGCATGCTGAGGTAACCGCTTATGGCCGAGTGCTATATAACATTATTAAAGACGACACGACTGACGATCTGTACTTTGGTCGCCATGAATTTGCAGAATCGACCATAGGGGTAAAAGGCTCAGTTGAATACAATGACCTCACCTTTGGTGCACAGGTTGAAATTGGTCTAGATGAAGGTGTTTCCAATATCCTGCACGATGGCACGAACTCGCGAAACCGTATTCAAGAAATATGGGTGCAAGGTAAATTTGGTAAAGTGAAAATGGGCACAGGTGCGAGCATTACCTGGATTGTGTCAGACGTTGACCAGTCAGGCACTTGGTGGTCAGACCCACTAGGTATGAGCCAACGCTTCGGTTCAACCCGCCGCGGCCCTGCTGGTGAAAGCCAAACGCCATTTATCACAACGCAATCAATCTTCCTTGAGCGCTTTGTGTATGAGTCACCTACGTTTTTAGACGGTGCTAAGTTTTATGCCCAATACGGTGAAGACAGCAGCTATGAAATAGCAGTCAAATACAAGGCTAATGGTTGGCGTGTTAATGCATGGTCTACCGATTTTGGTGATGCAGATAACGATGAAGATCCTCAAGCTAACATCGACGGCAATAGCACTGAAGGCTTCTTCGGTTCAGAGAGTGGCTACGGCATTTTAGCGGGGTACTTACATGATTCAGGCGTTAACTTTAGTGCGACTTATGGCGTGGCCGATCGAGTGACAGGTGGTGACAGCGATTTCTTAAACTGGAAGTTAGGCTATACCCAAGGTAAACACGCAGTTAGCTACAGTATGGGTAATTATGGCGCTGAAGATGCCAGCGGTATTGATGGGCCTGATCACACAAGAACCACTGTTGCGTATCACTTTGTACCCGTCGCGGGGGTTAGATTCTGGGCACAGGCAACGAAGGGTGATACAGACGAAGAAGAAAGCTTCAATGCTTTCGCTGTTGGTGGCATGGTGCAGTTCTAGTTTGCGTCAGCCCTAGTTCACAGGGCTTTGGCACTGTGCTTTTATCATCGCTGTGCACTTATCGCCGCTGTGCACTTAACTCAGCCGTGCATTTGCATTAGAAATGTCTCGCAACAATAACGTCTACCGCGTTATTGTTGCCTACGTTATACGTTTTCATCAGGTAAGGTTTTTAGAATGTCACTATATCGCGCTATAACGCAGGGTTCAGAAATGAGCCCGCGCCCACCACACAGCAAAGCTGTGCTTAATTCCATGTTTGCTGTGCTGCTGAGCGTCAGCGGCCCTGCCCTCGCCCAAGAAGAACTAGAAGGCCCCGGGATATTTTCAGGGGAAAAAGGGGAATTCTCGTTGAGTGAAATATTCTCTGACAAAGAAGAAACTCCAATGGAGCAGGAAAAAGCCAGTGGCCCCATTGTGCAGTCGAACGATAATCAGCATAACAACGTCTCTAGTGAGATCAGCACGGCGAACAGATCGCAGTCCGCGCTAGAAACAGACGAATTTAACTTGTTTAAAGCATACAAAATGGCAAAATCTAACAATACCCCAGCGTATCGAGAGTTTTTACTGTGGCTTGAATATCAAGACTACAAAAGCAGCAAAAGCGACTG
>NZ_BAEP01000013.1 GCF_000315015.1 Paraglaciecola mesophila KMM 241 | reverse complement strand
TTCTTGTGAAAATATGCCCAAAGGTATCGCGTATTCACTAAAAGACTATATTGAGCTGGTCGATACCACTGGCCGCTGTATTCGTGATGATAAGGCAGGTCATATCGACAATACTCAAAGCCCAATTTTAGAACGACTCGGCTTAGATTCAGCTCAGTGGTTAACCCTAACCACTGAGTTCGAAAAACACTTTTGCTACGCAGCAGGTGCGGAGCAAATGATGAATGCGTTCAAGCGCCACACCCATCATCAACGTCTGCGAGGAATGACCAAAGCGAAAGAGCTGCTAAAGCGCGCCTAAATTAATTTCGAACATTGCATATCATACATATATCGTAGCCTACTCCCCTGCCTGAAAATTGACCTTGCGCTGGATTCTCTCCTTCCACGCTTAGTATTCAAGTAGAAATCCCTAATCGTTCAGATGAAAAGTACCTTGATGCTTGTTTAGGGTAGTTTCCCCTATAAGCAGGAGAGTTTTTTATACGACTCTAAAGATGGCTGTCTTTATAGTTCTACTAAAGATGGCTGTCTTTATAGTTCTAAAAACGACTCAAATATATACTCATGTTCTTCAGCAAGGCGCTAATGGCGTAGTAAGTCCTTTGAGTCGTTTATATTGATGGGGTATTAACACTATGACCGCTTTGGCACCGAAAGCGCCTACTCAATATATAGCGAACGTACTTCCGATTTATGGTTATAAAAAGCTGTCTTGGCTGTTCAATCTATCGAGCTGGAAAATCTGACACTGTGTGAGTGCTGCAGTTTACCTACGCACGCTATTTTCCTAACTCGGGTTTGTTAACTCAATTCCTTTTGTCATGTAAATGTCATCATATTTAAGGCCGCCATTACCATAAGGCTTGTCGAGTGGGCCGGTATTACAATTCATTAAAAAATACGTGAGCGGCCATTCTCGTTGCATGCGAAATGTTGCACCTTGATACACCAACGTCTGCTCGGGGAACTCGCTGCCACCTTGTAAATACACGTCATAGGTTTGCCCACCCTGCTTTTTAGGTGCGTTGTTCACCACATACCATATTTTATACCACTGCCCTGGCTCAAGTGGTTTGGCGTCTCGTTCATTTTCCGCAAGATTATGTTTAACATTGGCATAACCACCAGGCACTTTAACCATGAGCGCACCGGTGTTTTTAAGGCCACTAGACTCACTTTTATCCGTAACACGCAATGTGGCTTCAAACGCGTTGTAATCGTGCTTTTTGATATCATCAGGGCCCATGTTACTTAAGCCGAAGGCATGATTATTGGGGAAAGATTCAACATTAATCCGCGTATAAAAAGTGACAATTTCCCCTACTTCAACGATTTGCGGCAACGCTTTAAACGTGAGGGCCTTGCGATTACCCACAACCCCTTCGGGCGCGGGCTTTTTAAGTAAATAAGCATTAGTGCCTTTAGACGTCGTTTCAATTTTTCTAAGTGTTACTTGAGGCTCGTTGATTAAAGGCTTGGTTTCGTTTTTTGTATCTGCTTTAGTCCAATTATCAACACTGTTACCGCGCTCAAAATCGTCTATCAGTAACCAAGTGCTGGGCTCATTCGCAGCGCTCATTGCGCATGCGGTTTGGCTCAATAAACAGATGCAAACCATTCTGATCAGTAGCACTTACGACTCCTTAGT
Organism: Paraglaciecola mesophila KMM 241; assembly: GCF_000315015.1. GTDB lineage: Bacteria > Pseudomonadota > Gammaproteobacteria > Enterobacterales > Alteromonadaceae > Paraglaciecola > Paraglaciecola mesophila. Next base: position 34,354 of record NZ_BAEP01000013.1, on the reverse strand, counting down.
ATTGGCCGTCAAGGTCAACCACGTTAATTTTCGCCATCTATGATGTTCCAATGGCGCTGCATTTCAAAATATAAAAACGATGCTGTCCACGTTATTAGAACTAACCCAGTCAGGGACTCAATACCGGTTAAGTAACGCAGGGCGCCTAATGGTTCGATGTCACCAAAACCGACTGTGGTGTATACGGTAAAGGAGAAATACGCGCAATCCATTAACGAGCCTTCAAAATTGCCAATTAGCGTGCCCCACCCGTCAATCCTATGCATAAAATAATAAGCGATAGCGAATATCCAAATTTCACAGATGTGGGCGATAAGTGCGCCGAACACGCCAAAAACAATACGGTAACTGTGTTTAACTCTCATATTAGGCAAAAAACGCATAATACGATGCAAAAATTCGTAGTGCAGCATAACGGCTCCAGCCACTAGCAAAGTATTAATTATGAATACGTAAATCATTTACCACTTCCGTTTATTCGGACTTTTCTTGAAAAGCAGAGGTTAATGGAAGAGCACCCCTCGGCATAATCAGTTAATAAAAGGACAGTGTACCACCAGAAACTTCATCTGTTTTTATATAAAAAACAACAAACTTGCAAAATAACAACTAGCGGTTTTAATTAAGTGGCAAATTTAAAAACGTTGGTCACCAGAGAATGCAGGGAATACATATTCAGCGCTGACGTGCATATCAAAAAGGAAGCTTATGAAAATGAACCTACTATATACACTAACCCTCACCGCCTTGTTCTTAACATTGGGTGGTTGTGCCAGCCAGAAAAGCACTACTACAAAGAAAGTTGAGCCTTCGTTAGAAGTCCCCTCGGTTACACAGCAAAAAAGCGAAACCAATCAAGCCTGCATCGATATTATTAAAGAATCAGAAGGTGTAAGACTTAAAGCCTATCAAGGCCCAGGTGGACATTGGTTAATCGGTTACGGTCACAAAGCCGGTGTAGAGCAAGGCATGACAATAAATGCCCCACAGGCGGAAGTATTACTTAAAGCAGACCTGCTCAAAATAGAAGACCAAATGCACAAGTTAGTCAAAGTGCCGGTGAATAATAATCAATTCAGCGCACTGGTTTGTTTAGGGTACAACATCGGTATGGGCAACCTATACAAATCCACCTTGTTGCGCTTACTGAATAAAGAGGATTACACAGGTGCAAGCGAGCAATTTAGCGTATGGCGCAAAGCGGCTGGTAAGGTCAACGCGCATCTAGTAAAAAGGCGCGCGAAAGAAAAAAGCTTGTTTGATAAATAAGATTTTATGGCCAAATGCACTAATTACATTTGGCCGTATTGTATTAGCACAGTCATAGCGCAAGTAACGTCAAAAAAACACACTGCGCGCTTTCAAGTTATTTCATATAACTGCGCATGTGTAAGTGCTCATGCAAGCTCATATAAAATAAAACATACAGCGAGTGCTTTTTATTCGTTCACTACCGCTGGCGACAGGTTCGCTCTTGCTGCATGGGTAGCCGCAACTAATTGTTCACGAACAGCTTGTGCATTCAAGCAAGGTTTTTCAAAGGGCAAATAAACTACCTGTTCTTCTACCTGTATGTGCGCCCCCTCATAAAACGCAGAAAGCATCACCACATTCTTGGCCTGAATACCAAATTGGTCCTCAACGATCGATGCCATCGCTTCTTTATGATCCTGATTCATATGTTCGATGATTCCGTTACTGACTTTCTGCCAATCACTCTCGTCTGAACCCGTAAGCCAGTTTTCTTTGTTGATCCAAAAGATCTTACCGAAACCGCCTATGTAACGAATGCGTTCAGGTCTTATTTGATAAAACGAAAAGTCGTGAGTTTTCTTATAGCCTATTGCCCGAGGAAACAGTGCTAAGTATTGTTCGGTTATATGGACGTCGTCCACCAGTTCCGCATCGCCTAAAATAGTCACTCGGCCATTCGCTTGAGAATCATCTTGTAGCGTGTCGAACACCGTCACTGACACTTTAGGGTTACCTTTAATGTTGCGCGTGTGCTGGGCAATTTGGCTAATATAAGTGACTAAGTTACCTTCTGGCGTCATAAAATACGGCACCACAGAGCCAAAGGGATAACCGGCTACTGATTGAGAATGGGTACTTAACACGCCACTGTGTTGCTGGCGAACGAGAGTTTTGGCGTCGAAGATGTATTTGTCTAATTTCATTTTTGCTCCTTTTTACTAAACGGGTAAACACCATCAGTGGGTGATATACGGCACACCATCTGGCTGTGGGATAAGTTTGGGCATCACGCCAAAACACTGTTGTAAGTTTGTTGCAGTGATCACGTCAGCCACTCGCCCTTGCGCTAAGCAGCGACCATTGGCTAGCAAAATCACCTCACTGGCATAAGGTAAAACCAAGTTAATATCATGGCTGACACACATGACACTTAAACCTTGTTGGCAGAGTGTTTTAATCACATCCATCATGGCTTTTTGAAAACGAAAATCCAGTGCTGAGGTGGGCTCATCGAGCAACAGCAACTTGCCATCTAACCGTTTTTTCGCGCCGTCCCCATGTCTCTTGTTTTGCACATGCGTTGAAGCTCCTTCGGTTGTTTCAATGGATGTTGCGGGTAATAATTGCACCAAAGCTTTAGCAATAAACACGCGCTGGCGTTCCCCGCCCGACAGGGTTCTAACATCACGGCCGAATAAGTGAGCAATACTAAGTTGCTCAGCTACTTGGCAAATGAGCGCGGTACTCTGAGCTAGGGTTTCGGTTTGATTAATGCGTCCTAGCTGCAAAATTTCTTCCGTTAAAAAGGCAAATTGCACTTGGTTATGTTGATTTACAAACGCACGCACTTTGGCGAGCGATTTAACTTGCCAGTCGCCTAACGTGCGTTCATTCAACATAATTGCCCCAGTCAAAGGTGCATGAAGCCCAGCAATACAACGTAATAAAGTCGATTTACCGCAGCCGTTTTCACCGATAATCGTGCAAAAGCTGCCGGCATCAAGTTGGATGTTCACTCCCTCAAGCAAGGTGTTCTCACCGTGATTTAAGGCGATATTGTGTAAATTAAGCATGGAGTTTAAGCAATTGCCCCTCCCCTTTTTTGTTTAGCTAGTAGGTATAAAAAAAACGGTGCACCCACAGCTGAGGTCACTATCCCAATGGGGATTTCAAGAGGGGGAAATAACGCACGAGAAGCGGTATCAGCGCCCAACATTAATATGGCGCCAAGCGCACCGCAGGCAGGCATCAAATATTTGTGATCAGCGCTGAAAATCGTGCGCGCAATATGGGGTACCACCAAACCAACAAAGCCGATGATGCCGCACAGTGCAGTAGCCAGAGCTACCGAAAATGCCACCAACCAGAGTATCAAACGTTTGTATTTGTTGACTTCAAGGCCCATGCACTGGGCTTCGTTTTCACCAAGAGCAAACAAGTTAAGTGGTTGGCGTAAATGCATATAAAGCGCAATAATCGGAATACTTAATATTCCTACAAACAGCACTTTAGACCAGGTCACCCCGCCTAAACTGCCCATGGTCCAGTAGGTGATTTGCCTAAGGGCATCATCGTTCGCCATGTAACTAATTGCACCAATATGTGTACCCGCCAATGCATTCACCGCAACGCCTGCTAGAATCAGCGACGAAATGGCCATACCTGCAGGCGTACGCGCTACGATCAATACAATCCATACTGCTATCAGTGCACCAATAAAGGCACTTAAGGCGATTAAGTATTGCCCGCCTATTTCAAGCTGTGGGTAATGATTAATTAGCGCGAGTGCTGTGGCCGCGGCTGCAGCCGCTCCCCCAGAAATGCCTATTAAGCCTGGGTCTGCCAACGGATTTCGCACCAAGCCTTGCATCGCACAGCCTGACATTGCCAGCAGGGCCCCAACAAACATGGCCATAAACATGCGCGGTGCACGCAGTTCAGACAATACATACCACTGTAAGTACTGCTCTTGAGACAAGGCTTGATGGTTGAACTTATTGACTAGCACATCAAATAGAACCTGACTAGATTGCTCAAAACTACCTGATTGTAACCCCACTAGCAGCAACACCGTTGCGATGGCGAGCACAAACGTAAAGCCACGCATATGCTTTTTGCGCCTTGCATCCAAGGCAAATTGGAGGGTCATTGGCGAGGCTTTTATGTTGGTAGTCATATTAGAGGTCATATTGGCATTCATTGGCTCTGGTCAGCGTAAAACATAGCAGTGCGCGCAATCACCGTTTGCAAGGCTTGTGGATAGCGAGGAGACAATCCTAATGCACTGCTGCTTTCCATTGCGCTGATGGCACAGTTTCGACCTGCATTTGTGGCTTTTAGTGCTGGGTGTTGGCATAAACGCTGTAATGCATTAGCCTCTCGTGCCCGGTGGCTTGCAACAAAAATGATGTTTGGGTTAGCGGCTAATATCGATTCGTTGTCCATCACTTTATAATCTGTTAAAGCGTGTGCTGCGTTTATCACACCAGCATCGTCAAACAAGGCTTGAGGCACGGTATTCCCTCCTGCGACAGTTAATCCACGATCGCTGTCTGACATTACAAACAGTGCCGTGATCTTGTCATGTCCACCTGCAAGGGTCCTTGAATCATTCGCCAAATGACGTTTACTCGCTTTTGCTTTTAGCTGGGCTACTTGTTGGGTGATTTGTTGATTCAATGCTAACGCTTTCTCTGAGGCGTTTAATAATTGGCCTATCTCACTAATAAGCTGATGCAAACCTGCTACATCTCGTTGCTCATCAAATATTTGAACCTGAATACCCGCGGCAGTTAACTGCCCAGGTAAACTTTCAGGACCAGTAGCCTGTGCACCCAATAAATGGGTGGGCTGGAACCCTAAAATGCCCTCTGTACTGAGCTGACGAAAATACCCAAGTTTAGGCAATGAAGCAGCGGCAGCAGGGAATAAACTGGTGCTATCGGTGGCGACGATAAACTGCTGTTTGTCCAGCGCGTAGATGATTTCGGTAATACTGCCGCCAGAGGCGATAATGCGCATTTTCTCGGAACTTTGCAGGGTATCCGATTCGAGCGAGGTACCTGCATATGCTGATGGTTGCACACTTATCAGTGCGAGAAAAAAAGCTAAACTAACGAACTTGTACATGGTGTATCCAATTAACGTTTAAACGGTTTTGCCAGATTTGTTTAAGGCTTAAGCGCGGTTTGCGCCAAAACTGCCGCAAACCCGCACGTGTTAAAAATAAACCTTCACCTAGGTACTCAGCCAACGCTTCGGCGCTGGTACCTGTATGCAACACGAATGAATTACTCGCTGATTAATTCATCAAAACGGAAGCTGTAATTGCCTGATGTACCCGCATCGTCGTAATAGCTGGTGATCTGCATTTTAAACGTAGCGTCGCTGGTTTTGATTAAATACACGCCGTATTGCGACCAGAGCAAATGTCCACCGTTTAGGTTGTACTGATACCAAGGGTTCGCATCAAACGCCAATTCTTGGGTAACGTCTGAGGTAAAGCCATAAAATTGTGCGGCTTCGCTGTCTATTGCAGCATAAGCATTGCTATCGTCCACTAACGCAGTTGCATCTTCGGCGATGTGAATATCAAATTCGGCCCCTGTGATGTCATCCACTGTGGTGCACGCCAAGGTAATATCCCATGCATCAGAAGCAGAAAGGGCTGCCCCTAAATCGAAGTCGATATAAATGTCATCAGTGCAGTCTGCGGTGTTAATGGTCAATGCTGATTCGGCACCAAATTCAATGTCCCCCGCTAAGGTGTTTTGTGTTGCAACCCCAAACGTAATGGATGACATTGTGCGCCCGTCACTGGTTAGGTCCGTGACGCGAAACTTGGTGTAAGCGTCATCTGAATCGACAATGAAATAGCGATCATCGTTAGCAGTCACTACGTGGGTAGTTGTATCGTAATCGTAAAATTTAGGGCCAATGACACTCTCTTCGCTGTCACCTACAAAGCTGTCATCTGCCGGAATGTCTGTGCCGCTAATAGCTAAGTAATCATCTAATTCTGAGTCTGCATCAGCGTTTAAGAAGCTATCCACAACCGCGGCGCCAGCATCATCGTAAAAGTCACTGTTTACATCAGTGAAAAATGCCCCGACACTATTCTCGCTGTGGGTATTCAAGTACACCTTGGTGCGCTGAAATGCGATGTCCCATGCACTGTTTTGTGCCGCTTCTTCAGCAGTTAATAAAAGCGCCTCACCTGCGTCTAAATCAAAATACACGCGAATTGGCTCCGCCGTAGTGCCTGTACTAAAAGGCCCTACTACTGTGCCCTCTTCTACCACTGGCGTAGTTGGCTCAGTGGGTGAGGCATCAACACTGTCGCTGCTCGAACTGGATCCTCCGCAGGCCGTTAGTAGCAAGACGGTGCTCAAGCTGACGAGATAACTGATTTTCATGTGTGTATTTCCTTGTTGTTAGAATGTTTTAATAGAATTGATAGCTAACGCCGACGAATACCCGCTGGCTTGAAAGGGGCCTCACATCGAGTAAGCCTTGGGCGAAAGCGTCACTGTCTTGATGCTCATCGAAGAGGTTGTCGATGCCAGCGTTCCACTGCCATTGATCGTTTATGTGTTGATTTACGCTTACATTTACGCTGAGCCAATCGTCTTTTTCGATACCCAATTGGGTGCTGCTTGGATGCTCGCCCGTTTCATACACCACGTAGGCTAAGGCGTTAATATCAAAGGGAAGCTGCCAATTTAAATTGGACTTGATTTGATGAGTAGGACGATCAGCTAAGTAGTTATCGTCGCCATCGGTGGCGTGCAAGTAACTGTAGCTCAGCTGATAATCCACTTTTTGCCAGCTAAGTTTGAGCGACAGATCCGCACCTTTCATATAGGTTTGGTCGACATTTTCATAGCGGGAAATCAATAAACCGGTTTGCGCAGATGCCTCAACATCGGTCACCGTGTTAATGAAGTCTTGCGCTTTAGCGTAGTGAATATTCGCCCGCAACGATAAACGGGGATAGGCGTTTGGCGTATTGTTTGCACCGAACAATCGCGCAACACTGCCATGGTAACTAAGCTCAACGTTGCCACTTAGGGCGGTTTCCGGGTCAAGTTCATCATTTCCCAGCACCATGTAACCTAAGTTACTGTGATCGAATACGTAAAAGCGCTCTTTTAAGGTCGGAACGCGATAACTTTGCCCTGCACCCAACCGTAATTGCCACAGGTCATTTTTATCATTGTTGAGTGTGAACAAACCGTTCAACCGTGCTGCAGAATGTACCCCGAAGTCACTGTCATTCTGAACACGAACGCCCGCCCCAAATTCGTGATCGCCATACAACCAACTGGCTTGCGTGTAGCCCTCAACACTGTCGCGGCTTTGGTTATCCACCTCAATTGTTCCGGACACATCTGGGCTACTGCCCTGCTTTATTTGGTACAACTCATCCCGATGAAGAATCAGGCCCGAAACAAGCGCAGCGCTGCCCAATTGCCATTGGTATTGGCTGTCTATTTCAGCCAACGTGATTTCAGCATCCCGCAAACCATTTGAATCACCACTGGTTTCATCATGCTGTAAATAGCGACCATTCACTTTCCATACTTGGCTTTTACTGACGTTAACATCGTATTGCCACTGTTCAACATCAGACAGATAACTGATGTCTCCGGCTTGACCAGGAATAGCGTAACGAAGTTTAATTTTTTCATCGCTGAAATAGCGTGTTTTTAACGCCAAGTGAATATCACTGAAGTCTTTAGCTAGGCCTAGATTAACAAAAGACTTATCTGTACTGGGCGCACTTTGTGAGAGCGTGTTTTCATCGTAGTCAAAGCCCGGATCGTCAATTTTTTGCGCGCTAACACTTCCCTGCCAGCCCATAATATTTTGGTTAATGTCTAACTGGTACAAGCCTGCCACATCACTAGAATCAATCGCGTTTTGGGTATAACTGCTGGCTTGATATCTAAATTTACCGCTGTTTTGACTTTGCTTACGCGTGATGACATTAATTACCCCACCCATGGCAGAGCTGCCATAAAGCACAGATGCCGCCCCGCGTAATACTTCAATTCGCTCAATATTCAACACACTGATTTGGTCTAAATCCACCGACGAGCCAGTGGGTGAAATAAGCGGTTGACTGTCAAGCAAGACTAATACGTGATCCCCGTCAAAACCTTGCATTTGCACTGTGTAGCCGTCTTTTTCATTGCGCTTAGTGACCACGCCAGGAATGAAGTTCAGTGCACTTGCTAACGTACCGTGACTTACTTGCTGTAATTGGGCGCCGCTGATCACATCAATAGACACTGGGCTTCGAGACTGAGCGAGTTCGGAGCGCGTTCCTGTCACGACCATTCGTTCTAATGGAGCGTTATCTACGTGACTGTCGCCATTTTTGTGATCAACTAGCGACTGAGCATAAGCACTGGTATTAAACAATATTAGGCAAGGTATGAGGGGTTTTAAGTTCACTTTAATATCAACTGCAAATAGTAATCGTTATCATTTGCATTTTAATTTGTCACAATCATATCCTTCTGGTCAAGAAAAATGTGAAAATTTTGATCGTGATGCGAGTCACTATGATGTCTTAAGAAATCAACTGACGAGTAAATATACTCCCATTTTAATTGACAAAAAAAGTGCGCTAAAAATGAACGGATTCCCCTATTCACAGCAAGCAATGTAAGGCAGCTATTGCTCTTGACAATTAACCTGGCAGTGGTCCTGACAGTAAACCTGTTAAGTGCCATCAGAGCTGTTTTTATGATAAGCATTTAGTCATTCTGAGTAGGTATTTAGTGCTGCGTTATAGCCGTAAAAATGGCAGAATAGGCGGCTTACATTTTTACTATTTTGTTTAATAAATCAGGTTGTATCATTTGAAATATTCACAGCGTGCTCAGGCTATCTCACCTTTTTTTGCAATGGCGTTTGGGGCAAAGGCGGCGGCGTTAGAAGCCCAAGGGCATCAGGTCATAAAGTTCAATATTGGTGAGCCTGATTTTGGTGCGCCGCCTGATGTGTTACTTGCTATGCAGAATCTAGCCACGACTTCCCCTCTACCCTATACCTCAGCGCTGGGATTACCTGAGCTACGAGCTGCTATCGCTGGCTTTTATAAAACAGCGCACAATGTAGATATAAGCCCAGAGCGCGTGGTCGTGACGGCCGGCGCTTCGGCCGCGTTATTGCTGTTATCTGCCGCCTTTGTCGATGCTGGCGATAATGTGATCATGGGGGACCCTTCTTATCCCTGTAATCGGCAATTCATAAAGAGTTTTGGCGGCAATGTTCAGTTAGTGCCGACCACAGCCGATTCACGCTTTCAGTTGAATATGAACTTGCTTGAAAAACACTGGCACAGCGGTACGCGGGGTTTGATGCTAGCCACTCCGTCGAACCCAACAGGCACCGCCGTTGCTCCAGATGAGTTGCAGGCCATGTGTGAATTTGCTAAAAGCCGCGGGGCATGGCGCATCATCGATGAGATTTACCTTAATCTGCATCACGGTGACGCAGGTTTTCAGCCGGTTACAGCGTTATCGTTTGATGATGAAGCACTGGTTATCAATAGCTTTTCTAAATATTTCGGCATGACTGGCTGGCGACTAGGTTGGTGCGTGGTACCTGAACAAGCCGTACCTGTGATGGAGCGCATGGCGCAAAACTATTACATTTGCCCATCAACCCTAGCCCAAAAAGCCGCCCTTGAATGCTTTACCCCAGCTTCTATTGCCGTGTGTGAGTCACGCAGAGCGATGCTTAAGTCCCGTAAAGAATTGATTTTAGCCGGGTTGAAAGAATGTGGCTTACACGTGCCTGTTCAACCAGACGGTGCTTTTTATGTTTATATTGATGTTCGCCCTACCGGTCTTTCAGCCATGGATTTTTGCGAGCGGGCGCTACAAGAAGCCCATGTGGCACTTACCCCAGGCAATGATTTTGGCGAATTTCAAGGGGATGATTTCATACGTTTGTCGTTCGCCTCCGCTGAGAGTGAGTTACAAGAGGGATTGGTAAGGTTAGGTGGTTTTATGGCAAAACTGGCTTTATAAACGCTTTATGTCAAATCAGCATTTTTCGCTTGTTTTTGAATCTCACTCTAAGAACAAAGTTGCGCTGAAAGACATTCGCTTGATGAACATTTTTTTGCTGCTCAAACAATATTCGGTGAGTGCAGTGGGATATGCGCTACGTATTGCACATTAGTGTCCTGCAGCCACTTATGCACTTCATACCGGGCAACCATGCATGTTTTAAATTACGTCCCGATTATACACAGCTCCGAGCTAACGCGACTTTCAGCTAAAACCGCAAATAAAAACACAGATCCATTTGGATATCTAAAGCAAGCTTCAGACATTGCTTAAAAAATGTCTAACTTTTCAAGTTTACTCTATGGTCTTTTCTTTGACTTAGCTTACTCGATTCCAATATGCCTTAATAATAACAATGGATATTCCAACAAACTAATGCGGTAAAAAAAAGTCGCGTAAAGTAAGTAAAAAATATTACCATCAACATATTGCTACGTATAAAAATCACTTACCTTACCTTTAAGCAATAGTATCTAAACTGCGCGACTTGCAGGTTAACATTTTCATGTCTTTGCCTATACATGGAATTATATTTTAAGGGCAACAATTCATAATCAAGGAGTTTTTATGACATTTAAGTTATTCGTTATTTTATTTTGCAGTGCTTTCCTATTTGGGTGTGCAGCTCAAACATTCACCATTAATAGTGAGAATGCTGAGGTGCCTACCTCTGAAAAGTCTCAAACATTTTTTATCAGTGGTTTAGGTCAAGAGCAAGTCACTGATGCTGCTAAAATTTGTGGCGGCGCAGCAAATATTATCAAAGTAGAAGCTCAACAGACTTTTATAAATGGCTTATTAGGTGTAATAACCTGGGGTATATACACGCCTAGATCCGCTAAAGTTTATTGCAAAGTAAACTGATATAAAAATGGTTCCAGCGAGCGCTGCCGCGTTCGCTGAGCTCAACGAATATTGCCGCCACCTTCTTTAGCCACGCCCCCTTTACACAATCTTTACGCTATTCATACTAACAATCTCCTAGTTGCAGTATCCAAAATACATGAAAGTAAACTTTGGGAATGCTGTTATGAAAATTCATACTGCCTTTATCGCATTGAGTAGTTGTTTTCTTTTGTCGTCGTGTGGTTTGTTTCATGGCAGGCATTCAGGGGGCCATGGCCATGGTAGCATTAACGTTCGTGGTGGGGGTAATGGGTCAGCGGCCCTAATTGTTTTAGGCATAGGCGTTGCCATAGGCACTATCATTTCGAACATACCAGATAAACGCACTTACATAGGTTCAAAGCGTTATTACGCTCAGGGTGTGTTTTACCGCGATACACCTCAGGGCTACGAAGTGATTTCTGCACCAAAGGGCGTCTGGGTAAATGACATCCCTGTTCAGCACAGACAGTCTCGCTTTCAGAATAAAGATTACTTTGAAAGTAGAGGAGTTTGGTATCGATTCGATGCTGATGCTCAGCGGTATCAGGTCATTAGTAATCCTTATACACAGAATTCAGGCTAATCAATTCTCCTAAGTTACGCCTCATCTGCTAGAACCTAGCCAATTCGCGATAAGTCGCCAGCCTTCTTTCTACCCACGCATTAAACGGCGATACGAATTTGGATACCGCGCCTAATATGATATAAAAATGTCCTTGGCGTTTATCTCATAACCTTTTCTGTCAGTGAATATCAATCGATGCATATTTTAAATTTCGAAGCTTTTTTATTGGCTATCACCTTACTAACCCTTACCCCGGGTATTGATACCGTGCTGGTGATTAAAAATGCTAGCCGTTCAGGTGGGCGTGATGGTGTCGTCACCAGTTTGGGCATTTGCCTTGGTTTATTCGTGCACGCGACGTTTTCAGCTGTAGGAATATCGGCAATCTTACTGCAATCAGCTGAGCTCTTTATGGCGGTCAAATGGATAGGTGCCGCCTACCTCATTTGGTTGGGCATTGGGGCATTAAAAGCCGCACTTAAAGGTGATGCCAGTGTTGCTATTGATGCGACTGGACTGAAAATGTCAAACCTGACTCGCTCGTTAAAAGAGGGTTTTTTATCTAACGTGCTGAATCCTAAAACCGCTGTGTTTTATTTAGCCTTTTTACCGCAATTTATTGACCCACAATACTCCCCTTTCCTACAAGCGATGAGTATGGCAGCGATCCATTTTTTGATTGCCATGGTCTGGCAATGCGGCCTTGCAGGCGCTGTTAGTTCAGCTAAACGCTTTTTTGCCAGCAGTACAGCCATGCGCTGGATGGAAGGTATTTCTGGTAGCGTGTTAATCTTTTTGGGCTCGAAACTTATTTTTGATGATGCCCCGGTAAAGTCCAGTTAATTTCTCGCCCGTGTTAGTTTTCACTTTCAAAACGATAACCTAATAATCGAAGGTTCTGATGTTGCGCTTTATATTTTCTAGTTTGTGTTTGTCAGTATTGACGCTAAGCGTATATGTAAAAGATGCAGATGCAAAAGCGCCTTCTATGGAACAACTGGCCATGCAGTATGCGCGCGTTGTTGGCCAAATTGAGCTGATTAATGTGGCATTTACGCAAATGAATGCCCGCTGTGAAACTGACTTCGCCACAGGCCCAAAATTCTTGCCTGAGGTTGATTATTTGCTGCGTAAAAACATTGATTACCGCTTTGATGAATTCGTTCATTGGATGGAAGGCACAGCAGAAACGCGTTTGCTGGCAACACAAATAGTTCATGAAGTGATAGCTGAACATGGTGGATGTGACAGTACCGCACTCGCCCATTGGTTTCGTTATTTCACTGAGTCAAATGAACGAGAAAATCTTGCTTTTTTACGACAAAATAAGCTGTTGTTTGGTCTGCCCAAGGTTGCTCGCAGCGAACAGAAAATACAGTTGGCGTTTAACGCTAAGATAAATGTCTATCAAAATTTATCTTATCAAGAGATCCACGATTTGGCGTCAGCGTTAGATCAGGGTAGCTACCGATATTCGCTACTTAGCTTGTCTCAATCGATCACAAAAGATAGCACCAAAGCACAAACGTTATGGCAATTCGCAGTAGATGAATTCGATAAACCCGGCGCTTACTATGCCCTTGGTAAATCTCTGCAAGAACACGCAAAAGACAAAGCTCTAGCGGCTTTCACGCAGTCCGCACAAAAAGGTTACCGCTTCGCTCAAACGTGGTTGGGCACCTATTACGCGTGCAACAACGATATACCTAGTGCCTCATTTTGGCTCGATAAAGCCAAAGAAGACGGCGCGGACCCTGAATATATAGACGATATTTATGCCGAAATCGATGAGTTAGGTACACCCACCAACTGCGTGGATGGTTGGGTATACTAACAACCATGATGGGGCACGTATTCCGTTTGCCGCTTCGTTCCCTGCAGCGAGTAGCGGGGCTGTTTTTAAGTAATTCCTTGGCGGCGAAACGCCAACCCTCTCCTTTTTGATTACCTATAAAAACAAAGTCCTTAATCAATTCTAAGCGCGCAGAGCAGTGACTGACATCTTCTGTAACATTATTCGAACGCCCTGGAAGATAATCTGCTATTCAAACTTGTTTTGTGTCAATTTTATAAGGCGCTAATAGTGGGAAACTCAACAGACTAAATCAACGTAAAAATACGTAACATTGAGGATAACCTAATGAGCAACACATTCTATATTCCTGCCGTTAATATCATGGGCGAGAATGCCCTCGAGGATGCTATTCAACAAATTGAGTCCCTTGGGTTTAAAAATGCTCTGATTGTTACCGACCCAGGTATGACACAATTAGGTGTGGTTGCTGAAGTACAAAACTTGCTCCAAGAAAAAGAGATTAACAGCCTAGTATTTGACGGCGTTCAACCTAACCCGACCGTGAACAATGTAAACGCGGGACTTGATGTACTGCATACCCATCAATGCGACTGCGTAATCTCTCTCGGGGGAGGCTCAGCCCATGATTGCGCTAAAGGTATCGCGCTGGTGGCGACAAATGGAGGCCACATCAGTGATTATGAAGGAGTTGATGTATCTAAAAAGGCCCAGCTACCGTTAATCAGCATTAATACAACGGCGGGTACAGCGTCAGAAATGACTCGCTTCTGCATCATTACTGATCAAGAAAGACATATAAAAATGGCGATTGTGGATCAAAATGTAACGCCTATATTGTCCGTAAATGATCCAAGGTTGATGGCGGGTATGCCTGCATCTTTAACAGCTGCGACCGGTATGGACGCACTGACTCATGCGATTGAAGCATACGTCTCTACTGCCGCCGATCCGATCACAGATGCATGTGCTATCAAAGCCATCGAGCTTATCCGCGATAACTTGCATGAGGCGGTGCATAACGGCACCAATATGGTTGCCCGAGAGCAAATGGCATATGCACAATTTCTAGCTGGTATGGCATTTAATAATGCATCTTTAGGCTATGTTCATGCTATGGCGCACCAATTAGGTGGTTTTTACAATTTACCTCATGGTGTGTGCAACGCAGTATTACTGCCACATGTACAAAAATACAACGCGCAAGAAGCAGCGACTCGTCTAAAACACATTGCTAAAGCATTAGGAGTTGCGGTAGATAGTTTAACTGATGAAACGGGTGCAGAGGCGGCCATTAGCGCCATTGTATTACTTTCACGCAGTGTGAATATTCCAGCTGGTCTTGCTGAGTTAGGTGCGAAAGAAGCAGATTTTGATATCCTTGCGACCAATGCAATGAACGATGCCTGCGGCATAACAAACCCAATACAGCCAACCCATGAACACGTGGTTGCTATTTTCAAAGCCGCCATGTGATTTACTTTTGTTAGCACTCCTCACGTTTCAATGACGTTGCGATAAATAAAAATCATCGTGTTAAATAAGGGAGGTATGAAGGCCTGAAAATTCACTTTCAGGCTTTTTATTTTGGGGGATTATACTGGCAAAGAGGTTTTCTTCACGGGAGATTTAAGCACAAACGAGGAATGCACTCCGCTGACGCCTTCGATGCGAGTGAGTTTGTCGAGCAAAAATTGCTGAAAATCGTCCATGTCTTTTACAATGACTTTAAGCACGTAATCTGCGGCTTGACCGGTGATCAAGTGGCACTCCAACACCTCATTAAACCCCATGACACTTTCCTCAAACTTAGCGAAACGTTCTGGGGTGTGTTTATCCATAATGATTTGAATAAAAGACAGCAGATTTAAACCAAGCTTGCGCGCATTTACTAGCGCCACGTAGCCGTCTATCAAACCGCTTTCTTCTAGTTGCCGTACCCTACGTAAACAAGGCGATGGGGACAGGTTAATTGCATCGGCTAGCTCTTGGTTTGAGATCCTTCCCTTGTGCTGAATTATTTCAAGAATATGCCGATCGTACTTATCAAGTTCCACGCTACCTTTCCTTTCAGACGTAAATAATTAATACACTGCAATATTGAGCAATATTATTGCGCAATAAAGCGAAATAAACCAGTTTTAGCAATTATCTGCCCGAGGGACTGAGTTACGCTTATACACATTGTTTGTCTTAAACGCCGGAGCGCAAAAAATGATCAGCCAACCACACACCAAATATCAACGCTTTGAAGGGGTTAGCTTACCTGATCGCCAATGGCCGAATAAACACATTACTCATGCTCCTATCTGGATGAGCACTGATTTGCGCGACGGCAACCAAGCGTTGATCGACCCCATGTCGATTGAAACAAAGCTACGCTTTTTCAAAGAGTTGGTGGCTATTGGCTTTAAACAGATTGAAGTGGGCTTTCCCTCAGCGTCAGACATTGATTTTAATTTTGTGCGTTTACTGATCGAAAAAAATCATATTCCAGATGACGTAACGATTGAAGTATTGGTACAAGCACGCTTTGATTTAATCGAGCGCACAGTAGATAGCTTACGCGGTGCGAAGCAAGCCATATTGCATATGTACAATCCTGTCGCCCCGGCCTTTCGCGATATTGTTTATAAAACTGATAAAGCGGGAGTAAAGCACATTGCCTCCCAAGGCACAGCGTGGGTGAAGGAATTGACTGCCCAAGCACCAGAGGTAAATTGGACATACCAATACTCGCCCGAAGTGTTTTCTAGCACCGAAATTGAGTTTGCCAAAGACGTGTGTGACGCAGTTGTAGAGGTTTGGCAGCCAAGCGCCGACAACAAAATTATCATTAATTTGCCTGCCACCGTTGAGATGAACACCCCGAATACCTACGCTGACCAAATAGAATGGATGCACCGTCATCTTAACCGCCGAGAGCATATAGTATTAAGTGTGCACCCACATAATGACCGTGGCACAGCGGTGGCTGCAGCGGAATTAGCGGTAATGGCAGGTGCCGACCGAGTCGAAGGCTGTTTGTTTGGCAACGGTGAGCGCACGGGCAACGTGGATTTAGTCACCCTTGCAATCAACCTATACACCCAAGGTGTAAATCCGGAGTTGGATTTCTCGAATATCGATAGAGTGCGAAATTTAGTAGAAGAATGTAACCAGTTGCCTGTGCATCCTCGCCACCCTTATGCTGGGGAATTAGTCTTTACCGCCTTTTCAGGCTCACACCAAGACGCGATTAAAAAAGGCTTGGCGGTACAAAAAGCAGATACCCTATGGCAAGTGCCTTATTTGCCGATTGATCCAGCTGATTTAGGCCGTAGCTATGACGCAGTTGTCAGGGTAAACAGTCAATCTGGTAAAGGGGGCGTGAGCTTCTTACTTGAGCGCGAAGGCGGTTTGCAGTTACCGCGAAAACTTCAAATTGAATTCAGTAAAATCGTTCAGCAACACAATGATACCAGCGGCAAAGAAATGAGCGCTTCAGGTATTGTATCGTTATTTGAGTCGACTTATTTGATTCAACCCGATTGGATTGAATTTAAGCAGTGCCAAATAAAATCGGTAGAAGACAACCAGCAACAAATTGATATTCAACTGAGCATTAACAACACTGAGCTCAATATTAGCGGTGTGGGTAATGGCCCAATTGACGCTGCATCCCATGCCGTGAGTCAATTTATTCAAACCCCACTCGAGATTGTTGACTATCACGAACACGCTATCGGTGAGGGCTCTGGAGTGACTGCTGCCTGTTATTTAGAATTAAGAATGGGTGATACCGCAACCCATTTCGGCGTCGCAAAAGACAGTAATATTTTGACAGCGGCGGTTAAAGCGATGCTAAGTGGTATTAACAGAAGTGAGCAACAAGAAAGCATACAAATCGCTGTTGCTAAGGCTTACACATTTAACCAGAAGCAAGCCGCTTGCCCTGCTTAGTTCGTCGTCAATTTAGTAACGAGCAACGGTAATAGAGCAACACTATATGCAGCTTCTACATTGCCATAGAGCGCCATAATGCAGCCCAGTATTTAACCTTAGATACTGGGCTTTTTTTCTTCCGATACTCCGTAACTTCATTTTTTGCCAACACTCAACAGTGACTATTTTCGATTTCAGCCCCGATTACGGTCTTTTGATGAGATTTTGCCCAAAGTATGCGCATTGGCTCGACTCATGCTAAATGCTGTTGAATGAGCTAGTATTTTTCAGCACTCCTTGTTTGAAAAACCTCATTTAAACTCGATAAAATAGCTAACATAATAAGGTGTAGTAATGAGCGAGGACGCGACGAACTTTGATCGTAGAAGCATGCTAAAAACCTTAACTGCGGGGGCAGTTTGCACCCTTGCTGCACCAGGAATGGCCCACAGCGCGCCGCAAATTAGCGCGGCTGAATTTCCCGCTTTCCCTAAAGGGCTTTCACCTGAATCCCTCGCTGGGGATGAATCTTTTTGGGCCAAGGTTGCACTGTTTTACGACACAGCTCAGGGCATTGTTAATTTAGAGCATGGTTATTGGGGCAAAATGTCTCGCCCAGTACAAGAAGCCTATGTAGACAATACCCGTATGGTCAACACTGATCTGTCTTACTATGCACGTAAACACTATAAAGACGACGAAAGGGTAAGTACCCTTAAAGTGGCCAAAGCCCTTGGGGCACGCGAAGACGAAGTCGTGCTGACCCGCAATGCCACTGAATCCATTCACAACCTTATTCGACAGTACAATCGGCTGGAGTCAGATGATGCCATTCTATATACGGATATCGATTACCCCAGCTTCAAAGACACCATGCGCTGGCTTGCGGCGTCTGGAAACCTCGAGGCGGTTGAGGTAAAGCTGCCTGCGCAAGCCAATCAGCAACAAATACTAGATAAATACATAGAGGCATTTGATAAACATCCTAATTTAAAATTGATGCTGCTCACTCATGTGAGTAATCAACATGGCTTGATTTTACCCGTCGCTAAGATTTCGGCTATCGCGAAGTTACGGGGTATAGATGTGATATGTGACTGTGCGCAATCATGGGGATTACTCGACTTCAATATCACAGAATTGAACGTCGATTGGGCAGGGTTTAATTTACATAAATGGATTGGCAGCCCAGTGGGTGTAGGTGCGCTGTATATGAAAAAAGGCTCATTGAAAAAAGTATCACCCTACCCTGGTGAATCTGACCCAAAAAACACCAGTGTAAGCGCGCGCGTACACACTGCTACAGTTAACTTCGCTTCAATTTTAACCCTGCCTGCGGCTATCGATTTTCATAATATGCTTGGCGGAGCGAACAAAGAAGCGCGTCTGCGTTACTTACATGCTTTATGGGCAAGCGAAGCCCGTAAAATGCCGCATATTGAAGTATTAGGCGGCTCTGACGGTGAGTCTTGTTCGGGCATGGGTGCATTTCGCCTAGTAGGTAGAACAACGCTGGAAGATGCCAAAAACCTACAGCAAAGGTTAGAAAACGAGTTTGGCGTTTTTACGGTCGTTCGCGTAGGGCTATCCAGCGGTTGCTGTATACGGGTTACGCCACAGGTATTTACCTCAGCAAATGATATTAGCCAACTGCTTATCGCTTTGAAAAACCTCGGATAAACGTTGAATAACGCAAAAAATGTAGAATTAATCCAAAAAATAACAAGCCAAAGGAACATCATGAACAAGCTTTTTCTTACCTGCGCTTTATCCATCAGCCTTGCGATGTCTGCAAATGCCTTGGCCAGCGATTCCCCCGAAGCACGCATTAAAGCAGCTGGTTTCGAATTACCAGCTCCCGTAAAACCCATCGCTAATTATGTTACATGGCGACGCTCAGGGAATACCTTGTACCTGTCAGGTCACGGTGCCTGCGAAGGAAAAAGTGTTTTAGGTAAATTAGGCGATACGCTCACCGTTGAGCAAGGATATGACGCTGCTCAGCGCGTGGGATTGTGTGCGCTGGCCACTATAAAACTGGCGGTCGGCGACTTATCTAAGGTTAAACAGGTGCTACAAATTAACGGCATGGTAGCAGCGGTACCTGCATTTACAGACCACTCGAAGGTCATCAACGGTTTTTCTGACTTGTTTGTAACTGCTTTTGGTGATGACGGTAAAGCGGCTCGTGCAGCGGTGGGGATGAGTGGTTTACCCGGGAATATGTCAGTGGAAGTCAGCGCAGTGATTGAGTTGAAACACTAGTTACTACCGCATATGTTTGCTTCGTGTTGCATAACAAATATAGCTTTCGCACCGTTACGACGCTCTGAATCAGCAATTGTACGCATGTTTCCTAAACCGACGGGTTTCTTATTTACTTAACGGGACTCGTAAATCTGAAACACACTAAATATTTGATTAGTTAACCCTTACTTATAGAAAAATAATAGACTACAACTATAGTACGAAATATATAAATTCTAAAATGTTGAACGGATACAAATGACTATTTTAGGGAGCATATTATGAAACATGGAAAGATCATCGAATGTAGTTGCTGTGGTCAAGCGCACAAATTGCCCTTTGGTAAGTTAGGAACTGTTAAATGCAAAACCTGCTCAGCGTCATTTGAAGCAGATACTAGGTCCAAAAATGACTCTCCTAGTATAAATAATGTTATAACAAAACATGAGTTAAAAAAGCTTCTACACCCCACAGAAAAGTCACGATTTCTAATTGCATTATTAATAGCCTTTCCAATAACAATTTCTGCAGTTTCCCTTATATTTGCAACATTCGGTCTCGTACTGATTGGCCTGTCTGTAATTATTTTTGCAGTATGGTTTGTTTTGCAAATATCTAAAGCATCTCTGATCGGTAGTTCAGTATTAGTTTCACCACACAATTTCCCTGAGATTCATGAAATTCTTGTCGAAGTAAAAGCAAGACTTGAATATAAGAAAAATGTAGATATCTACATAACGGAAAACGGCAATGTTAATGCGTTTTTGTATAAGTTCTTTCAAACGAAATTCATACTTCTTAACTCAGAAGTTGTACATTCTATGCCCACTAGCGAATGTAGAGAGCAGTTGGTTTGGATACTAGGGAGATTTATTGGCTCCCTAAAGGCGAAACACGCACGATTTCAGTTACTTTCGATAATTATAAAAAGCATTGAAAAAATTAAAATATTTAATCTACTAATTCTCCCGTACGAACGAGCAACACAATACTCAGGTGACCAGATAGGAATGGCCTTGTGCAGTGATCTGCAAAGTGCAATTGTTGCATTTGATAAACTGTTAGTAGGTAACGATATTGCAAAGGATGTTCAAATTAAAGGGTTGTTGGAACAAGCCAACCAATTACATTTTTCGTTTTTTGGACGGATATCTAAAATTTTATCAACTCATCCGCATATGACTGACCGCTATTTAAATCTAATAGCGTTTGCGCGTTACATGTATCCTGAGGAGTTTCAAAAATACATCGCCCAATTTGATAACGTAACTGTCTCTGAGATGGGCTCACTTTTACCCAAGTATTATCCATTGAATAAGTCAGGCAAGCAGGTGTAATCAGATACTTTAATCAACATGGTATCGCTTCAAGAAGCTATCTCTAAGGTAGGCGTAATAAGTGTCTACCTTTTAATTGATAAATTCATTGAATAGCGTCTCTAAGGCCCTGCTCATGTAATTTATTTTTGAGGTCCTTAGCCTTATCACGACGAAGTAACAAGATAAATTCCGTTAAAAACTCACGTAATTTTGTGTATAGCAAACCTCAGTGACCCACATTTAAAACTCCAAAATAGCCTTTCTCACTCATGCCCATCACAATAAAAAGTATGTTTGATACTCCAAATTGTTATCAAGAACATAGAGATAGATAAAATAAAAAATATTTAGCCTGATGTATTGGTTCGGCTTAAAAACGAATTTCAAATATTTGGTTGAGATCATATTTTGTAGTAAGTATGATGCAATATTGTAAACAATTCACAATAAACATTACTCAGTAAATACAATCTACTTAGCCGAAAATGAATCGTCAGGGCACGTGTCGTTAGGTTACGTCATTTACCGAGCTTGCGGTTTTGATCATTAGGGACTCTTATTACTATGAACATACATAAACCATTCTCCTTAGTCGCCCTTGGCGTTGCGATTGTTGTGCAAAGCGCCTGTACTCATCAAAAGGTTGAAAGACTAACCGATACTAGTCCTGTGGTATTTAAAGACGTATCCGACGCCGTGGGCTTAGTGACACAAGCAAATTGGAAGTACGGCGGGCCTGCGGTGGCAGATTTAAATAATGACGGTCATTACGATTTTTTACTCTCCAATCACGACACTACCCCAGTACAACTTTTCATGGGCCAAGCTGATAACCGCTTTAACGAAGTTAAAAATATTTTTGGTAAGGTAGATTTACACGGGATCTCAGCAGGTGATTACGATGCAGACGGTGACAACGATATTCTACTGTCACTGGGTGGCGGAAATGGCTTAAAACCTCAACCTCAACGCTTATTACGCAATGACAATGGCCAATATACAGATGTAACCGAAGAAGCGGGCATATCAAAATTAGGAGCCAGAGGCAGAAGTGTACGCTGGGTCGATTTAGACAATGACGGCGATCTAGATTTCATGCAAGTTAACGCCGCTAAAATGGTCAATGAAACCGCACCACGCAATATTATTTTTGAAAATATCGGTAACGGTAAATTCCGTTATATTAAAAGCCCGGGCTTTGAAGAAGTCGAAGCAGAGCGGGTTCTAATAACCGACTATGACAATGATGATGTGATGGACGTGATCACATTTACCAGTTATGACAAAACCTCTATCTGGCACGGCAATGGCGACTTTACCTTTACCAACACCACTGATGCGGTTTTCCCCCAAGGGCATAACGGCTATCCTGGTGCGATTACCATAGCGCAAGCTGACATCGACAATGACGGCGATCTAGATTACTACTTTGCACGTGGTAAGTTGTATTACACCATTGCCAACAACAGCATCAGCTTCGATAAAGATCACCAAACCTTGGATCTCAGAGACGTCGGCAGTAAAAGCCACGATGGTTTAACCTTATACGCCGACTCGGATCTGGTGCTGAACGACTTCTATCACTTCCCCAGAGCTAAACTACTGGAATTTATGCCCGTGTTTATTGGTGCCAATAAACAGCAAATCACCACACCCCATGCAGATCATACCGTCACCCAAGCACAAGCAAAGGGCTTTCCCACTGAGATAACCGAAACAGGCTGGTACTTAGGCTATCTAGGTGACAACAAATGGCGTCTTGAGTGGATGCTAACTGACGATTTAGCATGGGACGTAAGAGCTTCATTCACTGGCGTTACGGGATACGATGCAAGCTGGCAACCACAGAATTTAGCCGTACCTGATGTATTGCTGCGTAACGATAATGGCGTGCTGACTGATATTTCACAGCGTATCCCTGATGAGTTAAACAGCAATAATTGGGGAGTCACAACGGGCGATTTCAATAATGACGGCAATGCCGACTTCTTCGTATACCGCTTCGGTGAATTAAAACGCAGAGTCGCTGATGTTATGTTGCTTAATAGCGGCGACGGTCATTTCACCAGTAGCCTGGCACATAACGCCACCACAGAAGTAGGTTTAAAATCTCACGGCGACTCAGGTGTTGCATTTGATTACGACTTAGATGGAAGCATAGATATTTTAAGTGGTGATGACGACAACGGAAAATGGCATTTATACAAAAACGTCACTAACAATACAGGTAACAATCACCTACTGCTGAAAATTGGCTACTCGCAAAACGGCGTTGACCCCTATGGTGCTAAGGTATGGATAACCTCTCAGGGCCAAACACAGTACAAGTTGATAGGCTCGAGCAATGCTAACCATTCTCAAAGTCTCTTGAACATAGCGCATTTCGGTTTAGGTGAAGACGATATGATAAGCGACATCACAGTGCGCTGGCGCGACGGAACAACTCAAACCTTAAAAAACAAGCAGGCAAACCAGCTACTTACCTTAGGTAAGTCACTTTAACTGATATTGCATTTTTGATGATGACAGACGCCCAAATCACTTTGGGCTCTGGCGTCTATCACGCTTATTCTGTAGATAAAAACGAGTACATTGACAGGTTCAAACATGACCAACAAGCCATTCATACACTATCTCTGCGTCAGCACTTTTATAGTGCTACTGCCATTTGGTTTAACCGCTTGCGGCCCCACCGGTGATAGCTTAACCGATATTAGTGTCGCCCCTTCAGCACCTGCTATTTTTAACTATGATGTAAATGGTAGTAAAACCAAGAAGTTAACCTTCGAAATTGACAATCCAGGCGCATCAGCCAATCTCACTTTGCTACAAGGTGAGCAGGTCCTAATTGATAACCTGAATATTCCACGTAGCGGCACACAAACGCTTAACGCCTTGGTGCACTTTCAGGCACTAGGTGAAACGCGTTTACAGCTCAGAACAATCAATTCCCCAGTCACGATAAAAAGCTTAGAAATAGAAGACGTTCCACATGTTGCTGTTCCCCAGTTTAAGGATATTTCAGTGGTTGCTGGGTTAGATAAAGTGAACTCGCTCAAATACGGCGGGCCGTCAGTTGCAGATATTGACCAAGACGGCGACTACGATTTTATCCTTAACAACCATAATGCCGAAACCAGTAAAATTTATTGGAATAACGGTGACGGGACCGTTACCAAGCACAAAGACGACTTGTCTCGCTGGTTCATGCAAGACCTTCACGGTACAGCATTAGGTGATTACGATAACGATGGCGATCTAGACATGTTACTCAGTCGAGGTGGCGGCAATGGCACAAATCCTTCAGTGTCATATTTTTATCGCAACAATGACAGTAACTTTGTTCGTTACACCGGCGATGTCGGCATCGATCGCGGCGCGCGTGGTCGCGGTGCCAGATTTGTCGATATGGATTTAGACGGCGATCTTGACCTAATGATCGTGAACGAAACGGGCTTAGCTAATCAAACGCCTCAACACTTTTTTTATGAAAACGACGGCCAAGGAAAATTCACATATAAAGCCATAGCGGGAATTGAAGACGTCAGATCCTCACGTACCTTGGTCACCGACCTCAACGGCGATAATATCGATGACATCATCATGTACGGACCACTTTCTGTATGGCAAGGCAATGGCGACTTTACTTACACAGACATCAGCGACAGCATTCCTATCAATATCCGTGAACTCAGCGGTGTGATGGCCATCACCGACATTGACATCGATAACGATGGTGACTTAGACCTCTATATGGCACGTGGTAAAGAGTTTGAACATGGTAAGGGCGAATCGCCGTCTGTTGACTTTGACCCTATCGCTAAGACATTCTCTTTGAAAACCCGTGGCTATAAAGGGGTTGATGAATTTAGTCTTACTGCAAGTGGGCCGCTTAAATGGCACAACTATCAATTCTTGGGTCAAAACGGCTTTCGAGGCCAAACATACCCCATATTTTTAGGTAAAGATAAAACCGTCAATGATGTACCAGCTGACGGCACACTAGAATTCGATAACACGATGGCTCAAGTTTGGCCTGATGATATCTCTGCCAATGGTGTTTATTTAGGCCACATAGGTAACAATAAATGGCGTGGCGCACTGGTGCGTAACGGCGATTTCTTTTGGTCCTATTTCTTTACTTTATCGGGTGTCGAGGAAGCCGAAACACTTTTCGAGCCTGAAAATCGCAGTATTCAGGACGTATTACTGGAAAATAAAGAAGGACAATTTGTTGATGTCACTTCTCAATGGAATATCCCGTTAGGCGGTAACGCACTTGGTGTGACCACAGGCGACTTTAACAATGACGGACAGCAAGACCTCTTCGTTTATCGCTGGGGATTAGTAGAAAAACGTATTTCAGATCTTATGTTGCTTAATACTGGCAATGGGGCGTTCGAAACCGTCACCATGCACGGTGCCAGTGACTTAGGGGGCCCGGGGTTTGGCGACATGGGCCAAGCGTTTGACTTTGACTTAGATGGCAACCTAGATATATTAAGTGGCAGTGAATACGGCCAGTGGTATCTATATAACAATCAACCTATCGGTGATAATCACTACGCTTTGGTCAACGTTGGTTATTCGCCACAGGACAATGTTGACGCTATTGGCGCACAAGTCACGATTGAAACGCCGTCAGCAACGTACGTCAAAAGAGTTGGCTCTGCTGGGGAAGTTTTCTCGCAAAGTCTGCTCAACATTGTACATTTCGGGCTAGGCAGTGAGCAAAAGATAAAGCGCATTCATGTTCGCTGGCGCAATGGCGAAACGGCCACATTTGTTGATAAACAAGCGGATAATATGTTTGATACTGACAAACTCGATGCAACGGCGCTTGCTATTAATACCCAAGGTTTAGCCCCGCGATCAGGAGATGAAATTCAACTCACTGCTGCCCTCGCCCCTCTCAATGCGCAGCAAGACGTAAGCTGGCAGTCAAGTCACCCATCTGTTGCCAACATCAGTAAAACAGGTTTACTACAAGTAGTGGGTAAAGCAGGTGAGTCCACAACCATAACGGCCACCACCAACAAGGGGAAAATGTCAGATACAGCGCAAATTACTGTTTCTCAGTGGTACGAAAAGCCGCTTGAGGCAATCCAGTTGAGCGCAGCAAAAACGAATCTAATCGCGGGGGATGAGCTGACATTAAGCGCGTCGTTTACCCCTGAAAACCCCGACAGCGACCAACTTAAGTGGGTAAGTTCAGTTCCGCAAATAGCCACCGTTGATACCAATGGCAACTTACACGCATTAACGGCCGGTAGTGTCACCGTTACTGCAAAAGCCGAAGCGAACCCAAGCATTCAAGGCAGCATAGATTTTGACGTGCAAGCGGATGTAAAACCCTTTATCAAAATTGATAATTTGGCTCAGTTTATTAATCAGCCCGTGCATGCCGGTGATACCTTCGAGGTACATGTTAGCTACCATGCGGGCCCTGGGCACACAGTGATCGCTGCTGATGAAGGCGGGCTACGTGTTTGGTTAAGACACTTCAAATACCGTTGGTTTCCCATCGAAGATAGGATTGAAACCGACAAAAGTGTGCTTTATACCGTGTCAGGTAATTCAACAGCCACTCTATCAACGCAAGGGCTTGCCCCCTCTGATAAGCTGCCTGAAGGTCAGTTTTATTCATTGGAGGTAAGTTTCACCAACAGCAACGGCAAAACATTTGAAGACGCAATAGAGGAGTTTATTTTAATCGAGTGATACAGTTTAAGCCCGAAGCAGGGCTGTAATAGAAAGCCCTGCTAGAGCAGTTACTAAGCACTGTGTTATCCAAATGGTGACCCAATATTTCCCCGCTATGGCTTATTAATAAGTACATTCGAGCTAAATCAGATTTGCTTCTTCTTGTCGAAGTGTTAAAACGTCATAACCCGTTTGCGTCACCAAGATCGTGTGCTCCCACTGAGCAGAAAGTTTTTTATCAGCCGTAATCACTGTCCAACCATCTTTCTTAGTCTTTGTTTTTGCCTTCCCCTGATTAATCATCGGCTCTATGGTAAATGTCATCCCCGCTTGCAAAGCTAGCCCTGTTCCGGCCTCTCCGAAATGAAGAACTTGTGGGTCTTCATGCATTTCTCGGCCTATGCCATGCCCACAAAACTCTTTGACAACAGAATAACCGTTGCTTTGTGCTACGGTTTGTATTGCAGCACCAATATCTCCTAATTTTGCACCCGGCTTCACTTTTTTAATACCCGCCCACATGGCTTCGTAAGTGGTTTTTACAAGACGCTTAGCGAGTGGACTCGCTTCGCTCATAACATACATTTTGCTGGAGTCTGCGATAAAACCATTTTTCTCGAGAGTGATGTCTAAATTGATGATGTCTCGTGACTTTAGCTTGTAGCTATCACGTGGAACCCCATGACAAATGACTTCGTTAACGGATGAATTTAATGCAAATTGATAACCGTATTGACCAACACTTGCAGGCCTAGCATTTAATGTATTACGAATGAAATTATCGACGTGATTATTGATTTCTAACGTAGAGATCCCTTCTTGTACAAAGCCATCTAACATATGGAATACTTCAGCCAACAGTTTTCCTGACTCGCGCATCAACTCAATTTCTTTTGTCGTTTTAATGTTGACTTGCATACTATTTCACAACTTTTAAAACAGTGTCAGCGTTGGCATTTTCCAGTTCTTTAACAATAATTTCTGAGAACGTTAAAGTAGGATTTAACTCTGCTAATCGCCCCATTTTTATCCAAAATTCAGCTTGCGCATTGATAGAACGAGACATGACATGACAGCTTTTTCGCACTTCGTCGTGAACTTCGTCAGATATTTTTATAATTCCCATGACATACACTTTACATATAAAACATATATGAATCGTATTCTATTTGACTTTATTTTGCAAAATAATATAGACCGTTTGTTAACTGCAAGGGGAATGATTTGAACTAAGTTCGTCAGCAGAACCTACCCTGTAGAAATGACAAGTGTTAGCTACAGAATGAATTTGAGGACACTATAGCAAATAGGTTTCACCGAGATTATTGGGGGGATTGTCGGCGTAACTTTTGCCAAACCTGAATGCCCTTGCGCATGACTATTAAGTGGCGCCAGGCATTCAGTTATCTTTTTATTTTTACTATGCCTTTCACCAGAGCTTTACCGCACTAGGCGATCAGTCTGCGACTATGAAGTGCTATCACAGCCTAATATAAATAGGCATTGATTTAACCCTTTTATTTGACTACGAGTACTGGGCAGTTCGCTTTTTTGACAATCGCTTCGGCAACATTATCATGCAAAAAATGAGACATGCCGGTTCTTCCGTGGCTGGCGATAACCACCATACCAATATCATCGCTATTGGTTTCAGCCAAGATTTCATCCACCGCATCTCCGTGCCGGATAATCGTCTCAACCTTTAAACTCGTATCTAACTGACTTAATAAATCATGCATTTTAGTTGCGGCAGCATCTTCCATATTCTTAGCTAATTCAGAAGGAGTGATCGTAAGGATCATGTAATTCTCATTTCCTGTAGGCTGCTCAATGACGTGCAAAATACGAATTCCCACTTGATATAAATTCGCCATTTCAACGACGTATTGCAAAGCATGTGACGCAGTATCGGAAAAATCCGTAGGCCATAAAATAGTACGTGATCGCATATTACTCTCCTAGACAATGTAAAGTGTGTTTGTGAAATAACGCTACAAGCCTCACCCAAACAGACTCGCCTTTATCGCAAGGGGTTAAGTATAGTCCGCGCCCAATGACAGTTTAGTGATCAAAATCAATTCAATGACAATCCCCTATCGTTGAATTGGTTCCTAGACATTCAAATAGAATCAGAGCTAAGTTACTTTTCAGAAACTGGATTTAGCGTTTGCAACGACAAGCTGATTGGATAATGATCAGAAGAGTGAATATTCGTATGCACGTTAGCGTTCACAACCTTTAATCCGCGAAAATATATATGATCAAGGTGCTGAAACAAATGATTGAACCTTGGTTTACGCTCCATCCTCACTTCGTCTAACGAAAACGATTTCGCTAAGTGATTAAAGTAACGTAATCTTTTGCCATTCCAGGTATTGAAGTCACCCGCTAACAATATGGGTCCATCATGATTTTCCAGCATGTGAAATACTTGGTTCAGGTGCATACTGAACTTATCAAAAGAAACAAAATTAATTAGGTGAGAATTTACCACGAGCAGCGACTGCCCTAGTGTGGGCAATGGATACACCGTTGCTAACAACATTTTTTTTGTCTGAAAAACAGGCTCGCTAGGCTTCGACACCGAAAAGTAATGTTGCTGTGCCGCAACAGTCGATCCTGTCTTAACGCCCGTTTCAATATTCGTTTTCACGTTTTTAAAACTGCGCGCCATCATCCATTGATGTTGTAGCGACTTTTTGAAGTCGACATCATAAGGTGAATTCAATATCGCTTCTTGTAAGAGGATTAAATCTTTGTCACTAGAAAGAAATTTGAAATCCTCTAACCAGCCCTTTTTTTTGCATTTGAAAACATTCCACAGTAAAAGCTCAATGTTCGGCCCCATAACTTGGTTGGGTGCATGCCCCATTATTTTCACAGACTCCAAAGCGCAATAACGACTCTTAAGCATGACTATACCGCCCCCTAGCAAACAAGATTATACAAAGGTCTGGTGACTGAATAACCCTATCAAAGATAAGGTGAAAATAATCGGAACAAATTGTTACGAATCCTCTTATAGATGGGTAGATTGCTAATTTCCTGCTGCGTAACCGGTAGTGATTTTTGTTTTTTAGAAAGAAAAAAAGCACTCAATTTGGCATTAAGTTGTTTATCAAAACATTCTAAATTAATTTCAAAATTGAATTCCAAACTTCTGGCATCCCAGTTAGTCGAGCCGACAAATGACCAAATTTCATCGATGACAACAATTTTACTGTGGTCAAATGGTCTATTATTTTTATAAATTTTTACACCATGCTGAATTATGCGCGAGAAATTTGCTTCCATCACCCAATCCACAAATGGAATGTTACTGTGTCCAGGGACAATTATCTCCACTGATACACCACGTAAGGCCGCAGCGTGTAAAGACGTCATTAGGGTTTGGTCCGGTATAAAATAAGGAGTCATAATTTTTACACTTGTTTGTGCGCAAACGAGTGCGTTAATCAACGTCCAACGTATCTTATTATGGTCTTCATCGGGACCATCTTGAATGGCCCGAGCGATAACCGATTTATTGCTTGTTTGTGTTATCGTATTTTGTACGAACGAAGGAAATTCAATTAACTCACCGGTCGCAAAAAACCAATCTTCTGCAAATACCTGACTAATTTGATCAATCACCGGACCGGTCACTTTAAAGTGGATATCATCAATCGGGTCTTCAGCGGATTTCACCTCATTATTTTTACTTATATTCATTCCACCGACATACGCTACGTCACCGTCTACACAAAGTATTTTTCGGTGATTGCGTAAGTTAATAAAGCGAACAGTAGTAAGCGAAATAGCTGGTAAAAAACGGGCCGTCTTCACCCCAAGCTTCTTTAAGGCTCTGTCTGATTTATGCCAGCTATATCCAATGCCTACACCGTCCAATAAAACGTTAACGATAACTCCTCTTTGATGCGCGTCAGACAGGGCATCTACGAATTGTTGTCCAAGTGAATCGCAGTCAAATATGTAACTCGATAAAACAATATAGCGATGAGCAGCATTAATGGATTGAATCATTTCTGGGTAAGCCATATCACCATTAACCAGTGGTTCAACACTATTATCTGAAACGTAATTAACAGGGTGAATATTATGCGCTGCAATGACCGCCGGATGCCAATACGCCGGGATATGAGATATTTTATTGGGTTGTTCTGGGGAGCGAAAATCCTGCTTAAGTGTTTGAGGGTGTTTTTTGCGCGCTGAGCGCTTAATACGATTTATACCAAACAGCCAATAAAATAGACTGCCTATGACGGGCGAAAAGATAACTAAGCCAATCCACGCTAACGATGTACGTTCATTTTCTTTGAACATAAGTACATGTAACGATGACATAATGGACACGCCAATATGCAAAACAACTATGATGGTTACCCAATGAATATTAATCCATTGGACCCACTGTTCAAATATTTGCATAACACCCTACTCAACTAATGCTTATGTAAATCAATTTCGGAAAACTAAGTGCTGACAGAATATTACACCGAAGCGACAACCTATCTAACGGATACATTTGGTCCAAATTTCATATTCTTAACCATTTTAATAACGTCGGCGGTTTCTATTGGTTATTTCATATTGATAAGTTACATCATTACAAACATGGACAAACGATACTTTATCCGCAGGAAAAACAAAGGTAAAAATGCTGACATCATCCCTAAGCGAACATCTGGCAAAAACAGCTTAATATTCATCATTGAAATGGTAAAAATTCTGATTGGGATAGGCTTACTGGTGTGTGGGATTATTATGTTAGTTTTACCCGGGCAAGGCTTAATTACCATGTTAATAGGGCTAAGCCTGATACCCTTCCCAGGTAAAAATAAACTAGAAGATAACCTGCTATCAAGACAGTCGGTTAGATCTTCCCTCAATTGGATCCGAGCTAAGGCGAATAAAGAACCCTTTATTTTTGATTAAATATGCGACCAATTTTTTGAATCGCGCTAAAGCATAAAATGGTTGTGGTTAAAGATTTTGCTCAAACGAGGGAATTCCGAAGTGCTGAAAAAATACCCGGCAAAAGCTAACATCACTTAGCGGTTTGACTCTATATCTACAGGGTATTTGGCTAGCGTCATGAACCACATATGGCTCTTGAGAGTCTTTTGAAATGAATAAATGCTCCCCACTGTGCCTTTGACTGCGGCGACGCAAGTCTGAATATTATGAAGAAGAAAGATTTGCTCAATAAAGACTTAGCACGCTACTTGTTTAGGGTTCCAAATGGTCGAAAACTGGCTTTAAAGCTCCAGATAAAAAAGGGCAAGGTGAGCATCACACCTGCAACGACCATCATGACACCAGCATAAGGGCCGTCGATAGTTTCAGGTAAAACGCCTTGCTGATGAAACTGCTGACGCAACCCCATCAACATAACAAACACGCCTAATACGTCCATTGCAATTAATACAACTAGTAAGTTCGAATGATAACGCCCCTTCGCTGTATATTTTTTCGGATTCGGATTATCGTTGTTTACAACGCTAGGAAGAGGGAATAATGACGCCATGAGTTCTCACAAAAGTATTTACGTTACTATTTAACAATTATGTAACAGTTGACCTGTATTTTCTGCAATAAGTTCACTACTACGTATGAAAAGGCTGAATATACGGTAAAAACCTTACCCTAGCGGGTAATATCCTGCGAGCAACTGGTTGAACAGTTGTAATGACGCCCCGTTCGCATTAGCTCAGTAACAAGGGCGTGAATACCTTTTCCCACATATTTTGGTAACGCCCCTTGTGCCAACCAATATGCCCTATTCTCTTGTGACCAACATCTTTAGGCGCTACAGTTTGCCGCGTTATATTTGCACCGCTGAACTGACCATGCAACATATCGATATTTTTTAAAGACATCATTTCATCATCACTGAAAGCAATTGCGCTGATGGGAAAGTTCACGTTGGCGAAGCGATCCTTAAGCCACTGCCCTTCCTTCTCAACCGCATATCCCTCTTTTAGGCACCAACGTCGCCATTGCATCATCACGCCCTTGGGCAAGTTGCACATGATGTTTAGCTTATCCCCAGGGAAGTAGCCCAAAGTCGGCACTGTGAGGGGTACTAGAAAGTACCACAAAAACCACGCAACGCGCTTAGTCGGTGGTGAGTTGTACCACCACGTTCCCGTGCCCGTAGCGACAGTAATCGCCCGGCTAACCGGGCCAGTGTTAGGCATCATTCCCAGCATGTGGCCGCCTACACTATGCCCAATCCAAATACACTCGAGACCGCTGAAGTGTGTATCGACAAAATTAAGTACTGCGGGACAATCATTATTCGCCCAACCTAACAAGTCACTATTGCAATGCTTTACATGGCGATCGATAGAGGAACCAATGCCATCATAATCAAATGTCACAACATGAAAGCCTAAGCCTGTTAACCATACCGCGAAATCCTGATAAAGGTGCTGCGCTACGCCTGTCGCTGCTGCAATCACACAAATACCTTTAACCGGTTTTAGCTGACTCCTAAAAACCTTGAGCACTACAGAATGGCCAGCATCCGTAACGATTTTATGCTCAACGCTTGACTCGCTAGATGAAGCTTCATCAGCGATGGAAGGTTCGCTTCTGGTATTCAATTCGTCCGCGGTATCGCTTGGTGTTGCAATACTTTTTAAAGACTGCGCGGACGATGCGATACCCGATGGCATTGACTTATTCATAACTAGCCTCTTCGTTGTAAAGTGATTGCAGTGAGTCACTACATTTAGATTTTGTTGCCCTGTAACAATTTAAGAGCACTGTTTATTTATAAGAGCACTACTTATTTCGCATGTAAAACAAAATATTTCGCACGTTAAATAAATCAATTTTAAATTGCTGGGTATCAACACAAAAATAGACTTTATCGTTGCAATTAAAAAAATTATTTCGTACATTAAATAAATGTTCTTTGAAAATGGTTTTTATGAAAAAGCAACTTAAGATATTTCACTTGCTGCAGTTAGCTCACGGCGCTTTGTTTAAAGCGGCTGACAGAAAGCTTAAGAGTGAATTACACATTAGCACCACTCAACTCGGCGTATTATTTTCACTCGTTAAGCAAGACAATGCCCCGATAACAGTTATTGCCGACCAGCTCAATATTGACTAGGTTGAATTAAGTTTGTGACAACGAACCACGCGGCTCAAGCCCTCACAAGTACCCCCAAATTAATTAAGATTGTGACAATTGAAGGTTTTCGAAGAGTTCTATGTTTGAGTTAGTTAATAAAGTTTGTGACTGACCAAAGCGCATCTATGGCAAAGGTAACATTTGATCAAAGGAAAATTGATTGCCTGGATTATCCCTCCCGTTTGGTCGGTAGCGTATATTCATAGTCAGCGCATACGAATGCATGTGAGCCCGCGCATTCTATTTCTGATATGCTGTTAATGAAGCAGTCGAATAAGTTCAAAACATCAGCAAAGTGTTGGTTGTAGTGATCCTTTTTTCCATCAACTGGCATGATAGCTAAAGAGCCCATATATCTCTTAAAGTCGGTTTCAATGCGCTCTGCCGACAGGGCATCACTACCATCTTTTTTCAAACAAAATACAAACGCATTCCTTCTGGATAACTCTTGCAAATTGTTTAAACGAAGTGTGCTATCAGCTTTTCCAACCTTACAGCCATCGAGCGTCGTATATATGTAGAAGTACGGCAAGTCTTGATATCGGGGATCTACTTCCTCTATTGTTTTCGCGTTTGATGAACATGACAATACTGCTATTTTTCTAGGTAAATCAGGGGTGGGTTTACTCTTTTCGTGTAGGAGAGTCTCAAACTCGGATTGGCTTTTCGATTTTGCGATGAGAGGCTTAA
>NZ_BAEP01000014.1 GCF_000315015.1 Paraglaciecola mesophila KMM 241 | reverse complement strand
GATGCTTTTTGCTTGTTTAAATATTGGCTCTAGTTTTTGTTTATCTTGTAATTCTCGACTTATTTCTCCAAAAGTAAAATCTTTAGCCTGGTTTCGCAGAGTACGAAATTCGTCTGTTGTCTGATGCGGTGCTAATAAAGCGGTAATGTAATCCTTAATACTGCCCTTGAGTTGTCTATTAAATAAAGTGATAAGTCGTTCTTCTTCTTTGTTTAATGCCTGGCTTACAATACTTTGAATTCGAGAAAGGGCCGGTAATGCAATCCATTGCTGATTCAAATAAGTCACGCACTCGTCGAATACCGTTTTATTGTCAGCTCGGATGGCAACCGCTGAATCAGCTTGCTCATGCAGCCTCTTTTGATGTTGTTCTGAAAAGCGTTGAAAGCCAGTTAACGAGAAGACCTTTTGGTAGATGTTTGATTTGGCATCTTTGTTTAGGTTCTTGCGAATCAGCCGGGCTTTTGGAAAATAACGTGCATAAATGTGGGTAAGGTCACTTTTTACCATTCCCCAGGTGAAAGTTAGCGTAACCGGCTTTGCCTTAAAATAGCCCAGCAACAAGATGAAATGTGCTTTATTCTGCACAATTCTGAATTGCTTGAGCGTTGATGTTTCGAGATCATTTAGGTTGAAAAAGTAGTTGCGGTCATTCTCATTAAAGTGCGGCGGATCATATAAGTCTCGGTATTCGACAGTATCACTGGTATCTATGCGCGGCGAAAGTTTGGGCATGTATGTTGCTCAAATAGCGAAATCGGATGGCCATATTAGCTGAGCGAGTATCATATTGGTATTTCGATAATAGCGACAATTCAAACTAGGCGAGACATTCTCGCCAGTCTATTTGGGTCATAGGGGCCGTTGAGTAGTCTTGGATAAAGACAAAAATTGCCTGATAGCTGACGTAAGCATTTGTTGATTTTAGCTTTATTGATTGAGAAGAAAGTGCCAGGAGCAGATCGTCATTCGACAATGATCGAACTGGCGATTCTAACTGATTGCAGACATTCACCAGATTCGAGCGCATTTTTTTACTGCTGTGCCCAAAAATAACCACCCTCATCATGGTCACCATTAAACGCGCCCGTTGTTCGGAGTTGGAATACCTTTTATTATTTCCAAGTTCTAATATCTTGTGTTATCAAGAATATTTGAACTTATGAATTGTTGAGGATTGATAATTAATGTCAGGCACGATCAGTAAAATAGCAAAGCAAATCGGGATCAATCCAGAGACCGTTCGATTTTATGAGCGCAAGGGTTTAATCAAACAGCCTGTTAAACCTTTACAGGGCTATAGAATATATCCAATAGAAATCGTGAATAGAATTCGCTTCATAAAACGTTCTCAAGAATTGGGGTTTACGCTACATGAAATTGAGGGGCTACTATCACTAAGTGATAACCCTTGTCATCAAGTCGAGGAGCTAGCCAAAAAAAAGCTAATTGCTGTTCAGGCCAAACAAGCAGATTTACTGCTTTTGGAAAAAGCACTGCTAGAAAATATAGCCCAATGTCAACGTAATGAGGATGAGACTTGTTGCCCCATCATAGATTCATTGCAGCCTTAGCTAAGGCGGTATCACTAAGATCCTACCTATAATTGCTTTAAAAGCGAACTACCCACTTTCAGTTTTTTCAATATTTTTCAAAAAAACTCATTGACTCCGTACCGTGGTACATAACTTATCGTTGCGGCATAAGTTAATGAGGTACTCATATGAGTCAAAACGAATCAAATCTTCCAATGGTAGGCGGGATCATTGCGGCAATCGGTGCAGGCGTATGTTGTGTAGGCCCTCTAGTGTTATTGCTCTTGGGCATTAGCGGTTCATGGATAAGCAACTTAAGCGCATTTGAACCTTATCGCCCTGTATTTATTCTAGTTGTTGTGCTGTTACTCGGGTACGCGGGGTGGAAGATTTATCGCCCAATAGAGGAATGTGAACCAGACAGCGCCTGCGCAATCCCCGTAACAAGACATCGTCGTAAAGTCACTTTTTGGCTTACCACTGCATCAGCAATTATTTTGATCACTAGCAACTATTGGATACTTTGGTTTGTTTAACTTTTCAAACACATATTGTGTCAATACAACCTATTAAAATTTGGAGTCAAACAATGAAAAACACATTCTTTTTAATCGCTTTACTTTCAAGCTCAAGCGCATTGGCGACAATTCAAACGGTCACGCTTAATGTACCGAACATGAATTGTGTTACTTGTCCTATCACCGTCAAAAAATCATTAACAAATGTGGATGGTGTTAAAAAAGCGGATGTTACTTATGCAACTAAGCTAGCTGTTGTTACTTATGATGATGAGAAGACCAATATTGAAGCACTTGTAAGTGCAACAACCAATGCTGGTTATCCTTCTGTCGTGAAAGATTAAAAAGAGGCTAAAACTAGTGGATCGTCTATTAAAGTATATTACACAAATTGGCGACAAAGCAGGCTCACTTGGCGCATTGGTTTCTGCCATGGGATGCGCGATGTGTTTTCCAGCTATTGCTAGTTTGGGCGCAGCACTTGGGTTGGGCTTTCTCAGCCAATGGGAAGGGGTGTTTATCAATACTCTATTACCATTTTTTGCATGGGTTGCGCTAGCTCTTAATGCACTGGGCTGGTTAAGTCATCGCCAGTGGCATAGAAGTGCACTTGGCATGATAGGCCCTGTTTTCTTATTACTCTCACTTTACCCTTGGTTCCAGTATGCGTGGAGTACATACGTAACGTATTCCGCATTGGCATTTATGGTTGTCATTTCAATATGGGATATATTTTCCCCCGCAAATCATCGTTGTGACGATGCATCCTGCGCAATATAAGGTTTTTAATAATGTCTAGTAATAATAAAGATACGCTCAGCTATGCCGGATCAGACCAGTTACATGTTGCGATTATAGGCAGTGGTTCCGGTGCATTTGCATGTGCTATCAAAGCTGCTGAAAATGGCGCAAGAGTCACTATGATCGAAGGTGCTGATATCATAGGTGGCTGTTGTGTCAATATCGGTTGCGTGCCCTCCAAAATATTGATCCGTGCAGCGCAATTGGCACACCAACAACGCGTCAACCCATTTGATGGCATTGCTGACAATCAACCAAAAATTAACCGCTCTTTGCTAGCAGCCCAACAAACGGCTCTCGTAGAAGAGTTGCGAAGTGCCAAGTACCAACGGATTTTAGATAACAATCCTGCTATAACTTTATTAAAGGGTTATGCGCATTTCAAAAATGAAAATACTTTGCTTGTCGGGGTTTCAGATGGAACAGAAGTAGAGGTTCACACTGACCGCACATTAATTGCGACAGGAGCTACACCGACTATCCCACCGATAAATGGCTTAACAGGTACACCCTACTGGACATCAACGGAAGCTTTATTTGCAGAAGAATTGCCAGATAGTTTAATCGTAATTGGCTCCTCTGTTGTGGCTATTGAAATTGCCCAAGCCTATGCGCGTATAGGTAGCAAGGTGGCTATATTGGCACGTCATTCGCTATTGTATGCTGAAGATCCACTTCTAGGCGAGAAGTTATCTGAGTGCTTTGAAAAAGAAGGCATTCGCATATTAAATAATACCCAAGCAAAAAACGTTAGCTACTACGGAAATTCATTTACTGTAGATACTAATGAAGGGATCTTACAATCTGACAAATTACTTGTTGCTACTGGTCGTCATGCAAATACAGCGCAGCTTGGTTTAGACAAAGTTGGTATTAAAACGGATAAAAGTGGCGCCATTTTGGTCAATAATAAAATGCAAACTTCAACCGCTAATATTTATGCCGCGGGGGATTGCTCCGACATGCCACAATTTGTTTATGTAGCCGCAGCAGCGGGCAGCAGAGCAGGCATTAATATGACAGGTGGTGCAGCTAGGCTCGATTTATCGACAATGCCTGCTGTTATCTTCACAGACCCACAAGTTGCCACCGTGGGTCTTACAGAGGAGCAAGCCGTAACAGGGGGCTATGAGGTCATTACTCGTGTGTTAGATATGGAAAATGTGCCACGAGCATTGGCCAATTTTGAAACGGACGGTTTCATTAAACTGGTTGCAGAAAAACTAACAGGCAAAATTCTTGGCGCACAAATACTCGCCCATGAAGGCGGAGAAATTATTCAAAGCGCGGCTCTGGCAATCCATAATAATATGACGGTAGATGATCTCGCTGGGCAATTATTCCCATATTTGACCATGGTGGAAGGTTTAAAACTTTGTGCTCAAACCTTCAGTACAGATGTTAAGGAACTATCCTGCTGTGCGGGATAAACCTTTATCTTTTTTAATCAATTAATAAGGAGAACTATACGATGATATGCTCAACTTGTGGCTGTTCACTAATCAGGTTAGGGATTAATTTCTCCCAAGCGCCAAGGGTAATGTACAAATCTGTGGAACATTTTTTCTGTTGTCAGGGATGTTTAACTATCTTTGAACAAGAACCAGAAAAACTTCTGGGAGAAACTTCGGATATAAAGATTTGTCCTACATGTCTAGCAGAAAAACCATCGGCACATTCCGTGCCTTATAAGCATAACGGCCATGAATTACGTTTTTGTCGTTGCCCTTATTGTCTGGATACATTTAAAAAGAACTCGCAGTATTACATCGACAGACTAGAAGGAAAAACAGACTTTAAAGGTCTTTTTTCCTATGACGAAAATGCTTGTTGTCATTGACCAAATAACTTCATAATTTGGTGTCGAAAATGTCTTTGTAAGAACAACTGGTTTCGTTTTTATTTCCTAATGATTCGAATGACTATAAACTCAGTTCTCCAGTAATAGTCGAAGGCGTTCTCGACTGTCTCTTATCACTCAAACCAAACATAAACATGGCTTGGAATATCAACATTGCTTATGTCAGCAATGTCGCCAGGCTGTGTAAAAACTATTGATCACCTTTTGGTCTAAGTATGTGATGTTTATGATCAATCAGTCTTAGCCACCGATCCAACTTTAAGACCTAATTTAGTATAATAAAATGGTAAGCCAAACCAGAGTTTATCTGACATGTCTCACCATATTAAAGGTCAACCAAGACACCAATCGACACTCTTCCCAGAAGCAATAGATGACTTTGTTACCGAAGATAATCCAGTTCGAGTTATCGATATGTTTGTTGACCACCTTGATTTATTAGACTTAGGTTTTGAGACCGTTAACCCAAAGCTAACCGGCCGCCCAGGCTACCATCCTGCCACTATGCTAAAACTCTACATCTATGGTTACTTAAATCGCATTCAGTCATCTCGCCGGCTAGAAAAGGAAAGCCATCGCAACGTGGAATTAATGTGGTTGCTTGAGCGTTTAAAGCCTGACTTTAAAACCATCGCCAACTTTAGGAAAGATAATGGCAAGGGGATTAAAAATGTCTGCCGCAGGTTTGTTGAGTTATGTCGTCAACTCAACATGTTTGACGATTCAGCCTTCGCCATCGATGGCAGTAAATTTAAAGCCGTCAACAACA
The DNA here is from genome assembly GCF_000315015.1 of Paraglaciecola mesophila KMM 241. Lineage (GTDB taxonomy): Bacteria > Pseudomonadota > Gammaproteobacteria > Enterobacterales > Alteromonadaceae > Paraglaciecola > Paraglaciecola mesophila. The sequence goes on along the minus strand of NZ_BAEP01000014.1, from coordinate 5,549 downwards.
AATCCAAGAATTATACGCCCACCAAAGTTCAGGCTCATATCGAGCGAACAGAAAAGAGTATTCAACAATAATTAAGTCAAATGGACACAAAAGACGGGGATGAAAAGGATATCGACACCACAGTATCTACTTCAAAATTAGCATGGCTTGAGCAGCGATTAGTTGAGCTTAAAGCACTCGAAATACAAGTGAATGAACACCCAGACAAGCAAGTGTCACAAACCGACCCTGATGCACGTTTGATGAAGACGCAACATATGCAAAGACAGGTGTGCTACAACGTGCAAAGCGCTGTGGATACAAAACATCACTTGATTGTTGAACACGATGTCACTATGACAACAGACAGAGGCCAGCTCACCTTAGTGGCAGAGCAAGTCCAAAAAACATTAGGTAAACAAGACATCACTATCATCGCCGACAAGGGGTACTTTAGTCGCAACGATATCAAGGCCACACAAGATTTAGGCATGACGGCAAACGTGCCACAAACTGATACATCAGGCTCAGCAAAGAAAGGCATCTTTAACAAGTCATTATTTAAATACGATAAAGACAAAGACCTTTATATTTGCCCAGCGGGCGAGGAATTACCGCATCGACGGAACGTAACCGAAGACGGCCTTGAGCAAAAGGTATACGTTAATTTTTATGCTTGCCGAGATTGTGATATCAGAGGTAAATGCACGAGATCATTAAAAGAGCCAAGGAAAATGAGACGCTGGGTTCACGAAGAAGAGATAGACGCGATGCAGCAGCGGCTCGATGATAATCCAAAGATATCGGTGTTAAGAAGACAAACCGTGGAGCATCCGTTTGGTACGATTAAAATGTGGATGGGCGCGACGCACTTCTTAATGAAGCGTAAAAAGAATGTCAGTATCGAGATGAACCTGCATGTGCTGGCTTATAACCTGAAGAGAATGATGACCATAATGGGAACGACTGGGTTAATGGAAGCCATCAAGCAATAAGGGTGCATTTAGCCTAAATTCGAGCAATAAAACAGCCTTCAAACGTCACATTTATCACTAACAACCCGCCTTAACACTCCAAATCCAAAATTCCGCGCTAACGCTAATAATCAGTGACTAAGTCATTTGGATGGTTGAGTATCACAGAGGGTAAGATTTGGCGGTTGTAATCCGAGTTTTTACACAGCCTGTCGCACCTGCTGACATCGTAAGTAATGTCTCGACTGGTCGCTTTTGCGGCAGGCTGTGTGAAAAATCAAATCCTCCGGTCGTCGGCAATGGTGGCATAGCTCCTATTCGCTCAGACTTGCCATACAAAAGGTTTCATCGACTGACAGCTTCATGCTATCTAGAGCCGTTCGTAGATTGGTTCGGCTAGCTGCCCGTTAAATCTTTATTTAAGCTTACTAGTTCATATAGGGTATACCTTAAAGGGACTGCTAGAAACCTAGCTTTATAATAGTCCATTAATTGCTGCATACTATGTATAATGGACTAGAATAAAGAGACTATGTAAAATGGACTATTTCCACAATGAGTACTTTTCGAACTTACGCTTACCTCAGAGCTTCAACCAAAGAGCAAGATGCGGGACGTGCAAAGGATGCATTGTTACTGTTTGCTAATGAACATGATTTGGTCATATCTGCATTTTTTGAAGAAAATGAATCTGGAGCCACGCTTCAAAGACCAGAATTATTTAGATTGCTAGAAATAGCTCAGAAAGGTGACGTGGTACTTGTAGAGCAAATAGATCGGATATCCAGGTTAAAGGATGATGATTGGTACTCACTCAAGTCCATCATAAAAGCAAAAGGTTTGAGGGTTGTATCATTAGATTTACCTACGAGTCATCAGTTTGCGGTGGTAAGTGATGAATTCACTGGAAGAATGTTATCAGCTATCAATGATTTGATGCTCGATATGCTTGCGGCTATTGCTAGAAAGGATTATGAAGATCGAAGAAGACGACAAAAGGAAGGCATTGTTAAAGCTAAATCTGAAGGTCGTTATCTTGGTCGACCAAGTGATGTAGAGTTACAGCTAAAGGTTGAAGGCTTGTTGGCAGATAAAAAATCTTATGATTATATCCAACATATTTTAGGATGTTCTCGCTCTACAATTTCCAAAGTTTCAAAAAAATTAAAGCGAAAAGAAAAGATGATTTAATAAAAGTTTGCGTTTTACGTAGCCGCTAACTAGCAAACTTGTCAGGAATATGACTTATCTAAAAACGAGGATGCTCTGCAGCCCAATTATATCAAGGTCTCTAGGCTGAACTACCGTTTAGGTCACTAATTTTCGATGATTTTACCTAAGCGACTAATTTATATATAGAAATCAGGGACAGGTAAGAGTCATCGGCTGTATTGAAGATCCAGTGGTCATCAAGAAAATATCAGATCACCTCAAAAGCAATGAAGAAAAAGCATCTGGCAAGTTGCCTCTTGTAAGGGCACCGCCAGTTTCGGACTTCACATTAGTTAATTAGGAAAAGAAAACACAACAAAACAAGGGTAATGTTTGCTATTAGGCTAACAGGGCAGTGTTTGTTCTTTTTTTTGTAAATGAATAGAATGAGGACATAATCAGTCTGGAATTTGCCAAGTTTGCGTCAAATTATCAGAGTATTGGTTTGATGTCACCGCTATGAGCCGGATATTTTTGATTACACGTTGGGTTGATTCTATCGGGTAGAGTGTTTATATTACTTATACACTGCACCTAAGTACGAATGGGGGATAAACATGTTATTTCGCCAATTTTTTGATTCTGAATCCAGCACTTATAGCTATCTGTTGGCTGGCGATAGTGGCCACGAAGCGTTACTAATCGACCCAGTAATAGACAAGGTGGATATGTACCTGAAACTAGTCGAAGAACTCGATGTTCGACTAGTGCGAGCCATCGATACTCATACCCATGCGGATCACATCACCGGTCTTGGAAAGTTGCGGGAAAAGACCGGTTGCATCACGGTAATGGGCGAACAGACAGAAGCCGACTGTGTGTCTGAAACCATTAGGGAGGGCGAGCACATCCGGTTGGACGGTATTGATCTGGAAGCTTTGTACACACCTGGCCATACCGATGAGTCTTATAGCTTTTTGCTTCACAGCGAGCGGCCAGCAGTATTCACCGGCGACGTGCTTCTGATTCGTGGTAGTGGCCGAACCGACTTTCAAGGCGGTGACGCTGGTCAAAGCTATGATTCCATTACTAAAAAGCTATTTACGCTACCGGATTCAACGCTGGTATACCCGGCGCACGATTATAACGGCTGGACCCGCAGCAGCGTTGCTGAGGAAAAGGCTCACAACCCGCGGTTAGCCGGCAAGAGCCGTGCTGAATATATCGACATTATGAACAACCTGGATCTGCCTGATCCGAAGATGATGGATGTGGCCGTTCCGGCGAACCTTGGCTGCGGTTTAGCTGCAGATGTGTAGCGAGCTGACAGTTTGAACATTCATTCACACTACAATAAGGAGAAATTTTTACGTTTACGTTTTTAACTGCACAACAAATGATCGATGAAGCCAAAAAGGTAGCTGACACCGTCGACGTTGAAAAGGTAAAGGATTTGCGTGGCAGCGGTGCGCTACTGCTCGATGTTCGTGAACCCAATGAGTGGCAGGAAGGCCATCTGGAAGGTGCCGTCGCTATACCGCGTGGTGTATTGGAAATGAGAATTTCCGACGAAGAAAGCGATCATCAACGGCCTATAGTCACCTATTGTGCCAGCGGTGGCCGTGCCGTGCTAGCTGCAGCAACATTACGACAAATGGGCTATATTGCAGCTTTTGCATCTAAAGCTGGCTTTGACGATTTGCAGGCTGCCGGACTACCTTGTAATAAGCCCGCCTAAATTTTCACATAAACATAGGTTTGTGTCTGCGCGATAGCAACGCGGAGCGCGCAGACGGCGACATTTTTAGTGGTCTTACGGAATGTCAACAAGAGAGGATAGAACTATGATGAACGATATGGGTATGGGCATGATGTTGGGTATGGGATTGGTTTGGCTATTGATCATTGGTGTACTGGTTTTGTCAATTGCCGCGCTGTGGAAGTACTTACGATCGGAGAAAAAGTAAAAAGATGGGGCAACACTGGATTGATCGTACACTCCGTAATCCAGAAGTAAATCTCTTGCTGTTTTCGTTTCTCTTCAATTTCGTTTGGGAAATGTGGCAGATGCCTTTTTACGAGGGACTGAAAACGCTTGACTACATGAGCGTCGTTCGCATTTGTACACAGGCGAGTTTAGGAGATGGCGTGATCAGCGTGTTGGCATATTGGAGTGCCGTCGTAATTGCTCGATCAAGAAATTGGATCCATGCAATAGCCATTACACCTGCGATAGTTTACTTAGCCACTGGACTTGGTATCACTATTTTTATGGAGTGGCTTGCAACCGATATACTGGACCGTTGGCAATACGCGCCAAATATGCCTGTTTTGCCAATGTTGGGCACTGGGTTGTTACCGATATTACAGTGGTCAATTTTGCCGTTGCTGATCCTCTTTGTTGTTCGCAGACAGACCCTCAGAAAACGTTAGGGAAGTGTTTTTTTTAATTCGCTCGTTACTTTTAAAATTGCATTTAAATTGTGTGGATATGGTAGAGAGATTACACTTGCGCTTACACTAAAGCGATGACGACCTGAAGAACGGGTGTCATCTGTGCCAGAAGTCCAAACCCTTCCAAAAGTCCTACACCAAGACGTTTATTTCATGGTTTTCCGCGTGAAAAAGTATTTAACACGTACTCAAGTAGACTAACTCGATAATCCCTCAACCAAAGAAAATCTTGGTATAAATAATGCCTCAGACAACTTTTTCCTTTTGACTGACTATAGTTTTAACATAAAGCTTAGAGTGATTTTGTAGTGGTCATTTTGTTCTAAATCTGTAGACACTTTTTACGTTGTGCTGCTCTTATAGCTTTTGTCCAAGAATGTCCTTGAGTGCCACATTTTGCATACTCCCATCTGCGAACATCTTTTTGAGTTTAGCATTCTCTGCCTCAAGCGCACGTATTGTATATAAGTTTGACGACTCCATGCCGCCGTACTTAGATTTCCGTTTATAATGCGTTCTCTGACCGCCCCCATGCTTACGACACAAATCAGGTACATTGAATGCACCTGATTTGCCTTCATTTAGGATTGATCTTCCCCTAAAACCTGTCTTTTCATTTCGCTTCTCCATTACGTTGAATGTAAATGGAAAACTCTATCTAGGCTATTCTGAACTTATGGGAGGGTTCCATCCTATTCTATTTTAACAAAAATCAACTATTCACTGCGGAAAATTAAAAATATAGGATAATCCCTTGTCTCTGAGATAGCCGAAAGGGTAAAAACAAATTCAGAGACGAGCTAAGTATTAAATTATCCATTTGTCCCATTGCCCATAATGTTCATGGCTGCGTTTTCCGCGTGGTAAGCTAAGAAGAATTAAGAAGACACCGACTAAAGCCGTTGAGATCATTCCCCCTATCTGACCGCCATCTACGATCAATGGTGAGGCAATCAACCATAACCCGAAAAGTAAATTAATAAACCTTAA
>NZ_BAEP01000015.1 GCF_000315015.1 Paraglaciecola mesophila KMM 241 | reverse complement strand
TGTGTGCCTTGCAACTGATCATTTTCCAATTGAGTTTTGTTTTGTGCAGCGTTTTAGTCAACGTAAGTGCATTACCGATTCTGCTCAACCATTATTCACAGCTCGAATTATACTATGGCCGCTTGCTATGAAGCACCATGCCAGCGGTGAGTTTCGCCCTTTACCGACTCAGTGTTATGGAGGGCTTAATGATGAATAATTCACAAGTCACCTTATCAGCTAAATCAGTAACTCGTCTAAACCAATGGAAACGTGGTATTCAGAGCGAATATGAGCCTTTTCTAACAGTAAGAAAGGTCAACAAAGTTGGCAGAAGACACTGGGTGTATTGCCCAGTTCAAAACCGTGAAGTTCATTTGCTGAGTGATGGCGAATTAAGAGCATACAAAATTTTGCTTTCAATGCCTGAGACGTGCGCAGTGAGAGAACAATATGCACTCGACATTGATGACACGATGGTGATAGCTGCAGAGCTTGGATACTTGCACCCACGCAATTACAAAACTCGCGAAGCGACTGTGATGACGACTGATTTTGTTGTCGACCGTAAAGTCGTCGGAAAAATGCAGCGAGTCGCCTACACGTTCAAATATACCAGCCAAATGTTCGAAGATGAAAATGGTTCAACACCTGGTCCTAAGTTCTGGCGAACCTTTCAAAAGTTCGAAATTGAGCGTCAATACTGGGCGCGCAGGGGAGTAAAGTACCGAATCATTACAGAAAAACACGCGACCAAGGAGCATTTTTGGAATTTACGGTTTTGTGAAGACTGTCGTGACATGGAAGTCGATGATGGGCTGTTAGGAATATTCATCGATGCTTTATATTCTCAATGGGACCGTTGTAGAACCAAGCAATTGCAAGTGTTATGTACAGAGTTGGGAAGGTTAATTGGCATCTCTGCGACACAGGCAATGCGCCTTTTTAAGTTTGGTGTATATCACTCGTATATCCTGATTTCACAAGATTCTCACCTGCGCCCATTCCGTCCTGTGCAACTGTTGCCATTTGAATAAGGAGAGGCGCAGATGTTGTATGCAGGGTTGCACCTATTTAATGACAGTAAGCAGCATTCGTTTTATATCTGCCATGTCAGTCATTGTGGGAAATGGTTTGCGATAGCGAATATGAATGAGGCATTTAATGCAATTCATCCACCGAAGCCAGAAAAAGTTCACCGAGAGGCGCTTTTAAACAGAGTTTCAAAACTGAAGTTATCAAAGCAACGATATTCATTTCCACCAGAAATGACGTTTTCCGATGTCTCACTTAAGGAGCTTCAACGTGCTAAGTGGATCCACAAGCGTGACGAAAAATATCGAAGAATAGCGCCATTGTGCTCAGAAGTGATGCTCAATAAGTATCTTTACGGTGATGGTGTCAGCAAAGAAATTGATAGAATGATCCCATTAACAGAAAGCTGGAACAGCCGTGGAGCCTTTTATAATGCGCTAAATCGTTTCATAACATTTGGTTGCAATGAAAATGCATTATTACCCTTCAATTTAAAGAACGTGGGCTCTAATTATCGCCATTTCGAAAAACCATCTGAGGTGGTAATAAAGCGTGGCCGTGGGAAAGCAGATAATTCCCTTTCACGCTCTAAAAGTCGCGGTATAACCAATCAAGATAAGAAAAACATTTTGAAAACAGTGCGCCGGATAAAAGGAAAATTTTCACTGAAAATGGCACACGAAAAATACCAAGATGAATTCGAACGAAGTGAGTTGCAACGGAAAGTCGGGTGCGATACGTCAGTCTATTTTCATCCACATCCTAAGGAAGAATGTATCTCTTACCAGCAATTCCAATACCACTTGAAACAATTAGTTAGTCCTGAGCTGCTCATCAAGAAGGCTGTTGGTCAACTGAGATTCGATAAAGATTTTAAGGCTAAGCAGGGCAGTAGTCTGGATGGTGTACTTGGAGCTACCGACCGATATGAAATCGATGCCACCGTGTTAGATCTATATGTACGCTACCCCTATGACAAATCGGGAAGGTTTACGATGGGTCGACCCGTGCTGTACATAGTCATTGATGTCTATTCAACAATGATCACCGGGTTTTATTTGGGGTTCGATGGGCCAAACTGGTCTGGTGCCGCCCAAGCTCTTGTTAATGCGTGCACAGATAAAGTGGAGTTTGCTGCAAAATTCGGGGTAAATCTTGAAGAAAACGACTGGCCAGCAAAACATATCCCTCGTCAAATCACGGTCGACAATGGAAATGAGTATCCCAATGCATTAATCGCAAGTGTCCTCAAGGCTGAGCTTGGTGTAGAAGCGTTTAACTTTACTGCAATTTACAGAGGGGATGCTAAAGGTACTGTAGAGGGTACGTTTAACGTGTTGAACAACACGATGGTGCATCACCAACCTGGCTCTATTTTTAAAGACATTGATAGAGGTGAGCAGCACCCTTCAAATCAATCTCTTTACTCTTACGAGGAAGTGGTAGGGAAGCTAATCCATGAGATTATTTATCATAATAACTCGGCGGAAAGGCTCAGCAAATTTAATTGGCAGGCTGTTTTTGATGATATAGATGTCTCGCCACAAGCATTATTTCAACATAGCTTAGAAAAAGATATGGATGGTGGCAGGCCGACTACCTCAGAAGATATTGCAAGTGTTAACTGGGGGTTTCTGCCTGAAGAAAAAGCGACCGTTCAAAAAGACGGCGTGCGATTTCGCGGGATAATGTATTCATCCGAAGAGGCTGGACATCTTGGGTTTTTCAGTAAAGCTGCACATTCAGGAAGATACTCCATTACGGTAAAACGAGCACATCAAAACTGCAGCCATATTTGGCACAAAACTCCTAGTGGTCAATATATTCGATTTGATATTAAGAACGTCAACAATGGCTCTCCATTTTTAGACGCTCAGTGGGAAATAGCAGATCACTTATATGAATACTATAAGCAGAAACGATTTGATGCTGGAGAAGTAAAACGTCATCAGCGCGCCAAGCGCGATGGTGCCAATAAGCAAATTGAACGCAGTGCTCGCGAAGCAACAAACGGAATTCCACCGAGCAATCGTAAGTCAATGCAGCCAAATATTTCTGGCCGCCAAGAACACCAGAAAGAGATCAATCAGCAAAGAGAAGCAGAACAGTTTCAACAAAGCTTAGATGCTATGGAGCAGGACTTAGGTCGACTAGATGACGAAGGCTTGATTGATCTAGATGAAGAGTTTTACGGATAAGGAAATCTGAATGAGTAATGAAGCAATTTACAACAAACACCCCCTAGAAAGTTTAAGTGGAAATCCGCTAATCGAAGCACTGCACATCGAAATTGATGTCAATGCGTTGATAAAGCGAATGACGTGCAAAGTTGATAATGATGTAAATGTTATGGGGTTACCAAGTGTTTACAAAAACGCTTTGGTGCAAGAATTATCACTAATCCATGTGCCCCTGCCTCAATTCACCTCACTTTATAATAAGTGCGCAACGATGCTACTTACTTCTTATAAGCACCGAAACCCTGCGGGGGCTGAGTCAAACGCGCTGAAGCATAGCCTAGGAGAGCAGTTTCACAACAAGACAAAATTTTTGACAGCATTGCCAGTTCAACGAACGACGGCGCCAAGTATACTTTTGCATGGGGTATCCGGTACAGGTAAAACAACGGCTATTCGCAATGTCTTGTCGTGTTTCCAGCAAGTCATAGAGCATTCTCAATATGACAGCAAGTTCTTCAAACAAAGCCAACTAGTTTGGCTCTCTATTGATTTGCCTGCCACACCAAGCCTAAAAGCACTGGCCTTAAACTTTTTCCAGGCAGTCGATGAAGCGTGTGGTACCGATTATTACGACTGCTGGAAAGATAAAAACCGTCTTTCAGTCGACCAACATTTAAATGCTATGCGAATGACAGCTGAAAACCACTCGCTCGGCCTCATTCATATTGATGAAATGCAGTTCATGTTGAATTACGCGAAGAGCAAAGATGCTCCGAACATGACTGTGCTTGAAGCTTTGTTCAACAAAATCGGCATTCCTGTCTTACTAAGCTGTACAAGCGACGGTGTTTCATTATTTAGACCTGACATTCACAATGGCTTGTCACTCACCCCCAACATGACAACTACACGTCGCATGTGCAGCGACAGAGAGTTTCGCTTTAGTACTCATAAGCTTGACTCTGATTATTTCTGCTCGCTATTTCAAGCGCTTTTTCCTTGGGGTTTAACAGAACTAAGTGATGCAGATGTTGCACGGTTTAAAGAGGTATTCTTTTCTCTGAGCTGCGGACTGCCGGCTATCATGACGCGTCTTGCTAGGCTCTTTTATGAGCTCAAGTTTGAGCTAATGGACAAATCCACAAAGCAGCATCAACGTTATTCCGCTGACACTGAAATCAGGCTTCTTCGAAGTGTGTACAAAAACCAGTTCTCATTGATTAATCCTGCGATGCAAATGCTACGCCAAGGGATGCACGAGCAATATGAAAAATCTGTTAGATCGCATTCAAAAGTGAACCCTGCATTCACAAATAATGAGCAAAAAACAGCGAAAGCCGCTGCAAGGTCGACGGTACCGGAAGTGGTTAAAGGGGAGAAAATTATCAACCCCATCGAGGGGGACGATGATGTTTTAAAAGGTGACATCCCAACTGGATTCGCTAAGGAGGGCGCATGAAAAACACATTCTTTCCGCATCTCTTCCCTGGCGAACATGTTCTTTCAATGTTTGCGCGCAGATTGCGTTTTAATGTATTGCGAAGTGTTGAGGTCGAACAGCGAGCACTAACGAGTACAAATGTGTCACTCACTACCCAATCAATTTTATCACCAGCATTGCAAGTCGTACTTAAGAGCATTAATTGTGCTCAAGAACGGGAACGTATACTCAAAGAGCACTCCTTGATGGGGTTCTATTCTCATTCACTCAATCAAAAACATGTCAGAGATTATTTGAGAACAAAAGGGAAGGCTCAGCACCAAAAACTTAAAGCAGCACATTGTTCTAAATTAGCAAGCTCAAAAGCCTGGCGTTGGTGTAATGAATGTGTAAAAGAAGATACTTCAAATATAGGGGTTGCATATTGGCACGTAGCTCATCAGCTCCCAACAGCAATAACATGTCCAAAGCACACAACAAGTAAACTTCTTAATTCATGTAGCCAGTGCGGGTTCGCAATACGAGACTTGAAAAAGGTTTCGAACCCCTCAGAGTGCTGTTCGGTTTGTCGTTCGAAAATAACGCAGAGCACGAAAATATTGGGAGGCAATTTGAGGTGGGTTCAGGATCGAGGCTTAGAATTACACCGTTCTAGTGAAGGCATTCTCAACCCAGGATACAAATATGACATGAACCATGTAGTTGGTGCTTGCGTGAGTTTGTTAACTAAAGGTAAGCGACTTGGTTTAGTTCAAAAGCACATCCACTACCAACCATTATTTAGTGAATGGGCACTGAAGTCAGGCGCATCTTGCTTATTTGATGAAAACTTTTCTTTTGAGTATGACAACGCAGTTAGTCTTCACACAACTATAAATACACCAACTAAGGTGTCACCGCTATCACATTTACTTTGGCTTCGCTTTTTTGGTGTCGACTCGTTTGGAGAATTCAACCGATGGTAATGAATAGAATGGTGTTATTACCACGCGAAACGCTATATAGCTATATCGTGAGGAATTGGCTAATTTGTATAAACCCTTCTTCCCGGGAGTTCTTACATGAGTTCGTTGGTAAAGCGCATTGTCAGATGCACACGGCTTTTCCGAGCTATATTCCGCAAATTGCTCGATTAACAGAGGAAAGCGCGGACGTTCTTTTGCTGGAACATTCTCTGTTTCCCTATTTCTCTGCATTCTTGACTACAAACCGTAGAGAAGATTTAAGGGCGAAAATGTTGCACGGAATTACCGGGGCATTACAGAGTCAATTATCGCTTTTAGCCAACAGAATACCCCAAACACCAACGCTGAAATATTGCCCGCTCTGTGCAAATAATGATTTGGATCAATTTGGTGTGGCTTACTGGCATGTGAATCATCAACTTCCTTTCACTCAAACCTGCCCACTGCACGGGTGTAGGTTGCTTTCGATTTTGTATAAAAGAAGGGATTTAATACTGCCCCCTCAGTCGCAAAATGAGCTTTCAATAGGTGACGTACCTTCTGATAAAGAGCGGCTGTTCACATCGCTTAGCGATGAATTGTTAAGTCACAATGGGGCGGGGTTCGACCAAGCACGACTCGCAAAGTGCTATAGACATGGGCTAAGGCAAAGTGGCTTTTGTACTGATAAAGAATCGGTACATCAATTTAATTGGGCTATGGCAGTGAAAGCATTT
>NZ_BAEP01000016.1 GCF_000315015.1 Paraglaciecola mesophila KMM 241 | reverse complement strand
AACATGATCACTGGTGCTGCTCAAATGGATGGCGCGATTCTAGTAGTAGCAGCGACCGATGGTCCTATGCCACAAACACGTGAGCACATCTTGTTAGGCCGTCAGGTTGGCGTACCTTTCATGGTTGTTTTCATGAACAAATGTGACATGGTTGACGACGAAGAATTGTTAGAATTGGTAGAGATGGAAGTACGTGAATTGCTTTCAGAATACGAATTCCCTGGCGATGACTTACCAGTTATCCAAGGTTCAGCACTTAAAGCCCTAGAAGGCGACGAGAAGTGGGAAGCTAAAATCATCGAGCTTGCAGAAGCCCTTGATACTTACATCCCAGAGCCAGAGCGTGACATCGACAAGCCTTTCCTACTTCCAATTGAAGATGTATTCTCAATTTCAGGTCGTGGTACGGTTGTAACAGGTCGTGTTGAGCGTGGTATCGTAAACACAGGTGATGCAGTAGAAATCGTTGGTATGAAAGATACAACGACTTCAACTGTTACTGGTGTTGAAATGTTCCGTAAGTTGCTTGACGAAGGTCGTGCTGGTGAAACATCGGTGCATTGCTTCGTGGTACTAAGCGTGAAGATGTTGAGCGTGGTCAAGTACTAGCTAAGCCTGGTTCAATCAACCCACACACTCAATTCGAAGCTGAAGTATACGTACTAAGCAAAGACGAAGGCGGCCGTCATACTCCGTTCTTCAAAGGCTACCGTCCACAGTTCTACTTCCGTACAACTGACGTAACAGGTGCTGTAGAGCTTCCTGAAGGCGTAGAAATGGTAATGCCTGGTGACAACTTGAAATTCGTAGTTGAATTGATTGCTCCTATCGCGATGGACGAAGGTTTACGCTTCGCAATCCGTGAAGGTGGCCGCACAGTAGGTGCAGGCGTTGTTGCAAAAATCATTGCTTAATTGCTAGCAAATTGATTTGAAAGAAAGGTCACTTCGGTGGCCTTTTTTTATGTC
>NZ_BAEP01000017.1 GCF_000315015.1 Paraglaciecola mesophila KMM 241 | reverse complement strand
AAAAATCAACTATAGCCACAATCACATTCCAAAGCTTGTTAACGTAGTAGACGGCTAGGTGTCATACTTCCCTGTAGCTGAGTCCAGCCCGACATCCATGTCGGTCGTTCAAACGGCTGGAGCGGTGCTTCAGAAAGCTCCGCTTTCACCCATCGAAGGTATTCAACTCTAGCGCTTTGCTTGAAAACTGAAGAACAACCCATCCCTGGTGTTGCGCACCAGCCATTCATCCATGAATGTCGTTCAGACGGGCAAAGCTTCGCTTCGCAAAAGCCTCCGTCTTCACCCCCATGCGCGGCATCCGATGCGGCAATCGCGTTGCGACAACTGCGCTGCGAGACAACGCGGTTGCCGGAAGACACCGTCAGACTTCCATTTAGAATCAAGCCACCTTAATCGGGTGGCTTTTTTCGTTTCTGCGCTATAGAAAAAATCAACTATAGTCACAATCACATTTCAAAGCTCGTTAACGTAGTAGACGGCTAGGTGTCATACTTCCCTGTAGCTGAGTTCAGCCCGACATCCATGTCAGTCCCTGAACGCTATCAGTTGGGAGAGTTAATCCATTGCTTGTTCATATAATAAACGGCTAGGTGCCACACATTCATGTCGGACGTCCAAATAGCTCGAGCAGTGCTCCAGAGAGCTCCATTTTCACGCTACCATGGCGTGGTTTGCGGCTGGATGTTGTTGTGCAACTAAAGATACTAGCCTTGCCCTAAGCCCTGCTGGGCAAAAGCTAATCGAGCTGCGATAGATACAGCTCAGCGTTATGCCAAAGAACCGTATCTACCAAATTAACATGGGGGATCTTAAGGTCTAAGTCATGTTTCACCAACTTCGTAGATAATTAGATTATGTTATTGTTAGTAAAAATTATTTTAGAGTTGAGTCTTATGCTTAGTACCTGGTTGTTGAACTTCTTTTGTTTCGCCTTTTTAATTTGTTCGTTTCTTACTCATGCTGACAATGAGAGGAGTAAGATCGACGAGGAGACATGTTTTTCTAACAGTTGGAACAAAGAAAAACTCTTAGATTTAAAAAATAACCAGTTCTTACTTAGTAACCAAGGAATACATGAACTGCTTCCCCAACTTCGCTATTGTTTGGCTTCTAGTGACCCCATAATTCGCGACGACGTTGCCTTTGGAGCTTACTCAACGTGGTTACGTGCTGGTAATATTCGACCGCCAACGTTGAGTTCATTATTTGAAACTTTTCTTAGCGATATCGATCACAATAAAAATGATGAGCAATCAGTTTTTTTACCCTTCGCCATTTTGGTTTTCTCCGAAGTACTACGAGTCGATCGTAAATCACCATACTTACAGGCGTCACAAAGAATAAAAGCGGTTAACGCGTTATCGTCATATATGTTGTTGGCAAATGACTATAGAGGGTTTGACGACCAACTAGGTTGGCGACACAGTGTGGCTCACACTTCCGATGCCATTTTTCAGCTGGTTCTCAATCCGAAGATTAATCAAGCGCAGCTTCAACAAATGTTAAATGCTATTGCGCAGCAAATACCGGCACAAGGCTCACACTTCTACATTTACGCAGAGCCTGAGCGTTTGTCGAGACCTGTTTATTATGCGATGCGCAGAGAAGATGTACCAATCAAATTCTGGGAGCAGTGGATTAGCAATATCGCCGATCCATCTCCCTTCAAAAGTTGGGCAGAGGTGTTCACCAACCAGCAGGGTTTGGCACAGCGGCATAATGTAAAATTATTTTTACTGAACTTACAGTATTTCATCGTTGCTGGGAAAGGAAACGAACAATTAGGAGAGTTGAACATCATGGTTAAAGATGCCCTCAAATCTATGATTTGATGCAACATGAATTGAAACAGTTGTAGTTGATATCCTTTTTATCTGCCCTGTCTAATACCAATTCCAGTAAACAATCGCCCTCTAAGAATTCATCTAGCGGGTTTTGAACCAGGCGTCGATGTACGGTATTGGTTGCTCGAACTTGAATAAGCACCTAGTACTTTTAATAGAGGGCCACATTCAACGGCTTTGGCTAAGCCCTTTAGATTCTCGCTGTATGTCTAATTATTTGATGTAGTTGTTAAAAAAAACCTTCAGTTCATGTGGATTGTCAAAGTAATCAATAAAGTCTTTCAATGTTATGCCTAATTATCAATAGAAAAAAAAGCGCATACACTTGTGCCCATACTTTTAGATATCCTTATTAACAAGACGGTAAATAATGTCTCACCAAATTATCAAAGATTTAAGCACACGTTACACAGTGAAAAAATACGATACATCTAAGCGGATCTCTGATGAAGATATCGCCGTTATTAAAGAAGCTATCCGCTTATCTGCTTCGTCGATCAATTCGCAACCGTGGAAGTTCATCCTTGTTGAAAGTGATGAAGGGAAACAACGTTTACATGACACATTTGCCAATAAACATCAGTTTAACCAGCACCATGCTAAAGAAGCGTCTCATACTCTTCTACTGGCTTACGACCCGCACTTTACCAAGGAAAAGTTTGTTAAACGCGTTGATGCAGAGGTGAGTTCAGGTCACTTGCCCGCGAATATGCGGGATTCATTTATGGGGGCATATGCTTTTGCTGAAATGAATACGGACGAGAGCGGCTACAATGGCAGCTGGACCAAAGCGCAAGTGTATCTAGCACTTGGCAATATCATGCACACGCTTGCACGACTAGGTATTGCATCTACACCAATGGAAGGGGTTGATAATGAGCTTATCGGCGAGAAATTCAATGATGAGCTTGAAGGTCATATTTGTGAAGTAGCCTTGGCTATGGGTTATCAAAATACCAATGATGATTGGAACTATGGCTTGCCTAAAGCTCGCTTAGCCATCGAGGAAATTATTACGGTTGTATAAGTTATTTAATTAACTTTCCTGTTCTAGAACAAGCCGAGATTAAATCTCGGCTTTTTACTTTTGGAGGATGTTAAGGGAATTTCGCATTTACCACTTCGAATAACAGCCGTGCTGCCAGTTTAGCGGTTCGCTGGTCAATATCGTAAGTGGGATTCATTTCTGCCACATCCGTTAAAGCCCACTGATAACTAAGTTTGTCCTGATTTACGGCGAGCCATCTCAGGGTTTGCAACACAAAAGGGATCTCGATACCTAATGTGCTTGGCGCACTCACCCCAGGCGCATCAGCGCTTGAGAATGCATCAAGACATATAGTGACATACAGCAGGTCAATTTCGCTCAACATCGGCGTAAGCAATGGTATCGCTTTATCTAATGAGCAATCTTCATCGACTAAAAATCGTGTGCCGGTGATTGCTGCACTATCAAATAATGCTAATGTGTTGGCGGTCTTAGCTATTCCTAAACACGCATAGTGAAATGGCAGAGAATGTTCAGTACAGTGTTGGTGAATTTGTCTAAATGGGGTGCCAGAACTGGCGTGCGGTGCAGGTAAACGTAGATCAAAGTGCGCGTCAAAGTTAATGATACCGATACGTTTTGGATTAGTTTGTGCCACATCAGAGTTGTTGAATGCATGCTGTAAACCTAAGTAACTTCCCCAAGCTATTTCATGACCCCCGCCTAAACCAATAACAAAGCAGTCTTGTTCAAGTGCCTTTGATACCTCAGTTGCATAATTCTGCTGACAGGAATCTAAGCATTCATTGGCGACTACATCACCCTTATCAAGCAAACTGACATTGTGCTGATAAGGTAGGTTGGTTAGTGCGGAACGAATGGCGCTTGGGCCCGTTTTTGCGCCAACTCTACCTTTGTTTTCTTTCACACCAAGATCGCACGCGAGACCAAGTAGACAGCAGTGCGAGTCAGTTGTAGTGTTCGTTTCTAAGTTTACAACCTGATGCCACCTTAACCCACGCGCCTTATCTTCATCATCAATGCGGCCCTGCCATATAAATTCATTGTTCATATCAACGTTCTCTACCACTAACCCAAGCACGAGTCGGACGAATTTGGTTAATGCCGTAACTTAGTTCATTGGGGTGTTGTATGTCCCATAAACACATATCTGCATCAAAACCTGATGAAATTTGTCCCTTCTGCGCAAGACCTAGTGCCTGCGCCGCATTTCGGGTTACTCCCGATAACGCTTCCGCTGGTGTCATACCAAATAATATGCAGCCCATATTCATGATCGTCAACAAGGATGCTACGGGCGAACTACCCGGATTAAGGTCGCTCGCCAAAGCTAACGGTACATGATGTTGGCGAAGGGCAGTTAATGGGGGGAGTTGCGTTTCTCGTAAATGATAAAACGCGCCAGGTAACAGTACTGCTACGGTATTAGATTTGGCGATCGCGGGCACATCCTCAGGTGACAGGTATTCAATATGATCAACGGATAATGCGTTAAATTTGGCAGCTAAGCACGCACCTTTCAGATCAGATAATTGCTCTACATGGGCTTTTATATTCAAACTATAATGCCTAGCCGTGTGGAAAACTTTTTCACATTGAATTGGGCTAAACGCGATTGACTCACAGAACACGTCAACACTGGTCGCTATCCCTTGCTCAACGACTTGTGGCATGACGCGTCCACAAACAAAGTCCACATATGCATCTGGGTCATCGCGAAATTCATTCGGTACACTATGTGCACCTAGATAGGTCGGCTGAATATTGACCATCAGATGTGATTCGATATCTTTGGCGACTTGTAACATACGAAGCTCTGTTTCTACATCAAGACCATAACCAGACTTAATTTCTATCGTGGTTACTCCTTCTTCAACTAAGCGCGCTGCGCGGCCAATGGCAGAATTGAGTAGGCTCTCATAAGAAGCTAAACGTGTGGCATTAACTGTACTTTGAATACCACCGCCTTGTTGCGCTATTTGCGCGTAACTCATGCCCTCTTGGCGCAGCTCAAACTCTAGTGCGCGGTTACCCGCAAACACTAAATGAGTGTGACAATCAATCAAACCAGGTAACAGCCATTTGCCCTTGGCGTCAAAAGTTTCAACTGTGCTTCTTAGTCGTCCTTTCGCTGGCTCAATAGCCTCTATAAGGCCATTTTTAATGAAAATACAGGCATTCTCTCTTATGCCGTAAGGATCATTTTCTGCCTGCGTAGTGGAGCGCATCGTCGCTATATTGACATTATTAATACAGAAATCTGCATGCTGATTCATTTACTACCTCGTGCCAGTTTAAAATTAAGCTTACTTGTACATACTTGTATATACAAGTTGGTTGAAGTAAATTAGCAAAACTAACAGGAGCTATTAATGCAACCAAGATACGTTTTAATTAAGTCAGCCATAATAGATAAAATTGAATCTGGGCAAATGAAGCCCGGAGACAAGGTTGGCTCAGAAAATCAGTTAGCAGAAACATTTCAGGTCAGCCGTATGACCGCAAGGCGCGCGTTAACTGAACTGGTCGATGAAGGCGTACTGGCGCGCAGCCAAGGGGTAGGTACATTTGTAAGCGATCATCGCCCCATGAGCGCATTGTTGGAAATTCGAAGTATAGACGATGAAATCATGCGCCGTGGCCATGTTTACAGCAATGAGGTACTCAGTCAAAACTGCATTAAAGCCAATAATCAGCAAGCCGCATGGTTTGATGTTATGGTCGGTACCGAGCTATTTCACACTCGAGTAGTGCACTTAGAGAATGGCCAGCCAGTGCAACTTGAAGATCGCCTGGTTAATCCTAAATGGGCCCCGCAATACTTAGAACAAGACTTTAGCCAGACTACGGCTAACCATTATCTAAATAGCGTAGCGCCGTTGACTCAAGCGGACCATGCGATTGAAGCAATACTGCCTACTAACAGTGTGGCTCAAGTATTAGCAATCGATAGCAACCAACCCTGTTTACAAGTGAGTCGTCGTACATTTTCAGCGAAAGGGATCGTGAGTTACGCCTTGTTATTCCATCCAGGAAATCGATACCGCATCGGGGGACATCTCGATTTCTCCCGTTCTACTAGGGGGGAGAATGAAACGTCTCGATAAAAACCGCAACATCCGAGCACCAAGAGGGAGCACTTTGACAACCAAGAGTTGGCAAACAGAAGCGCCCCTGCGAATGTTAATGAATAATCTTGATCCCGAAGTAGCTGAACATCCCCATGCGCTTGTTGTGTATGGCGGTATCGGACGAGCCGCGAGGGATTGGCCGAGCTATGACAAAATCGTCGAAGTGCTCACACGCATGAACAATGATGAAACGCTATTAGTGCAAAGTGGAAAGCCTGTGGGCGTTTTCCCAACCCATGAGAATGCGCCTAGGGTACTGATTGCGAACTCTAACCTTGTTCCTCATTGGGCTAACTGGGAGCATTTCAACGAGCTAGATAAAAAAGGCTTGATGATGTATGGGCAAATGACAGCTGGCTCTTGGATCTATATTGGCTCTCAGGGCATAGTACAAGGCACATACGAAACCTTCATCAGTGTGGCCAAAGCACATTTTGACGGCAACTCACAGGGACGCTTGATATTAACCGCTGGGCTCGGTGGGATGGGGGGGGCTCAACCACTAGCCGCGACCATGGCCGGGTTCTCAATGTTGGCGATAGAGGTGGATGAAAGCCGGATCGATTTCCGGATTAAAACGGGTTACTTAGATGAAAAGGCCACTTCGCTAAGCCAAGCGATAGCGCGAATTGATGCGGCAAGAGCTGCTGATAAACCAATATCTATCGGCTTGGTTGGTAATGCCGCGGACGTCTTTCCCGACATACTCGCTAAGGGCATTATACCAGACGTGGTCACAGACCAAACGAGCGCCCACGACCCTTTGAACGGATATTTGCCTAAGGGTTGGACGTTGGCTCAAGCAGCCCAAACGCGCGCCGTAAACGAAGCGGGCGTGGTGAAAGCAGCGAAGCAGTCTATAGCGATACATGTTGAAGCTATGCTTGGTTTGCAAGCTAAAGGCGCTGCAACACTAGACTATGGTAATAATATTCGTCAGATGGCGTTGGAAGAAGGAGTACTAAACGCCTTTGATTTTCCAGGCTTTGTCCCTGCTTACATTCGCCCTTTATTCTGTCAAGGCATAGGACCATTCCGCTGGGTGGCCTTATCAGGTGACCCACAAGACATCTACAAAACTGATGCTAAGGTAAAAGAGCTTATTCCCGACAACAAACATTTGCACCATTGGCTAGATATGGCCAGCCAGCGTATTCAATTTCAAGGTTTACCTGCGCGTATTTGTTGGGTTGGCTTGGGGGAAAGGCAAAAATTGGGATTGGCTTTTAATGAAATGGTGCGCACCGGCGAATTGTCAGCTCCTATTGTCATCGGCCGAGATCATTTGGATTCTGGCTCAGTGGCATCACCGAACCGCGAGACTGAAGGCATGCTTGATGGCTCTGATGCCGTCTCCGATTGGCCTTTACTGAACGCCATGTTGAATACAGCTTCAGGCGCGACATGGGTTAGTTTGCATCACGGTGGTGGTGTTGGGATGGGATTTAGCCAGCATTCGGGTGTTGTGATTGTCTGTGACGGAACCGAAGAAGCCGATAAGCGCATAGCACGCGTGTTACATAATGACCCAGCCACTGGCGTTATGCGCCACGCTGACGCAGGCTACGAAATCGCCAAGCGGTGCGCTAACCGTCATAAGCTAGATTTACCCATGCAAAGCGGCATAAACCCACAGGGAGAGGCGTAACAATGGAGCTGAAGTATCTTCTTCAACCTGGGAAGTTAACCATAGAAACGATGCGTCAAGTACACAGGCGTCATGTGCCAATCACTCTCGATCCCGATAGTTTTGAGCGCATTCATAGCGCTGAGCAAACTGTACAAGATGTCATAACTCAAGGTCGCACCGTATATGGTATCAATACAGGTTTTGGGCTTCTGGCGAATACTAATATTGAGGTGAATGAACTCGAGCTATTACAGCGAAGTATCGTGCTGTCTCATGCGGCTGGTATTGGGGCTCTCATGTCTGCAGCAACTGTTAGACTCCTGATGCTATTGAAAATCAATTCACTAGCAAGAGGGTACTCAGGTATTCGTTTAATCGTTATAGAAGCGTTGATCGCTCTGTACAATCATCAAGTGTATCCGGCGATACCCGAAAAAGGCTCTGTAGGCGCGTCTGGTGATTTAGCCCCCCTTGCGCATATGAGTGCGGTTCTTTTAGGGGAAGGTGAGGTCATATATCAAGGAAATCGAATTTCCGCCAAGAAAGGGCTGGTGATCGCTGGCTTGCAGCCTATTTCATTAGCACCCAAGGAAGGCTTAGCACTGTTAAATGGCACGCAGGCATCGACTGCGTTTGCCTTGCAAGGGCTATTTTATGCTGAAAATGCCTTAACGAGTTCCATCGCTATTGGCGCGTTATCTGTTGATGCAGCGCTTGGCTCTCGTGTGCCTTTCGACGAGCGTATTCATATTGTCCGCGGTCATCAAGCACAAATAGACGTGGCAACAGGGTTTAGAACATTGCTACAGGAATCTGAGATAGGTAAATCACATGGAGGTTGTGAGAAAGTACAAGATCCTTATTCTTTAAGGTGCCAACCGCAAGTGATGGGAGCATGCCTGCAGCAAATGCGTTTCGCCAAACAGATTCTTGTCACCGAAGCAAATGGCGTGTCGGATAACCCATTAGTCTTTCCTGAGTCGGACGACATTCTTTCTGGCGGTAATTTTCATGCTGAAACCGTCGCCATGGCCGCTGATATGCTTGCTATTGCCCTCGCAGAAATTGGCGCGCTTTCAGAGCGGCGGATGGCGTTACTCATTGACTCTAGCTTAAGCGGTTTGCCGCCTTTTTTAGTAGACAATGGTGGGGTGAATTCTGGATTTATGATTGCACAAGTAACGAGCGCCGCCCTAGCCAGCGAGAATAAATCCTATGCTCATCCTGCATCAATTGATTCTTTACCCACCTCTGCCAATCAGGAAGATCACGTCTCTATGGCGACGTTTGCAGGACGCAGACTACGAGATATTTTCGATAATGTTGCGGGTATTTTGGCTATTGAATGGTTGGCGGCATGTCAGGGTATCGATTTTCGATTTCCCTTAAAAACCAGCACGCAATTGCAAAGTGTGCACGCATTAATGCGTAGTAAGGTCACTTTTTACGATAAAGACAGGTATTTTTCTCCAGACATTGAGCAAGCAAAATTGTTGATTACTCGCCATTCCTTGACCGACTTAGTGCAACAAGATATTCGCCTTCTTTGAAAGTGTTTACCTGAAAAAGATTACAATTTGTTAATAATCACTCAGTGTAATTGCTTTAATCTAGCGGCTTGTTTAACCACTTAAATGATTTGATACATGATGTCTAAATTAAAACACACTATGCTCGTCGCAGGATTATGCTGCACTGCGGTAAATATAACGCACGCAACAGAAGTGCAAATTCGAACTGTACTCGGTGATGTAAACATCAATCTGTTCGATAACACAACGCCACAAACAGTAAATAATTTCTTGAGCTACGTAAATTCTGGGGCTTATGCTAATAACGTAGTACATCGTTCAGAGCCTGGGTTTGTTATTCAAGCGGGCGGTTTTCAATACAATAACGCACTACCACTCGACGCAGTACCAACGGGGAGTTCGGTTGCGAATGAGCCAGAGCTTTCGAATGTGCGCGGCACTATTGCTATGGCCAAATTAAGCGGCAATGTGAACAGTGCCACATCTCAGTGGTTTATTAATCTTAATAACAACAGCGCAAATCTAGATGTACAAAATGGCGGTTTCACCGTTTTTGGTCAAGTCCTAGGTGACGGTATGGATATTATCGATGCTATCGCAGCCCTTAACCGGTTTGATTTAGGGGGCGCGGCAAGCGCAGCGCCTTTGCGCGATTACACTCAAGCAGATTTGTCAGCAGGAGTGGAGGTGACAGACCAACACTTAGTCATTATCAGTGATGTAGTGATAACTGACTCAGCCAGTGTGACACACTCAGAATTAAACCCTGTGGCAAACACACTGCTCAATCAAGACACCAGCGGTGGAGGAAGTTCAGGTGGCTCCGGCGGAAGTATAGGATTTTTAGGTTTGATAGGCCTAGCAGCACTGCGTTTTACACGTAGGTTATTGGTTTAGAAACACTTTATAACGGACAAAAAAAACGGCTCATGTGAGCCGTTTTTTATTGGATTGTTAAGACTGCTTAGTCTTTAGAGCGACCAGCACGCTTACGATCGTTTTCCGTCAATAACTTCTTACGGATACGAATACTCTTAGGTGTCACTTCAACTAGCTCATCGTTATCGATGAATTCCAACGCTTGCTCAAGTGAAAGCAATACAGGTGGAACCAAAGATTGTGCTTCATCTGTACCAGATGCACGAACGTTGGTTAACTGCTTGCCTTTAAGGGCGTTAACAGTAAGGTCGTTGTCACGGCTGTGAATACCAATCACCATGCCTTCGTATACTTCAACACCGTGACCGATAAATAAACGGCCGCGCTCTTGCAAGTTAAACAAAGCGTTAGTTAGGGCTTTACCTGTTGCGTTAGCAATCAATACACCGTTCTTACGCTGACCGATGTTGCCACCTTTGTGCGGACCATAATGGTCAAACGAGTGATACATCAAGCCAGAACCAGAAGTCATGGTCATGAAATCAGTTTGGAAACCAATCAAGCCACGGCTAGGAATGATGAAGTCCATACGAATACGGCCTTTACCATCTGGAGACATGTTAGTTAACTCACCTTTACGTAAGCCAATTTGCTCCATGATTGAACCTTGATGGTCTTCTTGAACATCGATAGTTACAGTTTCAAACGGTTCTTCTAATTTACCGTCAACTTCACGCAAAATAACTTCTGGACGTGATACAGCAAGCTCGTAACCTTCACGACGCATGTTTTCAATCAATATACCCAAGTGTAATTCACCACGACCAGACACACGGAATTTGTCCGGATCAGCTGTCTCGTCAACACGTAGTGCAACGTTGTGAATTAGCTCATCTTGTAAACGCTCTAGGATGTTACGTGAGGTGACGTATTTACCTTCTTTGCCACAAAATGGTGAGGTGTTTACTTGGAATGTCATGGTTACCGTTGGTTCATCAACTGATAACGGCGGTAAGGCTTCAACCGTGTTCTGATCACAAATGGTGTCAGAAATTTTTAGCTCACCCAAACCTGTAACAGCGATGATGTCACCTGCGCTAGCAGATTCAACTTCAGTTCTGTCTAAGCCCATGTAGCCTAAAACTTGGCCCATTTTGCCGTTACGTTTTTTGCCATCAGCACCAACGATCGTTACCGCTTGGTTAGTTTTTACTGAACCGCGTGTAACACGACCAACACCGATAACACCTACATATGAGTTGTAATCAAGTTGAGAAATTTGCATTTGGAAAGGACCGTTGATATCGCCGCTTGGCGCTTTAACGTGTTTTACGATCGTTTCGAACAACGGTGTCATATCTTCACTTGGCTTATCAGCATCGTTTGAAGCCCAACCGTTAAGTGCAGAAGCATAAACCACTTGGAAATCAAGTTGGTCGTCAGTTGCACCTAAGTTGTCGAACAAATCGAAAACTTGATCAATAACCCAATCAGGACGAGCTCCAGGCTTGTCAATTTTGTTAAGTACTACAATCGGCTTTAAGCCTTGAGCAAACGCTTTTTGTGTTACGAAACGCGTTTGAGGCATTGGGCCTTCTTGCGCATCTACTAACAACAATACGGAGTCGGCCATTGACATAACACGCTCTACTTCACCACCGAAATCGGCGTGTCCAGGGGTGTCTACGATGTTAATGCGGTAGTCATTCCAACGAATCGCAGTGTTCTTAGCAAGTATGGTAATACCGCGTTCTTTCTCGATATCGTTAGAATCCATAACCCGTTCTTCAGCAGCGCCTCTGCTCTCAAGCGTACCGGACTGTTGTAAAAGTTTGTCAACTAAGGTGGTTTTACCGTGGTCAACGTGGGCAATAATTGCTATGTTCCTCAAGTTGTCAGTCGAGGTTTGCGATGCGCTCATGATATTTTCTCTAGTATGGGTGGATTTAACCACCATTAACGGAATTTATAGGGCGCGGATTGTACAGTTATAATGTGCATTTTGCGAACACCATTTAGTTTTTATGCGGATTTAACTTTTTGAATTTGTATTTGCACTATTAAGTGTCACCTACTTTGGCATATAGAAGGGATAAACTCTCGCATGCTTGATAATGGTGCTCTTTTGCTCTCGATTGGTGCATTGGTGCTGGGCGCAACAAGCCGTGTCCACTTGAAAAGCCCATATAACCGCGATTTTGCCTTTATTACGATTGGCATGATTATCGCTTCGAAAATTGCTAAGTTAACCAATACCAACGTTATTTATACATTACCGTTTATTCTGGAGGACGAAATGTCAGTAGAAAAGGCTTTACAGTTTATTAAAGAAAACGAAGCTAAATTTGTAGATTTGCGCTTTACGGACACTAAAGGTAAAGAGCAGCATATCTCTATTCCATCTCATCAAGTTAACGAAGACTTCTTTGAAGAAGGTAAGATGTTCGATGGTTCGTCAATTGCGGGTTGGAAAGGCATAAACGAATCTGACATGGTATTGATGCCAGATACAGATACATTGGTCGTTGATCCATTTGCTGAAGAAACACAGGTCAACATTCGTTGTGACATACTTGAGCCAAATACTATGCAAGGCTACGATCGTGACCCACGCTCTGTGGCAAATCGTGCAGAAGAGTACCTTAAATCTACAGGTATTGGTGACAAGGTATTATTTGGCCCTGAGCCAGAATTCTTTTTGTTTGACGATGTTCGCTTCCACACTGATATGGCGGGTTCTTTCTTCAAAATCGATTCTTCTGAAGCTAAGTGGAATTCGGGCGCTGAATTTGAAGACGGCAACATGGCCCACCGTCCAGGCGTGAAAGGCGGCTATTTCCCAGTTCCTCCTGTCGATTCATCACATGACACTCGCGCAGCAATGTGTATGGTTATGGAAGAGATGGGCTTAACTGTAGAAGCGCATCACCATGAAGTTGCTACTGCCGGTCAGAATGAAATTGCTTGTCTTTTCAATACGCTTGTTAAAAAAGCCGATGAGATCCAAATTTATAAGTACGTAGTGCACAATGTTGCCCACGCTTACGGTCAAACTGCCACGTTTATGCCTAAGCCTCTTGTTGGCGATAATGGCTCTGGTATGCATTGTCACCAATCTATCTCTAAAGATGGCAAAAACATCTTCGCTGGCGACAAATACGCAGGTATGTCTGAAGAAGCCTTGTTCTATATAGGCGGTATTATCAAACATGCTCGTGCTATTAACGCATTCGCTAACGCATCAACTAACTCGTACAAGCGTTTAGTACCTGGATTTGAAGCGCCTGTAATGCTTGCTTACTCTGCACGTAATCGTTCAGCTTCAATTCGTATTCCTCATGTGAATAGCGAAAAAGCACGTCGTATCGAAGTTCGTTTCCCTGACCCTACAGCTAACCCTTACTTGGCATTCGCTGCGATGTTGATGGCCGGCCTTGACGGAATTAAGAACAAAATTCACCCTGGCGATGCAATGGATAAAGATTTATATGATCTACCTCCAGAAGAAGCTGCTGAAATCCCAACTGTTGCCACTTCTCTAGAAGAAGCACTTGCAGCTCTTGATGGCGATCGTGAATTCTTAACTGCTGGCGGCGTAATGAGCGACGATATGATTGACGCGTACATTGCGCTTAAATTACAAGAAGTTGAACTATTGAATACGTCGGTACACCCTGTCGAATTCGATATGTACTACAGCGTATAATACATCTTACTTGAGGCAGCGCAGCTGCCTGATGTGAATGATTCAAAGCCTGCTTTAAGCAGGCTTTTTTGTGACCATAGGATGAGTCCAATACGTATAGGTGCGCAAGCATGCTTAATGCGTGATCAATCAATAGAAATATTGGTATAAACTAGTTGCTGTTTCTAATACTGTGTTTTCAGATAATAACGGTAGGTAATCAGTGTTCAACATAAAGACAATTATCGCTGCGCTCTTACTATGTGCTTGGTCTCTATCTGTTATATCAAATGATAAGATATATAAAATTACAACAGATGATGGCGGGATTATTTATACCGACTCACCGACGGAGCAGGGTGAACATGTTCCATTGTCAGCAGACTCAGTCATTACATTGAAAAGCGCTTCACTTTCACCTATCACCACACCACCAATCGTTCGCAAGCAAACCAAGAAAATACATCTTAGTGTTATTTCTCCTAAGCCAGAGCAAACTATTAGAGATAATAGCGGGAAGTTAACGATTCGCACCGCCTTGGAGCCTCAGGTGCAAGGCGTGTATAGATTGCACTTAAATGATCAAGTCATCTCCCAAAATAAAGGATTATTCAAACTTAGTGGTCTAAATCGAGGAGCCTATACATTTCATGTAGAGCTTGCCCACAAGTCGGGCAAGATACTTGCATCTACTCCTAAGCAGACCTTTTATTTGCACCAAGCCTCAGTGCTGAATCGCCCTAATTAGGAACATTCACTTGACCAATCGGACATGATGCGCTGAAATTTATTTTTAAGCACCAAAGTGGTGCGTAGCAACTTGTTGTGATTATGCCGTTCAAAATGAAAACCGACACCTTATTGGATAACTTATCAACTGCGGTTATCTTGTTGAATGAAAAACTTGCCATCGTAGAAGCAAATCATGCTGCTCAGGCAATGTTTGAGCGCAGTTTAAATCTGTTGATAGATTGCCCCATTAAGCAACTTATCGCTGACTCAAGTCTAGATTTCATCCGTTTTACTCAAGACATGCAACACGGCGAAGGTTATTCCGATGGTGATGTACAAATCAGCTTTGCCGATGGTCGTCACACTCACGCCGATGTTACCGTCACCTGTTTGCATACGGCAGAAGGAGTAACTCTATTACTAGAAGTCCGTTTAATTGAACAGCAAAAGAAGATCAGCCAAGAAACCCAGCAGTGGGCGCAGCAACAAGCCGCTCGTGAGTTAATCCGTGGCCTAGCTCATGAAATAAAGAACCCTTTAGGGGGCATTCGCGGGGCTGCGCAATTACTTGAAAAAGAACTACCGTCGGCAGACTTGAAAGAATTTACCACAATGATTATTGAGCAGTCTGATCGCTTACGTAATTTAGTGGACCGTTTACTTGGCCCCAATTCTCGACCTAATTTTCAAAGTCACAATATCCATCGTGTATTGGAAAAAGTCATCACTTTGGTTCAACTGGATCTTAGCCACAATATTGTGATTGATCGTGACTATGACCCCAGTATTCCCGAGAGCATTATCGACCAAGACATGGTGCAGCAGGCTGTACTCAATATTATGCGTAATAGCGTCCAGGCCTTGATGCAAAGTGAGCAAAGTGAAGGGAAAATTAACGTAGTCACACGAATTGAACGCCAAGTCACAATCCACGGTGAACGACACCCATTGGCGATGAAAATTAGCCTAGTCGACAATGGTCCCGGTATACCTAGCGAATTGAAGGATACTTTATTTTACCCAATGGTTACCGGTAAAAAAGAGGGAACGGGATTGGGTTTGTCTATCGCGCAAACACTAATAGACCATCATAGAGGCAAGATTGACGTAGAAAGTTGGTCAGGCCATACGGAATTTACTTTATACATTCCTATTAACAGGAAGGAACTTAATTCATGAGCACAGAACCAGTTTGGATAGTTGATGACGATAGTTCTATTCGTTGGGTTTTACAAAAAGCGCTACAAGCTGCGAGCATTCCGTGTTTCAGCTTTGAGAATCCTGAAGATTTATTGTTACAGTTGCAGACGGATCAACCACCAGAGGTGATTGTGTCAGATATTCGTATGCCACAAATGGATGGTATGGCGCTGCTTGAAGAAGTGCACAAGCGATATCCGAATATTCCCGTCATCATTATGACTGCGCATTCTGATTTAGACAGCGCGGTAAACGCTTATCAAAGCGGTGCGTTTGAATATCTGCCAAAGCCTTTCGACATTGATGAAGCGGTTGGCCTAGTGCGTAGAGCACTCACTCACGTGCGAGAACAAGCAAAAAGTAATCAACGTCCGATTTTAGCGACCGCGACCGAAATCATCGGTGAAGCCCCCGCGATGCAAGAAGTCTTCAGAGCAGTAGGGCGCTTATCTCGTTCAAGTATCAGCGTGTTGATTAATGGTCAGTCAGGCACAGGTAAAGAGCTTGTTGCGCAAGCCCTACATCGGCATAGTCCCAGAGCCAAACAAACATTTATCGCCTTAAATATGGCGGCTATACCTGCTGATTTGATTGAGTCTGAACTGTTTGGCCATGAAAAAGGCGCATTTACCGGCGCACAAAATGCACGGCAAGGACGGTTTGAACAAGCTGATGGTGGTACGTTATTTCTCGATGAAATAGGTGACATGCCACTTGATGTACAGACCCGTTTATTACGCGTGTTAGCAGACGGGCAATTTTATCGCGTGGGCGGCCATAACCCTGTCAGCGTTGATGTAAGGATTATTGCTGCTACTCACCAAAACCTCGAACAGCGTGTGGCAGATGGCAAATTTAGAGAAGATTTATTTCATCGCTTAAATGTCATTCGTATCCATATACCTCGCCTAACTGAGCGACGTGAGGATGTACCTTTACTCGCGGCGCATTTCTTACAAAAAGCAGGTGCAGAGTTAGGGGTTGAAGTTAAAAGCTTAAGCAAAGAAACCAAGAAGATCTTGATGCAGTTACCGTGGCCAGGAAACGTACGTCAGCTTGAAAACGTATGCCGTTGGCTAACGGTGATGGCAAGTGGGCAAGAGGTTTTGCCCCATGATTTGCCCCCTGAGATACATGAGCTTCCGTTAAGCAAAGACAGTCAGGAAGCATCGGGAGACTGGCAAACCTTACTTGGCTCTTGGGCAGATGAACAGCTGCAGTCAGGCCGTAATAATATCTTAGATGAAGCGATGCTGGTATTTGAACGGGTGTTATTAGAGCGGGCTTTATTTCATACCCATGGCCATAAGCAGGATGCGGCAAAACGACTAGGGTGGGGACGCAACACGCTGACGCGCAAGCTAAAAGAACTCAATATGTAACTTACTTAAATTCAGTTCTGATGATGGGTCAGAACTGAATATAGTGGCTACTCATCATGTAAGATTATTTAGTCAGCAAAACTGCCATTGCGCGGTTAAACATGCCTAACCATTTAGGGCAAAATTGACCATCTTTAATGCGATTTATTTCAATCACAGCGCGCTTCTTCGGGTGAACGGCTTGCGTGGTATGTGCCCGCGTGTGAGTGATGGCATTAAACGTATCTAAAATACCGAGAAGCTTCGCTCCGTCACAGATATCCACTTCTTTCAAACCCAAGGGATAACCGCTGCCATCCATTCGTTCGTGGTGTTGCATTACGATTTTCCGTGCTTCATTCCAATGGTCTAAATGCTCCAATAGACGTGCGCTTTTATACACATGGGAGCGCATTAAGTTAAATTCAGTCTCAGTCATTCTGCCATCTTTGTGCAATATCTCGATCGGCATAAACGCCATTCCAAAGTCGTGCATGTAACACGCTACGGCTAACTGGTCTTCATCGATTGGCATGCCTGCGACTTTATTTACATAGGCTGCTAATTTAGCGATCCGATCGCCACGGCCGAGCCAATATGAAGAGCGCTTTTCGATGGGCTTCATAAGCTCTCTAAAGAACAAAATATCGCCGCGTTTAAGATCGCTTAAGTGCTTTGGAATGCCGGTCGTCGCAAGGTTAGAAGAAGGAGGTCGATGGTTCTCTGCATTTTCGCCTTTGATGAAAGCGCGAACATCTAAACTGGGATCTAAAAGCAGAACGGCCTCAGACAATATTTTTTCGTGCTCGGCATTGTTACTAGGGTTTATTTTAGTGATCTGCAAGATAAGCAAGTTGAACAGACTAGCATCGTATTCTGCATTGCCATTTTGAATGCAGCTTTCTACAAAAATTTTGACTCTGTCCATGCTCAGCAACACCAAGTCACTCATGTTACTCGTGTATTCAATCTGACCCTTACGCAGAAAATCTAATAGATCTTCGACGTGCTGAAGTAAAGGGATCATAGGCGTGAAGTTGACCAGACCCAAATCGCCTTTTATCGTATGAATGGAGCGAAATAGAGCGCGCTGAAGTTCTTTGTCGGTGGGTTTTATTTCTAGTTCGATTAGGGTTTGTTCACTGGCTTCATAGAGTTCGTTAATTTCTTCAAGTAAGTCTGTGAGGATGTCTTCATCCAAATCTTCATGAGTAAACTGTTGCATGTATGCTGACGCCCTAGCCTTGGTATGTTTACGATACGATTTTTAATTATATCGGCCACTCAATTATAATAATGAGATTTTTAACCTAAAATCAACGTTATACCACTAAAGTTAAGCACTGATCAGACATCCTAACCACAAAATATAGGTATAATCAGCGCCCATTTTTGATCATAGGAATACACGTGCTAGCTTTGCTTCGTATTATCAGTATTTTCTTTTACTTTATTTTTATCAATTTGCTGCTCGTGATAATTTGTATTCTTCGCCCTTTTCATCGAGATAATGTGCATTTGGCGGGCAAGTTATATAGTTCAACCTGCAAATTATTAGGACTCAAGCTAGAGGTTCGAATAGCCCCAGAAGCGTTAAATAGTGGCCCTTTTGTATTCATCGCCAATCATCAGAATAGTTATGATATTTTTACTATTTGCGCGGCCGCGTTAAAGGGAACAGTAACGGTTGGTAAAAAAAGTCTGAAGTGGATCCCACTATTTGGTCAAGTATATTGGTTGTCAGGCAATATTATGATTGATCGTAAAAACTCTGGGCGAGCTATGGACACCTTGAAAGGTACAGTGAAAAAGATGCATAAACGCAAACTTTCTGTGTGGTTTTTTCCTGAGGGTACACGTAGTTATGGCCGGGGATTGTTGCCTTTTAAAACAGGTGCGTTTCGTATTGCTCAGCTCGCTAAATGCCCAGTGATCATAGTCGCGGCGAGTAATTTGCATAATAAGATTAAACTTAACAGATGGGACAATGGCACTTTAATCATTGATGTAAGTAAGCCGCAAGAACTTGACAGTAGCCGCTCTACTAAAGAATGGACGTCATATTTTCATGCTGCCATGGCGCAAAAAATAGCAGAATTAGACAGTGAAGTTGCTGCTGGCAACCGCTAAACTAGTGACCTAAATTGAACACAGGACAACTCATGAGTACAGAAGAACAAGCGGAATGGTTTGAATTTAACCAAGAAACAGTCGAAGCATTAATTGAAGATGGCAGCGACAATACCAAGCCACACACTATTGAATACCACTTTGCGGGAGACGATTTTGATGTGCTTGAGAAAGCTGCCGTTGACGCATTCAAAGCGGGTTTTGAAGTTGGTGATGCAGAAGAGTTGATGCTCGACGACGGAGGCACCATTTTTTGTTTTGATGCGGTTGTTGAGCGCTTGCTAGACGTGGACTTAATCAATGCTGATACCGTTAAGTTGTTGGCTATTGCGCAAAAACAAAACGTGCAATTTGATGGCTGGGGCACCTACTTTATCGAGCCATAGTTTTGCCTAGTGCCCGTGGCGGCTAATATTTTGATGTCGCTTAACTGGCAGTAAGTTTATCTTCAGTGTTTGTTCATGGTGAAAAACCGACACTCCCTACATAAATTATAGGGAGTGCGTAATGAAAATATCAGTAGTTCACAGTGTCATATTCAGTGCCATTTTTTGCTTTTCAGCTCAAGCAGATGATGTTGATTGGTCAGCAAAGTCTAGTGAGTCGCAAGCAGGAAAGGTGCTGAGCACGTCAAAAAAAGCCTCTTCTTCATCCAATATCAATCAAGGTCAAGCGCTTAAAACAGCGGCTAAGGTAACTCCTCAATCGCAGGCTGCAAAAACGCTAGCTGCAAGGCCAGCTCAAAGCGATATTAATCAAGAGTTTTGGGTGTATGACGCATACGTTTCATTGCACACTGACAGCGATTATGACGGGTATTACCATCACTTCAGTGTAGATTTTGATGTGGACTCTGTTTACGCCCGTAGTGAAGTCTATGCAAGGCTTTATCTTGGGGTGAACGACGTTTTTCGTGAGTATCACACCACTGGAGATTTTTATATTGAGGGTGATATTACCGAAGACCAAATCACAGTTGAAACAGAGATTCTTAGCGGCTTTTACCCGGATGACTATGAAATTCTAATTGAAATCTACGATGCTTACACAAATGAACTTGTCGCAGTGTCAGATGGATACAGTGATGCAGACCTCTATTTGCTGAGTATCGAGAGCCAAGACAAAGAAGTGATATATGTGGAGCCTGATGTAGTGGTTATTGAAGCGAGCGGCGGAAGTGCTGGCTGGTTGATTGCATTGCTGTTGCCTATAGCGCTTCTTAGACTAATTAGGCGGTCAATCTAAGCTGTTTTTGCGCTGAGATTTACAGATTCTCATATTCAAATTAATTGCAAACTGAACTGCGTCTATAAAAGGGTAAGCCACAAACGGCATACCCCTTTATCTTAAGATTCTACCATTTTATGTATGGTCACTTTGTGCGCTACTTCACAGTCAACATGCGTCCTCTAGTCTCGGACTTTACAACCTCATTTCCCTTAAAAATTTAATATTTCAACACGACTAACCCTTTGAAGGGTAAAGAAAGTTGGCGTTATGAAATAAATTGCTGACTATTTGGTCAGGTGCGCTGGAATATTGAGCAACCCTATGACAATATCGATTCAGGTGCTGCACGACAATCCGTATTTTGTCGTCATCTAGATGTCATAGAAATATAAGAACATTGCCGCCCTAAAAAATTATAAAAAGCCGGATAACTGGCGATAATATTCTCAGGAGAAACTATGAAATTAAAATACCCAGCTCTGCTGGCGCTATTAAGTGCGTCCGCAGCGCAAGCAGGGGAGCTTGTAATATCTGGTGTTTTTGATGGCCCACTTCCCGGTGGACTCCCAAAAGGCATTGAATTATTTGTTACCCAAGATATTGCCGATTTAAGTACGTGCGGTGTAGGTTCGGCCAATAATGGTGACGGCACAGATAATCAGGAATTCACTTTTCCCGCTAGAGCAGCAACCGTAGGTACCTACATTTACCTCGCGTCTGAATCACCTCAATTCGCTGCTTTTTTCGGTTTTGAACCCACCTACACTAGTGGTGCTGCCAATATCAATGGCGATGATGCCATAGAGCTGTTTTGTGACGGTGCCGTGGTAGATGTGTTCGGTAATATCAACGTCGATGGAAATGGCGAACCTTGGGAATACCTAGACGGTTGGGCGTATCGTAATGTCGATACTGGGCCTGATGGCAATTCATTTGTATTAGGTAATTGGACGTTTAGTGGACCCAATGCATTTGACGGGGAAACCAACAATACAACAGCAGCCACACCATTTCCTTTAAAGGCATTTGCTGAAGAGTTGGGTGGTGGTGATACAGGCGGTGGCTCTGATGGCGGAACAGACCCGAGCAGCCCATGCTTCAACTGCCCAGAGCTAGATCCTATTGCCGATGCTAGCACTTTTGATAGCGAAAGTTACTATGCAGCAGTTACCGCAGAAATAAACGCAAACTCGCCTGCAGCAACGATTAAAGGCGCAATTACCAATGCTATTACGCAAGGGCAAAAGAATTTAACGTATTCAGAAGTGTGGAGCGCATTAACTCACACAGATGAAGATCCTAATAACCCTGATAACGTCATCCTTTGGTACAAAGGTACGTCAATCGCGAAAAGCAGCAACGGCAGCGGCTCACAAAGCAGTGATCCTGACAACTGGAATCGTGAACATAGCTGGGCAAAAAGCCATGGGTTTCCCAATGAATCCCAAGAAGCTTATACCGATATTCATCACCTTCGACCCACTGATATTTCGGTTAATTCATCTCGTGGCAATTTAGATTTCGATAATAGCGATAGTCCTTTATCAGAGGCTCCTAGCAATCGTGTTGACGATGATTCGTTTGAACCACGCGATGCAGTGAAAGGCGATGTTGCGCGCATGATGTTCTACATGGACACGCGTTACGAAGGTTTTGGTGATTCGACACCCGACCTTGTTTTGGTCGATCGCTTAACCTCAACCGGTGATGCAGAATTAGGGCGTTTGTGTCGCTTAGTGGAGTGGCATAATGCTGATCCGGTAGATGCCACTGAACAATCTCGTAACAACACGATTTACGAGTACCAAGGTAACCGTAATCCGTTTATCGACCACCCTGAGTGGGTTGATATTTTATATCAAACACCAGCATGTGGTACCGACGGCGGTGATACTGGTGGTGAAGACGATGGCGACACGGGTGGTAACACTGGCGGTGACACCGGCGGCTCGGCCACTGCAGGTGATATTGTCATCTCAGGTGTGATTGATGGACCTCTTTCTGGTGGCACACCTAAAGCTATTGAGTTCTTTGTACGTAACGATATTGCTGATTTAAGCACATGTGGTTTTGGCTCTGCTAACAACGGCGGAGGCTCTGACGGCCAAGAATATACGTTCTCTGGCTCTGCAGCAGCAGGTGATTTTATTTATATCGCCTCCGAAGGCAGTAATTTCGATGCTTATTTTGGATTTTCTCCAACGGGTATTGCTGGCGCTGCAGGAATAAACGGTGATGATGCTATTGAATTATTTTGTGACGGAGAAGTCGTTGACGTATTCGGTGATATCAATACAGACGGCACCGGTGAACCATGGGACCATGTCGATGGTTGGGCATATCGCGTTGCTAGTACAGGACCTGACGGCTCAACCTTCACGCTTAGCAATTGGGTGTTCAGTGGTGCTAATGCACTAGATGGGGAAGCAACGAATGCCACTGCGGCTAGTCAATTTCCAATCGGTTCGTACACCAGTAAAGAAGTCCTTTTAATATCTGGCGTATTTGATGGCCCGCTATCGGGCGGAACGCCAAAAGCGATTGAATTCTATGCGGTAACCGACATACAAGATTTAAGCGTATTTGGTTTTGGTTCTGCAAATAACGGTGGTGGAACAGACGGTCAAGAATATGCGTTTTCTGGCTCTGCCTCTGCCGGTGAATATTTCTATGTCGCCACGGAAAAGCCAGGTTTTAATGCTTACTTTGGTTTTGATCCAGCATTCACTTCAGGTGCGGCGGGTATTAATGGTGATGACGCCATTGAATTGTTCCACGAGGGTGAAGTGGTTGACGTGTTCGGAGATATCAATGTCGATGGCACTGGCCAACCTTGGGATTACTTAGATGGTTGGGCTTACCGTGTGGCTGATTCAGGCCCAGATGGCGCTACCTTCGTGTTGGCTAACTGGACATTTAGCGGCACCAATGCACTTGATGGTTCAAGCAATAATGCGACTGCGTCAACCCCTTTCCCTCTTGGTAGCTTTGCTGGCAGCGGAAATAACGGCGGTGGCGACAATGGCGGTGGTGATGGTGAAACACCTCTACTAGGTATGTGTGCAGAACCAGCTACCTTGATTAGCGCAATCCAAGGTACAACGGATATTTCGCCAGTTGTGGGTGAAACCCATATCATTGAAGGCGTCGTAACTGCTAGCTTCCCAAATCTTAGTGGCTACTTTGTACAAGAAGAAGACAGTGACCAAGATGCAGACAGTGCCACATCAGAAGGTATTTTTGTTTATAGCCCATCATTAGCATTACCCGAAGCCGGAAAAGTGGTGCGCGTTTTAGGTGAAGTAGCGGAAGCATTTAACAAAACGCAACTTGTTGTGTCCGAGATTAACCCTGACTGTGGAACTGGTTCAGTTACAGCCACTGCACTAACGTTACCGTTTGATTCTGTTGACGCAATGGAAGCACTAGAGGGCATGTTAGTTGCCAGTTCTGGTGAGTTGACAGTGACCGACACATACAGTCTTGGGAGATACGGTGAGGTCTTATTGTCTAACGGGCGTTTGTTTATTCCTACCAACCTGTATACCGCTGGTAGTTCTGAAGCCATTGCGCTAGCGGCTCAGAATGAGCTGAATCAGATTACGTTAGATGATGGTGTAAATGGCCAAAACCCAGACGTCGTTGTTTATCCTGCTGGTGGTTTGTCTGCCAGTAATCCGCTTCGTGGCGGTGACACGGTCACTGCTTTAACAGGCGTAATGGATTTTAGTTTCAGTCTGTATCGAGTCATACCGGTTGAACAGCCGACTATTGTGGCAAGCAACCCAAGAACTGATGCGCCTGATCTTGAATTAGGTAACCTCAAAGTGGCAAGCTTGAACGTATTGAATTACTTCAACACGTTAGATGTCAGTCCGAATGTGTGCGGCCCTTCTAATCTAGAATGTCGTGGTGCTGATAGCGAAGTAGAGCTTGAGCGTCAACGCGCTAAAACCTTAGCGGCTTTGCTTGCTATGGATGCCGATATTGTAGGTTTGATGGAAGTCGAGAATAACGGATTTGGTGCAAACAGCGCAGTTGGAGATTTGGTTTCTGGTTTAAACGATGTATTGGGTGCTAACACCTATGCAGCAGTTGATGCAGGTAGCTCTGTCGGCACTGATGCGATAACCGTTGCGTTAATATACAAACCTGCCGTGGTTTCAATCGTTGGACAACCGGCCATATTAGACAGCAGTAATTCTATATCTGATGATGATGGTCCTTTATTCCTAGACACCAAGAATCGCCCAGCGTTAAATCAAAAGTTTGCTTTAGTTGCAAACAACGAAGAGCTGGTTGTCAGCGTAAATCATTTCAAATCTAAAGGGTCAAGTTGTGGCGCTGGCGATGACGATACAACGACTGGGCAAGGTAACTGTAACCTGACTCGTACGAGAGCCGCTGAAGCATTAACGACGTTCTTGGCAGAGCAGTTTGCTGAAACACCTACCTTGATTATTGGTGATTTGAATTCTTATGCGATGGAAGAGCCTATACTTAAAATTTTGCAGCAGGGTTACACTAATCTTGCCAATAAATTTGGTGGCGATGAAGCATATTCTTACTCATTTGGTGGTGAATTTGGTTACCTCGACCATGCACTAGCCAGCGCAGCATTAGTTGATAAGGTTGTTGATACTACTGAATGGCACATCAATGCTGATGAACCCATAGTGTTCGACTATAACGTTGAGTTTAAGTCTGATCAGCAGCTGATTGATTACTATGCGCCTGACGCGTATCGGATGTCGGATCACGACCCAGTGGTGATTTCGCTACTATTAGAATCAGAGGTGCAAGTAGTAGAGGGTGACTACGACGGTGATGGTGATGTGGATATGATGGATATTCGTGCACTAACAAGAGCGATTCAACTTCGTCAAACTATAGACAACAGCTTCGATTTTAACGAAGATGGGCAAGTAAGTTATACAGATGTAAGATTATTGCAACGTATGTGTACTCGCACACGTTGCGCTATTTAATGAGTTGTACCGTTAACAAACAGTAGGAAAAATAAAAATGAAAAAAGTACTTTTATTAGTTTGTACAATGTTTTTTGGCACCGCTAACGCCAATATGATCAATATCGACTTGGACAATGTAAACCCGTCAGTGGGGGATACAGTGACTGTTAATATCAACTTGACTGGCGTCACCGAAGATTTTACAGCCTTCTTCACAGGCGTGAATTATGACAGCAGCCTATTTGCATTTGTAGATGGTAGCGCTAGCTCTGATTTCCCACTTTTTGATTTGTTTACATTAAGTGGGCTGGATGTTGACACAACGGCTCCAGGGCTTGTTTCCACTAACCTTTACGAAGACTTCTTCGCTCCGGTAGTTTATGGTGCTGGCGATTATTTAGTAGCTAGCTTTGAGTTGCTGGCTATTGGTGCTGGCCAATCTTCATTTTCGTTGGCTCCTACAACCTTGTTTGCACCAAACTTCGGTCCAGAAACAGCTTTAGACACAAGCGCATCGGGTACTAGTATTGCCGTACCGGCACCTGGCGCAATGGCCTTTATGGGCTTAGCGGTTTTAGGCTTGTTTGGTGTTCGCCGCAAAGCGTAAATGTCATCAGAAAATTGAGACCTACCACTGAGAGTGAAGGGTTTTAATTTACATGAAGTAATATTGAAAGGCGGTTAATCCTAGATTAACCGCCTTTTTTGTGACTCACTATTCCAATGCTTATCTAAATAAACATAACCCGCTACTTCGCTCGACCTCTCACTCTTTCAGTACAAACAACGAGATATTCTTGGGCTGCAAACATGGCAATACAATTGGTCAGTTTTAAATACTGCCATATTCGAATTACGCGGTTGCAATTGCGTTATATGTAAGTTAAAAATAAGCTAACACCCCCTTCGGGTAAACTACTGTTGTGGCCAAGATATGCAAAATATTAAGGCATTTTATTTATCCGTCATTTCGAAGTAAAACATCTAATAACAAGGTTATAAACTAACCCATCAGGGAAACGGAGATAAGATGAAAAATACACTGTCCATCGCTGTATCCGCTGCATTGATGTCAATGTCAGCGCACTCTGCCGGAGAGTTAGCAGACGGAGTATCAAAGTTTGATATTTCGCCAACTGAACTCAAAGGTGCAAGTCCAGCGTCAGTCAATAAAAACAAAAATCAAAAACCTATCGCAAATCGTATTGCACAACGGTTCGTCTTTGAGAAAGACATAGAAAATAAACCCTATGTTTATATCGTTAGATTAACTGACAAACCCGTAGCCACCTATGATGGTGGAATTAAAGACCTTAAAGCCACCAACCCAAAAGCGACAAAATCGAGTACCGCAAGAACGCAGGCACCTCAGAAGGCGCCGAAAATTGATGTTGAGTCCCCTGAAGTTAAAGCGTATGTGTCTTACCTTAAAGAGGCACAAGCTACCTTTATTACTCGCGCGTCAAGGGAGACAAGAGATTTACGTGTCGTTGACACCTTCAAGTACAGCGTGAACGGTGTTGCCGTGCGCGTTACTCCTGACGAAGCAGAGGCTCTATCTAAATTACCTGGTGTAGAACGAGTTGAGCGTGAAGCAACCTATAAAATGGATACGGACACCGGTCCGGTAAAGATCGGAGCACCGGAAGTGTGGGACGGTACAGTAACGAATAGCGGTGTGGGCGCGCTAGGTGAAGGTATCGTTATTGCTACGGTCGATTCCGGTGTGAATACCGATAGTCGCTCATTTGCCGACGTAGGTGATGACGGATACGATCATACCAACCCTCGAGGGGCAGGTGTATATGTCGGCGATTGTGCCGAAAACTTCCCAGAAATGTGTAATGACAAACTGATTGGGGTGCGCAGCTACACTCGGATCACAGATGATTATGGGGATACCAATGTTTTCCCACCGAATTTACCACGTAATGGTGAAGATTATAGCGGACATGGCTCGCACACCGCAGGGACATTTGCTGGCAACATATTGCTAGATGTGCCTGTCCTTACGCCCGGTGAAGGCGAAGAAAGTGACGGTATCCCAGGTGAGTTTGAATTTGGTCAAATATCGGGTGTTGCGCCTCACGCTAACATCATTGCCTATCAAATTTGTTACCCCGGGCGCTCTGATGCAGGAGATACCTATGGTGATTGTCCTGGTGCAGCTATCTTAGCGGGTATTGATGATGCAATTGAAGATGGTGTCGATATTATCAACTACTCCATCAGTGGTGGTGGATTCCCTTGGAGCAGTGACGTCGATATGGCGTTTTTGTCAGCCAGAAACGCGGGTATTTTTGTGGCGACTTCTGCAGGTAACTCAGGCCCCGATGCGGAAACGAC
The DNA here is from genome assembly GCF_000315015.1 of Paraglaciecola mesophila KMM 241. Lineage (GTDB taxonomy): Bacteria > Pseudomonadota > Gammaproteobacteria > Enterobacterales > Alteromonadaceae > Paraglaciecola > Paraglaciecola mesophila. Next base: position 49,505 of record NZ_BAEP01000017.1, on the reverse strand, counting down.
GTCTAAGCACGCCCCTTGGTATACCGCAGTTGCGGCTTCAACCCACGGTCGTGAAATAGATTACGCCAAAGAGATAGGCGATTTTACTGGCGGTGATACTGAATTAGGTACGCTAACCGGTAACAGTAATTCTGGTGGGATCACAGCATCCATCGTTTATGCGGGTGATTATAGTAATGCGAACGATCCCGATGGCGATCCAGCACAGTGTTTACAACCATTTCCTGATGGTACCTTCAGCGGAGAAATAGTGCTTTGTGATAGAGGTGCGATAGCGCGAGTCGCAAAAGCACAGAATGTCGCCGCTGGCGGTGCAGATGGATTTGTTTTAGGTAACTTAATTGGCGGTGGCAGCACAGTCGATAATGACGCTTATGTTATCCCAGGTATTCACATTAATGCCGAAAAAGCGGACATGTTACGCAGTTGGCTAGCAAGTGGCGAAGGGCACATGGCTACCATTACCGCTTCTGCGGGTGAGTTAATTTTAAGTGAAGGGGATGATATTGCTGATTTCTCCTCTAGAGGGCCTAACCCTTCCATTAGTACCATTACGCCACAAGTAGCAGCGCCTGGCGTTAGCATTTATGCCGCTTCAGCGGATCAAATGTTTGGTCACGATGGTCATGTGGCTGATCCAAGCGATTTTGCTTTCTTAAGTGGTACGTCAATGGCAAGCCCACATGTAGCAGGCGCAGCAGCATTGTTGATGGAAGCAAATCCTAGTTGGTCGCCTGATAATGTACGCTCTGCATTGATGATGACCGCAACCACCAATATGCGTAAAGAAGATGGCGTTACTCCTGCAGATTGGTTTGATATGGGCTCTGGTCGTATCCAGGTCAATTTAGCCAATCAAACCGGTCTCATAATGGATGAGTCTGGTGCTAATTACTTAGCGGCCAATCCAAATGATGGTGGTGATCCACGCACGCTTAACATTCCCAGTATGGCGGATGATAACTGTGTTGGGGCATGTCGTTGGACAAGAACGTTTACCGCTACCAAAGACGGCTCTTGGACTGTTGCTGGAGTAGGCATATCTGATGGTGTGAGTGTCACAGTTAGTCCTGAATCGTTTGATATCCTAGCGGGTCAAAGTCAGCAAATTACAGTAACAGCATCAGCAAGTGAAAGTGGTCAAGACTTCTTGTTTGGTCAAGTGAATCTTACTTCTGATAGCTCGCCTGATTTACATTTGCCTGTGGCTGTAATTGCTACAACGAGTAATATTCCAGATACCATGAATATTTCAGCTGATCGAGATGCAGATACGCGTGTCCTTTCAGATATATTAGCGGTGGAAATCAATGACTTTACGGCGCGTTCTTATGGACTGACTAAAGCGACAAATACCGTCGCAAGCATTTTAGGAGATAGCAATAACAGTAGTGCCCTAGATGATTTAAATGACGGTGTTCACGTTATTTCTATGACGGTTCCTGAAGGCGCTAAATATTTGGTCGGTGAGATAACCGCATCTGAATCGCCAGATTTAGATTTGTTCGTAGTAAGAGATGTGAATGAAAATGGTATTCCAGAATCGAATGAGGTTGTAGGTTCAAGTGCGTCTGGTACGGCTTTGGAGAAAGTAGGCCTTATTGAACCTGAATCTGGTACGTATTGGTTCGTTATTCAAAACTGGAGCGCTTCAGCAGCTGGTGCAAGTGATGAGTTTACGATTGCTACGGCATTAGTGGATGGAGACGATGGTGACAACCTAACAGTAGATGCTCCTTCTTCTATCCCTGCGATTACCCCGTTCGATATTCGCGTTGGCTGGGACATTGAAGCTGTAGAAGGTGACAAATACTATGGTGCGTTTGATGTTGGTTCTAGTTCTGAATCTGCAGGTAACTTCGGTCTTGTTGTTGTGGAGTTAGATAGGATCGTTGATGACGTACAAGTTTTAGGCGGCTCAGATGACGTACTGGTGGCTGGTGATGTTATCGACTATGCCATACAAATAGGACCGAACTTTACACGTGATGATCGTCTATATGATATTTCGTTAGCCTTACCGGCAGGTGTAGAATTAGTTGAAGGCTCTTTGCTTGACGGCACAGTGGCTGATGACGGATCTCTAACATGGAATGTGGTTCAAGAATCCATTAAAGGACAAACGGCGTCTTATACTGCTTCTACTAATGCAAATAATCCATTGTGTGCGAACCCTAACTTTGGCCAAGGTTCTGGTTATATTGACCTAGCCGGATTTGGTCTTGGGTTCTCGGGTGCTGACGGTGATACCACAACGGCAAACTTTAGTGTGCCAGCGTCATTCCTTGGTCAACTGTACGACTCAATTAGTGTGACAGATGACGGATTCATCACGCTTACGGGAGACGCAGGCTCAACGCCTTGGGTTAATCAATTGATGCCAGATGACAATGCTCCGAACGGTGTTGTAGCTCCATTTTGGCGTGACATGATACTTGATGTTGCTAATGGATCGGGTATCACTGTCGCGACGGCCGGATCAGCTGTCACTATAGTCGAGTGGGATGATATGCGTCCTTTCTCTGGCGATGCAGATGTTCTTGATTTCCAAGTTGTCTTTATGAATGAAGCTGTGGGTGACCAACCTAGCATCGTATTTACTTATGATAATGTGTCTCATGTTACACCTGATACCTCAGGGACATCGATTGGTTTTGAATCAGTAGATGGACAGACAGGATTGACCACTCACTACGTGGGAGCTAGTGAGCCTATTGGTGATATAGGAACTGATATTGTGTCCGGTTCACAACTTTGTTTCACATTACAAGATCCTGATAACACTCAACTTCTAACATTTAGCTTAGTTGTTACTGAAGATAATGCTGGTGGTCCAATCGAACTGTTCGCAACCTCTTCTTTACCAGCCAATGTTGGTACCAAAGCGGAAAATAGCGAGATTAATGCGAATGCCGTTGTTGCAGTGAAAGGAGATTGGGATGGTGATGGCGACGTGGATATGATGGATATACGTGCTTTAACAAGAGCGATTCAGCTTCGTCAGGATATCGACATGAGTTTCGATTTCAATGATGATGGTCAAGTCACTTATACGGATGTTAGATTACTCCAACGTATGTGTACCCGTTCACGGTGTGCTGTTGAATAATTAGTTGATATTAAGTTTAATTTACGGCTCAGATTAGAGAGTTGTAAACTCAGAATAAAGGCGTTCATCTAGAGCGCCTTTTTTTGTGCCTGCAAATTAGTTGTCAGTCGCGATTAATCGGCAGTGTTATCTCATGGATTAATGGTGGCCGAATGTTCGTTAAAGGGCATGTTTTGCGTACTTTTGGTGCGTTCCCGAATACTAAAATGCGGTGAAATACCGTAGTTTTCAGTTCAATAACTTGCGCGTTAAAAAAGTGTAAGAAAGCGTAAATGTTACTAAGTAAGTACAACAATTTAACGTACTATCGAGCCAAATTGCGGCTTTAGTCGTAGAAAGCATACACTCAGAATTTAACACATAAAAAGGTTTCTCCATGTCCAAAGGAATTTCATTTTCACCCATTCTAATTGCGCTGATTTTGGCGAGTGGGTTACTTGTTTACTTGTATTTGCCTACTGACGTAGAGGAGCAACGGCAGAAGCCGAGTGCGACTCCTGTGACTGCATATACTATGGTGAAAGAAAAGTTTCCTGTGACAGTTGAAGCGCTAGGAACTGCGAATGCAAACGAATCAGTTATGTTGACGGCGCAAAAGTCAGACATTGTGCAAAGTATAGAGTTTGACGATGGGGATTTGGTTAAGAAAGGTCAGCTACTTATTAAGTTGAGCGATCGTGAAGAAAGAGCGCGATTAAATGAGCTCGACATTAATTTACAAGAAGCGAAACGCCAGTTAAAGCGTATCGACAACTTAGCACAAAAAAGCGTTGCTTCTGCCCAGCTACTAGATGAACAGGAAGCGAATGTAAAAGCCCTCAAAGCACAATTAGAAGTAGCCAAGGCACAGTTAGAAGAACTAGAGTTACGTGCGCCGTTCAGCGGCTTACTAGGTGTGCGTCAAGTAAGCTTAGGGGCCTTGGTGATGCCTGGGGATTTAATTGCAACATTAGATGATTTACATGTTATCAAAATGGACTTTACTATCGCTGAGTCGCATTTACCCAGTGTACGCAAAGGTCAGCAGGTGTCGGCGACATCAGTAGCATACCCAGGAGAAACATTTGAAGGTGAAATCTCCAGTATTGCGTCCCGTGTGGACCCTGTTACTCGCGCAATCCAAATTCGCGCAATTATCGATAACAAAGAGCTAAAGCTTCGCCCTGGCATGTTATTGCAAATTCATCTTGAAAAAGAAATTCTCGAGACGCTGACAATACCAGAAGGTGCTTTAGTCCCTATTGAAGACAAGCAATTTGTGTTTGTGATTGAAGATAATAAAGTGACTCGTAAGGAAGTTAAAGTGGGCTTGCGAAAACCTGGTATTGCACAGATAACGTCTGGTTTGCAGGAAGGCGAGCAGGTTGTGATTCAAGGTGCACTTCGTCTGCGCGAAGGCTCGGATGTTAATGTGCTGTCTATGCACGCATCTCAAGGGTAAATGTAATGTTGTTATCTGATATCTCCATTAAACGCCCGGTATTTGCTTCGGTCGTCAATTTACTTTTAGTTGTGTTTGGTATTGTTGCTGTGACGTTCCTGTCATTGCGGGAGTATCCAGATGTTGACCCTCCCATTGTATCAATTAATACAACCTACACTGGCGCATCAGCAGCCATCATAGAAAGCCGGATCACCCAATTACTAGAAGACCGTATCAGTGGTATAGAAGGGATTAAAAATATTGAATCGACCAGCAGAAACGGCCGTTCTTCAATCGATGTGGAATTTAATCTTTCCAGAGACATTGACGCTGCTTCTAACGATGTGCGTGAGCGAGTAAGCCGAGCGCTTAACAACCTGCCGGATCAGGCAGATCCTCCCGAGGTATCAAAATCAACCTCAGATGATGACGTCATTGTTTGGTACAACCTGCGCAGTGACAACATGAGTGTTATGGAGCTAACCGACTACGCCGACCGTTACTTGGTAGACCGATTATCGGTGGCCGAGGGGGTGGCAAACGTACGTTTAGGGGGCGGCCGTAGTTACGCCATGAAAGTCTGGCTTAATCGTAATGCTATGGCGGCTAGAGGCATTACTGTTGCAGATATAGAGCAGGTCATTCAGGCTGAAAATGTGGAGCTTCCCGCCGGGGAAGTGCAGTCGGATCAACGAGATTTTGATGTGCGTGTTGCACGCAGTTATTTAAGTCCGGATGATTTCTCAAAACTTCCAGTTAAAGCAGGCGCTGACGGATATCTTATTCGTTTAGGTGAAGTGGCTACTGTTGAGCTAGGCGCAGAAGACGACGAAACAGAGTTTCGTGGTAATGGCGTGAATATGATTGGCTTAGGTATTACCAAGCAATCGAAAGCCAATACCTTAGAGGTAGCAAGAGCTGCAAAAGAAGCGATAGATGAAATTCAGCAGACCTTGCCGGATAATATTTTCATTGTACCGAGTTATGACTCCTCAGTGTTTATTGAAGCCTCAATAAACGAAGTATATGAAACGCTAGCCATTGCGATGTTGATGGTGGTGTTAGTTATTTATATTTTCCTTGGCAATATCCGTGCGACGATCATCCCTGCGGTGACAGTACCTGTGTCATTAGTCGCCGCGTTCACCGTGATGTACGCCCTAGGCTTTTCTATTAACTTATTAACGCTTCTGGCATTAGTGTTAGCCATTGGGTTGGTGGTGGATGATGCCATTGTAGTACTTGAGAATATTTCACGTCGTATAGAGTTAGGTGAGCCGCCGTTATTAGCTGCCTATCGCGGAGCACGTGAGGTCGGGTTTGCTGTTATAGCAACAACATTAGTGTTGATCGCGGTGTTCGTACCCTTAGTATTTTTACAAGGAAATATAGGTCGGTTATTTACCGAGTTCGCTTTGGCAATAGCTGCTGCAGTGGCATTTTCAAGTGTCACTGCATTAACGCTGATACCTATGTTGAGCTCTAAACTGTTAACAAAAACCGAAAGTTCTACAGGGTTAAATGCGTGGATGAACAGGTCGTTCACCAAGTTTGAAGGCAGCTACTTTAAGGTGCTTGGCAAAACCATTCATCAACCTATTCTAATGGCGTTACTTATTCTGGTGAGTGTTGTTGGTTTGTTACGATTGGTAGAGATATTACCTAGTGAATTTGTACCTAAAGAAGACCGGGGCAATTTCTTTATACAGATCCAAGCGGCAGAGGGCGCAAGCTTTAAAGAAAATAGTAGAAGCATGAAAAAGGTAGAAGAGATCATTCTGCCGTATTTAGACACGGGAGAAGCAACGCGAGTACTCGTTCGATTACCAGGCTTTGGCAGCAGTGCAGGCATCGCAATTGTAGGCACCCCAATAGGGGATGACAAAAAACGCTCTACATTTGATTTGATGGATGAAATCAGTCAAAAGTTGTCTGTTATTCCTGATGTGCGAGCGTTCGCTATCATGCGCTCAAGTCTAGGCGGGCGCGGTGTTGGACGCCCAGTACAGTTTGTACTTCAAGGGAACACCTATGAAGAGTTGGTTGAGTGGCGGGATAAGCTTCTGTCAATTGCCCGACAAAACCCTAACTTGCTGCGGTTAGATTCAGACTACAAAGAAACGTTGCCGCAACTATTGATTAATATCGATACCGAGCGTGCAGCAGATTTAGGGGTATCGGTGAGCGATATTGGTACTACGTTAGAAACGATGTTAGGCCAACGCCGTGTGTCGACCTTTCTGGATCGTGGCCAAGAATACGATGTGATCTTAGAAGGTCGCCGTGAGGACTATCGCAGCCCACAAAGTATTGATAATTTGTATGTGCGCTCATTTAGAACCGGCGAACTGATCCCAATGGATAACCTACTGAAAGTGGAGGAGCGAGCAACGTCTTCACGCTTAAATCGCTACAATCGCATGCGCAGTATTACAATTGATGCGAACCTAGCAGACGGTTACACGGTGGGTGAAGCACTAGCTTACCTCAACAATATTGTTGATACCGAATTACCAGAGGGTGTGTCGGTAGATTACAAAGGAGAGTCTCAACTTTATCAGGAGTCGGGTAACTCGATTATTTTTATCTTCCTAATGGCGTTGGTAATCGTTTATTTGATCCTTGCGGCTCAATTTGAAAGTTGGGTGCATCCGTTAGTTATCATGCTCACTGTGCCATTGGCGTTAGTAGGGGCCTTTATCGGATTATATTTTGCGGGAATGACGCTGAATATATACAGCCAAATCGGCTTAGTGATGTTAATTGGGCTTGCGGCCAAAAACGGCATTCTGATTGTAGAGTTTGCCAATCAACTACGTGATGCTGGTGCTGAGTTTGAATTAGCCCTTAAACGCGCCGCCATGTTGCGCCTGCGGCCTATCGTGATGACCAGTTTCACTACTATCTTTAGTTCATTACCACTGGTGTTTGCAAGTGGTGCTGGCTCCGAAAGCAGAACGGTTATCGGTATGGTGATTTTCGCTGGAGTACTTGTATCAACGCTACTGACCTTGTTTGTGGTTCCCACTGCTTACTATTGGTTAGCACGTAACACTGGCTCGCCGCTGGCTATCACTCACAAGCTAGAGAAACTCGAAGATGAAATTCCTTACGTTAAGGGGGATGATTTCTAACTTAGAGTTATTATGTAAAAGCGGCATGAGTGACAACACCCATGCCGCTTTTTTGTGTTCCATCAACAGAGCATTGGATTTTTTTAACTCTTGAAGAGTGACTACTTATTAACGTGGTGTGGACCTATTCTGTAGCGAATAGATGATTGACTGAAGTGCAGTCTAGTTAAAACGTAGGCGAAAAAAAACCGGATATTGAATCCGGTTTTTTGTACTTGCTAATAAAAGACATAAGCGCATTGCTTACGTTTTATTATTACTCGTCTAAGAAGCTGCGTAGCTGCTCAGAGCGGCTTGGGTGGCGTAGTTTGCGCAGTGCCTTCGCTTCGATTTGACGAATACGCTCACGAGTAACGTCAAACTGCTTACCGACTTCTTCAAGCGTGTGATCCGTGTTCATATCGATACCAAAACGCATTCTCAATACTTTCGCTTCACGGGCGGTTAGGCCTGCTAATACTTCTTGAGTGGCGTTCTTCAAGCTACCGCCAGTGGCAGAATCAAGAGGCTGCACAATGGTGCTATCTTCAATGAAATCACCTAAATGTGAATCTTCATCATCGCCGATAGGGGTTTCCATTGAAATTGGTTCTTTAGCAATTTTCAACACCTTACGGATTTTGTCTTCAGGCATTAACATGCGCTCTGACAACTCTTCTGGTGTTGGTTCGCGGCCCATTTCTTGTAACATCTGACGAGAAATACGGTTCAATTTATTGATTGTTTCGATCATGTGCACAGGAATACGAATGGTACGTGCCTGATCCGCAATCGAACGCGTAATTGCTTGGCGGATCCACCAGGTAGCATAAGTCGAGAACTTGTAACCACGGCGGTATTCAAATTTATCAACTGCTTTCATCAAACCGATATTACCTTCTTGGATCAGATCCAAGAATTGTAAACCACGGTTGGTGTACTTCTTCGCGATTGAGATAACCAAACGTAAGTTAGCTTCCACCATTTCTTTCTTCGCACGGCGAGCTTTCGCTTCACCAATCGACATACGACGGTTAATGTCTTTTATGTCGGCAATGATTAAGCCGGTTTCGTCTTCAACGGCATTCATTTTACCGATGCTACGCTCTAGTTCTTCTTGATGTACTTTAAGCTCTTCAACATAAGGCGCGTCAGAAGCAAGAATTTCGAACAACCAATCAGTGCTGGTTTCGTTGCCAGAAAACGCCTTAATGAAGTCTTTCTTAGGCATTTTTGCCGCAGTAACACAGTGTTTCATCACAATGCGCTCTTGCACACGGATGCGATCCATCATGCCACGCATGTTTTTAACCATACGGTCAAACTGCTTAGGCACTAAGCGGAACTCTTTGAAAATCTCGCTTAATTCATCAATTTCTTTGCGTGACTTAGCGTGAGAACGGCCTTCAGATGCAATTACATCGCGCGTTTTTTCGTATTGAACACGTAATTCAGAAAACTTCTCACGGGCCTCTTCTGGATCTGGGCCTGTATCTTCTTCTTCTTCGTCTTCATCATCGCTATCATCGCCATCGTCATCTTCGTCTTCCAACTCTTCTTCAGATAACTCAGAACCAATGTGAGTAGCGGTAGGGGCAATATTGTCTGCTTCGTTAGGGTCAACAAAACCAACAATGATGTCACTTAAGCGAATTTCTTCGGCTTCGTACATGTCCCACTGATCAAGCAAGTAGGTGATTGCCTCAGGGTATTCTGCAACAGAACATTGAACCTGGTTGATACCTTCTTCGATGCGCTTGGCGATAACAATTTCGCCTTCACGAGTTAACAGCTCAACCGTACCCATTTCACGCATATACATACGCACAGGATCTGTTGTTCTACCAATCTCGCTTTCTACCGTAGCTAGGGCTTGGGCGGCGGCTTCCGCGACTTCTTCATCTGTCGTGGTTTCTTGCATCAATAGTTCATCGGAATCAGGAGCGTTTTCAAACACTTTGATCCCCATGTCGTTGATCATGCGGATAATGTCTTCGATTTGATCCGAGTCAACTATGTCTTGAGGCAGGTGATCATTTACTTCGGCAAAGGTCAAGTAGCCTTGTTCTTTACCTTTTGCAATGAGGAGTTTTATCTGCGACTGCTTGCTTTGCACCATATACCTTACACTTCTCGATTTGGGTTAAAATTGCACCCTGAGGACCCATTAATGGGCTCAAAATGCTAAATACTTTGCTTGGGCTCGAGGCTGTAGCGAATTAGCCAGTATAGCAGACTCGACTACCCTTGGGCTAGATGTTGGGTCATTTTTGTTCTTTTACAAGTAGGTTCAGCTCTTGTTTTTCATCTGAACTGAGATTTCCCAAGCGCGCTTTTGACATGAGCTCGTCCATCCTACTTTTAAAGTGCCAATCCAGTAACTTGGCAAAACTATCTTTAAAAACCAATGCTTGGTTTTCTTCAGCGTATTCCCAACCGAGCAATTTAGCGAGATTCTTACTCTGAGGATGATCCCTAAAATGCTCTAACACTTGGGCGGTATTGGCAGAGGGTTTAATTAAACAGTACTGGAAAAGTTCGCTTAAAAAGTCCAAGCCAGGCACCTGCATATCGCCCAATGCAGCGGGATTAGCATGCTGACACTCGATAGCAATCCCTGGCTGGTCAAGTAGTAAGCGGATCATCATCCTTACAGGAGAAATCTTGGCTTTATTCAAAGCGGTAAAGTCCAGTTTTGCGCCTGCTTTATGCTGATTCGCTTTGGCTACGTCTTGCTCTAAGCGGTGGCGGTTTCTATCGCCCATATGCGTACTGAGATCAGAGGTTAAAATCGCTCGTTGATTATCCCCTAATATTTGCTCAATTAACGGCATTGCTTCTGCTTTTAACGCTGCTTTACCTTCTGCACTACCTATATGGTGACGCTGCAGTAAATTATCAAAGAAAAATTTAGACAGAGGTACAGAGTCGCTCACCAGTTTTTGCTCAAATGCGTCTTTACCAATCTGGCGCACCAGAGTATCAGGGTCTTCTCCATCGGGTAAAAACAAGAATTTCATTTCCACGCCGTCTTTTAGATATGCCAAGGCATTTTCTAATGCGCGCCAAGCTGCTTCTCGCCCAGCTCGGTCGCCGTCATAGCAACAAACGACCTCGCTGGTAGTACGAAATAGCATTTGTATGTGTTCTGGGGTGGTGGCTGTGCCTAACGATGCGACCGCGTAATTAATATCAAATTGGGCGAGGGCCACCACATCCATATAACCTTCAACAATCATGACTCGAGGCAAGTTGCGATGTGCTTGTTTTGCTTGATAGAAACCATAAAGTTCGTTGCCTTTATGGAATATGCGCGTTTCGGGAGAGTTAAGGTATTTGGGCGTACCGTCACCTAATACTCGGCCCCCGAAACCAACTATACGACCGCGCTTATCCCGAATAGGGAACATGATACGTTCGCGAAAGAAGTCAAACCGACGGCGATTATCATTCTCTGTGATGAGCTTTAAATCTAGCAGTTGTTGTTGCGCTTCAGGTGTGCGCCCAAAAGTGCTAAGTACGGCGTCCCATTCGGATGGAGCGTACCCTATACCAAACGCCTTCACGACTTCACCACTTAGGCCGCGCTTTTTTAAATAGTCGATAGCTTTGTCTTTATCGCTATGCACCTTAAGTTGCTGAGAGAAATAGCGCGATATGGTTTCCATAAGCTCGTAATCATCTGCCTTTTGCTGTTTTTGCTCAGCAGTTGGGGCGGGGGTAGAGCTTTTTTCTCTAGGTACATCAACACTATGATATTGCGCTAGTTCTTCAATGGCTTCCGGGAATTCAAGCCGGTCATATTCCATCAAAAAGGAAATAACATTGCCATGGGCACCGCAACCGAAGCAGTGATAAAATTGTTTGTCTTGGCTTACAGTAAATGAGGGACTTTTTTCATTATGAAACGGGCAGCAAGCTTGATAATTTCTACCTGCTTTTTTGAGCTTAACACGATTGTCTACCACCTCAACAATATCGGTGCGAGCGATTAAATCATCAATAAATTCACGAGGTATACGGCCGTTCATGTCAACTTCTCAATTTATTCGGATAAAGCATGAGGGATGCAAAAAAGCACTATACTTGGTCTGCATAAACAAACAAGCCGCAAATAAATGCGGCTTGATTTCAATAAATATTTGGGTGCCTTAATATTGATTAAGGCGAATTTAAGGGGTCTAGCTAAGCTAGCTTGGCTTTTATTTGACCGCTTAATTTTCCCATGTCAGCTCGACCTTGAACCTTAGGTTTCAACCAAGCCATTACTTTACCCATATCTTGCATTCCGCTTGCCTGTGTTTCAACCATTGCTTGGTCAATCAAGGTGCTGACTTCTTCTTCGCTCAAAGGCTGAGGCAAAAAAGTGTGCAAAATATCAATTTCAGCAAGTTCTACGTCAACTAAATCTTGACGATTGGCTTGTTCGAACTGACTCGCAGCGTCTTTTCTCTGTTTTACCATCTTAGTAAGCAGAGCAATGACATCGCTGTCGTTGAGCTCAATACGCTCATCGATTTCACGTTGCTTAACCGCTGCTAACGCCATACGAATAGTACCAAGACGAACTTTGTCTTTGGCGCGCATTGCGTCTTTTTGGGCATTTTTTAAATCATCTAACAAGGACATGAAATTGACTCGAAGAAATACTTAAAATGAACCTAAGATAAAACTGCAAAGGGTGTTTAATACGTTAAACACCCTAGGAGAGAATTAGTACAATCTGATGCGACGTGCGTTTTCGCGAGACAACTTCTTCAAAAGACGTTTTTTAGCAGCTGCTTTCTTACGCTTACGTTCCCAAGTAGGCTTTTCAAAAAATTCGCGACGACGAACTTCAGAAAGAACACCTGCTTTTTCACATGAACGTTTAAAACGACGCAACGCTACGTCAAATGGTTCGTTTTCTCTAACTTTAACGATTGGCATTAAAATCTCACCTCAAAAATAAATACTTTGTCTGCCAGCGCAAAAAATAACCGGCTCGGTTAAAAATGGTGCGGAATTTTAATCATATACGCTAACAATGTAAAGACCCGATATGGGAAATATTGGATTAGTCGCGGATTATTCACTCTAATATGGTGAAATCATCATGAGAAAGGTAGAATGCGCGGCCTAACATTTACTTGGAACACCACATCTACTATGCGCGTTATTGGTATTGAAACATCTTGCGATGAAACTGGCATCGCTGTTTACGATGAACATCAAGGTTTATTATCTCATCAACTCTATAGCCAAGTAAAGTTGCATGCTGATTATGGCGGTGTGGTGCCTGAGCTAGCCTCTCGCGATCACGTGCGCAAAATTGTACCTTTAATAAAGCAAGCATTGCTTGATGCCAATTGCACAAAGGATGATATTGACGGCATCGCCTTTACCAAAGGGCCTGGTTTAGTAGGAGCCCTGTTAGTTGGCTCATCTGTTGCTCGCAGCTTAGCGTTTGCTTGGGATGTGCCTGCAGTTGGGGTGCACCACATGGAAGGACACTTACTGGCCCCTATGTTAGATGAGCCCGCGCCAGAGTTTCCGTTTGTGGCCTTGTTAGTGTCCGGTGGTCACTCGATGATGGTTCGCGTTGATGGTATTGGGCAATACGAAATTTTAGGTGAATCAGTGGATGACGCCGCAGGTGAGGCGTTTGATAAAACGGCTAAGCTTCTAGGGTTAGATTACCCCGGTGGGCCTTTGTTAGCTAAAATGGCTGAGCAAGGTGAAGCAGGGCATTATAAGTTTCCTCGCCCTATGACCGACCGCCCTGGGCTAGATTTCAGCTTCAGCGGTTTAAAAACGTTCGCAGCTAATACAATTCGTAGTTCAGATCAGTCAGCGCAGACGAAAGCCAATATTGCTTATGCGTTTCAAGAAGCAGTCGTAGACACCCTCGCTATTAAGTGTAGACGAGCACTTAAACAGACAGGGTTAAAACGTCTGGTAATTGCAGGCGGAGTAAGTGCTAATAAACAGTTGCGCATCGAATTTGAAGCCATGATGAAAAAGCTACATGGCACCGTGTTTTACCCTCGTTTAGAATTTTGCACGGATAACGGCGCTATGATTGCTTATGCAGGGCTCAAAAGATTGAAAGCTGGTGAAACTGAAGGCTTAGCCACCAAGGCACAACCTCGCTGGTCTCTTGACGAGCTAGAAGCTATCTAATGTTTGCTGCGCGCTGTTGTACCTCCCAAGGGTTATAAATAGGCCGTAACATCGGCCTACTGTCACTATTCTTTCGTTCGCCCTTTATCCCATATCTTACTTTCTTGGCCATTTATCAAACGAATGATGTTTTGCCTGTGGCGCACAATTATCAGTATGCATAACATGGTGACGGGCGCTGTGTAAGCAGGTTTGACAAACCACGTAATAAAAGGTGCCACGCTGACTGAAATAATCGCGGCCAAAGACGAATAGCCGGTGATAAAGATAATCAACAGCCAGCAGGCCAATAGCAGACTGCATAACTCCCAGCCCAAGGGCAGCATTGCTCCAATTGCAGTGGCTACGCCTTTTCCACCATTGAAATTGAAATACAAAGGGTAGATGTGCCCTAAGCAGGCAGCGATGCCAACTAGCCCCAATGTGATTGGGGACATGCCTAGCAGGTAGCCCAGGTATACAGGGATGGTTCCTTTTAGCACATCGAAAATAAAGACTAAGGCTGCCGGCAGCCTACCGCCAATGCGCAAAACATTTGTCGCACCTGGGTTGTTAGAGCCCGTCTTGCGCGGATCGGGCAGGGTAAATACACGACAGATCAAGACCGCGCTGGATATAGAGCCCAACAAATATGCGCTACAAAAGAGTAAAATGCTAAGTGACGTCATGTACTTATGTTCTGTAAACGAGGTACAATTCACCAAGATTACCTTAAAATTTAACCAATAACAGCGCGGATCTTTCATGGATAAAATTTACATTGAAGGCTTAGAGGTACAATCTCTAATAGGCGTGTACGATTGGGAGCGGGATGCGACTCAGCGATTACTGGTCGATATAGTATTATTTAGTGATTTACAAAAGCCTGCCTATAGCGATGATGTTGACGATACGCTGAATTACGCGGAAGTAGCACAAGCTGTTACAGACGTGGCTGCAAATAGTCAATTTGCGTTAATTGAAGCACTAGCTCAAGCCATGATCAGCCAAGTCTTTAGCCAATTTCCGGTACAGAAAATGACCTTGAAATTGAGCAAACCTGACATTTTACCTACAGCGCAAAATGTAGCGGTTGAGTTTACTCGTGAGCGTAAAGATACATGAGTGCACAAGCGCCTCAGCATACTATTTTCATCAGTGTTGGCAGTAATATTAATCGAGAGCAGCATATCAGTGCTGGTCTGGATGCTATGTATGCAGCGTTCGGTGAACTCACTTTATCATCGGTTTATGAAAGTAAATCCGTTGGGTTCGACGGGAATAACTTTTACAACTTAGTGGTACAGGCAGATACTCACTTGCCCATCAATGAAGTGGTCGAGCACTTAAAGAAGATAGAAACCGAAAACCTGCGCACCCGGGAAAGCAAAAAATTTGCTCCGCGTACGTTAGATCTTGATTTACTGACATACGATGATGTCATTATTCAAACACCGATGGAACTTCCACGCCCTGAGATCCTCTACAATGCGTTTGTATTGCAGCCCTTAGCGGAAATTGCACCAGAAGTAGAACATCCGCTAGCGAATAAAAGTTACTTTTCCTTGTGGCAGCAATACGATAAATCCCAACAACAGTTATGGCCTATCAAATTTACATGGAGCGCTAATCGCCAATGACTCTCACTGAAATTATTATTCTTGCCATTATCCAAGGCATTACCGAGTTTCTACCTATTTCTAGCTCTGCTCATCTTATTTTACCTTCCGTGCTGCTTGGGTGGGAAAACCAAGGTTTAGCGTTTGATGTTGCCGTTCATGTGGGCAGTTTATTAGCTGTTATGATCTATTTTAGAGGCGATATTGGCCGTATGTTGGTCGCTTGGTTTAGCTCAGGTTTTAGTAAAAATCAAACTGATGACAGTCGTTTAGCCTGGTGGGTAATCATAGCGACTATTCCTGCTTTAATATTTGGTTTTGCGGGTAAAGCGTTTATTGAAGAGTACGCCCGTTCTGCACTGGTGATTGCCTGCACTACAATCGGTTTTGGCTTATTACTTTGGTATGCCGATAAAAAAGCGGCCTTAAATAAACACATTTATGATATGACATGGAAAAGTGCCCTCATCGTAGGTATGGCACAAGCGATTGCTTTAATACCCGGTACATCACGCTCCGGTATTACAATGACCGCTGGCCTAATGCTAGGGCTTGATAGGGAAAGCGCAGCGCGTTTTTCTTTCTTATTGTCAATACCGGTGATCCTTGGTGCTGGCCTTCTAGCCACCTTAGATTTAGTCAGCGCTCCTGATGCGGTAGATTGGAACGCCCTAATCGTAGGAGCGGTTTTATCCTTTGTCAGTGCTTACGCGTGTATTTACCTGTTTCTAGCGTGGATTTCACGTATTGGTATGCTGCCGTTTGTTATCTACCGCATGTTACTTGGCGTTATTCTGCTGTTGTTTGTTTTCGCGTAATCATGACGAAAAAGGAGTATTAGTATGAGTGAAACAATTTTTACTAAAATCATTAATAAAGAAATCCCCGCTGAGATCTTATACGAAGATGAGATGTCTTTGGCGTTCAGGGATATCAACCCCCAAGCGCCTATGCACTTCTTAGTGATACCTAAGAAGGCCATCGCAACCATCAATGACATTGAAAAAGAAGATCGTGAAGTGGTGGGTCATTTGTCTTGGGTTGCTGCTCATATATTGAAAGAGCACGGTTTGGCAGAGCAAGGCTTTCGTACAGTGATGAATTGCAATGAGTATGGTGGGCAAACTGTCTATCACATTCATTTACATGTGTTGGCAGGTAAGCCACTTGGCTGGCCGCCTTATAGCGATAAATTGAAAATCGAGTAATAACAGCTATAAAATAAAAAGGGACAAAAAATAACGAAAGGCGAAGCGAAATGCTTCGCTTTTTTATGCCCCCAGTGTATATCCACTGTTAAACCTATAATCGCTATACCTTGGTCAGAATGGCGTTGTCATCTGTTAATTTGGCACAAGGCTTTTTGATGAACTGCAGCACCTTGTGTTCAGGTATGGGTTTAGAAAAATAAAAACCTTGGGAAAAATGCACGCCTAATTTTTGCAATGCAAGGGCTTGCTCTCTCGTTTCAACACCTTCAGCAACAACCAAATAATCAAATGCATGAGCAATATTGATAACCGCTTGAACAATTGCCAGCCCACTAGAATCTAATCGGCTGACAAATGAACGGTCTATTTTGACTGTATTAACCGCCAAGTCTTGCATGACAGATAAAGAAGAGTATTCGGTGCCAAAGTCGTCAATAGAGACCTTAATCCCCCTACTTTGCAATATTCTGATACGCGAAATCATAATGTCTTTATCAAACGAAAAGACGGATTCAGTTATTTCTAAATGAAGTAAGTCAGCCGGAAGGCCACTAGTAAGCAAGGCTTCTTCTACAATGGTTATAAAGTCATCAGATTGTAATTGACTGACCGACACATTCACACTTACCGCAATGGGTTTAGGCCAAGATGCCGCAACAAAGCAGGCTTTGTTTAGCACCCAAGTGCCTATTTTGCGGATAAACCCGTGTTGCTCAGCGATCGGAATAAATTCAACGGGAGAAATATGCTCACCTTCTTTTTGCCAACGTAGTAAAGCTTCAAACGCACATATTTCGCTATTATCCGAGGCCATGATGGGCTGAAAGGACAAGCTAAGTTCTTTGTTTTCTATGGCGCGCGCCAATCCATCTTTCAAAAATTGCTCTCGGGTTAATTTGCTACCTAACTCTTTTGAAAACACCCCAGAAGTCGATATAGCGCGTTTCTTCTGATAATACATTGCCATGTCAGCAAGCTGAATGAGCTTTAATTCGTCGCTTGCATGTTGCGGGTAAAGGGAGATCCCAATGGTCGCGCCTAATGAAAGTTGTGCATTATCGTAGGTATAAGCCTCTGAGATATAATCAATTAATGCTTTTGACTGGGCCACGGCTGATGCTTGCTGTGTGTTGGGCAGCGCAATTAAGAATTCATCACCGCCCCAGCGGCACAATAGTTGATGGTCGTTGCAATGCTCCTTCAAACGTAAGGCTGTTTGAGTCAGTATTTGATCACCTGCATCGTGGCCTATGGTGTCATTGATTTTCTTGAAGCCGTCTAAATCTATAAACAGAAGCGCCATTGGCTGATGTTGTTCTACGCACTCCTGAAGGCTTACTTTCAAGTGATTAAGAAAAGCAGTGCGATTAAATAAACCGGTTAGAGGGTCAAGATTCGATAGCTCATAGATTTTACGAGTACGTTTTTCCACTTGAGCTTCCATGTGTTGTACTAACGAGGCATTTTCATTTTTTAATCGAATCGCCTGGGTAGTGAAGTCAGCCGCTTTTTTCGCGCTGATACTCATCACCAACCCGAAGGATAAACCCAATACTCCCAATACTTGACGATAATCATCATCGGAAAGGAGCAGGCCAATTGAAAATGGCACCAGCAATATGACTGAGTAGGCCATAGCCGTTTTTTTATGGGCAGCTAAGACACTGGCAGCACCGCCTGCCATGGCGGCCACAATAATGATTGTACTGGCTAATTCTACTGTGTCAGCGGTAGCGTAAACGCCTAAACAATAAATACACCACATCGCGGCTGTTACAAATGTGCCCGTGACAAATCTGAGCGTTGCGCGGTGGCCATTGTATTTTTGCCCTTTTTGTTTGGTACGCCACCAGAGTGAATCAAGTAATCGAACACAAACGACAGCAAGCATCACCCACCACCAAGTGTGTTTGAACGTCACTAAGTTGGTATTGTCAAAAGCGAAAACCAGCATGGTCGCGGCGAACAGCGAAACAAGTATGCCGCCTATGCTGTTTTGGTACAGCAGCTCGGCGGCATCTTGTTCTGTGCTTTTTGAAAGAGATTGATTGCTATTGATAAAGTTTCGTCCATCCTACCCGGATATCGATAAATTTAGCACAGCAAGAGTAGTTCTATAGTAAAAATATCATGCTATTACGTTATGGCATTTTCAACTTAAGTATATTTTTGCCCTGTTCAAAGGTGATATCTACCGGAATATTTGCATCTGTTAGGCGTTTTAAATCAGCTGCTAACGTTTCTTTAATCACCCCTTTGTCAGTCACCAACTGACTCACTCCAGCGTAATCGCCATCACCTTGCAAGGTCAAAATTAACTTCGATAATGCATCTATGGCTTTACTCATCTTAGCCATGTTGACTTGATATAGCCCTTCTTTATTGCGACTAAAAGCACCATATTCTTGGAAAAAGTTAAAGCGGATCATATTTGCTTTACCATGCGCAGAGCTAGCACCGAAACGCACCGAGCGGAAGATACCCGCCATAAAGGTTGCGTAGTAATCTTCAATTTCTCCCTCAGTGATAACGCCCTTGTCTAGCAATTGGCTAACCATGTATAAGCCAAGAATATCTGCCTTACCTTCTTCTAACGCTGAGGCGTGCTCTTTTAACGCTTGGCGCACCGTTCCTTTGCCATTAATCGTATTTTTAATTCCTAGCCCATGGGCGACTTCGTGGAACATGGTGTTGGCGAAGAACGCATCAAAGGTAATATGCTTTCGTTGCTCAGGGACCATTAACTCATTTGCAATTGGCAACAAGATATTTTCAAACTTTGCCCGCATCGCATTTTTTAACTGTAAACGTCGTGTGCCTTTCTCTAATTGCACTTGCTCATCATTTGGTAAGTTAATGGCGATGGTCTTGCTACCCGCATTTGAGTGGCCTGCGTAATAAATGACATCGTAAGCATTGAGATCAGCATTGGCACCAGGCATTTCTTTTTTATACGCTTCGCCAACGGGCAGATTAGTCTGCAATTCAGGCAGATAAGCCGCGTATTTACTCAGACGTTCACTCCAACTTAAATCTTTGAGTAACACGTAGGCTTCAAACGCTGCGCGGTAGCCAAATAACTGGTCTTCGTAAGTTTCAATTGGGCCAATCACTAATTCAATTGGATTGCTTTTCATGTCCATCCAAGCGAAATCAGATTTTTGATACTCGTTACTAAGCAAAGCGTCTGCGCGCAGGCGTAAGTAATTGGCAAAAGCAGGATCGCCAGCCAACTCAGCAGCCTCATTTAATAGACTCGCTGCTTGTTGTAACGGTTTGGCAAAATACTCGGCGTAAGGAACGGCTATTAGCGAGCCGTCTCGGTCACGAATAACCATGGAATACAAACCTGTTTTATCTGCAAATTCACTTTTTTCAAACTCAGCCTTGCCCATGTCTTCAGGGTAAAACTGGGCGCCTAACGGCTTTTCTTTCGTGTTAGTTAAAAACGGTTTATCGCCATTTAGTCTGTCCCAGGGGCCATAATTGATCGCAGCAAATTTTTGCACGTCGTCACCTGCAATACGTGCTAAAAACTGCGCTTTATCGCTGCCATAAGCTTGTTGCCAAAATAAATCGTCCATTATTTTACTTGCGTCGATAAGCAGGCCTAGCATTTGCTTTTGATTCGCCGAGAGCGAGGAAAGGTCGGCTGTTAACGGCACTGATTGGTATATGTCTAATCGGTCTTTGCTATTAGCAAGCACAGTGAGGCCGGATAATGAATCGTTTGCTACTTGAGCAGGTACCGAAGCGGTATTTGTAGAAGATGTACAAGCGGTTGCAAAAACGGCGAAACATACTGCGCTGACAATGGACTTTTTCCACATAATTAAACCTTAAAATGGCGAACTAAAAGAATCTTTTAACATGTCATCTGCTTCGAGTAAATTAGCTCGATACCGAGATATTGCTAAAGACTGATCGTCAAATGAATATTCTATGTTAGGATTATTTGAACGTTGCGAATGAGAAAGTACTGGCTGAAGACGTTTATCTTAGTCAATTATATCAAACGCTTGGATGCAGATTGGTGCTAGGTTGCTATAGTAAGTGAACTGGCTAAATAATGAGTGACACACAATAGGTTGGAAAATGTCTACAGAAAATGCGTTATTAACCATCTTGGTCGAAAAAATAAACAACGATACATTAGTGCTGCCAACGCTTCCCGCAATTGCTTTGAAAGTTAGAAAGGCTGCGGACGATCCGAATATTAACCTAAATGCCATGGCTGATGTCATTGGGCAGGATCCGTCACTCTCAGCGCGGATGATCAAAATATCCAACAGTTCTTACATGGGCAGAAGTGTCAAAGTAACGTCTACCTCGCAAGCTGTTACCCGTATCGGTTTACGTCAGATAAAGAATATTGCGACTGCGCTAGCAATGGAGCAACTGTTCGTATCTAAAAACGATATTGTGAAAAACTACTTGGATAATGTGTGGCAACAAAACCTAAAAGTGGTCGCGGCCGCGATGTCGGTTATGCAACTACATGTTAAAGAAACCAAAAATCGTACTCTTAATCTAGACACCATGACCCTTGCTGCTTTAGTCCACAATATTGGTGTATTACCGATTTTGACCGAAGCCGAACGTCACCCTGAAGTGTTTGCCAACCCTACCTTTTTAAATGTGGCGATCGATAAATTAGCCGGGCGAATTGGTGCTAGCATCATGCGTGAATGGGGCTTCGAGCAAGAATTTGTTAATGTTGCTGAAAATTGGCGCGATATGTCAGTCCAGACGGATATGATTTCCTATCTAGATTTCACTCGTTTAGGTGCGGTAATGGCAGGCTTATATGACTCCCAGAAAGACGCTCTGCTCAATTTAGCTGTGCAAAAGGGGATATTGGAAGACTTGACTGTCTTGCAATCAGAAGACTATCAAGAGCTTTACGATAGCGCCATTGCTGTATTCGCTTAAGGCGTGAACGCGAGTAAGTACGCACATTAGCGAAAAGCCAGCACGTTGCTGGCTTTCTTATGGCTGTCCAGCGGGATTATTCTTGATCTTGCTGCAGATTAAATATCTCTACTAAGCGCTTTGAAAAGCGCACGATTTCGGCAGACATTAAGGCGAAATCGGCATCCATTTTAGCTAATTTGTCTTCTTTAGGGATATCGTCATTTTGCTCTGTCATGACATCGGTGAATTTAAGGCGTTTGACTGCCATGTCTTCTTGTAGCAACGCACTGAACGTTTCATCCCATTCGATAGCAATTTTCTGAACGGTTTTGCCTGCACTCAAGTGATTTGCGATTTCTTCACTGCCAAGATCTTGGTTTTTACAGCGCACGATCGCACCGTCTTCTTCCATTGAGCGAAGTTCCGCTTCTTCTAAAATTACCACATCATTCGGCACAGAGTCGTCCGTTAACCAATGTGTTAATTCTTCCTGCACACTTTGTTTTGCTAGGGGGACAACCGGCAAAGAGCCAATAGCTTTGCGCAACATGGCCAAGAAAGTCTCAGCTTTGCCATCTGCACTGGCGTCTACTACCACTAAGTTGTCTTGAGTAGAGATAAAGCCGTGACTAAAGCTATTTTTAGTAAAAGCTTGGGGAAGTAAGCGCTGAATGATCTCTTCTTTCATTTCTTGCTGCGCTTTTTTACCTACATTTGAGCCCGTTTCAGCCTCCATTAGCGCAACTTTGTCCGCTAACTCGGCATTCACTACTGCCGCTGGCAAGATCCGCTCTTGCTTTTTCAACGTTAACCAAAACTTGCCGCCTGCACTGTGTACTAACATATCGCCTTGGCCGACTGGCGATGTCCAGCCCATAGTCGCTAGCTCCTGCGAACCACAAGGACGAAAGGGGAATTCAGCGAGTTTGTCTTGTATGTCTTCTTCTGTTAAGTCGAGAGTTTGCGTCAAATGATAGAGTTTTAGGTTTTTGAACCACATAAAAGTAATGTCCGTTGATAAGGGAATGAAAACAATTGGGGATAAATAAAAAACGGTCGCTAGACTAGCAGTCTTTATGCAAAACTGCCAAACCTAGCGTTAAGAATGTAGCGGGATAGTCAGTACGTATCGCAAACCCTTACCAGGTTCACTGAACACTTCTATATCACCTTTTAACGTTTGGGTGACCAAATTATACATGATGTGTGTCCCTAAACCGCTGCCACCTTTCTCGCGCCGAGTGGTGTAGAAAGCCTCAAAGTGCTTCGCTAATGAGTCTTTAGGCAAACCTTTCCCATTATCGCGATAATCAATGGTTAACGTTTCAGGTTGCTTGGTTATTGCAATGTCGATAGTGCCTTTACTCATATCTTCAAAGCCATGAATGACAGAGTTCATCACCATGTTGGTAAAAATTTGCGCCAACATACCAGGTGCACAAACAATAACAACGTCGTCAGGGCAACTAATATTGATGATGTGTTGGGTTTTCTTCAAGCTTGGGGCTAATGACTGAATAATTTCATTGAGATATTCTTTTAAGTCGATCTCTCTTTCAGCTTCACTTGCCTGGTCAACAGCCACTTGTTTGAAGCTCGATATCAAGTTTGATGCGCGATTTAAATTATTTGTCAGCAAGGTAATGGTTTGTTGAGCATCAGATAAAAACGTGTTCATTGTGCTGCCAGTCAGCGTTTTTTCTTGGAAGGCTTTCTCCAACGTATTTAATCTCTCTTGCAAGAAGCTGGTGGCCGTGACGCCGACGCCCAACGGAGTATTTACATCATGGGCGATACCGGCAACCAACCCTCCTAGTGATGCCATGCGCTCTGATTCGACTAACTGATCTTTAGCCAGTTGAAGGGTATCCATGGACGACGCTAACTCACTGTTTCTTTTGCGCAACTCATCTTCAATAAATTGACGATTTTCGTTTTCTTGGCGAAGCTCTCGTTGGTTAACTATCAGTTCGTCTTTTTGCTGCTCTAAATCGAGCATTATTTTACTCAATGTCGCGGTCTTCTTAGCAACTTCTTGCTCTAGCGAAATATTATGGTCATCCAGCATTCGGTTGGCTTCTCGCAGCTCGGCCTGCGTCCCATTAAGTCGCTTTTGGAAGTCCACCATGCCGTCAACCAGGCTATTATAGGCTTGCTCTAAAACCGTGAACTCATTTTTTTCAGTCACATTTAAATGTAATTTTGAAGACTCTAAGTCATTGATATCGAAATCTGAAATTTGCTGGCGCAACTCGTTTAAGGGATTCGTCAGCATGGTGCGAAAAGCGCTCATAAACAGAAACACTAAGAACGCGGTTTTGATAATCGCGTTACCAATAAGAAAGAATATACCCACTTCAATACGGCTAAAAATTATTTGCGCACTGGAGTACAAGGTAACATCACCGACCAATGATGTACGTCCTGAAAACTCAAATATTAACGGAAAACTATAGCCAAAAGTGCTGCCCGTATGATCTTTCACCACACCCTTGGTGATGGGGGATTGGGGTTGCTCTGAGGTAAGTCCTAAGTTAGCAATATATTGACCATTTTCGTCACGAATTTGCACTCCTTCTACTATGGGTAATTCCATTAACCCTGTAGCAATCGATTTAGCTTGCGCCATGTTTAATTCCCACATGGCTCTAGTCAAACTGGTACTAAAGGTGTTTTTTAATGTTTGTAGCTCACCTTCAATATGACTCTTAGCATTTACATACTCGGTGACAATTTGTCCCACAGTGACAATGAGAGTCAATATAAAGTACACCGACAGCACACGTGTCAAAAGTTTCTTTGATAATGTGCTTTTTTCATTAGTCATATGCCAATCCGTGAGATAGATGAAAATTAAGAATATGCCCTATAGATTAAATTAACAAGTCACAGTGACGAACTGCAATCTCCTTGTAATGAAATACAAGTAACTGAAAATAATTGCTTTATTTCCATAATATGACAAAAAATTAGGGTTACTTAAGTGTTTTAGGCAAGGTTATTACGCTGTTTATGGTAACTTTAATAAAAATGTCACAGACCTAACGAATAATTGCGGACTTTGTCATGAACAGGAAATTGAAAATGGCCAAACGAGTATTACTGGTTGAAGATGAAGCGCCGATCAGGGAAATGTTAAAATTTGTCTTAGAGCAATCTGGCTATGAAACGATTGAAGCAGAAGATTTTGATGTCGCCTTAGAAAAGGTCGTTGAGCCTTACCCGGACCTTATTTTGTTGGACTGGATGTTGCCAGGTGGCAGCGGTGTACAACTTGCGAAGCGTCTAAAGCAACATGAATTTACCCGTGATATTCCCATTATAATGGTAACGGCCCGGGGCGAAGAAGAAGACAAAGTACGTGGGCTTGATTCAGGTGCCGATGATTACGTGACAAAACCTTTCTCACCCAAGGAATTGGTTGCCCGAATAAAAGCGGTTATTCGCCGCGTTACGCCTACATCCAGTGATGAACTTATTGAATTCAATGGTTTAAAACTCGATCCTGTTTCGCACCGTGCGACCGCCAATGATGAACCACTTGATATGGGGCCGACTGAATTTAAGTTACTGCATTTCTTTATGTCTCACTCTGAGCGGGTGTATAGCCGTGAGCAACTACTGGATAACGTTTGGGGTACAAATGTATACGTGGAAGACCGTACTGTAGATGTGCACATTCGTCGCTTACGCAAAGCTATATCACGCTTTGGTCATGACAGCATGATCCAGACCGTTCGTGGCTCAGGCTACCGCTTTTCAGTAAAAGTGTAATCTAGCCCGTCTATACTGAAACTTCCGTATTCGTCGGCTGCAAAGGAGAACAGTAGCTGCCATGTATTACCCTTTCTCATGGCTTAGAAGCCTAGGCCGTTTAGCGGCCTACTTTTTGGTGGTTATCTTACTTGGCTGGTATTTCTCAGAGCCAAGCTTAGCCGTCGCTATTGGTGCGTTACTGCTCTTGGCGAGCCATTACTGGAACATATATCGACTAAACCATTGGTTGTGGCAGAGTAAAAAAATTACTCCCCCCAGAGTCAATGGCGTGTGGGAGCATATATATGACGGTATTTACACGCTGCAAAGGCGAAATCGCACTAAACGCAAAGAACTAGGGTTATTAGTTAAACGCTTCCGTGAAGGGTCCGAAGCTCTGCCTGATGCAGCCGTTGTGGTTGATGCGAATGCAGCGATTATTTGGTGCAATCGATTAGCTAGAATTGAGTTAGGGCTGCGCTGGCCTGACGATGCAGGGCGTCGAATTTACAATTTGGTGCGCCATCCGCAATTTGTCGAGTTTTATCACAACAAAGATTACGAAAAGCCGATAGAAGTCCCGTCTCCTGTAAACGATCAGCGTATTCTTGAATATCGCATTATGCCCTACGGCGATGAACATTTACTGCTTTTGATTAGGGACGTTACCAAGCTCACCCAAATAGAGAAAATGCGCAAAGATTTTGTCGCCAATGTGTCTCACGAGCTACGAACACCTCTAACGGTGATCAATGGTTATCTAGAGACTCTGCCGGGGGCCACTAATATCCCAGAGGCCTTTCTAGCAAAAGCATTTGAAGAAATGCGCTCTCAGTCCACGCGCATGCAGTGCTTAATCGAGGAGCTATTAGTGCTATCTCGAATAGAAGCCAGTAGTGAGCGCTCCACCGAAAACATTGTCGATGTGCCGCAAATTCTCAATACGATCAAGATTGAAGCCGATACCCTCAATGCCTCTAAACAACACACGATCACGATGGACGTTGACCAAAGCCTGAGAGTCTACGGCGTAGAAACTGAATTACGCAGTGCGTTTTCCAATTTATTATTTAACGCCATTCATTACACTCAAGAGGGCGGCAAAATACACGTGCAATGGACGTTAGTCGATGGTCAAGCGACGTATTTAGTCACCGACAACGGTTATGGGATTGAAGCTAAACACCTAGGTCGTCTGACTGAGCGATTCTATCGGGTCGATAAAGCGCGCTCGCGCAAAACGGGTGGCTCGGGGTTAGGTTTATCTATTGTTAAACACGTGCTTAATCATCATAACTCTCGCTTGCGTATCAAAAGCAAAGTCGGGCAGGGCAGTGAATTTTCATTCGCTTTTTCTCACGAATTATCGGTGAAGCAAGCCTAGCTGCGTGTCGCAAAGAGCAAAATACCAATCCGCATTAATAAGTGCCTCCTCAGAATGCGCCCAGCTATTCGCCCTAATGTTAAATTAGTGCATTAGGGCTGCAGGCCTGTGACACGGCTAGAATGTTCCATACATACCGAAAAACGTTCGCTACCATTCAACCACGCCTAGTCTATTGAAATAAAACAAGTTTCGTTGCTTTTTAAGGGCAATATTCGGCCGATCAATGCTTTTTACGTGACACTTTTATTAAACTTTTCTGACAGTTTTTATATGTAACAAAAATGTCACCGAGCTTCGGTAATCTTCGTGCAAATTTTAAAACACATTAAAAAATCACTCGTTTATCGGAGAACACCATGGAACTTAAGAATTTTTTCAACGCGTCTGCAGTAGCGACTGCTTTAATACTTGCTGGTTGTGGCGGAGATATAAAAGTGACTCCGACTGTCATCGACAATAGCGTTGATAATAGCGTGACCAATCCATCAACTGGTGGTGGCGATAGCACAACCAATGTTTGCGCTTCTTATGAGAATGACAGTGGCGATACTGTACAAGGTACGTATGACGGCCAAGATTGCTCATACTCTACAACCTTCGTAAGCGCGAGTAACCCACTTACAACTAACGTAACGCTTGATGATTTGAGCAATGATGGTGTGCATTATTTCCTAGGCTCTTTAGTGGTTGGCGAAGGCTGTAACACTGACGGCGGTACTTGCACAATTGAAACTGACGGCCCAACCCTGACAGTAGAAGCAGGTGCAACGGTTGCTTTTAATCAGTCTACTTCCTTCATATTAGTTAATCGCGGCGCGAATATTGAAGCCGAGGGAACCCTTGCGGACCCAATCACGTTTACCTCAGTGAATGCGTTTACACGTCTTGACTCAGTCGGTAATGGTCCTCAATACGGCGACTGGGGCGGCATGATGATCGACGGTTTCGGCATCACCGACCAATGTACCGATGCTCAACGCAGTGCAAGCACCTGTAGCGCAGAAAGCGAAGGTGTAACAAGCTTCTACGGTGGCAGTGACAACGCTGATGATAGCGGTACACTTAAATTTGTTAAAATTCATTATGCAGGCGGTTTACCAGCAGGCCAAGAAGCTGGAAACGATTTGAACTCGCTCAGTTTGTTTGCGGTTGGTTCAGGGACTGAAATTGACTATATCGATATCTACCAGGGGTTCGATGATGGTATTGAATTATTCGGTGGTGCAGTTGACCTTAAGCACATCGTTATTACCGATACTCAAGATGACAGCCTAGACATTGATGCAGGTTGGCAGGGGCGTGCCCAGTACGTTCTTATCAAGCAAGGTACAGTTGTTAATGCAAACGGCGTGACCGTGAACATGGGTAACGGCGGCTTTGAGTCTGATGGGGTTAAAGGAACGTCTTCAGCTGAAGCGCCTGCGTCAGCGCCAGTGATTGCAAACGTAACCGTGTTGACCACTGATGGCTTGTCTATTCGTGATGACGATGAATCAATCGCCATGAAGTTAGACGATATGATCTCTGCTACTTGGTATAACACATTATTGGTTAAGCCTGTTGCTACGCAAACTTGGTGTATTAATTATAGTGGTGACGCCGCTGAAGTTATCGTTAACGGCTCAGCGTCTATCCATAACTCAGTAGCAGCCTGTGCCCAATTGGCTAATGCTGGCAACGAAACTGTTACCTTTGGTAGTGATTCAACTACGGTTCAAGAATGGTTCGAAGCTAATGACAGTGAAGTTATTGGTGGCAACGCTGACGTGCTTGCTGCAAATGGCTTTGCAACATTAACCACCAGCACAGATATCACTATTTCAGCATTTGATGCCTCTACATTAGATGCATTTTTTGAGTCAACTGACTACATAGGTGCGGTATCTGACACTGACACTTCTTCTGATTGGTACAACTGGGCAAACGATGCGTTTACTAACGCAGCTGCTGACGAGTAACCAATTTGCATAAGATAAATAGGCGCCTAGTAGCGCCTATTTTTCGATTTATAGCTAGGAGTTTAAGGTGAGCAATCAATACAAACTTAAAAAAGTCGCCTACTCAGTAGGACTCGGGCTTTTAGTGAGTGCAGGAAGCGCAATAGCGCAAGAAAGCCAGGTAATGGAAGAAGTTGTTGCAACGGGATCTCGGTTACAGGGAACCGCTGCTGCAGTTATCGAAGAGCGTAAAAATCAAGCATTCGTTGCGGACATATTAGGCTCAGAGCAAATTTCACGTACTGGTGATAGTGATGCAGCCTCGGCGCTTCGCCGAGTAACAGGCCTCACGTTGGTCGATGGCAAATTTATCTATGTGCGCGGTCTTGGTCAGCGATATTCGAGTGCACGTTTAAACGGTGCCAGCATTCCTAGCCCTGATTTAACCCGAAACGTCATACCGCTAGATATCTTCCCTGCTAACGTGATTGAAAGCCTTTCTGTACAAAAAGCTTATTCGCCCAATATGCCTGCAGCATTTGGTGGCGGTAACGTTGATATTCGAACAAAAGCCATACCGACAGAATTTGTATCGGGCATTCAAGTGGGTATTGAGGCCAACAGTAATAACTCAGATGGTTATACCTACGATCGTAACAAGAAGGGGATCCCTCAAGCACTAACAGATGCCATCCCTTATTATCGTGGTGACTTTAGCCTAGCGAATATTATCAACAAAGATAATTTGGTCACAGGTGACACGTCTGCAGCGGATCAAGCTCGAGTGTTAAATAGAACGTTGGCGAAATCATTGCCTCGCGACTTAGCACTTAAAGATGAGTCATTAGATCCTAACTATTCTGCTCAGGCGTTTATTGGTAATAGTTTTGATGAAGATTTTTTTGATGGAAAAATTGGATTCTTAGCATCGGTTGCATACGACAATAAATGGACATATTCCGACCGTACTAGTGCGGTGACAAGCGCAACCCCTATCGATAATTGTTCTAGCCAGTTGGTGACTGCAGAAGACGTACAAAACTCTTGTTTTGATACAGTAGCAGCATCAGAAATGACGACTGAAGAAGAGCGCTTGAACGGCTTAGTCAGCGTGGGTTACAAATTAGACACCCATAGCCTGACCTACACCAAGATTTACATCGAAGATAATGAAGATGAATCGGAAATCTCTATTTCACAGAATCCGAGTCAAAACATAACTATCGCCGCTGATAATGAAGCGGATCGCACTCATAGCTTTAATTTCGAAGAGCGCACGCTAGATGTTGACCAATTTCGCGGTCAGCATACCTTCTTAGATTACATGGGCGTTGGCGTTGATTGGCAGTACACAGAATCAAGCGCTGAAACAAATAACCCATTGAATGTGGCCTATGAATTCACTGACACCTACGACGATGGCGCTTACACTGGCTCGTTCATTGATGGTGCTCAAGGTCGTGCGAATTATCAGTTCGTTGACATGGAAGACAACATGAAATCTTGGGGAGGAAACGTCACTCTTCCTCTTACCTTCAAGAATTTGGAAGTGGAGTTAAAAGGCGGTTGGGACTTCGTAGACAGAGCTCGTTTGTATACAACCTCTAGCTTTTTCCTTGATAACACTAATTCATCAATCGTTGTGAATGACAATGAGTCCGATATTTTGTCGTTAAGCAGTTATTTAACTGACGAGTTCATCGACACCAATATGTTGATTAACTTCAATGAGCCTATCGCACCAGAGGCGGATGATTATTTAACGGCTCAAAAAATTGATGCCGGTTATGCGGCTTTCGATGTGTTCTATAAAGGTATTTGGCGCATAAGTGGTGGTTTGCGCTATGAATCATTCAAACAAGTGTCGTTATCATCTTCGAGCTTAATCTTTACTAAAGAAGATTCTGACAATTACTATAGCGAAGAAGATATTCTTAACGGTACCGTTAACGATGATGATTTTTATCCAGCCCTGAGTTTGACCTATGTGGGTGGCGAAGATTACCAACTGCGCTTCGGCTACGGTGAAACGGTAGTACGCCCCGATTTAAGAGAAGTTGTTCCGGTAGGTTACAACGACCCGTTAACGGATATTCGTACTACGGGCAGCACCACGTTGAGCTCTACCACACTGAAAAACTTTGATTTGCGTTACGAGTTGTACTTTGATGACGGCGATAACTTAGCCATTTCAGGTTTCTACAAAGACATTGCTAATCCAATTGAAACCGTGTTGAACGTAGGTGACTCAAGTTACACCGCTAGTTTTACCAACGGTGAGACAGCAGAAGTATATGGTGTCGAAGCTGAATGGTTATATGATTTGAGCTTTGTATCAGATGGCTTCTTTACCTCTGGTAATATCACCTTGAGTGACTCAGAAGTGCAGATTGATGCAGCATCAGCAGGTAACTTAACCAATACAGAAAAACGCATGACAGGTCATTCTCAGTATGTTGTGAATATGCAGCTAAGCTATGACTCTGCGGACGGCAATCACAGCGGTTCTTTAGTGTATAACGCCTTTGGTGAGCGTATCCTCGCATCGGGTATTAATGGTCGTGACGACTCGTTTGAGCAACCATTTCACTCGTTAGATGCGACGTATTCTTACTACCCAGACTTTAACACTACCGTTAAATTAACGGTTAAAAATCTGTTGGGTGAAGATCAAGAAGTCACGCAAAGTGGACTGTCGGTTAGAACCCGCTCTATCGGCACAACGGTTAAGTTGAGCTACAAGTACGATTTCTAGTATTGATAAACCACTTAAATTCATTGCTATTAAAAGCCAACCTTAGGGGTTGGCTTTTTTGTGAAATAAAAGAGCTAATAAAAATTCATAGGAGTGTCACCATAACTTTAAGGTAAATAACTTACCCTCTACATGCTGGCGAATTGGTCGTTAGTTAAAAAAGGAGACGAGTTATGAAATTAAAAATTGCTGTTTGCCTTATGTTGGGGTCTTTGTCTGTCAATGCACTTGCCGAAACAACTTACCACTATCCAAAATCCATTAATCAGTACGGTCAACTAGACTATATTTTTGTCACCGCCACCAATGGCAGCGGCTTCTGCGAAGAAAAAAAACAGACTTACTCCAAAATTATTGCTGGGGAAATGTTTTGCGGGGAAGACGAGTCATCTTACAACGAATTTGATTGGAGCAGCAAAACATGGGTTTCCAAATCCACCGGAAGTAAGAATCAGTGTTATCCCATATTTAAACAAATTACCTGTAGCTAATGTCAATATAACGCCCGTATCAAGCCACCGATAGGTTCGGTGGCTTTTTCTCGGTGACTATTTTGTCCGTGACCTAAACTCTATTGAATCAATTGGTACTGTTTTACAGCAGTATCGGTTTGCAAACCAAAATGCCCAAGTGCGTAACTGAACGTCGCATCTTCATTCACGATACGACTACTATGCACACCGCCCACCGTGCAACTGCCTGTTGCACACACTATTTGGTCTATATAGCTTTTAATCGAATACACCTTAGAAGCCAGCGGCACGTTGTAAATACTGTCTAAAAAGGGGCTGCCAACGGATAAACCGGCAGAGCCACATGTAGAGCTCCACACATTAAAGGGGTAATAACCACAGCTTTTAAGGCCTAAAAACGCACCTGCTATTCCCACAAAGGTATCTACCTGGTTGGCAACGGCAAGCTTATCAATTTGCTGTGCGGCTAACGTCGCCCCCATTGAATGACCGATCACATCAATTTTACCTGTGCAAGAAGAGGCTAATGCACTTTGTATTGCTTGGCGCACAGGCGTTTCTTCACTGCCGCTGTGG
Organism: Paraglaciecola mesophila KMM 241; assembly: GCF_000315015.1. Classification (GTDB taxonomy): domain Bacteria; phylum Pseudomonadota; class Gammaproteobacteria; order Enterobacterales; family Alteromonadaceae; genus Paraglaciecola; species Paraglaciecola mesophila. The sequence goes on along the minus strand of NZ_BAEP01000017.1, from coordinate 17,091 downwards.
TTATTGCAAGCCGCGCAGCTCTTCGAGCCCCAGTCTGGGCGGTATATGTCGTTGGTGGAATAGCCATTAGCTAACAGATGATCGTAGGTGTTATCCCAACTGGCTGGCGTGGCCGTATTGCCATGGACTAACACCACTGCGTCTTTACAGGCAAGTGCATTAAACGGCAGAGCCAAGCACATAAATAGCGCCAATATTCGTATTCTGTAACATTCTTTTATTGTTTTCATCGTGTCCTCTTTAGTTGTTGTTTTCTAAGTGAAAGCAATGAATATAGGGCGCGCAGACTGAAACAGACATAGTACTTTAGCACTGCGGCAATAACGTGAAAGCGTTGCTTCAATGGCGGGTTGAAAGTAAAATAATAATTATTCTCATTTGTTCTTGGTATGCCTACATTGGTGTTGACATACGCAACCACACACTCAAACGTTAAGGTTTTAGTTTTGTACTCTTCTGCTATTTGTTTTAAACGCTTTCTGGTTCCATTCGTTCATCTTATGCAAAGTCGGCGTCAAATCTTTGCTGAGCTGGTGTTCAGTTTCTGCATCATGCTGAGTCTTACTCAATCGGCGCCGAGTTTAGCTCAATCTACTTCTCAATTAGATGCGGTTAAAGAGAGTCGCCAAATCTTACAGATGGCGGAATATATAGGTGTTGATTACTCAGAAGCCGTGGTCGATGGCGAAGTATCAAGCGAAGATGAATTTGCTGAAATGCAACAATTCGCCAAGTTGATTTTGCAAAAGGCAGAGGCATTACAAACTGCCGCGGTTAGTGACTTTGATTTACAGAAAACGTCGGTCATCGCCAATGCCCAAGCATTGCAGCAGGCCATTTTAGCAAAAGTGACAATGGGTGAAATACAAAGCCTGACGCTACAAATACGCCACGAGTTGCTGGCTATGTCACCTGCACTACAATTGCCGGCACAATTGCTGCCCCAAGCCGAGATAGACACGCTATTTGCCGATAATTGTTCTGCATGCCATGGCCCCGCAGGCCAAGGCGATGGTCCACTAGCAAAGTCGTTTAGCCCTCAGCCAACAGACTTTACTGACAAAGAGCGCGCCGAAAACCGTTCTCTGTTGGGGCTTTACGACGCTATCAGCGCGGGGCTGGACGATACCGCAATGCGTGCGTTCACCGAGCTGAACGATAAGCAGCGTTGGTCTTTAGCGTTTTATGCTGGCAGTTTGGCATTTAAAAATACCAGTGAAGACAGTGCAGATACTAAACCTGCTTTAACACTACAAAGCTGGATAAATAATAATCCAGTACAAATAGCAGCGCAAAATGATGCGATTAGCCAGATGCAAGTTGAGCAGTGGCGCGCCTCGCCAGAGGTGTTTTTCGGACAAGCCAATACGCCCATCGCCACCGCAAAAAATAACCTGATCGCCGCTGTCGATGCCTACAATGCAGGCAATTTTGCGCAAGCACAAACACTCGCCGTCAGTGCCTATTTAGATGGTTTTGAACTGATCGAAAACAACCTCGATGCCAGAGATAGTGGTTTACGCAAATCGGTAGAAAAGCAGTTGTTGAATTTCCGTAATGTGCTCAGCTCACCCAATAATGGGCAGCAAGTAAGCGCTGAATCACAACAGATACTGCAGCAGCTTGAGCAAGTCGATAGCACACTGAATTCAGCGACATTATCGGACAACGCAATGTTTTCGGCTTCATTAATCATTTTGTTGCGCGAGGGGTTAGAGGCATTGCTTATCGTGTTAGCGCTAATTACCGTACTGATGAAAACCCAGCGTCAAGACGCTATTCGCTACGTTCACTTCGGCTGGGTATCAGCGCTGATCGCTGGTGGAATAACATGGTGGGTAGCCGAAAACCTGATCACTATTAGCGGCGCATCAAGAGAACTCATGGAAGGCGGCGCGGCCTTATTAGCAGCCGGCATTTTGTTTTACGTCGGTTATTGGATGCACAGTAAAACCCAAGCATCAGTTTGGCAGCGATATATAAACGACAACGTTGAACGTCATTTAAGTACTGGGACCTTGTGGGGATTAACAGGACTAGCATTTATTTCGGTATACCGTGAAGTTTTCGAAACCATCTTGTTCTATCAGTCACTGCTTACCCAATCGGTAGGAGATGGCAGTCAAGTAAGCTTTGTGTGGTACGGACTCGTCGCTGCGGTTGGCATACTCGCGCTGATCACCTGGTTGATGCTTAAATATTCGGTGAAACTGCCTATCGCGCGTTTCTTCTCGTTAAGCGCCTATTTTATGTTGATATTGGCATTTGTGTTGGCCGGCAAAGGCATATCTGCGCTGCAAGAAGCAGCCATCATTGGTATATCAGCCTTCCCGCTTGACGTGTCTGTCAGCTGGTTGGGTATTTCTGCCACATGGCAGGGGGTAATAGTGCAAGGTGTTATACTTGCGTTGTTCGTCGTCATGATGACGCGCAAAGATACAGCGTCAGCATAAGAGTCAATCCCGCGCGCATAAAAAAAGGCAGATTATCTGCCTTTTTAATGAACAGGCCTATGTATATAGACCAAGGTTTATTGTCGCTAGCTTAGTAGAAGCTGACCTTCGCTTCGATACCAAAGATGCGCGGCTGATTCACAATACCTGTTAGGTTATTGAAGTCCACCGCACCTTTTACGTTTTCTTCATCGGTAATATTACGACCGAATAAGGCTACGGTATAGTTGTGCTCAAAGTTCTCATACCCGATACGTAAACCGCCTTCTACGTTGCCGTCTGTTTGAAACTCAACAGATTCGTACAAGAACAGGTTAGTGTCCCCTTGGTATGCCCAATCAGTAAATGCAAACAACTCACCATCATTACCCAGAGGCACCGCATAACGTGCTGTAAACGTAAAGATAGTTTCCGGCGCTTGCGGGAAAGGGTTACCGTCAATAACCGCGTTAAAACCATTCGGACGAGGGTCAAGTACAGTACAGTTACCTGTTGAGCCAAATGCTTCATTTGTGCCACAAGGTAGTAACGTTAATGAATCATCTTTAATTTCTGTTTTGTTGTAGCTATAACCTGCGGTAAGGGTTAAGTAATCGTTCGCTACGTATTGCGCGTCGATTTCAAAACCGTAACCGACACCTTTATCAGCGTTCACTAATGCTACGTTATTTGCACCACCACCGATTGCAGAAAACTGCATATCGTCGATTTGGTAATAGAAAGTGGCAGCGTTTAAGCGCAAGGTGTTTTCTAACAAATCAGACTTAAAACCGAACTCGATAGAGTTAATGGTTTCTGCGTCAGCCACTGAAGGCGCACCTTCAAAAGCCACATCACGCCCTTGAATTGACTGAGCTCTAAAGCCATTGGCATAACGTGCAAACACAGACGTGTCATCGCTTACTTTGTAGTTTGCGCTTAGCTCCCAGCTAATTTGACCATCATCGACATTAATGTCGTCGTAGTCTTGCACACTGGCATCACCAGTAATTAATGCGAAGCCACCTACATTTTGTTCACCCACGCGAAGAGATTTTTTGTCGTGGGTATAACGCACGCCACCAGTCACATTCAAACGCTCGTTCAATTCGTAAGTTGTTTGCCCGAAAACAGCCCAAGTGGTGTTTTCATGGAATACTGTGGTCGCGCCAAAGTAGCCATCGATACTGGTCACGTTGAAAGAAGAGTCATAGTAAAAGGCACCAGTTTGCCAGCTAAGGGCATCGTCAGTTTCACTCGCCAAGCGGATCTCTTGAGTAAACTGCTCTAAGTCGTCTAGGTTATCTTGGGTGACAGCACTAAAGCCTATGGCGCCAGGAAACGTTAACACGTCTTCAAAACCAGAGTTGAAATTGGCAGAAGTGAGGCCGTCAGGTACCTGCGTGGTTAAATCATTGGTATACACACCGCCATCAATATCGCCAAGACTTGAGCCTTCTGCTTCTTCATAGGCAGTGATTGACGTGAACGACATATCGTCTAAGCCAAACTCTAACTTTAAAGAGGCACCATAGTTTTCATATTCTTGTGGGTTATTATCTGTGCCGTTACCGTCGATGTCGCCATCATAATAGACAGTGTCACGATCGAAATTCTGATTTAAATCGTTACTGCCTTTAGTAAATACGTTAGCGCGAAATACTGATGCGGTGCCATCTAACTCACGGCCGTGCACGTTTAACAACGCTGAAAAGTCTTCGCTTGGGGTAAACAACAACTGACCGCGCCATGCTTTTTCGTCAAAGCCGCCAATCGCGTCTTTCTCGCCAGTAAAGCCATTGTCTATCCAGTCATCCCGGTCTTGGGATAACACAGAGAAACGTCCCGATAAATCTTCAGCAAGCCCGCCGCCAACCGCAGCTTCAAAATTGACTGTACCTAAATTACCCACACCTAACTTGGCGTAAGCATCGAAATCTTCTGTGGGTTTAACTGAGTCAAACTTCACTATACCAGCAGTGGTGTTGCGCCCAAACAAGGTACCTTGTGGGCCACGAATAACCTCAACTTGCTCAACATCAAACAATGGGAAGCTTTTCAAAATAACGTTCTCTTTGACCACGTCATCCATCACGATGGAAACCGGCTGAGAGGCTGCTAAGTCAAAATCTGTGTTGCCTAAGCCACGTATGTAAAAACGTGGAGCTACACGGCCGTTCGATGATTCGGCGTATAAGCCAGGAACACGCACTGCTAGGGCGATAATATCGTCACCACCTGAAAATATGCTTTCAAATCGCTCTCCGTTTAAGGTAGCAATTGAGATTGGCACTTCTTGAATACTTTGCGTACGTTTTTGCGCTGTAACCGTGATCTTTTCAAGGCCTTTATCTTTTGCTGCAGGGGCTTCCTGTGCATTAAGAGTATGGCTGAATAGAGCACCTTGGATACAGACGGCTAATGCTGCTTTGTGAAAATTGGTCATTGTGTCACCGCTAGTAAATGTGTGGTTATAGTATGAATGTCACTCTGCGATTGTGTCATCGCGTTACTCCCATCGCCCATGTTGCTAATTAGCTTTGTTAATTGTTTTAATATCACACGTTCATTTATGAAGCGTTGTCCGGATATAAAAACAAAGACCAAATAAGTAGGCCGAGCGAAGGAGGCGTATTGTGCCTAAATGTCCTTTTAAAGTCTCGTTAATTGTAGCAGTTAAGGGATCACTTAAATGTCACATTCGGCTGACAATCAAAACGATGACACGCGGCTCTATGACTGAGTGAGTGCAAAAAATAGCCACGTACGCAGAGTATTCAGCGCTCTATACACACAGATAAACCGCGCCATAAAAGGCTGTAATAATACTGAAATATTACTGTCACCTATACGTCATATAGCTGTCATAAAAATGCCACGACTAGCCCCTATCCTTGCGCAAATTCTGAATGAAATAGACTGATCCGAGAGGAGCACACTGTTTCACCATTTCCTTCAAATAGGGTTTGAGTACATGAAGTCTACCATTACGTTATCAGCCAGCTTACTCAGTGTAAGTTTGCTTTTATCTGCATCTGGCTATGCCCAAGAAGATGCATACCTGAAGCCAGCTGTTGAAAAAGCGACAGAGATCAATGACTCAGCAGCGAGTTCTCAACAAAAAATTAATAAGCTCAATGATCAAATTGATAATAAGTTGCAGCAGTTCAAAGCAATCAATAAAGAGACCGAAGGCTTAGAGGTATACAACACTCAATTGCGTAAGCAAATCGAGAACCAAGCACAGGAAATGGCTGACTTAAATGCAGCAATTGATGATGTGAGTGTTATTGAGCGTCAAATTACGCCCTTGATGATGCGCATGATTGACGGTCTCGAGCAGTTTATCGCCCTTGATGTGCCTTTTTTAGCGCAAGAGCGAGCTACACGTATTGCCGGCTTAAAAAGCATGATGGACAAAGCCGATGTGGCTCCATCTGAGAAATTTCGCCGAGTGATGGAAGCCTACCAAGTTGAAATGGATTACGGACGTACCTTAGAGGCTTACGCAGGTTTACAAAATATCGATGGGCAAGAGCGTAACGTTGATTTTCTACGCGTTGGTCGTACTGCTTTAATATATCAAACGCGTGACGCAAGCATGCAAGGTATGTGGAATGCGCAAACTCGTCAGTGGGATGCCTTGCCGTCTAGCTACCGCACCCAAGTCACTAAGGGCCTGCGTATGGCCAAAAAACAAATGGCACCAGATTTACTGATGTTGCCTGTTGCGATCACAGATTAAGAGCACGATGAAGATGAATCAATTAATTAAAAATATCGCACTTACCTTGCTTGTTACATTAACAGCAACTTCAGCAATGGCGGCTGATCCGTTACCGAAGAAAGAGTCAGCACTGGATTTAGATGCGCTTCTTAAGCAATTAGAGCAAGGTCAATTTCAACAGACTCAACAGAACAACCAGCGTGAAAAAGACTTTGTTGCTAAGCGTGCTGAGCAAGACCAAATGCTACGCGATGCAGGCAAAAACCGTGATAACGCGTTACGTACATCTGAAAACTTAGAAACGACGTTTGAAGAAAACGAATTTAAACTGGGTGACTTGAACGATGCGCTAACCAAGCGTTTAGGTTCACTAAAAGAATTGTTTGGTGTACTTCAGCAAGTGGCTGGAGATACAAAAAGCAAATTCTTTAACTCGGTTATATCTGCGCAAATTCCTAATCGCGCAGAGTTCTTAGACGAAATGGCTCAATCTATGGGTTCAAGCTCAAAACTTGCTTCGATTGATGAAATAGAGCGTGTTTGGTTTGAAATGCAGCGCGAAATGACCGAGTCGGGCAAAGTGACGCGTTTCACTACGGATGTAGTTGAAGCAGGCGGCGCTAAAGTCAGCAAAGAAGTGATTCGTGTTGGTACGTTTGCCTTGGTTGCCGATGGCAAATATCTAGATTATGAAGGTTCAACGAACTCATTAGGTGAGTTAATTCGTCAACCTGCAGGTCGTTACACGGCAAGCGCTGAAGCGCTTCAAGCGTCAAATGGCGAGCTAGTTGAGTTCGGTTTAGACCCAACAGGTGGCTCTATTCTTAAGTTATTGGTGCAAGCACCAAGCTTAAAAGAGCGTGTTGAACAAGGTGGTTTAGTGGGTTACATCATCCTTATTGTTGGCGCGATTGGTTTATTGTTGGCCCTTGAGCGTTTAATTACTTTGACTGTGATTAAAACCAAAGTGAATAAGCAGCTTAAGTCTGACAAGTTCACTTCAAACAACCCTCTTGGTCGTGTTATGCAAGTGCGCGACAAATACCCACAAGCGGATACAGAGTCGCTGGAGCTACACCTAACGGAAGCCATCTTGGGTGAAATACCTAAGTTGTCTCGTAACCTTACCATCATCAAGATCATCTCTGTGGTAGCACCTCTTATGGGTCTATTGGGTACGGTAACCGGTATGATTAACACCTTCCAAGCAATTACCTTGTTCGGAACAGGTGACCCTAAACTAATGGCGGGCGGTATCTCTACTGCGTTGGTAACAACTGTACTTGGTTTGGTTGTAGCCATCCCGATGACATTACTCTACGCAATGCTAAACACACGCTCTAAAGACGTGGTATTTATTCTACAAGAGCAAGCGTCAGGCGTGATTGCTGAACGCGCTGAGCGTATGGAAGCAAAGTCAACTCCAAGCGCCTAAGGTAATTAGTTATGTTGGAATTTTTCGAAGCAATACGTGATTTTACGGAAACAGGTGGCCAAGTTCTCTTGGTCATCGGGTTCCTAATATTCGTCATGTGGTTGTTGATCCTTGAACGAGCGTTGTACGTGTTCATCTGGCACAAGGCCTATAAGAAAGAAACCATTGCCACCTGGAAAGCACGTAAAGACAGACGTTCATGGAACGCAGAACAAATACGCCAAGCGATGATTTCACGAGTTAGCTTACGTTTAGGCGCGGGCATTCCGATTATTCAGGCTTTAGTTGCCTTGTGCCCTCTATTGGGCCTAATGGGAACGGTAACCGGAATGATAGAAGTGTTTGATGTTATGGCTATTTCTGGTTCAGGTAGTGCGCGCTCGATGGCCTCTGGTGTATCAAAAGCGACCATTCCTACCATGGCCGGTATGGTCGGTGCGCTATCTGGGGTTTTTGCCTCAACTTGGTTAGCCCGCACCACAAAATCAGAACGTACGCATTTAGAAGACGCATTGACAATAGAGCGTAAGTAGCCAGCCTACTGCGCCTTGGAAGAGACAGTTATGAAACAACATTTTCAAAATTTGATGGACGAAGAAGAAGCAGCAATCGACATGACACCGATGCTGGACGTGGTATTTATCATGTTGATTTTCTTTATCGTCACCGCGTCTTTCGTTAAAGAATCGGGAATTGATGTGAATCGTCCTGAAGCGGCAACAGCGGTCAAGAAAGACCGCGCCAATATTCTGATAGCCATCAGTGACAAAGGCGAAATCTGGATCAACAAACGTAAAATTGATGTGCGTGCAGTTCAAGCGAATATCGAGCGTCTGCATGCGGAAAACCCACAAGGTACTGTGGTGATCCAAGCGGATAAAAAATCGACTACCGAAACCTTAATTAAGGTAATGGACGCTTCTCGCGCCGCCGGTATTACCGATGTTTCGATTGCAGCGCAAGAGCCCTAGACCATGCTTAGATATCTCATAGCGATAGCGTTGTCAGCCATTGTGACGCTGAGTCTGTTTTTCGTGATGCAATCACTGATCAAAAGTGGTGGTAGCGCATTAACTGAGCCAGCAAAGGGCAGTGTGCTGGATTTCGTGCGGGTGAAAAAAGAAGAATCCGCCCAGAAGAAGGATCGCAAACCCAAGAAGCCACCTAAGCCAGAAGCGCCACCTCCAGCGATGGAGCAACCGCAGATGGATTCGCCTACACCGAATGCTGAGGGCAATGGAATGGACTTTGGAGCCGACGTTAACGAAGGCTTATCGTTAGATGGCGGCCTAGCACTTGAATCGGGTGACGGGGAATATCTGCCAATTGTGAAAGTGGCACCGGTTTATCCTCGACGTGCGCTATCTCGTGGTATCGAAGGCTACGTTATTGTTGAATTTACAGTGTCGAAGCAGGGTTCGGTGAAAAATCCGTTTGTAGTAGACGCTCAACCTGCAGATTTGTTTAACCAAGCGGCAATTGATGCAGCACTTAAATTTAAATACAAACCTCGGGTAGTCAACGGTGAGCCTGCTGAAGTGGCTGGTGTGCAAAACCGTATTTCTTTCCAGATTGATGGTTAATTGGGGGCTTGATGAAATTAAACAATAAAAAAAGCAGTAACCTCTCATGCAAGGTTTTAGGTTTGGCATTATGTGCAGTGATTGGTCTGGGCATTAATGTCACGCCGATGGCAATGAAAAATGCCCATGCACAAGAAGACAGCCAACGTGAAACCCGAAGAACGCCAGCCCTTAGAGTGAAAGTGTACGACCAGCTTTCGCGGGCACAAAAATTGGCTGACGAGGGTAAAACTGACGAAGCCCTTGAAGCCTTGGAAAACGTGAAAGGTAAAGCGAGCTCGATGAACAGCTATGAGCTGGCCATGATGTATAACTTTTATGGTTTTATTTACTATAACGTTGAGCGCTTTGATGAAGCGATCGCCTCGTTTGAAACCGTAGTAGAGCAACAGCCGATCCCAGAGTCATTTGAGCTCAGCACCTTATTTAGTTTGGCACAACTGCACATGATGCGAGGCAACTTTGACAAAACAGTGGCCTTTTTAGAGCGCTGGGAAACGTTAAATGCATCGGTTAATTCAAACTCTGAAATACCGGCTAAAAACTACGTGTTAAAAGCGCAGGCTATGTATCAGCAAAAATCTTACGATAAAGCCGCTAGCTATATCGAAAAAGCGATTGAGATTGTTGAAGCACAAGACGATATCCCAGATGAAAATTGGTATGTATTGCAACGTGCGGTGTATTACGAACTAAAGCAATCTGAAAAGGTAAAAGACGTACTGCTGAAATTGGTCAGGCATTTTGATAAGCCCAAATATTGGGTGCAACTAGCTGGCATGTACGGCGAACTAGGCGAAGAGCAAAAGCAATTAGCCATTCTTGAAACCGCGTATCAGCAAGGCTATATCGAAAGCGGCTCTGACATGTTTAACCTCGCACAGCTTTATTACTATCACCAAATGCCGTTTAAAGGAGCTCGTTTAATTGAAAAAGGCTTTGAGAGTGGCGCACTTGACAAAAATCTGAAAAATTTGAAGTTTTTGTCACAGTGTTGGGTGTTAGCCAAGGAAAATGAAGAAGCGGTGCCGGTTATGAAAGCGGCGGCTGACTTGTCTGACGACGGCGAACTTGATGCACAATTAGGGCAAATTTATCTGAACATGGAAAAGTGGCAACAAGCTATTTCAGCTTCAGAGGCAGCATTGGAAAAAGGCGGTTTACGTAACGAAGGCACGGTGCACTTAGTAAAAGGCATGGCGTTCTTCAACGTAGGGCAATACAACGAAGCATTGAATGAATTGGCCGAAGCTGAGAAATTTAATAGTAGTAAGGGTATGGCGCAGCAGTGGTCAAAGTTTGTAGAAACTGAAAAAGCCAGCGCTGACCGACTCACTGTATCACTTTCTCAGTAATGCTGTTTAGAGCTTAAAAATAACAAAACATTGGTTTTGCTCAGTATAATAAAATCTATAATTCTAGCGTGCTGGTCGCGCTAGCAGAGAACCTCTCACCGCTCATGCGTTGTCTTAATAGGCAAAGTTGAGCGGTTTTTTACGTTTAACCTCCCGTGATAGATCTGCCATTAAAACTCGCCGGCAAGCCTAATCAAAAAAATAGATTTCAACAATCGATTTTAATTAATTTAAACTTATCAGTATCAGTCTTATTATTTTCCTCGAAGTAACCCACAATTCAACGTAACGAGGAATATCTCAATGACACAATCTCTTATCAATACCAAGGTTTTACCGTTTAACGCAACTGCATTCAAAAATGGCGAGTTTGTTGAAGTGTCAGAAAAGGACATTGAAGGCAAATGGGCAATTTTCATGTTTTACCCAGCAGACTTCACGTTTGTATGCCCAACCGAATTAGGTGATTTAGCTGATCACTACGCGAAACTGCAAGAGCTAGGTGTTGACGTTTACTCTGTATCAACTGATACCCATTTTACGCATAAAGCATGGCATAGCAGCTCAGACACCATCAACAAAATTGAATTCGCGATGATCGGCGACCCAACAGGCAAGATTACTCGTAATTTCGGCGTCATGATCGAAGAAGATGGCTTAGCACTTCGCGGTACATTTGTGGTGAACCCTGAAGGCGAAATCAAAATTGCTGAGATTCACGATTTAGGTATCGGGCGCTCTGCAAGTGAGCTTCTGCGTAAAGTGCAAGCTGCACAATACGTAGCCAATCACGACGGCGAAGTGTGCCCAGCAGCATGGCAGCCAGGCGAAGAAACATTGACGCCTTCACTTGACCTAGTCGGCAAAATCTAACGCAACATTAGCTTGAATCAAGGTTGGTCTTTACACGGACCAACCTGTTCCTAAACATCATCAGTCTATTGGAGTAATCTATGTTAGACGCAAAATTAAAAGGCCAATTGGCGACTTATTTAGAAAATTTAACTTCACCAGTGGAGTTACGCATAGCTGTTGATGAGCAACATCAAGCCAAGAAATCAGCAGAAATTAGCGAGCTTGCCAATGAAATTGCTGAATTATCTCCCTTGGTCAATGTAGTAGCACAGACTAAAAGTGAGATTAGAAAACCGTCGATGGAAGTGGTTTCTATTAAAAACAACACCTCAGTTACTTTCGCTGGTGTACCCATGGGGCATGAATTTACTTCATTAGTACTCGCGCTGCTAAATAGTGGAGGGCACCCGGTAAAAATCAGTGAGCAGCAAGTAGCTGAAATTAAATCACTCTCTGGTTCTTATCAATTTGAGACATACGTTTCGTTGAGCTGTCAGACCTGCCCTGGGGTAGTGCAAGCATTAAACGTTTTGTCCGTTATCAACCCAAATATTACCAATACCATGATCGATGGTTCACTGTTTCAAGAAGAAGTGACACAGCGCAATATCATGTCAGTACCAAGCGTGTACTTAAATGGCGAGCTGTTTACCCAAGGTGCAGTGACCATTGATAAGATTTTGAGCAAAATTGACCCCCAGGCAGATGCCAAACAAGCCCAGTCACTAAATGACAAAGCACCCTATGACATGCTCATTGTAGGCGGCGGTCCAGCAGGGGCAGCAGCGGCAATATATGCGGCTAGAAAAGGCATTCGTACTGGAATTGTGGCCGAAAAGTTTGGTGGGCAAGTGACTGACACCATGGCGATTGAAAACTTTATTTCGGTTAAAGCGACTGACGGCCCCAAACTCGTGTCAGGCCTTGAACAACATGTGAAAGACTATGATGTGGACATCATGGCGAATAATAAAGCTGTGAAATTAACAAAAGAGGGCTTGATCAATATCGAGCTTGAGAATGGCGCACTGTTATCCAGTAAAACAGTGATGCTAGCGACTGGCGCCAGATGGCGCGAAATGAATGTACCCGGCGAACAGCAGTATCGTGGTGCAGGTGTCGCATATTGCCCACACTGCGATGGGCCATTATTTAAAGGCAAGCGCGTTGCTGTTATCGGTGGTGGTAACTCGGGTATCGAAGCGGCTCTTGATTTAGCCAATATCGTTGAGCATGTGACCGTACTTGAATTTGATACAAAATTGCGTGCGGATGAAGTACTTCAGCGCAAAGCGAAAGCCGCTAACAATATCGACATTATCCTAAATGCCATGACGACAGAAGTGGTAGGTGATGGCAAACGTGTTACGGGCCTAACCTATCAAGACCGAGCTAACCAAGAAACTAAGCAGGTAGAATTGGCTGGTATCTTTGTTCAAATTGGTTTGGTGCCAAACACCGAATGGTTAAAAGGTGATATTGCCTTAACTGCTCGAGGTGAAATTGAGGTAGGTCAACGTGGTGAAACCTCCATTGAAGGTGTGTTCGCCGCAGGTGATGTAACGACTTCGCCTTACAAGCAAATTATCATCGCCATGGGTGATGGAGCCAATGCTGCACTCGGTGCGTTCGATTACTTACTTAGAGCGCCGACTGACGAAAATGCCCCGTCAGTTGAAAATAGTGTCAGCGAAAAGGCAGCTTGATCCGCGTAATATCTAAGCCTACAACCCATAACCAAGTTCATTGTGTGACACCCCTTGCCGAGCATATCTGAGATATGTCTCGGCTTTTTTACGTTTAGCGAATTCCGTCTCTGCGTGCTTTTCAGTTCTCTCGTTAGTTCGCTCGATACTTCTCTCGTTACTTTCTTGGTGTTTTTCCTCGCTCGTTTTTTACGTCGTCTTACAAACGTCTTATGAAATACCTCTAAATGTAAATCCTGTGTTAATAATGTTGATTTCCTTGTGTAGTCTTTATGACAATAAGGCGAGTGTGAATGGTTGCTGGTTGAAGTAGACCAGCATTTTGAGCATTGCTTTACGCGTAATGCTCAAACTTACACAACAGCTATCAGTGATCACAAGATCACTGATAGGCCTAGTAAGACATTACAAACCACAACAAAACAAAATAAAACACCAAGAGGAAGCCGATGAAGAAACTACTGATACTGACCTTATTATTTAGTTGCTTAAACGCCCATGCACTGATCATTAATTCTGATGTAACCAAACTAAGCGGACAGCAATATCAAGCTGACTATCAATTTTTTAATGACAGCCAAAATACCATAGATGGACTCACTGTATATTTTCAATATAGTTTGTTCGACAACGTAGCGTTGCTTTCCAGCCCAGCTGATTGGGACGTATTTGTTGCGCCGGCACAAATTATATTTGGCCTAGAAGAAGACGGATTCGTCGATGCCTTGGCATTAGCTAGCCCGTTACGGGCAGGTGAAACATTATCTGGGTTATCCGTTGTGTTCGATTGGACCGCTAACGCAGAGTTAATCAGTACCACGCAGCGCTTCGAAACCTATGACGCAAACTCTTTTGATATAACAAGCGAAGGTGAGTATCAACTAAGTGCAACGCAAGCCGTTAACGCGCCAATGAGTGCGTTATTCTTCATCGTTTTCGTTGGTGTAATGGGCCGTTTCGCAAGGCCCCAGCGTAAGACTAATTCTGAAGGGGGGCTAGGTGAAAATACTCATCATCGCGCGGGCGAAGGGGTGACAGCATGAGCACTTTATCAGCCAATAATACAATGAGCAGTGTCCCTACAGTGAAAACCGTTTCTTTGAGCAAGAGCGTCGCATTAGCATTAGGAACACTGCTCTTAACATCTTTCAGTATGCCGTCATATGCTGAAGTGAGCATTGATCACTTAACGCTAACAAACAAAACGCGGGTAGGGCGAAGTGATTACCGATATGAGTTTTCGGTGTTCGTTAAAAATGACGCTGAGCGCGTTCAAGATGTGCAAATAGACGTGACTTCGACTAACCCTAATTCACGAATAGAGTCTTCCGGTGTCAGTATTACAGAAATACCTGCGAACAGCGTGCTTGAGCTAACAGAGCCGTTCGTATTAGTCCAAAACCGCCGAGCGCGATTCAATGAACAGGACTTAAATTGGGTTGTTGAGTACCAGCAAAGCGGCAATGCCATTAGCGATGACTTTTCGCCGAACGCTGCATATCACACTGGTGAATATAAGAATTTCTTTGTTGAGCGTGGCTTAGCAACCCAAGAGCAAGTCACCGCAAAAATTAATGCCACCTATGAGCAATTGTTCGAATTGGTGCCCGACCAAGCTGCACCGCAGCCTAGTAAAGGCGAACGAATTTACTATGCAAGTTTTGATGACAGTATAGATAACTGGCAGTGGTATGCGGATAACGGTTCACAAGTTGGGGCGACACTTTCTCAACAAGAGGGGGCCTTAATTATCACGCCAAATTGGCAAAGTGGCGGTGACGCGTTGGCGGTTCTCTCAAGCCCTTTTGAGCCCATTGATGCAACGCAAGGCGTTGATGTTGAATACAAAATGGCTGTTCATCAAGCCTACGTTGATGACGGTGCCACGGCGATGCAGCTCTTTATCCAAGATTCATCTGGTGGTATAGGTTTTTTTGCATATCGAACATTAACGCAACCCAATGACAGCACCATTTTGGTCAAAAATTTAGGCCCCGATAGGAATTTCGGTTACTTATCTGAAGGGTTCGACTCTAGCCAAATCAGTAGCATAGGGTTCCAGTTTTTAGCAAATGGTAAAAGCGCGGATGTTGGTGGCAATATCACTCTTTCAGAAGTAAGCGTTTACCAACCAGTTGATAACTCAGGAATAGACAACACCCCAAGTTTCTTAGATTCATTCGATAATGGCATTGCACAGTGGAGTGCGGGGGCGAACAATGGAAGTGCTATTGAGCCGGCGCTGACAGTGGGAAGTGTGATAGACGGCGATGGCCAAAGTAATAATGTGTTATCAATTAGCCCGAATTGGCTAAGCGATAGTGACGTATTTACCATTAAATACCAACAGTTCAACGCGGTTGATATCACTGGTGGGCGCGATATCAGCTTTGATGTAAAGATACCCGCTAATTATGTATCAGACGGCAACTTAGTCGTGCAACTCGTACTGGAAGATGCCAATTACCAACCCGCCTTTTTGGGCTACACCATGGTCGATGGATTCCCTGAAGATGAATTTATCACCCTCAGTTTTAGCGACGTTAGCGCTGCCACTGAATTTGGCTATATCAGTGACAGTTTTGATTTTAGCCAACTGCGTGGCATAGGTGTGCAATTTGTAGCAAATGGCAAAATGCCCGAACTGACTGGCGACATCCAAATAGACAATGTCCTCGTCGCGGGGCAAGCGCCCAGTGAGCCGTCACCTGAACTTTCTGATACCACAGTGCTGTATGGTGTGGGTGATGATATGGCCTTCATCAAGGCGATAGACTCAAACGATATTCGCTCTGAAGGCATGTCTTACGGCATGATGATCTCGGTGATGATGGACGACCAAGAAACCTTCGACAAATTGTGGCGATTTACTAAAACCAAAATGCAAAATACGTCCGGCAATAGCAAAGACTTTTTCGCGTGGCGACTCAGTGGCAATGCCCCTTATAATGCTATTGATACCAACCCAGCACCAGACGGCGAAGAGTATTTCGCAATGGCGCTATTTTTTGCTAATAACCGTTGGGGTAGTGCTGACGGTATCTACGATTATCAGCAAGAGGCAAATGACATACTCCACGATATGATTTTCACCAAATCTGATAACAGCAGTACGCGGCTTATGATGCATCCCGTTTATCAGCAAGTTGAATTTGTAACGACGACCAATGTGGCAAGTTTCTCCGACCCTTCATACCACATACCGGCTTTCTACGAAATGTGGGCTTTGTGGGCAGATGAAAACAATGATTATTGGCATGAGAGCGCTGCCATCAGTCGTCAGTATTTGGCGAAATCAGCTCATCCAGTTACGGGCCTATTCAGTGACTATGCTAGCCACGAAGGCGAGCCGCAAACGACCAGTTTTAACCCTGATAGCCATAAAAGCGCCTACGACTCATTCCGGGTGATGGGTAATATGGCCATGGATTATCACTGGGTAAGTCAGTCACCTGTTCTGCAGTCTCTGGTCGAGCAGCAAGTTAACTTTTTTGCAGGCGAAGTTGAGCAGTACGCTGATTTCATAGCTGTGTATGAGGTTAACGGAACTCGCGAGCCGGGTATCGATTACCGCAGTCACGGGCGAACAGCAATGAATGGGGTAGGCGCCACAATCAGTGAAAACCCGTTTTCTACCGAAATGCTGAACTACTTATGGCAACAAGACGCGCCAACAGGAATGTATCGCTATTACGACGGACTATTGCATATGTTTGGGTTATTGCACGCGGGAGGCGAGTTTAAAATCTATAAGCGAGTCAACATGGAGTAAGCTTCGTTTTGTCTTAGTCCACTAACTTGTAACTTGGATACATGTATTTATATAACTATAGAGGTTTTTATTAAGTTATTGATTTATTTAAGAATATGAAACGTCCTTTAACTGCCCGGTTAAGCGACGTTTCTTAAAAGAACAAATGAATAGCTAATTCGCTAAAGATTATCGAGCATGCTAGATAATTGCTTGCGCCAGTGGACAATTTGCACACCTGAATCCT
>NZ_BAEP01000018.1 GCF_000315015.1 Paraglaciecola mesophila KMM 241 | reverse complement strand
AAGGTCAAATACAATATATACGCTACAACCGATGCTTCTAAAATCATCAGTATATTTGAGCGCCTAACTTCCTTTCGATTAACAAAACTCATTAATCACTTTCCTCTAATTGTAACAACTTTATCATTTACTGTTTCCCAAATATAAAATAGGTATTTGAGTTCGACTAACTTTTTATTATTGTTCATTATTTTATGTTTTGAAATAAGTCTAAATCTTGTTACATTGATGACCGATGAGTTCAACACACGGAGCTACAATTTACATGAAGACTAACAAAATAGCATTCTTCAATTTAGTATTTTTATTCATTTTAACCTTAGCAGGATGCTCAAGCAGTAATAGTAGCCTTCCTAATGCCTCAACCTATCCCTCGCTGACTACTTCAGTAGGCAATTATCAGTATTTAATTGGCCCTGGCGATACTTTATCCATATTTGTTTGGCGTAACCCAGACATTTCGGGAACCTTTATTGTAAGGCCAGATGGAAAAGTAACCACGTCATTAGTTGAAGATATCGAAGTGACCGGTAAAACTCCGACTGTTCTCGCTAGAGAATTAGAAGAGTCACTCGGTAAATATATTAACAGCCCACGCGTCACAGTTAGCGTAACAGGTTTTGCTGGTCCACTAAGCGAGCAAGTTCGCGTCATCGGCGAAGCAACTAACCCAAGTGCGATTAATTATACCCAGCAAATGACGTTATTGGATCTGATGATATCAGTAGGTGGCTTAACCGAATTTGCTGCTGGTGATAATGCTAAACTTGTACGCACAATTGATGGTAAGCAACAAACCTTCGGTATTAATATTGATTCACTGATAAGGGATGGTGACATTGCACAAAATATCGATATTTTACCGGGCGACATCATTATTATTCCTGAAGCATGGTTTTAGTCGATACTATTAAAGGATATGGACATTTAAATGCAAGATTTACAGAAAACGCTTGAGCTTTTGCTCGACTACCTTAAAGGTGTTTGGGTAAAAAAGCGCTACGTTATGATTTGCAGTTGGCTTATATGCCCTATTGGCTTCGTGTATGTAGCTTCTATGCCGGACGTTTATCAATCACAAGCGCGTGTCTACGTTGACACGCGTTCCGTATTACAACCTTTATTGCGTGGACTAGCGATTCAAACTAATCCCCAACAAGAAATTTCAATGATGGTAAAGACTCTACTAAGTCGTCCAAATCTCGAAATTATTGCAAGGGAATCAGATCTTGATGTGACAGCCCTAACTCCCGAAGATTACGAAGATATAATATCTGATCTTTCGAGTAATATTTCACTGCGTTCGGCAGGAAGAGATAACCTTTACACCATTGCTTACACTGACAGTGATCCTCAGATGGCTAAAACTGTGGTACAAGAAACACTCGATTTGTTTGTTGAAGGTGCTTTAGGAAGCTCACGTAAAGACTCAGATTCAGCCAGTCGCTTCATTGAAACCCAGATTGCGGATTACGAAAGTCGTTTGTCATCCGCGGAGCAGCGAGTAGCTGATTTTCAACGTAAATACGCGTCGCTCTTACCTGAGAAAGGTAATTTTTATCAAAATTACACTGAGTTAAACGCTCAATTGGAACAGACCGTTCTCACAATTAAAGAGACAGAACAACAAATTAAAGCGCTTTCAGGTGAACTTAGGGGGCCAAATTCTCAAGTGGATAGCTTTGCAGTTAAACCTTCCGATGCAGACTCCATTCTGACTACTCGTTTCGATGCAAGAATAGAAAGTTTGGAAGAAAAGCTGGATGAATTATCCCTTAAGTACACTGATTTGCATCCTGATATGATAGAAACGAACAACCTACTCGAGGCCTTACAAAAATCTCGCCAAGAAGAAATAGACGATTACCTGTCTAATACTTCAAATGAAGACCCCAGTAACTCACTTGGCGGACTTTCTAAAGAAATCCGTATTGAAGTCTCACGCTTAAAAAGCCTCATAGCGTCTCTTAATGTGCGTAAGGATGATTTTCAGACCAAAATTGATGAGCTCAAACAAAAGATTGATCTTGTCCCTCAAGTTGAAGCTGAATTTACCGCATTAAATCGTGATTACGGAATAACAAAACGTAAATATGAGGAGCTGTTGTCTCGTCGTGAATCAGCGGATTTAGCACAAAAAGCAGATGTTTCATCTGAAGACGTTCAGTTTAGAGTGATTGACCCGCCGCTAGCTCCACTTGCCCCAACGGGTCCTAATCGTTTAATTGGATATACCGCAGTAGTATTTGTGGGCTTTGCTGCAGGATTAGGTGTTGCGTTCTTAATTAGTCAACTTAACCCTATTTTAATACGAGGAAGCCAACTGACTGCATTAACGTCTTTTCCAGTATTGGGTGTTGTTTCACACCTAAATGTCAAAGAAATCCGTAAAGTGAATCGAGCACGAATATTAGTATTTATGTTTTCTTCAGGTCTTATTCTAATGTTATATGGCGCCTTAATGGCCTCTGAAATAATGAACATCGACGTCATATCGAGGGTATTAGCATGAATACAATAGAACGCGCTTTATCTAAACAGGAAAAAGATAAGAAAACTAAAGCCGATGAGAATGGAACTTCTCATGATTCTGTCTCCAAAGACGATATTTTTGGCAAGAGTCAGGCGGCTCCCCCCAACCCTCCGAAAGATCCAACTAAACCTGCCTCCTCCGCTGAAAGCATCGAAATTGATCTGTTTAAGATGGAAGAAAAGGGTTTTGTTTCAACGAGTGCTAAGCGCCGGTTGATAAATGAAGAGTATCGCGCAATAAAACGCAAAATCATCGATAACGCTTTTGGCCCTCTTTCCAAGTCCTTGAATAACAGTAACATTATTATGGTAACTAGTTCGAGGCCAGGTGAGGGAAAAACGTTTACTGCGGTTAATTTGGCTTTAAGCATCGCGCTAGAACAAGACAAGACCGTCTTGTTAGTAGATGCAGACGTGCTTAGGCCAAACGTTATGCGCACCTTGGAGTTGCAGAATCAAGATGGGCTGATGGAATATTTACTCGGTGAAAAGGCTGATATTGCCGAGGTTATGTGTCAAACCAATGTACCTAACTTACGCATAATACCAGCTGGTAAATCACACCATTTATCTACTGAGTTGCTTGCGAGTGAAAAAATGTACGATGTAGTTCAGGAATTCGCAAACCGTTACCCTGACAGGATTGTTATCGTAGATACACCTCCGTTGTTAGGGATTAATGAAACAGCCATCTTGGCGAATTTAGCAGGTCAAGCAATTGTCGTAGCGGAAGAACAAGCCACTAAGATATCAGATATTCAAGAAGCAGTAGGCCAGTTGAACCCGGATATGGCTATCGGCTTTGTCGTGAATAAAGGCCAGAAAATAAATCGCAATGGAACGGGGTATGGTTACTACTACGCAGGAGCAAATTAGTGACAATTAAAAAAGCACCATCAGTACAAAATAAGTTACTTCTTGCAGTATCAATTGCCTGCGGAAGTGCGAGTTCAGCGTACGCTGGTGATTTAAAAATCGCTCCTTCAATTACTACGTCCGGTTATTATTACAACACTCAAACAGGTGTAGAACCATCCGATAATACTGAAGCGGTTGCCGTAATTCCAAAGTTAGTAACGACGTACCGCGGGAGAAAAGCAACTGCTGCATTTGTAATAGATAACACGACGGTTGAACAACGGAGCGACCTACCTAATACAGATAAAAGCTTCACTGAATTTAGCTATAATTCTTCTCTTCAGATCATTGATAATGTTCTAAGTATATCTGTGAACGGTGACCATAGGTACCGAGCAACTGAGGCCACTCAAGGGATAGTAGCTGACAAGATTTTATCTAGTGGGGAATTAACTAAAACGGCAAGTGATTCTTTGCAAGTTAATTTTGTAACACCAAACCCCAAAACAGTTGGACTATCATTACAAACAGGTTTCTCGAAAACAAGTTCTGATGAGACTCTTGAAAGTACTAGCGGAATTGACGGGGAGAATACCTTTGTCAGTGCTCAATTATATCAAGGCCGACGGTTTAAAGGTTTAACCTTTTTGTTATCATCACAATACTACGATACCAAGCGGGAAAGCGCTCAAGACTTTTCATCTACTTTATCAAACGCTAGATTAGGCTTTGAAGTTGTTAATGACATATCACTCGTCCTAGTAGGCTCTGACAGTAAATATGGACTAGATGAGAGTGGCTTCAGTACACAAAGACAAAATTTGGATACGACAAGTTACGGAGCCGGATTCAACTGGCAGCCATACGATGAAAATAGTATTGAAATAACCTTTAACGAGTTGGATGAGGGTGAGCGTACTACTCGCTATATAGGCGTAAATACGGATTGGGCTTTTTCACAACGCACTGCATTACGGTTTAATTACAGCAAACGCTTTTATGGCGATGCCTACGCGTTTGATCTCGACTACAAATTAAAAACCTTCAGTGCTTCAGCGACGTATGATGAAGATGTGACATCTTATTCACGTTTAAGTTTTACTGAGGGCCCTAGTAGTTTATTTGTGTGTCCAATTGGCTCCACTGAATTCGCGGAATGTTTTCAGCCGTCTTCTTTAAATTACGTGTTGCAAGCAGGTGAGGAATACAGAAGTTTGAATAGCTTCACCACAGACGTGACCGATGAAACGCTATTTAGAAAATCCGGTAAAATTAACTTTGGGTATGATAAGCGCAGATTTCAGGCGTCTCTTAGCTTGGCTTACATCACTACTGAATATCTAGAATCAGCAACAGAGCAAACGACTAAAACCGCTTTACTGTCTATGTCCTATGATTTAGGCCGCCGCAATAAATTAGGTCTATCATCAAGTTACTCGACCGTTGAATACAAAACCTCTGATCGTATTAATGATTCACTCAATGTGAGTATTAACTTCAATAGAGAACTAAGTCGTCAGCTCTCAATGAATGTATCAGCACGCTATGTTGACCGAAAAACGGAAGACGAAAATCGTGATTTAACCGACTCTCGCCTAACGGTTAGTTTTAATTACCAATTCTAACTATCATTTAATCCCTTTTTCGTCTCGCTCGAATAGGGATTGCAACTCTGTTTTATCTTGCTCATTGATATCAATCATTTGCTGAAGGTTTAGGTTTTTAGTGGCGCTAATGTGCACTAATTTCTCATCGTGCTTCGCAAAAACGTCCACGGTACGAAGTGCTTTCTCCTCATCAAACCCATAAGCCTGTAACAGTTTTTCTGCAGCCTTTAAACCCGCAGGAAAGACTTCCCGCACATAAGTATTTACACCTGCTCTTGCATAATTAACCACACTCATACGATTGCGTGCACGGGCGATAATTTTTATATCAGGGAAGTGATCTCGCACCAAATAGGCTATTTTGAGTGCTTCTTGATCATTATCTATTGCAATGAGTAATACCTTAACTTTACTTATACCTGCCGTACGTAATAAGTCTAGCCGGCTAGCATCTCCATAAAACACTTTACTGCCGAACTTTTTCAGAAACTCAATTTGCTCAGGATCTTTATCAAGCGCTATAAAAGGAATTTTATTTGCCGTTAAGATACGTGCAGATACCTGACCGAAACGCCCAAGGCCCGCTATCAAAACTCTAGGCTCTTTTTCATCTGGCTCAGCATCATAAACGGCTGGGCAATGTTTACTGTTGAACCACACGCTGTGCATTATGACCAGAGGGGATGTCAATGCCATCGAAATCCCCACAATCAAAGTTACTTGCTGAGAGATGAGTGTTTCAATAACCCCCGTTACTTCTGCTTGTGACATCACGACAAAGGCAAATTCGCCGCCTTGGGAAAGCATTAAACCTATTCTTACCGCATCAGTCGTGTTTTGCTTTGTCATTTTTAAAATGGTGAAAATTACGCCGCCTTTCACCAGCACAAGTACCACACTCGCCCCTAGGATAAACACAGGTTCTGAGACCAAAAGCGCTAAATTTAAGTTCATCCCTATTGCGATGAAAAACAATCCTAGAAATAGCCCTTTAAAGGGTGCTATTTCCGTTTCAAGTTGATGTTTAAAGCTTGAGTTAGCCAGTAAAATACCCGCAACGAAGGCCCCCATCCCCATTGAAAGTCCAGCCTCCTGCATACCCAGCGCAGTGGCAATAACAATTAATAAGGCCGATGCCGTCATCACCTCAGAATTGCCATACAATGAAATCATGCTCAAGCATGGGTTTATTAAGAAGCGCCCTACCACCAGCACCGCACACAGAGCTAATACACTTACCCACCAAGCTGGCCCCGTCGCTACCACGCCTGAGGAAAGGCTAGCAACAAGTAATAGAATCGGAATAACGGCTACATCTTGCATTAGCAAGATTGAAAAGCCCTGTTGACCAGGCGGCGTCTTTAATACTCTATGCTCTTCCATTAGCTGCACAGCGAACGCTGTAGAAGAAAGCGCTACAGATAAACCAACCACCAATGAGGTGACTGGTGATAAAGAAAGAATGAAAGAGCACATCAAGGCGATAAAGGTGGCACTGAAAATAAGCTGTGAGCCGCCAGTTAGCGTTATTTTTTTACGCATTTCCCAAAGCTGTTTGGGATCTAGCTCTAAACCAATAATGAAAAGTAGAAAAACTACACCTAACTCAGCAACGTGCAATATAGTCTGCGGATCATTGACCCAATCCATGACCGACGGCCCAATTACGACGCCCGCCACAAGATACCCTAAGATAGCGCCTAACTTTAACTTTCTAAAAATAGGAACGGCCACCACAGCTGCCACCAAAAATACTACTGCCGACCCCATTAAACTCATTAAATTGCCCAGAAATTGTTATACAGCCATGATCATATCAGAGCCTAAGCATTTAACACATCAGCTCAGCCACGCCTTTGTTGTCTCTCCGGTACGTTTCCGCATGCTTTTTTACCTGTACTGCTATACTTCACAGGTTAACAAGCGGTCAATAAACACTCTGGAGAAACCTATGTTTAGACATTACTATATAACTGATGATTTAGGAGATTTAGAACAAGTTGAAAGGGAACTAGTAGACAACGGCTTGACGGTACCTCAATTTCACGTACTCAGTGAAAATGACGCCGAGTTAGAAAAACATCATTTACATGCAATAGAATCCGTTTTAAAGAAAGACGTTGTTCACTCCACTCAGTTAGGGGCCGTTATAGGCATTATCGGCGCATTCCTCATTTTATTAGTGGCGTATATATTTAATTGGCATATGACGGCTGTAGGCTGGATCCCATTTGGTTTTTGCGCGGTGGTCGTTTTAGGGTTCTGTACGTGGGAAGGCGGCTTAATAGGCATTCAAACACCTAATTACCAATTTAAGCGTTTCCAGCAACTACTTGGTCAAGGCATGCATGTCTTTTTCGTTGATATCACCGCTGAGCAAGAATCTGTGTTGCAAGAGGTAACGAGTCAGCACCCCAGTTTGCGATACGCGGGTGCTGGCGAAGCCACACCAAGCTGGGTTGTTAATGGGCAACACAAGTTTAACCAAGCGATGAAGGCTATGCCGTAACAACACAAATTGATATTCGCTACTTCACAATACTTTAATGTCGCAGCATACCTTATCGCTGCGGCATTTTTACCAATAAACCCAAAGCTTAAACGACAACTTTACTAATCGTACGTTTAACGAACTGCCACTAAAGATACACATTTAAACAATACTCGAATTCGTCCCTCCATTGAAAAATGCTCGCTGATGCCTTTTAATGACATTCTCGCATTTAAAAGGAATTTACGATATGGCTCCCTACTCTCGATTTTTACTACTTTCACTATTCTTGCTTAATCTAACAAATTCACTTTTTGCATCTGCGCAGACCGCACAGGCTTCACAAAAAGCAACTCAACAAGCTGTCATTCAAACTTCTATGGGAAACATAGAAATTGCACTATTTACGCAAAAAGCACCTGTTACTGTAGCTAATTTCATTGCATATATTCAACAATCAGCATTCACGGGAGGCGAATTTTACCGCGTTGTAGGCCCTGATAACGACCAAGGCTCACCACCAATATCGGTTATCCAAGGGCGCACTAATCCACAGTTCAAGGACTTCCCTCCTATTCTGCTTGAAACCACTAAACTCAGCGGAATAAACCACACAGACGGAACCTTATCGATGGCCAGAGGTGGCCCCAACACCGCAACTCAACAATTTTTCATTTGTGTGGGGGAGCAGCCTTCTCTCGATTATGGCGGCGCTAGGAATCCTGATGGTCAAGGTTTTGCTGCATTTGGAAGAGTGATGGCAGGAATGGATATTGTTAGCAAAATACAACGTAATCGACATTCTAAAGTTGTTGAAGATCCCTACATTAAAAACCAGATCTTAGCCGAACCTATCAAAATAATAGCCATAACGTTGACCGACTAACATTGCGAACTAGATAGCTAACTTGACGATCAGCGCCTCTGTAACGTTTCAGTTGGTGTCACCAAAAGCTCAAAAGAGTTGAGATACGTAGCCAATTCTAGCTAAAGGCCGGTAATTGATCCCAAACACAATAACAACAGTAAGACTTTGACTCCCTGAATAATGGCATCGGCAATAACGTCTTCGTCATAACCAATAGGAAAATGTATGTTTGGCTTTTTAAAATCGTCACCGTTAAAGAAAATGAAAAAACAATACGACCAGAAACTCGAACAAGCCATGTTAGCCCAGCGCAAAGGTGATATACGCAGCTATTCAATGTTGACCGCAGAAGCTGAAGCTCTGTGGAGCGAAATCGAAACGCTTGAAAAAAACGAAACTCGTTAATTAAGCACGCCCCAAGTTACAGTATTGTCTATGTATGCTTGTGTCGATGTAATGATGCAGTTAACTCAGGCGTTATTTTTATGGATGGGTATAAGCTACCAAAACAATGACATGACAAAAATAAAATTCTTGGGCGACTCAAATTACTCCCTATGAAACAACACCCGCAGCCCTATATAGTTGTAAATGCACATCCACTAAGGCGTCTATATCTCGCTGATATCCGCCCCCTATCACCGCGGCTACGGGTACACCGTATTTCTCACACGCTTCAAACACCATGCAATCGCGGGCGTACACACCGGGAGTCGAAATATGCAAATGCCCCAAATCATCGTTAATGTGAATATCCACACCAGCATCGTATATCACTGCATCAGGCTGAAACGTGCTAAATACTTGATGCAAGGCGCCTTCAACCACAGTTAAATATTCATCATCTGTGGCTCCCTTCGCTAAAGGAAAGTCCAAGTCAGAAACCTGCTTACGGTGGGGAAAGTTCTTTTCTCCGTGAATGGATACCGTGAAAACACGCTTATTATTGGAAGCGAGCTTGGCCGTTCCATCCCCTTGATGAACATCACAGTCAAAGATCAGTACTTTTCTTATTGTGGGCGTTTGCAACATATTCAAAGCGGCTAAATACAAATCATTGAACAAGCAAAAGCCTGAACCAAAATTTGCGAACGCATGATGATAACCCCCTGTTAAATTCAAGGCTTTACCATGTTCAAGTGCGAGTGACGAGGTCATCACTGTGCCTGCAACAGCCGTTAAAGAGCGCTGAATCAGTTGCTCTGACCAAGGAAAGCCGATCCTACGCATGGCTTTAGGGTCAAGCACACCTTGGGTAAGGCCATTGACATAATCGGGACTGTAAACGCGTTTTAAGTGACTTGGTGTGAGCGCATCCGGTTGATGAAACTGCGCTTTGGGAACGCCTAAGCTGATAAGCTTATCGTAAATTGCTTGATACTTTTCAATCGGAAATCGGTGTTTAAAGGGTAAATCTAGCTGACTGTAAATGGGATGAAAAACTAAAGGTGTCGACAAAAGATGGCTCTCATTCATATACTTAGCTGCAGCCCAATATTCGGACCAGAGCATTATTTACCTTATTGTCTCGTCGGTTTTCCTTCGCTGCAAGGCATATTTATTTCCTAAGGAGTTATCTTGTTAGTTACCTTAACCCAGCTGCAAGCGCGCGTAATCGGTGTACTACTTGAAAAAGAAGTCACCACACCTGAGCAATACCCACTTTCATTGAACAGTATCACCACCGCCTGTAATCAAAAAAGTAACCGTGAGCCAGTAATGGAGCTCACCGAGCTTGAAGTGCAAAATACCCTTGATGAGCTGCGCGCAAAAAATATGATATTTGAGCAAAGCGGCAGTCGCGCCACACGCTATAAACATCGTTTTTGTAATACTGAATTTAGCGATTTACAGCTCACACCACAGCAATTGGCCATCATTTGCGTAATGCTATTACGCGGCCCGCAAACACCCGGAGAGCTTCGCACCCGTGCGCAGCGTATGGCTGGTTTTACTCATGTGGATGAAGTCGAAAAAGCCCTAAATGAATTAATGGATGTAAACGGCGAGCAGCTAGTCGTGCGCTTAGAACGAGAGCCAGGTAAACGGGAATCACGCTACGCTCAGCAATTTTACAAGGACACCAATGAAGCCATTAGCCACGAACCTGCAACAGCGAGTAAAAGCAGTCAACCTAGCACCACGAACACCACGGTCGCGACCAACAATACTTCTCAAGAAGCACGCATCAGCGCCCTTGAAGATACCGTGACTGAGTTACGTGATGAACTGCAACAGCTCAAGCAAACCTTAGATGATTTAACCCGTTAAGAGGTCCATTGGTAATGAGTATTAAATGTACGTTTTATTGTACCGATGGCAACCAGCGAGCTTTCGTTGATGGAGCCCATAGGTAATAGCCGTGATTTAGGCCATCGGCGATAGCTATGTTTTATGGTTTTTTGGCACCTTTTATAATTTCGTAAAGCTCAGGTCGGTGTTTGGCAATTTCTTCTTCTGTTAGGCCTTCTAATGAGTGCGGGTATTTTAACCAGCTCTCAGTGGCGTGCAGATAGTAGTCGGGAACCATATCGGTTTTGTTACGGGTAGGTTTGAAGTAAGGCACAGCGACGCGAATTTCACTAGGGGCGTTGAGACGTGTTTTTTCTTTGAGGTGATTGATAACCGCTTGAATAGTCAACCCCGTATCGAAAACGTCATCAACAATAAGCAATCGATCTTCTGCTCTAATGTTTTTAATGAGATAGTTCATCCCATGAACGCGCACCTCTTTAGCCCGACCATCGATACCGCTATAGGAAGATGTGCGTATCGCAATGTGATCGCTCTCAATACCTTGGTATTGCAGAATCTCTTGCACCGCTACGCCAATAGGAGTGCCACCGCGCCAGATAGCGATGATATAATTGGGTTTGAAACCATCGTTAAATACTTTGGCTCCGAGGCTAAAGGAGTCTATTAGCAGATCTTGCGCGCTGAGGTAAGTTTTTTCAGACATAATAGGCTTAACACAAACTTGGTAAATAAGTGATTGAACGCTTATTGTACGCGATCTTTATAGAGCGTTGAGTAGTTTATTGACTTTTGGCAGTCGGTAACACAGATCAACTGGCGTGGTAATAGCCGCGACGTTAAGGACAAAGGTATGGAAAAAACATTTATTAGCGAAGATGCCCTGATCCAAGACTCATTTAGATTAGGGGTAGAAATATTCAATAGCGGCTATCGTCCCGACTTTGTGGTGGGTATTTGGCGTGGCGGCAGCACTGTAGGCATCTATGTGCAGGAATGCCTGCAGTATTTAGGCGTTGAGACTGATCATATTTCAATTCGTACCTCCTATCAGGGGCAACCTGGTTATCAAAAGATGATTGATAGTGAACAAGGCATTAAAGTGCATGGCCTGCAGTATCTGTTAGAGAACCTCAATCACGATGATAAATTGCTGATTGTTGATGACGTATACAGCTCAGGCTTGAGTATTAAGGCGGTGCTTGACCAATTATCATCGCGAGCTAAGCGCAATATGCCCAAAGATTTCAAAGTCGCGGTGCCTTGGTTTAAGCCCGCCAACAATCGTACTGACAGGGTGCCTAACTATTATATTAATACCTCAGATAAATGGTTGATATTACCCTATGAAATGGTGGGATTGACTCAACAGGAAATTATCGACAACAAGCCCGGTTTGCAAGCCGTTATGGATTCTATTGCCCCTAACTTATAGCTGAAAGCGGTTATAAAAGTGAGCCCTGGGTGCATGTCGCAAGCGGGGCTACTGGAGATGCGAGGCCCATTCAACGCTAGCGCGCGTCAAGAAACTCCGCTAAGCCCTGTTTCGATATTTTAACCGCTTCTAACGGTTTTAAATCGTTAGGGTACTCTTCTTGTTCAACCACTAACCAGCGTGTTCCGCCGACTGTCATATTGGCTTCAATTAGGTTCGGCCAATCTATGGTGTCTTGACCAATTAACGGCAGCTTACCCTCTGCATCATCGGGTAGTTTGACCTTGTAATGAGTTGTAAAAGTGCGGCCAGGGTAACGCTTAACATATTCAATGGGATCTTTGCCCGCATAGGTCGTCCAGCCCACATCTTGCTGCAAAATGATGTTTTCATGTGTGTTTTGCGCAATGTAATCCCAGTAGGTACTTTGCTCATAGTCATCAAACTCTTTTTCGTGATTGTGATAACCAATCTTCATCCCTTGTGGGGCTAGCTTTTCAGATAACCGATTCAAATCGGCAACTACCTCTTTAACATGCTGCGGGTCAAATGCACGCGCATCATAAGGTACAATCAAGCTATCGCAGCCAATAGCTTGATAAAACGCCACTGTGTCAGCAAATTGCTGTTCATTTAGTTTTTCAAACGGAATATGCGCGCCGCTGACGTTAAGCCCCAGTCCATCAAGAAATACCTTGAGCGCCTCAGGGTTGTCCGAATATTCACCGAATTCTCCGGCGAATTCCACTCCATCAAACCCCATGTCAGCCAATATGGTGAGGGTTCCTTCGAAATCACGCTTCACTTCATCTTTTACCGACCATAACTGCACACTCACTTGAGGTTCGATGTCTGAAACTTTCTTGGCGCTTTTCTGATTTTCATTTTGCTCACAACCACTTAGCATTATGGTGATAACGATGGCACTCATTATCATGGCGACTCGTGATGTGAAATTTGCTAATGTCATTTCTATTCCCTTCTATATTTTGCATTCTGCATGATTTTTTACGTTGCAAAAAACTAAATGCGCCCTTGCTGCATTTCCGTAACTGCGTAATCCACGGCTCTTGCCGTGAGCGCCATAAACGTTAACGACGGATTTTGCACTGCTGAGCTGCTAAAGCTCGCCCCATCGGTAACAAATAGATTGTTTATATCGTGGGTTTGATTGAATTGATTTAATACTGAATCTTTGGGATCGCGTCCCATTCTGGCCGTACCTAACTCATGTATAGCAAGTCCGGGCGGGCCTTGATTTACATAACTGTAGATATTTTCAACACCAGCTACCTGCAGCATTTCTTCGGCGGTCTTAGCGGCGTCTTTCATCATGTCTAATTCATTATCAGACCAGCGACAATTTATTTCTAACTGAGGAATACCCCACTTGTCTTTTAACGAACTATGCAGCTTCACGGTGTTTTCATACCGCGGCAGCATTTCCCCTTGTGCGTGTAAACCAAATCTCCATTTACCTGCTTGCGTCATCTTGTGCTTAAAGTCTGCACCGAATCCTTTGGTTGAGGCGTGCTGCTGCCAACCTTCCCGATAGGCATCGCCGACCAAAGCATAGCCGCGTAAGTAATTCTTTTTGGCGCGCTTTGGTTCATATTGAAAATTAGGAATAAGAACACCTCCAGGCCTGCGCCCTTTGTAATATTCCTCTTCATAGCCTGGCACATCGCCTGATGCACCTGCATTGTAGTTATGATCCATTAAATAATGGCCCAGCACGCCAGAACTATTAGCAATGCCATCAGGGAAAGTACGAGAAGTAGAGTTGAGCATAATCTGCGTGCTACCCAGCGTTGATGCGCACAAGAATACGACCCTTGCGTAATATTCCCGTTCAGCGAGGGTGTCATTATCAATCACGCGCACGCCTTTCACTTGTTTGCTTTGCTCGTCATAAATCAAGCTATGCACCACGCTGTTAGGCGCAATATGTAGGTTTCCGGTTGCAGCAGCGGCGGGTAATGTGGAGCTTTGCGTGGAGAAGTACGCGCCAAATGAGCAGCCCTTTTGACATTCATTACGCGCTTGGCACTGCACCCGCCCCTGATCAATATGCAGCTGGGTGGGTTGCGTTAAATGTGCCATACGCCCCATGATCATCTTGCGATCAGGAAAGGCTTTTTCTATCGCCGCTTTTATGTCTCGCTCCGGCTTGGTCATCTCAAAAGGTGGTAGAAATTCGCTATCGGGCAACTGCTCTAGTCCCTCTTTAGCGCCACTTATACCTGCGTGGCGCTCTACGTGGCTGTACCACTTTTCAAGATCAGCATAGCGAATGGGCCAATCATTACCATGGCCATCTAAACTATTGGCGGCAAAATCATGATCACTTAAACGATAAGACATGCGATGCCACAACAAGGATTTCCCCCCCAACTGATTCGCCCTGATCCACGTAAACCTTGTGTCACCTTTGGTGGTGTAAGGTAAGTCACGGTCGTTTCCAAAAAAGTGTTTAGTCGCATCGTTAAAGGCATAGCACTGCTTTTGAATACGGTAGCGCTGTTCAAGTAAAATATTGTCGACTTTGCCACGCATTGGCTTGTCCCACTGAGGCACGCCTTCACCGATATAATCCTTTCTGTGTTCTACCACACGGCCGCGCTCAATCATCAGCGTTTTCAAGCCTCGCTCGCAAAACTCTTTTGCCGCCCAGCCCCCCGACAAACCTGAGCCTATAACGATGGCGTCGTAGATCTCATCTGTGTCTTTCACGTAAACTTGCTCACTCATTACTTTATCCTATTTTCAATGCGTTACTGTGGCTCTATAAATGCTCGTGGCGTTTGGGTGGCTTATAGCGAACATCCCAATCACATGCCACCTGACCACAATTTGCCTACTGAAGAGTAAGGTATCGAACCTGTAAACCCGCCAGGTACAGGTAGGTAAGCTAACTCATGAGTAGCGCCTACCTCAGAGGTGAAGTAGCCAAATACAATCATCTGCTTTAAAAATGCAAAGTGTTCCGCATCATCTTGACCGAACTCGTTTTCAGCTTCCTCGATTGAGGTTAATAAGGAGAGTTGTTCAGATTCACTTGAATCACTAAAGGCAGTGCCAAATCGCTTTATTGCAGCAGACTCTATCCGTTTTAGCAGTTCAACCACTTGAACCTGTTGCCAATTTGCGTGACAACGCACTAATTGGTTATCAATAAAACCATGAGTATCAACGTCTCCCGCACCAGCAGTACCCGTTTTAGGGATCACCAATTGGCAGATATCCCGTAACTGCTGCAGCTGTTTCTGGGTAAACAAGCGCCCAGACGACTGCCAGCTTTGGTTATTACTTTGATAAGCCATGGCGACGCTCATTGCATTGCCGCCAAGTAGTTTTTCAGCGCCTGCAGCCCCGATTAGTGCACCTAATCCCAAAAGAAACGAGCGCTTCTTTGGGCTTTCAATGCGAGTGCCTTTATCGTCTAACTGATTGGCATCTTGTGACGTCTCATCCATAACGCGTGTTGATAATTTTTCCATAGGAATCGCCTTTACCTTCAAAATTGTATTCAGCCGCTGTGAACTTGTTTAACACCAGAATCTGTTAATTAAAGGGACTATTGCCCGTTAACCCAAGCCTTTCTCTTAGCTAAGTGATTAATTCTACGTATTAGTTCAAACCAATATTAGATAAGCTCAGCCAAAGAGAAATAAAGTTAATTAATTGTTAAATATTGTAAGGGCTATAAGTGAAATGTAGATAAAGTAAAATCGGATGAAACTAGGATAAAATCAGCGTTTTAAAAGAGACGTTCAGAGTTTAAATAGCTATAACGTTAGTAACCGATAGACTTTATGACTATACAGTGTACGTTTAACTACCTATATTAAGGCTTCTAGAATATTCGACACGAGCATGCCATTCACCATGACGACACACCACATAAGCAGTGAACAAAGCGCGCAATTTATTCAGCGCTGCAATATTAGTCAGCTGTTATCTATGTTTGATCTGCTACCGGACATTCTGTTTTGGATAAAAGATACCCATAGTCGATTAATACACGCCAACCAATGCTTTTTAGAGCACGTGGGTATTCACACACTTGAACAAGCACTTGGTCAAACCGATGCCGATTTTGCCCCAAGGCATATTGCCAAACAGTTTTTAAATGATGACCAGCGGGTGGTAAAAGGAGAAACAGTAACGGAACGCCTAGAAATGAATGTGCTTGAATCCGGTGAGGTGTGCTGGTTCACCACATCAAAACGCCCACTTTATGACGCTAAAGGCACCATCA
The DNA here is from genome assembly GCF_000315015.1 of Paraglaciecola mesophila KMM 241. Taxonomy (GTDB): domain Bacteria; phylum Pseudomonadota; class Gammaproteobacteria; order Enterobacterales; family Alteromonadaceae; genus Paraglaciecola; species Paraglaciecola mesophila. The sequence continues at coordinate 66,218 of NZ_BAEP01000018.1, read as the reverse complement.
TCGGCTCGTATGGGACGTCACGCCATTTAGAAAAAACCTCAGTGGCGCTGAACAGCATGGACGCTCTCAAAACCCCTATGAGCCATATTCGCCAGCACTATATGCAAAACTTGTCTATGCAAGAGCTAGCATCTTTATCGCATCTGTCGATAAGCGCCCTTGAGAGACGATTCAAAAAGTACTTAGGGCTCACCCCACGGCACTACATTATTCAAGTCAGATTAGAGAATGCGAGGCGCTTATTAGTGGAAACCACCCTACCCATAAACGTGATTGCCGCAGAAGTAGGCTTTCAAGATGCCAGTTATTTTAGCCGTAAGTTTTACCAACTATTTGAAACAAAACCTTCGGAGTTTAGACAAAGTTATCAGTAAGCTTGCGCTTACATAGGATATAAAAAAAGCGCTACAGATTGCCCCGTAGCGCTTGATCTTTGTTTAGCTTTAAACCGCTAGTCTATATAACTAGTCTGTTTAGCCACTACAACAAAATACGTGACTTAATCGTGCCATCAATCAAGTTAAGCTGTTCTAACGCTTCATCTGCATCGTCAGTTTCAACATCAATCACCACGTAACCAATGATGTCATCGGTCTGCAGATACTGAGCCGCGATGTTGATATTCTTTTCTGCGAACGCTTGGTTAATCTGGGTTAACACACCCGGCGCATTTTTATGAATATGCAACAAACGTGAACGGTCCGCGTGAGAAGGCAAGGATACTTCAGGGAAGTTAACCGCCGACAAGGTCGAGCCGTTGTCGCTGTATTTAGCGAGCTTACCTGCCACTTCGATACCAATATTCTGCTGCGCTTCTTGAGTACTGCCACCCACATGCGGGGTTAAAATCACATTGTCGAATTTACGCAGGGGAGACTCGAACTCTTCTTTGTTTGACTTAGGCTCAACAGGGAATACGTCAATGGCCGCGCCACTTAGCTTACCCGCTTCAAGTACGTCAACCAACGCAGCGATATCAATCACAGTGCCTCGTGCCGCGTTGATAAGAATAGCGCCTTGCTTCATCCACGATAACTCGGTCGCGCCAATCATGTTTTGAGTCTGTGCGGTTTCAGGTACATGCAAGCTCACTACATCAGAGGTGCTCATCAATTCTTTCATCGATTTGACTTGCGTCGAGTTACCCAATACAAGCTTATCTTCAATATCGAAAAACTGAACGCGCATACCCAAATGCTCAGCCAAAATGCTCAGCTGGGTACCAATGTGGCCGTAGCCAATTATGCCTAACGTTTTGCCACGGGCTTCAAACGAGCCATTTGCGCTCTTGTCCCACTCGCCGCGATGGGCTTTTGCGTTGCGCTCAGGCACACCGCGTAATAATAAAATCAGTTGACCTAGTACCAACTCAGCCACTGAACGCGTATTCGAGAATGGCGCGTTAAAAACCGGAATACCGCGCTTCTGGGTAGCTTTCAGATCAACTTGGTTAGTACCAATACAGAAACACCCAACCGCAACCAATTTGTTCGCCGCTGCGATAACTGCTTCGGTTAGCTGAGTACGTGAGCGAATACCGATGAAATGTACATCTTTAATTTTTTCAATTAATTCGTCTTCAGGTAACGACGTTTTCAAGTACTCAATATTCTCATAACCATTTGCTTTCAGTGTATCCAAGCTGCTCTGGTGTAAACCTTCGAGAAGTAAAATTTTAATCTTGTCTTTTTGAAGCGAAACTTTGCTCATTGCGGTATCCAAGTTGATGAAGAATAAGAAGACATCTGGACGTCTATTTGCCAACGCAAAAGTAGCAGAAATCCGCCTTATAAGGAAGCAGATCTCTTAAAAACAATGATAAATAATGAACATAAGTCAGACGTTATTTAACCAAAATAGATTTCACCACTTGCTCTAAACGAGGATCATTTGGATCAGACAGCCGAGTCGCCACCACCACCTGCCCTTTCGCATTGATAAAAAAGGTAGTCGGCGTGCCGCGCACATAGAATTTATCCATGGCAACTTGGTCGCCATTAACCAAAGTTTTGAATGACATACCTCGTGCATTTAGCGCTTCTTGTGGCTTGACGTCTTCATCTTCTCGCAAGCTAATAGCAATCATCTGTAGGCCCTGCTCTTGGTATTTTACATAGAGACGCTCTAGCTCGGGCTGCAACTTTTTGCAATACGGGCACCACGTCGCCCAGAAGTGAATAATCAATGGCTTACCTGCAAAATCTGTTGAAGACACTTGATTACCGTCGGCATCTTGTAGGCTCCAGTTAGGTGCCATTGTAAGCGGTACTTCTGACGGTGCACTTTTTTGCCCTGGCTTTGACTTTGGCTCTGGCACTGGCACTGGCTCAGCTGCATAGGTCAACGGTAAGGTAAACATCATAAGCAGTAGAACACACAAAACCGCGCTCGCCCGTAAAAGAAATGCACTGTTGGTTTGCTGTACGTCTTTTTGCAGGATCTGTTGTTGCTGGGTGTTCTTTTGTGGGGTACTCGTATGCTGAATGTTATTTGAAGTCAGGGATATAATCGCGTTTTGCATTAGGCTTTCTCATTAACGTTGATGTAAACAAGAAAGCCAACCGGCCATTATACTTTCGTCACGTGATGATGTTTTATGCGTTTTCTTAACGCTCTGGACTTTAACTACACCTAAACGGAACTTTAAGAATAAGATTGCTCCACCCAACTCTCAAAAATGAGACAGGCAGACGCGCTATCAATCTTCTGCTTATCGAGCTTTTTAAAACCGCCCATTTCAAACAAACGCGCTTTGGCATCGACGGTGGTCAAGCGCTCATCTACAGTTTCAACTGGGACTCTGTACTTCGCGCTTAATCGATTGCCAAACTTTTTCGCTGCAAATGTTACCTGCTGAAAGGTGCCATCCATATTCAAGGGTAAGCCCACAATAGCTAAGTCAGGTTGCCACTGCTCGAACACCTTCGCGACAACGTCCCAATTAGGTATCCCATCAACGGCTTTAATCGCATCTAATGGTGAAGCCGTGCCCGTCACCTCTTGGCCCACAGCAACGCCAATACTCTTAGTGCCAAAATCAAATGCGAGAACGGTACGCTGTCCAGTTTTTGCCATAGTTACGCTCTAATGGGTAAGTAAAGCGGCACACTCGCACCGCTATATGTTTGAAGAGGTTGTCATTTTGGCCAATACAGGCCTATGCATTACCTGCGGTGGGGGCTATCTGCCAAGTATCGATACCAAGCTTATGTACGGCCGCTTCCCATTTTTTATGGATAGGCGTGTCAAATAATAATTCAGTATCAGCTTCAACCATTAACCACGAGTTGGCGCGGATTTCCTCTTCCAGTTGCCCAGCTGACCAACCTGCGTAGCCCAGGGTGACAATAGACTTCTCAGGTGCTTCGCTGTTGCCCAGTGACGACAAAATATCTTTTGAAGTGGTGACCATGATCTCTGACGTCAAGGCTAAACTGGCACTCCATCCTGGTTGGGTGGTATGCAAAATAAAACCACGATCCTGACTCACTGGCCCGCCCGCTAATACAATATTTTTGGCCTTTTCATCATCCACTATGGCCTCTTTATCAGTCTGGTTAATGAGCTCTTTCAAACTCATGCCTGCAGGCTGATTGATCACTAGCCCCATAGCGCCCTGCTCGTTGTGCTCACAGATGTAAGTCACCGAGCGGGAAAAGTACGGATCTTCCATGCTGGGCATCGCAATCAGCAGATAGTTTTGAAAGCTATTCATCTTGTTATCACTCGTAGTGGCTAACATATTATTGGCTATCTCGGGCACTAAGACGGTTCTCGATTGCGTCAAACAACATCCCAATAATATCAATCGGGAAGGCAGCTTCAATTTCACGCACGCACGTTGGGCTGGTTACATTAATTTCGGTAATGCGGTCACCAATAACGTCTAAACCGACAAAAATTAACCCTTTCTCGACCAATAAAGGCGCGATGGTGTTGGCCAGCTTCAAGTCACTTTCAGATAAGGGTTGCGCACGACCCGTGCCACCAGCCGCCAAGTTACCGCGGGTTTCACCTTTTTGTGGTAAACGCGCTAAGGCGTATGGCACAACTTGACCGTCTACGATCAAAATACGCTTGTCACCATCTTTGATCTCAGGCAAATAACGTTGAAACATAGCGTACTGTGTGCCCAATTGAGTCAAGGTTTCAATAATAACGCCTAGGTTATTACCGTCAGGTTTAACACGGAAAATCGACGTACCACCCATGCCATCAAGTGGCTTACAAATTACGTCTTGATGCTGTGCATGAAATTCACGAATAAGCTTTGAACTTCGCGTTACCAAGGTATCGGGGATCAATTCTGGGAACCAAGAAGTAAATAGCTTTTCGTTAAAGTCGCGCAAGCTTTGCGCCTTATTCACCACCAACGTACCGGTTTGCTCAGCCAATTCGAACATCTGCGTGGCGTACAAGAACTCACCATCAAACGGCGGATCTTTGCGCATTAAAATAACGTCAAGCTCGCCTAAGCCGCGATTTTCTTCGTCTTGCAACTCAAACCAATTACTTGAATCTTCCTGCACGGTTAACCTGCGCATCTGCGCCATGGGTTTGCCGTTATTTAGGTACAAGTCACCCATTTCCATATAAAAAATTTCATAGCCACGGGCTTGTGCACCCAACAGCATCGCAAAGCTAGTGTCTTTCTTAATGTTGATCGATCCAATCGGATCCATCACTACGCCAAGTTTAATGGTCAAGGTCAGTCCTTAAAACGTTAGAAGGCAATCGAGAATAGGAGTTGCCATATATTAAGCTAATTTTGAGGTAATTATCGTAATTTCAAGTACGAGATAAACATACAGACAGGATTTTTAGGTTTTAGCTTACAGCGAGTAAGCAATATATTGTCAGCAAGTCAGAACATAGAACCCGAGACTCTCTGTGCACCACCTAACTAAGCGAGAAAATGAAATAGATTTATGTCGCTCCTCATTGCGGTCGTAGCTCGTCAATACTGAATTTGTACTTTCGGCCCACTTTCACCTGAATATTATTACTCAATTGTGCCACGTACTCTCCGTTTGAGTTCGGGGTTAACGTCGATAACTTTGCAATATTGATGATGGCTGAGCGGCTAACGCGAGGAAAATGCGCGCTATCAAGCTCTTGTTCAAATTGTTTTAGGGTTTTGCGAATAATGTGGGTGTCATTGGTGGTATGCACACACATATAATCGCCCGCTGCTTCTATCCATACAATGTCGTCTAACTTCACCCGGATCCACACGGAACCACTTTTAAGGGATATGACTTGCTGTAACTCGTGTAACTCGTGCGAGCTAGATAACTCGTTGCTTACCTCCAGACTATGAATAAAACTGTCTATGGAATTACCGGTCTTACGACTCAGTAACCTTCCAAGTTTTTCATGCTGGCGCACGACTTGGGTGACATCACAGGCACTGGATAACTTTTCGATACACTCTTTTAATCGTTCTTCGGAAAATGGCTTGAGCAAATAATCAGAGGCTTGAAAGTCGAAGGCGTTTACGGCGAATTCACGAAAGGCCGTGACAAAAACGATCGTTGCAGGGTTTCCTTCTAAACGCAGTTGTTCCGCTAATTCCAAACCTGTTTTACCGGGCATTTCGATATCTAGGAATATAACATCAGGTTGCTTAACGCTGATTGCATCGTACGCTTGGCTCGCATTGTTACAACACCCTAACACTGTGACGTATTCATACTCAGCTAAACGCAGCGCTAGCCCTTCTCTTGCAAGGGGCTCATCATCCACCACTAAAACTGAAAGAACGCTCATGCGGGCAGCTCAGCAGGCAAAACAATGTTCACAACGCACCCTGTAAGCGTGCTTTTGTGAATAGAAAATTGATGATTTTCGGCATAAAGTACCTGCAAACGTTCCACTACGTTTTTCAAACCGACTCCGCCTTGTTGGCTTTCTTTGCGCAATTGTTCCTTTGATGAAGGGATACTATCTGAATTAGGGCCGTTATCTGCAACCGTAAGATGTAACAAGTTATTGTGAATTTTAGCGCTGACTTCAATAACCCCTCCGGTCTCCATCTGCGCAATCGCGAACTTGATAGCATTCTCCACTAAGGGCTGTAGCAACAAGCCGGGTACCAGTAGGTTTTCGGCGGCTACATCAATATTAAATTTAACATTGAGCCTCTCAGCAAAGCGCGTTTTCTCTATATCCAGATAAAGCATTAAAGCTTTTATCTCATCATTCAGACGGATTTTCTGCTCAGGGTCGTTATCCAGGGAAAAACGTAAAAAGGTCGCTAAGCGCGCTAACATTCCGTTTGCAGTCGTTTTATCTCCGCGTAAAACCAACGTCGAAATAGCGTTCAATGTGTTGAATAAAAAATGCGGATTAATTTGATAACGCAGCATTTTTATTTGTGCCACGTGAGACAAACGGATAGCTTCTAAATGCAGTTGCTTTTCGTATAATAATTTAAAATGGTAATTGATCCCAAAATACAGGCAACTCCATACCATTATCATAAAAAAAGAATAGGTGATGGTTAAAAATAGCTCACCTATATGAAAATCATTAGGGTGATTCCCCCGGTACAAATCATACACCGTTATATTATCGAAAAAGTACATCAGCAGCAGGTTTTTAATGGGCGTCCAAATTGCGGCAATCAGCATGCAAACAGTAATAATCACTATCAATACTTGTAGTGGTGCACCTTTGGATAAATGCCCATAAATATAACGCAGCGGCCAAGTTAAAAGCCCCCCAACTAGCCCTGAGAACAAAAGAGGAAATAGAATCAAGTAGTTAGCATTCGCCGCCGAAGAGTTAAATGCCGCATACTCAATGGTAAAAATCAGCACATAAAACGACCAGCCTAGTAAGTGTAATTTCCAGAAACTAGGTTTTGTTTCACCTACTTCGCCAAAGGCTTGGCGAAAACTCAAGATACTTTTGCTTTGAAATACGACTGACTATTCAGCATCGACGCCCAATGCAGACAATAGCTGCGCCTTATATGATTGACCAATTTTGACCTCGTCGCCATTGTCTAATTGAAGTAACGAAAAGCGACCTAACTCACTATTGAGAGAGTGAACATAATCAATATTAACGATAGCGCTACGATGTACTCGAATAAACTGGTTAGGATCAAGTGTTTGCTCAAGTGCTGAAAGGGTTTCCCTGTGCAAATGCATTTTCCCTTCACAATACAGCTCAACATAATTTGCTGAGCCTTTCACCCAAATAATGTCTTGGGTATTAATGAATTTGACGCTGCCTACCGACCTAATAGGCAGTTGACGCCGAGTTTTATTTACCGGCACAATCGACTGATGTTTTCTATGAATTTTAGCAATCACTTGCGCCAGACGGCTATCTTCAAAGGGCTTCAACAAATAGTCGGTTGCCTCTAACTCAAACGCGGTTAAAGCGTATCCGCTATGAGCTGTGGTAAACACCCAATGACATGAAACACTATTATGTAGCTCTTTTGCTAGTTCAACTCCGCTGCCACCAATAATTTGAATATCCAAGAAGCAAATATCTGGTTGCTGTTCAAGTATGAGTTGTTTCGCGCTCTGATAACTACTTGCTTCTGCCACCACCTCACAAAGCGGCGAGCGGGAAATATACTGCGCGATGCGCTCTCTCGCCAAAGCTTCGTCATCTACTACGATACATCGATACATCAGAGTCACTCCATGCACTCTACTAAAATGGAATCGAAATATACAAGGTAAAGAAAAGATACAAAACTGTGGTGAGACAAACAACGGAAAAACAAGACGAAGTGTAAAGAAAGAGTAAATATTGGTAAATAAATGCAAGCAAGCGTCGTAGATGCCGTGACACCAGTACTAAGAAGAAAAGGACAATGCCAAAGGCAAAGTCCTTGTCCAGGAAGCGATACATGTTCACTAATATGTATCGATCGGGTCACTACTCCGATGAACCAATTATAGAGTAACTAATCGTACATTTAGTGAGCTTTGTGACGAATCCTGCATTTTTCGGGATAAACGTACTCAGTTACCATCAGAAGTACCTAGAAACATTTCGCTAATCTGAATCCCCCCTTAGCCGAAAAACAAAAACGGCAACCGAAGTTGCCGTTTCATTAACTTTGAATAACCAGTTTAATTAAAAGCGAGCTTCAAAACCTAGTTCAACATAACGCGGCGATTGCCATGTATATGCAGAGCCGTAGTATTGATTGAATGAACCTTCAGAACGTCTATTCTCATAATGTTCATTTTGTGAAGTCACGGCTTGACCATTTAATACGTTGTACACATTCAATGTGGCACGCATATCTACATCACTAAAGGTAAAGTTGTAGTTTGCTGATAAATCTAAGTTAAATGTCCAAGGGGTACGTCCTTTTGAACCACGTGGGCTATATTGATAAATTTTCTCACTTTGCTCACACATACCATTGCCATTGGCATCTGGACACTCATTTGTGTATAGATAAAAAGTATCTCCATAGCTACCGTAAATAGCTGGGTCATCAGACGGATATCCTTGACCAAACGCGCTCAGAGGACGACCGCTCGAAAGGGTTGAATTGAAGCCAACTGTTAAAGCCTCAGTGACATCGTACGAGCCAAAGAATTTAAATACATGGCGACGATCGTTAGGTTGGTAACCGTCTGAACCATCCATCAATGCAGGGAAATCGAAATCTTGCGTTACGCCAGCATCCGCTTGTCCGATATCAGACTTAACTGCACCTTCAAAATTCCCCACACTTCGGCTCCATGTGTATATCAATGACATACGCATATTATCGCCGCGATAGTTGACTTGTGGTTGCAGGGCCGTGTATTCATTTTCGGCTTCCGGTAAACCAATTTCTTCAGCCGTATACGTTCTGCGGCTATTTGGATCAGTCACGCTGTCAAAATCATTATCTAGCTGCCAAGTTGAAGACTTACCAGGGTTAAGCAAGGTACAGGTCGCTTGTGATGCCAACGGCCCACAATAGTCATCTAATGCGGTGGCAACTTCGCGATAGATAGCGCGAACTGAGAATGAAAACTCATCATTAATTTGTTTTTCGTACCCGACGATATACTCGTCTTTGCTAAATGGCTCAGCCTCTTCCGCTTGGAAAGTTTCTTGCGTGGCAGGGTTAGGGACTGAGTTAACAATTTGCGAAGCCTCTACTGTGCCTGATACTGGCGAAGTACCAGTAGGCGCGCCTGTTACATCAGCGCCATCAAATGTGTAGTACGTAGTGGTATCACTTAGCCCTGATGCTGCACGGTAATTAGTGTTATTTGCTACCGGTAAATAGTACGTACCGTAGGTTCCGTATATTTTAGAGTCGCCTTCTCCCGTAGGATCCCAGCTGAAACCTAAGCGCGGAGCAACATCTGTTTTAAACGATGAGAAAACTTTGCCAGTTACACCTGAGTTTTCAAACTCATCGCGGCGAAGTCCCAGTGACAACATCAAATCTTCTGTTACTTGCCATTCATCTTCAATGTACCACGCATTTAAGTCAGTGCTGAAACCACCACCACCCGCGAATATGCGATCGGCAACAACATCAATTGCGGTGCCTGTAGTATTGGTAAACAAAGGACCGTCATTACCTGTGATGACACCGTTTGGATTAACTGACGAGTACGTCCAGCTATGGCCGGTAATAGGCGCTGAAGTATGAAACGTCTCACGCTCTTGTTTATCGTAACCCACTCTTAGTAAGTGATCTTCGAACGCATACTCAATATCAATCCGCGTTTGCTTGTTTTTATCTTCATTGACACCTGTTGAACCACCTGAGCCGCAACTTGTGATCTTTTGGCTATCGGGCACGTTTCTTGTGTCTAATACTGTTGGGCAATCTAGGTTACTAGGCGTATTAGTGTAATCAGTTTCAATCTCACCGTACATAGCTGACACGGTTAGTTCGTCAGTGAAGTTCCCCGTATAACTAATACTTTTAAGATCGCCACCTCGTTCACGAATGGTGGTTTGTAGCGCATCACCGACTTCCCCAGTGCTGCGGTCAAATTCGTAAGCGGTAGATTCAGTGTCGCTCTTGTTTGAATAGCCGAATAAACTAATTTTATGATCGTCGGTAACAAACCAGTCGACTTTCGCCCCCCAGAACAAATTATCTGAACCACTTGAGTCACGCTTTATGAAGTTGTCATCGGGTGCGTATTGTTGCGTGCCACTTGATTGTGAAGCAAAGTTATTTTCAACGTCACGTGGGTTAATTAATGCATAGAAAAACAAGGTGTCTTCTATCAATGCGCCAGATGCAGAGAGAGTAAATTCACTTTTACTGTATTCATCTTGAGATTGATTACGAAAAACCACTGGGCCTCTTGCCCCACCTGCCGAGTACGAAATCTGACCATCTTCACGAAGCGATTTAGGAGTGAACAATGCGGTTGCAGCAAATTCCCATTCGTTTGAACCACTTTTAGTCACCGCATTTAATACGCCACCCGTCGTTCTACCGAATTGAGCAGAATACCCGCCTGTTTTAACTTGGAATTCTTTATAGAACTCAAAGGGAACTTCACCACAACCTAAACCTTGGCTCGTATTGGTAACTTCCATGCCATTAATATAACAAGAGTTTTCAGCAACTGAAGCGCCACCAAAGGAAGCCGTGCCACCTGAATTTGGCGAGCTAAAGCTTGAATCGCCCATCACTGTGCCAGGCGCAAGTAAAGCGACTGCAGTAATGTTTCGAGAAACTGGCATTCTATCCAGTTCAACTTCATCAATGACTAAGCCTGAGTCAGTGGAGCTTAAATCGATTGTTGAAATTCTTGCCCCGGTCACTTCAATGCGCTCAGTACCATCGTTATCGATAAAATCAAATGCTAAAGAGGTGTTAGAGCCCAAGCTGATGCGTGTTTTTTGCTCAGCAACAACAGCGTCACCTTTCTTGACGGTGATGTCATAAACACCAGTAGGTAATTTAGCGAAGCGGAAACTTCCTTCGTCGCTAACGGCAATAACGCGCTCTAATCCAGTGGCCGGGTCTTTAGCGATAACTGTGTATTGTGAGTAATCGTTTGCGTTAATTGAACCTGAGATATTCGCGGTTGTGTTATCCGCTAATGCAGGTAATGCAAAACCAAGTGACGCCGCTACCGCAAGAGCAGTAATACTTCGCCTAAATGATGCTTGTTTCATGTGTGACTCCCTGAATTGAATTTTTAATTGTTATTAATCGGTAAATTGCATACGCAAAAACGCGATAATTTGAAATTAACAAAAAGTTCAACTAGGAATGTAAATTAGGGATGAAACAAACACTTGATGGTGTGAAATTAACGTACCACAGCGATATGATTAAAGTTCATGAACCAGCAACCTATGGTATTTATTATCCGCCAATAGAAAATGAACGTTACTGGCTGTGCTAACGTATCGTTAACACATCCAGTGAACAGGCATCGTTACTCATAATTTGGCTAACAGCTCCTGATAATCGACATTAAGTCTGCTCGCCATTAATGTGCCGGTTTTATTCGCATTATTTAGCGCGGCAAACGTCACTGGGTCGTGTCCATTGCAAACAAGCCCTTTGGCCAAGTGACGCGCGTTAACACCTGTTCGCTTAATCGCAACATGCAACCTAATGCGACTATCACTTTTAATGGCTTCACACACTCTCACCAGCTTTTTTTCCATAACTGGATCGATATACTCTGCGCTAACTGAAGTCGCACACAAAGCACTTAGTCCAACAACACCCGCAATCATTATATTTTTCATGACATTCCTCTTTTATTAGTTTTCTATCAATAAATTTAAATATTAATAAGCCATGTAATTGGCTGCCTCAGCTAATAGGTAGATGATGAATGTGACATGGTTGTTTAAATATCGCCCAAGCGCGGTAAAATGAGATAAAGCGATTAAGCAATGATTGTGCGGGTTTAACCATCTTACGGTTAACGGTATTCAACTGAATATATATTTATCTTGTTACGTGTCAGAATTTAGCTAGTATAAAAATTACACATGGATGTAAATATTTTTAAGGATAAAACATGACAATTTGCCAGCAACATCAACAAAGAAGCTATGCTCAAATTCGTGAAAATATGCAACCTGGCGACATCATTGCATTTGGCGGCAATAGTCTTTTTTCCAAATGGGCAAAGCTCACCACTCGCTCTGTAGTGACCCATGTCGCGGTCGTTATTAAAACTCAGGTTTTGGATGAAGATAGTGGCCGGTATTTCAACCAAGCCATTGAAGCCACCAGCTATAACGGTAAATGCGGCGTCATGCTTACTCGATTAAGTGAGCGTGTTGCCACCTACGATGGCGACATGTGGTGGCTCCCTTTAAGTGATACCGCTCGTGCCAATTTAGAGCAGAATAAAAGTGCATTCTTCGATTTTTTGTTTCAACAAAACCATAAACCCTATGACATCTGGCAACTATTTGGCTCTACTGTTGATGCAACAGATTGCGTTCCGCTGCTCAAGGAAATGAGTTTGAACTCAGAAGACTTCTCCAGCTGGTTTTGTTCAGAGTTGGTAGCCGAAGCCATGGAAAGAGGAAAAATCATCGGTAGTGTTAATGCTTCCGAGGTCACTCCAATTGATGTTTGTCGCTTAAATGTTTTCGACGGGCAGTATGTACAATTCAGAGGAGAATCAAAAACAATTACCGGCTACAACTCTCTACCGTTTGAGACATGGCAGTAATGAAATAAGCAGGTTAAATGTAATAGATGCGCTATACATGTTGAATGGGTACGAACAGCGCTGAAGTCCAAACATAAACATTTTATGCTTGGACTTGGATCTTACAAAAGAGGAGTTGCTTAAAACGCGTTGTCCTGATGGATTTTTATAAACAAGGGAGTGCCGTGTTTACTGTAATCAATTTTGTATTCTTTACCATTAATCGTTTGAATAAACAGTAGGGTTTTTTCTTCACCAAATACATCTCCGACCGTCACATCAACCAGTTCCATATCTTGCTGCTTAGCTTCACGTTTATTATCGGGGATCGTCCCGGTAAACTCTTTAATACTTTTGTGGCTCACAATAATCGCTGGATTATCTTCCCCATTTGTCACTAACAAATCTAACTTTCTGATTTTATGAATTAGGGTATTACGCCCACTGACGAGGAAAGGTTTTTCGGTCATACTTATCTCCAACTGCCCTTTTGATTTTTATGCTAAGGCTCACTCTATACCCTGCAAGATAACAAAGTTTATTTATCCTTGCACAACTTTGTTATGTGCTTGTTAAGTTTATAGTTAAAGCTCGATTTAAGTGTATAGAAAACCGTCAAACGCTTTCATTTAATAACGCCTGCTAATGGATATTATAAATCAGTTGGGCACATTTTCTTGAGTGATTCAAACAAAGTGGAGCAAAGCACAAACAAAGCGCAGCAAAAAAGCACTAATTCAATGCTAAAAACAGTCGTTTGCGCATTTTTCCAGCAAACTATTCGACAAAGCTTCGCAAACAGATGACAAGCTTAAAAAAACTGCTTATACTGCGCGTCGTTTTATACCTTCGCTCAATTCTTTAGCGAGTAAAACGACGCTTCAAAATGGCCCAATAGCTCAGTTGGTTAGAGCACCCGACTCATAATCGGTAGGTCCCCTGTTCAAGTCAGGGTTGGGCCACCATTTTCTCTCGACAATACACTCCATCACTGCCTTATTAAATCTAGCGATAAGCAACATCAATATCCCCTAACGCTTTAGCGTAAAGCGGCGTTGAACAGTGCTTACAGCAACTTTCGATGGATGCTTGAATGACTTATGGGTGTTTTTCGTGTGCGCAAAACGAAAAATATATCTCCCTAAACCATCTATATTACCTTTACAAAAGGCACTGGTGCACGGTTAAATTAAAATTCGCTCTTGTATAAATAATTTTAGCAAAAGGGCCAATAAGTAATTAACCATTAAAAGGAGCTAAACATGAGGCAAATTAAAAAAACGAGCACCGTTATGCGGATGATTCTCAACGCTGGGCTGGCTATAGGCTTACTTCTCGCTACCGCTTTACCGATTAATGCACAGACAAAACCTGACGCCATGGCAACACCAGCGGTTATCCACTCAGTGTTTTTCTGGCTTAAAAACCCTGACTCCAGCGCTGATCGAGATGCCTTAATAAAAGGGCTAAACAGCCTTAGAGCCATACCAGAGATCCAAGCCTTACATGTGGGTATTCCTGCCTCAACCACTTCACGCGATGTTATTGATAGTAGTTATCAAGTTTCAGAGCTGATGTTTTTTAATAGTATTGAGGATCAAAATAGCTATCAAAGTCACCCTATTCACAAGCAGTTCGTCAAAGATTATGCTCACCTGTGGCACAAAGTGGTTGTTTATGACTCATTAAATACCCAGTAATCATTTGCTTGCTAGAATAATTTTTCACCCATAGCTATTCTACGCGGCTATGCTAGCTCCTCTCGTGGCGCTATGCAGTAGTAATGCACACACCCTAAAATAATACGGGTGATGTGCCACTTCTCAATTCTATTTTCAATCCAGCTCGCAATGCGTTGCGCACGGCTCACCTTTACGCTATTAAGCGCTTTTTTGAATGTTGGCGGTTGCGCCTTTTTCGGCATAGGGCGTCTTTTCACATCAGTTCTCCTGGGATCTTGTGGGGATGTTGTGAAGGTTAAGTTGCGCAGCGTTTAGTAACGATCAGCATACGCCGAGTCAGAGCTGGCTATCAAGTAGCATGCGTCACCTTAGTTTTATCCGTCACCTTGGTAGATTACTTCAGTGGGTCATTTCAACTCCGGTTTATGTGTTTGGTATACATCTTGTACGTCTTTCCACAAGCCACACTATGCGGCGATATGTGTGTATTTTGTTCACATAACCCACGTCGAAGACGTAAGGATTACCGATGACCTACTTAAGATTCATGGGGATGATTGGCGTATCTACTCTCGTCATGTTCATTATGATGTACTTGAACACGTACGCCTTATCCCATCTGTTTTTCAGTGAAACAAGAACCTACATGGCGCTTTATATGGGGTCGGCGATGGCGGTAATTATGCTGTTGTTTATGCTTGGAATGTATCGCGATAAAAAGCGCAACACGGGGATCTTTATTGGCGCCATCGCGGTATTTTTGTTGTGCCTATATCTGGTTCGATCGCAAGTCACCGTGTCTGACTCTGCTTATATGAAGGCTATGATCCCTCACCACTCTATTGCTATTTTGACCAGTGAAAGAGCCAATATCCAGGACGCGCGCGTACGTGAATTAGCAGATAACATCATTCAGGCCCAGCGTGATGAAATTAAACAAATGCAATGGTTACTCAAGGATATAGAGCAAAACGGCAAAGCGCTCTCACAAGCCGACGCCCAGCAGCGACCGGTACCTAAATTTAACAACACCTCACCCCAAGGAGGCCAAAATGAGTAAAACTGCCAGCCTTTATCGTATGGTAACCGATGAACACATTTGCCCTTATGGATTGCGCTCAAAAGATCTTTTGGAAAGAAAGGGCTTTAGCGTTGATGACCACAAGCTAACATCTCGCGAAGAAACCGACCGTTTTCAAGCCAAATACGATGTAAAAACAACACCACAAACCTTTATTAACGATGAACGTGTGGGCGGGTACGACGATCTACGCAGTTATTTTGATAAAGGGCCCGCCGGGCAAACAGGCACCACTTATGCCCCTGTAATCAGCATATTTGCATTAGCCGTATTGCTTACTGCAGCCATGCAATACTTCGTGGCTGGCGAATTCCTTTCAGTTCGCTCACTGATGTTGTTTATCGCATTTTCCATGGTGATGCTCGCGGTGCAAAAGCTACAAGATTTGTATAGTTTTACTAATTCATTTATCACTTATGATCTACTCGCGATGAAGTGGCTGCGCTACGCGTATATCTATCCCTTTATTGAAGCTTATGCCGGTGTCGCTATGGTCGCCGAGTTGCCAGCATTGGCGGTGGCTCCTTTCTCGATATTTATCGGCTGTGTCGGGGCTGTTTCGGTGATAAAGGCTGTCTATATTGATAAACGCGAATTAAAGTGCGCCTGCGTAGGTGGCGACAGCAATGTGCCACTGGGCTTCGTGTCCTTGTCTGAAAACCTGTTTATGATTGCCGGTGGCCTAATCATGTTTATGTATTGATGGCCAAGTTCATTTGAAATAGCAATATTAATAGTGAAAGGAAAATAAACAGACTCAATGTTTTGGAAAAGAATGCAGTCATAGCTGCTAACTTGGGCAGTGGTCATATATCGTTTTAAAACAATGACTTACTGCCCGGTGGGAGAATAGTTAACAGCAGTTGATCTCGCAGCTGAGCAGCACTTTTGGTATAGGCAACGCTAACCGTTCACAACGCACATTTACACTGTCCTAACCAACACATAATGACTTAATAGATTTAAACAGAGAAGATAAATACGCCATAAAAAATACTGGCGCATACGCCTATAGCTGAGACCCAGCCCAGTGCTTTCATGTGAGCAAGAGCGCGTCGCCAAATACGTCGTCTTGGTTTTGTCTCATGCCGCGATATACGCGCCACGCGCATACCGTACATATACGTCCCCGTGACCGTTAGACCGGTTAAAAATAGCCCGAAGACAAAATATAAAACTTTACTGAGCATTCCGCCCCATTGCCCAAAATGCAGTGGGTCAGCTGCTTCTGAAATACGATTATGTACGCTTAAGTCACGGCCATCCTGGTGTTGAATAGGCTGCCCTGTAGCAGGGTCAAAGGTTGCGAAATTCGCTCTTTGGCGAACCAGTATTGCATCTGCTTGGCCTTGAATCTCCACAACATCACCTGATTTTTGCGGGAAGTTAACCCTTGTGATCGACAGCGCTGGAAATTTTTCATGGGCTTGCGCTAGTATCAACGCCAAAAGTTCACTGTCTGGCATGATTGATTGCGTTAAAGCCTTTTCGCTATTGGCAGTTAAGCGCTCTGGGCTGGTGGCAGTCGCCCCCCAACGTTCTGCCAAATACCAACAACCCGTTACACTGATGATCAGCAAAAACCATAAGCTCCATACACCCACTAAACGATGTAAATCTACCCAGCGTGTTTTACGGTGTTGCCAGCGCGGCTTTCTAAAAAAGTGGGACCACCAGCTTTTATAGATACACAAACTCGACACCAACATCGCCAGCATGACCACGGCAAACAAGCTGACAACAGTAATGCCGAGGGTTAGTGGCAGCATTAGGTGGCGATGTAGCATACGAAAGAAACGCTGCCAGTTTTGCCAGCGCCCATCCCCAAGATATCCCCCTGTGGTAGGATGAAAAAATAGGCGGTGACGCTGCTCATCGCCATCAAGGTAAATAACCTCAGCGCTATACCAAGGGTGCAAAGGCGCTTGAATAGAGCGCAATGTGTTAATGGGTACTTCTTGCTGAGCGGTTGCGTACACCGCTTGCCAGTTCATACCCTCAACACTTGACGGTGTAACCCGTTTGGCCGGGTTAGCTAACCAATCTAGCTCGTTAGAAATAACAGCCAACGTCCCAGTCAGTACGATAAAGCACAACATAATTGCCAGCTTCACTCCAAGCCAACTGTGAACGCTGAACCAAGTTGCTCTATTCAATTTTACTGCTCAAGTCACTTTGCTTTGGTTGATTTACACAATTTTTTTACTCTAATGCCCGCGCTTCTTAGCGCTCGCCATCTAGATTAAAAATTGTATTTTAACTGGGCAATGATTTCTCTCGGTTGCCCGGGGAAATGCCCATTACGTTCACTGAAGCCGCTGACTGCATATTCTTTATCAAATAGATTATTCACGTTTAGGCTAAATAGTATGTTGTCCCACTTGGTGGTCCAGCTGGCGTCAAATACCGTAAACGCCTTGACCTTTTGGGCATCAGAGCTGATTTGCTCACTGACGTAATTAACACCCAAAGCCATTGACGAATTAATGCTATGTATAGCGTAACGTCCCCATAAACCGGCTTGATGACGCGGTGCATTTACAAAGCGATCCCCAGCCCCAAAGGTGTTGCTTGAACTGCCGTCAACCACTATGGTGTCGTTGTACGCATAGTTAGCAGTAATGCTCAGCTCATCCGTAACATCGCCCACTAGGGTAAATTCAACGCCGTCACTTTCCACCTTGCCAAAGTTGATCAAGGCTGATTCAGTGTCCTCATTTTCGTCTTCAATAAAATTGGGATTACTGGCGACCAAATTCTCTTTGTTGATGTGATAGACCGCCAAGGTGGTCATAATGCTACCGCCTAACCATTCATTTTTCACACCGACTTCAATTGAGTCCCCAGTAACAGGCTCGAGATCTGTCACACTAGCATCTGCTTGATCCGTGGCATCTACAGGGTTAAAACTCTCAGAATAATTCGCGTAAAATGACATGCTATCAAGGGGTTTAAAGCTAATTCCAGTACGATAAGACACATCTTGATCGCCATACTCAAAGCCGCTCTCTTTGTCACGCTCTTCGAAGTGGTCAAATCGCGCCCCTAACATCAGCGTCCATTTATCGTCCAGTTGTAGCATGTCTTGCACGTACAAGCCCTGACGATTACGCCTAATCCCGTCACGATTTTGATCGGTCAAGTTATAGCTATCAGGGTCGGTTTCACCATAGTTAAGGTTGAATATATTCAGATTCCCCACGCCATCGGCTTCATAGCGGGCGCGTAGATACTCATAATCAGTGTCAATGTAATGGTAATCACCGCCAAACAAGAGCTGGTGCTGAATGCCAGCTACGCTAAAGTCATAAACAAAGTCTGTGGTTAAGCTAACTTCATCGTTGGCTCTGTATTGATCGCGATATTCTCGGCGAATAGTTTCATCATCAATATTTGCTTCACCATCCCCGTTAACATCAACCCAACTGCGCGATTCGTGATAAGCCTGATCACGCTCATTGGTCATCAACCTTAAGGTTGAATTCACGCTAAACGCATCACTAAATTCGTGCTCAAGTTGAGACTGCACAACCCAAGCTTCAAGATCCTGATAATCACTTTTTTCATTGGCGTTGTAGGTGCGATCAACCAAAAAATTACCGGTATCATCCGTTGGCACGCCGCGTAATCTGTGTCCACCAAGATTTTGCACTATGTAATCAAATGTAGTGGTTAATCGGGTATCGTCACTGAAGTCGTGTAGTAGCCCACCAGCAAGTTCAATGTTTTCCATATCTGCATTGTTGCGAAAACTATCTTGGGCTTCGTAAAAGCCGCCCAAACGATATGCAGTGGTGTCGGTTAACGCCCCGGTCGCCTCCCCTGAAATACCGTGCAAGTCGTAGTTGCCTAGCGTCAGGTTAATTTCTGCGCTTTCGTTGAAGGTTGGCTTTTTGGTCACATAGTTGATCATGCCACCGGGCTCACCACCACCATACAGCGCAGCAGCTGGACCTTTGAGAACCTCAACCCGATCCACATTGAATAAATCAGGCACGCTGAATCCTGAATACGGGTCACCTCGTACGCCATCATAAAATACGTTGTTATCATCACGAAAACCGCGAAATGTTACCCCCGAGTAGCTGTATTCGCTAACGCCCGCAATGGAGCGATATAAATCGGTGATATCTCGCGCCGCTTGGTCAGAAATAAGCTGAGCGGTAAGCACTTGTGCTGACATAGGTATATCAAGTAAATCAGCATCTGTTTTAGTGCCTAACTTAGTGCGGGTGTCTAAATAAAATTGCTGTGCTCGACCAGTCACTTCTAAATGCTCAATGTCTTCACTCTGCTGCTGAGCTAAAACGCCTGAGCTTAAACCGAGGACGGTAATACCTGATAAAAAATAACCGATTGAAGCTGTACTGCGAGCCATGAAATAAACATCCTACTAATATATGGGCTGGAAAAGGCGCACACCATACAGTTAATGAGAATGATTTTCAATTGCAAGTGTAACTTAGTAATGTAAGCATCTGATTAATTGGCCAAATTAGCGGGTTTACTGGTAGTCAATTCTTTGGAATAAGAGTCATCGCACTCATTAGGTAGGTATTTTACCCGCTGTTAATTTCCGCTCGTAGATGGTCAATTTACTTGCTATATTGCGCGCCATATATAGGTTTTATGCTGTGCTTATTTCGGGTTTAACGAATATGACGAAGGCGTAAATTAAATGGGAATCTGGTGTGATACCAGAACTGTACCCGCAACTGTAAACAAGCTATGTGTCGATGATAATCGCCCAAGTGCTTGTAAGTCAGATACCAGCCTTATTCACCCTTTAACTATTTTCACGCGGGAATACGTGAGTAACAGATTGTCCTTTTAGTATGTGATACTGAGCGCACTGTGTATTCCCCCTTAGATCGTATTTTGATCACGTTAACATCACAGGTGCCATGCCAAATTCAGCTAACCTACAGGCGAAACAGCTTTCCTACCAGATAGCGCACAAAAGTATTTTGTCTGACATTAATCTCTCTCTTGAGCGCGGCAAAGTGCTGGGTGTGCTCGGCCCGAATGGTGCCGGTAAAACCAGCTTACTTAAAATGTTATCCGGCCAAACTGCCAGTAAGGAACAAGTTGACTGGCGCGGTAAATCGCTTGAAGAATACAGCCCACTAGAACGGGCTCGGCAAATTGCTGTGGTCAATCAATTAAATGAAAGTGTATTTGCTTTGAGCTTGCAGCAAATTGTGCGCATGGGTTGGCTACCCCATAAAACACTGTTGTCTCGGGAAACCGAGCAGGATCACCAACATCTCGCGGCATCGATCGCTAAGGTTGGCCTTAGCGAGAAGACTCATCAAACGTTTAGCTCACTATCAGGAGGCGAGCAACAGCGCGGTCTGATTGCCCGGGCATTAGTGCAAAAAGCGGCGCTCATTGTGTTGGATGAGCCCGTCAACCATCTCGATATTTATTATCAGCACCAAGTACTTAAGTTACTGCGCTCCCTCGCCCACCAGCAACAAATGACCGTGGTGATGAGTTTGCACGATATCAATTTAGCCTCTAGTTACTGCGATCATTTATGTCTGCTAAATGACGGCAAGATGATCGCACAGGGGCCAGTAGAGAGTGTGCTAAAAGCGACAACTTTAGAGCACGTTTTTAAAATTCCTTGTCGAATTCGTCGCGACGAAGTGACCCAAAATCTACGGGTCGACTTTTACCCTTCCAATGAACAAGAGTACCCTCCGCAGCCTGAGGTCACACAACAGTCAAATGTACATTCAAGCGAAGCGAGTAACAAAGTACACAAAAAAGTAAGCAGTAAAAAGGGCAATTCGATATGACAAACCGCTGGTCATTGCTATTTGTGCTCGCGGTACTCTCCCCCGTAGTCGGCATATTTTTTGGCGCTGCAGACTTGCCAGCATCCGAGCTGTATCGCTGCGTGGTTGGCCAGTGCAGCACTGAAGTTAACGCGCTAATATTTTGGGAAATTCGCTTACCCCGAGTACTCGTGGGCTTTTTAGTTGGAGCAGGTCTTGCTGTGGCCGGTGCTACATTGCAAAACATCACCCGGAATGGTTTGGCTGATCCTTACTTATTCGGTGTGGTATCTGGCGCTGGGCTTGGGGCGAGTATCGCCACGCTGTTATTTGACAGCCAAATAGGCGAAACCTTAACCATATTCGGTATGCTGCCGGATGTACCTTTTTCCATCGCTTTGCCTGTAGCCGCTTTTTTAGGCGCAATATTTGCGGTCACATTAGTGCAAGCGTTGGCCGCCACGTCTTTTGGTGGCCGTGGTGAGCACATGCTGTTAGCCGGTGTCGCGGTGTCTTTTATGCTCAGTGCTCTGAGTCATTTTCTACTATTTTTAGGCGACCCTTTTGCCGCAAACAAAGTTATTTTCTGGCTAATGGGCAGTCTTGCTCGCACTGAAATGTGGTACGCCTGGATCATGCTACCTGTCGTCATGGGCAGCGTGGTACTGCTGTTACTTTTCGGTCGGCGTTTAGATGCCCTGTTACTGGGCGACGAAAATGCCAAAACCTTAGGCATCAACGTCACCGCTCTTCGCTTAATGGCGCTAGGTATTTGCGCTGCGTTAACCGCGTGCATAGTCGCTTACTGTGGCGGCATTGGGTTTGTTGGCCTGCTGATCCCGCATATTGTGCGGCGCTGGGTTGGGGTGACGAGCCGCGCTTTAATTTTAGGCTGCGTACTTATCGGCGGCAGCTTTATGGTATTAGTCGATATCGTTGCCCGCTCCGCCCTGTCTGATCAAGAAATCCCTATCGGCATAATCACTTCAGCCATCGGCAGCGTGTTTTTCTTGCTCGCCATTCGTCAGCGACAGGCATAAAGACAATGCTTAGTGCAAATAGAGATAATCGGGGAAACCGAGAAATGAAAGAAAATGGCCCTCGAGCAACGAATATTGAGAACCCAACCAAATCACAATTGGAACAACACTTATGTTAGATCCTGAAGTAACTGCAGCGCCAGCAACTGCAGACTCCGAGAAAAAGCTCTCAGGCTCTATGCAAGAAGCAATAAATCCAGTTCAAAAGACATCAAGGAAGGCACAAAAAATGTCAGAACAACAACATTCATTATCTTCATCTGTATTCGATCAGTCTCACTGGCAAATATTGCCCGCCGATACCAGTAACCTTAACAATATAGACGAGAAAATTAATAATAAAACCAAGCCCTTAGGGGCCCTCGGGCAGCTTGAAGATCTCGCTCGCCAGCTTGCTCAAATACAACAAAGCCCCTCGCAAAGAAGCAGCCGAATTGAAACCAGAATCGAAATAAACAAGCCTGTTATGCTGGTCTTTGCCGCCGATCACGGTATTGCAGCCAATGGCATCAGTATTGCCCCATCTGACGTCACCCAGCAAATGGTGCTCAATTTTCTCAATGGCGGTGCGGCAATCAACTGCTTTAGCACCGCGCTAGGCTGGCAGATGAAAGTCATCGATGCCGGTATGCTCAGCCCAGTTAGCGACAATGCCCGCAAATCAGCAAGCAATATGTTGATTGAACAGACAACAGGCCAAGGTACGGCTGACTTTTCAAAGCAAGCAGCGATGACACAAACCCAAGCAGAGCAAGCGCTAGCGATGGGAGCAAATATTGCTGCACAGCATATCGCCCAAGGCAGCAATGTACTGGCATTTGGCGAAATGGGCATTGGCAATACTAGTAGCGCATCAGCCTTATTATCACTCATTTGCGGTTTGAGCCCACAGCGCACAACGGGCAAAGGCACCGGCATAACGGATGAACAGCTCGGCAAAAAAATTCAGCTCATTGAAGATGCTTTAGAGCGAGTCAACAAAGTCCACGGCACAAAAGCCTTTACCCCTCAAACAGCATTGATGGAAGTAGGTGGTTTTGAAATCGCGCAAATTGTGGGTGCCATACTCGAAACCGCAAAAGCCGGTAAAAGTATCTTAGTGGATGGGTTCATTGTCAGTGTGGCCGCGCTGATTGCCGTGCGCATAGCGCCGCGCGCACGGGATTATATGTTGTTTGCGCACTGCTCAGCAGAACACGCCCACCAGCAAGTGTTGGCTCAATTAGATGCTCGCCCGCTATTGTCGTTAGGTTTGCGCCTTGGCGAAGGCACTGGAGCAGCGCTGGCTTTACCCTTGTTGCAAGCCGCAGCCAGTTTCTACAATGATATGGCTACGTTTGAAAGCGCTGGGGTGACGGTATAAATGACGACTGCGGCGTTAGCGAAATAAAGACGAACATGACTCGATTCTTAAAGTATCAGTTCAATTTAATGCTATTAGCAGTGAGTTTTTTCACCCGCTTACCGGTGCCTGCTGCAATTGATTACAGCCCACGAAAATTACACCAAGCGGGGCGATACTTTCCATTAGTTGGTTGGCTGCTGGCTGCTTTTTTAAGCGCATTTTACTGCTTCATGCTACCCCAATTAGGAATAACCCCGACAGTGTGCTTACTGATTATAATAAGCCTGATACTGACAGGAGCGATACATGAAGATGGCTTAGCAGATACCGCCGACGGTTTTTGGGGAGGTCAGACTATAGCGCGCAAGTTAGCCATCATGAAAGACAGCCAAATTGGCACATATGGTACCTGCGCACTGATTTGTGCGCTGTTAACTAAATTCGTACTGCTGAGCTCGCTGGCCGCGGATCAGCACCTACTGCTTGCCTTAGGGATTGCCTACCCTTTGTCTCGCGGGTTGGCTATTTCCCATGTGCAACACCTCCCTTATGCACGGCAAAATAGTGATAACAGTAAAAGTCGCCCGTTCGCACAGCCTATGCAACCTCGAGTGTTACTCTGGCTGTTCGCCTCAAGTGTACCTGCGGTACTGTGGTTACCCCTATCCAGTGCAATACTCGTCTTAGTCAGTGCATGTGTGCTGCGCTTTGCCCTCAAATATTGGTTTAAAAAACATATTTCTGGCTATACAGGGGACTGCTTAGGCTTTGCTCAACAAGTACAAGAGTTACTCATTTATCTTTTGTTGATTGTGACGTTACCTAAAACAGTGAATGAACAAACCATAGGCTTTCTTTTATGAGCTTACTATTCATAAAAACAGTCTTAAACTCGCCCCTCACACGTAGCATTAAATCACTACAAACATTCTGTTGGAGAGCTTATCAATGCTGCATTTAATTATCGGCGGTGCACGCTCAGGAAAATCCAACTTTGCGTTACAACAAGCCCTCAACTTAAGCCAACAATCTGGCAAAAATGTCACTTTTGTAGCCACCGCTACCGCGACAGACACAGAAATGGCTAAGCGCATTATGCGCCATCAACAAGAGCGTCCAGACCATTGGGCGTTAGCTGAAGTTCCGCTGAATTTAACTGAGTATATCGAGCAGTATTCAGACAAGGACGCTACCACAGATAACGAACAGGCAATATTGCTCATCGACTGTTTAACACTTTGGCTAAACAACCAGTTGTACCATCAACCACAGCAAGATTTCAGCATGCTATTTCAAGGCTTTATCCAGGCCCTTCGCGCCAGTAAATCGAGCGTTATTATGGTGGCAAACGAAGTTGGCTTAGGCATTATCCCCATGGGGGACGTCACTCGAAAATTCGTTGATCAAGCGGGTTGGTTGAATCAAGCAGTGGCAAGTATCGCAGATCAGGTTACCTTTGTTGCCGCAGGGTTACCCATGGCATTAAAACGCCCTCAAGGTGAGTAATAACCAGATGCAAGCTACCCCAACCACATTCAATTTGCTGCGCCATGGTCAAGTTGACGGCCCAGCAGCACTTTATGGCAAGACCGACATCCCCCTCAGTGACCAGGGTTTGCACGCTATGCAGGCGCAAATGCAGAAAACGTCAAAAGTAGATGTCGTCATTTCATCGCCTCGCCTACGCTGCCTCCATTTTGCCAAGGCATTCGCCGAATTTTTGTCCGTGCCACTGGTAATTGAAGACGATCTACAGGAGTGTGATTTCGGTTTGTATGACGGAATTCCCTTTGATGATCTAAGCGAGCAATGGTTTGATCTAAATGCGTTTTGGCAAGAGCCCATGCATAACACCTTACCAAACGCCGAATCCTTAAAAAACTTTCATCAACGAGTAATGCATTGTTGGCAGCGTTTAACCACTAAGCATCAAGGGCAAAACTGCTTAGTGGTTAGCCATGGCGGCGTGATACGCCAAATTTTAGCTGATGTGTTATCTGCAAATTGGCAACAGGGTGATTGGTACGCCAAGTTGCAAATTGGCTATGCCAGCCTAACGCGTGTCTCTATCGCAGAATACGAGCAAGCGGTTCCTGTGGTGAACTTTATCGCCAAACCACCGTTTAATGAGAACTCACTATGACCGTCAAAAGCATGACCGTTAAAAACCCGCCCCCTAAAAGCATAACCACTAAAAGCGCGACCGTTATGATCCAAGGCACTACGTCAGATGCGGGTAAAAGCATGCTCGTGGCGGGGTTTTGTCGCTGCTTGAAAAATAGCGATTTTAGGGTGGCTCCTTTTAAGCCACAAAATATGGCCCTCAATAGCGCAGTCACTAAAGACGGCGGTGAAATAGGCCGTGCGCAAGCGGTTCAAGCACAAGCTGCCGGCGTTGAGCCCAGCGTTCACATGAACCCAGTGTTACTTAAACCCAGTTCAGATACAGGCGCACAGGTGATCATTCACGGTAAAGCCGTATCAGACATGCAAGCAAAGAAATACCACGACTACAAACAAGTCGCTATGCAAGCCGTGCTTAACTCTCACCAGCGCTTAAGCGACGAATATGATGTGATAGTGGTAGAAGGCGCAGGCAGCCCAGCCGAGATAAATTTACGCAAAGGTGATATCGCTAATATGGGCTTTGCCGAAGCCGTTGACTGCCCGGTGATCATAGTAGCGGATATCGATCGCGGCGGCGTATTCGCTCAACTTGTTGGCACATTAGATTTACTGTCAGAATCTGAACAAAATCGCGTCGTCGGCTTTGTAATCAATAAATTTCGTGGCGACATAAAACTACTCGAGTCAGGTTTAACCTGGCTAGAAGACCGCACAAAAAAGCCAGTGTTAGGTGTGCTGCCCTATATTCACAACTTACAATTGGCTGCTGAAGACGCGATTCAAGCTGAGCAGAATTTGGATGAACAAAACATACGAATTCACATATGTGTTCCAGTATTTAAACGCATCAGTAACCATACTGATTTCGACATGCTGCGGGTACACCCCGAAGTAAAACTGACCTTTGTGGCCCAGCACTCGTCTATTCCCCCCTGTGATTTAATTATTTTGCCTGGCAGCAAAAATGTGCGCGCCGACTTGGCGCTACTTAAAGAGATGCACTGGGACAAAGCACTTCAGCGACACCTGCGCTATGGCGGTAAGGTATTGGGCATTTGTGGTGGTTATCAAATGTTGGGCCAAAGTATTGCAGATCCCAACGGCATTGAAGATACGCCAGGCATCAGCGAAGGCTTAGGTTTTTTGCCTATCACAACGCAATTACAAGCACAAAAACAGCTTACCCAAAGTCACGGGGACTTATTAATCCAACAAGGTGGCAGCGCACCTATTCGAGGCTACGAAATTCACATAGGCACTAGCGTGCGAGCTGATAATGCGCGGCCGATGATCTTATTAAACAACGGCGAGTATGAAGGCTGTATCAGTGACGATAACCAAGTCGCGGGTAGTTATTTGCATGGCCTGTTCGATTCCCCACTGGCTTTGCAACAGCTACTATCATGGGCAGGTGCCAATACAAAACTAGCCGAAGACTATGCGGCGCAACAAGAGCATGAAATAGAGCGCTTAGCTCAGGTGTGCCAAGAGCATCTCAACTGGGATGCCATTCACGCCATTATTGAACAACAATTTACCGCGCCGCCTTTTTCTAGCGCGGCGACTCACAGCAAAAAGGGAGCATAAACTCATGTCAGACACCCCATCAAACAACAAAAAAGACGAAGACAAAGACGAAAATAGTCGCCATAAGGCACGTATGCAGCAGCAAAAAGCCAAAGTGGATGAGCGTATCGCCAACGCGCAAGTCGAAAAAGGCGTATTGATTGTCATCACAGGTAACGGTAAAGGTAAATCAACCTCTGGTTTTGGTACAGTCGCCCGAGCAGTCGGTCATGGCTTAAAAGCTTGCGTCGTACAATATGTAAAAGGCACTTGGCCTTGCGGAGAGCGTGATTTATTAGAAAAACTAGGCGTGGAGTTTCACGTTATGGGCACAGGCTTCACTTGGGAAACCCAAGACAAAGAAACCGACAAAGCCGCAGCACAAAAGGCGTGGGAATTTAGCAAAACATGTTTGCAAGACCCAAGCATCGATTTACTGCTACTCGATGAAATTACCTACATGTTGACCTACAAATACATCGATTTGGATGACGTATTAGTCGCTCTGGAAAATCGCCCTGTCAATCAGCATGTGGTGATCACGGGGCGTGCCTGTCACCGCGCGGTGATTGAACTAGCCGACACCGTCAGCGAAGTACGTCCTATCAAACATGCATTTGAGGCGGGTATTAAGGCGCAAAAAGGAATTGATTGGTAATGACGGCGACCAAGCAAAATAAGCTCGTTTGGCTGTTAATGTGTGTTGTCGCGCTAGCGCTCAATACACCAAGCGTTTATGCCCAAAATGAAACAGCTAAAAGTAAAAGTGCCGATCCTAATGCCGCTGTTGATGATGCGCTTGGCAGTGAGGTAAATAATGCGGCTAGCAACCCAGGCAATAGTGGTCAACTGAAAATATCTGAAGTTGATGCGATCTTTGATGAAATAACACAACTTAGCAAAGATAAACGGCAAAAACTGCGCATTATTGCGTTGGCACCACATATCGTCGAATCGCTTTTTGAAGTAGGTGCGGGCCAGCAAGTTATCGCCACCACAGCCCATGCAGATTACCCAGAATCAGCCAAAGACATTCTACAAATTGGTAACTACGCTCGCCTGCAAATTGAAAAGATCGTGCAACTGCAGCCTGACGTGGTGATTGCATGGAAAACCGGTAACCCAGGAGACGATTTAGCACGGCTAAAGCAGTACAAAATTAAGGTTATATATTCTAATCCTACGACCTTGTCACAGGTCGGGGACGAACTCCTCATGCTAGGTCAGCTCACGGGACGCGAAGACGTTGCCGAACCAGCCGCTTCCCAATATAGGGAGCAGCTTGACATGCTCAAAGCGCGCTATGCAAAAAAGGCCCCTATGCGCACCTTTTATGAGCTTTGGTCTAGGCCATTGCGCACAGTGGCAAACAATGCATGGCCGCAACAACAATTAGCCCTTTGTGGTGCCA
This sequence comes from Paraglaciecola mesophila KMM 241, assembly GCF_000315015.1. Taxonomy (GTDB): domain Bacteria; phylum Pseudomonadota; class Gammaproteobacteria; order Enterobacterales; family Alteromonadaceae; genus Paraglaciecola; species Paraglaciecola mesophila. The sequence goes on along the minus strand of NZ_BAEP01000018.1, from coordinate 37,548 downwards.
AAAACCCTTTTGCCAACGCCAGCGATGACTATCCATCCGTCGGCTTAGAGCAGGTGCTAGTGACATTGCCGCAAGTCATTATTCAACCGACGCAGCATGCCTCCGACACACCTGACGCTTTGAATTGGGCCCAGTGGCAGCACATTCCAGCGGCCAAGAACGGTTTTATCTTTCACCCCAATGCTGACAAAGTACACCGCATGACCAGCCGCATGCTGGATGAAGTGGCGCTGATGTGCGAACAAATCGATAAGGCCCGTCAGTTTTACCAAACTGATACGCCTTTACCCCATTAACCGAGTTTGCAAACGTGATCTCTACTACCGCTAGTTGCCCTGATACGGTCCATTTTTACCTTTGCCGTCATGGGCAGAGTGAATTTAACGCCAAGGGGTTATTACAAGGGCACTTAGAAAGCCCGTTAACCGAAAAGGGAATTGCACAAGCACAAGCCTTGGCGTTGAAAGCCAAGCATTGGGAAATCAACCATATCGTCAGTTCGCATCTTGGCCGCGCCCAACAAACCGCCCAGATTTGCGTCGAGTTTCTCACTAAGGAAGTACACCACAGACAACTAACCAAGCCCCAGTGCACTGCGGATTTAGCCGAACGACATTTAGGTGCTTGGCAAGGAAAAGCTGTTGCCCTGCTGGCTGAATTTCACCAGTTCAATACTCTTTGTTACCAACAAACGCATATCACTCCACCGGACAGCCATGACCTTAATAACAGCCTCAAGCAGAGTGAAAGCACAGATACCGTGCGTCAGCGAATGCAAAAAGCGCTTATCTCTATCGCATATTCCAAAGCACTAAACAGCAAGCCATCACAAGTGCAGCACAATGTACTCGTTATCAGTCATGGCGACGCTCTCGCCTGTTTGATGAGCATGTTCACCCAACCTAGCCCACTAAAAAACACCCAAGGCATGCTGCTTAGCTATCAAAATGACACACTGGAATGGGGCGGCCTCCTTGACTGAGATAAGCACTGGGGTGGCGAGCATGTTGTCTTTTTCAAGCTTGACCGTTATAGGCGCGCAAATGTTGTTCGCCTTGCTGCTTGATAAAGTATTAGGTGAGCCTAAACGCTTTCATCCCCTTGTAGGGTTTGGGTATTTTGTAAATCGCTTAGAGGCTAAAGTGAATACTCAACGATTCACGGCAAAGCAAGCATCCTTTGCAAAAACACGCATCAAAGGTGCTCTGTGTTGGCTAATACTCGTTCTGCCTATGCCAGTGTTTTTATGGGTTCTCAACTATAGTGCTATGCAATATACCCTGAACAACGACGCGTTATTGCTGACGGTTTTGATGTGTTTACTAAATGCGTTTGTGCTGTACTTAACCATTGGGATGCAAAGCCTCAAAGAGCACGCAATGCAGATTTACCATCCGTTAGCACAAGGCGACATCACCAAAGCCCGCCATTTCACCAGCTATATGGTCAGCCGAGATACAGCCCAGCTAACGCCAAACGACATGAGCCGCGCCGCGGTAGAATCGGTTTTAGAAAATGGCCACGACGGCGTGATAGCCAGCTTGTTTTATTTCGCCATTGGCGGTGCGCCACTGGCGGTATTACATCGTTTTGCTAATACCCTTGATGCTATGTGGGGCTATAAAGCACCGCGCTTTTTACATTTTGGTTGGTGGGCCGCCCGAGCGGATGACCACTTAGGTTGGTTAAGCGCTTATTGCACATCGCTACTCTATGTATTGGCCGCTCCAGCACCTATTCGTTTCACACATTTAGCACGCGCATGGCAGCAAGCTAAACGCTACAAAAGCAAAAACGGCGGTCGCTGTATGGCAACCGGAGCAGGTGCGCTTGGTTTCACCATTGGGGGAGTATCACACTACCAAGGCAACGCAGTTCATAGCCCAATATTAGGCAATGGCGAGCTCGTTACCCTAGCCGATATACCACGAAGTATTAACCTTGTTCAGCGCAGTGCCTGGTTATTCTCATGCCTCGTTCTACTATGTGGGCTAAGTGTCGAAAACATTTTCTAAAGGAGTTATTTTTATGGATAAAAATATTAAAGAACAGGCACTCGTGCACGGCGGGCAATTAAGCACCATCGCCCAGCGTTATCAAATAGAGGAAAAAGACTGGCTTGATTTATCCACCGGTATTGCGCCTATCGCCTACCCGGTTGGCATAATTCCCACAGCCTGTTGGCAGCGTTTACCACAAAATAATGAAGGGTTATTGCACGCCGCACGTGGCTACTATCAAACCCACAATTTACTGCCAACGCCCGGTAGTCAAAGCATCATTCAAATGCTACCGCAACTTTGCCGCGCCCGAGGGTTCGCTAGCAGCAAGGTCTGGTTGCCAAAAGTGGGCTATCAAGAACATCGAAAGGCATGGCAAAAGGCTAACTTCCAAACGATTGATTACACTGATGTTACTGAGCTGAGCCAAATAGAGCACGAGGATATTGTGCTACTGATCAACCCAAATAATCCCACGGGTCAACTTTACCCAAGTGAAGATGTCACAGCGCTGTACAGCGCAATTAAAGCCAAACAAGGGTTATTGATCATTGATGAAGCCTTTATGGATACAACACCACAGCAATCTATGGTGCAAGCATTCGGGCGGCACAACAACTACCCAATAGGACAGCGTGATAGCGCTGAGCGCCAAGACAACAGCGACTCCCTGATTATATTACGCTCAGTGGGCAAGTTTTTCGGATTAGCCGGTATCCGCTTAGGGTTCGTGTTGGCAAATGAAGATTGGCTTAATGCAATGGCGTTATCATTAGGCCCTTGGGCGGTAAGCGGCCCTGCGCTTTTCGTTGGCGAACAAGCATTAGCAAATACACGCTGGCAAGAAGAACAAAGGGTTGTACTCTGCCGTTTAAGCAGCACATTAAAGAGCATACTAAAACAAGCTTTTACCCAAACCGTGCAGGGCACCCTGCTCTTCAGAACGGTTCGTATTCCTCACGCCCCCGCCATTTTCGAAGCCTTATGCCAACAAGGAATTTACGTGCGTTTGTGCGACGAAAAAGACGCCTTACGTTTCGGTATCCCTGACGAGCAAGGGTTAAAAAGATTAGAAAACGCACTGAACTCCTCGCCTGTGCGGCAATACTTGTGAAATGCTTATTACTTGGTGAACCAATCAGCAAGATGATCAAGCAATGCTCTGATACGTGCAGGCAGATGCCGGTTTGAGGCGTATACAGCGTTTAATATAAATTCATTGGCTTCAAAATCTTCAAACAATAATTGCAAACTGCCGTCTTTTAAATAGGGCTCGGTGACGTACATCGGGCCCATGCCGATGCCCAATCCTTGGGATGCCATTTGTGCCACTGCCCTGGGAGAGTTCGAGGCAAATACACCATGCACATTGACACTAAACGCCTCACCTTTCTCCTTAAACTTCCAATTTTCAGGGTCGACCTGAGACTTTTGCAATAAGCATTTGTGGGTCGCGAGCGCATTGGGGTGACCAGGATTACCATGGGTAGCTAAATAATCAGGTGATGCGAACACCACATGGCGCATATTAAGCAGTTTTTTAGCAATCAAGGTGGAATCCTGCAGTTCGCCAAAGCGAATAGCCACATCAACGCCTTCTTGAATGATTGCCACCCTTAAGTCTGACAAACTTAACTCTACACTGATGTTGGGGTGTTTTTCTAAAAAGGGTGCCAACGCGTCTACCAATTTGGTGCTACCAAAAGCAGTGGGGGCAGTAATGCGTATCACTCCTGACAGGGCAGACTGGCGATGCTGAATCACATCTTCGAGCTCTTCGAATTGTTCTAGCAAGGGCACGCAACGAGCAAAATACGCTTGCCCAGTTTCGGTTAAAGTGACGCTACGCGTGGTGCGGTGAAACAGCAAGGCACCGTGTTTTTCCTCCAACTGGCCAATATACTTGCTCGCCAGCTTAGTGCTTATGCCGAGTTGCTTAGCGCCACCTGTAAAGGATTTTTGCTTCGCCACCGCGATAAGCGTACGCATGCCGTCAATGGTGTCCATCGCAGAATTCCCCCTATTTATTTGCCTGCTTGAGTATTTGCTTGCTCTGTTTCCCTTGCACGCAAGCTTTGGTGCTCTTGGCTGTTTGCACAGTGCACATCGATTGCAAACTCTAAAGGTTTACCGAGCAACTAGCACAACAATAACTGAAACATTAGCCAACGCTTTTATTATGAATATTTTGTACATAGTCATTCCATAAATCAACATATTGCTCACAGAACTGAGCACGCCTATTATTTATTCAACGCAGATGACCGGCTAAACACATGGTCATCACTTAAAAGATGCTCAGACACATACAAAATAATGTTAACCCAACGACTATGCGAGGACTAATCATGTCAAACACCATTACAATTCACTCATTCCCTCTTTCTGGCCACGCTCAACGTGCAGAATTATTCGCGAACATCGCCAGCATTGATCACAATGTGATCAACGTCGATTTAGCTGGTGGCGAGCATAAAAAAGCGCCCTTTTTAGCACTCAACCCAGCAGGTCAAGTGCCAGTGTTAGAAGATGGCGATGTGGTCATCAGTGATTCAAATGCTATTTTGGTTTATCTCGCACGCAAGTACGCACCAAAGTATTTACCTACTGATCCTGTACTTGAAGCACAAGTGCAACAGTTTTTGTCATTGGCCGCAGGCGAAATTGCTTTTGGCCCTTGTAACGCCCGCTTAATTACCGTGTTTAATGCACCACTGGATGCTGACTTTGCCATTGCCACAGCACACAAGGTTTTAGCCAAACTAAACGCGCATTTAGAAGGTCGCGAATTCTTGGTTGGTGATAGCCCAAGCATTGCTGATATCGCTATTTATACCTACACAGCCCATGCGCCAGAAGGCAACGTGTCCCTTGATGCTTACCCAAATGTGCGCCGCTTTTTAGCCAACGTAGAAGGACTTGAAGGTTTCACGCCTATGGCAACAACCAAAGCAGGCCTTCTGGCCTAGCGCTATAACTTTTTAACCTTATTAAATAATTTTATTAGCCCCCACCCCGACTGCACTGGAGTCACCTATGCTTAATCACGACGATACATCCCCGTTTCATCCGGGTGAGCGTCAGTTTCAATCCAGTGCAGGTCGCCTTGAGCAAATGGATGCTATCGGGCGCAGGGCTATTCGTGAACTCATGCCAGAGCAGCACCGGCAGTTTTTCAGCCAGTTACCGTTTATGATCGTCGGCAGCACAGACCCCCACGGGCAGCTATGGGCATCGATTTTACCGGGTTCCCCCGGCTTCGTGCAGTCCCCTACTTCCACTTCGCTTACGATAAATACTCCTATTTTACCGGGAGATCCTTTAGCCTCAGCCATTAAGAAAAATGCGCGTTTAGGCTTGCTCGGATTAGAAATGCCAACTCGGCGCAGAAATCGCGTTAACGCTAAAGTCACCGACACCGCAAATAATCAGTTTGCGCTACAGGTTGAGCAGTCTTTTGGCAATTGTCCGCAGTATATTCAAACTCGCGACCTTCATTTTATCCGTTCGCCAAATGCGCCATACAAGACCCCACGCGCTGAAACGTTCTTCGAATTAGGCGATAGCCTAAAGGCCTTTATCCGCCAAGCTGATACGTTTTTTGTGGCAAGTTCAGCTGGGCAATCCCCTAGACTAGTCAACAACCCTAATCATGACGGCCAAGACAACGCTGCAGATAACAGCCTAGATAAAAGCTTGGGAGTTGATGTGTCCCATCGCGGTGGAATGCCTGGCTTTATCAAAGTGCAAGGTAACACCTTGACCATTCCAGATTATGCTGGAAATAACTTTTTCAATACGCTGGGTAACTTCCTGTTAAACCCTAAAGCTGGTTTACTGTTTGTTGATTTTACCAGTGGCGATGTTTTTATGTTAACCGGCACGGTTACATTGCTGGCGAGTGACTCACCGATAATCAAGGGGTTTAAAGGCGCCTTGCGGGGCTGGCAATTTACCCTAACCCAAGGCGTTACATTAAAAGCGGCACTCCCATTTCGCGCCAGCTTCGATAGCTACTCTCCCAATTCTCAAGCCACCGGTACTTGGTCACAGACAGAAGCGGTGTTAAAAGCACAAGCTAAACGTAACCAGTGGCGCGCATTTACCGTCAGTAAAATCGAAGACGAGAGCAGTACAATCCGCTCATTTTATTTACAGCCAAAAGATGATTCTCCTGTACTGCCATTTTCCCCTGGGCAACATTTAACCCTGCGTATTAAACAGCAAAACTCTGACAGTTGGCTTGTGCGCAATTACACTGTATCCAGTCCCCCAACGCAAAGTGGTTATCGTATTTCAGTGAAACGTGAAGAGTATGGCCTGGTATCAAGTACCTTGCATTCTCAACTATCGATTGGCAGTGAAATACAAATAAAAGCGCCAAGCGGCCATTTCTTTATCGATAACAAACAACAGCGCCCAGCCATTTTAATAGGTGCGGGTGTGGGCATAACGCCAATGGTAGCCATGGCAAATGATGCACTTAATGAAGGTATACGCACTCGCTATATCCGCCCGATGGCAGTTATTCAAGCGGCCAAAAATAGGCAGCAACGCGCTTTCTATGGGGAACTGAGCAACATTGCAAAGCGCAGCGCTGGGCGTATTCAGTATTATTCTATATTAAGTGATATTCACTACGCTCAGACAGAGAGTTCTGCGGCGTCGAACGATTACATCGCCCAAGGGCGAATTAGCCAAAGCTTGGTAATGGACATACTCAATGCAACGGCCACAGAGCATAGCGACGATTTCCCATCGCTGTTCGACAAAGATTTTTATCTGTGTGGCCCCCAAGGTTTTATGCAAAGTATGTATGACATACTGATTGGCATTGGGGTAAAAGATGAAGATATTCATGCCGAAGCGTTTGGGCCATCATCTCTAGTTCGCCAATCAAGAGATACCAGCAACTTCGCTGAGCTAGAGGCTGAATCTTCTGTGATAAAGTTTGCCCACTCAGGTATTGAACAAAGTTGGTACAAGGGTGAAAAGCCCTTACTCGACGTGGCCGAAAGCAAAGGGCTTACGCCACCATACAGTTGCCGCAACGGCCAATGTGGCTCATGTGCGGTTAAACTAAAAAGTGGTGCTGTAACGTATCGCACCAAGCCAAGTGCGCATATTGACGCGTCAGAAGTATTGTTATGCTGCGCGGTACCAGCGAAAGATAGTCAAATAATCACGTTAGCCTTATAACCGAATTAAAAACGTTAATTTACCCAAAGAGGATTTAAAAATGTGTACACGCCCACCACTGCCCCCGTTTACCCGCGAAAGCGCTATCGAAAAAGTGCGCCTAGCAGAAGATGGCTGGAACAGCCGTAATCATGAAAAGGTATCACTTGCTTATACAGTGGATACCAAATGGCGTAATCGCAGCACTTTCGTGAATAACCGCGAAGAAGCCGCTGCATTCCTAGAAGCTAAATGGAACAAAGAACTAGAATATCGCCTGATCAAAGAGTTATGGGCCTTCACTGAAAATCGTATTGCCGTGCGTTACGCCTACGAATGGCACGACGACAGCGGCAACTGGTTTCGCTCCTACGGCAACGAAAACTGGGAATTCGATGAAAACGGCTTAATGCAAAACCGCTTCGCTTGCATCAACGACTTACCCATCAAAGAATCAGAGCGCAAATTTCATTGGCCTCAAGGCCGCCGCCCTGATGATCATCCAGGTTTGTCAGAGCTTGGGCTATAACTCGCTTTTTAGTTCGGGTTTAAATGCGGTTTAAAGATCAGAACCAGCTGGGCGTTCCACCTGAACGCCTAGATCTTTAACGCTTTATCTTTGATGGCTCTTATTTTCAATAGCTGTGTGGTTAACACCCAAAAATGCAATATCGTAAAAGCCAAGATTAAACTGATTTATAGCGATTACGATATTGGCTGGCCGACAGGGTTGTCCAGCGTTTGAATGCCCGAGCAAAACTGGGCGCGTTTATGTAGCCTAGACGCTGAGAAATCGTTTCAATGGGCAAAGTGGTATTGCTCAAATACTCCATGGCGATACGTCTGCGGATGACATCTAACTCTTTTTGATAAGTGGTGCCGAGATTTTGTAGCTCCCGGCGCAATGTACGTGGCGACGTTGCGAGTGCCTTAGCCGCTTCCTTGAGATTAGGAAACTGATCTGGTTGATGCAAAATAACATGTGATAATCGTGTAATCATCCCTTCTTGCTGACTGACTTTTGCAAGCATGTTCTCGCACAACTGCTTGATCATTAGCTGGGTTTTTATATCAACACTGCCCAGAGGTGCATTCAGGTGTGTCCCATCAAAATACACGCCGTGCTGCGCTTGGTTAAACTTGAATATTAGAGAGCTTGATTGCGCGTCCCAATCATCAGGTTTTGCATAAGTAACAGTGGCGTATTGCACAATGTTATCACCTGCTAACAATCTAATAATATTACGAATTGCAACTAGAGCAGCTTCACACATAAATGCGCGTATGGTGTCGTAGTTTAATACTTCAAACACCTCTAAGACTGCTTTGTCGCCATTAACGTTTAACGTTAACTTGAGCAAAGGCCCGCGTAACTTGAAGTAGTCCACTATGACCTGCAATGCTTCATGCAAAGTTGCACAGCTCGATGCTGCGTAACCAAGTAAACCGAGGTCAGTAAGTTGTAGGTGTTGGCCGAATGCAAGCCCTAAACGAGGGTTTTGCGTAACGCTGATACAGCGGGTTATAAACGCTTTGTGTTGGTTAAACGTGACGTTCACTTCTCCGCGTTCAAATTCTTGCTTAGTGAAAGGTAAACCTACGAGTAACGTATCAGCCTGATAGCCTTCGCTTAGCAACCAACGAAAAAGTGCACTGGGGAAATAAGTCGGCACCGCAGGCTCTGTGGCACCAAATGTGTCGCGCATATAGTTGGCCTCAAACGAGTGAGAACAAAGCTTACCACAGGTCAGCGCATTGGCCACATATGCTACGTAAATGGCCAATTAGGCTATTCCACTGGTCCGCTGTCTCCCTAAAATGGAATAGTAATAATTTTTACATACTGCACTCACTGTCATAAGACCCATAGAGATATAACAATGCTAACAAAACACCTCATGCGCTATATGACCAAAGCCATTTCAAGCGATGTATTACACAACTTTAAGCGCTCCGTCGCTGAGGCAAAACGAGTGGTCACCAACAGTGAACATACACTTGAAATTTTTGTCAGCATAACTGATCCCTACAGTTATTTACTCCTTCAAGTATTACCTGAAATCAAAGAACGCTATAGCATTCAAACCAGACTATTCACCGTACACGATAAACAACAAGGGATGTTTCCCGATTTAGAAAAATGGCAGAGCAATAGCTTGCTTGATTGCACTAGGCTCGCTGCCTTATACGAGCTAGAGTTTCCGCCATTGGCAACATACCGTCCTAAAGCGGAATTCGAACTTACGCCGTATTGGGGAGCGATGCTTGAAGCTGAACATAGCGACACAGCAGTTCAAGATATGCAGAAGATTTTCAAGCAATACTGGCAAGACATGCCCTGCTCACTCGTCGCTAAAAAGCAAAATGAAAATGTTTCTATGCCACTGACCTTGTTTAAAACAATTGCAGATAATGAAGATTACCTTGCCGAGCAAGGGCACTATTTACCTGGCATAATCAAATATGCAGGTGAATGGTATTGGGCGATAGACCGGCTTGATCACCTTGAAAAGCGCTTGAACAAATTGCTCCATTTACCCAGCGCAAAGACGATAAAATACAATCGCCAGACGAAAAGCGTTTTTACTTCCCCATTGAAGTTAAAGGCTATCGCGGACCCAGTCATTCTGTATTTTTCAGCTCGCAGTCCCTATTCCTATTTGGGCTTAGAGTTAGCGGTAAAATTATGCCAACAGTATGCTTGCGAACTGGTCGTAAAACCTGTGTTACCCATGATGATGCGCGGCATGAACGTACCACAAACCAAGAAGATGTATATTTTTCACGATACTAAACGCGAAGCTAAGAAACAGGGCATTCCTTACGGTTTCGTGGCCGATCCATTGGGCAAAACCGTTGAAAACTGTTATTCATTATTTGCCATGGCTGAAGCTCAAGGCAAAGAAGTAGCCTACCTACTCGAATTTGCCCGTGCCGTGAACAGCCAAGGCATATTGGCTGACAATGAAAAAGGTATGCGCATCATTGCACAACGCAGTGGGCTTGAGTGGGAAGAAGCAAAAAAAGAACTTAGCAACCAGTCGTGGCGTAAAGACGTTGAAGCCAATATGGATGAGCTCAACGCATTGGGTTTATGGGGCGTTCCCTGTTTTCGTTATCAAGATACCGTCACTTGGGGTCAAGACCGCATTTGGGTCATCGAACAAGCAATACAAGCCAATGCGTCATCCAAAATGCGAGCCTAAAAGGATCTTTATCATGACACCCATGTTAATTTCATCTAACTCAGGTTAAAAACACTATCATGACACCCATTGTAAAATTCCCCATATTTTACAAAATGAACTAATATCACTAGGAGTCTTATTTATAATGGTGTTCGCATTGTGCCTCAACCTAGAAGAAATCAAATCAGCCTAGTTGATACCCCCTATTACCACTGCATTTCACGATGCGTTCGGCGCTCTTACCTATGTGGTATTGATAAATACACTGGTCAAACTTACGAGCACCGTCGAGGTTGGGTCGAGGATCGTCTACTATTCTTGTCGACCGTATTTTCCATCAGCATTTGTGCATATGCCGTAATGAGTAATCACACACATATAGTGCTATACGTAGATAAATCAGCAGCGGATGATTGGAAAATTGACGAGGTATTACGCCGCTATCACAAAATACATAAGGGCACCTTACTCACGCAGAAGTACGTCTGTGGTGATAAACTCACTCCGGGTGAACTGATTACCTTTGACGAAACTGTTGAGTTATATCGAAAGCGTTTGTACGATATCAGTTGGTTTATGCGTAATATCAATGAACATATTGCCAGAGAGGCTAATAAAGAAGACAGTTGTACTGGTCGATTTTGGGAAGGGCGATTTAAATCCCAAGCATTGTTAGATGAAAGCGCACTGTTAGCGTGTATGGCCTATGTTGACTTGAATCCCATTCGAGCTAAAGTTGAAAAATCACCTAAAACGTCAAAATACACCACTATAAAAAAACGCCTGCAAGCTCTTAATAATAAGCAACAACAACCAAAAAATCTGATGCCCTTTATAGGCAATCCGAAACAAAATTCCCCTAAAGGCATCACCTATTCACTTGAAAACTATTGCGAGTTAGTACAAACCACCAGCCGAAGTATTATTGATGAGAAAACCGATCATATCGAAAAATATCAAAGCCCGATTTTACAGCAGTTAGGCTTAGATTCAGCCCAATGGTTAATTTTGGTGACTGAGTTCGAAAAGCACTTCTTTTGTGCCGCAGGTGCAGAGCTTATGATGAATACCTTCAAACGGCATACCCATCATCAACGTATTAGAGGCATGGGGAAAGCCAAACAGTTACTTAAGCGAGCATAAATTTCATCATTAAAATCGGTAAAATCATCTCAGGTGTAAATTTTCGCAAGAGCCTTACGCCGCATATTCACCCTACCTTTCGCTTCTCCTCATAAGACGCAAAAATCAGATAAATAAAAATGAAGTATTACCTCTGATTTCTTTTAGCATAAAGCGAGCAAAGGTAACGCGCTTATTAGATAAACGTTGGATTTATTGAAACCATTTTAAGCAAGAGTGTCATCATAACGCCCCCTTATTGCTAGGCACTTACAGCAAACTTATCAAGCGGACGCTAACCATTAAGCCAATACAAAAGGCTCGCCTATTTTTGGCCTCGAGCTACTTTCACCAAATCCTATCATCGGTTTGAGGATAACGGCTCTAGGTCTTATCATGGGTGTCGCGATATTATTTTAGTCGTGCAGGGTTTCACGAAGTGATGATGTGATACGGCAACGAGATATCGACAGTGGCGCGGCGACATCAATAGATAGGTTTAAAATTGGCGATTGCTTTCTTAAACGATTTACATTGGGTGTCTTGATATCAGCTTTGAAAATAGTATTCTCACCGAGCCTTACCGTAGGTGTCATGATGTCGTTTTTTAGCAAGCAGACCTTATCCATTAAACCTATGCAAAAACACTCGCCTACTTCGAGTCTGAGCTACTTTCACCAAATATTAAGATGAATGCTCTGACAATAGTGTGTTCACCGAGCCTTACCGAAGGTGTCATGATATCGGTTTTTAGCAAGCAGAGCTTATCCATTAAACCTCTGCAAAAACAATCGCCTACTTCGAGTCTGAGCTACTTTCACCAAATATTAAAATGAATGCTCTGAAGGCATTTCGCTCACCGAGTTTTATCTTGAGTGTCAAGATATCGGTTTTGAGATGAATACTTCGGCAATAGTACGCTCTACAATTCTTATCATAGGTGTCACGATATCGGTTTTTAGCAAGCAGACCTTATCCATTAAACCTATGCAAAAACACTCGCCTACTTCGAGTCTGAGCTACTTTCACCAAATATTAAGATGAATGCTCTTACGATAGTGTGTTCACTAAGCCTTATCATGGGTGTCAAGATATCGTTATCATGGGTGTCATGATATCGGTTTTAGTTAGTTAGCATGGAGCAATGCTATACGTGACATGATGCTACACAGTATAAACGGCTCGGTTTGCGGCCTTATTCATTGACTTTGAAGCCCAGTGTTTGTATGGTCTCGCCCGCTATTCTAGGTGCCTGTTGGTTGTGAGCCATTTCAACTGAACAGGGTAAACGGGAAGTATGGTGTCGCCAGACAAACATGGCTGTCTAGGTTAATCCATCGCTGCCCCCGCAACGGTACGCATCCTTTGAGATGCCAGCCCGACACCGGCCTATGAACTAGTTATTTACGAATGAAGCGGAGGGCTTCATTAGAATGCACCTATCAAATTAACTTGTTGCTTGCTTTGATTTTGACGCTACTCCATCCATTTTAAATGTCGTTTCGCTGCATATAGCTACAAGATTATTATAATTCACGCATTTTACCCCTCCTTCGATCGTTAACTTTTTTCAGATTGAGGAACACACATGCAACACCGCCCACTGGCTATCGCCATCTCTTTAGCATTATCGGCAAGCCCATCTATCGCCCAAATCTCTGATGCACAGTCAGAAAATTCAACAGAAGTTGCTAGCAAAACTGACAGTAACCTCGAACGCATGGTGGTCGTTTCAAGCCGTGTGGCCATGCCTATTCGCGAAATCGCGACTTCTGTATCAGTTTTGACTCGCGATGATATTGAAACTCGTGGTTACGCTAATTTAGCGGATGTACTACGTACTCAACCCTCGATCACTGTTACAAGCAATGGTAGCGCCGGTTCAACAACCAGCCTGCGAATTCGTGGCGAAGAAGGCTATCGCACCCAAGTTCGTATCGATGGCGTCGAAGTGTCAGACCCAACAGGCACACAAGTCGGCCCTAACTTTGGTCAAATACAAAGTAGCAACATCAACCGCGTTGAAATACTCCGTGGTAGCCAAGGTTTAGTTTATGGTGCTGATGCTGGCGGCGTGATCAATATCGAAACCGCTAATGGCGTGGGCGAACCTTCAGGTCAAGTATCAGCAGAATATGGCCGTTACAACGCGACCAACTTAGCGGCTGATGTAGGGGGCTCGAGTGATAAATTTGACTACTATGTAGCTGCTTCCGACTTCTCAACAGATGGCTTTAACTCTCGCGTAACAACGCTTGAAAACCAAGATGACGACGGATACGACAACACTACATTACACACTCGCTTAGGTTATCAAGTGAATGAACAGGTTAAGCTGAATTTTGTTGCACGAAACACCAATGCAGAAGGTCAATATGATTCGTGTTTTGGTGCATCCGGCTCTACAAATGATTGTGAAAATGAGTTTGACCAAACAGATTTACGTGTCAGCGCTAATTACTCCACAAACACTTCAGAGCATCAATTTTCACTCGCTAAAAGCTTCATCGAGCGCGAATTTATCGCCGAGGGCTTATCTAGCTTTGATACTAAGGGTACCGTTGAACGTGCTGAATATCTTGGCAGTACTGAGTTAAATCAAAATGCCAACTTAGTCTACGGCATCGACTGGAAACAAGAAAAAATCACTAGTGATGATGATAGCCGCACTCAGCGCGGTTACTATCTTGAATACCAGAGTGAAGTCATAAGTAACCTCTTTGTTACTGCTGGAGTTCGTCATGACGACAATGAAGATTTTGGCGAGCATACCAGTTATCGTTTGAGCAGTGCCTATATATGGGCTGTTGGTAATAACGAATTAAAACTTCGCGGTGCTTACGGCACTGGTTTTAGAGCACCGAGTTTAAGTGAAATCGCTTACAACACAGGTCCTTTCTCCATTGCACCCGCCTCTGAAGTGGATTTAAAAGAAGAGACCACCAAAGGCTATGAGATCGGTCTAACCTACGCTTTGACCTCGGGTTCGAAGTTTGAAGTCACCTATTTTGATCAAAAGATAGAAGACAGCATTTACTTTGATCTCGCCACTTTTTCGGGTTACTTACAAGATTTAGGCGAAAGCACCTCTGAGGGCATTGAACTCATCGCTGATATTGCAATAACCGATACGATTGGTGTTAGCGCCAACTACACCTACAACGACACCGAAGATACTGCTGGTGATCAGCGTCGTCGCCGCCCGCGTAACTCAGGCAGCATAAGCGTATTTTATGATAACAACACATGGAAGTTAGCCGCTAGCCTGCGCTCATCTCATGATTCGGTGGATGGCGTTGAACTAAAAGGCTATGAAGTGATTGATGTGAGCGCTCGTTACTCGGTTAATAAAAACCTTAGTCTAAGTGCACGTTTAGAAAACGCATTTGATGCCAATTATCAAGACATTGCTACCTATAACACATCCGGCGCAGCAGGTTACATTGGCGCGCAGTATCAGTTTTAATGCCATTGCACGTTAATATGTGAGCTCGCAACGAGAATATAAAAGGGATGCCACGGCATCCCTTTTTTGTTGAGTATTTTATACCATTCCACGTTAATAAGTGATGACTCAGCGAGAGTTTAAAAGGGCTTAAACAAGGCGCATGACTGAATGAATAGTTGTTCTCTTTCGAAGTCATGCAACGCAGTGTAAGCCCTTTTAAAACTCGCCTGCAAGGAATGCCCCAGCGGCTTTTGCTCTGCGTTCTCACTATTTGAAAGGGAACAACCATTACTACATAGCGACGCCTTAATCAAAAACCGCTGGACGCATTCTGAGACGGTCACTTATTAATGCGGATTGGTATTATACCATTGCACGTTAATAAATGATCACTCAGCGAAAATACACCGAACATAAGAACGCCCACCTATCAAAAACGCAGGCACAAAAAAAGCTAACCATTTCGGGTTAGCTTTCTGATAAATCACTACGCGTTAGCGCATTTTCAACAATCGCTTAGGCGCTAAGCCACAACTTGTTTATGTTTATTGTGTGCTATCACCAACAAAATCAAGCCAATCACCACCACGACTGCCCCAATTGGCTTGCCTAAATCAGGTGATAAGTTAAAACCGATGGCCGCAGTCATAATATAAGAAACGGTAACACCAGTGGTGATCACCGCTGGAATACTGGCAATCCAATGGAAGGTGCCTCGGTCAAATAAGTACTTGGTAGCCAGCCATAACACGCTGGTTGAAAGCAACATGTTGGAGAACGCGAAATAGCGCCAAATCAGCGTGAAGTCTAACTTTGTCATAAAGTAAGCAATAGTCAAAATAGGCACCGCAAGCAACAGGCGGTTTCGAATGCTTTGGGGAATGTTAAACGCATCAACCACGGTTAAACGTAGCGAGCGAAATGCTGTATCACCAGAAGTAATTGGGAATACCGCCACAGCAACAATCGCCATGATGCCGCCAAATACACCTAAGTAACTATTCGCCACATGATTAACGACCAAACCTGGCCCGCCCGTGTCAAGCATGGCTTTGAGTCCTGCGTATCCTTCAGGGAAGGCCGCTATACCCGCTAATGCCCATACACAAGCCACTATGCCTTCACACACCATGGCGCCGTAGTAAACTGGGCGCACGTACTTTTCGTTGGTTAAACAGCGGGCAATAATGGGTGCTTGAGTAGAGTGAAAACCGCTGATCGCACCACAGGTGATTGTAACGAATAACAAGGGCCAAGTAGGCAAGCCATCGGGGTTAGGCGCTAAAAAGTCGTGGGCATGATCCGCTTCGAAGTATGCCCAAAAATCACCAGTAACTGGCAAGTGCGGTGCATCAATAAGTAGAGCTACGGCAATCATGCTGGTCATTACAATCATCAATAGACCAAAAATCGGGTAAAACTTAGTGATGATTTTATCGATAGGCAGCAAAGTCGCTAAGAAGTAGTAGCCTAAAATCACTAATACCCAAAAGGTATTGTCAGCCAATATCGTGCCTTGAAACGAGTCTAGATTACTTAATAAACCCGCTGGGCTCATGATGAATACCACGCCCACAAAAAATAATAGCATGGCGGTAAAAATCAACATGAATCCCTTGAAGACCACGTTGTAATAGTGCCCAGCAATCTCAGGTAGACTCTTACCATCTTCTTTGATGCTCATCACACCTGAGAAGTAATCATGCACAGCGCCGCCCAACACATTACCAATCACAATCCACACCAAGGCGACTGGGCCGTACAAGGCACCCAATATCGGCCCAAAGATAGGCCCAACACCGGCGATGTTTAAAAATTGAATTAGAAATGCACGTACCGGATGAATGGGCACATAATCCACGCCTTCGCTAAAGCGAGTTTGCGGTGTGGCAACCGTAGGGTCAATCCCTGCTTGTTTTTCAACAAAGGGGCTATAAAACTTATAACCAAGGATCAAGATAGTGATACAAATAAAAAAGATGATCATGACAGCGCGTATCTCTGTTCAAAGTGATTCGAATTAGAGCGCGCCCAGCGCACCCCGCTTTTCATTCCATGAAGTTGTTTCATTGATTAACAGAACGTTAATTTAAGCGCGGGATAATAACAAAATCCGGTAAAACAAAAAATGATAAACGCGACTATTTCCGTCGTTCATTACAAGAAAATGTAACTAAGTCACATTTATGCCTAACTATTAAGCAAACATTTAGACTGGTAAGACCTATATTCCCAGCGCGTGAGTATTTACGAGGCTTGCAGCGCTGTTTCCCGGGCTTAATTTGCTGTCTTTTTCTCCATCAATTTCTCAGCCAATTCATAATTACCTTGGCTTAACGCAATATCCACTAAGCTATTGCCTGAACCGTCTTTGGCCGTTAAATTTGCTCCCGCTTCGGTTAACGCTGCGATGGTATCCGTGCGATTAAAAAGTGTGGCAAACATAGCAGCTGTTTGACCATTACTATTGGCTTGGTCAATATCGCAATCAGCGCTAATAAGTGCCTTTATCGCTCCGAAATTTCCCTTGAAGATAGCCCCCATTAAAGCGGTGTTTCCTGAGTTGTCTTCTTGGCAAGCATTTACATCAGCGTGGGCTAACAAGTATTCTACCGCATCGGTTTTGCCATGATAGGCCGATAGAATAAGCGCGGTATACCCTTTTGCGTCGGCAACGTTTGGGCTGAGCCCTGCTGCGTAATATGCACTTAGGGTGGGTACATCACCTTGCCTTGCCGCATCAAAATAAACGGTTTGTAAGTGTTTGCTATCAACAGGCTCTGCTTGGCTTGAATACGCCATTGTCAAAAGTAGTAACGTTAGTAAGACGTTTAGTGGCCATTGGAAGATACGGTTCATGCCTTATTCCTCTTTATACTTGTTAGAAGATAATGATTAGAAAGATAAGTGGCGTGTTAGATGTTCTATCCCCTAACACGCCATTATTACTGATTTGACCTAAACCCAGCTTCTAGCTGTGGCATCTTGCTTAAACGCAAATTTAGGATTACATGCAAGCAGCGTTTAGATACAAATAGCTTACAACTCAGCTTTGTATGAAATACGGCTGAAATCATCAGCGACTTTCTTAGCACGCTTTTCAAGTGCTGCTTGGTTGTCCATCAATTGCTTAGCGGTCGCTTTCACTTTACTCATAGGCGCACTGGCTAACTTGGCAACCCCTGTTCCGTAATGTTTATCAGCGTTGTACATGTATGCACTGATGATCACGCGGATTTCTTCTTCCGGAACACCCGCTAGGGTGGTGCCTAAGTTTTCAATCAAGTGCTGCTGCTCTACTTTGCTAAATGAACGGAATTTCTCACCCGCTTGGGCAAAGTTACGCTGCTTGTAGAACGGCGCTTGTTGGGTTGTTCCCGACAACGGTGTTTGGGCATATTTGTACTGGTTGTCGTCATCTAGTGCTACCCGGCGACTTGGTTGATAATTCACATCACGTGTGCTGTTAGTGGTACGCAATTTACCGTGTTGCTCGTGGTTGTTAATCGCAGCATTACGCGGTGCGTTAATCGGAATACGGTATGCGTTTACGCCGATTCTGTAACGCTGAGTATCAGCATAAGAGAATAAACGACCTTGTAGCATTCTGTCTTCAGATGGCTCAATACCAGGGATCAAGTTACTTGGTGCAAACGCAGCTTGCTCTGTTTCTTCAAAAAAGTTATCTGGCACGCGATTAAGGGTTAACTTACCGATTTTCTTCGCTGGAATAAGCGATTCAGGCCAGATTTTGGTGGTATCTAACGGGTTGAAGTCGAAGTCATCAAGCTGCTGTGGCTCCATGGTTTGTAAGTACAGATCCCAAGAAGCGGTTTCGCCCTTTTCACCGATACGGGTGTAAATATCAGTCGTCATAGGCTGAAAGTCTTTACCTTGCATTTCTTGCGCTTCTTGGGCGGTAAAGTTCTTCTGACCTTGCTTGGTTTTCCATGTTAGTTTGAAATATTTCACTTGGCCTTTAGCATTCACAAATTTAAACGCATGAACACTTGAACCATCCATATTTAGGTAGCTCTTTGGCGTACCCATGTCTGAAAACAAATGCGTTAGCATGTGTGTGGATTCAGGCACATGGGAGAAAAAGTCAAACAAGCGCGCTGCACTTTGTTTGTTCGTCACAGGTGACGGCTTAAGGCTATGCACCATATCTGGAAATTTGATTGCATCACGAATAAAGAAAATCGGGAAGTTGTTACCCACTAAATCCCAGTTACCTTGTTCGGTGTAAAATTTCACAGCGAAGCCACGTGGGTCACGCAAGGTTTCGGGGGATTGATGACCATGGATAACGGCTGAGAAACGCACAAAAACGTCTGTTTTTTTGTTTTCACTTTGAAATGGCGCTGCAACCGTCATGTCTGACAGGTCAACGTAGTTTTCATAGTAGCCGTGAACGCCAGTACCACGAGCATGCACAACACGCTCAGGTGTACGCTCTCTGTCAAACGCAGCTAATTTTTCAATTAAATGGCTATCTTGTAATAACACTGGGCCCCATGGTCCAGCTGTTTGTGAGTTTTGGTTATCGCCCACTGGCGCACCATTTTGACGAGTCAGCGTTTCGGCGCTGGACATAGTTGCAACGCTAAAAAGCGTAGCAGCAATAAGAAGTGAAGCTTTTATTTTCATTTTAGTTCTCCGAAGAAATCTTAAGTATCCCAAGCGCCTTTGTGTGTTCGGTACTTAATCAACTTTTATGTTTTTTATAATGAGAAAATGACGCTTTAGTGAGTGAGCACTTCTCGTTACGTGAGTTAAAAGCGAGCCGCAATCTATTACTGCGAGCGACTTTTAACGGCCTATTTCGGGGCTGGACTGAAGTATGCTTAGAAAGGTGAAGTCATTAAAATGATTAAACAAGATTGTGGCAATCTAGAAATACGATGAAAGAAATGTGTGTTTACGTGATAGCAAGAATACTAATATAAACCCAGTGAATTTAAGGTGCAGTGAATTTAAGGTGCAGTGAATTTAAGCTGGAGTGGTTTTAAATTGCAGAGTATTCATAATCCAGCGCGTTCTATCCACCCGCGCAAGATGTATATTGCCATAAAAGGTTCATGCTGCTCAGTGTAGTCGCCAGTGTTTTTTCGCTATAGTGCTCCATCAATATTAATCTATTCAGCACGTTATTAGTTATCTTATGAAAATACGTGTTTTAGCAACCTTTAGTCACCACTTTTGTAGGAAATTTCATGACCCTTTACCGCTGCCTATTTGCCCTGGTTTCACTGACACTCATTAGCTTCGCCCACGCTCAAGCAGGCAAGCCTTATGTCATCATGGTTGGTATTGATGGTTTGCGCCCGACTAGCGTTACGCAAAATAATATGCCGAATTTATACACCCTTGGGCAGCAAGGCGTCACTGCAAAGAGCATGACGCCAGCGATGCCAACTAAGACCTTTGTAAATTTCTATTCTATCGCCACTGGGCTGCATCCAGAGCATCATGGGATAGTCTCTAACTACCCGTTTGACAGGCAACTTAATCGTAAATTTTCGCGCAATACAGATGCAACAGATCCTCACTGGTGGGACGGAGAACCCATTTGGATCACTGCTGAAAGGCAAGGTTTGAAGGCTGCCACGTATTTTTGGGTCGGTTCAGAAGTGGATATTAATGGAGTCAAGCCTTCTTATCGAAAGACCTACAATCAAAACAAGGATTACGCTGAGCGAGTCACTGAAGTGTTGCAATGGATGTCGCTACCCGAAGCGCAGCGCCCTCATCTTGTTACCTTGTATTTTTCCGCAGTGGATAGCGCGGCTCACGATTTCGGCGTCAATTCTAAGGAAGAACAAAGCGCGATTAAACGCATCGACCAGCATATTGGAGAGTTGCTCTCTGGGCTGCGTAACCTGCCGGTTCATCAAGACATAAATGTGGTGGTGGTTTCCGATCACGGCATGATTGACTTGAGCCCCGAACGAGTCATTAACCTAAACTCTTTTGTCAATTGGTCAGATTTTGTCATTTCGGATTGGGGGAAAGATACTTCATCAGTATTTTCCCCCTTTTTGAACTTATATGGTGAACTCTCGCACGTAGACAGTGCATACCAAGCACTAACGATGAACCCCATTGCGCATCTACGCGTTATAAAACGCCCGGCCCTAGCTCAAAAATATCATTTTAATCACCCCCGGCGCGGACCTGATCTTATGCTGTTAGCAGACCCTGGGTGGAGTATTTATGCCAGCCAAGATGAAAGCCAACCGAATGTATCGACACTAACTCACACCGCAACCCATGGTTATGATAATCAAGCACCAGAAATGGCAGCGACCTTTATTGCCAAAGGCCCAGCTTTTGCTAAACAAACGACTTCTAATCGTTTCGATAACATCGAAGTGTATAACCTAATTGCTTGTGCTTTGGGCATAAAACCCGCCAAAAACGACGGCGACATATCGAATGTTCGACACATTTTAAGTGCCCAGAAGCAATCATGCTTGGCTGAGCACTGAGTTAGCTTAGGCTAAAAACGCTAACGTCTTACGCAATAAGGGTTTTATTGCGTATAATGGCAACTAACAAACCAATCACCATGTTGGTACATCCCCTACAATTTTGGAGAGACCATGGACAAACAGACCAGTTCGCGAAATACCAGCGCCAAAGCATTACGCCTAAACCTTGACGAGAAAAAGTACGGCACAATCGTCGAAATTGGCGCAGGCCAAGAAGTCGCGAGGCAGTTTTTCTTAGCGGGTGCTGCAGCAGGTACCATCGCTAAAACCATGTCTGCTTATGATATGAAGTTCTCTGATGCCATATACGGCGTACAAGAAGACAGACGTTACGTAAGTAAAGCCCGAGTCAAAGCCATGATGGAACAAGAGTTCGAGCTGGTACTTGATCGTGTCGGTGATACTCGCTCGCGCTCGTCTCGTTATTTTGCCTATGCCGCCACCGTTGCGGCAAAGAGTTTCAATCGTGCCAATGAATGTCATGCATGGTGTGGTATTCGCGTGCAGATGTACCCAGGTGCTGAGCCATCTGATATCACAGTTCATGTTCGCATGCTTGACGATAACGCAGAGGCTCAACAGCAAGCGTTAGGCGTAATCGGCGTGAACCTGATTTATGCTGCCTACTACTATTTTGAAAATCCGAAAAAAATCATCGATTCGTTAACGGATAACATCAAAGCCAATCGTATTGAGATAGACTCGATTGAGTTTAAAGGCCCTTACTTTGAAGATGTTGATAACCGCGCGAAAAACATTCATCTCATCAGAAGCTGGAAGACCCGCGCTATCATGTTCAAACCAGATGGTTCAGTGGCCGTTCCTGCTGAAATGCTCTACAAAAAGAACGTACTGACAATTCGAGGGTCTTTTAGGCCGGTCACCAAGCTGAACGTCGATATGATAGAACAAGGGCAATTGGCTTTCGGGAAACTGCCCGGTGTTGAAAAAGGCAACACGGTAGCAATCGCCGAAATCACGTTGAACGACAGCCGAGGGAATGACGCAAAAGTCCCCTCAAAAGACATTATCGCCAGAGTGCAATTGCTCAATTCTTTGGGTTACAACGTGATGGTTTCAGATTACACCCGTTACTTCTCGCTGCGCGCTTATTTCAGGCAATACACCAAATTACAGATCGGTATTGTGGTCGGTATGATCAACATTAAACAAATTTTCGATGAAGAATCGTACCGGGGCGTTGAAGGCGGCATTTTAGAAGGCTTTGGTAAGTTATTCCCGGATAACACCCGCTTATTTGTTTATCCTGAACTGGATAGTGAAGGTGAATTAAACGACTTTACCTCGGTAAAAGTCCCCGACCACTTGCGCTTTTTGTATCGCCATCTATTGGAGAACGATTTCATTCAGGGCATCGATTGCAGCGATCCCAATTTGTTCAAGATATTCTCTCGGGACGTGCTTAAACAGGTGATGAAAGGTAGAGGTGAGTGGGAAAATGCCCTTCCTGAAGGCGCGGTAGAAGAAATTATGAAAAATAACTTCTTTGGATTTAAAGGTTAGATTTTAATTTCCGCCTAACAAGGAATGACAGGGCTGAGCACATTTCAGCCTTGTCGTTTATTGTTCTAGATCAATTTTGAATTCTGTACGTTATTTATACTTCGCTTGTTACCCCTTACTTTACTGAGTTAACTTGCGAGCACACTTTATGCACCCATCTGTTACGTTAGATCCTGCTTTACTTGATAAGTACCCGCTACGAGGGCCACGATATACGTCTTATCCTACAGCGCCTAACTTCACACCATCATTCAAGCAAGCCGATTTTTTAAAAGCTGCAGCACAAAGTGATAACAACAACCTCTCTTTATATGTACACATCCCGTTTTGTCATTATCTTTGCTACTACTGTGGCTGCAATAAAATTGTTACCCAGTTACAGACCAAAGCAAATGTGTATCTCAATCATCTAATTGAAGAAATAAAACAGCAAGCCGAGCAGTTTGGTGCGAAAGCGGTAACGCACTTACACTTCGGCGGCGGGACACCTAATTTTCTAACGGACGATCAGTTACTTCAATTGATGAACGAGCTGAAAACGCATTTTTACTTCACCACAGACGCCCAAATAAGCATTGAAATCGACCCAAGAGATATGACTGTCGAGCGTATCGACGCCATGGCAGACATGGGATTCAACCGTTTGAGTATCGGTTTACAAGATACGGATCCTAAAGTGCAAAAAGCGATCAATAGAGTGCAGTCGACTGAACTGATCGCTTCGTTGGTGGCGCGTGCTAAAGAGCGTCAGTTTCGTTCGGTCAATTTAGATTTAATCTATGGCTTGCCTCATCAAACCCCTGAAAGTTTTGCCAATACATTAGAAGCCGTACACGCGATGCAAGTGGAGCGGGTTTCATTGTTTAGCTATGCCCACTTACCAGAGCGTTTTGCTGCACAGCGAAAATTATCTGTAGAGACATTACCTAACGCAGAGCAAAAACTCGCCTTAATGCATCTTGCTGTGGATAAACTCACCCAATTTGGATATCAATTTATCGGCATAGATCACTTTGCTTTGCCGAATGATGAGTTAGCACTCGCGCAACAAGACAACAGTTTAATGCGTAACTTTCAAGGTTATACCACGGGGCAAAATACAGACCTGCTAGGGTTAGGGGTGTCTGCTATCAGTGCCGTGGGCGATAGCTACAGCCAGAATCAAAAAGGACTTTCTGATTATTATTATGCAATCGAACACCAGAAATCCGCCCTTGAGAAAGGATTAACACTCAGCAAGGACGATCGCATTCGTCGCCGAGTAATTAGCGATATCATGTGTAACTCCATGGTTGATAAGACCGCAATTTCTGTGTGCTTTAACATAGATTTTGACGAGTACTTTGCTAGTGAATTACGTGGATTAACTATGTTTATTAAAGATGGTTTAATGCTGGATTTACCTCACGCGCTGTATATTCAGCCCAAAGCCCAACTCTTGTTACGCAGCATTTGCATGGCATTTGATGCATATTTGGGGCTCGATACTCAGCAGACATTTTCAGCGACGATATAGTAAAATACTACGCTATGTGATCAATTACGATCTGTGTTATACCTAGAGTGTATTTTGAGTTAAATCAAAGGAATAGACTCGATGGTCAACAGAAATTTCCCTATTCATGGAAGTCTGAACATATGCGTAGAGTCAGGGCTAATGATCATTCGTGCTCGTGGCCCAGCTAACACCGAGATGGTGTTGCAGTACCAGCGTGAAGTAAATCAACATAGAGAGCAATTGAGTCACAAACCTTGGGCCAGCTTGACTGTACTCAGCGGTGAGCCTTTGTTGCCTCCTGAAGCAGCAGGGATGATGGTTGAGTCAATTAAACAAGCTGAGCACATGAACCTTGTGGCGACAGCGATTGTTTTTGATGATGTACAGTACAAGTCTATCTCGGAGCAATTTTGGGAAGGAATTTATCAACGCACGACGTTGAAACATGCTTTTTTTGATGACGAATTAACCGCCAAAGCATGGCTCAAGAAACAAGTGGCAGAGCGTCATTTTTCTACTGATTAAGCCATGGAACAACGCATAACTTAAGCGTGACAAAATACCTATAATTGGTGCTTAAATTGCTTTTGTGAAACTATTCTCAATACTCCTCTGGGTACCTTATTACTCCTTAAATTACACTAAATGCTAATAACCATATACTCGTTGGCGTGTTAAAACGGTATTGTCCTGCTGCTTTTATCACAGAGAATTAAATGAATAACAGAACATTTGCCGCCCACGGTGGATTAAAAATAACCCGCGAGGGCCAATTATTGATCATTTATGCGCAAGGTCCTGGGAACACAGAAATGGTCTTAAAATACCAGAAGGAATTGCACGATTATCGAGTCAAAATGAGCACAAAACCTTGGGCTAGCTTGACTATATTTAGCGGCGAACCACTGCTCCCGCCAGAGGCTTCTAGCCTAATGGTCGATTCAATCAAACAGGCCCAACAGTTGAACTTGGTCGCTAACGCTATTATTTTTGACAACGTGCAATATAAAACTATTTCTCAGCAATTTTGGAGCAACATATTGCAGCAAACTACGCTTAAACATGTTTTTTTTGAAGAGGAAGCTGCCGCTAAAACTTGGCTCAAAGAGCAAATTGGATAGCATCAACGTTAGAATAAATAGCTTGTTCTAATCGAGAAAAGGACAGCTGAGGGACAAAGTTGCTCATTCACTTTATGCAACGTAAATGAGCTTTCACGAAATGAGTTAAATAAACCTGCTATCAGATGGGAGAGCCGGGTGGCAAAGGCTTAGGTTCGAAATGTGTTGGCCACTTTCCTGTTTGCCAAAACTGATTAAGCTGCTCTGCTAACACTCGGTTTTGCCCACGCTTTTTCAGACTGCCTAACCACTTGGTTAGATCGCGCAATTGCAATTCAACCGCGCCTGCCACTTCCGGTGCTAATTCAGGCTCTGCTAGCACTTTTACCAAGCCATCAAGCACCACGTAGTTGATCCGCTGTGCAAGTTGCTTATCGCTTTGTTGTTTTAAGCTGCGTGTTAACAGTGTTGATATGACACTGTTAACGCTTGGGGCATCTTTATCTGCACTGTGTTGCTGAGCCAAACGATTCAGACGCTGGGGTTGCAGCAACAAGGTTAAACTGTAATTTGCCGCTGATTCCCCTGCTGAAACAGGATCGAACGTTAACCCAGTACGACCTTTAAAGCTTTCCCGATCGCGGGACTCGCCATAGGCTTTAGGCGGGATCAAATTAACGATATGCTGGGGTACGGTTAAATATGCAGGCTGTAAAGTATCAAGTAGTGCATTTACTGCGTCTTGTTGCGCTTTACTGGCTACAACTTTAGCGCCCTTTGGCTGAGTATAGTCACCTTTACTTTCATACTCATATTCCACACCGCCAATCAGTTTTGCTACCGCATCCAACTGATAACGATGAAGCAAATATATAGGTACAAAACGCTCTTCCAGTGAAGATAACGTATCGCCAGAAGGAATGCTGCTAATACCGAACTCTTGTATTGCAACGCTGCGAACATCGCTAACACGCTTTAATTCAGTGACAGCATCTGCGCCGTTATCCCATAAACTGCCAGACGGGTTAGCCGCGTGCAGAGGCCGAGCATCCGGGTCGGATTGATATCGCATGCCACTCGCGCGCGCTTGTGTTACCAGTTCGCTCAAGCCCGCCGCTTCACCTTGAGTACTGGAATACGTTTGGTAGCCATAGGCAATTACGTAGTCATCCCATTTACCCATGCCTGTGGCATAGGCACCTTCTAAACTGATTTTGCCGTTTTTCAGGCTAATATACGGGTGCGGATAATCCATCACTGACTCACGGCCATATTCACTGGCAGCGAAGTTATGCGAAATACCTAAGGTGTGGCCCACCTCATGGGCAGACAATTGACGAATACGCGCTAGCGCCATCTCTTGTTGCGCTTGCGTATCAGTAGCGCCTTTAGTGTTACCAAATGGGCTGGTCAAGCCAAGGGCGATTAAATAATCTTGACGAACACGCAGTGAACCAAGCGTTACGTGGCCTTTAATGATTTCACCTGTGCGAGGGTCAACCACAGAGCTGCCGTAAGACCAGCCGCGAGTGGCTCTGTGTACCCACTGGATCACGTTATAGCGCACATCCATTGGGTCAGCACCTTTTGGTAACACCTTTACTTGAAACGCATCTTTGTAGCCAATTTTACTAAAGGCTTGATTCCACCAACGCGCGCCATCAAGCAATGCGCCTAAAACTGGCTCAGGAATACCTGGGTCGAGGTAGTACACAATAGGCTCAAGCGCTTCACTCGTTTTAGCCTTGGGGTTTTTCTTACTTAGGCGATGGCGAGGGATAAACTGCGTCGTCATGCTTTGATCAAGCGGCGCTGAATAATCCTGATAGCCCAATGCCCAATAGCCAGAAAACGGCACAAACTTGCGTGGTTGATAGTTGTCATCCGGCAAGCGAATAAGCGAGTGGTGTAAATGCACCGAAATACTCTTGGGCGCCGGCGTCACCTGTTTAACGTATTCCCCCGGTTGACTACCAGCAAACGTCACCATGGATTCAAGCTCAGTATTATCAACAAAGGCTTTGCTGCGCGCCAAATACACGCCGCTTCGGGAGGCATCGGGGCTATAACTGCCCTGCTTAGTCGCGCTTAATCGGTCGCTAATTTGGTGAATATCAGACAGTAGAAAATCCGTATAATCCACCAGCACAATATTTTCGTTTGAAGCCACAACTGGCAACCCTACTAGCACAGAATCAGCGAACGCTTCATCAATACTTGCCTGCTCTGCGGGGTTTGCCGAGGTCGCTCGATAAGCCGTGTTCAGCTGTTTGAGCATCACTTTATTTCCAAAGCGTTGAAACTCGACCAAACGCGTTTCACCTAACTGACCACGGTCAAGGCCGATGTCATTCGAGCCAATGCCTTGGGGCAGACTGCTTTGAAACAAAAACGGCTGTGCCAGCTTATCGACGCGCAAATAGACTTTGTCATTCTCGTCATCGTAATAAAAATCGAAAAAGCCAGCTTTGTGCGCCATGCCATCGGTGAACTCTGCAATACTCTTTGCACTACTGTTTGCATTCACCGCACCAGCCATTAAATATATTAGCGCGCTTAATAAAAAAACAACGCCCCTTCCCCTTGATAACAGCATCTGCGCTCCTTTTCTCATGAATATGATTATTCGTTTGTTTTTATATATTCTTGGCAATACCTTAGCGAGATTAATACCGCGCTGATAGTACTAATAGTAATAACAGTGCAGTAAAAACACTGGTGTATCGATTTTCTCAGTGCACATTACAACGGCTATTTTAAGAGCTCGCTGTGGTGCGCTGAGATTGTAAAATGGTATGCTTATCTTCATTACGTTTAGTGCTAAAAGAAAACGCCCGAGCAGAAAACCCCGCGATAAAGAACATCCCCAACAGCATAAAATGCAACATTGTGTACCTAATAAACATTTGATCTGTGGTTAATAAATTATCTCTAGATGGGCTCAGAATAAACTGCAAACTAGAAAATACCCTACCATATTTAATAATGACATCTTGCATACCATGCTGTAGCAGATAAAAGCCCAACGGGGCAGATAGTAAGGTGAGCGTAATATAAACCAGCAACGTTAAGGGCCGAGTAGCAGTGCTATTTTTAACCCACCAAGTAGAAACCCATACCAGTAGAACGATATAAGCCACAAGGTTAAGTAACTTAAAGGAATACCCATCGTTTGGCAGTAGTTCAGTAATATTGTCTGTACCGGCTTGCACCACCACTATCAAGTACGCAATAGGCAACATTAGGCACGTATAGAGTAACGAAAATGCGAATCGACTGGCTTTGAACCCCACGGATTGAGTCGTAATAAACCAGCTGTAGACCATAAAAAACGCGCCAGAAATAGGCAGGTAAAATCCGACAAAGCGATAACATAACTCGAGATAATGTGACTGCTCTCGCCATGTGGGATACCCCAAAATGTCATGCAAGCTCTCAATGGGAAAGCTCAGGTAAAATAGATTAAATACAAGCAAGGTATGCACTAGCGTCATTGTAAATAACCACAAAGCTGAGGTCTTGCCTAGCTTGAGGGCGAGATTAAGTGCGACGCCCGGTAATCCCAACGCTACTAAAAAAGACAATGACATCATGGCCGCACTTAGCCAAACCCAATCAGAATCAAATAACTCTTTTATATTATAGGGGGTTCGAGGATCCCCCTGAATCAATATAAGCCCCAAAAAGATAAGCCCAAATACAACCAATGGATAAAACTTGATAAACCTGCCACTGGTATTCACTGGGGTGTTATTTTCTCCTAGACTGCCGTTTTTTGATGACGCGTAATCTGCTCCTTGTTGTAGTATCGGCGCTCCCTCTGGGCTATTTGCACATTCATCAATGTCTTGTTCAGCTATGTCTTGTTTATCAATGCCTTGTTTACCTGAATGCATCTGAAAAACCTTCCAACCTAAGAACAAGCCAAATAGATTTAACACGACGTCAGTTGCGACCGCTACCTTATTGGCCATAACTATCTGCAATAACTCAAGGCCGAACAGGAACATCACCGCAAGTAGGCAAAATAGTATACGGCTCTCTTTTTTCAGTTGGTGCTTGGCCGAAATAGACGCGAGCAACAGGCCCAGGGGTATAACGAGCAGCACCTTACGTAGTAGTTGCGTGACCGCCTGCAAAGGCCCTTCCCGCCAATAGGTTTCAAGCGGCGCAGAGAAAAAGTTGTGCCAATTGCCAAGTACGGCTTGCTTATTTGCGACCAACTCAAAAGGATAGGTAGCGAAAACAAACAACATGATGCACCAAGCGAACAAGATCAGCTCTTGGGTGTACGACGTGAGTCCTATGTTCGTCGCAATGGCATAAGGTTGTTGCGCGCCGTTTTTACTGCGGCCTGTATTTGAGTTGGCGAAGAATTTAAGCGCAAGCAGAATACCCATCAACGCCGTCACGATATCGGTCGAATCAGTATATCGACTGAGTACCAATAGCTGTGCTAATTCAATGCCAACGGCATAAAAGAGGCACCTTTTTACTATCTGACTCGGTGTGTACTTGGCGCTCTTCACATAAAGCCAAGTGATAAAGCCCCACAGAAAGATGTCGGATAAAATGCCAAATAGCCACTCGCTAATGCTTGAGTCGAATGAGGTAAAGGGAAGTAACGTAATGCGCCCTTCTTGCCATTTTTTAAACAGCTCCACAGGGCTTATGGATAAATCCAGTGGCATAACACTGTAAATAACCAATACGGTTAATGCGCCATTGGCATAGGTGATCCATTTGTTGTCTCCACCATGACGGTTGAGCTCATGCACCATGGAAGTAAATTTATCGCGGGTAAAAAAGTATAAAACGAAGCTGGTGATCATACCTAAGAATTGAGCGAAGACATCTTTAAACGATGAAACCCTATCGTTCAAAAACAGCTGCACAAACTCAATACCAACTGAAAGGCTGAGTAATACAATACAGATAGAGATAAGTTGAATGGTACGGGCCAGCGCTGAACTTTGCCGTGAGCTCAGAATAAAAAGCAAGTACGACAAAGGCATAAACAGCAGAAAATTAGTGAACCAATCAGAGCGATTAACAATGCTGAAATCGAATTTATTCAATTCCATAAACGCGTTCACTGCGTCCCCAAAGGACAGCGAATTAACATTAAATGGCACCCAGCTACCAAAGATAACGAATATCCCGTAGCACAGAGTTATTTTTAGCAGTAACGCTCTGTCTCGACTCAGCACACTTTCACCTTAGAAGTACAAGTCCATATGAAATGCAGTTAAACATCTTCATTTCACTCAATCTTATGCAATCGACATAAGCGGGATAAAATTTATTTTTTTGACGTTAACTAAATTCGAGTCACGAGTCTATATTTCAGTTTCGCTCTGCCTGCGCTAAGCATCTGTTAACTCGGAATTTTCGGAACTATTTCTGTGATCTCGCCGTAATTAAGCGCTCCCATACTACGTTGACCTGCGGGAAAATTACTTACCGCAACTATTAGTAAGTGCTGATTGTGTATTGCAACAGGCGCTCGTAAAGTTTATTTTATCACCAGTAAATGAAGTGGAATGATCCTAATTAAGTAGTCGATCAATCTTCTAAAAGGGATGCCAGTAGTGTTTTATACGGACGTAGTAATGACCCACCTCACAAAAAACTTCCTCATTGCACAATGTGTTTTGCCAATCAGTGAGCAATCAAATATTCAGCCTACGTTTCATTGTGTACGCTCAATTTATGGAGCATATATCTGATGAAGTACAGAGCGGATATAGACGGCCTGCGCGCCGTTGCGGTCATACTGGTTATTCTTTTCCACGCAAAAATTAACCTTTTTCCCGGTGGCTATATAGGCGTAGATATTTTCTTCGCCATCAGCGGTTTTTTGATTACCTCCATTATTTATCCCAAAATACTGGCCGGCAACTTCTCGTTTCTCGACTTTTATAAAAGAAGAGCAAGGCGCTTACTACCTGCCAGTATATTCATGACGCTGGTGACCTTGCTGGTTTTTGCATTTATTTATCCACCTAATTTATTCCAAACCCTGGCTAAATCAGCCATGGCTTCACTGCTGTTTTCATCGAACTTATATTTTTGGCAGACCTCCAGTTACTTTAGCCCCAATTTAGAATTACAGCCGCTGCTACACACGTGGAGTTTGAGCGTTGAAGAGCAGTTTTATTTTCTATTCCCTTTATCGCTGGTTTTATTAGGGCTGTTCAAATTAAAGAAAAGTGCCGTTCTCAGCCTAGTCGGGGTAGCCTGCGCAGTATCGTTATTTTTAGCCTATTGGTTCGCCCCTAATAGTTTAAGCTTTGTTAGTTTCTATGTGCTGCCTACCCGCTTTTACGAAATGGGCTTGGGTGCTCTGTTCGCCATACACTTAACTCACAAACCGAACGCCTTTAACCAATTCAAGTACCTACGTGAAATAGGACTGGTAATGATAGCCATTGCCGCTATTCAATACGATCGCAAGCTTGCCTTTCCTAGTTTTTACGCCGTGCTACCTGTCATGGGCACACTACTGATGCTGATTGACAACAGAACTAAAGGCCTACTTTACAAAGTGATGTGCTCAAAACCTTTGGTATTTACCGGCTTGCTGTCCTATTCACTTTATTTGTGGCACTGGCCAATATGGGTGTGCTTTGAATGGTTGACTGAAAATACCTCACCGGCCTACATGGGCGCTTATTTCGCACTCACGTTCATAGTGGCGTATTTATCCTATCGATTTATTGAGCAACCATTAAGACAGCCCTCCTTCTATCAGAGTAAATACAGTAAAACGGCCTTAGGTGGATTCGCTGCAATATTAATAGCAAGCGTTTCCTTCTTCTCGCTACAATCGAACAATCGCTTGTTGCCGATCTCTGAGCCCAGCATATCCGCTTATACGAACTCTTTAGTCAGCGAACCCTTTCGCGATACTTGCACCGACACAAAAAGACTTAAAGGCCAATATTCGGTGTGCGTGCTAAAAGAAGGGGTTAATGCCGAATATTCTATTCTACTTTGGGGTGACTCACACGCATCGGCATTAATGTCAGCGCTAGACAACTTTTCTGATCGTTTCACTATCCATGCGATGAATACCTCTGGCTGCCCCAGCCTAGTAGATACTAAGCGCAAAGGAAGCAATGATTGCCATTTACACAACCAATACATGCAATCCTATTTATTGGAGCAAACCAATCAATACGACCTTATTTTAGATGTGAGCGCCTGGGACAATTACATCGAATATGAATTACTGGAAACAGAATCTTCGCAAGTCGAAGAAATGCACGCAGCGTTGCAACGCACCATCGCATTTTTTGAGCAAAACCATTTGAAATATGTTTTTGTACCGCAAATTCCCAAACAAAAAACCAATATCCCAAGGGCGTTTTTCAGGCAACAACTGGGCTTGAATGATGAACAGGAATACGTCCTCAGAAGTGAATATGCTACCAAGCTAAAACGTTTCGAAGAAATGCTCTACCCCAGTAAAAATATGATCGCCTTGGACAGTTTTTTCTGCGAAGAAGATAAATGCGGCGGTAGCAAAGACGGTAAAATTATGTACAAAGACGCTCACCACATTTCAGTGTCAGCAGGCGAAACCATCAGTTATTACCTTGAAGGTGAGATTTTGAATGCTATTGAGGGAAGTCGCACGGTTTTAGAAACAGCGAGCGAATAGTATCTAAACGGCGTTTTACGACCCAACCTATCAAATATTATTCACAAACACTGGTATGCGCTGAAATAGCGCACTTAGCCTAGTATTTAGGGATAACCACTTATTATCCATTTCTATATTTATCTGGCGTTAACAGTCATTCTAAACAACTTACTTAAAAAACTTATTTACCATAGTAAACTTGCGCTTTTTTCATATAAAGAACCGGTTAAGCTCTAGAAAATAGAGCTTAGAGCATTAAATAGCAATGAAGTGTCGGAATAATTTACAAGATTAAAAACCCCATCAACATAATATTTTCAACTCATTGAAAATAATACATAAAAATATATCGGCTTGATTTTTGCTATTTATTTTTGCAATAAAACGATAGGTTTATACATCCCCCTCTAACTCATTGTGTTAGTTAATTTTTGTACAATATAAATTAATTTAGTAGGAACGCTAGAATATGGAATTAAGAAGTTTATTTACCCGCTTAGCTACATGTGCGCTATTAACAGCCTCTGTTGCTGCTAACGCTGCGGTTATTACAGTCGACAACACGGATGCTGGTTTCACCTCTAGTGGTCTTAACATTAGTACTTACGAGCCAGGTTATTTCGGCGCTAATTATATGGCTGATACACGCAACTCAGTAGGCGATTTCGGTATGTGGGATCCAACAGGCGACAGTGAGTGGGTTGCTGGTATCTGGAAAGTAGAGATGCTTTGGACCTCAGGCCCAACAAGAGCAAATAACGCCGCAGTCACCATTGACTCTGGTTCATCCACTGCTAGCTTGGTTATCAATCAGTTACTCAATGGCACGGTTTGGAATGACCTAGGCGAATACAGCTTTGATCTTAGTGGCGCTTCAGTCATGATCGATGATAGCAATTCTACATCAGGTCAAAACATAATTGCCGATGCAGTACGCTTCACGTTCGTTTCTGCTAACCCTGCAGCACCGACTAACGTACCGGCTCCAGGCACAGTGCTAGTACTGCTAGGTGCTGCGGCGGCCGTATTTAGATTGCGCCGTCAGTAAGCTTGTTGTTTGCGCATCATCTATGCGCGCAGACAAACACAATGACTAAAATCCAGTTGAATGTATAATTCAGCTGGATTTTCTATATTGGTAACGAAAATCTTCAAATACTAACGCGCGAAAAAAGTTAATGCATTTTTGAAGGGCTTAATCGAATCAAACGAAAATTTCTCGACGTTAAATCTCTTTAGGTTGTTACAATTCAAATACAGTTTTTCAGTCACTCCCCAATAAGACCAAAATATGTCATACGCAAAAAAAACCATGATTGGTACCCTCTGGAATACCATGAGCAACATGGGTAATCAGCTAATATCGTTATTAGTTTACGTGTTGCTCGCTCGATTACTGAGCGTTGAAGAGTTTGGCCTTATTGCCTTTAGTTTCCTTATTTTGGAACTCGGTAATCTTTTTGTAGGTTTTGGTATCAACCAAAACTTAATCCAAAAAAACGAATGGGATGATACGTTTGCCAAAACCTGTTTCTGGTTTTTACTTGGAGTATCAACACTTATCGGCACCATCATTGCGTTGGTCATTGCGCCACTTAGCAATTATTATTACCAAGCGGGCTCAGGCACTGTTTTACTATTTCTAGCATTAGTGCCTGTTTTAAATGGTGTTTCGCTGGTTAACTCTGCAAAACTAGAGCGTGATTTTAAAAACAAACAGTTATCAGCCATTACACTAATATCAGTCACCGTAGGTGGTATTGTTTCAGTTAGCTTGGCTTTGAATGATTTCGGCGTGTGGTCCGTCATATGGGGGAGATTACTCCAATCAGCTCTAAATAGTGTCTTATTGATTACAGCAACTCGCTTTCGCCCAGCTCTAACAATAAATAGAGTACATATTACAGAACTAGTACATTTTGGCCTGCCCCTTATGTGGATTGCACTAATGCGATTTATCGCCGAGAAAACCATGAATTTTGTTGTCGCTCTCGTTTTAGGCAATGCAGCATTCGCGTTTGTATCAGTCGCCCAACGGGGCCAAACTACACTGACCTCTCTTACAATCAGCCCGCTAAACAAGATGATGGTACCGTCATTCTCGCGTATCAGTAATGATAAAGTGGCTGAATCTTATTACCGTGTATTACGCACATCGTCGTTCATTGTTTTACCTGTTATCATAGGTTTCGCAGCGGTTGCAGAGTTAGCCGTGCTACTTACCTTCGGCGACAAATGGTTAGTCAGTGCAGAGCTCATCAGTATTTTGTCATTTGTTATTATCGCTAGTATTCTTGGCTGGTTTCTACCAGCAATTATGATATCTCAGGCCCAAACACGAGCAGCATTTCTGTTAGGTGTTATAACGCTAATTGGCAACGTATCAGCGGCTATAGCAGCGGCCTTCTTTGGGATTTACGCAATAGCTGTCGCCGTGACGTTAGTAACCTTTGTCACCTTACCTATGCGCTATCGTATTATCCAAAAATTCGTAAATATCAGCTTCAAAAAATCGCTTGAAAGCGTTTTTCCTAGCACTGTAGGCGCTTTGACTATGTTTGCCGTGGTATATAGTTCCCTGCAGTTTAGGGTCATTAAGACTGGCTTACTGCCATTAGACTTAACGCTGTATGTAATATTGGGGGGAGTATGTTACTTAGCTGTACTTCTACTGTTATTCAGGCCCTTCTTTTACACCTCACTCAAAGAGCTTAAGGCTTTAAAAAGAACGAAAAAGTAAAGTGAAAATTGCGAGGTTAGGCGCACTCTAGCCTTTATTTCAAGAGAGTATAGTACGCCATACATTTCGTATTTTTTCACGAGAATAATGCCGTAGAGCTTCTTGCATGACCTGCTTTCTAGAGATTAAAGGCAATCTTTCAATATTATCCGGAGTAAACTCGCTCGGCGTTAAAACATGTACGAAATCATGTTCAGCGGCTTTAGTTAAAGTAAACTTTGAGGGTAAGCAAAGTAAATTACAGCCAAACGTAATGGCATGATAAAAAGTGCCAGATGAAATCATTCGGTTATCTTCGTGGGCTAAGACGATAAAGTCATAAGATTTTAAAATGCCTTCGAGTGCATGATCACTCAGATAGCCATAACGGCATTCTACTTCTAACCCGCGCTCTTCAATAATTGCTTCAAGTCTTTGTGCGTAGGCGATATCGTCACATGCACCAGCAATTAACATAGGCTGACACTTAGGCCAACTAGCTAACGCCTTATGGATCCCTTTGTACGATTTAATTGCGCCTACAAAAGCAAAGCGAGGGCGGGTGTGCACATCGAACTCAATCTCTGCTAGTTTAAACTGAATCTGTTCGTCAGATAAATAAAGTGGATGAGGGATAGTCTGCTGACCATAATAAGTTTCTAGACAAATTTGCCTAGTGCTTAGCATATTCAATATTTTGCACATGAGAGCGTGTAAATAAAGATTACCCTTGGCATTGTGAGGAACATAATTGTGCCGAACCCAAATAATGTTATTTGTCATCACTTTTCCTAACAGAGCAATGATAAAGAACCAGACGAAAAGCGTTAATGCATGAAACAAGGAAATACCGCTGCGGTACATTTGATCTTCAACCCAATTGAGTATCAACACGCTATTCTTACGTGCGCGCCATGCCCCAAATGAAAACAGCTGCCGAATCGGGGTAATGTTAAATCCTAAACTTTCAATTTCTTTCTGATTAATATTTATGAAATCATTATTGTGAGAATAAGGATAAAAATAAACTGACGAGCCCTTCTCTTTTCGACTATCATAACTCATGTCAATAAGCCCATGTAATTTCCTTGAAGCAAGAACCTAGATTTTAAGTCCTAGCCAAACTTAATTTTTGCCAAATCATAAATTTTCAAATCTAAAGCACAAAGCTCTTTGATTTTATCAAGTAGGGCTGGATCATTTTTTATAGCTAAAAATGCTGACGAGTTTGGACTAGTATTTTTGTTAGAAAAACTGATCTTTTCGCCTAGTTTTTCAGACAAACTTGTACTCCAATTTGCCATATCATCTACAAAACCAACACTTTTAAAATGATTTAAGTTATCTAATACCAGATCAACAATAGTAGACTCCTTAGTATTATCTAACTCTTTCACACTTAAGCCCGAAAAGTAGTTCGCGATTGTTACCCCTTTTGCATGAGCCACAGATGATTTGAGGTAAACCTCTATACTTAAATCAACTTTTGCCCATTCAGATTTTTTGAACTTGTTGTAAATATATTCCGAAATAAATCGATCTACAGGATTTCGCAATACAGTAATAAAATTCCATTCATGATGATATTCTCTAACAACGCTAGGGCTTGCTACACAATGGCCAGTGATGAAGCGTTTAAAAGGGTTAGTTAGATAGTTAACTAACATT
>NZ_BAEP01000019.1 GCF_000315015.1 Paraglaciecola mesophila KMM 241 | reverse complement strand
GTTCCACTAGCTGGTTTACCGTACGATTAAGGGAAGGCAATTCGATTCCAAGCTCACTTGCAAGCGTATGTTGAGATTCGCCCTCGCCTAGGGTTCTTAATTTCATCATCACCGACCAGCGCGCTTCGGTCATTCCCATTGGCTTAACCGATTGAGATATAGCGCTTCGCCACAAACGAAATACGCGCCCTAACAACCAACCCATAGCAGGATTATTGAGCTTTCTGTATTCACCGTTTTTAGTCGCCATCTTGTCCTCACATTTCTTTTGCGCCGTTTTTGCAGACGAGCGCACTTTATTTACTTAGCATGCTAAGTATTATAAGGATTGAAAATTGCTTAGCAAGCTAACTAATAATTTGAAACATTTAACACATAGTGCTTTACATCATCTTGCAAAATAAAGGCTCTGAGAAAGTGAAGTGACGAAAGCCGTCGCCAAATCAACAATCGCATTCGCAACTAACATTCGAAGTTGGCAAGCAGCAGGGAATACCCAACACAAAAAAATTAAATAAATAATTGACTAAAACAGCTCTTTTTGGTGTTATATTATAACATCACCAACCAATTATTAGATGCAGTAAGGTCCTCACATGTCAGTGTTAAAACTATCCGCGTTATGCAGCGCGCTTATCAGCGCAGGCGTTTATGCCGCAGAAAAACCAATCCAAAAAGATGAACAAAGTATTGAGACCTTAGTGATCACTGCCAACCCCATTGGCCGTTCGGTGCTTGAATCCGCTACCCCTGTGACAATTTTAGGCGGTGAAGCATTGGATAATTCTCAAGCGGCTACATTAGGTGAAACCCTCAAAGGTCTACCCGGCGTGAACAGTACCTACTTTGGACCTGTGGCCAGTAGCCCAATTATTCGCGGTTTAGATGGTCCACGAGTTAAAGTATTGCAAAATGGGTTAGACGCCTCTGATGCATCTCGCGTCGGTCCCGATCATATCACTACAGTTGAGGCCTCAACGGCCACCCAAATTGAAGTATTGCGTGGCCCTGCCACCTTACTTTATGGCAGTGGTGCGATTGGAGGTGTGGTCAACGTGGTAGATAATCGCTTACCCCATGAGCGCCAAGAAGACATAAGCGGTGAAGTGGCCACATCTTACGATACCGTGTCGAACGAAAAGATGTTGTCAGGTGATATCAACGGCGGTGTAGGTAATTTTGCTTTTCATGCTGACGGTTTTACCCGCGACAGCGATGATTACGACATCCCTAATGAAGCCAGTGACGCAGATTCTGACAGCATTGGTAAATTAGAAAACTCAGCCATTGATGCCACTGGCGGTACCTTAGGTATTGGCTGGATAGGTGACGACGTGAATGTAGCCTTTTCGTATGCACGCTTGGATAACGAATATGGCATACCGGGACATGAGCATGCACATGAGGAAGATGAGCACGACGAAGAAGAGCATGATGACGAAGAGCATGCTGATGAGCACGAAGAAGAAAGCGTATTTGCACGTTTAAAGCAAAACCGTTATCAATCTCGTGTCGATTGGCAAAACATTGACGGGCCATTTACCCAAGTGCATTGGCTAAATGCATATACAGATTATGAGCACAGCGAAATTGAAGATGGCGCAGTTGGTACTACTTTTAGCAATGAGGCAAAAGAGTCTCGTTTATGGGCAAAGCATGCACCGCTTAGCGGATGGGAAGGCGTGGTAGGTGTTCATTACACCTCATCTGACTTTTCTGCCCTAGGTGAAGAAGCATTCACGCCCAGTACCAAAACTACCTCTACTGCGCTATTTGTATTAGAAGAGAAGCAAACAGGCGCGTTCTTATGGCAACTCGGGGCGCGCTTCGAGCACACCAAACATCAGCCAGATAACAACTTTTTCGCTGAAGAAGAACATGACGAACAGGAAGAGGAACACGAAGAAGAGCACGGCGAGATTAACTTCTCTGATGACTCTTTTAACGCCAACAGTTTCTCAGCTGGTGTGGTGTACACCTTAAATGATAAAAGCTCATTGGCCTTCAATTATGCCCGTTCTGAGCGTGCACCTTCAGCGTCCGAAATATTTTCAAACGGCCTTCATATCAGCACAGGTACCTTCGAAGTAGGTGCGGGTTTTGATATTGAATTGGACGAAGACGGCTATGAATTAGTCCAGTCCACAAGCAGTGTTGAGAACGAGGTATCAAACAACGTTGACTTAAGTTACCGCTATCACGGAGATACGATCACAGCTGATGTGAGCTTTTTCTACAACGACATCGCTAATTACCTGTATGAGCAAGACACAGGGCTAGACAGTGAGCAACTGCACGGTCACGAAGAAGAAGAAGCATTAGAAGATGAGCACGATCATGAAGAAGACGTCACGCCAGTATTTATCTTCCGTCAACAAGATGCGATTTTATATGGTTTCGAAGCTCAGCTAGACTGGCATTTAAACGATAACCTGCGCATTGAGAGCTTTGCCGATTACACCCGAGCCAAGTTAGATGAAGCCGCCAGCGAAGAAGGTAATCGCAATGTACCGCGCATACCTGCTATGCGCCTGGGGATGGAATTTCACTGGGAAACCGACGATTGGCATGCGGAATTAGGTGCGACTCATTATGCCAAACAGAGTCATTTTGCATCATATGAAACCCAAACTGAGGGTTACACCTTGGTGTCTGCCTCGATGAATTACTACACCACAGTGGCTGATTCAGATGTGACCTTGTTTGTTAAAGGCAATAACCTGACTGACAGAGTTGCGCGGGTGCATTCCTCTTTCCTAAAAGATGTGGCACCACTACCTGGTCGCTCTTTTGTACTGGGTGCGCGAGTCAACTTCTAAGCGAGTTTAATCCAATAAAAAAGGCGCTAAACCTGAAGTGACCCCATAAAGTTGGACTCATTTCTAAGCGGCAACCAAGGCCTGATGTCGATATTGTC
>NZ_BAEP01000020.1 GCF_000315015.1 Paraglaciecola mesophila KMM 241 | reverse complement strand
AATCGGCACTAAGCTTTATCAAATTTGTTTAGAAAGGTATGTCCGTCAACTAAATCGATTTCATTTAGGTTTTAAAATCGTTTTAGTCATTTTTTCGGCCTCTTTGCGCTAGTTCTTCCGTAGCAGCAAGTCTTTCCATTTCTGCAACATCGCAATGCAAATGATCTTCGCAGCGAAAGATAATTTTCTTTGTGATGCTGTTCGGTTTGTCCGGTGAAGACGCAATGATCTCAGTTTTAATATCGACATGCTTTTTACTACATACTGAGCCTTCAGCATTATGGAAATCAATTTCGTATGTTTGCATTACTAGCTCCGTCGAAGTCTTTTTTGTGGAAATTGAGCCTCTATATGTGGCTATGGGGTGAGGTTTCTATTTAGCTAGATTTGGGGGGATATTGCCAAGACTTTATGGGAATATAGAGATGAGATCAGGCAACTAAATAGTCTTTTTTCATTTGACTATTCTACCGTCATAGTTGGCGTGAGGAAGTCGCTAACCTATTAATTTATTTAAAATTAATTCCATTTCATGAATTATTTTAAGTAAATTTAAAGCAATGCTTTATTACTTTAAAGCATCAAAGGAATTGTGATGGATATCCATTATGTCCGTTAGCTTCGAAAATCGTAGAAGCAAATCCTCTATGGTTCTTTAAGCCACCGATTAGGTGGTGCTGGGATCCATTATTCCCAATGTCTACTAGTAAAGTAGAAGTAGATCCTATGCGGTTCTTTAAGCCACCGATTAGGTGGTGCTGGGATCCATTATTTCCAATGTCTACTTGTAAAGTAGAAGTAGATCCTATGCGGTTCTTTAAACCAGCGATTAGGTGGTGATGAGCATCCATCGTGCTCATTATCTGATAACTCACAGCTTAAATCTGATGACCTAATTCTGTCACTTGCGTATCAAGATGTACTTACATTATAACTAAGTTATCTGGGTGTCAATGGTTATTTCTGTTTTAA
This sequence comes from Paraglaciecola mesophila KMM 241, assembly GCF_000315015.1. Lineage (GTDB taxonomy): Bacteria > Pseudomonadota > Gammaproteobacteria > Enterobacterales > Alteromonadaceae > Paraglaciecola > Paraglaciecola mesophila. The sequence continues at coordinate 15,814 of NZ_BAEP01000020.1, read as the reverse complement.
AACAATGGCTTATGTATATCGCGCATATATTTATAGAGAGGGAAGTTAACTATCTGAAAAATTAAAAATAAATAACAGACCTCATTTTTCAGTTTAATAAAAATAATTTTCCCGCAAACACTATGGGCTAAGTACGTCACAAGGTAAATCAATATAGTCGGCTTATGTCTTTGTGGTTAATGTGTCTTTGGCTTCGGCGGAGCTAAAGATTAAAGGAAGACACAACATCAGGAAAAATCTAAATGTAATTATTATTTAAAAATGTAATATTAATTACACTTAAGCGCATCAAACGGATTTTTGAAAATGAATACATTGCTAACGTGGCTTGGAAAAACAGACATTGATAAAGCTCTCGAAGATCAAGAAGCGGCTCTTGCTACTATCGCACTTAATAACGATAAACCTTTTGATAAAATTGTGATCTTGGCGAGTGCTTGGGATTCTGAATGGGAAGGGTATCTAGGTTGGTTGAAAGCTAGGTTAGTGGCATCAAAAAGACCATTCGCAGATGTTGCCATTCATAGAGCAAAAATTAAGACGCCTATCGATTACGAAACCATCCTTTCTGAGTCTAATATTTGGATCGACAAACTATCTAACGAAAGCAAAAAGTTAACCATTAGCTTGACCTCGGGCACACCCGCTATGATAGCCACGGCCGTTATCCTAGGTAAAGCCAGATCAAATGTTGAGTTCATTCAGTCTTCCGAAAAAGTCGGAATCATAAAACCAAACATCCCCGTAGATTTTGCCAAGGCATATGTCAAATCAGCTGCCAAAGGCATGGCGAATAAAGCGTTGAAAGATCCTAACGTGGCTAAAAGCCTCAGCGAAATTATCGCCAAATCGCCTGATATGCTCGATATTATACGCAAAGCTAAAATTTTAGCGGGATCTGAGTTACCTGTATTGGTCTTGGGTGAAACCGGAACCGGTAAAGAAGTCATGTCCAACGCTATTCATATTGATAGCTTAAGGGCTGATAAGCCTTTTAAAGCCGTAAACTGTGGAGCGTTGCCCCAATCGTTAGTTGACACAATATTGTTTGGGCATGAAAAAGGCGCATTTACCGGAGCAGACAAACAGCATAAAGGACTTTTTGAACAAGCAGATGGCGGCACATTATTCTTAGACGAAGTCGGAGAGTTGCCTGCGGATGTGCAAGTCAAGTTGCTTAGAGTTTTGCAAGAAGGCAGCATAACTCGTGTCGGAGGGAGTGAATCTATACATATTGATGTCAGAATTATAGCAGCAACCCACCGAGATCTTTTAAAGATGGTTGAAGCAAACGATTTCAGAGAAGACTTATTTTATCGTTTAGCAGTAGGTGTCATTCATATCCCTAGTCTACGAGAGCGAACCCAAGACATACCAATATTAGTAGCAGAGTTAATGGCTGAAATTAATGTTGCTGCTTCAACTCAACATTCCAATAAAAGTAAAAATATTTCCGAAAAGGGAATGGAGTTTATCCTGAGCCAGCCTTGGCCAGGTAATATCCGTGAACTGTGGAATACATTGAATCGAGCCTCTCTATGGGGTGAAGGCGGTGAAGTTTCAGAAATTGATCTGAGTGATGCGATAATAAATCGCCTCATAACTCATGAAATGGCTGACGTAACATTGTCTTTTAATGATAAAGTCGACATTATCCAACTTACTGATCGTTATCAAAAAAGTTATATTCGAGCTGCGCTTAAAGCCAGCGGGAATGTCAAAAAGCACGCCACGCAAATGTTAGGGTTAAAAGATCATCAAACTCTCAGCAATTGGATGAAGCGTTTGGATATCGATTCAGGAAAGTAACTGCGAACTTGTAGTTGGTATTAAAGTTGCGAAGCCCACTAAGTTAAAGGAGTACTTAGTCAGTGAAAAAATCAAATTTTGAATTCTTAAAAGGCGTTAACGATATTCTTTACCGTATTGCGCTTGCGGCTGAGAAAAATTTCCCTGACGATCCCAATACTACTCTTATAAAACTTCGCATGTTTGGTGAAGCTTCAGCAAAAAACATCGCTAAATTACTCGATATTGAAATTCCGCCAACGCAACACGATTTAGTCAGAGAGCTAGCTAAGGTCTCATGGGTTGATGACGCAATCATCAACGTATTTCATTCGCTGCGCAAAGTAGGCAATCAAGCGGTTCATGATTATCACAATGATCTTGATGATGCCGAGATGGCACTTCGCTTAGCGTATCGCTTGAGTGTTTGGTACTACCGTTTAATCAAAAATGATGCTGATTTTGCAGCCCCTATATTTGTGTTACCAGCCGGTCACCGAGAAGCTGAATATCAGCTTGAAGTCACCGAGCTAAAACAAGCCTTACAGCAAGCATTGAACACTAATACGCAAACCGATGCCGAGCTTGAAGCCAATAAAAATAAACTAATTGCACTCAGTGGTTACATTTCTATCTTAGAAAGTAAGCAAGAAGAAACACAAGCGCAAACAGCCGCAAGAGTGAATGCCCTTGAAGCAGAACTCAAACAGAAAGACCAAGAACTTGCTAATAAAACAGACGTTGAGCGTGAAACGTATAAACAGGAAATCACCCAACGTGCAGCCGCTCGTCGCTTAGATTTATCTGAGAAAGAAACCCGTTTTATTATAGACCAACAGTTGCGCGATGCAGGATGGGCAGCCGATACAAAAGCCTTAAATTATGCCAACGGCACACGCCCTCAACTTGGTAAAAATTTAGCGATAGCAGAATGGCCCACCGACAAAGATGAGAACGGTGATACGGGTTTTGCTGATTACGTACTGTTTGTTGGGTTAAAACCAATGGGCATAGTTGAAGCTAAAAAAATTAATATCGATGTATGTGCAAAGCTAACCGAAGCACATCGTTATAGTATTTATTTTAACTACGAGCATTTGAATAGTGAGATTTTAATTCAAGCGACGAACGACCCCATCAACCGCGAAAAAATTGAAGGCAAAATCGCAGAGCAGAGTAAGGGTTATTTAACCTCATGGCCTGAGTCACAACAGCCTGAGGCGCGCAGATATAAAATCCCGTTTGTATTTTCAGCGAATGGGCGTAACTATCAACGCCAAATACTTACTAAAAGCGGTATCTGGTATCGGGATGTTCGTAACGTCAGTAATGATGCTAAAGCATTACCCGCATGGCACACACCGGGCGAGTTAAAAGCCAAGCTCGCCAGTGATAACAATGCAGCCCATAAATGGCTAGAAAACAACAAGCCGACTGACTTAGGTTTACGTTATTTTCAAGAAGAAGCCGTTACCGCGACCGAGCAAGCCATTAAAAAAGGCCAACAAAATATTCTGCTAGCAATGGCGACAGGTACAGGTAAAACACGAACGGCAATAGCGTTAATGTACCGCTTAGTGCAATCACGTCGTTTTAATCGCGTGTTGTTTTTAGTGGATCGCCGCTCATTAGGTGAACAAGCACTCAACTCTTTTGACGATACACGTATTAACGATGTGCCGTTCAATACCATTTTTAATATCAAAGGTTTCACCGATAAGTTTCCGTCAGGTGCTACTAAAATACATGTGGCCACTATCCAATCACTGGTTAAGCGCACGCTACAAAGTGACGAGTTTATGCCAGTAGAACGCTACGACTGTATTATTGTCGACGAAGCGCACCGAGGTTATATTCTTGATAAAGAACAAACCGATGGTGAAATGGAATTTCGCGATCAATTAGATTATGTGTCTACTTATCGGCGTATTCTCGACCATTTTGATGCCGTTAAAATTGGTTTAACCGCTACTCCAGCGTTACATACCACTAAGATATTCGGTTTGCCGGTGTATCGCTACAGTTACCGTAAAGCGGTAATCGACGGTTACTTAACCGACCAAGAACCCCCCATAAAAATAGTCACTAAGCTAAACCGAGATGGCATTTATTTAGACAAAGGCACCCAAGTCACGCGCTTAACTAACCAAGGTGAGTTAGTTGAAGATACCTTAGAAGACGAACAAGATTTCGAAGTCGCAAATTTTAATCGCGACATTATTGCCCCTAGCTTTACCAAAGTAGTGGCTGAATCATTGGCAGGTTCACTAAATCCAACAGGGCATCAAAAAACCTTAATTTTTTGTGTTAACAATACTCACGCCGACATGGTGGTTGAAGAGTTACGTGCTGCATGTAAAGTCAAATATCCAAGTCTTGAACACGACGCCATTATTAAAATCACTGGCACCAGTGATAAAGACCCGAAAAAAATACAAAGCATCATCACTCGCTTCAAAAAAGAGCGCTTACCCAATATTGTGGTCACCGTAGATTTATTAACCACAGGTATCGATATACCCAGCATTTGTAATTTAGTATTTTTACGTAAAGTAAAAAGCCGAATTTTATACGAGCAAATGAAAGGCCGCGCCACACGCCTGTGCCCAGAAGTAGGTAAAAACAGTTTTAAAATTTATGATGCAGTTAACCTATACGACACCCTAGAATCGGTCGATACTATGCGCCCAGTGGTTGTGCGCCCCAAGGTCGAACTCAAAACCTTGGTCAACGAGATAGCCGATCCAGAAACTTATAAAACCCTCGAGGCAGATGGGCGCAGTTTTGCAGTGCATAGCCACGAACAACTGGTGGCCAAAGTACAACGTATTGTTACCCACGGCCTGTTTAACCGTGAAAAATCAACCGGTATCGAACAAAGTATTAAACGCCTCGACGAAACGCTAGAGCAAAGCGCAGGTTGTAACTTTGCCAGCCTTGCACACACTTTAAAAAGCCAAGGGCCAGAGCAAAGTGCTGTCATATTTAGCCAGTTGCCAAAACTGATTGAGAACCTCGAAGATCTTAAAATGCAAATTAATGAGCTGCGCGGCGAACCTATTTTTACCGACATCGACGATGAGTTGATAGAGATGAAACAAGGTTTTGGCGAATATGACACACCGCAAGATTTTCTTGAAGCTTTTGATAACCTAGTCGCCCAAAGCGAAAACAAAAAGGCCGCATTACGCACCGTTATAGCCAAACCTAAAGACCTAACCCGGAAAGCGCTATTAGAGTTGCAAGAATGGTTTGACGCCCAATCGTTCGACGAATCAACCCTACGTGTAGCTTGGCAAAAAACCACTAATCGAGACATAGCTGCCCGTTTAATAGGCCATATTCGCCGTGCTGCATTAGGGGATGCACTGCTACCTTTTGACCAACGAGTAGATAACGCCCTACACAAAATTCAACAACAAAAAGACTGGAACCCAGAGCAATTAAGCTGGTTAGAACGCCTTGCCAACAGTTTAAAAGAACAAGTTGCCATTGACGACGACACCTTCAAAACCGGCAACTACAAACGCCGTGGAGGCAAACAAAAACTAGAAGCCATATTCGACGGAAAGCTCGAGTACATACTCGAACAATTTAATGATTTCATGTGGGAACAACCCGCGTAAATAGAATTTATAAATTAAACAAAATATAAGCCAAAATGATCGAAGCTTTAATAAAGCGGTCAAATTTTCAGGAGTATGAGCATAGTAAACTATGTGATTACGACGAAAATGCAGACCATGCCGTTAAAAGTTAGAGCATAAAGGCGATAGGAAGAAGAATGAACAACAATGATTTAGTCGCCAAGCTCTGGAAAATGTGTGACAACTTGCGTGACGGTGGTGTGTCTTACCAAAACTACGTAAACGAACTCGCCTCTTTGCTGTTTTTAAAAATGACCGAGCAAACCGGCCAAGAAACCGACTTACTGCCACAAGGCCAACGCTGGGAAGATTTAAAAGCCAAAATAGGCCTAGAGCAATTACAATTTTACCGTGAAATGCTAGTAAAACTGGGCAATGACAAACACGCCATAGTGCGTTCGATTTTTCAAAACGTGAATACCACAATTACCAACGCAGGCCAATTAACTGAGTTAGTCAGCACCATGGACGGACTCGATTGGTTTGAAACAGGCAGCCAAGGCAATGTGCTTAAAAGCCGTGATGACTTTGGCGACATGTACGAAGGGCTATTGCAAAAAAACGCCAACGAAACCAAATCAGGCGCAGGCCAATATTTCACCCCTAGACCGCTTATTAGCACTATGGTGAAATTGCTCAAACCCCAACCTCGCGAGATCATTCAAGACCCAGCGGCAGGGACAGCAGGCTTTTTAATCGAAGCCGACAAATACATTAAAAGCCAAACCAACGATCTAGACGACTTAGACGACCTAGGCCAAGAGTTCCAAATGAAAAGCGCCTTTGTAGGGCTAGAACTTGTGCCCGAAACCCGCCGGTTAGCCCTCATGAACTGTTTATTACACGACATTGAAGGCAAAGCCGATGTAGGCGGGGCTATCCGTCTAGGTAACAGCTTAGGTAACGACGGTGAAAAGCTCCCCAAAGCCAATGTGATCTTAACCAACCCACCTTTTGGCAGCGCCTCAAGCACAAACATTACCCGCACTTTTGTTTACCCCACTTCAAACAAACAATTGTGTTTTATGCAGCATATTTACAATAGCCTTGAGCCAGGTGGCCGTGCGGCAGTCGTCATCCCCGATAACGTGTTATTCGAGGCCGGTGTAGGCACCCGAATACGCACCGACTTTATGCATAAATGTAACCTGCACACTATTTTACGCCTGCCCACCGGTATTTTTTACGCCGCAGGGGTAAAAACCAATGTGCTGTTTTTCCAAAAAGGCACGCCACAAAACCCTAATCAAGATAAAGAATGCACCACTGATACTTGGGTGTACGATCTGCGTACTAACATGCAAACTTTTGGCAAACGCAGCCCCTTTACTGGCAAATACCTTGAAAGTTTTGAGCAAGCCTATGGCGGTGACGCCAACGGCCAAAGTGCCCGTGAAGAGGGCATTTACAATGTTTTAGGTTGCACTACCGAAGTAGATACAGAGGCTGAGAGCAGCCTTGAGCCAAACGAAAAGCTAGAAAACGCCCGCTGGCGCAAATTTTCTCGTCAATTCATTAAAGACAAAGGTGACAGCCTAGATATCAGCTGGCTTAAAGACAATTCAGTCACCGATGCTGCTAACTTGCCTGCTCCCGAAGTGCTTGCCACCGAAGCGATGACCGAGTTAACAGAGGCCTTGCGAGAAATGAATCAATTGATGGTTGATTTAGGCGCTATAGAAGAAGCCCAAGGTCAAGTAACGTTTTTGGCGGAAGAGTTTGGTCTAGAAAAGAAAGTGATTGAGGTCGTTGAATAATGGCTCAACAAGAGGTAGTGAAATTACCTAAAGGTTGGATTGAAGGTACCGCTTCTGACTTGGTGTTAAATCCTAAAAACGATATTGTAGATGGACCTTTTGGTTCTAACCTAAAAGCTTCAGAATATACAGATTCAGGGACTCCAATTGTCAGAATTCAAAATGTTAAGCGCTTCAGGTTTGTTGATAAAAACATTCATTTTGTAACAGACGGAAAAGCTGAACAATTAAAGCGACATAGCTTTAAAGCTGGAGATGTTTTAATTACAAAACTTGGTGAGCCATTAGGTTTAGCTTGTATTGCTCCTAAAAGGTTAGAATATGGAATTATAGTTGCTGATATTGTTCGTGCGCGTCCTTATGCCGAAATTAGCAATAAGTTCATGACTTACCTTTTAAACTCTAAAATCGTAATTGAACAGATAAGTAAACATACTAAAGGGAGCACCAGGGCGCGAATAAACCTAGGAGTAGTTCGTAATTTAGAAATTCCTATACCACCACTCCCAGAGCAAAAGCGCATTGTCGAAAAGCTCGACAGCTTAATGTCGCAGGTCGACACCATACAGCAACGCCTGAACAACTTACCCAACATCATCAAACACTTCCGCCAATCCGTCCTCGCCGCCGCCGTCTCCGGCAAACTCACCGAACAATGGCGCAAGGGAAATGATGTAACCAATGTGAAATCGTCCATGTCTGATATTTTATCCGCTAGAAGTGAAATAGTTAACGCTAGGAATAAAGTACCAGAACATCATCTTAAGGATGAAGAATATCCCATTGATAACAGCTGGGAATGGGTTTCATTAGATGTTTTATCTTCAAAAATTGTTGATGGTGTGCATCATAAGCCCGAATATATTGAAGAGGGTATTCCTTTCATGTCAGTAAAAGACATTAAAAATGGGAAAATATCCTTCGACTTTTGTAAGTATATTAGTGAAAAGACTCATAAAGAAATTCATCCTCGATGTAACCCTGCAAGAGGTGATTTGTTAATAACTAAAAGCGGCACTATTGGTCGAACTGCAATTATTGATACAGATGACGTTTTTGATTTATTTGTAAGTGTTGCACTAATAAAGCCCGCATCCAGTGACGTTAACATGAAGTTTATTGATATAGCGCTTCGAAAATGGGTTAACGGCATTGATGTTTCTAGTCGAGTAGTGGGGACTGCTATTAAGAATTTACATTTAAGGGATATGCGAGTTTTGGCAATACCATTTGCGCCAATCGAAGAACAAACCGAAATTGTCCGCCTTGTCGAACAACACTTCGCCTTAGCCGATACCCTAGAAAAGCACCTGAAAAACGCCAAACAACGGGTGGATAACTTAACCCAATCCATTTTAGCCAAAGCGTTTAAAGGTGAGTTAGTCCCCCAGGACCCCAACGACGAACCCGCCGAACAACTACTCGCCCGCATAAAAGCCGCCCGAGCCGAAGCCGAGCAATTAGAAAAGGCTGCAAAGAAAGTTAAATCTAAATCAGCGAAGAGCTAACCGTGGATTTATAGTGAAAGCGATTGATAATGCCAAATTTGTTAACCATTAGAGAGGGATTTGATAGATGAGTAATATAGCCGAGTTTAGAAGTAATCGATTATTGCGACTTGAGTATTCTTTGGCCACAGGAAGGTCTATTGAAAGCTTAATGAAAAAAGCAGAGGGACTGCATGGCAATATGCAATTTAATACGTTTTTACAACAGACCTCAAGGCTCGATTGGTTAGATTACGATGAGTCCCTCAACGCTAATATTTCTGTGATTAGAACTGTGGCTAAGAGTTTGTCTGAGCTAGAACAAGGTGTATGTTATTCAATCACTGAATTAGTCGATGAGCTTAACGGTAAGCGCGCTACCACTCGCTTAGATAAAATATTTCCAATGCTAGAATCTGAATTTTGGGGTGGGGTTACCAAAGGTGAATTGCTGCCTTTGCTAAAAGAGTTTACCTTCTGGCTAGATTACATAGACGAACTTGATTTAGGCGATGACCTTGATTCTGCTGACAGTTTACTAAAATTTTTACAACAGCCCTTGTTTAAACAAGTAACTCGGTTAGTTGAATTGACCGAATTAGTACCAGCGAACTGGGATTTAGATGCGAACGTTTTTCAAAACATTCTTAAAGGCATTTCACGCTCTGACAAGGAGTTTGTTCAGGAGTGGTTGTCTAGCGTATCAACCAGCCACCACTATAACGCTAAATCTCATCGTGAGTATAAATCCCTTTACACATGGATGTTTCTATCGATGTTAGTTGTACAAAACAACTATAAATTTAATTTGTGGGCGACAAAGAAACAGTGGTTAAAAATGGGGTATAAGCTCAAACCTGACGCGAAACCGGCTCCCGTTTTTCATTACTTTACTACCAACAATGACAATGACGTTGTTATTACCGACGAGCAAAAAGCGCCAGACGCAGTTGGACGCAAAATCTCAATCGTTTATAACGCTGACGAAGTGGTTGGCTTTGGTGGTAGATGCTTTAGTGAGACAAAAGTTACTTCACTACCAATATTAGAACGACGGATTGACGAACTGGGCGTTCGTGTAGAGCATCATAATGGCGACGCTTATTACCTCCCCCATGACGACGTAATATTTATGCCTGATAAAAGTCTGTTCAAAGAGAAAGATGCTACAAAAACCTACTACGCGACTTTATTGCATGAAATGGTGCACTGGACAGGGCATGAAACACGTTGTAATCGACAGTTTGGCGACGGCGATAGCGACCCCGCTTATGCTTTTGAAGAGCTTGTGGCTGAAATTGGCTCATCTTTTCTTTGTTCAAGATTGGGTTTAACAAAACAAGTGCGAGAGTCTTCGATTCGTTATATAGCGGGTTGGTTAAGTGAGCTAAGCGATATGGTTTGGGGCAAAACCATACAGGACGCCGGTACACTTGCTAATCGCGCCAGTAGTTTCATTTATGTCCCCAAGCGTGATGATTAATATTTGTGTTTTTTAAAAATAGAAAAATGGAAGATGAAATTAGGGCAATGGCACAAAAAATTGCAGGTTACCAAAAGGTAATTCATCAGCTTGAAGAAGAAAATACGCAGGTTAATGCTGAAAAAAATGATTTAAAAAGGCAACTCATAAAGTATCAGGCAATTTGTCGCGTTGAGAATCAAATAATGGATAGCGAATTCAGTCCTGCAACATCTTCTTCCGAAGGCATGAAGATGTTTAAAGGACTTTTTAAAAAAGATTTCTATTGTTTAGATGATGTAGATGTAGATATTTTGAATGTATTTTTACAAAAAATTCATGCTTTGAGAACAGGTCTTTATCAGCCATCTTCAAGTGCTATTGCTAGTTGTGACGAGTTTTTTAACTTTAATCGTGTGTTAGTGAAAAGAGAATATTTGGCGATGTTGTATGCATTGCTAGATATTAAAGTGACATCTCGTCGTTTCGAAAGTTTCAATCGAGAAATAGCTTCAGACGAGGTAATTGTGATGATCGAGATATTGTTTTTATTTATTGAAGCTGGAGTGTAATTAAGCTGAACCCCAAAAAATAATGTTGTCAGGTAAATGGATTGATTCTTCTGAGATGTTAGTGTTAATACTTTTTATTTGTAGATAAATCATGTGGTTATGTAGTGACAGCAAAGAAGTACAATCATAACTTTATTATAATCTACAGGGTGTGGCCCGCAATACATTCAGGCGCTGCAAAGCCCATACTGGGCGGTCAATATGGCTGTTGAAATACAAGGGGAATATCTAATGTTGCTCTAGATAGTACTTGTATTTAATGAACTACGCAGCGCAGCTTAATTTAGCGAGTGGTGCACTTCGGAGTTGAATTCGCGTTTACATGTTTGGGGAAGAACATATCCCTCACCCAAAAACGAAATTGATGTTAATCCTATTGTTGTAGGCGAATGATTAAAAAAGGTGGTTAAAATGACTCGCTTCAGTCAAGCACAATTTGAAACACTAAAAAAGTATGCGGGTATCAAAAAAGATAATGCCAACGACCAACATTTAGTTGCGGTAAAACTTTTAAAGGACGCCTATGAACTCACCCAAATTTGGGCTGATAAAGTAAGGCAGAAGCGCTTTCCCCAAGGTGAAATTAAACTTCGAAAAAGTCCTATCAATCAAGCGGGGAATTTTGCCGAATATACCTGGGCCAAGATATATCCCACTTCTGATTCCCGTAAAGAGCTTGCTCATACAGTAGGTATTTATACTGAAGGTTTTACAGTTAAAATTGATACTGTAAACGTTGATAACGCCTTACGGAAAAGATATGAGAACGTTAGAGGGGATTATTCTGACTCTCCTATAGTCAGCTCGATTTCGATCGAAGACGGGCTTGCTATGACGATGGATCAGTTGGTTGATTGGAGTATAAAAAAAATCGCCGAGTTTAGCCCGACCTATGATGAAGTATCTAAAGAAATTGGCTTGTCTCCAGTGCATGTCTCGCATTCTAAGGTTCCAGAAGACCCTCAGGATGATTATCAGAAGTCAAAACTTTCAATGTCGTTAAACCAAATATTTTATGGCCCTCCTGGCACAGGTAAAACATTTCATACAATTGAAGCTGCAGTTATTGCTGCTGAACCAAATTTTCAAGCCAATTCAAGGGGAGAACTGAAAGCTAAGTATGATGAATTAGTGGCTGAAGAGCGTATTCGATTTGTTACTTTTCATCAAAGTTATGGGTATGAAGAATTTGTTGAAGGTTTGCGAGCTAACTCTGAGGAGGGTGTAATTAGCTATGATGTAGAGCCTGGCATTTTTAAACAGATATGTACTGACGCCTCTAAAAATATTGCTAAATCAATGCAGCTAAATAGTAAGACCGATTTTTCTGTTTGCTGGGATAAGTTCCTAAACGAATTTGATGAGGAAGGAGTGAAAATCCAGACAAAAAAATCGTCGTTCATGGTAACTGAGATTACAGACAAAACGATTCATTTTGAGAAAACCCAAGGTACTAGTCAGCATTCTTTAGCAATAAAAACGCTCAGGGGGGTGTTCGACGGCAGTAAAGTCATAAAAGGTGGCTTAAATGTTTACTACCAACCCTTAGTCGAGCACTTAAAGCAATTTAGCAAAAAGGATACATTGGTACCTGAACCTTTAAAAAACTTTGTCCTGATCATTGACGAAATTAACAGAGGTAACATCTCCAAGATTTTTGGTGAGTTGATCACCTTAATTGAAGATTCAAAACGGGCACATCCAACTAATACTGAAGCACTAGAAGTAGTTTTACCTAACTCTGGCGATTCATTTTCGGTCCCATCAAATCTGTATTTAATTGGCACTATGAATACCGCAGACCGTTCGTTAGCGATGATGGATACCGCACTGCGCCGTCGCTTTGATTTTGTTGAGATGATGCCAAAACCACACTTATTCGATGGAATATTAGTTGAGGGCATTTCAATTACTAAATTGCTTTTTACTATGAATAGGCGAATTGAGGCGCTGTATGACAGAGAGCATACTCTAGGCCACGCATTTTTTGTTCCCGTAATGCTGGCGTTTGAATCAGGAGATGAACAGCGGGCATTTGAAGAACTAAAAAGTGTGTTTACCAATAAGGTGATTCCTCTGCTGGAAGAATATTTTTTTGATGATTGGAATAAGATTCGTTTGGTATTGGGAGACAATCAAAAGCCCGAACATCTGCAATTTGTGACTCAAGATGAGGTGCCTTATCAAGAGTTATTTGGAGACAACCATGGTTTGGATACCTACGAGCAGGCTCAAATTACTTATTCATTGGTCTCTTACCTAGAGCAAGATACCGTGTGGGACAAGGCTGCTGCGTACCAAGCTATTTATCCGTCTGATAATGTGTAGCGTTAAATGGTAAAAACAGCGTTACAAGTATTTGAGTATGGCTGCGTCGCAGTAGGCACAGATAAATTATTGCCTAAAGGGATTACGGCTATTCCTGCTGCTGCGTATCTATATCTAAAACAGATTTGCCTAAACGAAATCGTCAATACGCAGTTTTTGCGTCTGAAAAATTTGAGCGGTGTTGAAGTACTTCAATTACAAAATTACGCAGGGGTTATTCTGACACCTGACGGTACTCAAATAGAGGTGCTACCAAAAGTTGCCAAACACAGCAATCTTGAGAATAGTTTAGCTAAATCTCGTGCCGCGCTATTAAACATGCTGAGAGAGTTAGGATCGTTCCGACATATTCAGACCAACACAGCCAGCGTGAAACACCAAAAAATGCCTCTTTTAGAGGTATTTATAAGCCAGTTTCTTTCAAGCGTAAATCAGCTCATTAAAAAAGGGCTAAAGAGTGAATATCGCGAGCGGCGTGACAATTTACTTTACTTGAAAGGAAAGCTACGAGTCTCGGAACAAATTAAGCATAATTGCGTCAGCCAACACAAATTTGCTGTTGAGTATGACGAGTTTCTGCCTAATACCTTACCTAACCAACTTGTTAAAACTGCTCTGAGCAAAGTAATCACTCTGACACGTTCTGGTACCCATCAAAAACTAGCAAGAGAGTTACTATTTGCATTCGAAGACGTTACGTTTATTGAACGCTTAACCAGCGATACCGAAAACATCCATGTAAGCAGAGGAATGGACTATTACCAGTCGCCCATCGCATGGTCTAACTTGATATTAAAAGGTCATTCCCCGTTAACCATGAGCGGAAATTCAAAAGCGTTTTCATTACTGTTCCCATTAGAGTCAGTATTCGAAAACTATGTAGCCAGTATACTTGCCAAATTGACGCCAAAAAACATCAAATTTAGTAGCCAAGCGAAATCGCAGCACTTAGTGACCTATAACACCAAAGGGATGTTTAAACTTAAGCCCGATTTGATGTTGTCATCAAATAATCAAGCATTGGTGGTGTTGGACACTAAGTGGAAGCTAATTGATTTGGATAAGAACAACGGAACAGACAAATACCAACTACCGCAGGCAGACTTTTATCAAATGTTTGCTTATGGTCAAAAGTATCTTGGCGGCAAGGGAGAATTAATTTTAATCTATCCTGCCAGTAAACAATTCAATCAACCTATTCCGTTTTCATTTAATTTTTCAGATGAACTTTTGTTATGGGTCGTGCCGTTTGATATCCAACACGACACTTTGGACGAAAACCGTATTGTATTTCCCAATGAAACGGTATTAGAGAGTCTGCTAAATAGGCGTTTGGAATGCCAAAGAAGTTTGAGGTAAATTCATCTATAGAGATTCTAGCAAAAAGAGATAATAAGATTATTTCTGAAAAGGGGGAAGATCAAAAAAACTGTTAAGCGATAAACCAATTGGTTTATGTAGGTACTAATTAATATAAGTGATGATGTAAAAATGGATTTTAGCAATATTATTGAACGCATTATTACCCTAAATCATGCTTGGAAACTTGCCAGGGATGAGTTTGGCGCAAAGCATTCAATTACCGAGTCGCTTAGACTGCAAAAGTCGTCCTGGCAGGCAACTTTATTACGGGACTTTCCGAAAGTATGTTTTCTACATAAAGATGACGAAAACGTTGACGGCGAACCTCTACTCAGTGTTCGATTAGTTAAACCCACTTCAATAAATGGCTTCATGCGCCATGATGCTGAGCATATGCCTGAGCGCATCGCTAAAGAGTTATTTCATGCAACAGAGCTAGAAAGCTTGATTCGATAGGAGAGCAGTATATATGGAAGCTTCAATGTTAAACCAAGATACTATTATGGGTATTGATGCCATAACATTTTTAATAATTGCCATTATTAGTGTGATTTTCATAATGGCTTTGGCTTCGCAAATTGGTTACGTCATCAGTGAAAGAAAGCGTCGACAACCATTTAATAAAATCAAACAAATTTTAGGTCAAAAAGACGTTATCGTTTTGAGGGAAGAGGTAGGTGATGTAAGGCAGTGGTTGAGCCGATCACTACAATTTACAAGCGCTGATCAAGACTTGGTAGCGGAAAAGGATGCAAGAGGTTTTAAAACGCTCGTTCCGATTTATCAGTTATTGTGTAGTGAACCCAATATCAACGGTAAAGGTATCCCTGCGCTACTAACCAGTATTGGTGTGGCAGGCACATTTCTGGGAATTACATTAGGGTTATCTGATTTTAACTTTAGTGATGTGGGTGAGAATTCAGCTTCTTTATTACAATCAGCAGTCGTTCTGCTAGAAGGAATGAAAACAGCCTTTTATACGTCACTCGCTGGTATGGCTACTTCGGCTATTTTCATGATCGTTATTCAAATACATGAAAAATTCCAGCGTAGTCAAACTCGAAAGCTAAATGCGCATCTAGCTAATTTACTTCATGAGGTATCTCCAACATATTATCTTCAAAAATTAGTCGCTCAAACCGATAATCAAGAGCAATTCAACGCCCAACAAGAATCAGCGCAGGCGATGCAAAATGTGAGTCAACAACTTGCGACGTTTTTGAATAAGTTTGAAGAGCTTGGTAATAACTTCAACGGTGAAAAAATGGCTGGGCAAATCGCCGATGCGGTAGACCGCACGATGAAAGAATCAATTGCGCCCGTATTGATTGATTTTAAAGAAGAGCTTAAAGCAGTTAGAGAGTTTAAAGAAGATAATAGCGAAGCATTATTAACTCAATTAGTCGCCACT
>NZ_BAEP01000021.1 GCF_000315015.1 Paraglaciecola mesophila KMM 241 | reverse complement strand
GTATAGTATTGTCTCTATCAGCGTTTTTTATTGGCTGCTTAAAAATCGTAGTCGTGAACACTGACGACCTGAGCACTCAATAATTAGCCGATTAGATTGGTTACTCTCGGCCAAGCAAGGTGAAAATATTATCTGCGACCTGCGTGTTGTTTAACATACCACGGAATTTTTCGCTGCCAGGCCCTATGGCGTATACCGGCACGTCGACCCCGGTGTGCCCTCCCGTCGTCCACCCTGTATTGGTGCGAATATCTAATAAGGTTTTCACTGTTTGATACGCTAATTCGTCATCTTGAGTATCTATTGCGTCCAACATGGACTTTTCCTCATCATTAAGAGAAAAACCAAGAAGATCAGCAGCTAACGCACTTTTATTCTTAGCTGTCATTAATTGCTTAGCAATAGCGTACGGCGATGCTTTAAGGTTATCGAGCCATTGCGGCTCCCAACGATAAATTTTATTAGCACCAATGGTAAAACCGCCCGTACTGTGATCGGCGGTTAATACCACCAATGTATCAGGGTGCTCACTAACGTATTGCTCTAGCCACGTCATAGTGTCCGCTAAGTCTCGCATCTCTGTCATCGCTGCGCCGACATCATTTGAGTGGCCGGCCCAATCAATTTGACTGGCTTCAACGAGTAAAAAGAAACCTTTATCGTTTTCAAGGTGTTTAACAGCGGTTTGAGTGAGCGTTTGTAAGCGCTGTTTCGCCGGCATGTCTAACGACCAATTTAAGCCTTGGTCTGCAAATAAACCCAACAATGGTTTATTTTTGTCTGTGGCACTCAAGTCGGCTATTTTATCAACATATTGGTAACCGGCACCCTCGAACTCTGCGACTAAATTGCGATCATCACGAATGAAGTAGTCCCAACCACCGCCGAGCATGACATCAAGTACGAAACGGTTATCCACTTTGTCATCAAAATAACTGTCAGCTATCTCGTTGTAATTCTTCCTACTCTCGTTATGTGCTGAATATCCTGCAGGAGTCGCGTGGTTAATTTGTGAGGTAACAGCAACACCTGTTTTCAATCCATGCTCTTTTGCCCACTCAAGTACCGTAGAAACAGGCTTTTTGTCGACATCAACAGCAATCGCGCCATTATAGGATTTTACGCCTGTGGCCAAGGCCGTTGCACCCGCCGCCGAATCAGTGACATAACCAGAGACTTGCGCTGGGTACGTACTGGCCATACCTACCAGCATGCGGTCAAAAACGGTTAGCTCTACCAGTGGCGTATTTTTGTTATCTGCAAAGTAACGATATGCGGTGGTATACGCTGGCCCCATTCCATCACCAACGACCATAATTACATTCTTAGGCTCTTGCGCTACGGCTCCCATACACAGGGCTGATAGCAAAACGGTACTCACAAACTTCATCTCAATCCTATATTTGCTTAATATTCAAACGCTTGATTATACGCAGCCTTTTGTGACAAGGCGTAGTATTGGGGCGATATTTTTGAAAAAACCTTGGCGTTTTTTGTCGCAAAATATTTGAATTATAATTTTTAGGTACATCACGGTATAGAAAACCGTCCAAAATGGATAAAACGAAACAGATGTTGCTGGGATCTACATTTTTATTACGACCTTAAAAAGGCGACTTTATGCTGTTTTACAGGGCTTATTAATTCTCTTCGCCTTTATATTTAAAGCGAGCCAACAATCATTCATTAAGTAAATATCGAAAATCAATATCATTTCCTTTCGTTATTTTAATTCTGTTAGTAGGATTTGGTCATCGGTTAGCAGCAACATTCAGTTTACAACCTGCTAATCAAATTTTACCTACAAACATAAGGAACATCGTCATGTCTAACTACACAAATGACATTCAAGCTGCCCAAACCTTAACTGGCGAAAATAGCCAAACGTGGAGTGCTATCAACCCAGAGTATGTAGCACGTATGAAAGCTCAAAACCGCTTCAAAACGGGCTTAGACATTGCGAAATACACTGCGGGTATCATGCGTAAAGATATGGCTGATTACGATAAAGACTCAAGCTCTTATACTCAGTCTCTAGGTTGCTGGCATGGCTTTATAGGTCAACAAAAAATGTTGGCAATTAAAAAACATCATGGCACCACAGACAAACGCTACTTGTACTTGTCTGGTTGGATGGTAGCAGCTCTACGCTCTGAATTCGGTCCTTTGCCTGACCAATCAATGCACGAAAAAACGTCAGTACCTGCGTTAATCGAAGAGCTTTATACCTTCTTGCGCCAAGCCGATGCGAAAGAGCTTGGAGAGCTGTTCAGCGCACTTGATAGTGCCAAAGAAGCTGGTCAAGACACCCAAGAAATTCAAGCTAAAATCGATAACTACCAAACCCATGTCGTTCCTATTATTGCTGATATCGATGCAGGCTTTGGTAATGAAGAAGCAACCTACTTACTTGCTAAGAAGATGATTGAAGCAGGCGCGTGCTGTATTCAAATTGAAAACCAAGTATCTGATGCTAAACAATGTGGTCACCAAGACGGTAAAGTAACCGTGCCTCATGAAGACTTCCTTTGTAAAATCAATGCCGTACGTTACGCGTTTCTCGAGCTAGGCGTAGACGATGGTGTGATTGTTGCGCGTACCGACTCTTTAGGTGCTGGCTTGACTCAAAAAATCCCAGTGTCTCAATCGCCTAACGACTTGGCTGCCCAGTACAATGCCTTTTTAGAAACCTCAGCAGTTGATTCTGTTGATGATTTGAAAGATGGCGATTCAGTATTGAAACTTGACGGCAAGCTAGTAAAACCAGTTCGTTTACCGAATGGTTTATACAAATTCAAAGCAGACACTGGCTTTGACCGCGTAGTACTTGACTGCATTACATCGCTGCAAAATGGCGCTGACTTATTGTGGATTGAAACTGAAAAACCGCACGTTCAACAAATTGGTGAAATGGTAAGTGCTATTCGTAAAGAAGTACCTGATGCGAAATTAGTTTATAACAACTCACCTTCGTTCAACTGGACGCTAAACTTCCGCCAGCAAGTTTTCGATGCTTGGTCTGAAGCAGGTAAAGATGTGTCTGGCTACAATCGTGAAGAGTTAATGTCTGCGCGTTATGATGCCTCTGAATTGGCTCAAGAAGCAGATGAAAAAGTACGTACATTCCAAGCGGATGCAGCACGTGAAGCGGGTATATTCCATCACTTGATTACGTTACCTACTTACCATACGGCAGCACTGTCAACTGATAACCTAGCGAAAGGTTACTTCGGTGAAGAAGGCATGCTAGCTTATGTTAAAGGTGTTCAACGTAAAGAGCTACGTGAAGGGCTAGCGTGTGTTAAACACCAAGCAATGGCGGGCTCTAACCTAGGGGATGATCATAAAGAGTATTTCTCTGGCGACCAAGCGCTTAAAGCGTCAGGCAAAGACAACACCATGAATCAGTTCGACGTTGCAGTCTAACGTCTAACTTTCAAAGTATAAAAATAGCAGGGTAACCTGCTATTTTTTTGCCTGCAGAACAGCATTCATTTGTAAAATGAGTATTTCTTTAACATCAAACTTTTATATTAATCTTTCTACTAAATTCATCAGCACACGCAGTCAATAAAAAAAATAATCCTTTTAATACATAAACTTAAAATTTTTCACTCACCTACTAGTATCTTTTTCTCATCTGAGTACAATCTGCTTACACAATAGAAAACATTAAGTGCATTAATATTATGAATATTTCAAAAGTAGACCTCAATTTATTGGTGTATCTGGACGTATTGCTGCGAGAAGGCAGCGTCACCCGCGCAGCAAATCAACTCAGTATCACCCAACCTGCCATGAGCAATGGTTTAAAGCGCCTGCGAGATCTTTTTAAAGATCCCTTACTGGTGCGCACCAGTGACGGGATGACACCAACAAAGCGAGCTCTAGAACTGCAACCCGTTATACGCGATGTGTTATCTAAACTTGAGGCCTCTATTCAACCAGAGACAGACTTTGTACCTGAAACCAGTAAGCGTACATTTAGGATCATGGCCAGCGATTACGCTGAGTCCACGTTGCTCCTTGAGGTGATACGCCAGTTGGCCAAAGTGGCACCAAACATAACGCTGGATATGATTACCCCAAGCGACGTGACCTTTCATGATGTTGAGCAAGGTAAAGTGGATATGGCCATTAACCGCTTTGAAGAGTTACCGTTATCGTTCCACCAAAAAGTCGTTTGGTACGATCGCTTTGCCTGTGTTGTTAGCAGTAACAATCCCATAGTAGATAACTTTACGCTGCAAAATTACATCGACAGCAAGCATATTTGGGTAAGTAAAACCGGCTTTGGTGTGGGTGTCGGGATAGATCCGAATGAAGTGCAAAAATTGGGATGGGTAGATGCCGAGCTGACTAAAATTGGTCAAAAGCGCGACATCAGGGTGTTTACTCGCCATTATCACGTCGCTTTACAACTCGCCAAGGTGCAGAACTTAGTGGCAACATTGCCAAGTAAAGCAGCTGCGCTATATGAAAACGACCCAAATATTGTGATCTTAGACCCACCGTTTGATATCCCACCGATTGGCCTAAAAATGGCCTGGAGTGCTTTGTTGCACCACGATGCTGGGCATATTTGGTTACGTCGCTTGATAACAGACGTTGGCGAAACCTTGTCTGCACAATAATCATTCATAAAATAAATAGCTGAGATAGAAACCATAAATTAAACAAACTAAGTTTTAGTTCGTAGACTGGGTTCATAGCCTTATCAATGGAGTAGAGCATGCAACAATATATTCAACGTGAACAATTACAGGTAGCGCCTCAGCTTGCTGCCTTTATCGAAGAGCAGGCTTTACCTGGTAGTGAAGTCGCCCCCACAGAATTTTGGGCTGGTTTTAGCAATATTCTAGCCCAGCTTACACCAGTTAATGATGCCTTATTGGCTAAGCGCGACTTGCTACAACAAAAAATCGATGCGTATTGCCAGTCTCATCCAACCTTAGAGCCTGTCAGCTACAAAGCTTTCCTTCAAGAAATTGGCTACTTGGAAACGCCACCAGCGGATTTCTCTATTACCACCGATAACGTCGACGATGAAGTAGCTACCATGGCCGGCCCACAACTTGTAGTGCCTATCAATAACGCGCGCTTCGCTCTTAACGCTGCTAATGCCCGATGGGGGAGTTTATATGATGCAGCCTACGGTTCAGATGTTATCCCTGAAGATAACGGCGCTACGCGGACAAAAGAATACAATCCCGCAAGAGGGCAAAAGGTTATACAGTACGCAAGAAAGTGGCTCGATGTTATCGCACCATTAACCAATGGCTCCCATATCACCAGTCAAGGTTATGATATTACTTCGGGTCAGCTAGTGGTAACGCTAGCCGATGCGAGCACAGCGACCTTGTCTCATCCTAGCCAGTTACTTGGATTTATTGGCGATAAGAACAACCCTAGCGCCATTTTGTTGCAACATAATGGCCTGCACGTAGAACTGCAATTTGATCGCACTCATCAAATAGGGCAAAGCGACCCCAGTGGCATGAAAGACATATTAGTTGAATCAGCACTGACAACTATTATGGATTGTGAAGACTCAGTTGCCGCAGTGGATGCTGAAGATAAAACCTTGGTGTATCAGAACTGGCTAGGACTGATTAAAGGCACGCTTGAAGTAAGCCTAAGTAAACCAAGCGGCTCCTCCGTCAGGCGTTTAAGTGCAGATCGAAATTACACTACGCTTACAGGCAAGCCCTTTTCGCTAAATGGTCGCAGTATGATGTTTGTACGTAACGTAGGCCATTTAATGACGAACGACGCAATCTTGTTTCAGGGTAAGCCCATCTACGAAGGGATAATGGACGCGGTTATCACCAGCCTAATCGCCAAACATGATTTGCTAGACAATGGCCAATATCGCAACAGTAAAGCGGGCAGTATTTATATTGTTAAACCTAAAATGCATGGCTCAGAGGAAGTGGCGTTCGCTGACACGTTGTTTAGCCAAGTAGAAGATGCTTTGGCACTGCCTAAAAATACATTGAAAATGGGCATTATGGACGAAGAACGCCGTACAAGCGTGAATTTGAGAGCATGTATCAATGCGGCCAAAGCGCGCGCCGTATTCATTAATACGGGCTTCTTGGATAGAACTGGGGATGAAATTCATACCTCTATGCATTTAGGGCCGTTTGCGTTAAAAGCTGAAATCAAGCAACAGCCTTGGTTGACTGCCTACGAGTTGGCCAACGTAAAAATTGGTGTAGACGCAGGTATGTCAGGCAAAGCGCAAATTGGGAAAGGCATGTGGCCAATTCCAGATAACATGGCAGACATGATGCAAAGTAAAACCAATCACCCTCAGTCGGGTGCCAACACCGCTTGGGTTCCCTCCCCGACCGCTGCGACCTTGCACGCCTTGCATTATCACCAGATTGATGTATTTAGCCTGCGTAATCCGATTGCAAGCAATAACTTTGATGGGCTGGATGATATCTTAACCGTACCTCTTATGGCTAACCGTTCCAGCTTGAGCGAGCAAGACATTCAGCGTGAGCTAGACAATAATGTTCAAGGGATTTTAGGCTATGTGGTTCGCTGGGTTCACCAAGGGATTGGCTGCTCTAAAGTGCCGGACATCAATAACGTTGGCCTAATGGAAGACAGAGCAACGCTGCGTATATCAAGCCAGCACATCGCTAATTGGTTGTTGCATGGCTTAATTAACGAGGCGCAAATAAATGACTCAATGTTACGTATGGCGCAGTTAGTCGATGAACAAAATAGCTCAGATAAGGAATACATCCCTATGATGCCTGATCCTATAGAATCAATTGCGTTTCAAGCCGCTCAAGAGCTGATACTACAAGGAACGGAGCAGCCAAATGGTTACACCGAACCTGTTTTGCACGCTAAGCGCAGAGAAATGAAAGATAAACTAGTCACTCAGTAGCGGTTCTTTTAAACACAGACGTTAAATGCCTGGTGGCGCGTTGTTCTTCGCGCTATCCGGCTTATTCACTCCTTTGCCAGCCACCCACTTCAACATATTTCTGTAACCTTTGGCAGCCGTATGCATGAGCAAAATATGCACTGGCATTTTTATCCAATGCCCTCTCACCAACGCCATCGTATTGGCTAAGCCCAACCCACTCACGTTACATAATGTATGATGCGGTTGCAGTACTCTAGAGTAGATCCAATCAAATATTTTTAGTTTAATTTTAGGTGGCAGCCAAAGTTGGCTTTTATGTAATTCAGCTTGTGGAATATGGGTATCGAACAGCATATTTACATAACGTAATGCTAGGGCGAGCTCTAAACCAAATCCTGTTTTTTGCGCCAGAATAAATAGCTCATCCCAAAATGCTTGCTCACATCCAAACTCGCTAAACAGCAAGTGCAAGTCCGACAAGTCGCGAAAGCCATGATGGTATTCTTCTTGATAAAACAAGTGCACAGCGCTGTGCAATATCATAGCACCTGGCGATAAGACGCGCGCGCCACAGGATAACGTCCGAGCACCAGCGGTAAAATCATTTATATCTGGGGCTTTACCACTGATAAGCGGCACTAAATTATGGTGTACATCTAATATTGTGCCTCGCCCTGAGTGCTTCAAAGGCGGAATTTCATGGGCCCACTGACGATAATACATATCATCATAGTCATCTGTTGGCTGAGTAAACCATGCATATACGCTTAAACGTGCTTCAACTTCACGTAAATTGGTTTTTGATACCAACATATCAATATCAGAGAAAACACGCCCTCTACCTGCGGTACATCCTGATAATGTGTAAGCAGCTCCTTTTAGATAAATAATTTCGGCTTGCAGCTCAACAGGTAAAATTCGCTTGAATTCGCGGGCCTCAAATTGCACTTGCTGAGCGAGTAATTTTGCATGATATTTAGCGGAAATAAGGTGCGTTTGCGCGTACTCAGGAACCGATTCCATGACAGTATCAAGCGCATAAGCAACTCTTGGTAAGACCGATGCTTCACGAGCGATCCTTATAAGCAATTCCCACTCTACGAGCGAAATAGACTTTGGCACACTACCTGACAGCAGTGTGACTAAGTGGCCTGTATACCTAGTTATAGCATTCACGGTGCAAACTGCCCTTCATTCAAAAAGGCCGAGACTTCGGCTAAGTCGTTATAATGTATTTCCACTGCGTCCGTACTTTCGACTAACTTTTGCAGTGCGAGAAAACCGTCAGCTCCTAATACCGAGTCGTTGAACGCATTGTCTGACAGCGCTTGAAACGCATCTGCCTTGGTTAAACTGTAGATATCTAACATAACATCAGCTGTGTATTTGGGTAATACAACAGCTATCACCTGAGCTGTTTGCTTAATATTATCAATACTTGCAATAGGCGGCTTGACGTGAGCCACATCGCCTTTGTTAGTGTCTCTGGCGATATTTGAGATAGTCACCTCAGGAAACCACGATTTTACCAAATCTATTGAATTATTCTTTAAACAGATTGGACGAACAAACGGGTGAACTAGGCCGGTTTCTAAATTAATAACCGTCATTTCGTCTGAGAGTAAGCGCCAACCGCTATGGGCCAAGTAGGCCGTTAACGTGCTCTTACCTGAGCCAGGTGGTGCCGGGAAAATTATCGCTTTGCCGTCTTTTTCAAGCACAGCACCGTGAAGCAATAAATATCTGTGCATATGAGACGCCATACACCAGTTCATTCCCCACTCTAACACTGGATACGCTTGCGAGCGTGGTAAGGGTAAAAATGGCACGAACTCATCGAGAAGAAAGTGAATTTGCGGTTTATACCAGCGTCTCAAGGATTGAGGCGATTGCACGGCAACCCGAAAATCCGCAGGAGATGCTTCATCAAGTAACTTATAGTCACCATACAGCTGATAGAACACACGCTGCACATCGGGCAATGAAGATTGAACACCAAATGCTGCCACGCCCAAATCGATGTTGATTTGACCCTTTATCAATCTCTCAGCGGCTTCACTTTCTGATATGTTCTTAAGTCTCAATGGGTTCGACCTTCTGAATGACGCACTCAGATTCGAGGTGCCTGATTGATTGTTGAATGTCGAACAAGGAGGAATCGGGAAATAGAGCGAGCATTTGCTCTTCATTAAAGCGAATACCAGAATGATACTGAGTAAAAAAAACCAAAAATTGGTCACTCAATCTCAGAGAGTTGCCCGTGATAGGCACAAACACAAAAACGCCAGACGAATCGCTGGCGTTATAGAACAATATGTTTGGATTGACTTGGTAAAAACTCAACGGCAGTGGTTTCAACTATCGCGTATAGGTTTGACTCAAGGCATCCATAAGCGCACCCTGATTGTTCATCGCTTCTTCCTCAAGCATTGAAGCATACATCTCAGGGGTCACTTCCGACGACAATGGATAATTTCCATAATAAGCATTCAAGTAACCAGCGACTAAACTTTTGTCGATGTCAGAACCTTGCCATAAAACACGATACAGATGAGGTCGGCTAACCACTCCCCCATTATTGTTTGTATACGTACCTGTAGTAGAAATACTAAAAACGGTGTCCCACTTAACCGCTTTTAGCGAGTCTTTTAGGTTTTGATCATTCTTAGCATCTACTAGCCAAGTAGCGGGTGATACTCCAGCAATCGTTGTGGTGGTACACGCTTGTGATAAATTTCCTGACAAGTTGCCCGATACCGTAAAACCATTGGCCGTTGTAGCCCAGGTAGCTTTCGATGGAAGGCTCACTATGAGTGCAGCGGCAGATCCCTTTAACAGAAACTTACGTCGGTTAGAAACAGCATCTTGGCTATTCTCAGTTTTTTTGTCGACGACATTCATTGTTTTTAATACTCCGTTGGTAACGCTTATCAGGCAGTACAAGCAAAATCCGGGCCCATACTCAAACCGCTGATTTTTAAAGATATATTTAGCATTGATTTAAAAACTGTAAAGTTTAGTGACAGATTTTAACAAACTAATAATTAGTTTACTGCAATCCCTTTCTTTTTGCTTAATAATCTTAAATATTTGACGGGAATAGCATAGCTGATGCCACTTGGTTTTTCTAAAACCGCTTCCTTTGTTTCTTTGATAAAAACTTTATTAATTATCCCTACAACACTGCCTGTTTCTGCATCGTAAATAGCACTACCACTATTGCCAGGGTAAGCTGTCATATCCAATTGATAAATCATGAAAGGATTCTCTAAACGATTGCGCATTTTCATGGTTAAGTTGCGCGCATTGGCACTTGGTATCACATCTGGGGTTAGTGCTGCGATCATTCCTTTGTGAGTCGCTGGATATAATCCTAATATCGAACCAATTGGGAAGCCTGTCATTAATATATCTTGTCCATCATCAACATACTCATCCGGCCCAAGCTGCAGGGCTGGTAATGTGTCACGAATTTTTAATATTGCTAAGTCGTGCACTGGGTCCTTAGCGATAATTTCAGCTTTATGGATTTTAGGCTGTCTCCCCGTTCCCGAAAAGACAATATGATATTGGACAATTTGCGGATCAAGCGGTTCTGATACAACGTGGAAGTTAGTCGCAATTAGCGTTCCATCACCAAACACAAAGCCACTTCCCCGCAGCTGATGCGAAACAGCAGACATTGCATCATACAATCCTACCCCCACTACAGATGGTTTAACTTTTTTGACCACACCCGTTTTTTGCGATGCACTGACTGACATCGTTAAAAACACCAAAGAAAAAACCACACAAATGATTTTATAAATATAATTTTTCGTTATCATAATAAGCTACTTACTATTTCGTAGGGCTAGTGTGAACAGAAACTTTGTCACAACAATAGCGTAACGTGATTAATATCTTAGGGTTATACACAAAATATTAGGATTAATGAAATGAAAGTATTAGTCACAGGGGCTGCCGGATTTATCGGTTTTCAT
Organism: Paraglaciecola mesophila KMM 241; assembly: GCF_000315015.1. GTDB lineage: Bacteria > Pseudomonadota > Gammaproteobacteria > Enterobacterales > Alteromonadaceae > Paraglaciecola > Paraglaciecola mesophila. The sequence goes on along the minus strand of NZ_BAEP01000021.1, from coordinate 44,090 downwards.
GTTTGTCAGGTGTTGTTATCACGCGGTGACGAGGTCGTGGGTATCGACAATATAAACGATTATTACGATGTTAATTTAAAGCATGGCCGTTTGGCAGAGCTTGATGCTCACGAAAAGGCACAAAATTTCAACTTCGTAAAAATGGATATAGCTCAACGCAACGAAATGGAGTCTCTGTTTTGTGAACACAAATTTGACAAAGTAGTGCATTTAGCGGCTCAAGCAGGTGTGCGTTATTCGATTGAAAATCCCCATGCATATATTGACAGCAATATTGTTGGATTTACTAATGTTTTGGAAGGGTGTCGTCACAATGCAGTCAAGCACTTAGTGTATGCTTCATCAAGCTCAGTTTATGGCGCTAACGAGTCTATGCCTTTCTCGGTATCTGACAATGTTGACCACCCAGTATCTTTGTACGCTGCAAGCAAAAAAGCCAATGAATTGATGGCGCATACTTATAGCCACTTGTACGACTTGCCTACCACCGGCCTGCGTTTTTTCACCGTTTATGGGCCATGGGGACGGCCTGACATGGCACTCTTTAAATTCACCAAGGCGATACTCGAGGGTGATCCTATTCAGGTATACAACTTTGGGAATCACAGACGCGATTTCACCTATATTGATGACATTGTCAGCGGCGTTATATCCACCTTGGATCACAACGCAGTGGGTGACCTATCTTGGCAAGGCAAAGAACCAGATCCAAGTACCAGTAAAGCCCCATGGCGCGTATACAACATTGGCGCACAAACTCCGGTCAATCTACTAGATTTTATTACAACCTTAGAGGGCGCATTAGGTAAAGAAGCGGAAAAAGAGCTATTGCCAATGCAACCAGGAGACGTCCCAGATACCTTTGCTAACGTTCAGGCGCTTGTTGACGATGTCGGTTATCAGCCCAAAACCCAATTAAAAGAAGGGATCACCAACTTTGTGGATTGGTATAAAAGCTTCTACAAGATTTAAGGAAATGTAAATGCTGCAGTCATTAGCAAATAGTTTAAGCTCGCCGTTAGTTCATGGGCTTTTGCTGTTTGTTATCTTGCAGCTATTGTCTCGCCTGCCGCTTCGAGGTCGGCATATATATCGATGGGCGTCTTGCGTGCCAATCTTATGGATATTTTTTTGTAGTCTCGTTTATCCCAGTGTTCTGTTAATTAAGCCATTGGAAGACCAATATCCGACCATCAAACTCTCTTCAAATGAATGGCAACTGACCGATGGTATCGTAGTGTTAGCCTGCAATCATTTCGATGATGATGGCTTACCTTTTGTGAGTAAATGGCCACAGTGCACGATGCAGCGAAATTTACACGCGGCATTAATGTACAACGAAAAGCCCCTGCCAATATACCTAGCCGCTGGGATCTTAAATGAGACGGACTCAAAATCTCAAGCGCAATATAACAAGGACTTTTTGGTCACTTTAGGTGTAAACCCAAAGGATATTCATATCTTTCCTCAGGGGCATGACACAGAATCAGAAGTAAAGGCATTAGCGCCGCATTTACAAAACAAATATATTGCATTAGTAAGCTCAGCGAGTCACCTGCCTCGCGCAGTGGAATACTTTAGGCTACATGGGCTCTCCGTATTACCCATACCTGTAGAGCACCTCAGTCGGAAAAACGTTTCATTCACCTTAGGCTTGCCCAACGCGTATAGTCTTTATCGCAGCGAACGAGCAATTCACGAGTACTTAGGTCTAATATACCAGCGCTATATTAAGTGATAAAACTAGTTAACAATGCATTGACGCTATAAATCACCAGTCAGATTACAGGCCATAGTAGGTTCGGCGAAGGATAAGCAAGGAACTAAACATGAAATCAATAGTGCCAATTTTTTCGGGGGGCGGAACCCGGTTAACAGTACATATTGGCGTGTTCGATGCCTTACAAAAGCTCGATATTCAGTTTCAACATATGGTGGGGGTTTCTGGCGGCTCCATCGTCGCAGCTCTCTTCTGCTGTGGCGTGCCCTTGGCAGATATTAAACACCTAGCCATGACAACTGATTTCAAAAAGTTCAAAGGCTTTTCGTTACTCAGATTATTACGTCAAGGCGGTTTGAGTTCAGGGGATCAATTTGAGGCGTGGATGGACAAGCACCTTAAAGGCCTAACGTTCTCAGACATAGATAAAGACTTGCACATTTTAGCGACCGATGTTAACGGCGGCGGTCCGGTGGTATTTAGCCGTAAAACGAGTCCCGATTTAAAGATATCGAAGGCGGTGCGATTTTCAATGTCGATCCCACTTTTTTTCAGCTTTCAAGCCTATAAACAGCATGTCCTTGTAGACGGTGCTATTTTATCAGAAGATGCATTATATCAAGATTGGGCAGGTGATGGCTCACCTGTGATGTGTTTTAAATTAAAAAGCGAGCATGTGACAGATCCGAACTTCAAAAAAAGTTGGCTGCCATTACGGCAATATGTGATGATGCTGATTAGGACCTTCATGACGGCAATGTCGCGAGAGTATGTGCATGCAGAGTATTGGCGTAATACTATAATCATTAATACGGGTAAATTATCTCCCGTTGACTTTAATATTACGGCGCTACAAAAAGAGGAGTTGTACAATATTGGTTATAACACCGCGTTTGAATTTGTGCCTAAACGAATGCAGATTTATACCGATACACAACTAAGGAACTAGATGTGGACTACCGTTTTAAAGAAATGAATCTATGAAGCAACTTCGAAAATACGCTGATCTCCCTATTATTGGGCCAGTGGTAAAAAAAGTAATGAATTTGGTGGTAAGCCAGAAGGCTAATCAGATCTCTAGACATTTCGCGGAATACCTCAGTCCTGTTGTTGCCCTGTCAGACGATCTGCGTAATGAATCTTATAAAATTAGGCACAAAGTTTATTGCGAAGAATTAAAGTTTGAAGATGAACGTTCAGACAAAATGGAAACCGATCAATTTGATAGTCACTCTACCCATTGTCTAATCAAGCACCTTCCTACCGGTGAATATGCCGGTACGGTTCGTATCGTGCGCTCTATGAGTGAAGAGCAACTCCTACCAATAGAGAAATATTGTATTAGTTCTATCGCTGACGATGCGGTACACCCAAGTGACTTTCCGCGAAGTGAAATATGTGAAATATCACGATTGGCAGTCCCCGCTCAGTTTCGAAAGCGTGCCACGGATAAATTTAAGGGTTCAGCCACAGGTGCCATTAATGAGCATATCTACTCTGAGCGCGAGTTACGCTGTTTCCCATTTATTGCGGTGGGACTCTATTTGTGCGCCGCGTCCACCTCTCGCAAGCACGACATTAAACATTGTTTTGTGATGATGGAACCCAGACTGGCCCGCAGTTTACGTTTTGTAGGGATCCCATTTCAGCAAGTAGGTCCCGTTGTGGAATATCACGGCAAGAGAGCCCCATACTATATCAGTCGTCACCTATTGATGAGCGGCCTGACACCTGGCTTCAAACGCATGCTGAAAAATATCGAAAAGAAAGTCGCTACACAGTTTAAATAAAAATCAAAACCTTGTTTTAGCATGTATATTCAGAACAAGTTTTATACCTGCAAAATAGGGGAAGATATTTAATATCTTTCGTCAGTGGCTTTTGACGGAATATAAATATGCTTTGATCGATAAGCCCATGATGGTTAATCGCCAAATAACACCGTATATCTTTTCTTTGAGTAAAAATATTTAGATAATCTGTGCTCTTTTATTCGTTTTTACTCATAAAATTCAAGATTCCCCATTAATTTACATTTACTCTTTGTGCTACCAGTTTGTATAGTATATTCACCTTGCTTCGTGTCTAACCTAGGAAAAAAAATGGACGTAAAGGAACTTATCCAAACAGCTATCTCTAAAGAAGAAGCTGCAGTATTTGAGCAAGTTCAAGCAACTGAGCTTTACGGAAAAACGACTTTTTCCACTGACATCCATATCGATTTAGCAGTAAAAATCTTTGACGAGGCTGCAATCCCTAAGCTTCTGCACTTAGCAAATGAGCTTAAACTTCATCTTTACCCTGTCAGCACCGGAAATAATTGGGGATATGGCTCAGTTCAAAATACGCCTGTCACCGGCATGAGAATCGTCGTCGATTTAAGCCCACTTAAGACAATTATTCCCAATAATAAAAAAGCGGGGTTAGTGACCGTTCAACCGGGTGTAACCCAGCAGGATTTATTTGATTTTTTACAAGAAAACGACTGGCCATTCATGGTGCCCGTTACCGGTGCTGGGCCCCACTGCAGCATTCTAGGAAATGCATTGGAGCGAGGTTATGGTATCACCCCCAGAACGGATCACTTTGCTGCTGCCAACGCGTTAAAAGCATATCTTCCTCACCCTAATTTGTGTCACACGAAATTTGAATCCGCGGTTTCTGCCCTAGATGGTTCTTCCGATGACTATATCGATAAAACGTTTAAATGGGGTTTAGGCCCTTACATAGATGGTCTATTCACCCAAAGTAATTTTGGAATTGTCACCGAAATGACAATTCGCCTCGCCCCTAAGCCCAAGCACTTTAGTGCATTCTATTTGCAAGTCTTTGATTTAGAGAAGTTCACTGATGCAGTCGCCCTTATTGAGCAGACCTTACTAGAGTCTGATGGCATTGTTGGCTCTATAAATTTGATGGACCGCCGTCGTCTTGTATCGATGGTCGCGCAAAATCCGAACGGTCAAGGTCAGCACAGTGTAATGACTGATAGGCAAGTTGAGGCTATCGCCAGTGAACAGCGCTTACCGCACTGGATGATCGTGGGTACAATTTACGGTTCCAAAAAAGTGGTTTCAGGCACCCAAAAGCAATTTAAGCGTCGAGCAAAGCACTTAGGTCAACTGAACTTTTCAAATAGTTGGCTGATTAACGTCGCTAAGTTTGTTGTTAACCTACCATTGCCATCTATCGGGGCCATTGACAAGATAAGAGCGCAACTAAGCACCCTGGACGAGGGTATTGAAATCATGCTAGGTAAACCCAATCAGGTTGCCCTTCCCCTTGCTTATTGGCGCAATCCAAGAATAAAAGTGAATAAAGCCAACGCCCTCTTGCCTGATAAAGATAAGTGCGGTTTGTTGTGGTACGCCCCCCTCATAAAAATGTCGCCGGAAGTACTAACTGATTTTGTTGCGTTTGTCAGAAAAACCACACCTAAATTCGGAATCGAGCCTTTGGTTACGTTCACTAACCATAAACATGACTGCATTGATTCCACCGTGCCGCTTGTTTTCGATTTAGAAAATCCTGAGGCGGTGTCCGCCGCTCACAACTGCTTAGAAGAACTCTTTATCGAAGGATGCAAAAAAGGTTTTGTACCTTATCGGATCAGCACAACACAGCAAGCTACTTTATCGTCTGATGATATTTTCTGGCAGACAACAACTGTTTTAAAGCAAGCCATTGATCCAAATAACATTTTGGCTCCTAATAGGTATAACCCTTAATATATACACCAGTATTTCCCCCTTTATGTTTTAACATCTCATATTGTTCCTAATATGATAATACAATAAAGTGGTAGTACCCTTCCGCTGTGCCTCTGCCTCAACGGTATGTGAATACACAACGGCAAGAAGAATTAACTAATGGAGTTAGTATGCGTATCAAGCTTTTATCATCTCTAGTCGCAGTTTCAGCACTTACCCTTATAGGGTGCGATAGCAAGTCTGCAGAAGAATACATCGCAGCTGCGAAGGTTCAATATCAAAAAAACGACACACAAGCCGCTATCATTGATTTGAAAAATGCCATTGCTTTAGCACCACAAAACAAGGACGCGCGCGCGAATCTCGGGAAATATTATTTGGCGGGGGGTTCTTTCGTAGAGTCCGAAAAGGAGCTGCGTAAAGCGTTAGAATTGGGAGAGAGCAAAGACACCATTTATCCCGATTTGGTAAAAGCGATTTATTATCAAAATGACTTTGATAGATTATTGAGGTTAGTAACAGATTTTATGAGTGCTGATCCGGTGGTGCAAAGTAGCGTTGCTCTGTATTCATTCTTGGCAAACCTGAAGCAAAATAACAATGACGTGGAAATAGACACTGATTTTTCACTTATGCTGGGCGATGATAAATTATTAGCGCAAGTTTACTACGCTTTTTCACAAGGTGATCTCGAATCAGCAGATCAGCTTCTATCAACTTTTCGAACACCAGAACAAAATCATATTGAAAAGCTTATTGTGACCGGGCTTCTCAAAGCACAATTGAAAGAGTATGCCCCCGCAATAGCGGCCCTTGAGCAAGTAGTCGCCTTATCTCCAGAGTATTTTGTTATTCAGTTTCAATTAGCCGAGATATTAATTAACGCACAAGAATACAAAAAAGCCAGGAAACTCACAGATGAGCTACTGAAGATAAATGCTCGAAGTGCTTATGCCAATTTATTAATGGCAAAAATAGAGTTACACGATGAAAACTTTAAAAACGCGTTCGATGCCGCCGAAATAGCAATCCAAAATGGCATAGACAGCACTCAAAGCAATTTGTTAGCCGGTGTTAGTGCCTATAAAATAGAGCGTACTGAAAGTGCCTACAGATATTTAGCGAAAGCGTCGAAAAATCTACCACCAAATCATATGGCAAATCGTCTTTTGGCGGATGTAAAAATAAGACTTGGAGAAACGGATAATCTTGTTGAAATGCTTGATGGTATTTCAGGACAAGATGCACAGAAGTCATCTCTTTTAGAAAACGCGGCAATGCTTAAGTTTCGGGAAGGTGACATTGAGAGCTCTAAGAGCTTATTTACTCAAGCAAAAGAAGGCGCTCCCGATAACGCAGTAACTCTACTTCGCGAAGGATTGGTAAAACTGTCATCTGGTGATCAATCAGGCATTGAGAGTCTTGAGTCGGCAATAAAGCTTGACCCTACGCTAAATGAAGCTTGGAGCCTTCTTGCGCAAGCCCATATGCAGGCCAACGAACCGCAAAAAGCAATTTCTGTTGCGAAGCGCTGGCAAAGTGTTAATGAAGTAGACGGTTTGGTATTGGAGTCATATTTACTTCAGCAACAAAATAAGGATACTCAAGCGAGAGTCTTACTCGATAAAGCTCTATCGATAGAGCCTAACAATTTTCCCGCTATGCGCTTCCTGATGTTAATGAATGCGCGAGAGAAACGTTTTTCTGAAGCGCGCGAACTAGCAGAAAAATTAATAAAATCTTCAGATAACCTTGATGGAAGATACCAATTAGTATTGACTTTAATCAACATATCTATCGCACAAGATGACATGTCATCGGTAGAAGCATTATTCAAGTCGTTAATCAACGAGAGCGAAGACCCCGAGACAGGTAGTGTACTTCAACTAAAAGTCGGACTAGCTACGCTATATAATTATCAAGGAGAGTACCCAAAATCACTTGCCCTTCTAGAACCCATCGAGGACTCGAAAGACTTTTTCGTTCTCTCAGCATTAGGGGAAACCTACGCTGGGTTGAATGAATTTAATAACGCGAAATCGACTTTTCAGGCGCTGATTAATGCATTTCCAAGAGACACGCGAAGTTGGGTACAGCTAGTAAATTTACTTAATCAATTCAACTTTCAACGTGATGCAGTTGATACCGCTGCTCGTGCAGAAGCGGCTATACCAAATGATCCACGCTTAACAGTTCTAAGCATTCGAGCACTTATTCGTTCAGGTGATGTTAAAAAAGCAAAGCAGAAAATGGATGCTATGAAAACTAAGGGAAATAGCTCTCCTATGTTTGACTTATTCGATGGCGAGATGGCGTTAGCTAACAAGGATTATGAAAAGGCCAGTGATGTCCTCACCCAGTACTATAACAATCGCCCTTCTTGGGACTCAGCAATACCTTTGGCAAAAGCGTTAGCGTTTCAAGGCAAGGCTGAATTAGGTGGAAAATATTTAGTTCAACAAACGGCTAAGAGTAACTCTAAGCTAAGTAAAATCCATTACATTGCGGAATATTATGCTAAACACGGTCAGCTGGAGTCTGCCGCAGAGTACTACGAAGCACTTTTAGATATCATACCTGAAGACTTTGTCACTCTTAATAATTATGCCAACCTCGCAATCGCCCAAGGGAACACTGAGCAGGCCATAAACCTCGCTCAACAAGCTATTCAGATACAACCAAATTCACCTTATGCTATGGATACACTTGGCTGGGCACTATTTAGAAATAATCAATTTTCAGACGCGCTAACTTACATCAAAAAGGCAAATGCGGAATTACCCAAGAACAACGAAATTACCCTCCATCTGATTGAGCTGTTGATCGCTACAGGCAGTAAAGATAAAGCTAAAGGGCTTATCAATCGATTTAAGCCTGCTAATGATACTGAGAAAGACAGATTATCGCGCCTAAGCGCCAGTATTTAAGTCACGGCAGTCACAGGCCAAGCAAAAGTTTTTTTGCTTGGCCTGTTTAATATATTTCAACCGAGTAAATCGTATCTATACCATCACTCATTATCCATTAGAAGATATCGCGCTGCATGAGGCTCTGTGGGGCGAGCTTTATAAACAGTCTGATGCTAGCGTTTTTCTTAATTGGTCCTGGATAAAAGCATGGTTAACGTCAATAGATTCTGTACCGGTTGTGTTAGCTGCGTATGAAAATACTCGCTGTGTAGGTTTAGCTTTTTTAACGCAGCGAAACGCCCGTTCTTCGAGCAGAATAAATATCAAACAGCTATGGCTGCATAGAAAAGGTGAGCAGGCGTCAGATCAAATGTGGATTGAGCATAACGATTTTCTGGTGCATCAAAACAACAAAGAACAGATACGTTTAGCCATGTTGGAATATCTGTTTGCGCAAAAAAAACTTTGGCACGAATTGTATTTTGGTTTAACGAATTCAAAAGTGATTGATTCACTCAAACTAAACTGGCCATCCTGTCGAGAAGTTATTAGCTCCCCCGATTTCGAAGTCGATTTACGTCACAAAGCGAATTTAAATGATTACTTAGCTGATTTATCGAAAAACACTCGTTCACAAATTAGGCGTACAAAAAAGCTATTAACACAATCTGGTGAACTAGAGCTTACCTTGGCTCAAACCGCAGCCCAAAAAGAAACGTTCCTAGAGGATATATCTCGACTTCACAAAGATAAATGGAGAGATACAGAATTTGGCAGTGGATTTGATAACCCAATTTTTGAGCAATTTCACAGACATCTTATTTTTGAAGATGATGTAACTAATAAAACCCGACTTTACTGTCTCACTCTCGATAAAAAACCAATCGCCTACATATATCTATTAATAGATGATGACACTTGGTATTTTTACCTGTCCGCCATAAACGGCCATGACGACAACAGAGTCAAAGTCGGATTAATTGCACATGCATATATAATTGAACAAGCCATAGCTGAAAAAGTCGGTAAATATAGCTTTTTAGCAGGGGAAGCACGCTACAAGCGTTCGTTATCAAACCTCCCTGAAACAAGCCAAACACTGGTTTGTTTTTATCAACCTACTGTGTTTATGCGTCTACGAGAATGTGCAAGACGATATAAAAACGCATTACCAAACATACTGAGACATTAGAATACAAATGATGACTGAAGATGCCGGTGACTACTCTGTTCCCATAAAATTAGACACATTGCAAAACAGCGCTGTTACTTCTGTGAGCGTGCCTCTAGCAAAAGGCGTATTACATGAACTTACAGCAAGTCAGCTATTAGCAAATGGAGCACCAATACCTTGTGGTGCAAAAGCACTCACCAATTGGCCTGATGGCAGTATTAAATGGCTACATCTAACCTTTGCCGTTCCCAAACACTTAACAGGAGACCTAATATTCAGGGTTGCTAAGGCCAAGCAAAGCGAGACCGCTAATGCACCAGAGAGCCTATCTTATATTTCGAATGACTCACACACCACAGTCACTCATTCGCTTTATCGCTTTACGTTAACCCATGCTGATGGCAGCTTTTCAATCGCGCCAGGCACAGCAGATGACGCCAATAAGGTTATCCGAGGTTGTCTGAACTTACATGACGCCCATAGCCGATTAGGCGCCGTTTCATCTTGTCAGGTATCCATAGACCACACCCAATCGCTACTTGATGGCGCTATCTACGCTTTATCAGTGCAGGTCGATATGACTTACGCGCTCGTAGATGACGACACTGTTTCGAATATTACGTCAACAAGCGTTTTTTTATTCACCTCCGCCCATGAAGCGATAAAGTTAGATGTCACCCTACATAACGCGAATGCGGCAGTGCACTCAGGGGGGAGTTGGGATTTAGGAGATGCCAATTCGTTTTACTTTTCAGCACTTACCCTTGCTATGAAAGGCGATAATGCTTCAACTTTTAGTTATCGAACAGAACAGGACAGTCCGTGGCAGACTCATCTAACAGAGGCGGCCACAGATACAAGTAACGTGAGTATTCAGCAATTTTCAAGTGGTGGTGAGAATTGGCTAAGCCCTGTGCACGTTGACCATAGAAACACCCTCCCATTTAGTGTTAATGGTTACCAAGTCGACAAAGAAGGCGAAGTCATTACTTCGGGTCAACGGGCGACGCCTTTAGTATCTTGGGCCGACAAGGTAAGTGTTACGATTGAGAACTTTTGGCAGAAATTTCCTACATCGATAAACATGACACCTAATGAGATGCTAATCAGCTTTTTTCCTGCACAGAAAAACCACCTGCACGAGCTTCAAGGTGGCGAAAAAAGTACGCATTCAGTATGGCTCTCAACTAACGATAAACCTGACTCACTTGACGAACTCACTAGTAGTAGTAAAGGTATCCTTTTTTGCGGTGAATATTTACATAGTGAAATACCGCTGTACACAGAATGTCAAAATGCACACAGCACCATACAGGACTTGATAAATAACGGTTTACACTCACAAAATAATTTCTTTGAAAAACGTGAAAAGCTTGATGAATACGGATGGCGGAATTTCGGTGATATTTATGCTGATCACGAAACGGCAGAACACCAAGATGATTCAATTTTCGTTTCACACTATAACAACCAGTACGATCCAATTTATGGTTTCTTGCGGCAATTTATACTAAGCAATGACCAACAGTGGTTTACGCTAGCCGATGATCTCGCCAAGCATGTTATGGATATCGATATTTATCATACTAAACAGGACAAGGACGAATATAATGGCGGCCTTTTTTGGCACACTGATCATTATTTGCAGGCTTTTACATCGAGTCATCGTTCATATTCAAAACATCAAGGTATAGGTGCCTATCAGGATCACGCTGGCGGCGGCGGACCCGGCGGCCAACATTGTTACACATCAGGTCTAGCGCTGTATTACATATTAACTGGCAACCCAAACGCCAAAGAAGCCGTGCAAACACTGACTCAATGGATCACTTATGTGTATGAGGGCGGCAATACATGCCTAGAGCTGTTACTCGCCCTTAAAAACAGACATGTACTCGGCCTAAAGAACCATTTTACCGGTCAATACCCTCTTGACCGTGGTACCGCGAATTACATTAACGCGTTGCTCGACAGTTATGTGATCACAAGCGAACGTGCATCGCTACAAAGAGTTGAACATGTTATCCAACATACTATTCATCCAAATGAAGACGTCACATTACGCCATTTGAGCAACGTCGAAGAAACGTGGTTTTACACCGTATTTCTACAATCTTTAGTGCGATACCTAGACATTAAAAGCGTTAATAAGGAGTTCGATGACGCTTTTTATTATGCGCGAGATGGACTGTTATGTTTTGCTCAGTGGATGCTCGAACACGAATATATGTATCTCGATAAACCGGAAATTTTAGAATATCCAAATGATACCTGGACGGCTCAAGACTTGCGTAAAGCCCATGTACTTAGCGCGGCCTACTTTTACGGAAATAAGCACGATCACACACTTTTGCAAAAAGCTGAGTATTTTGAGAACGAAGTTTCGGCTCGATTAGAGCAAAGTGACACTAAAACCTATACCCGTATCATGGTTTTACTGATGCAGAACGACGGACCAACGTCTCACTTCAAGCACGCTGTGCTGCCGTCTGAGTTCAATGCGCGAAAGACGGACTGGGTGGCTCCAGCTTATGCCAAGGGCACAAATGTGACGCGCATAGTAAAAGCATTTGTGAAACGTATGCTAGCACTTTCAATTAGCAATGAAGTAAACTGGCTTAAAAAAAGGCTAGGATAGCCAGTGATACACTCAGGAACACCTAACTAGATGCAGATTTCTTTTATCATTCCCCACAAGGGAAGGTTTGAAATGTTAATTCAAACCATTGAATCTATTGCTAAACAGACCTTTGACTTATCCCAAGTAGAAGTCATTGTGGTCAGTCAAACGAAAGAGGCGCTGAGCCACACCTTTTGTAACGACCATTCATTACGTATCAACACATTTTTACGTCCTGAGTCAGACACCATCTCGGCCCTTAGAAATTACGGCGAGACTCAAGCTAGCGGAGAGTTTCTAGCGTTTCTTGATGCAGACATCTATTTGTCAGAAAACTGGCTTGAGCAAATGTTAGACACCTTAGATTGCGATCCAACTCGGATTGTCGCCAGTGCTATGCAAATTTGTCTGCCAGAGGCACCGCCACTAGAGAAAATTCGCACGAGTTTGAGCAATGCAGAATTGGATACCAACGTAGCGTTTTTACCCGGTCGAAATTTATTTCTTACCCGCAGCGCATTTCACAAAATTGGCGGATTTCCAGAACACTTGCTGACCTGCGAAGATTACTATTTTACTGACAAAGCAGCGCAACTAGGTGCCCTATTTTATACCTCAGCAGCTAATTACATTCATCTAGGTGAAGATAAAACCCTAAAAGGTATGTTTGATAAGGAGATATGGCGCGGGCAGTCAAATTTGAAATCTATCGAAGGCCGGCATATTCCACTCAGAGAGTGGCCAAGCTTTATTGTTCCCCCAGCGATTTTTTTATGCATTCTGTGTGCTCTTATTCTAATATGCGCCGGGCAAATGGCCCTAGCCTTACTTAGTTTGATATTGGCCCTGGTACCTTTACTTGCATACACCATACGTTTGTATCGCTTAGATACATTGAAGGTCTCTTTTTTAAACACATTCACCTTCTATACGGTGTACTTTCCCGCTCGGGCGATTGGTACCTTTGCTGGCATATTTAAATCCATTAGCAATAAAAATACTTAAGGCATGTTACCCATGAAAAAAAACGTAAAGTACTCCAATTTATTTGCCCTACAGGCTTCTACGGCGCAGAGCGTTGGGTACTTGCCTTAGCAAAGCATTTAGATCCCGATACGACAATATGCGACTTAGCAGTCACCATGGAGCCTGGTCAAAAACCGCTAGAGTTGGTCAAGGAATACCAAAAGTTAAATTTAGCAACGCATATTGTCGATATGAAGAATAAGTTTGATTTAGGGGCGGTGGATAGACTCGCCGCGCTAATTCGCGAGCAAAACATTGATATTATTCACACCCATGGCTACAAATCAGACATTATAGGCGTACTGGCCGCCAGACGAGCGAAAATCCAGTGCGTGGTGACTCCACACGGCTTTGAGAATGCGAAAGACTTCAAATTAAAGGCGTTTATCTGGCTTGGCTGTCAGTCTATGCGCTTTGCCCATAAAGTCGTCCCTCTCTCACAACAGCTTATGCAAGACGTGTTGGATATTGGCGTTAAGCCTGAAAAAACACTGTATATTCAGAACGGTGTAGACTTGTCTGAGGTGGAAGCAGAGCCCGTACCTGCGCGCGTGGAGCCAAACAAAAAACGCATTGGTTTTGTGGGCCAAATGATTAGTCGAAAAAACATTCGTGATATTCTCGACATTTTTGAGGAATTACATACCAAGCATCCTGATACTGAATTAATTTTGCTTGGGGATGGCGATGCGCGACAAGACTTAGAGCAGCATACTCAAACGTTAGCCAGTAAAGACGCAATAGAATTTTTAGGTTTTAGGGATGACAGATTAAGCTTACTGAAGTCGTTTGATTTATTTGTTATGACCTCAACGTTAGAAGGGATCCCAAGATGCCTTATGGAAGCGACGGCAGCCAGCATACCTGTGGCTGCTTATGATATAGCCGGTATTGACCAATTAATCAGCCATGAGAAAACAGGATTACTAGCAACGTTAGGGGATAAACAAACCCTACTTAGCTATTGGGAAAAATTGTTATACGACCAACCGTGTGCGACAGAAATGGCTGAAAATGCTAAGCAATTCGTATACGATAATTATTCTGCTCAACGTATGGCAGCGCAGTACAGTGATTTGTTTGAAGAGATGACAAAGGATAGTTAATGCAACGAAGCAAATCGCCACCCATTATTTTTATACTCTCCATTGATACAGAGGAAGAATGGGATTGGTCAGGTGCGTTCCCACAACAAAATGCTGATGTGAATAATGTGGCATTGCTACCCAGCTTTCATGCGCACCTTGATGCTCTAGGGGTTCGGCCGACATATCTAGTCGACTATGCAGTTGCGGATTGCCCTGCTGCTGCATCGACTATCAGAACAATTGCCGCTCAACAAAATTGCGAAATTGGTGCCCACCTTCATCCTTGGTGCAATCCCCCGTATTTCGGCGCTGCGACAGATGAAAGCTCACACGTAGTTAATTTGCCTAAAGAGCAAGTATCGCAAAAACTTGACGTATTAATGCGCCGCATCGAAGAGCAATTCTCAGTTAAAGCCAAATCGTTTCGCACTGGCAGATGGGGAATTGATTCCAATGTTTTAAAGCTGTTAACCAATGTAGGAATAACCGTCGATTCCAGCGTTTATCCATTTTATAGCAACGATTATTTCAGCTGTCTTGGGGCACCATCACTCCCCTACTGGCCTGATTTGAACGATCCCCTTGTGTCATCACAACAGCGGGATATTTTTGAGTTACCAGTAACTGTTGGCTTTAATCGTCCGAACTTTTCACGCTGGAATGACATTCACACCAAATTTGCATCTCCTCCATATAGCTGGACGAGGTTTAATGGTATTGCTTGGCACACACATTTTTTACGTAAACAATATTTGTGCCCGGAGCTATCAGCACCAAAAGACATGTTATCTCTGTGCGAAACCGTTATAAACAAAGGATACACAGTGCTTCACATGTACATGCACAGCTCAAGCTTATTGGATAACAACAACAGCTTATTAGGAAACCGTAACGCCTATGAGTTTTTAAGCGAATCCATAACTGAGGTGATCACGACGTTGCGCGCTAAATACCAACTGGATTTTTGTACGCTATCTGAAGCAGCTGAAAAAATTCAGCAACCTCCACAGAAGAACACAAAATGACGGTGCACGTACGCTTAGTCACACAAGCAGATAAATCCATCTGGAATGCCTATATCAATGACCACCCCAGAGCAACGCCATATCATCATTTTGGTTGGGTAGAGAGTGTAGAACAGGCATACCAGCACAAAAACACCTCAGCTATTGCCCTTTGCGGCGATGACGTTGTTGGCGTGTTGCCTTGTATCTTGATGCGCAGACCCCTGTTGCGCCCTGCGTTTTGCTCCTTGCCCTATTGTGATTTGGGTTTCTTGCTCGCTGATGACAGCACAACTGCAGATAAACTACTGGCATTCATGAAGCAGCAATTATTGAATGTCACTGGGCAAACATTTCAATTAAGAGACTACATAGACGAACCCGCGCCAGAATCACAAATGGAAGGCCAAAAAGTACGTATGCTTTTGCCCTTACCAGCAACAAGTGAAGAATTAATGAGCGGTTTCAAATCAAAATTACGTAGCCAAATACGAAAGTCAGAAAAAAATGGCCTGCGCTATGAAATCCATAAAAATGGTAATGGCTTAGACGATTTTTACCACATATTCGCGATTAACATGCGTAAATTAGGCTCCCCTGTACATAGCAAGACATGGTTTCAACATATCATTGAAAACTATAAAGAAAACAGTATATTATCCGTCGTTTATAGTGAAAATGTCCCCGTTGGTGCTGGGATAACGCTTTCTACTGGGGGAGTGACTTCAATACCATGGGCATCGACAGTTGCCCAGTACAATCGTTTAGCTCCTAACATGCTGTTGTATTGGTCTTTACTAAAAGAAGCGTGTGACAATAACATGCAAACGTTTGATTTTGGGCGCTCCACTTTTAATGAGGGGACTTATCGATTTAAAGCTCAGTGGGGAGCCACGCCACAATTACTGAATTGGTATGATGCCCTAACCCAAACTCAACAAGATTTTAGCGCTCAGGATAACGATGAGCGTGAAAACGTACCACAGGGTAAAATCAGACCCATAATTGAGAAAGTTTGGGCAAAGTTGCCTTTGCATGTAACGACCGCGCTTGGGCCTAGAATTCGTAAACATATCAGTTTGTAAATATGACCTGCCATTTGGTATGCATCAAATGGTTTGTTCAATAAAGAACACCAACTACAGGGCCGAAATATCTATGTGTGGTATTGCAGGGTTTACACAATTTAGCGGGAACATGGGTAACCAGCAAACCCTAAAAAAAATGGGTGACAGTATTTATCATCGTGGTCCAGATGCTGGTCGCGAATACATTGATGAATACGTAGGTCTAGCCCATCGCCGGTTGGCCATTATCGACTTGTCAGAAGCCGGCACGCAGCCCATGTACTCACATGACGAAAGATACATTATTGCCTTTAACGGAGAGATATATAACTTTCAGGCACTTCGCGATGACTTGGTCAGCAAAGGCTATCCATTTAAAACCCACACAGACACAGAAGTGATTCTTGCGCTATATGCAACGCACGGTGAAAAAATGCTTAGCATGTTAAATGGCATGTTCGCGTTTGCACTTTGGGACACCACCAGTAAGCGTTTACTCATTGCTAGGGATCGTGTGGGCAAAAAGCCTCTTTATTACCTTCAAACTGACACTCAGTTTGCGTTTGCCTCTGAAATTAAAGCATTACTTACGCTCCCCAATGTGTCGCGGGAGGTCAGGCTCGACGCAGTACATGACTTCTTTGCTTATCAATATGTACCAGACCCAAAAACTATTTTTACCGATATTCACAAATTGCCTCCAGCGCACTTTATGTGGGTGTCGCAAGACGGAATACAGATAGAACAATATTGGGATGTTTCCTTTAAGCAAACCAGCGATAAGTCTCAGGCCGAACTGACTAAAGCACTTTACGATTTAGCCACAGAGAAAACCTGTTCTCGTATGGTCAGTGACGTGCCATTAGGCGCATTTTTGAGTGGTGGAATAGACTCCAGTGGTGTGGTCGCTATGATGGCATTGAATAGCGATAAGCCAGTTAAAACCTGCTCAATAGGATTCGATGAAAAGCGCTTTAACGAAACAGAATTTGCCCAAATTGTCGCTGATAAATATAAGACCGAGCACCACGAATTTACCGTTCACCAAAATGTAAAAGACAACTTAGAAGAGATAGTCGGCTATTTTGACGAGCCTTTTGCCGACCCATCTTTAGTACCAACGTATTTTGTTTCTCAGTTGGCGCGCTCTCAGGTGACGGTAGCGATCGCCGGTGATGGCGGCGATGAAGTGTTTGCAGGCTATGAAAAATACACCACAGATGCACTTGAAAACAAACTACGCGAACGCTTTCCCGAAGCGCTGCGAAAAAAGCTATTCCCTAAACTCGCCAGCGTATTCGCTAAAAGTGAGCACCCACTATTGCGAAAGGCTAAATCTCTGCTAACCAGTTTGAGTTTAGACCCCGCCATGGGTTTTTATGTGACTAACTCTATGATTGATGATCGCCTTTGGGAACGTTTGGCCTCATCAGATACCAAGGCTAAGTTAGGCGCTTACCACCCAAGTGAAGTAACACTCGAAAATTACCACAAGGCCGATGGGAAAGACCATTTGTCTAAAATCTTATACACGGACATGAAGACCTACCTGCCCGGCGGCATTTTAGTAAAAGTCGATCGCATGAGCATGGCGCATTCTTTAGAAGTACGAGCGCCACTGCTAGATAAAGACGTGATCGAATTTTCCGCTACCCTGCCTTCGAATTTAAAATTTCGCGATGGCGAGAAGAAATTCATCCTCAAAGAAGCGTTTAAACCAGTTTTGCCTGATGATATTTTGTATCGCAAAAAAATGGGCTTCTCAGTGCCCTTAGCGACATGGTTACGATGTGAAATTAAAGAACTAACCGAAGATTATTTGTTCAGTAAGTCACAAGGCATTCAGCAATATTTTGATATGGATGTGGTTAAGCAACTCTGGCAGCAACACCAAGCAGAAAAAGCCGATCACAGCACGGTATTGTGGAGCATGTTGATGTTTCAAATGTGGTGGTTCCGTTATATTCAGTCGCCTGAAACGACCCACTCGCTATCCCAAGCGCAATAGTGAGCTGAATTTGATGAATATACTTCACCTTACATTCGATATGCGCATAGGCGGCACAGAGCAGGTGATAAAAAACTTGATTTTAGGGGCCGACAGAGCGCGTTTTACTATGTCAGTGCTGTGTATTGAATCACCTTTAGGCCCTTTCGCAGATGATTTAATTGCAAAGGGAGTTCATATCGAAGCCTTAGGTCGCAAGCCAGGATTTGATATCAGCTTGATTTCTAAAATACGTCAGCACATCAAAACCCACAAAATCGATATTATTCATTGTCACCAATATACCCCCTACGTATACGGTGTGTTAGGTGCATTAGCGACGTCAGCTAAAATCGTTTTCACTGAACACGGTCGATTTTACCCAGATTCAACCACCTGGAAGCGCAAAATAATCAACCCTATTCTTCACCGCTTCACGCATGCGACCACGGCTATTTCAGCAGCAACACGTGATGCTCTAATAGAGTATGAGTATATCCCTGGCAAAGATATTGACATAGTTTATAACGGGATCATGGGTGTTGAGCCTGAGCGTGCAAGAATAGAAGAGCTACAGCAACAATTCCCTCTGGCACAAGGGTGTATTTTGTTTGGCACTATCGCAAGGCTCGATCCGATAAAAAACCACAGCATGATGCTACGGGCATTTAAACGGGTTATCGATGCTGGCGTAAACGCAAAGTTGATGATTGTTGGCGATGGTGACGAGCGAGAAAACACAGAGGCATTAATAAGTAGCCTTGGTTTGTCACAGAGCGTGATCATGACCGGCTATGAGCCAAAGCCTCATGGACATTTAGCGTTAATGGATATTTATCTACTGCCCTCACTTAGTGAAGGCACGTCCATGACACTCTTAGAGGCGATGTCATTGAGTAAGCCTTGCATTGTGACCCGTGCAGGAGGCAATCCCGAAATAGTCTTACATGACGTCACAGGTCTTGTCACACCAAATGACGACGAGCAAGCTTACGCAGATGCAATGATAACGCTGGCACAAAATAAGCAACAACAAGATACCTTCGGCAAAGCATCCAAATTACGTTTTGAAAATACGTTCGATATCAAAAACATGACACAAGCATATGGGGCGCTTTATCTGCGATTATTCTCAGGCGGTCAGGCATAGACAATGAAAAAAGCACTAAAAAAGATGATGGTCGATATGACCGCTAAATTATTGCAACAGCCTTCTATTGAGCAACAACTAGACGACAATGCACGTCACTGTGCACAATCGCTACCTGCCTTGAATAATCTAGTCTCGCCTTATGCATCAAAGCACGCTCAATTCACACCTGTAACGTCTGAACGAGATGACATTGTCTTTATCACCAGTCGTTTTAGAAGCGGTTCAACCCTGCTGTGGAATTTATTCAGGCAAACCCCTGATTGCAGTGCCTATTACGAGCCATTTAATGAGCGCCAATGGTTTAATGAGCATATGCGCGGCGACAACGTTGATAACACACATCGTGGCGTAGACGATTATTGGGCTGAATACAACGGCCTGAATCAGCTAAGTGACACCTATAACGAAGACTGGATCCGCAAGAGCCTATATATGTCTGCCCAATCATGGGATCCGCAGATGAAACGGTTTATTGAGCAGATGATAGAAGCAGCACCAGGACGCCCAGTACTGCAGTTCAACCGAATCGATTTTCGTTTGCCTTGGGTAAAACACCATTTCCCCAACGCGAAAATTGTGCATTTGTTTCGTCATCCAAGAGATCAATGGTGTTCGTTCCTCACTGATCAGCAGCTAATGAACAAAGATGATGTACATAACACGTACCAAGATGCTTTCTACTTGGATGTGTGGTGCCGCGATTTAGCCAAACATTATCCTGTGCTTGATAAAATAAATACGCCTCATCCCTACCAGCGTTTTTATTATTTGTGGAAATTATCCTATCTACATGGTCTAGCGTTTTCGGACCTGAGTTTAAGTTTTGAGAACCTCACAAGTGCGCCTAAAACCGTTATTTCAGATATGTTTACTGCACTGAATATGGACACAAACAAGGTTGAACCTTTAGTCGGTGTCATTAAAGCGCCTCCGGCTGAGCGTTGGCGTAAATATGCCGACGAAAATTGGTTTGCCCAGCATGAATATATTTGTGAGCAGAACCTGTCACTGATGCTCGAAGAGCGCTCTATCACGGACCCAGAACGATGAAAAAAACCTTGTTATTGAGTGAAATATTTCCGCCCGTTAAAGGAGGAAGTGGCCGGTGGTTTTGGGAAGTCTATACGCGCATCGCTACAGGCAATGTCGTAGTGGCCGCTGGACAAGATGATAAAAGCGATGAAGTTGATAGCATTAGTCCTCTTAAAACATATCGCTTACCACTTAGCTCATGGAGCTGGGGCTTAAAAAGCCTGACGGGGCTAAAATACTACTTTCGCGCATTACGTGCCGTATTAAAAGTCGTCAAGCAAAATGACATCGAGGTCATTCATTGCGGACGCTGTTTACCCGAAGGTTTTATTGGTTTCCTCATCAGTAAAATAAAGGGTATTCCGTATATTTGCTATGTTCACGGTGAGGATGTGGAAACAGCAGCGACCAGCCGAGAATTAAGCTGGATTGTTAATAAAGCACTTGGTGGCGCGACTCGACTTATCGCTAATAGCCAGAATACGGCTGACATATTACTCAATAAATGGCATACCGACCCAGCAAAAACCATGGTATTTAATCCAGGCGTAGATGCAAGTTTGTTCATACCAGCTCCACCTTCACAAGATGTTAAATCCCTATTGGGCTGGGAAGATAAAAAAGTGGTGCTCACTGTTGGGCGCTTACAGGAACGCAAAGGGCATGACAAACTCATAGAAGCATTGCCTAGCATCATAAAACGCATTCCTAATGCCCTATACGCGATAATCGGCGATGGCGAACGCAAGAGTGCCTTACATGCTCTTGTTAAAGATCTTAATCTTGCAGAGCACGTCTTATTCATGTCTGAGCTGAATGATGAACAAATGATCCAGTGCTATCAGCAATGTGATGTGTTTGTTCTGCCAAATCGCACCGTAGGCAGCGATATCGAAGGCTTCGGCATGGTGCTAGTAGAAGCGCAAGCATGTGAACGCCCCGTTATCGCTGGGGACTCAGGAGGCACATCTGAAACCATGTTACTAGGCGAGACGGGTTTTATCGTTGATTGCACCCAGCCTCAAGCGTTAGCTGAAAAGATATGCGATTTACTCGAAAACGACACGCTCAGAGAAATGATGGGCAAAGCAGGTAGAAATCACGTTCAACAAACCCTGGACTGGCCAGTGTTGAGTCAGGCTTTAAAAGATGAATTTGATAAAATTTGAGTATTTTGCCGGATGTACAGGGGTAGTGTGATTATTCATGGCTAAATTCTAATCTCTGATGAATTTAAATTATCTATTTAATCATGTATATTCTTTATGAATCTTGCTGGCGTACCACCCACAACTGTATTGGATTCTACATTCTTCGTAACAACAGAGCCTGCAGCGATAACTGCGCCTTTCCCAATAGTTACTCCTTGAGTAATAATACAGCCCGCCCCAATCCACACTTCGTCTTCTACTGTAATGGACTTCGTCATTGTCCCGCGGCCGGTTCCACTACACACATTCGTAAACTAAACCATGAGTAACAGTTTCAATCATAACTCTGGGTCCTATTTGGACTCTTGATCCAATAATAACCTTGTCTTTTGGTACGCCGAACCTAATATCAGAATTGATAAAAGTATCGACACCAATTTCTATATTTTTGACACCACCAATAGGACGTATAGTAAATGGTCCCCATAGGTTACACTTTCCTCTTATTTCCATCCCGGCTAATCGAAGAAAAATATATCTATACTCGTCAAAAAAATGAGCTCTAGGAAGGTTGTTTGCAATAGTTAAGAATAAGAACTCCCTCATGATCACCCTATTATTGACTTAAATATTCGTGTCAAAATATAAACCCCAAAAAAGAAAGAATGTGTAATAGCAACAATGAGAATTTTTACATAATCTAAAAAAGAAAGACTATCTACAGAACGTTTCTTATATTTAAATTCGGTGTCTACACTCTCGCCTAAATGTGCCTTCGACATGAGTAATCCATCTCTAATTTCGGTAAAATACTTTATCGCCACATCATTTTCAACATTAAACTTTTTATCAGATTCAAGCCAATGTAATTTCCGTTTAATTAACTCATATGCCAAGCTCTTAAGTCTATGTGAATCCTTAAATTTATTTAAAAAGCGATATAGTGAAGTTAGGTAGTGCACTTGTAGCAGGTTAAAACCTTCATTCTCCCTACGATAATTCAGAGCTTTTTTATGTAGCTCTTCGCAGTTTCCTAATTCAAGGATTTTAAGGATTTCAACTAATAAGTTACCCGCCAATAGTTTTTCTTTTTCTAAGCTTTTAACCGTAAAATCATTCAGGAAAACGTCTTTCCAGGGTAAAATATTTCCAAATGTATAATGCTCGAACAAGAATTGCTTACGTAGATGTGCACTAGATAAACATGGGTGATTATAATCGGTTAGAACCGAGAGTGAATTTGGGTACTTTAACCCCTCAGTATAAATACTGATTGCAAATGAAACTGGCTCTCTTACGTAAGCAAGAACTAAAACTTCATGAGCGACTTCCAGTAATTGAGCTTTTAACTCTTCTATATCTGCTAGGTTTACACACCAAGACAAAGCTTCACTGGATATCATTACTCGTTTTTTCTGGCTCTTTCTAATATTTGTTAACAAAAGTGGTATGTCCAATTGATAAGAGCGTTTGCTAGAATACCAATTTTTCTGCTTCAATAAAAAATATGCATTTCCATCTTCTCTAAAATAACCCTCTTGCGTATAACAAACATAATCTAAATCACCTAGTTGGTTCCTATTTTCCGCTAAAAACTGCTGGATTGAAGTAGTGCCAGTCTTATGCAGACCAATATGAAGTATTACCTTTTCTTTTTTTAACATTTCTGGACGGTCAACTTGATAACGTTTATAAATTAGTAACTTTTCCGCGCCCAATAAAGGATTCGAATATAAATTTTGAAATCTTAAATATCATGAACAATTGGCCAACCAAATTTCTTTAACATCTTTTCAATATTCTCATCGTTTTTATTATTTTTTACATTTTCGTTAATTAGTCCTACCTTTTGAGAACTAGGCCAACAAATAACTTTAAAATTTTTCTCAGTCTTTTTAGTGGTAGTACCGTTCAATCTAGCCATCCAAAACAGCCAAATATCATCTGTCATTGGACTTTCTTTCAGAAAAATATCACTACGCACCACCAGCTTATCTAAACAATTGGGGGGATATAGCACCCCCCCAGCTCCGACTGGAAATCCCAATAACGCATCTACATCATTCTTTTTACAACTGATCCAATCGTCATACGGCATAAGCTCTTTCTGGTCACTTTTAAATGTCACTTCATGCGCTATATAACAAATAACCTCGCTGTTATTACCTTTGTATTCACGTAACAGATTTGAGAGCCACCAGCTAGGATAGTAAACATCATCATCTGCAGTTACGATAAAGTGGTCACGGTAATTCTCTATTGCGGGGATTATCTTCTTATAGGGACCTGTATCGTCGGTTTTACATATCTTAAATGTTGTTCCCGCACCGTTGACTATTCCTTGTAGTTGAAATATTTCATTTGGGAGATGCTCATAGTCAGCCTCGGAAACCCAAAGTAAAATCTCATTAGGCACAGTGTGTTGCTGAACTATAGACAATATAGTTGGGAAGAGCGTGGCAAATCTTGGCTTATAAGAAGTTAACGATACGACAAGTTTGTTAGGAAGCTGATGTATCGTTGCTTTATTCAAATTACTTGAAAGAAATTTCACCTTTCGTATGTAAACTTCAGACAGAAGCCTGCTAACGTACCAATTAGTTTTAATCTTAATTTTTGACAATGTTTATACTTCCGCCAGTTTCAAAACCATTGTTTTTAACAACAAGTTTCAAAAATTATTTCTACACAAGGAGTTCTCTTATATGAGTTAGAAGTAATTTCACTGTACAAGTGAAATTAGCGAAAAAATCGCGTTTTATTTGCTAATACTCGCAACCCAAGACTTCATTAAGCGTATTTTTTCTATCAATTTCTCAAAAATTGACGCTTGGCGCTCTTCGATAGTAGTGATAGAAAATCGAGTTAAAAACTCTTTATTTATACTTCGACTACCGAACGGGATTTTTGTATTTGATTCATTTGCTCCGGTGTTAATTTTCCAGCACGTCAATGGGCGCAATATTTTCTGTAGAGGGAGTCCCAGTGACGCCATAAAGCCCCTCACAGCGATGTGATCACCCAACACCTGCACTAACACATATTCATCGCAAGCCTGTAAGAATTCTTGATAAGTAGACATCTTCTCACCTGTTGCGACTGAGGTAAATAACTTACTCGTAAGTGTTGAAGCAGACAAGATTAAACTACTGCCACAGTAACGATTAAATCCGTATTTCTCTTGCGCTTTTCGATTATACATATCGAGCAAATAGCCTCTTTCAAGCCAATAGCCACCAGGTGACTTGGTCCAATCTTGTTGCTGCAAATACTCTACGCAATCGGTGCTAACAAGATCATCCGCGTCTAACAGAAAGAAAAAATCAGGCTTTATTTCATCATTTGCCGTTTGTATGGCAAGAGCTCGCTTAACTCCTTTATCAAGCAAAACTTCTTTTCTGCTACTAGGTATCGGGCAATCAATTGTACAAATACGCACTTTACTCGTATCAATATTCAAAACAGGTGCAACGTTGCAACCGATATATACTCGGTAATTTTCATTCGTCTGGTTAGCCAGAGAGCGTAACGTCGCATTGAGTAATTCAACAACGTGCCCATAGTTTTTAGTAGAATTTGGATGACGAAAGGCAATGATAAATGCGATCATGATTTTACTCTTTTAATTATTTTTGACATCGATAGTGTGATTAATTTATCTACTAGGCGAAGGGTAAGATAGACAAGAAAATAAAGTGAATTCATTAGGTAGAAAAAGATCTTTGAGAATTTTCTTGGTAACTTCGCATTCTGACATGCATTAATGTAACTTGCGCCAACAATTTTAATATCGACTCTCCAACGCTCTGCATCACAAAACCGCTCAACTTTTTCCCTATACTGGTTGGAGAGCAAATATTCTAACTCCGTTAGTTTGGCAACTTGCAATCCGTGTTGCTTAAAATACTTAAACGAATATGAGCTCTCAGAGCAAGCAAAAGGTAGCTTATTATAAATAAACTGCTGGGCTTTAGTCGGCGGCTTCAAGTCATATGCGAACGAGTCTATTTTTGTATCAAAGGCAGCAACACAAGACTTCATTAGGTCAGCTTGCTTCTGTTCGGACCATTGTTCAACATATAATCCACAAATTACTGCCCCGTCCTCGGTTTTGTTGGCAACCGTATATGGAATACGAATTTTATGCAGGCTCTTTTCCAGATAGTTTTCGTAGGCTGGTAGCTTTTCTAAATCCGTTAATGCCCTAATCCTTAGATTGAGGCTACGTTTATTTACAAAGCAAAGGAGACTGGGAATATACTCCAAATGGCCTATCCACAAGAGCGCTTTCTGCTTAGGAATACGCGAGTCATGCTCTACCTGATACTTTAAATAGTGCTCAATAGGAAACTGAGGCGCTGGTGCTGTTTTTGCGACTAAGTCTCCCACTCTATCGTTGTGCACCAGAAAGCCTGAAAATAGCTTTAGACGCTCTTTGTATTGCCAATAGACATAGTGAGAGTGAAATATGTCAACTGGTGCGTATAGCACTTTTATGCCTGCGTCAGCTTTGTCTAACAACCATTCCACGCTGGGCATTAACTTTACGACAATAATGTATTTAGCCGCAATAGGCGTATTGAAGTCACTGAATTTCTGTATTTTTACGTTCTGTCGCAGCAAGTAATTTGCGACGTCTTCACCCACCCAGTTACTTGACGGCAAACCAACTAACGGCCCTATTGCTATTGAGCCGTTGAAATCCATTGTAGTTCTTTGAGAATAATCCATAGCGTTACTCTAACTTATTTTAGTTCAATCCCTTACGCCTAATAAAGTTTCTTACCGCCACAACATAAGACAGGAATAGCTTACATTCATAGCGCTTCCTGTTTAGATACACAAGAAGCAGTAATATCACAGCATAAACAATTGAAAAAACGCTACAACCTAGGACTAGCCTAGCAAACCAATGCATTGCAGTTAGATCCAAACTGATTATGCATAACATAGCGCCCCCTGCAGCTAACATAGGGAGCGCGAACAAGTAAATATCCAGAAATTTAAATAGCCTATACTTAAACTGAAAATAGCTTGCAAAAATGAATATACTCGTAAAGGAAATAAAGACTCGAGTTTTAGAGAACTCATCTAAATTCCCACCGATAATCAAATAAAGAATACCTAATGTAATGAGTGTCATCGAAACTTGATAAAATACAATAGGCTTATACCCCCCTTCGGCCATTACATATTCAGATAAGACTTTGAACAGCACGCCCGGCACCATCATAAAAGCTAGGATAGAAAAAATATAGGAATGCTCAACCCACTTATCACCCAGCATCAGTAATACTATTTCCTTATCAAAGCCAGCCATCATTGCCGTTAGCGGTACCACAAGAGAAAGCAGTAGCAATAGCACTGTATTCATCTGATAGGGCTGGAAATCGTCCTCTCGAATAGCTTCAGAGAACGTCGCTAGAAGTGGATCCGTAGCGGGGTTAATAAGCTGAGTAAGCGGCATGCTTGATAGACTTTTAAAAATAGAATAGATACCGATCATCTCCAAATTAAAATACTTTGCCACCAGAATAGAATCTCCTTCCCCTCTTGCGAAACCGACTAAACTATTGATTACTACCCATTGGGAAAACCTCAGCTGCGATCCAATATTACTCAGCTTGAACTTTCGCTTATGAGTACATACAAAATTCGAAAATATACTGGGCAGAAGATATTGTAAGACCAGTCCATATAACATAGCCCAATAAGTTCTATCGAAATACGCAATAATTAAAACAACAGTAAAGGAAATAAGCTTTGAACCAATATCGATTTTGAACAAAGGCTTATAATTCAAATCCCTAGACAAAAGCCAAATACCTGGGTTTGATATCAAGCCAACGATAAGAATAATGGATAGAAACCGCAATGGATTTTCTATCTCAGGTTTATCCATAAATGCAGCGATTTCGGGGGTGAATACAAAAAATATTAACCAAATTAGACCTTTGATTAGAATATTCAGGGTCCAAGCGGTATTGATTAAATCATCATCAACCGTTTTCGCCCTGATAATGTATTGTTTAGCTCCAACATCGCTGACTGAATTGAATAAGAATACCGCTAATGTACAGATCGATACTAAACCAAAATCTTCTGGGGTGAGAATTCGCGCTAAGATCAACATGCTGACCATGCCCAAACCACGTTGGACTAGTTTTGTGGACCCCGTGTAAAAGATACTGGTAACTGTTTTGCCTGTTAACGACATAATAAAGAGTCTGTTGCGTTGAGCTTTATGACATCAGCAATACACTGGCACCAAGCATTGATAATCAATTCCATATTCAACGTTTGATATCCTAATGTTTGAGAGAATCGTTGATTGGATACACGTAGTCTTTAAGTGCCAAATAACAATTGGCGTAGAAATCTTCATCTCGCTCCAAGTAAGCCATTCCGTGTAAATCATTGACTTTAATATCTAGATCAGTGCGCCAAGGGCGCCCTTGCGCCAACTCATATGACTTAATCACGTCACTCATTATTCGAGTGCCTACTTGGCAATTGCGATTTTGCATCACATATAAGTTAGGGGACATTTCCTTAACACGCGAAACAATCCTTTCATATACACTCTCAAAGTTATCTTCGTCAGCAAAGTAACCAGTTTGAGGATTTATGAAATCATATTCTTCTCCATAATTATGCCCTTTACGCATAATCACCGGCGTACCACAAAACATTCCTTCTATGATCGCCCTATTATTACCTTCAAACTTGGACCAAAGTACGTTCACCTTTGCTCGCTTCTGTAAGGCGGAAACTTCTTGAGGTGTAATCCATTCAAAGACTTCGATATTGTGATCTACTTTGTGTAGAGTCGCGAGTTCAAGGATCTGTTCTTTCGACATATCAACTGGATAGCCAACTAAGACTATTTTAAGTCGCGGGTTACTTTTGACTAATGGGGTAATGGCTTTGAAAAAGGCACCATGGCGCTTGAATTTGGCCCATGCAGCTACCATTAAAAGATCGATATCTCGCTCGCCTGATGTAGGGGGAACAAAATTATTGTGGTTAATAAACCAACTCGGTCCCACTTCAATAGGAATTATATTGCTATCAAGCTTTTCGATAAATTGCTTATCTCTTTTTTCATAAACCTGTAGAAATATCGGCGCATCAACCAACGTATAGGCAAGAATGTTTTCTTCGCAAAAACCAGCCCAACTCGGCTCTAGAATAATATTGAATTTATTAGCAACTCGCTTTATGTCAAAAAACCTAAGAAATAATGGAAAGTAGTAACTGTAGTTAATAATCAAAGCCCCCTTTTCTTCTCCTTGGGGTTCCTTGAGCACTGTTATGATTCCGTTCAGCATAGCCTCGGGTTGCTTAAAAAATTTCTCCGTATTTTTCAAAGGGGGTAAGTCATTAATGAATTGTTGTGTAATAGCACGCCCTAAATGTGGATTTAATTTAAAATAGTAAAGCGCAACACTAAGTCCTAACTGTTCACTTTTGGCCCATCCAGTCCGATAAATATTACTTGCAACTTTAAACGCCAAGCTATGTTTATTCAATTTTTGCAAAAGTGAAATGATGCCATGGCTCGCTAGAACAAGAGGATACTTAAGGTGGTTATAATCGTACTTAATAAATTCTACAATACGATTTAGTAGCAAATTTATCCTTAATTTTACATTCATTATCGGTCTATCCTAAATGTGGTCTTTCCACTTAAATATTGCTTTATGATATGTTCTAAAAAACTGGAGCTATCACTTAATTAATAATGTTGATTAGGCGCATTTTATCTACTAAAGCTCGATGCTTGGTGCAATTATTCGTTGGTTTCACAACTAACTGCCCAAATCTCAGTCTCTACTCTTAATAACACGTGCAGGATTCCCAGCCACTATTGAGTTATCAGGAATGTCGTTAGATACCACTGAGCCAGCTCCTACTATACAGTTAGCACCAATATTCGCCATTATCATTGCCCCGTTTCCGATCCAACAATTTTGACCTATTCTGACTTTTTGAAATCTACCACCTTGCTCTTTAATCGGCCGTTCTAAATCGCTGAAATTATGTTGCTCTTTACCACTCATTACATGTACACCACTCCCCAATAGAGCGTTTTTTTCGATACAACAGCGGCCAATATTACTTTGAGGGCCAATGTAGACACCTTCAGCTATTTCAGTGTCTTTTTGAGAAAGTAGTACTAAAAAGGAAATGACTGCATCAGGGCTACAACGCGTCAAAGTAAATCGATAAAAACCGGCTCTTAAATAAACCCCTAGCTTGCTGGGTACTAGACTCAAAAATTGACTAAAACTTGCCAACACCCCGTCGTTATTAAGCAAAGTACTTAGCAAGATACATAACACGCTCAGTGGTAAAATGACTACCGCGGAAGTGAAGAATAGAATGTGTTTAAGTGCGCTTTTCATTTACATTCTCTTGGGTAATTAAAAAGCTGTTAAGTGGGGCTAACTGCCCCTCCCAAGAATAATCTTGTTGAATAAGGTGCAATGCCTCCGCTCCAATACGTTTATTAAGTTCTTTATCTGAAACTAAGCGACACACCTGCTCAACAAACTCATCTGGTGTAGATGCAAGCAAAATACTCTTGTCAGCAACGCAATTGATACCTTCCGCGCCCATAGGGGTTGAAATGACCGGTAGAGCACATGAGAAAGCTTGAAGGACTTTGTTCTGCACTCCTCTTGCCAATCGAAATGGGGCAACAAAAATATCTGCGGTTTGGTAATAAGGTAGAATATCGTCAACGAATCCGGTCACGTCTATCCCTTTAAATTGAGCTAACAATTCAACTTCTTTAACGGGATTCATACCGGCAATAACAAATTTAGCTTGAGGGAAATGAGAAATGATTGTCTGCCAACAGTTTTCTACAAACCAGACAACTGCATCTATATTGGGTTTGTAATCCATTACACCTGTGAATAAAAGCACAGGTTGCGCATTTTGTGTTTTGGTGAGTGAAGGGTAGAAGCTATTTGTATCCAACCCATTCCCTAGTACCTCGATATTGTTGCAGTCCAGCACTCTGTCTTTAAATAATTTCACTTCCGCCTGTGCAATGAGATAGCATTTATCAAAGTGCTCTGCTATTCGGCGTTCAAATTGAGATACTAATCGCTGTTCTCTAGCGTATACCCAGGACATAGGAAAATGGCTAGTGTTTTGATATTGGGCCCACTTATCTGAATCTACGTCCATAAAATCCATGACCAATAGAGGCCTACAGCGCTTGCTCATAAGGGGTTGGCTATTGAAGACATATTCTGCCATGGAGGAAGCAGTACAAAGAATAACGTCAATTTGATTTTCAACAATGAATCGGTCAAAGCTCTTTTGCAGTGACTTCACATAGAAATTTGCAACACTAAAAGATTTACCCGACAAAATAGCTGATAACAATCTGAATAATTTTGCGGGCAACCGGAAAGGTGAAGTGCTTTTACAACTAGTGTTTTTCAATGAA
Source organism: Paraglaciecola mesophila KMM 241 (assembly GCF_000315015.1). Classification (GTDB taxonomy): domain Bacteria; phylum Pseudomonadota; class Gammaproteobacteria; order Enterobacterales; family Alteromonadaceae; genus Paraglaciecola; species Paraglaciecola mesophila. The sequence continues at coordinate 12,983 of NZ_BAEP01000021.1, read as the reverse complement.
GTAAAATATGTCAGTTCTTCATCTGAATCATAGGGAGAAAACAAATGAATTTCATGGCCTAAAGAGGCAAGAAATTTCACTTGATTATAGGTCCTAATTTTTTCCCCTTTATTAGCAGGAAACGGAACTCGGTGGGCCAGAACAACAATTTTCATATCTAGTAGATTTAACTTTTAATACCTAGTTGTCCGCGCTTTTCAATGCCCCGGACAGCTCATTTATGTCTCATTGTTTTTGTACGAAATACCACACAAAAACATCTTAACTTCTTTAGGATATTATCCCGCGTAAACACTATGCGTAAGAGCCGATATGTGCGATTACCGCCGCTTCATACTTACTCAATATAAAGCTGCCCAGTTCAACCGTGTTATCTTGCGCAAAGTCGTGCTTGACTATCTCTGAACTTTTCATCATTCCATGCTCTTGGTTACGCAGCTCAATATACTCATAAGGATTTTGTTCAAATTGGGTCATCCAAGCACTATAAAACTCTGCATAGTGGTTCTTAGCTGAAGGCTCTAGAACTCTACTTTTGTCGTCAGTACCTGAGTAAAGCAGCTTCGATTGAGCACTAGCAGTAAAAGGTAGTATTCCTGAAAAAATACAAAGCTTTCGTCTGGCGGTATTTATTTGTGTTAATTTTTTTTGTGTGCTCATACAGACACTTCCTCTAGGAGATGCTCGGCTAGCCTGATCGTCAACGCAGCTATAGTCAATGTAGGAGGAACGTGGCTCCCAGTAGGAAATACTGAACTTCCAGCGATATAAAAATTCTGAGTGTTAAATACCTTCAAATTTCGATCTACCACTCCACTTTCTTGACTATCTGCCATTCTCGTTGTTCCCATATGATGATGGCTGAAAAAGAGTTTGTCGGTCCGTAAACGCTCTTCGTATTCTCTCATTACTTTTAAACGCCCTAAATCAAGACGCCCTAACTCTTTACCTAACACTTCTAGCGAGCCCCACATACGAGCAATATCGTCGTCATGCAAAGTCCAATCTATTAGAATTTTTTTCATGCCCTGGGCATCGACTTCATCAGAAAGGTAGACTCTGTTGTCGCGTTTGGGAGTTTGCTCAATCATGATTGGCAAATCATACCCTCCGAAATCTTCGGAGTAATCAAACAATTTATCGCCAAACGCTTTTCTTGAGATAGCTTCTGTCACCATGTCGATGTCAGACAACACATTCACCACATGTTGCCCAAAATTATCCGGCAGCTCTTTGTCATCCCAAGCCGTTCCAAGTACATGGAAAGACTCTATGCCTTCCGAAATAACATAATGAGATGCAGGCGCAAGTGGCACTCTAATATTACTAAGTTCTTTGGAGATCAATGCGTCTTCACTGATCTCAATAAACCCATTGAGGAGACGGTCACCTACTTCCTTCCTCATAGTGTAAAGCGACAATTTATCTTTGTCTTCAGGATAGAGCTTTGCTGCTCTTAGCACTGGGTGATCCATAAAGTATCTGCCAACACAGTCTGATGAATTACCAAGTGAGTTTTCGTATTTCTCATTAAATACCAGCATTAAGCGCGCGTTTTCAATACCGCCCAGACATAATATAAATTTGTCTGCAGTCACTAATTGCTTAACACCGGAATAATTAGTAAAGACTATTTGTTTTACTATTGATGATGCTTGATCAAACTCTAAATCAGTCAAGTTAGCATTTTTGAAGATTGTCACGTTACTTGCTTCGACAAGTGACTGACCATGCTTTGCAAAAAAGTGCACAGGCGGTATAGCGGCTTTCACTATGTTTGAGCCAATCATGGTAGAGTCACTCAGAACATCCTTTTTATCTAGCGTTTTTGCCCAGTACTTCGTTTCATAACCATCAGTTCCTGTGCCGCAATATTGCGCAGCACGCTTGTAAAACGGTTGAACATCTTTATATTCAATAGGCCATCCGCTATGCTCAATCCACGACTTAACTTTGAAGTCACTGGGCTTGAATTCTGAGGTGCTATTTTCCCAATGGTTACTAGAACCTCCTAAAAACCGCAGTCTATTGTATGTCGTATCCTCATACGTCTTCGGCTTTTTAGTTGGGGCATAAAGACTTTGCGACTCCATGGTGAACGTTTCATCACCCCCTTCAACAATACACACCGATTTTCCACTGGCTAATAATTCGTTTGCTAGTGTGATACCAGCTACACCGCCGCCGAGAATACAATACTGAAATCGGTGTTCCTGTGTTTCCAACAGGGTGTTAGCATCAATAATCATTGCTTTCCTTTCTTTTCTAACTTAGCTGGGGATGTATATCCGTCAAATAGGGTGATAAGAATAGCGGTCAACCCCCATAGTAACCAAATGATATCGTTGTATGCCATTGCATAAAACGATGAACCAATAAAAAAGACGATAATACTTACAATTAAGAAATTGGCTGCGTTCACAAAAAAGTAATCTCTGTCGCTTTGTTCAACTTTATTTTTGACTATTTTTCTTATTTTAAATAGCTTTACGATTGACACTATGTACAACAATATCCAGCACAGTAAACCTAAATAACCTATTTCGGATAAAACCTCGAAGTGAGCACTATGCACCGTCCTGTAAAAACCATATTTGCCAAACGACCCATCATAAATATTGTAATAGGTATTGTAACAACCGGGCCCTACACCTAAAGGGTTATCTGCCACCATATCTAATGCTATATTCCAAAAATGCGGGCGAGATGCTGCCGAACCATCTAATTCTTCTTCATCAGCAAATGCGCTGGCTAATCTTGCCTCATATCCCTCAGGCAAACCAACGACAGAAAGTACTAGCAAACCTGCAAGACTGAACGCAAGAACATGTTTAAATTTCAGGAGTTTTGAGAGACTAAACCACATCATTAAACCAATGAACATTGCCAACGCTGACCCTCGTGAAAACAACGTGATTACATTGTAAATGATCCCTAAACATACAATCGGACCGCCCAGCTTTATCATCTTCAAAGTAAATTCTTTGCGAATAATGCTAGGCAGGTATTCCATCGCATTTTTTGCGTAAGCCATTCGAATCACGAATATATTGAAAAACAACAAAACTGCCGATCCAAATGCGAAGCCATTACTGCCACTGAAAAGTCCTTTCATGGTAGCAGCTCCGTAATAGGTCCCTCCCATGCCAAGCATGCCCAACAAACCCGCTTTACCTGCATGAAACGCTAAAGAAAATCCGACGATAGCAACCAACCAACAGAATCGTTGCTCCGAATCTGTCACTCGTATAGTCAAAAGAATCGCGAAGATCAGAATACAAAACTGCTGTAAGTACTCAGCCCTAAAACCTATCGGCGAGCATGATGAAACGAGTTGGGTTAGCAGTGTGAGCGTGATATACACTAAAAATATTTTACTTATAATGTCTCTAAATCGGGGCCAAAGCCCTTGTATTAAGCAGGGAATGACAAATAGCACGATTGCTATCAACGGCAATTTAAGCGTGTTGATATTACCCCACACCCAATCTTGTGGACGAAAAATCCCGAACCACCAATAGCCAATAGCTCCCGCAAAACGGCTCGTGAGTGCAGCTAAAATAAATGATAGAGATACTAGTAAAACGACTATGTCACGCATGAAAGACTGCTCTTTTCAATTCAGTTGCACACAACTGATTTAAACGACTTGATGCACATCTACTCAGGCTTTCTCTTTCAAAATGAAAAGTCAAAATGGTAGGGCGGAGTTTTGACAATATACTAACGCGATTTTTTACTAAAAACCGCTAAAAATCAATACTAATGCCAATAAGGAAATTGAAAAATAACATTAAAATGGAGCTTAGAACCCCCGTTATTTTCACTTTTAGAGTGCGAACATCGCTCATTTTTTTACGCCACTGGTTATTTCATAAACTAAGACAACAGGTGGTCTTAAATATTTGTTCAGTTTGTCTGCTCCAGGAATGGAAAGGTATAACAAGCCACTGTCTTGATCATATGCTCCACCGCTGACCATAGCGCGTTTGTCTTTAAAAGGTGTGGGGAACTCTCCATAATCATAAGGGCGAACATCATAGGACTTAATCAGTCCAGATTTCACTTTCAAAAGCTCATTAACATCCCATAACCAATAGTAACTCGAGTAATCATCGGCGGATACTGCACAGTAACCTCCACACAAACGCCCATCATCCTGTTTAATTTTATAACCTACTCCAGTTTTGTGCCCTCCTGATCTACCTATCGTCATATAAGTACTAGTGCCGGGAATAATGAAACCGTACCCGGCCCCAGACAAAAACGTCCATAGCTGGTTTTTACCATTATCATTTCTTAATATGTCATCCGGGTAAATTTTCCCTGGGTAAGCAGATTTGTCGTAAAGTAAGTTTGCTAGTGGAAAATCCAATAATCCGCTAGCCGGCACCCCCCCTTGTCCTTGCTGCAAAATACTTTCTTCAGGAGTAATGACAAATGCTGATGGTCCTACTGAGCGCCTACTGATGATGGAAGCATTTGGTTGCGAACCACTTATGTGCGTTCCACCAAGCGATTTTTGCCACTCCGTCGGTATTTTTGAAATCCAACCAGCAGAATGTGCCGCTCCCTGCAGTTGATAAGGTCCATTTATTTTACTATGAGCCAAGTCCGAAGCGTCATCGAAAAAGACGCTGGTATCTGTTTCTTTTCCCCCTGCATCATACCAGTCGATGTAGTTCACCATTAGACCTTTGCCGACCAACCCCAACCCAGTCACTCTAAAATGATTGCGAATACCTGTATCAACGCGTTTTGTCTTATGAAACCGTGTAAAACTCTGGATTAATTGACTAGCGACGTTAAAATCGCCAACACTTGAGCTTTCTACTAAAGGAGGAATCTTAATTTCAGCGACTGCGGCGTATTCTGGATGCCCAATGATGAATATAGAGTGATTTTTCGCATTATATGTAAAGACACCTCCAGAGTAATTGAGTGAGTTTCCCTTTTCTTTTTGATAAAAACGTCCCGTTGTTCTGAACCCTCCCTTGTATTCCAACTGTTCAATATTAAATAACGGGTAGCGGATCACTGGGGAGTTTTTGACAGAAGCAACCGATGAGCGTTGATGTTCATCATCAGCAAAATTTTTCGGAGTTTTGTCGAGCGCCAAACAAATAGATGAAAAATTCAGAGCGACAAAATTTATAAACAATAAAACAGTGAGTACACGCGTAACATATAGCATTCTTTCGTCCATACTGAGTATTTAGCACATTCGTATATTATCATTTTTTCACCACTCAGAGCGGTCAATAATGCTGAATTACAATTGATATTAATGCGCCCATGTACGTAATACCTGTAGCGAGAAAACAGGAATCGGTATTTAGCCCCACAAGCGCTTTAGTATACTTTTCTTCGGGTTAAGGTATTCAGCGAGCATGAACCTGTTTTGCAGTATGACGGTGTCTTCTCTGTATTTATGCTCTCTATAATTCCATTCGGGTGGCAGTACACTTAATCTCAACTTTGAATGGTATACCAAGTATCTGAAAAGACCTTGGTCATGTGGGTGGCTAAACTTATCTTTCAAATACAACTCGGCCCATCTCGAGAGTAAATCCCTTACCTCTGTTGAATTGCGATATAAGATCAAATCGCAATTGAGTTCAGGGAACGCAACAGGTATTTCTGGAATGGGAGTATTGCCTAGCTCAGTATTAATTCTCACTGGAGCGTGTGCGGCTGCGATATCAAAGTGTTCTAAAATATCGGGCAGCCCCGTTACATGTTCTTTTAACGCATAGGTATCCGCCCCTAATAGCAGCACATGCTCCTCGCTCATCTGTTGCATTGCGGCATGTTTAACAATCATCTGACCATTTAAATGAACACGGTCTTTAAGGTGTTCCGGAACGAAGAATTTATAAGGAATCACTTCGTCAAATTCACAATCGGCTATTGGTTTTTCATAGTCCGTGTAAAGATAATACTTCGCATTGGGTAGGTATTTTTTAAAGCTTTTTGCCGAAGCGTTAGCTTCTTTTACGTAAAAGCCATCTTTATGGTGTGTATTGATGTACAAAACGGCCAGGGATTTAGTCATATTAACTCCATGTCATTTACTCAATTTAGTAGCATCCATTAACTCTAAATATGTTTAACAACTTCAATTTCTTACTATAAGCTAACGACTCTAGTGCCCACCAATAACTTGGTATTTTGATAAAACCGTCATAGTTAAAGGTAGCAATCAAAATGGGAATGTAAAATGAGATGTGGACAAGAATTATGAAAAGACTATTAAAAATGCTCAAAGTCGCTCTGAAAATCACATGCTTTGGTTCAATGCTTGTTACTTCTCAATTAGTTATAGCCCAAGACTCTACAGAGTTGAGAAAAGTGATTCATGTCAATAATATTTCCTCTTTTTATCATGCGATAAATCAAGCCAACAAGTCAGGCATGACCGATATAGCATTGGCGCCAGGCACCTATAAAATTTCGAAAACCGTTGTGATTTCAGCCCCTAACATCAGGCTCATTGGCAATCCAATAGATCCATCCTCAACACATATCATCGGTCATGGTATGCGCAACAGAAGCGCCGTAGAAAACATACTGAATATTAATGCTAAACATTTCACGTTAGATGGCATTAAATTATCAGACGCTGGGAATCATTTAATTCAAATATCAGGCGAAAGAGATGCCGATTTCCCAGTTCTGAAAAATTGTATTTTACAGGACAGCTTTGAACAATTAGTGAAGGTTTCCTCTGGGGGCAATTCTAAAAGGGCGAGCGATTACGGTATCGTGGATAACTGTGAGTTCAAATACACCAACGGAATTGGCCCAAATTATTATATTGGTGGGTTAGATGCGCACGGAGCTAGAGGCTGGATGGTTGCAAACAGCATTTTTCGCAATATAGCCAGCCCAGATAACCGAGTAGCTGAATTTGCGATACATTTTTGGAACGGCGCTAAAAGCAACACTGTTGAAAATAATATCATAGTCAACTGTGATCGCGGGATAGGGTTTGGTCTTCAAGGTAGGCCTGCTGAAGGGGGCGCTATCATCAATAACCTTATAGTCCATCAAGTCAAAGAACATCCCAGTTCAGATGTTGGTATAATCTTAGAGCAAACACCTAACACTCAGGTGCTCGACAACAGAGTATACTTAGCTCACAGTTACCCCAATGCCATTGAGTATCGGTTTAAAGAAACTAGCAATGTAGTCATCATGGATAACATCACGAATAAACCAATACAAAAACGAAGTAATGCTCAGGCGTCTTTATTCAATAATGTAGTCAAAAAAAACTTATCGGATATTGTTACTGCCGATGAACTTTTAATCATCAATCAGCAGTAGTTGTAGTAGATTGGGACGCTCTCTCTCGAACGCGCGTACGGATATGCTCCACGTAATCATTGATATATTTGTTAACCGCCATTGAGACAAGAATAGTTAAACCTAAACCGAGTAGAAACACCAACAGGCCCTTACTCATGTCGTCTGTTATTACCCAAGAAACAAGCGCCACACTTGACCAATGAAATAGGTATACCGGATAGGATAAATCGCCAAAGAACCTATCCACTTTTTTACTAAAATAGTGACCACCAAATTTGAATAAAACAATGGTCATTAACGCGCTGAGAAGCAAGTTTACCCAAGTTCCTAGCATACTAACAAACCATGCTTTATCAGGAATGAAAATTTGGCAAAGTACAACAAATACTATATTTGCTGAATATAGAAACACGATCGTTCGACCTCGGATAATCTGAATTAATTTAGTCACCAATGCTTGATAATGATAAATCCATGCGCCTATCGAAAACGGGAGAGAAGCTTGTATTACGTTCCCGTATTCTAGAAATAGATACCCAGATTTGTAGACGGTTACCGCAACCCAACTTAAGCTTAAAATTAACCAAAGTGAGCTGATTACCGGTGACTTTGATAACCCCAATCCAATAAGAATATAAAAAACAATTTCAATACTCAAAGCCCAAGTAGCGGGAGAAATACGCACTGGATAAGTCACAGGCTCAAATGCAGGATAGATCATAGTGACGTTTGCTATCGCACTTGCAAAGTCATTAGGTAAAATCATTTTAGCGTGAAATACGCCTGAGACGTCATTTCCAATCAATAGTATTATGCAGATACCTATTAGCAGAAGGCACCAGTAGACAGGGTAAAGACGAAGAAATCTGTTTAAAGCATAGCGCTTAAAACCATCTAATGAATACCCGTAGGACTCATTCATTATCATGGTCATTAAGAAGCCGCTGAGTACAAAGAAGCTATAAACCGCGTAAGGTCCAATAGAAGCGACGTCTAGTACGTGATATATCACCACATTAACCGCTAATATAAACCGATACACCCCGAACATAGCTTTCCCTTTGTTATCTATTGTTGCTCAACTGGGATCGAAATACCGATCACATCGTATTGTTTCATTTCGTACTGCTTGAAAAACGCTGTCGTTCTATCGACCTTTTTATCTTTGGAGACGATAGGTACATACCAATCGAACCCTCGTAATGCTTCAGCTTGGCGAAACAATTCTTCGGGTGTAATGTTCGTTTTAATCAGCACGTCAGGGTGAATTTCAAGCAGCAAAATGACTGAATCTACACTGGTTAACAACTGAGCCGCACCGGCAAGCACTTGTTGTTCTTGCCCTTCGACATCAATTTTAACAACAACACGCGAACATAATTTCACCTGAGGATTCAATCTAAACCAACTATCTAAACTGACGACATCGACAGCTCCCGAATCAGCTCTGATTATCTGCCCTTCATGGTCGTTAGCACGGCTCATATCAGCTTCAAGGTCAGCCTTACCATTAAAGTTAGACACCGCTGAATTAAGCGCCATTGCATCGAGCGCAAATTGAGAGAAATTCTGCTCTAGTACAGTGAAAGAATTTGGATTTGGCTCAAAAGCAATAATGTTATTTAAGTTTGTGCAGCGAGATGCAACTAAAGACGAGACTGTACCGATATCTGCCCCTAAATCTAAAAGAGTAAAAGGCTTTTCTAAGTCACTCAGTAAATCGCAGAAGGGTATAAACTCTTCTAAGTAGTAATTATTAGGCCCACCCTCCAACCAAAAACATAATTCGGTTAACGGGACAGAAAAGAAACGTTCTTTGACTTTATAACGGATCAGTTTTTGCGGAAAATGTGCACTCATCCATACATAAAAACGATGCTTCCCTCGCCATTCATGGGTTTGTGCCCAAACCAAGCAACGATTAACAAGGGGATTAAAGTGCCGCTTAGCAAAATTGAAAGATTGCATATTATTAGTAGTTACGGAAATATTTGATTGATAGCGCTAAACTTGCTGCTCATCATTCTACTGAACCATGCCTTATCTGTGTCTAACGTACTATATTCAATTTCTGCTGAGACCATAACAAGGCCACTTCCATAATGTTGCCCTAACATTATTTGATAAATTTCATATAACTTTGCATGATTTTTATTAGAAAATATCTCACCATCAACGAAATACCAATACCCAAGCAAGCGTACACCGCGCGCATTAACTATTTGCTCAACGTTAATCTCTGTCTCTGTGTTCATAGGGACTGAATAGACCGACTCCAATGTCCAAGAGTCTTCCAAATACATACGATTAGCAAAACTCACCAATTCTCCGCGTCCTTTAGGGTACCAAACCGCATACATATCAACCGCCTTGCTTTCGAACATGAATCGAGAAGCATTTTTGTCAAAATAATCGACAAACTCAGGCGACCAGTTAGCTGTTACTTGTGCACTCGTAAAAGGCAATGCTTTGAGACGCTCAGGTGAGGTTCCTGCTACTAATTGGCTTTGAATCAGTTGGTACCAGAATAGGAAAAACAACATAGCAACCGATATTGTCACACTTGCCTTTATATAAACTTGATTAGAGGATGCGAAGGGGATTGCAAGTGGCGTTTCTGATTTCAGATCAGAAGACTTTTCTCTTATTAACTCGCCCAGCCCTATTAAGCATATGATCACTAAACTAAAAAACACCCATCCATAGATGAGGTGATCTGCGCCGACCGCATGTTCCATATTCGTTAAATGGCCGGTCAAAATAATTCCAAACACCCGTATAGCATTGGCTATGATCGGAAACAAAATGGATATGCATACGAACGAAAACCTGCGAATACGTGACTGCATATTCATGTAGGCATACAACGAACCAATCACAATCGAAGCAATAAAAAAGCTGATACCTGAACATGCTTCCGCAACTAGAAACCGTCCCTCTGGGATCTCTATGTATAAACCACTGCGATAAATTGGCACATTGACCCACTGCAACATCATGACAGACAGGTCAGCTGTAACAGCTTGCAACGTAGGAATTAACTCTTCACCAACCGGAATACAAAAAACAATAAAGAATAAAGGAAACAAGATTCTTTTAGCTTGCTCATTTCCTAATAGAAACCAAATGCTAAAGGGTAAGAAGGTAAATGTAGCAATATGCATGAAAAGCTGAACACCACCAGAAAGCCCAACACCATAAAGTCCTAAGCTACCAAAGCATAAAATTAAAACCCAGTAATTTGGTTTAATGGCAGAAAGCGAGAGTTGCTCTTTTTTACAATAAATAAAATAGATGCTGGCGGGGATCACAAATAAACAGTGATTAAAAATATCGGAAATAATCCAAATATCAATCGCTGAAACAAGCCCTTGCCAAAATGTAGCCACCCAAAACGCGACAACAATTAGCAATGCTATAATCCCTTTTGTTGAATGACGTTCTTCAGGGGCATGCATACTTCCATCATTCATTGGAAAGACTCCGTCCTATTCCTAGCTAGTTTTATCAATATCATAAACACTCTTCATGGTATCCCATGAAAAATCATTAAGTAAACGCTCCAGTTTTCCTTGGGTTTTATTCAAGTTCACATAGTGACGAAATCTTGATTTAAGTGGTGCGTTAGTCATACGAGGTTGGTCAGCGTCTATTTCCCAGGGATGAAAATAGAAAGAGTATGGCTGCTTCTCTTTTTTCAGATAGCCAGTAATCAAAGACTTAGTCAAAGTATATGGGTACAAACGGAAGTACCCCCCGCCACCTATCGGTGTTTGCCGGCCCATCACTTTATGGGTAGGAATTGGAATTTCAATAATGCCTTCTTTACGCGTATAGGCAAAACGCGGCCAGTCTGGTGTACCGTATAAATCATGTTTCACAGGATAGGTGCTAGAACTATATTTAAAACCAAGTTCAGCTAATACCTCAAATGCCCATTCATTATTGTATCCTATGGAAAAGCTTGGGGCTCGATAACCAGTTAGCGCTTCCCCAAGCAAGTCTTCAAGGTGATTTTTTGAGCGAGTGACATCAGCCGTAAACTGCTCTCGCGTTTGTTCTGTAGCGCGTCTATGAGCATACCCGTGGCTGGCTATTTCATGACCTTGGGCGTGAATTTCTTTAATTAACTCAGGATATCTTTCGGCAACCCAACCCAGCACAAAAAACGTTGATTTAACATTATGCTTGGCAAACATCTCAAGCAGAGTGCGGGTATTTTTATCCACTCTCGGCTGATAATCTTTCCATTGATCAGGTGTAATAACTGACTCAAACGCAGAAACATGGAAGAAATCTTCCACATCTACCGTCATCGCATTTAAACCTTTGACAGGCATCCCTATCTCCCTTTACCAAAAAGCACGACTTCAACGGTCCGAATTAAAATAAGGATATCTAACATTAAGCTTTGATGTTTAACGTAATACAAATCAAATTTCAGTTTCTCCATGGAGTCTTCAACGCTTGCTCCGTAAGGATAATTCAGCTGGGCCCAACCTGCTAAGCCAGGCTTCACATTATGCCTTTGATTGTAATAGGGGATTTCACGGATAAGTTGCTCAACAAATTGTGGACGTTCAGGTCGAGGACCGATAAATGACATCTCACCTCTGAACACATTTAGCAACTGAGGTAACTCATCAATACGATATTTACGAATAAATTGCCCCACTCTGGTTACTCGATCATCATTTGTAGTGGCCCACTTTGCACCATCTTTTTCTGCATCAGGGCGCATGCTTCTAAACTTGATGATATTGAATAACTTGCCGTTGAGTCCTACACGCTCTTGCTTGTAAAATACTGATGCTTTTACACCACTATTATCTTCAAAGTAAATAATGAGCGCAGTAAGCAACATAAATGGCCACGTGAACATCAATACGACAAATGCCAATAAACTATTCATTCCGTAGTCTAAAGCATCTCTAAGATAGTTTTGTGAATTGAAACCATTCGAATAAATGACCCAACTCGGGTACATAAGATTGACTACAATCTGCCCTGTTTCACGCTCCATGAAATCTAGTAAGTCTGTGACTTCAACTCCGCGTAACCGGCAATCAAATAATATCTCCACCGGCAATGTGCCACGCCTTTGGTCACAAGCTATAACGACTTCATCAATATCATTATCAGCGATGAAATTGCGAAAATTTTCATCGACTTTCACGTGAACTAATTTCTCGTTTTGAATTCCCTCTTCACGGTTATCACCAGGAATCGGAATAAAACCTAAAAGCTCAAAGCCAAAACGATCAACTTCACGGCGCATGCGCTTTTCAATAATCGACGCTCGCTCTCCGGCTCCAATGACCACTATTTTAGTTTGCCCTAAACCTAGTAGTCCCAGCCGATTAATGAAGTAACGAAAAATCACTAAGGCCACGATACACAAGCCTGCGGCAATGGGGAGGAAGTACTGATGCAAATCGATATAGGCAAGAAAAGTATTTCCTAGGATTTCCATGACGAAATACCCTAGGGCGACACTGACGAATATGCGCCGGATAATGCCGCGGAATGTCTCTCTTAACTTTGATTCATACAACCCTACTGACAGCGCAGACACAATCACTAAGAACGTGAATAAGCCAATATAGAGTGTCACATCACCTATAGTCGGGACAGATGAACTGGTAATCTCACTGACTATACCTAAGGTCAAA
>NZ_BAEP01000022.1 GCF_000315015.1 Paraglaciecola mesophila KMM 241 | reverse complement strand
CTAACATTACCTCTCGAGCAAGCATCATATCTATATTCAACAACTCTGCACTTTTCTTACTTGCGGCTAAACTAATATATTCTGTCAACGGTGTTGCCTTAAATAAAGCTGGGTACAGAGAGGAATAAATCGAGCTGTAAACAGAGACTCCTGCGCATTTAGGAACATGAATAAACGCGACTCTAGGGTAACGTTTTAAGAACCTTAAAGTGTTTTCCTGAATATTTTTTTTAATGCTTCCCATTTAAACGCTTCCCAAAGGAAAATAAATCAAAAATACTGTTGAAGTCGATGAAAAACTTTACTGGCTAAAGTTTGGATCGTCGCCTTAACTCCTGCCAACTCTATTGATTTCTGGATCCAAGTAAATTTTTTACTTTTGTTGGGAAGATAGCTCAAAATTTGCTCTGCCATACGTCTTTTGTAAAGCTTTTCTCCGAGCCATTTTCTGTGTTTATGTGCAGACCTCAACCTAGCATTGACGTTGGATGCAGACATTTTTTTTACTTCTTCAGTGATCCCATTGGGAGTACCTTTTCTATATAAAAACAAAACACGAGGTAGGTTGATAAACTGAGTATTCGCTTGAACTAACCGTACGAATAAATCCCAGTCTTGACCATTTTTTAGTTCTGTATCAAAAAGGTTTTTAAGCAAAATTGAGCGTTTAGCACTGAAACCACTCATCCCAGAAAAGCGATTTCCATAACGTAACGCTTGTGCTGTAACGCGAGTAGCAGAATTTATGTTTACTTTGCTAGCAGAGCCCATTATCCGATGACCACAAATAATAGCTTCAACCTCGCTATCACCTCGGTAAACGCTTTCATGGACTTCTAAAAAGTTTTCTAACCAAACATCATCATCGTCTAAAAAACAAACAACATCGCCAGTCGCCTTCGCAACCCCCACATTACGCGCCGTGTTTGCTCCACTCTTGGAGTTCAAACGAACATAGTCTATATCATATTCTGAAAATTCGGCCATTACCGGCTGATAATCAGTTTCGGAACAGTCGTTAACAATAATGATTTCGAAGGGCTGAACAGTTTGAGCAAGTACACTTTGCAAAGCCGATTTAAGATAATCCGGCCTCTCATGCGTAATTATGACAACGGAAGGTCTTAGACTATTCATAACATAAATTTCATGTCTTTAAGTTGGGTAATTATAGAGCTCTAATCATTTGCTAATTCATCATTGAACAATTCACACAAGGTCGACGCTGTTATTCTCAGAGAATAACTTGTAAAAAATGCGAAGGCTCAATGTCGTTAACGTAAACTTGAACACTATATAGACTATATTAACTAAAAAATAGTTGTTGCCGTTAAAAATAGATTAAAGACTATCCAGTAACAGTTAAATGCCGACACAGAGGTATTTTTTATTACCGAAAACATGGTGATTTTAAATACCTCGATAAGTACTGATAGGCAGTCAATTAATACAAGCTAATGATACATATGTATTTTTAAACCTCATTATGCTTGCCCCTTTTCAACGATTGTCTTTTTATGTATCAAATCAATGACAAACACGTAAAATAAAGTGAGTTGCTCATTTTCAGTCTTATTGCTTAAGGTATTCCCTCGAGCTCATATGATGGAAAGGTATGTAGTAGCTTAAAATGCGTTGAATAAACATACCTGTTAATCTAGTACTGTGGCTTGATCAAGCCTTCACGTGAAGTATAATAATTTTACCTCCCGCTATCCTGTAATAGTCAATAAACAGTTTACAAATGCAGCTAGGCTGTCAATTAACGCAATCCTTAGGAGTAGTTATGTATAACCATTTCGGATCTAACAATATCTCTTTAACTAACTGTTTAATAATCATCTTTCTTACAGTGGGAATATCGGGCTGTTCCGTTTTTCACGCCCCTCAGATGCAACCGGTAACACAACCAGCAACCACTCTCATTAAAGAGATAAAAGCTGAGCAACTTTTCACTGAAACTCAGGTTATCTCGATGTTTAGCGCTCAAAGCACAAATGAAACGCTTCCAAAGAGTACGCAAAAAGCCTTAAAGACCTATCCCGCTTTAGCAGCAAACTTGCTCATAACAATGAGCAAGAATGAAAATATTCAACAAAGCATCATCGAATTCATTGAGAAGCGCAGGGAACTCCAAAGCGAATACATATACGTTGCACTGACATTGTATCCTATCGATGGTTATCGTTTAGCTGAAAAACTAGCGTTAAGTAATGATATAGATAATGAAATTATTAAAACTGCGAGTTTAAGAGCGGGTTTTGATCCAGCGCTAATTTTCCCCGCTACAGCTGCAGGCGACTTAGATTATCGAATAGTCCCCTTAATGGAGTCTGCCAGTATAACCTTGTATAACCAAAATGAAGATTCATCGGCGGCAATATGGTTTAAAGCGCAAAGTGACGCACAATGGCAAGAAGGCTTAGCACTGCAATGGGAGCCAATCCAAGGTGCCCTATCGGGCTCTATAGTCTATTTAAAACCTGATTCCCAGTACACAGTTAAAGTCTCATTAAGCGAGAACAATGAGCTTTTATCTGAAGACGAATATACCTTTACCACCCGCGCCGAATCCCCCCCTATTGATCCTGATAAAATTTATTATTTAAGTGACATCTATCAAGGCGGCCAGCTGGATCTGGAAGCACTGGGGATTGAAGGTAGCGAAACTGGCTGGGCAAAAGTAATAGGTGACGGAGTCACGGTTGAAGCAAACGACGGCGATCTTTCAGCTGTTTCCATGGGTAATCAGAATTATGTGATGCTTGAGAACGTTACGACTAAAGGTGGTGAGCGTTATGGAATTCACGGCTACAAGGGACACCACACATGGATCAAAGGCTGCAATATTTCTAATTATGGCCGTTTGCCTAGTGATATCCGAAATGGTAAAGCGTATTCGAGCGCACAGAGCACCTCCCCCATAAATTATGATTCAGGTATTTATTTAGAACGCAGTGGTGTCGTGGTAATCGAAGACTGTGAGGTTCACTCGCCTAACGGCAAAGCCAACAGTTGGGAGTATGGCCACCCAAATGGTCCCAATGCATTTCAAATATGGGGCAAGCATGATACCGAAGCCTATCGAGGGCAATATATCGTGCGTAATAACCGTTTTTATGGCGCCCCTGAGCATCGTTTTAATGATGTTATTGAAGGGCGGATGAATTTTGAGCGAACTGGCGCTTTTGTACGCGACTCCGCGATATACAACAATTACCTAGCCTATGCGAATGATGACCTAATTGAAATTGACGGGGGCCAAGCCAATGTGTTGGTTTACAACAATGAGATGACTCAAGGCTACGCTGGTATTAGTACCGCGCCGAATATGATTGGCCCCAGCTATGTGTTCCATAATTACATTCATGACTTAGGGGATGAGCGTGGCAAAGAATGGGCGGCGATTAAAATGGGTGGGATAATGAGTAAGCCTGCAGGACTGACCAATGTATTTGAAAATTTAGTCGTGACCAACCGCAACGGAATTACCGCATCACGCGTTAACAATGACAGTACACTTTGGGTTAATGCACGTAATAACATTATTATTTCTCGTTACTACAACAACTTAGTTGGTCTTGGTATCTATGATCCGCAAAAATACCCTGAATCGACATTTATGAATAACCTTATTTATAACCTGTCAGCAGCACGTCCTAATTTCGATGCTACAGAAGGAATTCAATTTTTACACCCAGACGCTGCAGATGCTTCAATTGTCAGTCAAATTGTAGCAACACTTGAATCTAAAAAGGCTTATGGGCTTACTATGAGTAACGAAATGTTAATTCCAAACTTCTCTCAAACTTATACTGTTAATTCAGCCCAAGCCTTGAGTGGTGCTGAAGAGCACACTCAAGAGGTGACCTTTATTGAAAACGAAATTAGCTCATTTTCCAATCAAGACAAATATGGGACAATGACTGTTAGTGAAGACGAAAAATCACTAAGTCTGACGGGGAATACATGGAAAAAAATACCCTTTGATTACACCTTAACACCTGACTCAATGATGACAGTCACTATCACTAACCAAGGCTCGCCCGAAATTGTGGGCATCGCATTGGAAACCGATAACGGATTATCTGCCGAGCGCACTTTCCAATTTTCCGGCACTCAAAATTGGGGAAGCCGTGATTACAGTATCAATGCAGATTCCACGATGACACTAACAATACCTATAGGGGAATATTTATCGGGCAGTATTAGCTATATCGTTTTTGCGCTTGATAATGACAGAAACAAAGAGTCATCTGTAACCTATTCGAATATCTCTTTCTATAAAACGTATGAAGAAAGTAGTTCGGCCATCGAAAACGGTGAACAAATAAACATTGGTATATCAGAAGCACAATAAGATAAGCTCATTTGCATAACAGTAGGTTTACGACGTCATTTGCATGTTAAACGTGGTATCATTTTACGGCTATTAGTGCAATGACCGCTACTTTATGGAATAGGTCTTGCTTAAGCTTTTCTCTAGAATAGAGTCTCATTAAAAATATCAATTTAAACACTGAAAACAACAAAACGTATCAATATTGATTTAAAGTGTCGTTTATTCGTAACAAATCAGTATTAACTTACTTTGCGGATAGCTAGCCCCCTGCCCAACATAAATGATGTGAGCAAAAATGAATAATGCAACCTTAAGCTTAAGCAAGAATAAAGACCTACGAATTGATACCTTACGCGGCTTGGCCTGTTTATTTCTTGTCTTCTACCACATAATTGGCAACGGTTCCGATTCAGGGCTTAAAATTCAAGAAGGGTTATTAAGGGATTTTAATGACCTACTCGCTTACATTCGTATGCCACTTTTTACCTTCCTATCGGGTTATGTGTATGCTTTACGCCCTTTCACAAGTGGAAGCGTTACATTTATCAAAGGTAAAGCCCGACGTTTGCTTCTACCTATGCTGGTAGCAGGTACGCTTTTCGCTATTATTCAGAGCATAACGCCAGGCTCAAACAGTGAGGTGAATAATTGGCTAACTCTGCACATTATTCCCGTTGCACATTTTTGGTTCGTTGAAGCCCTGTTTCTAATATTTTTAGCCATAGTCGTTTTAGAGAAATGTAATTTATTTGCCACCAGAAACTCGGCAAGCGTGGTTGCATTGTTGGCCATAGCTCTTTTTCTATCGCCTATAAATAGTCGATATTTTGCTTTATCGGGGGCGCTATACCTATTACCATTTTTCCTTGCTGGTATGTATGTGAAACGCTTTAATATTTATCCTAAACCTATGTTAGGTCTAGCGTTACTGGTTGTGGTAGCTATTGCCTTATTGTCAGTCTCACCCAATTTTCGTGTGTCGAAATACGATCGTGATGCATTAGTGCTCATCGTAGGGGTTGCGGCCTGTTTAAGTTTTCTTTCTTTCGGTTGGAAGAGTGCGCCACTCGCCTTCATAGGAAAGTTTTCTTACTCGATTTACATCTATCACGTATTTTTCACAGCGGGATGCCGCATTGTACTTTTAAAACTGGGTATTGAGAGCCTCACACCATTGATTTTGATTTCGCTGTTAGGTGGGATATCAGGCCCTATTATTTCTGAGCTCATCATTAATAAAAGCAATTATGGAAAAACGCTGTTCTTAGGAAAGCGTTTCGTTTCATCGAAAAACCAAAGTCCTGAGGAAAAAAATATTAAAGTGCTGTGAGAATTTGATATAGATTCTTTGAAAATGATGCCCTTGTTAATACTGCCAACTGGGTCTTAGAAAGATATAATATTATCTACCCGCCCGCTTTCAGTAAATTGCGCTCGCGAGACTAGAACAATATCGTTGAAACACTCAGAGCACTCGCAGTACTTCCCGCAGTCATTTTCCGTATTTCACCAAGAAGGCGGCTATTTAGGGGTTGCAAGCTCTGTATCGCCCTAATGAAAATTTAACCAAGGTAGGAATAGAAAATTAACAACAAAAAACTAATCTAATTAAAGCAACCATATTCATAATCCAACATAGTAAAATCCTTCTCATAGAGTTTATTTACGACCTCCAACATCTTATGTGTATAGACACTATCTATACTCATAGGATTTTTGTTCACTACGTTCTTCTTACTAAACACTATATTCCGATTAATTTCTTTCGAAACTCTGGATTCAACATCTTCTATATTTTCAATCTTACCTACATAATCACATAATAATTCATTACTATTGTCGAATAGAAATTTATATTGAGGAATAAAGTGTTCGGCATTTTTACTAATAGCCAGTTCAAGACCGCCATCCAGAATAAATTGTTCAAAGTTTTTGTATTTACTGAGATAAAGCTCATACCAAGCAATATCTACAATATTCATCCCACCACTTTTCAAATAGTTAAAGGCCGAATAAAGTCTCAAATAAGGGTTTCTCGTTATTGCAAAAGAAAAGCATGATTCAAACTTTTTTCGGTCCTCATTAAAATAATCCAACGCAGTCGCATGATGAGATTTTTCAATACCGTATAATGAATCAACTATAGACATACCTGCCGCCTTAGGTATATGTATGAATAAAACTTTAGAATTATAATCGGTGAAAAGTGTTTTATTACGATACACTATCCCTCTTTCTCTAATTTTTCGTTTGACGCCATAGAGAAGAAAAAAATCCCAGAAGGTTATTTTTTTCACCGCACCTTTAACATCGATTTTCACTTAGCGACTCTCCTAAATATTAGTAAAAAATAATACAAGAAAATTTCACTTTCTCATTTTTATTACTTTCGACGGGATCCCACCAGCAATTGAATAAGGAGGGATATTTTTAGTTACCACGGAACCAGCAGCGACAATTGAACCTTCTCCTATTTCAACTCCTTTTAGGATAGTCACGCCATAACCTATCCACACATTATCTTTAATAATAACCGGAGCTGTAACTATACCCTGCTCTATCATTGGTACACCAATTTTGTCATGCTTATGATCCGTGTCCCGAATGGAGACTGCATCAGCTATCATAACATTATTTCCTATAGTGATTTTTTCATTCACTCCAAAAACACAAAAATCATTACAAAAGCTATTTAACCCGAAACTTATATCACCAGCCCCCTGAATAGTAGAAAATCTTCCGATTCTATTCTTCCCCTGGAACCTTATCTTTAAAGATGACCCCAAGTTGCCGAACTCCTTGACTCTAAAACCAGAGCCGAAACTAATACCATTGGATTCCAAGATACTCTTGCGATATAGATAGTAGTAAAATTTTGATTCTAACTTCAATTTAGTTTCATATAAAAATTTCAACATTTAATTATCACCTCACATAATTCTATTTAAAATCGACAAAATTCAAAAATTGTATCGAGAATCATTTAGAACTCCTATAATGGCGACCGGAAAATATGGAAGATATAATAGTTTTTACTAAAAAAGTATCTCTCCCTAATATTTTTTTTGCGATGATTTTTAAAAACAAAGTTTTGCAGTGTAAAAAATAAAATCGAGTACATAAGCCAATCGCGCAGCTTCGCTCTATTTTCCTAAACATTGCTTTTTCATTTGACTCAACTTCTAATCGAGATAATGAATGTTCAAAACCGTGGATTAGTTTCAACTTTTCATTTAAACCTGCATCGCGCACTCGGAAGAAAAAAGTAGTATCAACCGCGTACAAGTAAAATCGTTCGTCGAAAACATGAGTATATCTATTTTTCAACATTAGAATCGCACTTTCACTCAGCACTATACCGCTGCCTATACCAACAATTCTGTCCTTATGATTGTATGGACCGTCCTCGTGGCCTTTTCGTATATCCATAGATGGACTTTTCACCTCACCGTCAACTGTGATAAGAGGCACACCTATTTCTATACTTTCGTCTTCCAAAGCTAAATCAACATATTGCTTATTCAGTGTAGAATCATGATCTAGCATAATGTAGCGCGAAGAGGGCCACTTTTTAATAAAGTCATTATAAATTTTTGATAAGGCGATATTGTTAGTGGTTTCGATAATTTTTACCGCTTCGAACCCTTCATTTCTCAATACCTCTAAATTTGTGTCTTCTAATAATTCCGGTCCATTATTCCATATTATTAATTGAACGTTATTTCTTGCCCCACCAGAGGAGATAAGCGTATTGATTGTTTGTGAATTCTTAGCTTCACACGAATATAAAACAACTAAAATAGATATTTTCATGTTTTTACTCCAAAATATATAAAATATGATTCACTATAGTTTTGGTATGCTAGCTAATTCTCACCTCACCGGATTTCCATTTACCAAATTATTGAAAAGATAATTTACTTATGGGATAACTACACTCCTAATTAATCGTAGACAAACTCTTATCTGATTTTCCAGAGGCTATTAGGACGTTAGATATTAAAAAAACTTGCAAAAAGATCGCGCACAAGAAAAAGGCGGAAATTGCGGCGGTGTCCGTACCCCAAACGTAATAAGCAACTAGAAAACCCAATGTACTTAGTGAAAGGCTTATTACTCCATTAATTAGAAGTAGTTTGTCTAGTCCCAAAAAAGAGACGGCCGCCACACTTGGCCTATTAGAAACATTAAATACAAACCAAAATGACATGCAACTAGCATATAATCCAGCTCTGGACCAATCATGTCCAAAAATCAAAGAAAATAGCTCCTGTCCCCAAAATAAAAGAATAAGTAATGGTATGAGGGAGATACCCAATAAACCACATGTTGAATAGATTAAAAATTTTGTTATCGGTTTATTACCAAAATCAGCGCTTATTTTAGGGTAGGCAACGTCATAAACAGCTTTACCTAGTAACGTAACTGGGACCATTAATACAGACCTAGTTAAAACAAAGTAACCAGCGGCTTTCAAACCAAAATAGCTCGTCAGTAGTGTCACAGGCACGATTTGCGAAAGTGCGGCATTGAAAGAGTGAGGCAGTCGATAAAGCGGAAACTGCTGCAGTTCTCGCATTAACAATCTTTCTCTTATGTTAAAAACTGGGATCTCAAATTTAATCGATTTTCCAAAAATAACGAAGTGCATAGCGGTTAGACTTACTAAAAAACCTAAAATCGCAGACAAAATCAAAGAAGTAGATGATGGGTAGTAAAGGCCTGAAATTATTTTAGTTGTAGCAACAGCAATAGCTGAAGAAAAACCTATATAAGCTATAGTTTTAAACTTTTTATTTCTGAGTAAGATTTGGGAGTATATTGCTGTGATACTCGCAGGAAAGAAACCTAAAAATAGATACCACAAAATATCATTAAAAGAAAATACGAATAAATTTAATGATAACAGTGAAAGGAGGAATAAAGCCGCTCCTGTTATTAACATTAACTTTAATGATATAGAGACCAATCTTTTATATTTTTGTTCTTCTTTTACAAAAACAATGGCAATTGGGTAACTAAGTGCCGAAATCACAATTAACAAGCTTAAAATGGAACTGAACAAGCCAAGTGCGCCAAATTCCTCAGCGCTGTATAATCTAGTAATTAAGGGGGTCAATGCAAAATTAAGAACTTGCACGGATGCCGTTCCCGTTATTAAAACAAAGATGTTCTTTATAAAGCTATCGTTGGAAAGTAGTAAAATCCTTTCTAGCCCAAACCACTTTTTATTCATTTACTTTCCATCAACTACTAATATATGGTTTATTTATACACCGAAGGTACTATTTATACTTTAACATTTCTTCGATTACTTTTTTATACTTCAACGCTACAGCCGCCCAACTAAATTTACCGGCTTGTTCTACTGTTTTGTTCTGCCAGTCAGAATCTAACGCCAACGAGAGCGCCTTTGCATATTGAGCACTGTTTTCAACGTCACACACAATACCGGCATCGCCGATAATAGTTCGACGCATGGAGTCATCAGGGGCAACAACTGGTGTTCCACTGGCGAGGGCTTCGAGGTAGACCCGGCCGAAAGGCTCATTCGCCGAGGGCAAAGTGAATACGTCAACACTGCGGTAAAGTTTGGGCATTTCGTCAAAGGTTAACGACATTTGCTTAAAGCGCTCCTTGCCTAATAACTCCTCCCCTAGGGCGATGTAATAGTCTTTATCTACCCCATCACCACACAGTATCAAGCTTGCCTCTGCGACTTGTGCCATCGCTTTGATCACAAGCTCCATGCGTTTATGATTTTTGCGATTTAGAGTACCCACACACAACACAAGTTTACCTTTGAGGTCAAAATCAAATGTATCACCTGAGGTTGAGAAACGACTTAAATCGACACCATTTGGAATAGCACTAACAGATTGCCCTGGATACCATTGCTCAACGGTATCTACTGTATCTTGATTGAATACCACCAGGTGATCGGGCTTAAACTTCATATTGCGTTTTAGTACGTGGCCGTCACTGAGTAACCCTGCCCGTTCGGTATACAAAATCTTACTACCGACCAAACGCTTCAACACCCAAGCGATTGCAAGCCCACCGTAATCATTATTGGGGTAAACTATATCTGGCTTCATTTTCAGCAGATAAAACAGGTAAGGAAAAAAGCTCGTAGCCGCTTCGATGACCATGCCTGGGTAACCAAATGCCTTTCGAAATAGCCCGCCAATATAAGTAGTTGCAAGCCAATTAGCCGAACGCCCCCTCGGCACACATGGCAGTACAACGCTCACGGTGCCAACTTTCTCTCCGCATAGCAATTCGACATCATAGTGAACAGCCAGGTGTTCCGCCATTTCATATGCACTGATTTGCGAACCGCCATTCCAGCTAACCCCACATTCAGGATGAATAACCGCAATTTTAATGGGCTTACTTGGTTCAGACATGCTTACTTTTGACATTGAGCTCATGACTTTTTTACCACTTGATTTAGCATTGCATTGGTATTTGTGGCGATTTGCTCCCAATTATATTTAGTTAAAATGTCATTTTTAGACGCTTTGGGTATATTAGAAGCCATCTTTTTAGCTAAATCCTCGTGGTCACCTACTTTAAAATAATTCTCGACATCTAATTCAATGTCGAGGTTCGGCAGAATGTCACTGAGCAATACAGGGGTATCGGCACTTATTGCTTCAAGGGCAACAATAGGCAATCCTTCATGATACGAAGGCAATACAAATAGCTTGGCATATTTATATAGGGCTTTTAACTGGGCGCCTTCTCTTCGACCGGCAAAGATTATTCGCTCTGATGTATTACTGAGTAAGTCACGTGAATAGTCGTCTTGGTGATCTGTGCTGCCGACTATTACCAATTTCTGTGGGATATCGGTCATTAAATAGGCTTGAACAAGATCGTGAAAGCCCTTTTCAGGCACTAACCGCCCTACTGTAACAATATAACTCTGTTCTTCTATCGCAAGTCCAGTGGCTTGTAAATCACTGAGAGTCACGTTGCTATCAAAATCAGCGATTGCACCGTTAGGTACAAAGTCAATCTTGTGGGCTTGCTTCGGGTTTTCTTGCTGTAACCTGTCTGTTAATGATTTACCTACCACCAATACTTTATTGGCAAATTTGACCGCCATCCATTCACCGCATTTTAATAGGCCTTTTGCTAATGCATTCCATTTCTGACGATCGTAATCGGCGCCATGGTGCGTAACTACCACATTCATGCCTAACAAACGCGCTAACGGAGTAAATAACGCAGGGCCGATAGCGTGTAAATGAATAACATCTGGGTGCACAAACAAGCGGGCGTAAAATATAGCGACAAATGTATGCAAGAACGTTTCTAGGAATTTATGGCGCATAGCCCAAACAGGCAAAACCTTTACTCCTTGAAATTCATACGCCGTTTTTTGCACGTACGGCGAGCGAGCCAAAACGGTCACCTCAGTGCCCTGGGCCACCAGCCTAGGGTAGAGCTGCTGGCAGTGTGACTCTATCCCTCCCATTACATCGGGAATTCCTCGTAAACCAATAGCGCATATTTTCATACTGTTTTTACCCTTCAAAATTGTGCTTTTACGTTCCTAACTCTTACGCTATTTGAAACAATCATAACTATTCATTTTGTTATCGAGTTTTTCAGTTATGCAACCTCTCGAGTTAGGGGGGGCTGGCCTTTGGCAAAAATAGTCCCTGCAATCAAGGCGTAACAAATTAAACCTTCGATATTCCACAATGGCATAGTGGAAAGGCTCATCACCATCAACCCCAGTACGGAAAAAAATAATTTCTGCCCCAATACTTTTGACCGATTTTTTAAAGCCTGCTTGAGTAAATAAATGTTAACGCTCAGGAAGGCTGTAATCCCTAAATAGCCATACTCATAAATATAAGAAACATAAGCATTATGGGCATAGTGACTAAATAGCCCATCCCAATGCTCTGGCCCCATGCCCACCATGCGATGTAGAAAATCAGCACTGAAAAACGCTGTCAAATATTGACTCCACAAGTATACTCTGGCTGAAAAGATATCCTTTTCAGCCTCGGTGAAATACACAGGGGCTTTAATCAAACCATCTATATTATTAATAACAATTGATATGTCACTAAACCGTTCAGCTAAACTTGAAGACAATATAAGCCCTAGCATTACGATTGGAATAGAAGCAAACACCAGAATTGGCAATTTGTACTTAGACTCAAACCGCTCGCTAAGCATAGTTAATATAAAAATCAACATCACAGGTAGCACTGCTAACATTGCTGTACGGTAATTTACTAGAAGCAACATAAATAAGGCACCAAAGAACAACGGTGCGTGAAAGCGAATTGTTTTTCGTTCTAACCAGCCCATAACGAGAATAAAGCCTACGATGATCATTGAAAACGCAGCCTCATGATTGTAGCCGCCTATGTAACTAGCCGAGCCATCGTTTTCAGTAGCTTTTACTTCCCCTAAAAATACAGATAACACCTGCAATGAAACAGGCAATAAAAATGGTACCAATAGGGCTTTGAACACTATTTTGTTTGATTGCAATCTTAAAGACATAAAAATAGCGGCACTGAGTACAAAGAAGTAGCCCCATTTCACTAACACATTGATTAAGCCTTTAATTTCACTATTAACGAGACCGCTGACAATAATAATGGAGAAAAAAGCATAGAACACTAAATATTGACGTAAGCGAAAAGTTAAATTAGGTAACACCAATATACCGAGTAATACCACGGAAATAGAACCCAATGCATTCAGTGAAAAACCAGCAATAATAGGATCATAAGTAATTTGATGAAATGCCGATAAGGTAAATCTTAGCCAAAGGGCGACAACAACAAACAATAAATATTTATTCGCTATTTTTTTGCATGTTTTCAAAACAAGGACAGTACAGATAATTGCCATTGTTACTTTAACTAGCTCAAACATGTTTACGTTATCTCGCTGTATTTTTTAATATTCACTTTTCAAATCATCAACTGCAGCCAACAGCGGGTTTTTCCTGAAGTCTAATGGACCTTTATCAGCTATGACTTTCCCAGGTATGCCAGCGATGGAAATATTGCTATCGAAAGATTTGTTTACCACTGCATTGGCACCAATAGCAACATTATCACCAATAGTAATTTCACCATATATTTTAGCGCCTGGCCCTATATACGTGTCGTTCCCAATAACCGGGGGCCTACTACCTTTAGATACCCCAACTCCGATATTTACACAAACATGAATCCTACAATTGGCTCCTATCTTGCACCTTCCATTTATTACAATAGTACCAGCGTGTGCAATCGCTAAACCTGGACCAAATACATTTGCGGGAATAGAAAAACCAAGGTTTCTGCCTAACTTTCTAACTCTGAATTGCAAATAAAGAGCATAACTTTTTCTAAGAATGTTCGAAGAAGTATTTTTATAGTACTCCAGCTTTCTAAGGGCCTTTTGGAAGTGCCAAATGTCATGAGTCAACCAATCTTTGAGACCATTCTTAATATTGAGGGCTTTTTTATCTTGCTCTAGGTAATACAAGTAGTCAGATTTCGATTTTATCATTTTAGTTTCTTTTTAATTTCAGAATTATTTAGGGCATTTTTTACAATATGTTCAAAGGCTTGTTGCATAGATGCATACGAAAAAGATGCAGCTCTACGGTAACTTTTAGCCTCGTACCGTTGAAGGTTATCAGCTAATTCCATTTCATTAATTGCACCTTTAAGTGCATCAAAATCATTCACTCTACATAAAATGCCGTGCTCTGCAGTTAAAAAACTATCCGTTTGTGTATTGTTGTCACCTGTGAGTATTTCTGCAGGGCCAGATTGGCAGTTTGTTGCGACCACTGGTTTGCCTAAACACATAGCTTCAGCAATACCATTTGGGAATCCCTCTGCGTTCGATGCCGAGACTAAATAATCAGCATTAGCAAGATAAGGATACGGGTTTTCACGAAAACCAAGTAGATGCACTTTGGTTTCAATGCCCAGCTCTTTTGCCAGTGTTTTAAGATCTGTTAATTCAGGGCCTTGGCCCAAAATAACCAAATCACGGGAGCTTGTGCTTTTCGCAAACGCTTTTATCAACAAGGAAAAGTTTTTGTTAGGGACTAATCGCCCAATACCGATTATATACGGTTTTTTAGGTAAATCATTTGTAGGCGCTTGAGATTTTTCAAACAAAGTATTTTGATCATAGGCATTGTACATCACAGTGCATTTCGACTCTGGTACATTGTAATTATCTACCAAATCTTGCATCACCCCTTGTGACACAGGCACTACGCATGTCGCTTTAGGATAGAGTAACTTAATTAAGAATTTGCTGATAAAACCCGTGCGAGATGTCGCAAAATGGCTACTAGTATTCACTCTTTCACTGATCACAGTGGGAATATTTTGCTGATTGCCTATGACCGTAGTAACCAGATTACTGCGCGTTAAAAAACTGACCAATAAATCAGGTTTATTGGTTTTAACCCACTGGCTTAGTTGGTAATAACTGGAAATAAGTTTGCCATTGGCATCAAGGGTGATTTTAGTTACATAATCTGGGCACTGTTGCTCTTCGGGCAAATCATCGAGCAGCATCAAGTAAACCTTACAACCATTGGCAGTAAAACTGTCTTGCATGGTGTGCATAAGGTTACATATAACCCGCTCTGCTCCGCCCCCTTCTAATGAATTGATCACGAAGGCGATAGACTTATTGTAGTAATTTAACATCAATGCTACTTCTGTAAATTAAATCAAAATCCATATTGCTTAAGTGCAGCAATGTTCATTGGCGCTTACAACGCATTTATTCACCCTGCTGATAGAGCCCATAGCTCTGATATAGCACATATAGCAAGTAGCAAGCATAATACCAAGATTACACTTCAGCGTTAATTAAGAATGCTTTGCCAATGTTCAGTGGGTTAACGTACTATTCCTTTTGCTTGCGCCATGGGCATTCTTATACTCAGATTTATTATAATGTGCGCGCATTTAGTTATTATGACACGAGTTGCTAGCCATTGTCTCGTTGAGCGATAGTCGCAACACACCAGCGGAAAACTCTTTCGCTGGCCAAAAATAGGTAAAGGATTTTTATTTTCTAATGCGTCTTTTGTGTTTTTTTCTTTCAATAGTGTTTGTTTTATTCATGTTGCGCGCGGTAGCGGATAGCAACATTGTATTCAATGACGCGCTATATAATAAAATTCGCAGCCAGTATGACGATGATGCCTTAGAACGCGTGAGAGATTGGCAAACGCTACTCAGTGAAAACCTTGATTTACCGATAGATGAAAAGTTATATCGGGTAAATAACTTCTTTAATGAGCTTGAGTTTGTGGATGACATAGACCATTGGGGTAAAGATGATTATTGGGCCACCCCGGTAGAATTTTTAGCCACTGAGGGCGGTGATTGCGAAGACTTCGTGATTGCTAAATATTTCAGTTTAAAAGAATTGGGCGTACCCGCCGAAAAATTACGCTTGATGTATGTTACCGCAACCCGTTTGCGCCAAGCCCACATGGTGCTTGCCTATTACGAACAATCTAATTCAGTGCCTTTGGTACTCGACAATATCAATAGACGCATTTTACCCGCTTCACGCCGTCGAGATTTATTGCCCGTATACAGTTTTAACGGTGACGGCTTATGGTTGGCTAAAGAACAAGGCCGAGGCCAGAAAGTACAACAAGGGGGTAATAATAATTTATGGAACGATTTAAACAAACGAATGCAATTAGGCGATTAATGATGCTTGAGGAAACCCGCTATGCCACTGTCTAGACAACTGAGCTTAAGCTTACTCGCTGTGTTGATACTCGTGTTTATAGGCACGCTTTGGATCAATACTAAC
This sequence comes from Paraglaciecola mesophila KMM 241, assembly GCF_000315015.1. Lineage (GTDB taxonomy): Bacteria > Pseudomonadota > Gammaproteobacteria > Enterobacterales > Alteromonadaceae > Paraglaciecola > Paraglaciecola mesophila. Next base: position 12,595 of record NZ_BAEP01000022.1, on the reverse strand, counting down.
AACACCCGAGACTTTGTTGATCAACAACTAGCGTCACACGCGCAAGACACGGCGACATCACTTGGTTTATCAATTGCCCCCTACGTGGCAGTGCCGGAAGACTTGCCCGTGGTAAATACCATGATGAACGCTATTTTCGACCGCGGTTTTTACCAAAGCATGGTGCTGCGTGATACCGATCGGAATATATTGATCGAAAAGCACAACCCAAACTCCGTTGAAGGTGTGCCTAAGTGGTTTAGGGAGTTATTGCCCCTCACCCCACCAGAAAGTGTTACTGACTTAAATGACGGCTGGACGATGGCCGGCACATTAATGGTGCAAAGCCACCCTGGGTTTGGATATCAACAATTGTGGCAAAATGCGGTGCAGGCCTTTTGGATGATATTAGCCGTATTTATTGGCGCTTTAGTGCTGTTATATGCTTTGGTCAAAATGATCACTACGCCTTTGTTGGCAGTGGTGAAACAGGCTGACGCCATCAGTAGACAGCAATTCGAACAAATTGAAGCTATTCCTCGTACACCTGAATTGAAACGTATCGTGCTAGCGGTAAATAGAATGTCAGCTCAGCTAGCTAAACTGTTCACTCAGCTGTCGAACCAAGCTGAACGTTACCGCGACTTTGCCTATCAGGACGCGCTTACAGGTGTGGCTAACCGCCGTGCATTTGAATTGGCATTTGAACAATTACTCGCTGATAGCGAGCAACATTCACAGGGTTATTTATTGCTTATTCGTTTGACTAGCTTAAACGAAGTAAACAGTAGTTTGGGTTACCAAGCTGGCGACGAATATGTCGCACTTGTCAGTCAAGAGCTACAAAATGCGCTTGCTCAACATAATTTGAATGGAACGCTGTTTAGGGTTTCAGGGGCTGATTTTGTGGTGTTATTAGAAGATACCGCTCAGCAACCCAGTGTTAACTTTGCGCAACATATTATTAGCCAACTCAATGCCATTGAAAAAAGCGAGTATAAACTGGGTACAGCTCATGTGGGGGTGGGGCCATTTAGTTTTGGCGACACCCGAACAGACGTATTAGAGCGAGCCGATAACGCCCTTTCTGGCGCGAGTGTTAGTACAGATAGATGGCAGTTAGCGCAGCAGGAAGAAGTGCATCACAGCGACACTGAATGGCGAGCACAGTTGAACACCATTTTGCAGCAGAATCATGCAGACTTTGTCGCTCAACCAATTCAAAATAAGCAGGGCGAGACGCTATACGCCGAGTGGTTTGCTCGTTTCAATTCAAGTGCTGCCGTACCTTCAGATAGTGCAGAACATAGTAAGGCCGATAGCGACAATAAAGCTCACGACTACTTGCCGATGGGCCAACTAGTACCAGCTTCAGTCAGGCTTAATTACGCACAAAAGCTTGATGAGTTGTTGATCGCGAGCGCCTTGGCGCAATTGCCTAATCAGCAGCATGCGATAGGCCTTAATGTATCTCGCTTGTCATTAAGTCAAAGCAGTTTTCATCAGTGGCTTATTAGCGCCCTCCCCCAAGATAGTGCAGCCTGCGCGAAATTAGTGCTCGAAATACCGGAACGCGCTTTGGTTAACGGCACACAGGATCTTGTCCTGTTTATTCAAAAGTTGAAGACGCGCGGTGTCAGGATTACAGTAGAGCGCTTTGGTGCACAATTAGCTGCAATTACGCACCTTCGCAAAGTTCGCCCTGATTACTTAAAACTAGATGGGCGTTACGTGCGCAATATCCATAATGAACCAGACAACCAATTGTTTGTTCAATCTTTGGTTAACATTGCCCACGGTCTGAACATTCAAGTCATTGCTGAAATGGTAGAAAGTGAAGCCGAAGCAAAATGTTTGACTGATTTATTCGTCGACCATTTACAGGGTTATTACATCGGTTTGCCTGTCGAAACAAAATAAGAAAGTGAGTGAAATACTATCAACGGGTTTCAATTGCGCTCAAGTCGATACAAACAGGCATAAAGTGTCAGTTAACACTCACTTAATGAGTATTTAACTTCCATCAGCAAAATATTGATAAGACTCGTTTTTTTACCTAGTCGACCTTAGTCTAGTGTTGCTTTTTCGACCATCTAAACTTATCATGACAGCGTTTGTTGTGAGTTTTTAGCTCACCCCGCTATTTTTCGGAGTTATTATGCGACATTTTTTAACCTATTTATTCTTGTCTAGCGTGATGGTTGTATCACTCGCCCATGCACAACAGACAGAATCCACTCAGCAGGCAAGTGCGAATGACGCGGCTTCAGCTGAGCAGGAAAATATTCTTTTCGGTGACGAAAACCAGCCTGGGCGGACTATTCATAGCGAAATAGTTACTTTGGTCCAGGGCGGGGCGACGTTAGACGAAGCGGTAAGGCAAACAATTACAAATGTGACCCGAGAGGACGAAGCTTTAATTAGCGGCTCAGCGAGACTAGTAGTAGGCTTAAACAAAGGCATTAGCGCAAATTTCATGCGCAATATGGTTGATTTCAATAAGTTGACCGACTCAACCAAAGGTTCAATCGAAGCATTTCCTAGTGACGCTGGAGAGATTATTCGATTAGCGGTCACTTTGTATCCCAGTTTTGCTCAAGACGTTATCGACTCAGCTATTACGACCGGTGAAATTGAACCTAACGACGCGCTATTAGCTGCAATTTCGGCAGGCGCTGATCCAACAACGGTATCAGCAGCTACCGCAGCGGGCGCCAACGTTGCTGTAACAGCCACACCAGCGGGTACAGGAGTCGGCGCAGGTGGTGCAGGCGGTGGGGATACCACTGCGTCAACCAATTAAATTATTTAGAATTTTTAAAAGCCAGCGATTTTCGCTGGCTTTTTTGTTTATAATCATTCAGTTGCCACTTTCACCTTATTTACTAAGCATTCAAAAATAGCTCAAGGGATCCTTTGAATACAAGACTTCATAGCTACTCGTTTTATATCTTATTAGGCTTTCTTGTATGGTTACCTATCCCCTTAGGCTCAAATCGCCCTTGGGCTTGGGGCTTAATGGAGATTGTTATTTTTGCATTATCTTTAAGTTGTGCGTATTTGCGGCAAGATAAGGCTTGGATGGGATTACGCGCCTACCGCTTGCCTATAGGGCTGTGGTTAGCCTTTCTATTTTTTGCAGCGTTACAAGTCATTCCCCTGCCCGCTTCGGTTGTAGGTGCGTTAAGTCCCAGTAGCTACGGATTACAATTGGCCTACAGTGTTCAGCCGTTTCATTTGTCTTTGGATCTTGGCCAAAGCTATATTAATTTACTGAAAGGCCTTAGTTATTTCTGTTTATTTATTGTTGTACTGATCTTAGTGAATACAGAAAAGCGTTTACGTTTGATTTTACTCACTATTCTAGCCAGTGGTGCGGTGCAAGCTCTGTATGGCGCATTAGAGGTTTTATCGGACAGTAAGTACAGCATGATATTTGGTTTACCCGTAACAGATATAGCCACAGGTAGTTTTGTGTACAAAAATCATTTCGCTAATTTTTTACTGTTAGCCCTATCAGCCGGAATAGGTTTAATGGTAGCAAGCTTACAGGGTAATCAGGGACGCAGCCCCAGAGACATGATGCGCTCGATACTCTCAACCCTACTTGGTAGCAAAGCCTTAATTCGTATTAGCTTAGCCATTATGGTTATTGCGTTAGTGATGTCTCGCTCCCGTATGGGCAACACAGCATTTTTCGCTGCTATGGCTCTCATCGGTATATTGGCTTTGGTCATTATCAAAAATCGCAGTCGTGGGTTATCTATCTTAATCATCAGTATGTTTGTAATTGACGTGTTTATTGTTAGTGCATGGTTTGGTTTAGATAAAGTGCAAGAACGTATAGAGGCTACCAGCTTGGCGCAAGAAGGGCGTGATGAAGTAGTTATTGATGCCTTGCCCATAGTCCATGACTTTCCGGTATTTGGCAGTGGCGGTGGCAGTTTTTACAGTATCTTCCCGAGCTATAAAGTCTCGAGTATTCATTCTTTCTACGATCATGCACACAATGACTACCTGCAATTTGTGATTGAGTATGGATTACCTGCCTCTTTATTTTTAGCGCTATTGGTTACGTGGTGCTTTACCAAGAGTGTGCGCGCTATGCGCAAGCGTAGGCCGTCTATATTAAAAGGAACAGCATTCGCTTGTTGTATGGCAATGCTCGGTATGGCTATCCACATGACGGTGGACTTCCCACTGCAAGCCCCCGCCAATGCCATCTATTTCGTAGTATTTTTAGCCTTGTCTTTAACGATTAATCAACTAAAAATAACCAGGAGTAAAAAGCGCCGTTCAAATGAGAAGGTAGCGATATGAGCAAAAAATTTAGTGGGCCAATAGAGCAAGACCCAGCGATAGTTAACTTGCTGGAGCGTATGCCCCGAGCCGTTCGCGAGTCTTTTACTGAAGAGCAGCTATCTCACCTCAGAAATGCAGTAAGTAGTCGCCAATGGGGTCATCACCCTATTGATTTAAGAGGCACCATTCCTTGGTTCAAATATCGATATTACTATGTGTTATTGGCCGGCAAGAACCACAGGAGTATGACCCGCTCTCAATTGCGTGCCAGCCGCTTTATTAATGCACTTTTACTTGCTGGTTTCATGACGTTTTCTGCACTAGTAGGTATTTTGTTGATTTACTTGCTTAAATCAGCATTAGGAATTGATTTACTGCCAGATTATTCACTTGGTGTATGGGATTGGTTTAAAAGCTGAGACTAATTAGTCACCTTTTCAATAGTCACCTTACAAATAGTATTTAGAAGCTTAGCCTTTTCTCTTATTTGCAGGGCAATTTGGTACTTTCCTTTGTATCGATAATGGTTCATTTCTAAGCCATCTGCACACGCGTTTTTCAGCCTTGTATTGTGCGATCAGTTCTAGCACTTTCTTCCTGCTCTGAGGGGCGCTTAACCCAAGAGCAACTCGATGGTAAAAATCTTTTCGAATGGTCAGCAGCATTGGGTGATTATTCGCATACAAGGCCATTCCTAACTTCACGTATAAAATGTGCACCTCGGGCTTTTGCGGCCCCAATTTACTCGCTCGTTGCAGGTACAATAGCATTTCGTCGTCGAATTCTTGTAGCCGCCACTTAACCATGGCTAAAGAAGCCCAGGTAACCGGCCAAAGAGGGCGCAACTGCGTCGCACGCAAATAATGCGTTTTTGCCAAGCGTAGTGAGCTTTCTGCTTCTTCGTAGCCTGCTATTGCACCCCACTCGTATACTTGCCCAAGTAAATCTTGATACAAAGGGTGGCTAGGTTGGCTATCAACCGCCGACTCAATGGCCATTTTGGCTGACTGATACTCTTCGATTGTCTGCGTATTACCTTGCTCTTGCCAAGACGTCACTATGTTTTGCACTTTATAAAAGTCAAAACTGGCACTGGTGAAACGCAGCGCGACAAATAAGCAAACTAACGCAAGCGCAGCAAAACTGATCACTGCCACATATCGTTTTATAAATACACGTGCGTGAGTGATGTTGCTAATAAGACCTACTGCCATGCGTTACCTTGTGATATTGACCATGGAAACGTTTTAAACAAGTTTACGGCATACTCTTTATCCTTCAGTGCCGTTACCGCAATAAACGCCTCAGCCATATCATTGGGCCGACGATTGATACTATGGGTGTCTGATGCAACGTATGAGATAAGGTCGCGCGCTAGTAACAGCTCTACGGTGTTTTTTGCTGATTCCGAGAAACGACCTGTTATGGCACCCGCTGTCGCTTGAAATAAACAGCCCGCTCGCTTCAATGCAAAAATTTTATCCGGGTCAGCAATGATATCTCGGTTACGTTCAGGGTGCGCAATCACAGGCTGAATTTGATTTTTGATTAACCAGCGCACTAAATTATCTGTACCGGGGGGAATGTGACTGTGAGGTAACTCAAGCAGCATGACATCTTTGTTTTGCCACCTGCCGATAAACGGAATTTGGCCGCGTTTGTGCCAGATCATTATGTCAGGAGTGATGCGAATTTCTGCACCAAATGACAGTTTAAGAGGGCAATTAGCTTGGGCCAAATGTGTTACTAGTGCTTGATAGGTCTGAGCAATATTAGCTATGTCATTATCGAAATAGCTTTGGTGTATATGAGGGGTGCAAACCATATGAGTGACCCCAACAGACACAGATTGCTCAGCCATAGCTAATGACGCCGCTAAATCAGGGGCGCCATCATCTATACCGGGTAAAATATGGCTGTGTAAATCGATCAAGATTGCTTAGTCTTTTCTGCCTTGTAGTGATTATCTTGATTATAACTGTGATAACCATATTGGTCGTAGAAGCCGGTATATTCGCCATGCTTTTTCGCTTTGCGCAAATCGACTTGGTTCAATACTACCCCGTCAACCCTATGCCCCACTTGCAGGAAGCGACTCAAACCATTGGTGATTAGCTTGTCACTCGTACTGTCGGCTTTAACCACGTAGACTACTGAATCACACACTTTTGAAACTACGATAGCGTCACTCACCGCCTGCGTAGGTGCGCTATCAACAATGATATGCTCATAGCGTGCTTTTAAGTCTTGCATCAAGACTTTGAAGCTATCAGAAGCAAGCAGTTCTTGCGGGTTCGGTGGTACGGTTCCAGCGCAAATAATATCAATACCTGACATTTCATCCGTTACGATACACTCTTCAAGGGTGTGCGTACCAGCGATCAAGTTTGCGACACCTGGCTGAAAACCCGGCAAGCTGAATTGGTTGGCAATAGTTGGGCGACGAAGATCTGTATCTATTAGTAGTACTTTACTCAATTGACCAATTGCAAATGCCAAGTTAATCGATACCGTACTTTTACCTTCTTTAGGCACACTAGAGGTGACGAGGATCGTTTTGGACGGTTTATCAATATTCAGCAATTGTAAACTCGTTCTTAACGTTCGCACCGCCTCACTAAAAGTGTGGCGTTTACCATCGAAGAAGTGACGCAGCGAAAGGTTGTCTTTTTTGCTATGCGCTTCCCAAGGGATTAAGCCCAGCATACGCTGGCCTAGTTTACGCTCGACATCTTCCACTGAACGTATACCGCTATTGAGTGCGTCCATCGCCAAGGCTAAAAATACCCCAAAACCTAAGCTAACGATAAAGGCTGCTGCAATGATCAATCCCTTTTTGGGCTTTGACGGGAATGAAGGAGGCACAGCCAAATCTAACATGCGCGCATTGGCTGACTCGAAGCCACCTAATTCAGACGTTTCATTTAAGCGCGTAAAGAACGAGCTGTAAAGCTGCTGATTGATATCCACTTCACGTTGTAGTGCTTTATGCCGGCTTTCTAGGTTGGTGAGTTTACGGAAACTCTCCTTATTAACATTCACTTCTTCTCGCAACGCATCCAACTTCAATTTTGCGGTACTAAAATCAGTATTCACGCCAGAAACTAATGAGCGAATTTGGTCGTTAAGACTATTCTGGATCGAGCTCAGTTCAGCTTGAGCCGCAATCATCTTTGGATGCTTAGGTCCGTATACCTTACTTAGCTCAGATACTCGACTTTGAGCACCAATTTGTTCACGCTTAACATTCTGTACCGCAGGATGATTAATCACTTCAGGTAAGTCAGCTAGCTCGGCAATCGTCGCTCCTGAGTTAACCTGATTATAAAGGGTTTCAGCGCGATTATAAGCCGCTTGAGCATCAATTAGCTGGCGGCTCAGATCTTGTAATTCATCGGCTGCGAGACCAACTACACCATCGATATTGACCAGTTTTTCTTGCTCGTAAAACGCTGAAAGGCGTCGCTCTGCAGTATCTAGTTTAGTACGTAACCCTTGTAAGCTTTCATTGAGCCAAGTAGTCGCCTTGGTGGTCATATCTAGTTTAGATTCGAGGTAGTTTTCGATGTATACATCACCTACCGCATTGGCTGCAATAGCCGCAAACTGCCGATCTTCATGCTCAAAACTAATATCTACGATTTGGGTATTAATAAGCGGATTGATTTCTAACGCCTGCATCACCTTCGCAGTGGCGTAACGCTTGCGCGCATCAAGTTGTTGAGCTTCAGATAAAACCACTTTTTCTTTTTGCGGTAAAAATGGCAACGAAGATATTATGCTGCTTTTTAGTGCTGCTAGCTGCTTGCTTATGAAGTTAGCTTGAGTCGCCTCATACCCAGGCGCAAAGCTCGGGTTTTCATAAAGCTTGAGCTTTTCAACTACCTTCTCGGCGATCTGTCTTGATTGCAATATCTCGTATTGAGTTTGAAAATACTCCTTTCTCGAAGAATCTAAACCATACACTTCTTCAATAGAAAGCACTTTGGCCTGTTTCGATTCAATCAGTAACTTAGCCGTCGCCTTATATTGCGGCGTGATAGACATTACTATGAGTGCGACTAATACAGTGATGAATACTGCTAGTCCCAGAATGCGCCACAAGTAACGTCGAACCGTTTGCCAGTAATGACCTAAATCTATCGTTTCTGAGTCGAGTAACTTAGCCTCTAATTGTCCATTTGATTGCGCTGACATAATAAACTACATACCTTTTAAAAGAAGCTTTGTTGAACGGTAACTATGTCACCGGGTAAAACTATATCGTTAGAATCTGCATTTAGTTGTTCTGCTTGACCAGACTCGTTTTCTCGACGAATAAATATTTTTGTTTTAGACGCTCGCTCCGTGTAGCCCCCCGCAAGTGCTGCCGCCTTATTGACTGATAATCCAGGTTGATAAGGGTAGCCACCAGGTCGCTTAACTTCACCGTCAATAAAAAACGGTCGATACTCTATCACCGTAACAGACACTGAAGGCTCAACTAAATAATCCCCTTTGAGGCCCGTATATAACTTTGCTTCAAGTTCAGCCCCTGTTAACCCAGTGACTCTCAAGTCCCCCAAAAATGGGTAGTTGATCACACCATGGTTGGGTAATTTTGTGGTCAGAGAAAGATCTTGTTGGCCAAAGACAGTAATTTTAATCACATCGCCAGAGCCCAATTTATACTGACTTAAGCTGGCATCTAGTGACCACGCAGCGCTGCTAAAAAGCATAAGCCACAACAAAAATAGGGTTTTTGTTTTCATATTTACTCCAATTAAAACAAAGACTACAAAGTCACTCTTGCTGTTAAGCGATAAATATTTTGGTCGTAATCAATAGTATCTTGATTACTGTCCCTATCGCTAAAGGTGTAACCTAAATTAAAGGTTAACCAGCGCCTAAATTCATAAACAACAGCAAGGTTTATATCTTGCAGATCATCCGTTCGACCACTGCCTTCATAATCATCCGTACCAACGGCAAAACCCGCTTCTGTACGTAAACGTTGCAGCCATTCATGACGCCAACGCAGAGAAATATCTTTGCGGCGAATAAAATCACCCTCACCATTAGTTTCACGGGCTTCATTTTGGGTATCGAGAATAAAGGTGGCGCGCTCTAATGGCTCCCACACAATACCAGCCTGCCAGGTAGTGCCAGAGAAATTTCCACGCTCAGCAGCATCAAAGTCTTTGTCTTGGTAACCGATTTTTGCATAGCCTGAAGTAGAAGCAGTAGACTGCCATTGAGCACCAATTAAATAGCTAGTTTCTAAACTATCAAATGAATTTGCATCATTTATCGAAAATGCATATTCAACATCTGTGATAGACGTTTCAAACAGTAAATCTGTCGCGGCGCCGATATTGTAATAAAACGTCCCTCCGACTTTACTCTTGGTTCTATCACGAGCCTTGTATTCATCGGTATTGATTTTATAGTCAAGATCTCGATAGTTTAGGTTTATATCCAATCTTGCTTGCGCGCTTAGGGCACCGTAAGAGTAGATAAAGTCCACTTCACTTTCTTTGAACTCATCTGGAGCGGTTAATTCGTCTCCGCGACCAATTGAAAAGCGCTCTCCCCTATCATCGTGACCGTCTTCGAAATCAATACTGGTTTTAATGCGATGGCGGCTATTAAGCTCATAATCTAATGAGGCAAAAATTAAATGGTCCGTGTAATCATCGGCAGAGCTTGAGAAATAATCACCACGAGAAAGCTGATAACCAAAGCGTAAGCTGTTTAAACCAAAGTTGTTCACCAAGGTAAATCTGGGAACGATTTTACTAAACCAGCTATCTATCTCATCAGTATTCGAGCGGGTGACGTTGTCGTTAAAACCAACTGTTGTAGTGAGTGTTGGGACCAATTCGAATGCTCCAAGGTCAATGCCGACCTCCTCCTGAGCAAATGACGACGAACATACACATGCCATTCCTATGGCGCTTGCTAATTTAGTCTTACTCATTCAATCATCTCTGTCTTAAAGTTAAAATATGATCTTGCTTGCACTAAGTTTATCAATTTTCTAATGAAATTAGTGTCTTGTTATCAATATATTTTGACACAAGATATCTGTAAAAAACCATCAATTACGACTCGCAAAATAGGCGAAGCGATAGCCTAAGCGAATTTTATGCCACTAAGCATTCAGTAAAGCGTGAATTATTCAGTTTCACCTATTAATATGCCATGCTTGTTAAACCAAGATGACATCATGTAAAGGATGCAACGATTACAAATATTGCGAAAAAGCTCGTGGGGGTTTCAATTATACCGCTCATTAAACGATATGTTCGCCGCTTTAGCGCTAGTCAAATATCCGAATCGACGCATAATCGCGTCTTTCATGTTCCACAAGACACTCTAATTAAATAAATATATTGCTTAATTTTCATGCACTTTATCACGAGGCTAAGCCTAGTGTATAGGCTCACCTAACATCACGTCTGAATCTTTTTAAAGATGGCCTCATACTTGCTTATTCTCTGGTCAGCTGCTTAGCTCGTCAGTGCTAAGTTCGGTTATATCTGAAAATAATATACAAAAAACACACTCGCTATTGTGGAAAGTACCAGCAATGTCACAAAAAAAACAAAAATATGTCGTAATTATACAACAGAATAGCGTGATATAATGTTTGTGGTCCAAAGCAGACTAACTTCTATATCAACTCAAGATATTGAAACTAAAAGGAATTTTTTAGGTTTATAGTTTTTTAGATGTTGGGAATTAGCGACACCAGCCTGTCGCAAAATCAAGACTCCGCTTGGTATTGGAGCAATTTCATTTACAAGCACTGTAAATTTAAATGTAGTAAGCAACTTTAATGGTAGACACAACATGCATAATAAAAGCCCTGGGGGCATAATTCAAAGTAACCAAAGTAGTTTTTCTACACTTTATCGTTTAGTCGATATGGTTATTATCACCTTAGTGTATTTTCTTGTGCTGTTATACCAAGGATTGCCGATTAATTCCTCGGACTTATTGTTACTTTTTGTCAGCATCATTTCTTATATGTTGTGCGCAGAAGCAGTTGATTTATATCGCTCTTGGCGGACCGCCCCAAACACCTTAATGATAAAGTGGGCCATGATTGCCTGGGGTGTATCATCGTTAGTCACAACGACTTTTGCCTTTATTTTCCCAGAAAGCATCGCTGCATCTAATTTTGTAATTTTAAGCTGGTTGGTGCTTTGTGCACCGACATTAGTTAGCTGGCGCGTAGCGTTTCGTGAGATATTATTTAGGCACCGCAAAAAAGGCCACAATACCCGCAAAGCAATTGTCATTGGCGCGACGCAATCAGGATACAACCTAGCAACCCAAATAATGGAAAATGAACAATTAGGCATCATTTTCAAGGGTATGTACGACGACCGAGCTCCGGCTCGTATTCCCCATGAAATTCAGCACCAAGTGATGGGCAGTATTCAAGACGCGATTAAATTAGCTAAGAGTGGCGAAATTGATTACATCTATATTGCGATGCCTATGAGCGCCGAGAAGCGCATCATGCAGATTTTGAACATGTGCAGTGACTCAACAGCCACTGTGTATATCATCCCAAACTTCTTTATGTACAACCTGCTGAATGCTCGCTGGCAGAGTGTGGGGTCAATTCAAACGTTGAGTGTATTCGATACGCCCTTTCAAGGTGCAGGCGATATCACTAAGCGTTTAGAAGATATTATTGTATCGTCATTAATTTTGACGATGATTGCCATCCCCATGCTATTTATTGCAATGGCAGTGAAGTTAACCTCTAAAGGCCCGGTGATTTTTAAACAAAACCGTTACGGTTTAGATGGCAAGGAAATCAAAGTGTATAAGTTTCGCTCCATGACGGTGCAAGACAATGGCGATAAAGTGCAACAAGCGACCAAAAATGATGCACGTATCACGCCTCTTGGTGCTTTCTTACGTAAAACTTCGCTGGATGAATTACCGCAGTTTATTAACGTGTTACAAGGTCGTATGTCAGTAGTTGGGCCTCGCCCGCATGCGGTTGCGCACAATGAAGAATATCGTAAGTTGATTGAAGGCTATATGCTGCGTCACAAAGTACGCCCTGGAATTACTGGCTGGGCGCAAATAAACGGCTTTCGTGGCGAAACTGAAACCATTAATAAGATGATTAAGCGCGTGGAGTATGATTTGGATTATATACACCGCTGGTCAGTGTGGATGGATATTCGAATTATACTAGCCACCGTAACCCGTGGGTTTATTAACAAAAATGCTTATTAATAATCTCAATAGAATACCAAATTAATAAGACAAGATGTCTACTTTTAGATATAAAAAAGGGTTTAGCTTT